>DJHM01000045.1:78398-110864 GCA_002433075.1 Latescibacteria bacterium UBA6620
GCGGCTCCCCTCGAGGGGAGCCGCCCTTCTATGTACCGGCAACCGCTATCGAACGTCGAGGCCCGGGATCAGGGAACCCATTCGGCGATGTAGGGGAGGTTCCGGTAGCGCTCTGCGAGGTCGAGCCCGTAGCCGACGACGAACACGTCAGGAATATCGAAGCCCTTATGGTCTATCGGCACTTCGACCTGCCGCTTCGACGGTTTGTTCAAGAGCGTGCAGGTTCGAAGGGACGCAGGATTCCGGGGTCCGAGTGACTTGAGCAAGTGTGTGAGAGTGTGACCCGTGTCGATGATGTCCTCGACGATGAGGACGTCACGATCCGTGATGTCGGTGTCAAGCGAGGAAAGCTGTCTGACCTTGCCGGTCGACTCCGTACCGGCACCGTAGCTCGAAAGGGTAATGAACGCGACCTCAACGGGCCCATCTATCGCTCTGATGAGATCGGAAACGAAATGGAACGCGCCCTTTAACACGGCGAGAGCCAGAACGGGTCGCCCCTTGTAGAAATCTTCAATCTCCCTGCCTAGTTCCTTAACGCGGGTGTGGATCCGCTCTTGTTGTATGAGGGTGGGCCCTATCGAGGACACGCGGATCAGGCCAGTTCGTCGATGAGCGTTTGGAGTGTGCTATCCTGCGCCCGTATTGTCCTGACCCCAGCCTCGAATGCCCTTTGTGCGGATATCCGTGCGACGGTTTCCGACACGATCCGAACGTTGTTCTGCGCGCCAGGTAGAGACTCCGCTCGCTCCAGCGCCTTGGGGCTTAGATCGACTGTGTCCACGCGGGTCCGGCTACCCTGTCCAGGACTTGCTTCTGATTGGACGGTACGATGACGTCTGAACCCATCGGTGGGGAGATTCGCGGTGTTGTGGGCCGTGGTGGACAGGCGCGTCTGTGAGGCACGCAGGCCCGACAAGGAGATTGTTAGATCAACCATTCGTAAAATGAAGACAGGAACGCCGTTATCGTCAACCTTTCTCACAGTCGCAGACAGTCCGGCCTTGACGAATCTGCCAATCTTGACGACATTCTTGCCGTTGGAGTTGCCTCGGAGCGATCCGAGGATTGCTCCAAAAAAGACGCCTTGAACCTGCGTAAGGGCGGCCCACCGGGAAGCCAGCCGAATATTCGTGCAGCTTCGACAACCTTTTCCGGCGCCTGGCAGGTTAGGCGTTTTTTTATGCGATGACAGTGCCCCGCCTAAAACTCTATACTCGCCAGTACTGCCCCTACTGTGACCGGGCCAAGGCCATTCTCACTTCCGTCGGCATCACCGAGTATGAAGAAATCCCTATCGACGGGAACGAACGCGAGATGCGCCAAAGGCTCTACGACCTTACAGGTGGGCGGTTTGACGTTCCCCAGGGTTTCGTGGACGACGCCTATCTCGGCGATGACGACGATCTTGCCCGATTGGCCCAGAGCGGGGAGCTCTTGACCCTCCTCGAATCAGGTGGTTGATCCGGTCGTTGCGCTCCCCCAAGCACCCGGTTAAATTGGACACGATTATGGGATCCAGCTGGGGGAGAGGGCAAGTATGCCAGATGATCAGAAGCGTGTTCTGATTGTCCACCAGGACCGCTTTTCATCACTAACCAGCAAGATGCTCTCCGGTCGATTTCAACCGGAGACTGCCCCTGACGGCCCGAGCGCAGTCAACCTGCTGAGGGACAATCCGCCAGATGTCCTCGGGGTCGAAGAGGGCGTTGGCGGTATCCGGCTCGTCGGCATGAGTCCCAAATACGTCCACATCCCGGTCATCCTGACCTCCTCGCACCCCTCGCCCGAATCGATTATTCGCTCCCGAAACGCGGGAGTCAGCACCTTCCTCGCCAAACCTTTCCGTCCCAGCGATCTTCATTCAAGAATCCAGGTAGCGCTTGAGGAAGCCGCATCTTTGGGTACGGAATCTGTAGAGGGTTCTGACGAGGATGCTGACGGGGCGGAGGAACGCGCTGAGCAGGGCCAGTCCTTCAAAGACCGCGTCAAGTCGATCGACGGCCTCCCTTCTTTTCCAGCCACTCATGCTGAGATCATGAAGCTTGCTCGAAACGATGATTCCTCGAGCGATGATCTGGCAGAAAAGATCCAGCTGGACCCGAGTTTTCTGGCCCAGGTATCGAAGCTCGTCAATTCGTCGTATTACGGATTCCGAAAGCCGACGAACTCTCTGAAGCTATCTGTCACCCTCCTCGGCATGGAGGAGATCGGGAACCTTGTCCTGGCGGCTCAGGCATTCGAGAAACTCGGCAACTACGAGGACGGGGGAGGGCTGGATCTGGCGGAATTCTGGCGCCACTCGGTGGGAACCGCCTTTATCGCACGTGCAGTTGGCAAGAAGCTGCAAACTGAAATTGAAGCTGCCTTTCTGGGTGGCCTGCTTCACAACCTTGGCAAGGTCGTATTGGACCGTTACTTCGCGGGCTACTATAGGGCGGTCTTTGAAGCTGTAGCCTCGAAAAACCAGACCATCTTCTCAGCCGAGATTGATCTCCTCGGTGTGGGTCACGAAGAAATTGGGGGGCAGCTGGCCTCCGCGTGGAAGTTCAGCGAAAACTACACGGCCTGCATCGAACATCATCACAACCCGACGGCCACCCGTCGCTATACACGGCTGGTCTACGTCATCCACATCGCTGACTGTCTTTGCCGTCAACTCGAGTACGGATCTGGCGGAGACAGTGTGGTCCCCGAAATCAGCAGTGAGATCCTGGATCACTTTTCGATGGGTGATCGGGGTATGCGGATTCTGACCGACGCCGCCAAAGCTGACATCGACGATGCAGACTCCTTCCTGAGCGCTCTTTCTAACTAACATGTCCTCACGCATCCGAGTGCTCCCCGACGATGTAGTCAACAAGATCGCTGCTGGCGAGGTCGTAGATCGACCGGCCTCGATCGTCAAGGAACTCGTAGAAAACGCGCTCGATGCCGGTGCTGACAGGGTCGACATTTCTGTCGATGCCGGGGGCAGGTCATCCATTCGAGTCGTGGACAACGGCTGTGGAATGTCGCGGGATGATGCGCTTCTCGCACTGGAGCGTCACGCGACGTCAAAGCTACGCACCGCCGACGATCTGAATGACCTCCACACACTCGGCTTCCGGGGGGAAGCCCTTCCCAGCATCGCCGCTGTTGCTCAGATGACGTTGGAAACCCGGGTGGTTGAGGATCCCGTCGGCAGTCGTATTCGGATCGAGGGTGGAACCGTACTCGATGTAGAGGATGCCGGCCGGGCTCCCGGTATGACCGTCCACGTCGAGTCGCTGTTCTACAACACGCCGGCCCGTCGCAAATTCCTCAAATCCACAGAAACCGAGTGGCGACACATTGTTCGAACGGCAACCGGTCTGGCGTTGGCCCATCCGCACGTCGCCCTTTCAATTGCCCACGACGAGCGGCATCACTTCAGACTGAACCGGACAGACATCCGCGGAAGGCTCGAAGCTCTCTTTTCGGTCGAATTCGGGAAGGACGCCGTCTTTATCGAGGCTGAGGAAGACGGGCTTCGATGCACAGGCTACGTGATCCGACCCGAGTTCGCACGCAAGGCGTCTTCAAACTTCATTGTGGTCAACCATCGTTGGGTACGGCACCGCGGTCTGGCCACGGCGGTGAGCGACGGGTATGGGGGACTCCTCGCGAAGGGTGTTCAACCCGCCTTCGCCCTCAGCGTGGGTGTGGACACCGATCGTGTGGACGTTAACGTTCATCCCGCCAAACGCGAAGTCCGCTTCGCCGACGAACCCACGATCTATCGTTTCGTCGCGGAGACGGTACGAGATACACTCCGCCGCGAAACATCGATTCCTGAATGGACCGACCAAGCACCGCCCATCGATCTGGTTACGCCTGTCCTGCCTTCCGACGCATCCGATCACACCCATCCTCCGATGGTCGCCGACCAGCCTGATTCGGACCTGTATGTGACCGAATCGCTGGATCTGCACAATGTCCAGATCGGTCTGCCGCTCACAGTCACGAGGGAAGAGAAGAAGGCTCACCCCGCCCCCCCAACGGGACCCGCCCGCGATACGTCTCTTTTTCAGTTGCACTCTGCCTACATCGTCGCCCACGTCAAAGAAGGCGTGGCGCTGATTGACCAGAACCTGGCTCACAGGAGAATCCTGTACGACGATGCCATCGTCCGGTTCCGTGAGCATCCCTCTTCTGGGCAGGCGTTGCTGTTTCCGGTCACGCTCGAATTCGGACTCGCGGAGATTGTGGCGGTTCGAGATGCGATTGCCTTGTTCGAGCGCGTTGGCTTCGGGATCCGTGATTTCGGTGGCAGTTCCGTCGTCATCGATGCGATCCCATCCGGCATCGACGGGTGGGCGGAAGGCGCGCTGTTTCGCGCAATGGTCGATGACCTCCTTGGAGAATCGGCCTCTGCCCTAGCCTTGGGCGATCGCAACGTCGAACCCCTCGAGCATACCGTTGCCCAGGCCTACGCTCGACACACCGCCATCGCCCACGGAACATCCCTCTCCAGCGAGGAAATGCGGGCTCTGATCGACGGGCTCTTCGCGACATCCGAGCCCTATTCCAGCCCCGAAGGAAGGCCGACCCTTTACCGCCTCTCCCTCCAGGAAATCGAAAAGCACTTCCTGTAACCACCTTATGGACCTCATCGTGATCGCCGGGCCCACTGCGTCGGGCAAGACCGCTGTAGGGATCGAGGTCGCACGGGCCCTGAACGGCGAAATCATCTCTGTAGACGCCCGGCAGGTGTATCGTCACATGAATATCGGGACCGCCAAGCCGACCCCCTCAGAACAGGCGGCTGTCCCACATCACCTGATTGATATCGTGGACCCGGACGAGATGATCGACGCCGCCGACTATGCCCGGCGTGCGGCTGACACGATCGAGCAGATTCTGGGGCGCGAGAAGCTGCCTGTTCTGGTGGGGGGCGCTGGTTTCTATCTCGAGGCGCTATTCAGCGGGTTCAGTCCGATTCCGGCGATTTCAGAGGAAACCCGCGCCAGAGTTCAGGGCGAAGCCGATTTCGATCTTCAGGGCTGCCACGCACGACTGGCCAGGGTCGACCCGTGCACGGCGTCCAGACTCCAGCCGACGGATCGCCAGAGAGTTACCAGAGCCCTTGAGGTGTTCGACGAGACCGGGACGCCAATTTCGACGTTCCAGGCTGAACCCCGCCAGCCCCCAACACGCCGGTCCGCGCTCTGGATCGGGCTTCAGAGAGAGCGAGATGAGCTTTACGAGCGCATAGACAGGCGTGCGGAGTCCATTGTGGATCATGGTTTACTGGAAGAAGTCGAAAATCTGGTGAATCTGGGCTATGGGGCTCAGCACACGGCGTTGAAGACCTTCGGATACGCGGAATTCCTGGAGGTTGTTGCAGGGCAACGGCCGATCGGTGAAGCCATCCAGATGATGCAGCAATCGACTCGGCGCTATGCCAAACGACAAATCAGCTGGTTCCGCAACCGATGCCCTGATCTGCAGTGGTATCCGGCAGAACGTGCACCACGACAGATCGTTACGGATTTCCGCGTTTCTTGACAGTAACTTGAGGCACAGGTATCTTCTCGTCACGCGGGAATAGCTCAGCTGGTAGAGCACCAGCTTCCCAAGCTGGATGTCGCGGGTTCGAGCCCCGTTTCCCGCTCCACTACTTCAACAGAGACGAAAACGCGGAAGCCCGGTTTGGCTTGACCGCGTTTTTTTCATGACCTAAGTTCCTCAAAGTAAACAAAATCTTCCCCCACTTTATTGTAGCACAAAGAGATACGAGATTTGGATAAAGTATCGCAGAGTCATACCGACACCACGCCACGCAAGGAAGGCCTGCCTCTCCTGGACCACGCCGAGCCCGGCTTGCCCATCAAGACCATCTACGAAAACGGACTTGCGGAGTCGCTGGGTCTGAGGCCGGGAGATCGCATCCAGGCGATTGGGGGAGAACCGATTCGGGATCCCATCGATTTTCGATTCCATTTCTCGGAACACACGGTTGAACTCGATGTGGACCGCAATGGAGAGAGACTCCTGTTTGAGATCGAAAAGGATCCGGAGGACGATTTAGGTGCTGATTTCGAGGAGATGGGGATTCTCAAATGTGACAACAAGTGCGTGTTCTGTTTTCTCCACCAGATGCCCAAGGGGCTTCGCAAGACCCTTTATTACCAGGACGACGACTTCCGCCTGTCGTTCCTTCACGGCGCGTATGTCACGCTGACCAACCTGGACCCCGGCGAATTCGACCGAATCATCGAGCAACGACTCACACCGATGTACGTGTCTGTCCACGCAACCGATCCAGTCGTCCGAGGCCAACTGTTGGGACGGCCTGATCCCGTCGAAATCCTCGGACCGATCGATCGGTTGACCGCAGCCGGTATCGAGTGTCACACCCAGATCGTTTTGTGCCCTGGCCTGAACGATGGGCACCAGCTGAAAAAGAGCGTCTTCGAACTCGCTGAGCGACACCCGAAAGTGGCTTCCGTCGGAGTGGTGCCGCTCGGGTTGACCCGATACAGAAAAAACCTCCCCAATCTCTCTCCGGTAACCGATGAAGTCGCGAACAAGACAATCGATGACATTCTGCATTATCAGAACACCCTGTATCCCAGACTGGGCTCCAATTTCGTATATGCGGCGGACGAATTCTACCTGCTCGCAGGAAGAGAGATGCCACAGAAGACCGGCTACGACGGTTTCCCGCTTGTCGAAAATGGAGTCGGAATGGTGCGCCGTTTCCTGGATGATTTCAATGCCTCTTTCGACACCTTGCAGGGCATTCCCGATGTCAAGCTTTGTCTCGTGACAGGTGTCTTGGGAGGACACTTTCTGCCTGATCTCGCCGAGCGACTGAATTCCCAGCCCCACATCGAGGCACGATGCGTGGTCGTTCAGAACGCGTTTCTAGGTCCACGGATCACCGTTTCCGGCCTCCTTGCCGGGGAGGACATCGGAAAGGCGCTTCAGCAAGCGAACCCGAAAGGCGATGAGGTCGTGGTCCTTCCCCCGAATTGCGTCAACCACGAGGGTGTTTTTCTGGATGACCTCCGCCCGCATGACCTCGAGCTCCTCTTCGGAATCCGCGTGGTCGTAGGAACCTACGATCTTGCCGATTGCGTTAAGGCCCTTGCCGAAGGGCATTTTCGCGAATCGGCCGACGCGCTCCACGGAAGTCATCCCTACATCGCTTCAGGTCAGTTCGATGGAGTGCCCGGTGTCTGACCGAAGATTCACCGTCGCCATCGTGGGGCAACCCAATGTCGGGAAATCCACGCTTTTCAACCGGTTTCTGGGCGAGCGAAAGGCAGTTGTCCACGATCTTCCCGGTGTGACGCGTGACCGGAACTACGCAGATGTCGACTGGAATCGGCGCGTGTTCACGTTAATCGACACCGGTGGCTATCTGCCCGAATCGGGGGACAACATTGCGGACGCTGTGGGGGTGCAGGTGGGCCTGGCAATCTCAGATGCGGACGTGGTGCTTCTCGTTGTCGACGCCCAAACCGGACCTACCGATATCGACCAGGAAATGGCCCGCCTGATCCTGAAGAGTGAGAAACCCTACGTCCTCGTGACCAACAAAGTGGATTCCGTTCACGACATCGCGGATGCGGCGGGATTTTACAGCCTGGCGATGGGCGATCCGTGGCACGTATCCGCTTTGAACGGACGGGGGGCCGGCGATCTGCTCGATCGTGTAATCTCACTCTTGCCCGAAGGTGAAGAGCCACTTCCCGAGCCAAAAATCGTACCGCGCCTGGCCGTTATTGGAAGGCCAAACGTCGGTAAGTCGACTTTCGTCAACACTTTACAAGGTATAGAGCGAGTCGTAGTCAGCAACATTCCAGGAACGACACGAGATGCGATCGACCTTACGATGGAGCGCGGGGGCCGGCCCTTCCTCCTCATCGATACGGCGGGATTGAGGCGGCGCGCGCGAGTAAAGGAGGAGGTCGAGTATTACAGTGGTTTACGGACTACTAGGAGTGTAGAGCGCTGCGACGTGGCAATTCTTCTCGTAGATGGGGAAGAAGGGGTAACGATCCAGGACATCAAGATCGCAGAACACGCGGAAAGGCTCGGGAAGGGTGTGGTCCTGTGCTACAACAAGTGGGACCTGATCGAAAAGGACAGCAAAACAGCAGAACAGACCCAGCGGGACATCATTGCGAGGTTTCCGTCTATAGGTCCCTACCCGATTCTATTCACGTCCGCCCTGACAGGGCAGAGGGCCTGGCGTGCAATCGACATCGCCTTCGAAGTCTACGATCGCCGTAGAACCAAGATTCCGACTCCACAGATCAATCAGTTCATCGAGGTTCTCAACGCAACCACGTCCCCGCCCACCCGCAGGGGAAGGCCCTTCCAAGTAACGTATGGACTCCAGGCCCACGCGGCCCCACCGACCTTTCTGTTTTTCACCTCTCGTCCGCAGGATATCCCCGAGCACTACCGAAGGTTTCTGATGAATCGTCTCCGGGAGAGCTTTGATCTTTGCGGAACGCCCATCCGATTGGTTTTTAAGAAGAAATGAGGTCGTCTGTGAGTCGGAATCCACTCCAGAAGCTCTATTATTCGATCAGCGAGGTCTCCGAACTGACGGGCGTAGAAGCCCACGTTCTGCGATTCTGGGAGAAGGAGTTCACCACCCTCAGACCCCGGCGTGGTCGATCTGGGAACCGGACTTACAAAGAGCGTGACATCGAGATCGTCAAGGAAATCCGGCGTCTTCTGTGGGACGAGAAATACACGATTCAAGGGGCTTCAGAGCAGCTGAGACTTCAGAAGGAGCCCGCACCCGAGACCCCGGTATCTCAGGGCGAGATTCCGTTCGGCGCCGCGAGTCGCGAAGTATTAGACGAGCTTCGTGATTCGCTGGTTGAGCTTAAGGCACTCGTTACCGGGAGTGGGCGCCCTGAGCGGGAATGAAGTTGCGTAAAATCCAGCATTCACGTATATTTATGCGTCTGAATCGAGAGTGGGCAGCCGCCCACTCTTTTGAGTATGGGCTACAAAGAAAGCTGGCATGTTCGGGTTGAAATGGCTCCCGCTGATCTCACCCAGAAGATCTCGCAGTTGATCGAGCCCATCCTCCACGAACAGGGGATCGAGCTGGTCGAACTTGCCCTTACAGGCAACGATCGAAGAAGGATGCTGAGGCTCTTTGTGGATCGCCCCGAGGGCATCTCAATCGGGGAGTGCGCAGGGCTGAGTCGTTCGCTTGCAGACGTACTCGATACACACGATCCAATACGGGGTGCGTATACGCTCGAAGTCTCCTCGCCCGGGCTAACAAGACCACTTGGAAGTCCCAGGGATTTCGAGAGAGCAATAGGAAAGCTCGTTAAGGTTGTCTGCAGCAATGGTAAAGTCCTCGTGGGTAAACTCGAGGATGTTACAGCAACGAGCCTGATGGTAGAAGTCGATGGTGACCTCGTCTCACTTTCAATGGACGAGGTTGCGAAGGCCAATCTGCACTTTGCGTTCTGAGAGACTGAAGGAGGAGAAGTGAACTACGAAATCATCGAGGCACTCCGGCAGATCGCGCAGGAGAAGAACGTCAGTCGTGACCTGGTGATCGAAACCCTCGAAATTGGTCTGATCTCAGCTGCGAAGAAGCGGTTCAACACGGGTGACAACGTCGAGGTCGAGATCGACCAGGCTTCGGGCACAATTCGTGTCCTTGCCGAAAAAGATGTTGTCGCGGATGGGAAGCTCGAAGACCCGGGTCTGGAGATCGACCTGACAGACGCTCAGGAAATCGATCCTGATGCCACCTCCGGTGGTAAGATCAAGGAAGAACTTCCTTTCGCAGATTTCGGGCGGAATGCTATTCAGACTGCCAAGCAGATCCTCGTTCAACGCGTGCGCGAAGCCGAACGTGAGCGAATCTTCGAGGACTACCAGGGGCGCGTGGGCGAAATCATTTCAGGTACCGTGCAACAAATCAGCCGCGGCGACGTCCTCGTGAATATGGGCAGGACGGAGGCCATTGTGCCTCTCAAGGAGCAGATCCGAAAGGAACGATACCGTCAGGGCGATCCCATTCGGGCAATACTCGTGAACGTCCTTCGCACCTCCAAAGGACCGCAGGTCGTGCTATCCCGCACGCACCCGAACCTCCTGGTGAAGTTGTTCCAAGTCGAAGTCCCCGAGATCTACGAAGGCGTTATCGAGATCAAGGCGGTCTCGCGAGAGCCCGGCGAAAGAGCCAAGATCGCCGTCCATTCGAACGATCCGCGGATCGACCCGGTTGGCGCGTGCGTGGGGATGAAAGGTTCGCGCGTTCAGGCCGTTGTACGGGAACTCAGCAACGAGCGGATCGACATTGTGCCGTGGACCGATGATGAGGCGATCTTCCTGTCTCGCGCCCTTAGCCCCGCGCAGATCAAGCGTGTCGTGGTCGACCGGCGTAACAAACAGATGGCCGCAATCGTTGACGACGATCAGCTTTCTCTGGCCATCGGGAAATCAGGCCAGAACGCACGCCTGGCTTCACAACTCACAGGGTGGAAGGTCGACATCCTGACGGAGTCCAGGCACGCCGAGATCCAGGCAGAGAAAGAGGCGACCATCGTTCGGCTGGCCGACGTGGAGGGCATCGGCAAGGTTATGCGGGATCGTCTACAG
Organism: Latescibacteria bacterium UBA6620; assembly: GCA_002433075.1. Classification (GTDB taxonomy): domain Bacteria; phylum Latescibacterota; class UBA2968; order UBA2968; family UBA2968; genus UBA6620. The sequence goes on from DJHM01000045.1 coordinate 89,016, forward strand.
GAATACGGCGTCCAGACTGCTAACGACCTGATCGAGGTGCCCCTCGATCGACTGACTACGGTGCCGGGTCTAGGAGAAGCGACAGCCAGTAAGATCCAGGAAGCTTCGCGAGAGCTAGTGGAAACCGAGGTCGAGGCGTACCGGGAGGAAGTGAGGATCAAGCAGGAAGCCGAAGAAGCGGCTCGTGCAGAAGCAGAGGCCAAGGAGGCGGCTAGGGCTGCCAAACGCGCCGAAGCCGAGGCGGCGGCGGCAGAAGCTGCCGCTGGCGAGGAAGCCCTCGCGGCCGAAAACAAGGAATCGACAGACGAGGGGGTGGAGAGTGTGGAGGACGGGCCGCCAGAAGAGACGTCCACAGAGACCGACTCTGCGGTCTCCGACGAAGCCACGACCAGCATTTCACTCGAATCCGATGATTCGCCTGCAGTGGAAGAGTCGGTGGTGGCAGAATCCAATGTAACAGGTCCATCCTCCCCGCAGGATGATTCGGCGGCCGAAGCACCGGAGAATGGATCGCAGGAAAACGCAGAACCCGTGGAGCAGATCGACGAACAGAACGGAGCCTGACCTCTGATTTAGAGGGCGAGCGAACGATTCCAATGCTGACGAGGAGGTGATCCGGACCTTGGCAAACCAGACCAAAAAAGCAGAGAAGGCTGCGGCCAAACCAAAGAAGAAGCGCATCTACGAAGTCGCGAGAGAATTCAATCTCTCCAGCGTCGCGATGGTCGACGTCATCCAGGGCCTTGGGTTCGAAGTCAAGAACCATATGGCCGTCTGTACCGACGAGATGGTCGCGAAGGTCCAGGAGAAATTCGAAGAGGAACGCAGTGCCGCACGGGAAGAGATGCAGCGAAAGTCGGACCAGGCCCGACAGCGCGCGGAGACCGAGGCACCAGCGCAGAAACCGAAAAAGGCAAAGGCCAAAGCCGTCGCCGAGCCGACGGAGCTCGAGGTCGTCGAGATCCCGAAGGACAAGCCAAGGGGAAGAAAGAGCGCTCCTCGACCCAAGCCAGCACCCTCCCCCGAGCCGGAGGCCCAACAGCCGCCCCCGGACGCTGAAAAAGGAGGTAAGCGGAAACGACGGCGACGTGGCCGCCCGGCGGTCGACCAGAAAGAGGTCGCTGAAAGCGTTCGTCGAACGATGGCTCAGATGTCCACAGCCGCTCCCCGTCGACGACGGCGACGAAGGGACGACGAGGAGGGCGCCGAGGACGAGCTGGACGCAGGCCTGATCAAAGTCAACGAATACACGACCGTCGGCGAGCTTTCCGAGTTGATGGATGTCCGACCGACTGAAGTGATCACCAAGTGTCTGCAAATGGGCGTGATGGTTACGATCAACCAACGTCTGGATATGGACACGATTGAGCTCGTCGCGGACGAGTTCGGATTTGAAGTCGAAAAACTGGAGGAATTCGCCGAAGATATCGTCGAAGAGGTGGAAGAGGAGGCCGAGGAAGATCTGAAGCCGCGCCCTCCGGTCGTGACGATTATGGGTCACGTCGACCACGGAAAAACTTCGCTGCTGGATTACGTTCGCAGCGCCAACGTGGTCGCCGGCGAAGCGGGCGGCATCACGCAGCACATCGGCGCCTATCACGTCGAGTTGCCCGGTGGGCGAATGATTACCTTCCTCGACACCCCCGGCCATGAAGCCTTCACGGCGATGCGTGCACGCGGCGCCCAGGTCACCGACGTCGTCGTCCTGATCGTCGCTGCGGACGACAGTGTGATGCCGCAGACGATTGAAGCGATCGATCACGCCAAAGCAGCCAACGTGCCGCTGCTTGTAGCGATCAACAAGGTTGACCTGCCCACGGCCATTCCAGACAAGATCAAACGTGAACTGTCCGAGCACGACGTACTGGTTGAAGATTTCGGGGGCCAGGTGCAGTCGATCGAGATTTCTGCGATGACCGGTCAGAACGTGGATAGCCTTCTCGACCTGCTTGCGCTGGAAACCGAGATTCTGGAGTTGAAAGCGAACCCTGATCGTCAAGCCAAGGGCACAATCGTGGAAGCCCGACTTGATCGAGGGCGTGGTAACGTGGCTACGGTGCTCGTACAGCAGGGGACGCTCAAAGTCGGCGATGCTTTCGTCACCGGGCTCTACAACGGCCGCGTTCGCGCGATGCTCGACGAGCGTGGAAACAACATCGAAGAGGCAGGACCGTCTGTTCCCGTGCAGGTGCTGGGTCTCGATGGTTTACCGCAGGCCGGCGACCAATTCAATGTGCTGGAGAACGAGCGGGAAGCCCGCGACATCAGCCAGAAGCGGCAGCAGCTGCGCCGGGAGCAGGACTTCCGGAAGGTACGGAGAATCAGCCTGACCGACATCCACGATCAGATCCAGGCGGGTGAAATGCGAGAGCTCCGTCTGGTTTTGAAGGGAGATGTCGATGGGTCCGTTGAGGCGCTTCAGGATGCGCTCGTTCAGATCTCGCACGAGGAAGTCCAGATCAACGTTATCCACCGTGCAGTTGGAGCGATCACCGAATCCGACGTGCTGTTGGCTACCGCCTCGGATGCGATCATCATCGGCTTCAACGTGCGCCCCGATGCCAATGCCCGGGCGGTCGCCGAACGTGAGCAGGTCGACATCCGGCCTTATCGTGTCATCTACGAAGCTGTTGAGGACGTAAGGGCGGCCCTGTCAGGCCTTCTGAAACCCACGCTGGATGAGAAAGTCGTGGCTACAGTCGAGGTGCGAGAAATCTTCAGTGTCCCACGCGCAGGAACGATCGCCGGCTCCTTCGTTTCGGAGGGCCATATCCTGAGGAACAGTCAGGTGCGACTCGTACGCGATGGTGTCGTCATTTACGACGGACGTGTTGGTTCGCTACGCCGCTTCAAGGACGACGTCAGAGAAGTCCAGGCAGGCTTCGAGTGTGGTGTGGGTATCGAGAATTTCAACGACATTAAAGTGGGCGACGTGATCGAAGCTTACGAAGTGATCGAGATCAGTCGGACCTTGTAGTGACCATCGGGTTCTGCAGACTTGTGTTGCATCTGCCGGAGGCCGGTTCCCTGAAGCAGAAACGAAGGGTGCTGGAGAGCCTGACAACCAGAATTCGACAGAAGTTCAACGTCTCTGTTTCGGAGATTGACGCACACGACCTCTGGCAGAAGGCGGTTGTGGGCGTCGCGGTTGTTTCATCCGATTCGGTCTTTTCCAATCAGGTGCTGAACAAGGTTGTCAAGCTGGTCGAAGCGGAGCATCGTGCCCAGATGATCGACTATTCAGTAGAGATGATGTAGTGGCCCAGTGGCGCCCCGAAAGCATCGGCAAGACGATTCAGGAGAACCTGAGCGAGATCATCAGGCTGAGAATCCGGGACCCTCACCTTGGATATGTCACCGTGACAGGTGTTCGGGTCACCAAAGATCTAAAGGTCGCGACAGTCTTCGTAAGCGTGATGGGCGCATCCTCCGAAAAGGAAGAAACACTGGCCGCGCTCAAGCGCGCAACCTCGTTCCTCCGGCGAGAGCTTTCCGCAAGGGTGCATCTTCGCCACACCCCCGAACTCGTGTTTGCCTACGATGACACGATGGAAAAAGGCGCCAGGATCGACAAAATCCTGGAAGACCTGCGGTCTTCCGGAGACAGCTGAGGTAAAGCGCAAAGTTGACTATGTGGGGAATCCTCCCGCTCGATAAGCCCGCAGGGTGGACGTCACACGACGTGGTCGACCGGATACGGAAGGATCTGTGTATCCGCAAGGTCGGGCACGCAGGTACGTTGGACCCGCTTGCCACAGGGGTGCTCGTCGTGTGCGTTGGACGGGCCACGAGGCTGACACCTTACCTGACGGCCCACGCGAAACGATATCGGGCGCGGCTGCATCTGGGAATCCGGACGGACACGATGGATGCAGAGGGCGCGATGGTGTCAAAGGGTGAGAACGTGCCCGAAACACAGGACACGATCCTCTCTGTGCTCGAAACGTATCGAGGACGCATCCAACAAGTTCCCCCGATGTACTCAGCCAAGAAGGTTAGAGGGCAGAGGCTGCATCGTCTGGCTAGGGCGGGGCAGACGGTTGAACGAGATCCAATCGAGGTGGAGATCGGTGCCCTGAACGTCCAGGCCTATGATCCTCCGTTCCTGGACCTCGACATCGCGTGTTCAAAAGGAACCTATGTCAGAGTCCTTGCGGACGACATCGGTGAAGCGATCGGTTGCGGAGCCCACATCGCCTCGCTTCGACGCACGGAGAGTGGTCCCATTTCGATCGAACGATGCAGAACGCTCGACGATCTGGAAGACGTAGAGATGGCGATGATGGACCCGAACGAGGCACTATCCGATTTGCCCGAAATTGTGCTCCGCGAGGATCAAGCACACAGATTCACGAACGGCAGGGCGGTCACCCCAGCAGGTCCCGTGGGCACGATTGAGGGTGGGGCGGTCCGAGTTCGAGGCCTGAACGGGGAACTCATCGGGATCGGACGAAGAAGAGCGCTTGAAGTCACACCCAAGTGTGTCCTGTCGAGCGGGTCTTAAATTTGCGTATCGTCGAGCTCAATGGGCCCGTGCCGTGCCGAAACCCCGTGGTCACCGTCGGGACATTTGACGGTGTTCACGTCGGCCATCAGGCCGTGCTCGAGGCCCTCAGGTACCACGCAAGCGCACAGAGTGCTGAATCGGCCGTGGTGACTTTCGATCCACACCCACGGCAGGTCATCGCTCCTGATCGTGCGCCTCCGCTCCTAACAACGGTCGACGAGAGAGCGTGGCGCATCGAAGAAGCTGGAATCGACGTGCTTGCCGTCGTCGCGTTCGACCACGGAGTCCGAAGTCTTGAGCCGTCTGATTTTGTGCTCGAATATCTCGTGGGTTACTTGAGTGCGAGCGCTGTCGTGCTTGGACACGATCACGGATTCGGCAGGGACCGGAGCGGTGATGTCGATACGCTTGAGCGACTGGGAGAGACGCACGGTTTCGGGGTGCATTCGGTCGCCGCGACGGATGTCGGCGGGGAACCGGTCAGCAGCACCCGCATTCGAAGAACGATTGCGAGCGGAGACCTCGATATCGCACGACCGTTGCTCGGTGGGGGCTACCCGGTAGTAGGTGAGGTCGTTCCGGGCGATCGACGTGGACGACAGATCGGATTTCCGACGGCCAATGTTCAAGTCGACACGTCTACCAAGCTGATGCCGCGACCGGGTGTTTACGCGGGCAGGGCAGTGACAGCGGGGGGCACCTTCGACGCCGTTGTTAATTTCGGATCCCGGCCCACGTTCGATGGTGCGGCGCAACGCTTCGAAGCACACCTTCTCGACTTCGAGGGCGACCTTTACGGAACCAAGCTGAAACTCGAACTGGTTCACAGGTTGCGCGACGAAGCCAAATTCGAAAGTTTGACTCAACTGATTCATCAAATCACGACCGACGTCGACAAGGCTAGAGCCTTGCTCGGCCGTCACGACTTATCGACACGGAGGTAATCCGTTGGCCCTTACGCAGGAAAAGAAGGCAGAAATCATCGGCAAGCATCAGATTAACCCCGCGGATACCGGTTCGACATCGGTTCAGATCTCGATGCTGACCCAGCGAATCCAGGATCTGACGGACCATTTCGAGTCCCATAAGAAAGATCACCACGGTCGACGCGGGCTCCTCAAGCTCGTCGGACGACGACGCAGGCTCTTGCGCTATATGCAGCGCAAGGACCTCGAAGGCTATCGCGCATTGATTTCCCAGCTCGGCATCAGAGGCTGATTCCGGGCATTACCGCTTTATCTGGGCACACGAAACACTCCCCTCAACCCATCGCCCATAAAGCAATCGCAACATTTGGAGGTTAGCAGTATGGTAGAAAAAGTAGAGATGGATCTGGGGGGACGACCTCTTTCGATCGAAACCGGTCGCGTCGCCAAGCAGGCCAATGGAGCTGCCTGGATGCGTTACGGTGACACAATTGTACTGGTCGCGGCTGTCGCGAACAAGGAAGCTTCGGACGTTCCATTCTTTCCACTCACCGTCGACTATCGCGAGAAATTCTATGCCGGCGGGCGGATTCCGGGCAACTTCTTCAAGCGGGAGGGGGCTCCCTCGACTGCGGAGAAACTGCACGCCCGGCTGATCGACCACCAGATCAGGCCGCTGTTTCAGCTCCGAAACGTCGAAACGATGGTGATGGTTACCGTCGTGTCCTACGATGGAGAGAACGATGCCGCCGTTCTGGCAATGAATGGCGCAAGTGCGGCCGTCATGCTCTCGGACATTCCGTTCGAAGGCCCGATCGGCGCCGTACGCATCGGGCGCATCGATGGCGATTTTGTGGTGAACCCCACGAACAGCCAGCGGGAAGAAAGCGATATGGATATGGTCATCTCGGGCAACCGCGAGGGCATCATCGCCGTCGAGGGGGAATGCCACGAGATACCGGAAGGCGAGGTCCTGGAGGCTTTCTCCGTCGCGCACAAAGCCATCTGCGACGTGATCGACTTCCAGCAGGAATTGATCGACCGCGCAGGGAAACCCAAGCGAGAGGTGCCCGAACCGGAATTCAACGAGGCGCTCATCACTGCTGTGAAGGATATGGCCGAGCAACGAGTGAAGGATGCGAATCGTCTGCCGGTCAAAGAGGATCGGGACGGCGCACTCTCGCAGCTTTCGAAGGACGTCCAGGATAACCTCGCTGAAGCCTATCCGGAGATGGAGGGCGAAATTTCGGACGAGCTGGACTCGATCGTGAAACGCGATATGCGGCGGATGGTTCTGGACGAGAAGCGCCGCATCGACGGCCGGGCGATCGACGAGATTAGGCCCATTACGATCGACATCGGCGTTCTACCTCGCGCTCACGGCTCGGCCATTTTTACGCGTGGCCAGACCCAGGCGCTGTGTATCACGACCCTCGGCAGCAAGATGGACACCCGGATGGTCGATGATCTTGAGGGCAAGTCGTTCAAGAGCTTTATGCTCGACTACAATTTCCCCTCGTTCAGTGTAGGTGAAGTGCGACGCCCCGGGGCCCCGAGCCGGAGAGACATCGGCCACGGCGCACTCGCGGAGAAAGCGATCGAGCCGGTCGTACCGGCCGAGGAGCACTTTCCCTATACGATTCGCGTGGTGTCCGAAATCCTCGAATCGAACAGCTCGTCCTCGATGGCGACCGTATGTGGAGGCTCACTTGCCCTGATGGACGCCGGAGTGCCAATCAAGTGTCCGGTGGCCGGAGCGGGTGTAGGCCTGATCATTGAAGGTGACGAGTGGGAGGTTTTGACGGACATCCTGGGCGCCGAGGATCATCTCGGCGATATGGACCTCAAGATCACGGGAACGGCCGACGGAGTGACCGGTGTCCAAATGGACATCAAGATCGGCGGTGTGAGTTTCGAGATCCTCGAGGAAGCCTTCAACCGGGCACGAGGCGCATTGAACTTCATCCTCGACAAGATGCAGGAAGCGATCCCGGCACCTCGTGAGGAGCTGTCACGATTCGCCCCTCTAATCCAGTCGATCAAGATCGATCAATCGAAGATCGGGATCGTCATCGGCCCAGGCGGGAAGACCATCCGCTCGATCGAGGAGTTGGGGGTCACGGTCAGCGTAGACGACGACGGTCTGATTACGGTCACGTCCGTCGATGCCGAAGCGGGCGAATCTGCGATGGCGATGATCCGCGCGCTCGTCGAGGACCCGGAAGTGGGACAAATCTACGAAGGCACCGTCAAGCGGGTGACGGACTTCGGCGCCTTTATCGAGATCCTGCCCGGGAAAGACGGCCTCTGCCATATCTCCGAACTGGAGCACCATCGAGTCCGTAAGGTCGAGGACGTGCTCAAGGAAGGTGACTCGACAAAGGTCAAGGTGATCGGCATCGACGATCAGGGCAAGATCCGACTCAGCCGAAAGGTGCTTCTCGACCCTCCTGCCGATGGCGGGGGGGAAAAAGAGAGCGGCGGCAAGGGAGATCGTCGGTAACGAGTCGATCCTACGGATTTGGCCGATCTGATTCGGTCCGGAAACACAGGGGTTACGAAAGGACGACCGGCTTCCTTCCGGTCGTCCTTTCTTTTTCGGGACAGTCAATATGCTGGCAGGAACATTTCGCCGAACCGTTCTGGCCAACGGCCTCACAGTCGTGTCGGAAACGCTCGATCACGTTCGGTCGGTTTCGATCGGAATCTGGGTTCGCGCGGGAACGCGGGACGAGATCCCGGAGGAACACGGGATCGCCCACTTTGTCGAACATTGCGTGTTCAAGGGCACCGACCGGCGCAATGCGTTCGAGATCGTGAATGATATCGAGTCCCTCGGCGGAAGCCTCGACGCATTCACGAGCCGGGACGTGACTTGCTACTTCGTCCGGTGCCTTGACGAACACTGGCGAACCGGCGCCGACCTCCTGGCCGACCTCGTCTTCCACGCACAATTCGACCGCGACGAAGTCGAGAAGGAACGGCGGGTCGTGCTCGAAGAGATTCAGAGCGTTGAGGACACGCCCGAAGATCTGATTCACGATCTCTTCGCAAAGTCCGTCTGGGGTGAGCACCCGGTGGGTGCACCGATTCTCGGGTCTCCCGAGAGCCTGAGGACGATAGAAGCCGATCGGCTGAAGCAGTTCGTCGGCCAGAACTATCGACCGGACAATATGGTGCTCTCCGCGTCGGGACACGTCGACCACGACGAGATCGTGGAGCTGGCCGATCGTCTCTTTCAGAAGGAATTGGTGTCTCTGTCGAGGCCGGAACGCCGGGCCCCTTCCGGCGCCGAGCGGGTGGTGAGGCATTACCCACGTGACATCAATCAGACGCACTTCTGCCTGGGCACAACGGCCTGGCCATACGACCACCCGCGACAGTACGATCTACTTGTCGCCGATACCGTCCTGGGAGGGGGAATGACCTCCCGTCTGTTCCAGGAAATCCGCGAGAAGAGGGGGCTGGCGTATTCTGTCTATTCATATCTCGAACTGCTCGAGGATACGGGCCTCTTCGGGACCTATATGGCCTGCGACCGCACTCGGCTTGACGGTGCAGTCGACGTCGTGTGGGACGAGCTCACTCGTTTCAAGCGGGACGGCGTGACCCCGGTCGAACTCGACAGTGCAAAAGCTCAGCTGAAGGGAGAGCTCATCCTCGGTTACGAGAGCGTGAACCGCCGGATGAGCAACCTGGCCCGTGACGAGATCTACCTGAATCGCTACGACGCTCCCGAGACGGCTTTGCGGCACATCGACCGGGTGACCCTGGCCGGTGTCTGGGAGGCGTGCCAGGCGCTCGTTGACACTCCCAGAATGCACCAAATCACCGTGGGGCCAGGGTAGCCCACGACTTATCCAGCCAGGATAGACCAAGGTGAACGTACAATGCTAGAGCGGGTAGACATTCGCACGATCGCGTCTTCGTACGGCGAGACAGTCACTCTTCAAGGGTGGCTCTACAATAAACGATCGAGTGGAAAGCTCCACTTCCTTCAGTTGCGTGACGGGACGGGCGTCATCCAGTGCGTGGTCTTCAAGGGAGACGTCGAAGAGGATGTTTTCGAAGCCGCCGGACACCTGACCCAGGAAAGCGCGATTCGAGTCACGGGAGAGGTTCGTAAGGATGAGAGATCCCCGCTGGGGTTCGAGATCGGAGTTTCAGCCCTCGAAGTGATGCACCAGGCCGAGCCCTACCCGATCACGCCCAAAGAACACGGTACGGCCTTTCTGATGGATCACCGTCACCTCTGGCTCCGATCGTCCCGGCAGCACACGATTCTCACGATCCGGAGCACGATCGTCGCTGCCTGTCGCGACTACTACGACACGAACGGGTTCACACTCATCGACGCACCCATCTTCACACCCAATGCGTGTGAGGGCACGACGACCCTCTTTGCCACGGACTACTTCGGGGAGGACGCCTACCTGACGCAGAGCGGCCAACTCTACGTTGAGGCCGGGGCGATGGCCTTCGGGAAAGTCTATTGTTTCGGTCCAACGTTCCGGGCGGAGAAGTCGAAGACCCGACGACATCTGACCGAGTTCTGGATGGTCGAACCCGAAGTGGCCTATATGGATCTGGACGGGGATATGGACCTCGCCGAGGACTTTATCTCCTTTATCGTAGAACGCGTGTTAAATCGTCATCGAGCGGACCTGGAAGCCCTCGAGCGAGACGTCGAGGCCCTCGAGCGAACCCAGAAGCCTTTCCCTCGTATTTCCTACACAGAAGCCGTGGACCTTCTGAAGGAGAAGGGTGTGGATCATCCCTGGGGGGAAGATTTTGGCGGGGATGAAGAAACGGTGTTGGCGGCATCCTTCGACCGTCCCGTCATTGTTCATCACTATCCGGCGGCCTGCAAAGCCTTCTATATGAAGGCAGACCCGGCAGACAGCCGTGTGGCGCTTTGTATGGATGTGCTGGCCCCCGAGGGGTACGGAGAAATCGTGGGGGGGGGACAGCGTGAGGATGATCTGGAGGAACTCAGGCGAAAAATCGCCGAACACGATCTTGATGAGGAACCCTTCAACTGGTACCTCGACCTGCGTCGATACGGATCCGTGCCGCACGCCGGGTTCGGGCTGGGCATTGAACGAACAGTCGCCTGGATTTGTGGCCTCAGGCACGTGAGGGAGACCATTCCGTTCCCGAGGATGCTCCAACGCCTCACGCCCTGACGCAGGACTTACACGAGATCTCTTCACGCCAAGGCACGACTAAAATGAGCGACTACGACTTTAAATCTGCAGAAGACAAGTGGCAAACGCGATGGACGGAATCCGACATCTATCGCAGCGTGATCGACAAAAGTAAGCCGAAGCACTATGCCGTGACGATGCTTCCGTACACCTCGGGCGATCTTCACATCGGTCACTGGTACGCGATGGCCCCGTCAGATGTTCGAGCCCGTTGGATGAGAATGCGTGGCTACAATGTGCTTTTCCCGATCGGGTTCGACGCCTTCGGTCTGCCAGCCGAGAACGCTGCCATCCAACGCAACATTCACCCGGCGAGCTGGACCTACAAAAATGTCGACACAATGCGGAGGCAGATCCAGTCGATGGGAGCGATGTTCGACTGGAAGCGAGAAGCCGTCACTTGCGCCCCCGAATACTATCGATGGTCACAGTGGCTGTTCCTCCAGTTCTACAAGAATGAGTTGGCCTACAAGCAACTTTCGCCCGTCGATTGGTGTCCCCAGTGCAACACCACGCTGGCACGAGAGCAGGTCTGGGGTGAGGACAGACACTGTGAACGATGCAATACCCCTGTAATCAAGAAGGACCTCAATCAGTGGTACCTGAGGATCACCGACTACGCCGAGGAACTACTCGACTTCTCCCGGATCGAATGGCCCGATCGCGTTCAGGCGATGCAAACGAACTGGATCGGGAGGAGCGAGGGAGTGGAGTTCGAAATGCAGGTGGCCGGCCACGAAGATTCCTTTAGGGTCTTCACCACCCGGCCCGACACCATCTTCGGAGTGACCTTCGCGGTCCTGGCGCCCGAACACGGCCTTGTTGACACCATCACGACCGAATCCCAGAAGGCCGAAGTCGAAGCCTATCGAGAAGCGGCGTCTCGCCAGACGGAAATCGAACGGCTTTCGACAGAAAAGGAACGGGATGGCGTGTTCACGGGGGCCCACGCCGTACACCCCTTCACGGGGGAAGGCGTACCCATCTATGTCGCCGACTATGTTCTCACCACCTACGGAACAGGCGCGATTATGGCCGTACCCGCGCACGATGATCGGGACTTCGATTTCGCCACTCGCTACGGCATTCACATTCCGGTCGTCATAGCGCCTGAGGGATGGGACGGCAAGCCCCTGGAGACGGCCTACATCGGCCAGGGAACGATGGTGAACTCAGGCGAGTTCGATGGTCTGTCGTCGAAAGCTGGTTGGGGTGCTGTGGCCGACCGGCTCCAGGAAAAGGGGATCGGCGAAAAACGGACCAACTACCGGCTTCGGGATTGGCTGATCTCGCGTCAACGCTACTGGGGCTGCCCGATCCCGATGATCGAATGCCCGAGCTGCGGACTCGTAGCGGTACCGGAAGAAGACCTGCCCGTGTTGCTGCCATCCGATGCCGAATTCCTGCCCACCGGGGAGTCCCCGCTCAAACTGCACGAGGGATTCAGAAACGTGGCCTGCCCAGCGTGTGGAGAGCCAGGGACACGCGAAACCGATACGATGGACACGTTCATCTGTTCTTCGTGGTATCAGTACCGATACCTGAGCCCTGACTTCGACTCGGGCCCGTTCGATACCGAGGAGGGCGACTATTGGCTTCCCGTAGACCAGTACACGGGGGGCATCGAGCACGCGACAATGCACCTGCTCTACACGCGTTTCTTCACGAAAGCGATGCGCGATATGGGTCTCGTGGAGGATGACGAGCCGATGCTATCGCTGTTCAACCAGGGGATCATTCTGGGCGAAGATTCAGAGAAGATGAGCAAATCGCGGGGGAACGTCGTCAGCCCCGATGAGCTGGTGGGGGACTACGGGACCGATGCTGTCAGGTTGTATCTGATGTTTATCAGCCGATGGGATCAGGGTGCGCCGTGGAATTCGGCGAGTATGGAGGGAGCACCCCGCTTCCTGAACAAAACGTGGGGCCTCCTGATCGATCCCCCTGAGGCGACGGATAAAGATGGCGGAGATGGACAGGAATTACGCAGACTGACCCATCAGACCATCCGTAAGGTCACGGAGGACATCGATACTTTCAGCTTCAACACAGCTGTTGCTGCGCTGATGACATTTGCCAACGGGCTACAGAAGGCCAAATCGGACGCATGTTTTGGGACGGAGGCGTGGGAAGAGGCTCGCAGGACGATGATTCTGCTGCTCGCGCCTATGACGCCGTTCTTCGCAGAGGAACTGTGGGAACAGGGCGGGGGAGACTACAGTGTCCACGACCAGGCGTGGCCCGAGTGGGATCCCGAGTTGGCCAGACCCTCGACGATCGAGATGCCTGTGCAGATCAACGGCAGAGTCAGGGCGAAATTCGAGGTTTCGCCCGATGCGACCCAGGAGGAAGTCGAGCAACTCGCCCTCGAACAGGATAACGTGAAGCGACATCTGGAGGGCGCCAATCCGAAAAAAGTGATCGTCGTCCCCAACCGCCTCGTGAACATCGTCGTGTAAGATCAGGCAGGATCAGGTTGTGGGGCGCTTGTAGAATGGGCGGCGAACAACGCGACAGGATGCCTTTCGCCCCCGCACGTCCACGACGAGGCGATTTCCAACCTTGTGGTTCCCTGGCTCAACATAAGCCATCGCAATCGGCTTCTTGAGCCAGGGGGCCATCGTTCCGCTCGTCACGGCTCCCACGGCCTGCCCATCGGTCGTCTCGATCACACAGCCTTGCCTCGGTATGGCCCTGTCCTCCAGCACCATCGAAACCAGACGCTTCCCCGGCCCGTCCGCCCTCTGTTTCCTGAGCGCTTCTGCGCCCACATAGTCTCCCTCCGATACTGCATACCCAAGACCTGCCTCGATCGGCGAAGTCTGTTCGTCCAGCTCGTGCCCGTATAGGGCCAGAGACGCCTCCAGCCGGAGCGTGTCTCGTGCACCCAGGCCGCACAGAGCCAGACCATCGGAGCCCGCATCGACCAGACCATCCCAGACAACGCTCAGGGCCTCCTTGACGAACAATTCAACCCCGTTCTCACCCGTATAGCCTGATGCCGCCACCAACGCAGGGACCCCCAGAACGTCACCACGAGCGACAGAATGGAAGGATAGGGAGCACAGGGCCGAACTGACACCCGCTCCAGCTAGAATCGAACCTGTATCTGGTCCCTGGAGGGCAAGCAGGTTCCAGGAATCGCTGGCATTGATAACCACATCTTTTTCTTCTGCAGACAGATACCCCCGAATATGGCTGTCAACCTTCTCGACGTTCGATGCATTCACGACGACCAGGATCATCTCTTCATCCACACGATAGATCATCGCGTCATCGACCGTACAGCCCGCCTCGTCAACGAAAAAGCTGTACTGACATTTTCCAACGTCGAGCGACGAAACATCGCTCGACGTCAACCGTTGTAGTGCTCGTTCACCCGTTTCACCCAGGAATTCCAGCTGTCCCATATGCGAGACATCGAATAGACCTGCCCGTGAACGCACTGCTGAGTGCTCGTCCCGTATCCCCGAGTATTGTACCGGCATTTCCCAACCCGCGAATGGCACCATTCGTGCGCCGGCGGCAACGTGACGGTCAAAGAGGGAAGTACGGCGAAGTTCAGACACAGAAACCTCCAAAAATAGCCCGACCTCATCGGCCGGGCTTGAGTTTACATAATGTATCTTATGCCGGAATAGTCCGCGGGCAAGCCTCAGGATGCCCCGAGCACCCGCAATTGGGCTTCCGCCTCGCGCCTAACAGGAGCGTCGCGATAATCAGTCGTAATCTGAGCCAAAACCCGGATTGCCTGCTCTCGATTTCCCGACTCCTCGAACGCTCTCGCAGCCTCGAGCAATGCAAGTGGTGAATACGGCGAATCGGTATGCTGGAGCGCGAACTGCGCGTAATGCTGGGCGGCAGCCAGAGTATTCTGTTGCTGTTCCATACACGCACCCAGGCTCACCCAGGCACCGTATCCATCCGGGCCTTCGGATCCGTATTCGTCCAGGAAGCTCTGAAAAGTCGAATTCGCCTCATCGTAGCGGCCCGCACCGTAATAGGCATTTCCAAGCATCAGGGTTGCCTGGGCGGCAATCGGGCTTCCCGCGTGCTCCCGAGCCAGTTGCTCGGCATGGACAAGGGACGCGTCCATCTGTCCCTGCATCATCGAAATCTGAATGCGTCCCAGGGCATCGACCGCGGCCTGCTGTTTCTTTGTGGCGTTGTCTTGTACGAAAACAGCGATGAGGATGACTACGACCAACACCCCAACGCCAACGATGATTTTGGGGTAGTTCGCCTGGAAGTAGCCGATGACCCTGTAAAAACTGGCCAGAACCTCGTCTTCCTGGAGATCCCCTTTCGTCAGACGCTTGCTCATCTTTTCCTCACTCTACCGAACCCAATAGGACTTCCAAACGGCCGTAAATGTAGTCCATCACCCGGTTTCAGGCAAGCTCAGGGAGTTTTACAAACAGAGTCGGGCGCTGGTATGGGTGGTTCTGAGTATGACTTACTGGAGCAGTGACAGCGCGTTCTGTGGCGCTGCATTGGCCTGGGCCAGGAGCGCTGTGCTCGACTGGACCAGCACCTGGTTCTTCGTAAACGTGGTAACTTCCTCCGCCACATCCGTATCCCGGATCGACGACTCGGACGCCGTCATATTTTCAATCGCAATGTTGTTCTTCCGTATGGTGTAGGCTAGTCGATTCTGCTGGGCGCCCAGGTCGCCTCTGGTCTGGGCGATCGTCTCGATCGCCAGGTCGAGCACCGAAATCGCACTTCGAGAACTCTCGAGCGTGCTCATCGATACTCCACCCAGACCCAGAGTCGGCCCCGCGGCGGACAGATCATTGATCCTCAGCTCGATCCGGTCCACAGCCCGGTTATCCGCACCGACCTGAATACTCCCCCCTGTGCCCCCATCGACGGCCAAGGTCAACCCATCGAGCTCTCCATCACGATAACCGTCAGTGGCAGGGTCCGACAACGAGGCCGGGCGTGCACCCGACAGCGTCACGAGGACACCCAGACGGTCGAAATTAGCGACAATACTCGATCCAGTGGCGACCACCCCGCCCGCTGCGTCGATGTCCAGAGCTGGACCGATATCGATCGTCTGGGTGGCGATACCGTTACCCAGCGTGATCTGGTTGTCAGTAGGATCCGAATCCAGAAAGATGTAGTTGCCGGATTCAGCCCCTGTCACCTTGACATCCAAGACCCCTGTCGTCGTCGACGCAAGTGCGGTTGAAGCCGTGATATCGAGGCTGACTGTGTTCCCGAACCCACGCAGAAGCGCCTGCTCGTTGTAGATTGACGAGTTCGCGATTCGGTCGAGTTCGGTCGTCAACTGCACCACTTCAGCGTTGATCGCCTCGCGGTTGCCATCGTTGACGGTCGAAGAAGCCGACTGGAGCGCCAGCTCTTTCATCCGGAGCAGAATCGCGCTTACTTCATTCAAGGCGCCTTCCGCTGCCTGGATCAGGTTCGTGCCGTGTTCGGCATTCCGTGTCCCGGTGACCAGGCCACTGATTTCGGTCCTGAACCCTTCTGAAACCTCCAGACCCGACGGATCGTCGGCTGCCCTGTTGATGCGAAGACCTGACGACAGGCGCTCGAGATTCGTCCCGAGTCCCCTATTGTTGATCTTCAAAAGGCGCCCGGTATTGATCGCCATAATGTTGTTGTTAACCACCAGTGCACCCATATCCTACCTCCTTGTAGGTTGTTGCTCCCCGGGAAGATCCATCTCCCGGTTTAATAAAATTCCATATGGTATCACATTGTTTTAGGTATCGACAGGCCCGCTTGTCCCCTTTAGCCATTTTTCGCCTGGCTACCTCACTATCTTGCCGTAGAGTTTCGGCATCTTGCCATCCAGTCCCAACCCCAGGGATGTCCTCCAAATTATGGCCCCGGGGCCACAATTTCCCGAGCCTCTCCATACCGCATTGCCCAGGTGACCAGCTACAACATTACCTCTCTCCTGACGGGATTCGGAAACGCAGTCAGCTCCGATGTGACCGTTTCAACCGCCCTCGCCTCCCCCACCACGGGACTGATTACAACCCAGATTTCTGGCGCCCAGACAGCCACCTACCTCTTCGCGGACACGGCAGGCGACCGAAGCATCACTTTAGGCAACGGAACCGTAACCCAGACTCTCGCCATCGGCGCAGCGCTCGACACCGATGCGGTTGGCGGCGTCGTGGCCTCTGGCTCTTCGATTCTCGCGAACTTCGATCGTCTCGGAATACAGCTGCAGCTGGGCGGTCAGAAACCGGCCGAGGGGATCAATCCAGCAACAGACGGGTATCGGGACGGAGATCTCAACGGGCTGGTCCTTGAAATAGAGAGTGGGACGGGCGCTACCTTCCAGGTCGGCCCTGATAACGGGGCGGTCCACAGCATCGAAACCACGATCCGTGATGCCGACGTGGCGCGCGAGCTCTCAGCACTCGCCAGAAGCCAGATCCTGAACCAAACAGGGCTCTCGGTCTTTGCGCAGGCCAACGTCCAGGCTGCGGGGGTGCTCTCCCTCCTCTAACGCGGCCATACACCGCTCAAGGACGAGTCGGTCCGCTCGGTCGGAAAAAGAAAAAAGCCCCAGGGATGGGGCTTTTTCTGTTGGGGCTTGACAGGTGTTCGGGGTCTTCAGACCTTTACGAAGTACTCTTGCGTGGAGGGAAGAGAATGGAACGCATCGCCGTAAAATTCGGAACGACCGCAGAGGAGTTGCATCGAGTCCTGGCCGCATTGGCCCAGAAGCAGGGCTGGGAACTGGCACGAGTGCACTACGTCATCGATCTTGATAAAAGCAACGTCAAGGAAACGGTCTACGCGGTGTCCGACCGCGCAGAGGGCCTCCCATTACATCCGAACGGCCCAGGCGCAGTGGCTCGCCTATCGTAATTAAATCGTGCTAAACCGAATCCGGAAAATGCCGATAGAATAAGTGGCAAGTGTGTGTGTCGGTGTACATTCCCCGGGGCGTCGATCTTCCAGGATCGGCGCCTCATTTTTTATCCCATCCTGCAGGCGCCCGCGCCTCTTGGATCTCCACACGTCCCGCAAGCAGCCCCTTCCGATGCGCTCGGCGCCCCTGCGACGGCGAATCTCGAGAGTTGCCTGGCCAACCGGCCGCTCTGGCAATTGGGGCACGACGGTTTCCTATCCTCGCTCACGAGCGCCTCGAAGGCGTGATCGCATTCCTCACAGACATAGTCGAACAGCGGCATCTCTTACTCCCTATAAGAGCTGGGTTCGTTCGGACAGCCAATGACGACTTGAATCGTCCAGATGTTCCGTGAGCGCTTCATCGACCGTCTGGTGAAAAGCATTGATCCAGGCGCGTTCCGTAGCGTCGAGCAGACCGACATCGATCAGGTTTGTGGCGATCGGGCACCGGGTCAGGTTTTCGAACTTCAGGAAGGGCAGCCCGCTCGTGTCGTCGTCCGGGACGACAGCAAGCAGGTTTTCGATGCGAATTCCGTAATCCCCGTCTTCGTAGTAACCCGGTTCGTTCGAAACCACGTGCCCCACAGCAAATGCCACGTCCTGGCTTCGTGGACTGATCGATACCGGACCTTCGTGCACATTCAGGTAGTGTCCGATCCCGTGCCCGGTACCGTGCCCGAAATTTTTTCCCGCGTCCCACAGAGGTCGTCGCGCCGCAAGATCGATCTGTTTGCCATCTGTTCCTTGAGGAAAAGAAAGCGTGGCGATTCCAATATGGCCCTTCAGAACGCGTGTATACATTTCCACTTGTTGGGGGCTCGGATCTCCGAAACAGAAGGTACGTGTAATATCCGTCGTCCCGAATTCGTACTGCCCCCCCGAGTCGACCAGATACAGGGAATCACGACCCAGCGGAATATTCGAGTCTTCTGTCACCGCATAGTGGTTCATCGCTCCGTGAGGGCCATAAGACGAAATGGTGTTGAAGCTGGGACCGACGAACCCGTCCCGTTTCTGGCGACATCTCAACAGGTATTCGGCCGCGCTCACCTCCGTCACCTGACCCTGCGGAACCTGTTCTTCCAGCCACCGAATGAATTCGACCATCGCAATCCCGTCCTCGACGTGAGCACGACGAAATCCGTTCAGTTCGACTGGATTCTTGACGGCCTTAAGCTCCGTCACTGGAGATCGCGAGAGAACGCCTGTCTCTGGTGCGAGACGGTGACTGACCGCGGCAGGATCCGCCCAGACCCTGAGTTGCTGGGCCTGACAATCCTGGAGAAAATCGCTGATCTCGCCGTAGGGACGCAGTTCCACCAATCCCTCCAGTTCGGCTCTGACCGAGCTGTCCACCTTGTCTTCGGCGATGAACATATAAGCCGACTCCATCGACACGGCCGCGTGCGAGAGAAAGACCGGATTGTAGTCCACGTCTTCCCCGCGCAGATTGAAGAGCCACGCGATACCATCCAGCGACGACGACACGTGAACGTCTGCGCCTTCGGTATGCATTCTCTCGCGTACACGGTTCAGCTTATCCCGGACCGGCTCGCCGGCGCTGGCCTCCCCCAGCACCCGGACGGGGCGGGAGGACACCCCAGGCCTTTCCGTCCAGATTTCGTCAATCGGGTTCTCTTCAACCGGAATCAGTTCGACGTACTCAGATGCCAGGTCTTCAGATAGTTCGTTATAGGTTTTCCGGGAAAGTACATCCGGATCGAAACCGACCCGGTCTCCCTTTCCCAGCGTCGACCCGAGCCACTCGGACATTTTCAGTACTCCGGGCGTCCCGGATTTCATCAAGGTGATGCCGGAGTTTACGAGCTGTTCCTCAGCCTGAAGGTAATAGCGGCTGTCCGTCCAGAGTCTCGCGTCGTCCAAAGTGACGACAGCGTCCCCGGCGGACCCGGTGAACCCCGTCAGCCACTCCCTCCGGCGCCACCACGCAGGCACGTATTCGTTCTGGTGGGCGTCCGTACTCGGCACAAGGAAGGCGCTGATGCGTAGGTCGTGCATCAGCGCCCGAAGTGCGTCGATTCGAGACGGAATCTGGTTCATTCCGAAACCCGGTCTTGATGGGTATAGATGTTCATTCGTCCCCCACGGACGAATCCAATCAGCGTGATTCCAAGCCGTTCCGCGAGATCGACCGCCAGTGAACTCGCAGCCGAGACACTTGCGACGACTGGCACGCGTGACGCCGCCGTTTTCTGGACGATCTCGAAGCTTGCGCGCCCACTCACGACAAGGATCACGGGGTGCCCGTTGGATTCTCCCAACGCCAGGCCTCCGACCACTTTGTCGACCGCATTGTGTCTGCCGATATCCTCGCAGACGGCGAAAAGGTGCCCCGCACTGTCCGCAAGACCCGCTGCGTGGACCCCGCCTGTCCGATCGAAGAGAGACTGGTTGGCGCGCAACGCATCGATCACCTCGCTGACGATCTTGGCTGAGACCTGAGGACCCGGCTCGACCGGCTCGCATCGGGCCTCCAGATCCTCAATACTCAGTCGGCCACAAACACCACACGCGGCCGTTGTCAGAGTGCCTCGACGACTGGCCTCCGTCCGATCGAGCGGCAATACGACACCGGCTGCCGGCAAGACGTCGATCGTGTTTCCGTAGCCTTCCTCTTCGGGCCTCCCGCAGTGATAGATCCGCGACAGCTCCTCCACGTCCGACACGATTCCCTCCGCGATCAGGAAGCCGGCCGTAAGCCAGCGATCGTCTCCCGGGGTCCTCATCGTGACCGCCACGGTCTCCCCAGCGACACGGATCTCGAGCGGTTCCTCGACTGCGATGTGGTCGTCGACCGATTGACGTTCGCCATCAACCCGATCGATCGAGCGAGTGACGGTGGTATTTCCGGTCACTTCAGACCACCTCGGGCTCGACTCTGACCGGACAGACCTTGAGTTCGGCCGTGTCTGTCGTGGGATCGTATCCTGACCCGGTGAGCTCGTTGACCGGCACATCGTTAAAACTGAAACTCGCGAAGACCGTCCCCCGCGGGGACCGGTCCGTTGCCAGAACCTTGACTCTTACAGTCCCCCTGCGGCTGGACATCGTGCACCACGACCCGTCCACAAGACCCCACTCTGACACATCGTCCGGATGGACTTCAAGCGCCTCCTCTGACAGCAGGTAGTCGATGCCTGAGGCCCGACCGGTCTGCGTCCGGGTGTGATAGGAAGCGAGTCGGCGTCCTGTGGTCAACCAGACAGGGTATTCGTCATCGACGGTCTCTGCGGGATCTCGATAACCCACAACCTTGAAGATGCCGCGTCCGTTCTCGAATTCTCCTTCGTGAAGGATGGGGGTGCCGGAATGGTCACGATTGGGAACCGGCCATTGGTACTCGCCCTTCTCGATCCGATCCCAATCAAGACCCGCATAAATCGTCGACAGGCTGCAGAGCTCGTTGAAGATTTCCTTCGGGGTGTCGAAGTCGAACCCGTCCAGCTCCAATCGCTTGGCGAGTTCGCAAACGATCCACCAATCCGGTCGAGCTTCTCCCTGAGCGGGTACGGCCGCCCGCACTCTCTGCACACGCCTTTCGGTGTTTGTGAACACCCCATCCGTCTCCGCCCACGACGTGGCGGGGAGCACGACATCGGCGAGTTCGGCCGTTTCTGTCAGAAAAATGTCGATGACCACGAGATGGTCCAGGGTCTTCAGGGCGTGCTCGCAGTGTGCGCGATCGGGGTCCGTCACGACGGTGTTTTCGCCATCGATCAGCATCGCGTGGATCCGATCTCCGCACTGTTCTAACGCGCGCACCTTCGTGATCCCCCGTTCAGCGTCGATCTCGCACCCGTACGCGTCTTCAAACTTCCTCTGGTTATCGGGATCTTCGAGCGACTGGAAACCGGGATAATTCGAGGGAATCGCTCCACTGTCGCCAGCGCCCTGGATGTTGTTCTGACCGCGCATTGGATTGACGCCCGTCCCCTCTCGCCCGAAGTTCCCCGTCATCAGGGCGAGGTTGCACAGGCTCTGCACGTTATCGACACCACAAATGTGTTCGGTGATTCCGAGCGTATAGAAGATTGCCCCTCGATCGGCTGCCCCGTAGCACTGAGCGGCTTGCTCGATGTCGCGGGCAGAAACACCGGAGATGCTTTCCGCCCACTCCGGCGTGAACTGCGTGATGTGTTCCAGAAAAGCGTCGCTGTCGGTCGTCCGATCCGCAACGAACGAGCGATTGACGAGCCCATCCCGCGCGATCACGTGGGCCATTCCCAGCAGCAGGGCGACATCCGATCCGACTCTGAGCGGCAGGGACAGGTCAGCCTTCTCAGCC
>DJHM01000045.1:111166-111385 GCA_002433075.1 Latescibacteria bacterium UBA6620
GGCAGGTACAGGTCAGCCTTCTCAGCCAGCGGAATCCGCCGTGGATCGGCCACGATCAACTTTGCCCCCCGAGCAACCGCCTTCTTGATTCGTGTGGCAGCGACGGGGTGGCATTCCGTCATATTCGTCCCGATACAAAAAATGACATCGGGCTTTTCCATATCCCGCAGGGGGTTCGACATCGCGCCTCTTCCAATCGTGGCCGCCAGACCGGCGACC
>DJHM01000045.1:111699-120905 GCA_002433075.1 Latescibacteria bacterium UBA6620
GGCTGCCAGACCGGCAACCGTTGGCGCGTGTCAGGCACGGCTGCAATTGTCGATGTAGTTCGACCCGAACCCCACCCGTATGAATTTCTGCATAATGTAGTTGGCTTCGGATGGCGTTCTTCCGGAAGCCACGCCATACACCGCGTGGCGACCGTGGCGAGCAAGGACGGAACGGAATCCCTCTGCCGCTCGATCGAGGGCCGTGTCCCAATCGGTCTCCACCAGGTCGCCGTCGGCGCTTCGAACCAGCGGCTGCTTCAACCTGTCGACGTGTTGAACGAAGTCGAAGGCAAACTGACCCTTCACACAGAGTGCGCCTTCGTTCGCCGGCCCGTCCATCGCCGGACGGATGCCCACGAGTTTATCATCCTTGGACAACAGGTCGACCGAGCACCCCACGCCGCAATACGGGCATACAGATCGTGTTTCTTCCACCTCTCCAGGAAGGTCCACCGCACGCATTGCCTTCCGGTCTGCGAGGGCACCCGTGGGGCACGTCTGCACGCATTGCCCACAGAACGTGCACGAGGAGTCCCTCAGCTCACCATCGAATTCCGTCGTGATCTGCGTTCCGAACCCCCGCCCCTTTATGCTGATCGCATAGTCCCCCTCCTGTTCGGCGCACACCCTCACGCAGCGATTGCACGAAATACAGAGGTCGTAATCACGATGTATGAAAGGATTACCGTCTTCCTCGAAAGAAACCCCGGACTGCGCGCCTCGAAACCGGCCTGCTCCCGCATCATACCGATCCACGAGGTTCGACAGTTCCTGCGAGGCATATCCACGAAGGGGATCCACGGTTACCTCGCGATTCTCGGAAACGACCATCTCTACCAACGTCTTGCGATACTTCTCGATAGACTCCGTTGCGGTACGGACAACCATTCCCGGCTCAGCCCGCATTGTACAGGACGCAACAGGGTTCCGAATCCCTTCGACCTCCACAACGCACAGACGACAACTGCCGAATGGTTCCAGCCTGGGGTCATAACAAAGTGTGGGCACGTCCCTTTCTTCCGCTGTGGCCACTTCATACAGTGTCTGCCCAGGCGAAAAGGCGATGACTTCATCGTCCAGGGTGAGGGTTGGTCGATCAGACATTCTGATTTCCTCCAGCACGTACGTGCGCGTCGATGTCTTCAGGAAAGTATTTCACGCAGCTTTCTACGATCAGAGGGGCGGCTTGGCCCAGCCCGCAAGCGCTGGTTGCCTTCATCACTGCGGCGAGGTCCCGGACTTCTTCGTGCCAGGAAGCCGCTTCCCGGGGTCCCTGGGTTCCCTCGAGCCGTTCGTGAAGTCGTTGAGTCCCGACCCGGCAGGGAAAGCACTTTCCGCAGGATTCTTCTGCAAAGAAATGCATCGCATCTCTGGCGACCTCGACCATATGGCGTCGATCGTCGAAGACCATGATTCCCCCAGCACCAAGGAATCCGCCCTTCGCCCGAATCGAAGGTTCATCGAGGGTGACGTTCAGGTCTTCTCCTGCGAGAAACCCACCCGATAGACCCGCCATCGTAACGGCCTGGATAGAACGTCCATCTGGCGCACCTCCGGCCCAGTTCTCGAGAAGCTCCAGAAGACCAAAACCGAGGGGGACCTCGTAGTTGCCCGGCCGGGAAACATCGCCGCTGACGCTGATCACCTTTGTGCCCGCGAAGTCGCTTCGACCCAGGCCTTGATACCAGTCGGCTCCGTGAACGAGGATTTTGGGCACGACGGCCAGGGTTTCAACGTTGTTTACAGCCGTGGGAAGATCCTCGAAGCCATTCGTGACGGGATAGGGCGGCCGATTCCGCGGGTAGGGGTGCTTGCCTTCGAGGCTGTTGAGAAGAGAGGTCTCTTCACCACATATATAGGCCCCGGCCCCTCTGCGAAGATGGACGTAGCAAGGGTTGCCTGGCCCCAGGGCGTCCACGCCGATGAGTCCGGCACCTTCCGCCTCCCGGATGGCGTTTTCAAGGATTCTATAGGTATTCGGGTATTCGTATCTGAGGTAAATGATCGCGCGTTGGGCGCCCGTGGCTAGGGCCGCGATCAGGACCCCTTCGATCACTGCGTGCGGGTCGTAATCCATAATCGTACGGTCCTGGAAGCAACCCGGCTCCCCTTCGTCGGCATTGCAGACGATCGTCTTGGGGGATCGATCGGCCTCCGCAACGGCCGTCCACTTGGCCCCCGTCGGGAATCCGGCTCCTCCCCGACCGACCAGGCCAGATGCGGTGATGCAGTCACGAATCGCGTCAGCGCCCATCTGCAGCGCTCGATTCAGCCCTTCGTAACCGTCGTGGCTCCGATATCCTTCCAGGGACGCCCGAGCAGGTTCTCTGATGTGGCGGAATACGCATTCCTCGTGCCCTGCAGGATTGGGGGCCGGCAGGGCGGAAGGCGGCGTGGTTACGTGGGAATCTCGATGAATTTCCACGCGGTCTTCGATCAGAACGGGAACAGGATCGTCACAACGTCCGGGGCACGGCATCGCCACGGCGCCGTCCAGGGAGACCAGGATTTCGTCCGCACCGTGAGAGCGGCATACCGGCCCCGTGCAGACCCGAGGAGACCGATTCGACCGCGGAGCACGCGAGAAGTGATGGTAAAACGTTACAGTGCCATAAAGATCGGCCAAGGGATGTCCCAGCCCCTTTGCCACGTCTCGTAACGCTGCGTCCGACAGTTCGCCGTCCCTGTCGTGAATGGCGTGTAGAATCGGAAGCAGCGGGGCCAGCTGATCGGACCATAAAGCAATGATGTCTTCGTTCGTCACGGAGTACCCAGAAAAAAGCCACCCTTCGGCAGTGCCCAAGGGTGGCCGGGAACGTTCGCAGCAGCGTTTTCAGGATTCCGGCCGGGGGTCCGGAGGCTGGGTAGCGAAGCTCGCCACAGCGCGATCTGCGCTGTCGAGCGTCCGGAATATCGAGGCCAGCTGTGTAACCAACAGGATGCTCTCGATCTTCTTAGTCACCCCTGTAAGCCGGAGGTCTCCCCCCTCGTTTCGCAGGGTCGTCAGGCTGGCTGTCATCACGCCGAGCATTGAACTTCCGAACCACTTCACCTTGCTGAAGTCCGCCACGACATTGACAATACCGTCCCTGACGAGGCGTTTTATATGCTCGTGGAATTCTGACACTTCCGGGCCCGACATCAGCGCACCTGAGACAGAAAGTAGCGCCACGTCGCCCTGAATGTCTTCATCAATTTTCATCGGGGCTCCCCCAGGGGATACATAGAGACAAGAAAAAACAAGTGCTTGCCCTAATATATCGTGCCCTGTGGCGATGTGTCAAGATTCCCGACGAGGATGTCCCGCAACACCTGACCTTTCGCCCCCCGGGGGATCTGATCGCAGAAAACAACCTTCCGGGGCAGCTTGTAGGAAGCAATCCCATCGGCGGCGTAGGCTAGCAATCTATCCGCACTGAGCGTGGTATCCTTCCGAGCTACGAAAACCAGGATCTCCTCCCCCACACGCTCGTCTGGTATCCCGGCGACAGCTGCATCAAGGACGCCGGGGTGCTGTCGAAACACCTCTTCCACCTCCGAAGGATAGATCGTGTAGCCGTGGCGAAGAATGACGTCTTTGATGCGGTCGACGATGTAGACCAGCCCGGCTTCGTCGATTCTGGCCACATCTCCCGTGGCCAGCCACCCGTCCCGAATCGTCTGCTCCGTCAGTGCCAGGTCCCGGTAGTAGCCCTTCATCACGGCGTGCCCCCGGACGACAAGTTCGCCTGGTCCACCACACGACAACAACGCCCCATCCTTCTCCCGGAGAGCGAGTTCCACTCCATCGATCGCCCTCCCCACACTCCCCGCTTTTCTGGGAGTGTCCGGGCGACGGAAGACACAGACCGGGGAGGTTTCCGAAAGCCCGTAGCCTTCGAGAACGGTTGCCCCCGACCAGGCTTCGAATGCGTCTACCAGTTCGGGTTCGATTGGCGCACCTCCAATCAGACACCACTGTAACGTGTCCGGAGAGACACGGTTCTGAGTGCCTGCCTCAAGGATACGCTGTGCCATCGATGGTACCGCGGCCAGAATTGTTACCGATTTGCGTGATACGAGGTCGAGCGCGATCTCTGCATCGAAGCCGTCGAGATAAACGATTGATGCGCCGTGAAGCAACGGGGCGTTCTGCAGGCAGGTCTGCCCAAAGCTATGCGACAGGGGCAGGGCAGCCAATACGGTGTGGTGGCTCCCCCAGCGATCCCCACTCAGGCTGGACTCACCAACCCATTCGGCGTTTCGGCGGAGGTTCTCGTGAGTAAGCTCAACCCCCTTGGGTTCGCCGGTCGTGCCGGATGTGTACAGGATGACGGCCGTATCGGAATTTCTAACGGAAGCGGGCACGATGGCCTCGGGAGCGCTCTTCAACGCACCCTGCACGTCGACGACTGGGATGTCGTCCTCCACCGTATCCGCGCCGGTTACGCCTCGCTGGATCAGCACGCGCGGCCGGGCGTGGAGGAGTAATCGCCTCACTTCCGTGGCGGTCAGCAGTGGATTCAAGGGAACGGCCACCGCCCCGATAGCGAGTGTAGCGAAGTAGGCGACCGTGAAACCGGGCCCATTGGGAAGCGTAAGCGCAACCCGATCTCCCACACCCACACCCTCACCGACCAGGTGCGCTGCGCACGCACTGATGGATTGCCACAACTGGGCGCAGGTAAGATCGACATCGTCTCCGTGCAGAACGACCGCCTCCGGCGAACGGAGCGTGGTCTCCCATAGTCTGCCTGCCAGATTCAATTTCATTGTTCTTCCAACACGCGTGGCAATTCTCTAATCGAGGGGACGACGAAATCAGGTCTGTAACCACCACGTTCCTCTGCCCCCTGCCGTGTTGCGCCTGAAAGGACGAGGGCGGTGCGCATACCAGCCTCCAGACCCATCGCTATGTCCGTCTCGACACGATCTCCAACGACGATGGTTTCATCGGGCAGTGTTCGGGTACGGGTCCGAGCCGCTCCAGCCATAGCACGGGAGGGCTTTCCGAACACTCCATCGATGGGCCTTCTCGTCAGCGCCTCGATCACAGCGATACTCGCACCCGCGTCGATGATGTCCCCTGTGTCCGTCGGACACACAAGGTCCGGATTGGTAGCGTAGACCCTTGCTCCCGACTTCGCTGCCAGGTAAGCGTGGTGGAGCTTGCCGTAGTCGAGGGTTCTGTCCAGAGACAGAACGACCAACTCCGTCTGACCGGGCGTCGCTGCGACCTGCATCCCCGCCTGGACCAGCTGCCCTCTCAGATATTCTTCCCCGACCAGATGGAATCTACCGCCAGGGAATTTCGCGCAGAGATGATCAACGGTCGTCGCGACCGAAGTCAGAACATCATCGGGCTCGGTCGGAATTCCAAGACGCGTGAGTTTCTCGGCGTAGCAGGCCGGAGCATCGATCGGTTTGTTGGTCAAGAAAGCTACTCTAGCCCGCGCCCTCATCCACTCAACAGCCTCTCTCGCCCCTGGGACGAGCTTGTCGCCCAGGTAGATCGTACCGTCCAGGTCGAGTATGAATCCCTTGATCTTCATTCTTCGAAACCACTTGCAGACGAGGTTACGCGTTCCCGTGGTTCCTTCGCTCTTACGAAACGAGAACGGGAGGTCGATTGGGTCGAGAGGCTGAATCAGACGAAACGTACTGGGAGGACGTTCGTAGTCGCTTTCTCTATGATGAGGACTACGTCTATCTGAACACAGGATCTTGGGGCGTTCTTCCCAGGATCGTCTACGAAGACCTGATTGGCGAGCTTCGCGAGCTGGAACGGAACCCCAAGAGGAATTGCGGCGCTCTCGCCAGGGGCCTGGAAAGCGCTCGCAAACGTCTCGGGACCTTTACCTGTGCGAGCGCGAACGACCTGGCCTTCGTTCCGAACGTGACGTTGGCCATCAATACCGTCGTCAATGGCCTCGACTGGAATCCCGGCGACGAGATCCTCGCATCCGACCAGGAATACGGCGCCATCGACAACTGCCTGGACAACGCGCGACAGCGATGGGGCGTGTCGATTCGTCAAGCGAAGCTTCCTATTCCTCCTGACTCTCCGGATCAGATCGTAGACGCTTTCAAATCCGGGATCACCTCCCGCACACGACTCCTCCTTTGCAACCACATCACGACTCGCACGGGACTGATTGCCCCGATCAAGGCGCTCTCCGACCTTGCACACGAGCACGATGCCCTGATCGCATTCGACGGGGCACACGGAATCGGTATGTCGCCTCTCGATCTCGAGGAAGTCGGTTGTGACTTCTACGGCGGAAACTCCCATAAGTGGTTGTGCGCGCCCAAGGGAGTCGGCTTCCTGTATGCATCACCCCGCGTGCAAACCCGAATGAAGCACCTGGTAGTCAGCTGGGGTAGAACCCCGAGGGTCCGGACGAAACCGGCTGTCGCCCTTCCATCAACGGTGCCCCGTATATGCGGGGCACCGAGACGTGGGGAACGATGTGCTGGCCGTCTTTCAAGGCGACCGGGGCCGCGGTCGCCTTTCAGCAGGAGATCGGACAGGATCGGGTTGCCGCACGAGGCCTCACGCTGGCCACTTACCTCCGTGAGGGTCTGCAAGGACCTGGACTGGATCGACCTTCTTCCGCCCACACATCCTGAAATGTCCGGATCGATCACGACGTTGATGCTCAAGGCGCAGTCCGGTCCGAACATCGGGCACGCGTTGTTCAACCGGTACCGCATCACGGCCCCCGTCTCCTGCGAAGTGGACGGACAGAGCATCCGCGTGTCCACGCACATCTACAATAAGCGCGAAGAAGTCGACCGGCTCGTCGAAGCCTTGATCGAGTTGCGTCAGGCTTCCTGAATCCCACCCTCCATCAGATAGCGCTTAACCTCCGACTCAGGGGTCTCCAACTCAGCGAACTGGAGGTAGCGGCTGATTCTCTCTGCCTCTCGCACAACGCGGTGTCTACCCACTACGATCTTCTCGGGGTCCGGCCCCTTCGAAAAAGCCTCGGATAGAACTCGGCCATCCATACCTTTCAGCGTCAGGCCTGACATCCACGCCACCGTCGGCGCGATGTCTACGACACCGCTGGGTGCTGGAGAGACGACGCCCGTTCCGATGTCGGGTCCGGAGATGATCAATACCGAAGTCAGATCGAACGGACTGAGAGAGCAGTGGGTGGCAATCGACCCTGGGCCGAACACACGACCGGCTGCGCCATACGGATTCGGCGAATCATCCCACGCATAACCGTAATAAAGATCTGGCGTTCTGCCGGGGTATCCGATCCTGGCGTCGTCGTGCGAAAACGTACCGGCGGGCTGGGCGCGTTCGGTAAACAGGCTGCCCACCCGCCTTTCACTTCGCCCAGGAGGAAGCGGGCGCCCACATCCACGTCTTCTGCCGAAAGGAGCGACCCGTTGGGGACCAACGCTGTCTTCGCAGGATCCAGCCCGGGCCCGGCCACCCATCCTTCGCCCAGCGGCTCCCCTTCAACCGTGGAGAACCCGTGATCGGATGCAACGATCAGGATGGCGTCCCCGGGTAGTTTCGAACGGATCCGGCCGAGCCGATCGTCATTTCGCAGGATGGCCTCCAGCGATTGCGGAGCTCCCAGCCCGGCCGGGTGCTGCGTCAGATCTGGATCGCAAAGCCACATTATGCCGAAGTCAGGATCTCCACGCAACAATCCTGTCGGTAAATATACTGCAAGCCGCGTCCTTCTAGTCATCTCCGCTCGAATCTGACCCCGGCAGAGAGCCAACGGAACGTTCCAATTCGGTCGGATAGACAACCCCGCGTGCGTTGATCAACCAGACTGGGTCCTCAGGGTCCTGTAACAGTGTAGAACCCGGCGATCCAGCCTCAACGATAGGCCACACCCGCCGGTTGGATTCTCGGAGGCGAGAAGCGACCGTAGGACTGGCGAGTACCCTTCCGTGGGCTCTTCCCAGCTTTTCCAGGTCCTCGTGGTTACCCGTATCGATCAGCCTATCCAGTCGGCTGTCGAAAAACCGATTGGCGAAGATTCCGTGTCTTTCTGGATAACACCCGTCGCAATCGACGATGAGTTTACGAGGGTTTCTGAGGGGAATACGGACCGATGGGCATCGAACCGGACGCCACGTTCAGCCACTTCACAGAGAAGTGGAGTCAGATCGTTCCGGACGAAATCAGGTCGCAGTCCATCCCAAATCGTAAGGACGATCATAGGAAGATTTCCAACGAGGGCAGGTTGCCGGGAGTCAAAAACGACCCTAAACAAACGAATCTGGTCAGGATTGGTCAAGGTTCTCAGAGCGTTTTGTAATTCCATAAAAATCAATGGAATGCATATACACTCAGACCGTTTATGGGCATTTGTTCTCCTTTAGGCACTGAAGGGCAAAAATCGCTGTAGGCCATAGTAAATTTTTATCTTGCGTCAATCTGACGGCCCAATCTATATTACCGCGCATTGGAACGTTCCACCTGTTCGGGAGAAGGAATGACAACAACCAAAAAGGACCTTGCACTCAGAATTTCAGACAAACTGGGTGTCAAGAAGCAGCTCGCCTATGAGGTTGTCGACACTCTCTTCAAGGCTATGCGCGAGAGCCTGATCGATGGAAATCGCATCGAAATTCGAGGGTTTGGTGTACTCGGCGTCAAGGATACGAAGCCCAAACCAGCCGCCAGAAACCCGCGCACAGGTGAGATCGTTTACGTCCCCGCCAGGAAAAAGAGTTACTTCAAGGCGGGAGTCCTGATAAAGAAGGCCCTGCACAAGCCCCTCGATGAAGCACCCAATGAGAATCCACCTTCGGCGCCATCAGCGACCGACGGTGCCTCCTCCGTCTCCTCCTCCCCATCTCTGGGGACACCCGGTGAAACCCCCTCCCCGACGGACGACAGCCCTTCCCGGCACCAGCTCTGAATAGATAATCACTCGGCCCTTTTATCTTCAGGGGGTTGGGCAAAACCCCACAAAAGCCCAAATTAGAGCTTTAGCCTGTGGGCCTTGGCCAGGGCAGGGCGCGAGATATCGGGGGACTGATTGGACCGTGGAGACATCCGACCGAGCTTACGGGAGATCCGAGATATTCCCACGCAACCGGTGGTTGTCAGCCGAGTTTGGGAAGCCGCGAACGACCAGGATACAACGGCTGTGGAGTTGGGCGAGATCGTCGCCCAGGATGTCGCCGTTTCCGCAAAGATCCTTTGACCTTACCCCCTGGATTGTTCCCAGTTTCAGAGTTAGAATCTG
>DJHM01000059.1:0-61715 GCA_002433075.1 Latescibacteria bacterium UBA6620
CGTAGCTCAGTGGTAGAGCAGCGGCCTTTTAAGCCGTTGGTCGAAGGTTCAAATCCTTCCGGGCTCACCAAATTCTGGTTCGCCGAGCGTCCAACTCGATCCTGGCTAATAAAAAAAGGCCCTTCCCGGGCCTTTTTTTATTAGCCAGGGTATCACTCTCGGAACGAACGTCTCGTAAAAATAGCTCCTAAATCCCTGAAAGTCAAGGAAGCTTGGGTGTTTTGGTATCAGTAATTCTAATAGTTATGGTTCGTGGATGTCCAGGTGCCTGATCTGCGTCGAGGGCCGGATGCGGCGTGTTGACATCGGACGGGTAATCCATACATTTTTGGTCTGGTTAATCAACAATTTAAGCCTGAGTGAGAACCGTGCCCGAAAACGATTTTTCAGAACTTGAACGAGAAGGTGCCCATCTGGAGAATAAATCCACCGAAGACATTCTTCGGTGGGCAGTGGATCGGTTCGGTGACCGGGTCGCTATGGGGACGGCTTTCGGTGCCACCGGGCTCGTGCTGCTCGACATTGCCCAAAAGAACGTGCCGGATCTTTCGGTGTTCACGATCGAGTCGGTGACGCCGAGACAGACGATCGGAGAACAAGCAGCCGAACACGGGGAGGAGCTTTACCGTCGGGACGCCGACCAGTGCTGCTACCTGAGGAAAGTGGAGCCTCTCCACAGAAAGCTCGGTGAATTGGATGGGTGACGAGTCTTCGCCGCGACCAGTCAGAGACGCGAAGTCACGTAGACGTGCTCTCATCGTTCCCGAAGCTGGGCGATCGGCGGGTCGCTAAAATCAATCCTATGGCTCTCTGGGATCGCAAACGCGTGTGGGATTACATTCTTGAGCACGAGGCCCCTTATAATCTGTTGATGGACCAGGGCTACCCGAGCATTGGATGCTGGCCGTGTACCTCGGCAGTGGACGATTCTGACGATGAGCGGGCCGGGCGCTGGGCCGGGTCGGCCAAGACAGAATGCGGAATCCACACCATCCACGTGGTTGACAGATCCTCGCTGACGCCTTCCTTGGGGGCGGCCGACTGAGACGCCGATATTCTTGACGGAATAAGTCAAGAATTCATATATTCTGCGTGACGAACGGGCCCTTCGGGGTCCATTTTTTTCATTCGAAGGATGGACGGCTTGTCCAACTCAACAGCTCCCGCGCTCGCCGGGGTTTGCCCATTGATTATCTCGGCCATCGGGCAGACCCCCCTGCTTAAGATTGAACGGTTCACGACGCACCTTCCAGACGTTTCCATCTTCGCGAAGATGGAAATGTTCAACCCTGGCGGGTCTGTGAAGGATCGACCCGCGCTGCAGATGATTCTCGACGCGGAAGCGTCCCGCGAACTCACGCACGATCGGATCATTCTCGACTCGACCTCGGGAAACACGGGGATTGCCTATGCGATGATCGGGGCAGCCATGGGCTACGAAGTCGAACTGGTGATGCCCGAGAGTGTGAGCGTGGAACGACGGCACGTGATCCAGGCCTACGGCGCGAGGCTTGTGTTGAGTGACCCACTCGAGGGGTCGGACGGGGCGATCTTGAAGTGCCGGGACATTTTGGCGAAAAATCCCGACCGATACTACAAGCCAGATCAGTACAACAACCCGTCGAACCCGAAGGCCCACGAGCTTCACACGGCTCCCGAAATCTGGGAGCAGACGGAGGGGCGGGTTACCCATTTCATCGCCACGCTCGGGACGAGCGGTACGCTCGTGGGGACGGGAAGACGACTTAAGGCGTTTGATCCAGCAGTGCGGGTGATCGCGATCGAACCACCCGAATTCCACGGCATCGAGGGACTGAAGAACATGGATGTATCGATCGTCCCGGGGATTTATGACGATTCCGTATGGGACGAAAAGATCCAGATCGAAACGGAAGCGTCCTACGAGATGGCGCGCAGACTGACCCGCGAACTTGGGGTCATGGTGGGGCAGTCCTGTGGGGCTGCGATGGCAGGTGCGTTGCAAGTAGCAGAGCGCAATCCTGAAGCGACGATCGTGACCATTTTCCCCGACAGCGGGGAAAAGTATATGAGCACCCCGTTATGGCAGTAGGGACCCCCGTCTCGGTCGATCTCGCGACCTGGGAAACGATCGACGCACACGCTCTTGAGGACTACCCTGACGAGTGCTGCGGGCTGGTGATCGAGGACGCGGCGGGTGCAAGATGCGCGCATCCGTGCGAGAACATTCAGAATAAGCTGCACGGAGCGGATCCAGAGTCGCACCCGAGGGATGCCCGGACAGCGTATCGCATGGACGACCTGCAGGTTACGCGTATCCTGGATGAGACGGAGAAGGCCGGCGGGAGAATGACGGCGATCTATCATTCCCACATCGATTGCGATGCCTATTTTTCCGAAGAGGACCAGGCAGCCGCGACCTTCTTTGGCGAGCCGGCCTATCCAGGGGTTGTCTACCTGGTGGTGTCCGTGGTCGAGGGCGAGATCCGGAACAAGAAGGCTTTCGACTGGGACTCGAGTCAAAATCTGTTCGTTGAAGTTCCCCTGGCGAAGTCGTAACGATCCCCTGTTGGGTCATCCGCGTCGCGACTCCCCGACGCCCTAGTAAGGAAGAGTGAACTGGATCTGTTCGATGTACTAGTCGTTGGCTGCGGGCCGGCGGGAGCGACAGCGGCGAGGTGTGCCGCAGAGGCCGGACGTTCGGTCATGATCATCGATCGACGCCGTTCGATCGGACAGCCGTCTCGATGCGCGGGGTTTGTCCCGCACTGGCTTCCGGAACGCGCGGGTGTCGATCCGAGCTCGGTTGTCCAGGCCATCCGAGGAGTGCGGCTGGCCGACCCGGACGGGCTTCACGAGATTCCCTGTCGGGGATGGATGATCGATCGTACCCGGTTCGACAAGACGCTGGCGATTCAGGCGCTCGAATCGGGTGCCGATCTCTGTAACGCGTTCGTACTGTTCAGCCGCGAAGGTGAAGTCGTCGCCCGCAGGAACGGCAGCGAAGCTCGATTCCGGGGGCGCGTGATCATCGGCGCGGACGGCGCTTCTTCGGTCGTTGTCCGACGTCGTGGCAATGACGAGGTGACGTATCTCTCGGCACTGCAGTACGAGGTCGGGTTGAACGACGATGAAGAATGGATGGAACTGATCAGCCCGTTGCCCGCAGGACCTGGGTTCGGATGGTTCGTCCCGAGCGGACGTACGGCTCGGCTGGGAGTGGCAGTCGAACGGTCGCGGGCCAAGAGTCTGCGGGCTTCGGCAGGAGCATTGCTACGGCGCTATGAATCCGAACGGCGGGTGTTTCCAAACGCCATTCTGGCGGCCTCAGGTGGATTGATTCCGATTTCTCGCAGAAGCCTGAAGGCGGTCTCTGGTGTGCTTCCCGCGGGAGACTCTTGCGGCTACCTGGGGCCGATCGGGGGGTCCGGCATCGCCGCGGCCGTTCTGCTTGGAGAAGCCTCCGGGCGCCTTGCGTCTGCATCGGTGGGGGCCGGCGATGCAAAAATACTACAGGACTACGCGAACGAAGCGATGCAGATGATTCCCGGCCCGGCGGACGGCCCGGTTAATCCGTTATCCAACCTACGTGGCGGGCTTGAAGCAATCGGGGACTGGCATCCGCCCCCCGTCCCCGCCTGAGTGCCATCGACAGGAGGACACCCATGGCTGTGACCGTACGCATCCCCACCCCACTTCGCAGGTTCACCAACGATCAATCCGACGTCGAGATCGACGGCGGGACGGTCGGCGAGGTGGTGGACAACCTGGAAGCCGCTTACGCGGGGATCAAAGAGAAACTGGTCGACGAGGCGGGGGACATCCGTCGTTTCGTGAATGTCTACGTAAACGACGAAGACATTCGCTTCCTGGACGGGGCTCAGACCCCGGTCAAGGCAGGCGACAGCGTGACGATCGTGCCTGCCATCGCGGGAGGCTGAGCGCGGCGTGCACATTTCAGCAAAGACAGACTACGGGCTTCGTGCAGTCCTCGAACTCTCCATTCACTTCGGAGAGGGGTGCATTCACAGCGGCGATATCGCGGCGGCGCAGAACATCCCAGAGTCCTACCTGGTTCAACTCCTGAATCAACTCAGAAAGGCCGGCCTGATTCGCAGTACGCGAGGGCCCAAAGGAGGGCACCAACTCGTTCGTCGTCCTGACGAGGTGACGGTGCGCGAAGTGACGTCCGCGCTGGAAGGTCCCGTGGATCTGAACGGAAAAGGCGAAGAACGATCGCCCGCTTCACCGGCAGCGGACGTGTTTCGTGAAGTCTGGGACGATGTCGAGAACGCGATCGATTCCGTACTTTCCGGAACAACGTTCGCCGATCTGGTACGCCGGCAGAGTCGGTCGGCGATCACCTTCAGGATTTGATGATGTCCTCCCGGCGAGTCGATTCGGTTCTTGAGCTGATTTGCTCGACTCCTGTGGTGCGTTTCAACCGCCTCACCCCTGAAGGCGGGGCGGAGGTGTGGGGCAAGCTGGAGTCGCTCAACCCGGGGGGTAGCTTAAAGGATCGTGTGGCCATTGCGATGATCGAAGACGCCGAGAGCCGCGGTGTTCTCAACCCGGGGATGACCATTATCGAGTCGACTTCGGGGAACACGGGTATAGGGCTCGCCATGGTGGCGGCGGTCAAAGGTTATCGACTGATCATCACGATGCCTGAAGGGGCTAGTGAGGAGCGTCAACAGTTGCTGCGTGCGTATGGAGCCGAAGTCATTCTGACATCTTCCTACGACGGGATGCAGGGGACGATCGATCGGGCCGAAGCGTTGAAGGACGAAATCGCCGACGCGTTCATACCACGACAGTTCGAGAACCCGGCCAACCCCGAGTTCCATCGGAAGACGACGGGGCAAGAGATCCTGGATCAGATGGAGAGTGTGCCCGATGCGTTCGTAGCCGGTGTGGGGACCGGAGGAACGATTACGGGGGTGGGGGAAGTCCTGAAGAAGCAGTCGCCCGGGATCCAGATTGTGGCTGTCGAGCCGGCCGATTCGGCGGTCCTGTCGGGCGGAGATCCAGGCCCGACTGAGATCGATGGTTTGGGTGCGGGGTTCGTTCCGCCCATCTTGAATCGCGAAGTGATCGATCGGATCGTGAAGGTGTCGAATGGGGATGCACGGCGGATGGCCCGAAGGCTGGCTCGGGAGGAGGGGATTCTTGCAGGCATCTCGTCCGGTGCGGCAGTGCACGCGGCCGTCGAACACGCAGCATCCCTTCCCAAAGGGAAGAAGGTCGTCGTGATTGTCTGCGATACGGGAGAGCGTTATCTGGGGAGTTTTCTCTTCGGGTGAACCCTTCAGATGTCTTGAATCGAAGAAACGAAAAAAGCCCGTCGATGATCGACGGGCTTTTTTCGTTTCCGGTAGGTAGTATCAGGCTTCGAGTGCGTCAACGTGCCTGGCCAGCCTCGACTTGTATCGTGCGCCCGTGCGCTCGTGCAGCACGCCTTTCTTGATCGTTCGGTCAATCACGGACATAGCCTGGGGCAGGAGCGCCTCAGCTTCGGCCTTGTTTTCCGTGGCTCTGAGCTTCTTGACCGTGGACCGGAACAGGGTCCGAACACCTTTGTTGCGCTGAGCGGCCTTTTGGGCCTGGCGGTGTCTTTTCTGAGACGATTTGAGTGTGGGCAACGATCTTCCTCCTTGGATCCTGATTTGTAGACTTTGGAATATACCAGTGTGCCTAATAGAGCACAAGTCTTTTGATTAGATCCATAGGACAGTTCAAGACCGTACGGTTGTTCGCCGATACATCAGGTAAGTGCTTTGCCAGCCTGAAAGGACGACCGGATGGAATTCTGGATGATCCCGTTTGTTGCGGTCAGTGTGCTGATTCTGTTTCTGCTGTCTCTGGTGGTGGTGGAGTACCAGGAGCAGCGAATTCGACGATACGATGTCTCACGCCAGCTTCGTCAGCGGCTCTGACGGGCAGCTCGCTTTGCCCGCTCCAGGTTGCTTTCGCAGGCTTCGATCCTTCCCTCCGCGAACTTTACGAACTGCTCGTCTCCCTTCCATAGTGTCAGGAACGTCTCGAAGAGCGTTTTCGCTTCACTCCACCGTCTGAGTCCATACTGAAGTGTGCCCAAGCTGAAGTAGGCCCTCGGGAACGCTGGATCGGCCTCGATTGCCTGCTTGTAGGCTTGCTCGGCCTGCCCCGGACTTCCCATGACCTCCAGGGTCTGTCCCATACCCCAGTGAACGAGGGCTTCACCGGGACTTAAATCTGCGGCGGTCCGGTAGTGATCGAGGGCCTCTCCGTAGCGTTTCTTCCGAGACAACAGTTCAGCCAGATTGTTGTGCGCGGGGGCGAGTTCGGGGTCTGTGTCCAACGCACGCCGATAGTAGACTTCTGACGAATCGATTTCGCCCCTGGCTTTGAGGATATTCCCCAGATTGTTGTTTGCCCCCGCGTCGCCTGCATCCTCTTCCAAAATCATCCGATACTGCGTTTCCGCCCGACGAACATTCCCGGTGGCCTTGTAAAGGGCGCCAAGGTTGTTTCGCACTGTCCTCGCGCCGGGATAAATCGACAGGGCTGTTTCATACTCTGCCAAAGCTTCGGCGTTTTTCCCTGAACGTTTGTAGATGATCCCGAGCCCGTTGTGGGCGCGCCACGAGTATGGGGACTGCTCCAAGGTCTGGCGATAGAGTACTTCTGCTTCTGCATACCTTCCTTGTTGTTCGAGGCTGCGGCCCAGAACGATCATCGCGTGCGGTCGGAACGTGCCGGCTGCCAGGGCCAGCCTCGCTTCTGTTTCGACATTGCCCCATCGCTTGTGGTGTTCCTCACTGAGAGACCGGAGGAAATGCCGGTCGAATACAATCTGGGAATCGATCGTGACGATCGAGCCAACGCCCAGCAGGATGAGAATTCCCAAGAGTGCGGACGAGATCGGGCGGTTCAGGTCAATTCGGCTCGATTCGAGTTGGGCCACGCTGCCGCCGATGAGGAAGAGGAATACCATGGCCTGCGGTTGCTCTCGCGGAAAACTGAAGATGCCGTGCACGGCAAGTCCCACGACAGCCGCAGCCAGGAATGGCGTCAGTAGCGATCCCTCTTCGTCATCCTTTCTTCTGTAGAACTGGACGAGCAGCCACACGGGGATCGCCGCGTAAATCACGCCGGCCAGGATCCCACTCTCGGCGGCGACCCACAGATAGTCGTTGTGAGGCCGTTTGGGAGAAGAGTCGGATCGAAGCATGGTGCCGCCATCGTAGGCTGGATAGATGTGCTGCCAGCTGCCCAATCCGACACCCGTGATCAGGTGATCCCAGATCAACTGGCTGGTGTGGCCCCACATATCGAGCCTTCCACGGTCGCCCGATCCCATTGAGGCGAAGGTGGAGACAACGTCGGATTTTTTCTCATCGAATCGTTGGAGTCCCGTGTCCACGAATCGTTCACTAAACGGTGCCAGTACGAGGACGAGAGCGACTACGCCCCCTACGATGATTCGCCTGGATGGCTCAGCCATTGCAGTAAGGAATGCGTTCCTCGCAGAGGCGGACCACAGGATGAGGACGGTGCACGTCAGAGCGCCGATCCCGAATCCAAGCCACGCCCCCCGAGTACGCGTGTACACGAGGAACAACGTCGAAAGGCCGGCGGCAAGAGTGGTGACCAGGATTGAAAGTGTCGATCGAGCCCGAATGGCGTGACTCGCAACCAGAGGGATGGCACAGACAAGGAACATGGCCGCAAAATTCCTGAAGCCGAACGTCGCACTCGGAGGACCGTTCGATGGGAACGAAAGGGGGGAGAGGACCCAGTAATCCAATACTCCAATCGTCGATGCGAGAAGGGCGGAAGCCGTAAGACCCCACAGAGCGATCGACCAGTCCCGGGAATCCACCAGCGACGACAGGCTAAGGACGGAGGCGGACAGGAGGGCGATCAGGAACGCGGCCTCGCCCAGGGCGTGGTCGGCGCTGGGAGCGTGGAGAGCGGATGCGAGTGAAAGGCCGACGAAGACGACGAAGAGACCGGAGGTTGTGTTTCGAGGAAGACTCAATGGACAACCGGACTGAATCCGCAACAGCATATGGCAGAGGCCGGTCGTGGTCAGGACGGCCAGCACGAGTCGCTTGGGCAGCAGCGCGTATTCGTAAATGCCGGGCAGGATAGAAAGGGGGACGAGTGCCAGGATAAGGGCAACCCAGATCGGGCTGGTGGTTCGTGTTGTAGGTTGGGTCATGGTTGCGTGTGCGTGAGAGATTCGAGTCGGTCTGCGGCTGCTCTGGCGTAGAGTGACCCGGGGGCCCGCTCGAGGAAGGCTCGGAAATTTCGAGTGGCCGCGTCAGGTGAACGATTTCTGAAGTAGAGTTCGCCAAGGACGAAGTAGACGTCACTTCTTCCCGGATCGAGGCTTCTGGCCTGCTCCAGAACCCGAATCGCGGATGAGTCCCGGGCAGCAAGGGCGTACGTGTTCCCGAGTCGGAAAAGGAGATCTGCGGAATCCGCCTCGAGGTTTCTCACCTTTTCGTAAGCCGCCGTCGCTTCGATGTAGCGCTTCGCCGCCACGAAGAGGCCGCCCAGATTGTAGTATAGATCGGGAACGTCGTCTACGATCTGAATAGCAGATAGGAAGCGAGATTCTGCCTCGACGAATTGTCCAGTATTCTGAAGGGCTATGGCGTAGCCATTCAGAAGCTGGATGTCGTAGGGTCTACGCACAATCGCATCGGAATAAAAGCTGGACGCCCTGTCGAACTGCCCGGTGGCATTGAGGGCGTAACCGTGCAAGTGGAGCACTTCCGGATGAAATCGTCCCTTCTGTAGTGCGGAGTTCGTGTGCTCTGCGACCTCTTCCCACTTTCCTCTGCGTTCCGATTCTGTCGCATCCTTCACGCCTTTCTCGAACCGCGCAATCTGAACGGTCATGGCCACCAGTCCGACGACAACTGCGAGAGGACCCAGGGTCCACGCTCGTTTTTCGACCATCGAGGGTCCCGCTCCCAGAACCAGGATTGTGGAGACGCTCACCCACAGGAAGAAGAGAGGGGTGACGCGCTCCATGGGAAAACTGAAGCAGGCGTGACCGAGGATGGCAGTGAGGCTCCATATCGCTGCGAGGGAGAGCCAGGGCGTGGAGTGTCGGCGCTTCCGAAGAGCCGACCACGCAGAGCGGTAGATCAGCGCGAGTGTGGTCAACCAGAGAAGAAGCCCAACGACACCAAGTTCGGACAGAATCAACAGGAAGAGGTTGTGAGGGCGCTCTGGGGCGTTTCTGAAGGTAACCGTGTCGCCCCCATCGTAGAGGGGGTAGTGCACGTCCCAGTTTCCGGCCCCAACACCGGCTAACGGCTGTTGTTCGATCATCTTCAACGTGTTCGCCCATACGGTCAGACGTCCCCGGTCGCCTCCCGCGTCGAACGACGCGAGGGCACGGGTGAGGGTGTCCTTCTTTTCGTCGATGCTTTGTGGCCCCCTCTTGATCAGGCCAGATGGCAACGAAGCGCAGGCGACAGCTACGATGAACGCCACGGCCAGGTATCGTAGGCGGCTCTTCAGGGACGGGAGGAGATCGCGCCGAAACAGGAGGATTAGAAGGACGACGACGACGAATCCTCCCAGGCCACCGACCCACGCACCTCTGGTACGTGTGAGGATGAGGAAGCCGACGAGGATGCCGACACCCAATCCGGCAATTCGTCCCGTCTGCCTGGGGGTGTCGATGACGAGGTAGCAAGCGAACGGAAGAGACTGAACGGCCACCATCGCGGCGATGTTTCTGAATCCAAGGGTGGAGCTTGGAAGACCGGCCGACGGGAAATCGAACGGGCTATGTCCCACGTACTGGAGGATGCCCAATAGAGCAACCCCGGTCCCCGACAGCGCAACGGCACGAGCCGTCGACCGGAGATCATCGGGGGTGTGGGTGGTCACTACAAGGAGGACCAGGCACAGGCCCGTGAGGAGAAGGGACACGCTCAGAAGCGCGGCCACGGAGTCCAGGGCCCAGGCCGTTGATGCGGTCGCCCAGGCGATGAACAGAAGCAACGCGAGGACAGCGGGTCCAGGTCGGGCGGAACGTACTCTGTTGAACGAGACGATCGCGAGACCGGCTAGGATGCCCAGTTGGAGAAGCATCAGTTTCGGTGAAAGCGTGTAATCCCGGAAGGTGGTGGAATACACGAAGGGGACGCCGAGGACGAGGACGACAAGGATGCGTCGGTACCACGAATGGTGGGCGATGTCACTCATCTTTCGATCGTCATTGCGTCGAGTTTCTGACGAATCTGGGCCGTGAAGGCAGGATCTCCGTCCCAGTGTTGAATAAATCTGCGATACGCGTCGATGGCGCCGGGGCGATCTCCCGCAGTCACGAGCACATCACCCAGATTCCGGTAAGCACGCGCGTACGCAGGGTCGAGGGAAACGGCCCGCTCATAAGCCGTCCTGGCACGCTCGAGGTCGCCTGCACCCCTGGCAGCGACCCCGGCGTTGTTATGATATCGTGGATTCTCCGGTGTCAGCGCAATGGCCCTCTCGAACGCGGCGAGCGCGGAATCAGAGCGCCCGAGGGCGAGATCGGACTCGCCACGGCGATTATGGAGAGATGCATTTCCCGAGTTGTAAGCAAGGGCTTGCGTGAAATAGTTCCGAGCCACAGACCACGCCCGGGCGTTACGCGCTG
Source organism: Latescibacteria bacterium UBA6620 (assembly GCA_002433075.1). Lineage (GTDB taxonomy): Bacteria > Latescibacterota > UBA2968 > UBA2968 > UBA2968 > UBA6620. The sequence continues at coordinate 10,628 of DJHM01000059.1, forward strand.
AATCTCCAAGGGCGGCAGCGACGCGGGCGATTCCGGATTTTGCAGCGACGGAGTTCGGGTAGTTGGACAGTTCGTTGCGGTAGGACTGAAGCGCGCCTACTGGGTCGCCATGTCGCTCGCGCACTTGGCCCAGGGGCTGATGGCCTTCGTTGGGATGGTAGTCGAGCGAGCGGGTGAATGATGCGATCGATTCGTCGTACCGGCCCAGTCGTTCGTTCCCCAGACCGTTCAACTGCAAGGCGCGAAAATTCAGAATTCCAGCTTCAATAGCCGCATTCGTGTCGCCGACGACCGAATGCCAGTCCTCGCGGTTCCACGCGTTGACTGCCCGTGCAAAATGTTTGTCGAAGGCAATGTTTCTCGAGGAGACACCGATGCCGAACAGGAGGAGGAGCACGCATCCGGAAAGCGTCCACCGTCCCGAACGCCACTTCTCCAAAAGAGGCTCTCTGGAGACGACCAGGCCCAATACGACCCAGAAAAGCATAGTCGAAGCCACACGCTCTCGAGGAAAACTGAAGAAACTGTGGCCGAGGTAGGCGACGGCCCCCGTCAGCATCCCGAGTCCTCTGATGTCGTTCGTTCTCCAAAGGTGGGTACCAATAAGCCCTAAAATCCAGGCGTAGAGAGCCAGTCCGACCACGCCTGTTTCGGAGAGGATCCAGAGGAAGTCGTTATGGGGACGCTGAGGGGCTGAGTATCTGGTGATCCACTCGCCCCGATCATAGGGCGGGTAGTGGAACATCCATCCTCCCAGTCCAACACCGGAAAGCGGATGGTCGACGATCATATCCAGAGTTCGGCGCCAAACGATCAGTCGCCCGCGCGCGCCAGCTGGCGCGAAGACCTGTGAGGCTGTCGTCGAAAGATCCGTCTTGCGCTCGTCGAACCCGTAATTGTCCCTTTGCTCCATCCTGTGCTGGACTGGGCCTGCCACAAAGAGGACGATCACGATGGTCAGTGCGGAAACGAACCTGGGCTTCGAGCTCAAGATGGAGGATCGAAGCTCCTTGCGAAGCCCGACCAGGATGCTGGCAGGCACAAGGGCGGCCGCCAGTCCGACCCAGGCTCCACGCGTTCGTGTGTAAAGGAGCAGCAACATCATCAGGCTGGCGGAGATCGCCATCAGAGCCGACCGATGGGGTGTGCGTTCCACTGCGGCGAAGCAGAGCACGACGGGGATAGAGATGATCAGATAGGTGGCCACATAGTTCCTGTAGCCGAAGGTGGAAGAAGGGTGACCCGCGGAGGGGACGACGAAAGGGTCGTATCCCAGGTACTGCCCGATGCCGATCGCGGCGACGATCAAACCGCTCAGCGACCATACCCAGACGAGCTTCCTTAGGGTTTCCTCCCCTGCCAGTCGAGAAGTGTACAGATAAACCGCGGCCATGGTGACGGTGGAGACCAGTTGAATCGTCGCCTCGACCGGATTGACGGCCCAGAGCGTCGAGGCGGTGCACCAGCCGACGAAGGCCAGGATGGGCAGGTCGAACGACCCTCTGAAGCGGAGCTTGTTTCGTAGAAGAATCAGTCCTGCCAGGCCCAGGATGACGCAGACTTGCAGGGCGAGTAATCTTGGCCATCGGGTGAAGTCATACACTTCCCGGGCAAACAGGAGCGGGACGAGAAATAGAGCCCCCATCGCTGGCAACGCGAGTACTCGGTCGCGGTCTATCACCGCTCAGCCTGTAGACGTGATAGAGCGGCTATTCGGTCGCGAGCGTGCCGGGCCGCATCGTCATCGATCGGCCACCGTCGAAGGAAGGTTCGATAGGCGTTCAGGGCCTGCTGCAGATGACGTGGGTTGTCGGCTGCACCCAGGCTGTGGGCTTCGCCTAGGTCGTAGTAAAACGAGACCTCGCCCGGAGCCAGGGAGATGGCCTTTTGTATGGCATCGACTGCTTCAGCAGCCGCATTCGTCCCGATCAGGGCGAGGCCTAGATTGCTCCAGCCATCCACATAATCGGGCTTGCGGCTGATGGCCTGCCGGTAGAGACCGATGGCCTCATTCAGGTGACCGCGTTGCTGGGCAATGCCTCCCAGATTGTTGAGCATTTGATAGTGGTAGGGCGCGAGCGACAGGGCGCGGCGATAGGCCTTTTCGGCGCCATCCAGGTCCCCGGAAAGGGCGAGGTTTGTTCCCAGGTCGCCCAGCAGCTCGGGGCTGTGAGGATGATATTTCAGACCTTCTTTTCCCGCATCGATCGCTCTGATGTACTGGCCGGTCGCCTGATATCCTTTGGCCTGTAGCAGGTGAGCACGGGGATCGAAGGGTCCGATTTCGAGGGCTTCCGTGGACCGCAGCAGGGTCCCGCGCAGATCGTTGCCGGCTTGGAACGACAAAGCGTCCATCAATCGTCGGTCGAATCGCAAATGCATGATCGTGAGAAAAAGGCATCCCGCCGCAAGACCCGTCGACAGAACCCAGAAAGGTTTCGGGAGAGAGACGACAGATGTCTCGTCTCGACTCAGGACGACCAGAAGGGCCAGGTTCATCCAGAAAAGCATGGATGTTTCGGCGAGCTCCTTCGGAAAACTGAATACCGCGTGGCCGAGCATCGATACGATACTTGCCCCGATTGCCAGGCCCCAGAGACGAGTCTCGGGATCGCGAATCCTGCGTAGACAAAGAAGAAGGGCAGCTATGATCAGCCAGCTGTAGAGAGCGAGTCCGATGAGGCCTGTTTCAGACGCGATCCACAGGTAGTCGTTGTGAGGGCGCTCCGGTGCGGATCCCACCCGCAGCATATCGCCGCCGTCGTATGGCGGGTAGGCGAACTGCCAGTTCCCGGGGCCGATGCCGAAAGCGGGGTGATCGCTAATCATTTCCACGGTGTGGCTCCACATTGCCCGCCTGCCTCGGTCCGCGCCCGGACGGTTCGCGGAACTCAGCGCGTTGACGAGACTTGCCTTGCCTTCGTCCAGGTGACGAGAGCGAGTCGTCGAGAGACGGGGGTTCCAGGGTGCCAGAAGCAGGAAACCAATGAGGCCGGCTGCGATCCATTTCTTGCCCGAACGACTCAGGACGGCCCCGACCGAAGGGTGATAGACAAGCGCGAACCCGGCAGTGACAAAGGTGGCTGCGAACAGGGCAGCCCAGGCGCCCCTCGTGCGGGTATAAACCAGGAAGATCGACATCAGGGTAGCGGCGATGACCCCGATTCCGAATGCGCGTCCGGACCGAGCCGTGAGCAGGACACCCACGGACAGGGGAATGGCCATGACCAGATAGGCAGCCGCCATGTTACGATAGCCGAACGTCGCACTTGGGCGACCGTTCGACTGGAATAGATCCAACCCCCAGAACTCACCCAACCCGATCAGGCTCACCCCGGCCCCGACCCAACACACTGCCTCGATCAGTCGAGAAAGATCTTCGCGCCGGAGTGTGACGATTGTAGCTGCGAAGAGCATCGCGTAGGTGAGAAGATGGCCGATCGCGCCCAGGGCGGCGATCCGGTTCCCCGCCCACAACAGAGCGACTGCGGTCCACAGTACATACGTGAGAATGGGCAAGTTCAGGACGGTACGTGGGAGCCCGCGGAATCGACCGTTGGTGGCATGGGTTGCGATCAGGATCAGGAGGGCGAAGAGGATGGCTTGAACGACGAGTCGCTTCGGGAGGAGCGTGAACTGCAGCAGGTCTCCCTTCAGCACCAGCGGGACGAGAATCATCATTGCGATGAGGAGTTGTAGAGCCCGTGCGGGGGAAAGCGATTCCCCGGTTTGTCGATTTCGATGGGGCATCAGTCGATCCGCTCTCGAAGAGTTCGGAGATGGGACCTAATCTCGGCCACGTAGGATGGATCTCCCGTCCACACCCGCGCGACTGCCTCATGGGCTTCGATGGCTTCGGGGATGCGTCCTGCCTGTTCGAGTGCGATCGCGAGATTGTTCAGCGCTTCCACGAAATCGGGTTTGAGCGAGACGGCACGTCGGAGATGGGGAACGGCTCCATTTGGATTCTGTCGATAGAGCTTGATCGCCCCCAGAGCTGCGTGGGCTTGGTGCTCCGCACGGGGGTCATTAAGGAGCGATGCGAAAATTACCTGAGCGGTGTCGAGACGTCCGGCCTGGATCAGGGCGTTCCCTCGGTTGATTTGGATGGAAGCGTCGGAAGGACGCAATCGATGGGCAGATTCGAAATGGCTGAGTGCCCGTTCGATCTGGTTTTTCCTGACCAGAACGCCGGCCAGATTGTGATGAGTGTTCGCATAGTTGGGATGATACTCGAGCGCTCTCAGATATCGGGTCTCTGCCACATCCCATCGGCTCTGCTCCTGACTGGCTTTAGCGTGAACGAATGCGGCGCGGTGGTCGATGACACCGTAGGCGAGTGCGCGATCGACGTGAACCTGTGCCGAAAGCCAGTCCCCGACGAGGGCGGCGCCCAGACCCTGACGGAAGGGCCCGTCGAACTGGAAGTGTCGCCACCCAACGAGCAGGGTCGCGAGACAAAGCCCGGCACTGAGCAAACCTGCAGAAGAAGGAAGTCGAATCATGGAGGAGGTTCGTTGGGCGATGGCAAGACCCGACAGGGCCGTCCAGAAGAGCAGCACGGTTGCGGGCTGTTCCCTGGGGAAGCTGAACAGTCCGTGGCCAAGGAATGCGACGAGACTTCCCACGCAGGCGATGCCAATGAGTGAGCGAAGCCCCTCTTCTTCCGCAACCAGCGCAAGGGTCATTCTGGCTGCGCAGAACAGAAGCCAACCGTAGACCAGAAGCCCCAGCCCCCCCAGCTCCGAGGCGATCCACAGCAGATCGTTGTGTGGGCGTGAAGGCTCCGAGCTTGAGGTGATGCGCGTCCCACGATCGTAGGGGGGGTAGGCGTACTCCCAGTTGTCGAGACCGACTCCGAGGAGGGGGTGGTCCAGGGCGAGATCCACGGTGTTAGCCCAGAAGGACAACCGACCCCGGCCGGCGCCAGGCTCGAAGGTTGATTGTAGGGCGGTCAGTGCGCTCGTCTTCTGCTCGTCGAAGCGCTGGAGTGCGGCTTGCGAGGTGTTCTCCTGGAGTGTGGACAGCAGCCCGGATAAGACAAGCGCCAGGATGATTGCCCAGCGGTGGAATGGCTGGAGTCCGCGGCCAGTTTCCCTGAGGTGGCTGCGCGCGGACCTCGACTTTGCGATCAGACCGACCACGACTGCGACGGCGAGGATCGCACCGACCCAGGCGCCCCGTGTGCGAGTGTAGATCAACAGGATGCTCATCAGGAGGGATCCCCCAAGCGACATCCAGCGGGCCCACCGCGCTCGTGGTCCGATGATGCCGACGAGACTCAGGGGGAGCGCGACTGCAAGATAGGAGGCCGTCAGATTCCTGAAACCAAACGTAGCACTGGGCAGCCCAGCCGAGGGGAGCGACGTGAAGGCCACGTCGAAGTATTGGGCGATGCCGATGATGCTCACGATGCCGCCTCCGACGGCCACAGCCACGCACATCGACACGAATCCTTTTGGATCTATGGTGGAAGCGGAAATGACGAGGAGGACCAGTCCTGCGACGGCGGGCGCCAACTCGACGACACTCGACAGCGGATTAATCGCCCATAGGGACGAAGCGGCGGACAGACCGAGAAACAGGAGGGCGGGCTTCAGGACGTCGACCGCCGGCCAGACTGGATGACGCATCCAGAGGAAGGCGGAGGCGGTGGCCAACAGGTAGAGACCGAGTCGCTTAACGACGAGATCGCCCCCCCCTTCCGGCTCAAACAGGAGGGGGAGGACCACGAGGCCTGCGACCAGCAGGCGGGTCTGTGTCAGGCGCGTCGTTTCAGTCACGTGCCGCCTTGATCTGGGTGAGGAGGCGGACAGCCGGTCCGAAGTCGGGGGCCAGCGCCAATGTGTTACGAGCTTGCTGTTCTGCCCCGGTAAGATCGCCGCTTGCGGCCAGGGCGCGACCGAGGTTAACGCGGATCACTGGATTGTGCGGTGCGAATTCAAGAGCTTGTTCGAACGCTTCGATGGCGCGGCTCCACTGACTCCGATCCCGATAGATGTTGCCCAGGTTATTGTAAGCCTCCGGGAAGCGTGGATTCAACTCGATGGCTCGCTTTGCGGCTTGCTCGGCCCCGTCGTAGTCCCTCGTCTTTCGCAAGGCGATGGCGACATTGTTGTGCGCGTTGAGCGAATGAGGGTGAAGGACCAGGGCTCGACGATAGGCGGCAATCGCATCAACGGGTCTGCCCTGGCGTTCGTGTGCGCGGCCGAGTGCGATGAAGGTGTTGGCCCGGTAGTCGCCGATCTCTGAGGCTGCTTCTGCTTGCCGGATCACCTGATCCCAATCCTGCTGGCGTTCCGCACGATGCACGCGAAGGTGATAGACGTCGTAAGCCATCCGCGTGGCCGTCACGTAGGTGGCGAGAAGAATCAGACATCCAGCTCCCACAAAGATCCCACGGCTGGGGACCTGTGGGGACGGGCGAGGATCGATCACCCAAAGTCCGCCGCAAGCGAACCAGAAGAGAAATGCGGGTGTCACCCGCTCACGCGGAAAGTTAAATACGCCATCTCCGAGGTGAGCGAGTACGACGACCAGGCACGCCGCGGCCAGTGCCTGACGATCTCCGCGTGCGAGTGCGTTCAGGCCGGATCGCACGGCGAGCAGGACGAGAACGGCGAAGGCGGCGAGCCCTACGATCCCCGTTTCACTCAAAATCCACAAGAGATCGTTATGAGGCCGCCTTGGCGAGGCGTTCACGTTCATCTGATCGCCTCTGGCATAGTCGGGGTAGATGAATTCCCAGTTTCCGAGTCCCACACCGAGTAAAGGGTGATCCAGGCTCATACGAAGGGTGTGGGACCAGAGGTTGGAGCGCCCGCGATGGCCTGATCCATCTGCGATCGAGGTCAGGGCCGACAAGGCGCTGTCCTTTTTTTCGTCGAAGTGCTGGGCGCCTGGAGTCGTGATGCGGTCGGGGAGGAAGAAGGCCAGCAGAGCGGCGGCGGAGAGGACTCCGAGGATTTGTCTGTTCCCCTTCAACAAGGATCGTGAGGGTGATCGTCTGGCTGCGATCCAGACGATCAGAGCGGCGATGGAAAGGCCGATCCAAGCCCCTCGACAACGCGTGAAGACCAGATAAATCGTGCACAGTGCAGTTATGGCGATGTAGAAGGTCCGAGGCCACCGGGCGGATGCGCGTTGCGCGAGATACCACCCGAAAGGGATAATGCCGATCAGGTATTCGGCTGCTGCATTTCGATGATAGAACGTGGCGCTGGGATTCGCGCTCGAGGGCAGATCTTCAAACGCCAGGCCGAAATACTGGCTGATTCCGATGACGGAGATGATGGCACCCGCACCCACCCAGCCAACGAGAGTGCGGGCGACAGAACCGGGCTCGAGCGTGCTCGTCACGATCAGGGGGATAAGCAGGAGCGGGACGTAGTGTGCTAGTTGAAGAAGGGATTCTGTCGTGTTGACAGACTTTGTGGCCGAGAGTGCCGCGGTCGCGATCAGCGCCCCCGTCGTCAACAGTAAGGGTTTGGGGACCGTCGGGCGCTTCGTGAAGAGTAGGAAGAGGCAAAGGAGGAGCAGTCCCAGTTGCAGGACGACCAGTCTGGGTAGCAGTGCGCCTTCGTAGACCTCCGTGTAGAATACAAAGGGAAGCGTGACCCCCAGCACGGCCCATCCTGCTGAAGAGATTCTTCTGACGATGTCAGTTGTCCAGTCCATCGAGCAGATCCTGAACGGTCTGTTTAAAGGCCGGATCTCCTTTCCACTCCCTGAGGAATGCTTCCGCGGATCTGCGGGCCTCGGACGTCTCCCCGAGTTCGAGATACACCGGCATCATATAATAATGTAGGAGCGCCCCGTCACCCTCCCAGTGCCGCTCGAACCGGGCATGGGCAGCTTGAGCGCTGTCCGGGTTGGCATTCGCTAAGTAGGCGTTGCCGAGATTGTAGTTGACGATCGCGTGCGACGGATCGAGTCGCAGCGCCTGTCGGTAGGCAAGAATCGCCTCGTCGATTCGTCCATCGTCCAGGTAGACCAGACCCAGGTTGTTTCTGGTGTCGATATGAGTTGAGTCCAGCTCGGTCGCCCTCAGATACGCCTCGATCGCTTTATCCTGCCGACCCAGGCTCTTGTAACCGTTCCCGAGGTTGTACCAGTGAAGGGCGATATCGGGTTCCAGTTGCACGGCCTTTCCGTAATCCTCGAAGGCGCTTTGCTGACGACCCTCCCTTTCCGAACGGATGCCCCTTCGTACGTACGCATTTGCGAGAGAACCGATCGCCGGAACGTGGTAAACCGTATCGGTGCCGGGTGTTTCCAAGAATTCAGTGTAGAGTCGAATCGCATCGTCGTAGTTGCCCGCATCAACCTGCAGATTTCCCAGATTGACGAGGGCTTCCGGAGCTGGTGTAAGGGCTTCGGCTGCCTGCCGCCAGACACTGGCCGCACTGTCGGGGAGCCCCATCTCCCTGTAGATCGTTCCCAGGTTGACATAAGATCCGGGTCGATTGGGATGATAAGTTGACCGGTACAGAGCGATGGCAGAATCCCTGTTCCCTTCGGCCTGAAGCAGGATGGCGAGGTTATAACCTGCGCTGTAGTCGTCGGGATCCAGCCGTAGGGCATCTCCATAGTGACGTTTGGCGGTCAGCGTGTCGCCCAACTCGCTTTCCACGCGCCCCAGGCCGGTGAAGGCGTTCGGGAAATTGGGATGGTAATCGAGGACTCGGTCATAGGCAGCCCTGCTTTCCTCGAGTCGTCCAAGCGTCAAAAGCGCTTCGCCGCGTATGGAATGGGCTTGATGGTCGAAGGTTCCGTAGACAAGTGCGCGGTCGGCGTGGGCCAGCATGGGCTCGGTCTGATTCCGAAGGTTGGTGACTCGCGCCCGAACGTAGTGCCAATCGAAAAGCGTGTGTTGAATGGTGATTCCGAAAGCCAGCAGGAGCACAAGGAGAAGTGCGACCAGAACGTGGCGTTGAGGATCCTTTCGCACTGCGCCGTGGGAAGAGATCCAGCCCGCAGCCAGAAAGAAAAGGAGGGAGGGGGCCACACGCTCCCACGGAAAGGTGAACATCCCGACCCCGATAAAACCCAGGCACGACATGAATAGGAGGAAGGGGACCATCGATTCCGATTCCTCCTCCCGCATCCATCTGCACGCGAGAGTAGCCAGCGAGAGCAAGAACCCGAGAAACAGGACGAGGCCCACTGTCCCTAGCTCCGACCAGATCCATATGAGATCGTTGTGTGGCCGTAGAGGATGGTATCTGGGTTCGATCAGCTCCCCGCCGTCGTACTTCACGTAAGCGAACTCCCAGTTGCCGAGTCCGACCCCGAGGATCGGAGCATCCGAGATCATGTCGAGGGTGGATGCCCACATGTGCAGCCGCCCACGGTCTCCACCGGATTGGAAAATGGACGCAACAGCCGTCCCCGCGTCGGCCTTTCGCTCATCGAACCTCTGAATGTGAGTTTCCTGGATACGCTCTGGCAGAAAGGAAAGGGAAAAAACGACCAGGAAGGCGACGGCCACAGGGCGATGGCCGTCCTTTCGGCTCAGTTGGGCCACCCGGGAAAGGGCGGCTCGCGGACCGATCGCGATCAGGAGGAGCGTCAGGGAACCCACAATCCCCGCAAAAAGACCTACCCAGGAAGCGCGTGCCCGGGTGTAGGCCAGCAGTACCACCATCATCGCGGCTGCGGCAGCGCCCAGCGTTCTCTCGTTCGAATTCTTTCCCGTGACCGCATGAACGGCCGCCAGCGGTGCACCGCAGGCCATGTAGGCCGCTGCGAGGTTTCTATAGCCGAAGAAGGAGCTGGGTCTTCCCGTCGATGGGATCCACAGTGGAATGACGCCGTGGTACTCCAGAATTCCGACCAGCGCAACGGTTAGACCGGCATACGCGTGGACCTGAATGACGGATTCCAGGCGGCTTTTTCGACTTCCCGCCACAAAGAAATAGAAGGCTGCAAGTGTGACGTACTTGGCAAGATCGTAGGTCGATCGAAAAGCGTTCGGCGCCCACGTGGCAGATGCGGCGAGCACGACCATGAATCCGAGAAAAAAGAGCCGGTCAGGTCCCGGAAGCCACAAGGGCAGGTGATCGGGACGATGGATCGCAATGAGGAGGCTGGCGATCACGACAACCTGGAGAAGAAGGAGTCGCGGGAGGAGGGTATACTCCTCGATTCCGGGCACGATCAGGAAGGGGGTCAGGAAGATCGTGAGCTTAAACAGAAGCCCGATGCGGTCCGCGCTCTGGAGAGACGCCATGGGAAGATAATTCCCCGAATGGACTGAGTGGAATCAGGCTCTCGTTGTTAATAAAGCCTTGATAAACAATATTTTATATTGTGTTCAGGTGGAGGGAGAGAGTTTGGTACAGTCGTTGCTATTTCCCATCGGTGAGATTGCTGGCAACACCCCTTGATCGACGCCAGCCATTCGTCAACCGTAGGCTCTGATAAGAGAGAGGTCAAGTTCGGGCCAGGATCCCGAACCGGCCATCCCAAGGCAGTATTCACCCCACAGCCATTCCTCGGCTTGCCCGGCCGCGGAGGGGCAGGAGTACGACCATGCTCACGAAGAGCTCTAGCCACGGGCCCGGAGGCATTCGTTCGCTTGCACAGGCAATGATTGCCGTCCTCCTCTTCTGTTCGGTCAGTCACGCACAGACCGTGACGGTTCTGCCGAACCAGATCCCGAACGGGATCACATCTCCTTCACAATTCAGACAGCGGATCGACATCGTCCTGAATGGACCTGATGTCGGTCTGACGACGTCGTTCACGATTACGATGCCGCCAGAGGTCACGCTTGTCGCGAACTCCGCGACGGTGACGTCCGATAACCCTGCGCTCGTGCCCTTCCTGAAGGGTTTTCCCTCGGGAAGCCAACTTGCGTTCGGGTTGACGGGTACGGCGAACGGGGACGAGGTCAGTGTCCAGTTCGACGTCCGGACGCCCGTGAGCTTTACGGGGATCAGCAGCGGTGCCGCACTCGATACTGCCTATGTAGTCGATTTCGCGGACGATCTAGAGTGCAACGCGGACCGACGTCCGTTAACGTCCCTCCATCAGAACAGGCAGATTCAGTTCGTCAAGTTTACCGCACCTGATTCGACGATTGGTGACACAACCACGCTTGGCGGGCGGCTCTACCACATGGAGTTTAAGCCGCAGTTCGGGGCGCAGGGGCTCCCGGATCTCTCGCACACGGGTCTGACCACTGCTTCCCAGGGTTTCGCCGACAACACGACGGATGTGACCTACACGTTCTACGTTTCGACAGATTCAACTCTGATTCGAAGTTCGTCCCAGACGGCGGCAGCACTGTTCACGATCGGGGCTGACGATCAGCCCCTGACCGGGCAACGGCAGAATCCAAGATTGATCCCCGGTACTTTCATCCGGGAGGATTTCACCACGGTCTTCGCCGATTCCACCGAGGCAATGATTGCGCTCGCTAACGCCCCTCACAACGACAACGTGTTCATTTACATGACATCTGACTTGACGGGGGATTGGTTTCTGGGTCGGAGCGGCCCGCTGCTGGTCCTCCATCCTCCCGAATTCGTGATCGCAGGCTGGGACTACGACGACGACGGAGGGGACGACTTCAACACCACGGGCATCGTTCAGGTCCCCAGCGAACTGATCGGCGGAGGGGGACAGAAGGACAACAACGACATCACCGTCGACAGTGGTCTCTTCCTCGCCAGAGGGAGCGCGATTCCCCAGACGGGTTTCAGCCCTTCGTCACTTTCTTCGGTCGAGCTGCTCTTCAAGGTGGAGGATTCCGACAACGCCGGAACCGTAGAGGTCGGCATTTTCCTGCTATCCACGGCGTTTCCGAGTGCCACGTTGGCCGACCTCGATCCTCTCCGGGGCGGGTCTCCCGATAAATTGAGTAATGCAATTCTGGTGACGCCAACCCTGCTAACGGCGGCTGACCGGGTGTTCGACTTCGAGCCCCTGACCCGCCATGCTGTTGCGGATACGATCACCGACTTCATTGACCCCGGTGACTACCACGTGTATTTCGGTGCGATGGATGCGGACGGAAACAAGGCGCTGCACCAGGTGCGCAGAGATCCGTTCGACAGCCCCGCGCGCGACGCCGTCCTGACCGTGGGACACTCTCCTACCTTGACGATTGACCTCGCACAGTTCAACGATTTCGACGGAGACGGCGACCTCGATGTCGAAACCGGTATCGGCCTGTCTCAGATGATCAACAGCACGAACGGCCTCGAACTGTCGACGTCACCATCCAGACAGATCGTCCCGATCTCGTGGGGTCGGGCAGGGATCGAAGGGGACCTCGATGTCGACGACTCTGCCACGTTGGGTCTGTACTACAGCACTCGGAGCAATTTCCGTGAGGCCGGCGCGAGTGCCGCCTATACCAGCGGCAACTCTGACGGGACGGATCTGTTGAACACGATTGCCCGGGGGGGCACCGATACCCACGAAATTCAGGCGAACATCGACCTCTCGAGCGATGACCAGCTGGATAATCTTTTCGAATGGGATCTATGGTCCTACGTGTCGCCCGAGGGCACGGTCCCTGCCACCGATACTCGATACTTCATCTATGGCATCCTAAAGGGGGGGGGTTCTCAACGGCTCGTTTCCTTCACGGGATCGGGAGCCCTCAACTTTCAGCATCCACCCTATGTCATGGCCAAGGAGCCGCGGGGCGGAACGGTCACGGCCTCAACGAACCACCCCGTGACGATCAGCTGGTCCGCAGTCGACGTCGACAACGGAGGAACTCCTCTGTCCGGTGTGCCCTCAAACGGCCTTTCGGCTCCCAATTCCAGAAATAACGCGCCGAACATCCGAATCCTTCTGTCGTCGGTCAATCTGAGCGGATCGGACGTTACGACGTGGGCGACGATTACCGCGCTCAGTACGAATCAGAAGCGGCCAATCTGGATCGCGAACTCGACGGATGGTTCTCTGGCAGGGGAGATCGAGCTCAATGAGGGTGTGGATTCCACTTTCGTGATCAGAGGGGAATTCCTCCACGAGAACCTCGGTGGTAGGGCGACCCAGGGCGTCAAGATCAACACAGACCTGGATGTCTACATCGCCATCGATGGGAAGGGAGACGGCAGCCAGCCGACCCACTTCGCTCCTTTCTCACCGGTTGTCAGGGCGCCCAGCGCGGTCAGGTTCACCGGAACCGAACCGACAGGTAAGCCGGCTGCCGACGACGAGTGGGTGGTCTCGAATGGCATGAAGGTGGCTGTTGGCGAGATGATCCAATGGAGTATCAGCCCTAATGTCAATCCGTATGGAACAAAGGTCGAAGTCGTCAACATCTACGTGACGGTAGATTCGAGCCACTTCTCGCCCGTGGACCAGGATCCTGTCGCGGCTGGGATTCAGCCGTTCAGCGTGGGTTCGAAGACGATGCTCGACACGCGTCTTGTCACCCAGGGTGCCTACCTTGACCCAACCGCTGCTTCCACGTGGAGATTGGACTTCCGATACGACGACAATGGAGGATCGGGGATCACGTTCTTCGATGGAGCGCATCCTCTGGCGATTCTCAACCTGCAGGCTATCAGGGTTACAGGCGCGTCGAATATTACGATCGACGACAGCGGCTCCCGAACGAGCAACATGCTGGACCACACCCTGACAGACCTGAATCCGGCGACCGCATCGACATCGGTCACGATTTCGAGCCGAACGACGGTCGCAGGTGCCGTTCCGCTGCAGAACCGCCGGACGACCGCTCACCCTTCTGCGGATGTTGTGACGTTCTCGCTCAGGAAAGTTGGAAGCTTCGTTACGTTCGCGGACTCTCTGTTCGAGTTGCAGGATATCGATTCGAATAAGGATGGTGTTCAGGTGCGGTCGAACGGTTCCTCTGGAACTTACACACTTACGCAGGTCCCACCGGGACGGTGGATCCTCTCTGCGGCCGTTGACCGCTATCTCACGGGCCACGATACGCTCTACGTGACGCCGGGAACACCCTCCATTGCGGGTTTCAACCCGGTCAAACTGGGGGACGGATCTGGTTCTGAACTGATGGGAGGCGATGCGGCCGGATATAACGACAAGACGGGTGCGTCTCTGCCCGACAACTTCATAGACGGATCGGACATCAGCGCGATCAATGCCTCTCTCTTCAAATTGCTCGGCGATTCGGACTACAACACGTTCGCGGACATCAACCAGGACAGCGTGGTGAACGGCACAGACAAGGATATGGCCACGGCAAACCAGACGAGTAACATCGGTGAGGTGGGCAAGAAAGTGCCCGTCTTCCCGACCTTCAAGCAGGCTCTGATGTCAGGGGATAACACCGAAGCCCTGATCAGTCTGGCGGGTGTGCCCACGGAAGAGATCAAGCCGGGGGATACATTCGACGTGAAGGTGATGGTGGATGGCGCGAACCTCGTGCGCACCTACGAGTTCCACGTCAGCTACGATCCCGAGAAGCTTGCTGTCGTCGACCTGGTTTCGACCGGAAGCCTGTTTACAAACTACCTGTTCGACGTGGGCGGCAAGATCCGCGAAGGGGACTTCGGGATAGTGAACTCGATCCTCGGACCCACCCCGGTAGGAGGGTCTGGAGCCGCAGAACTGGGGACGGTGAGGTTCCGGGCCATCAGCCGAGCGTCCGAAACGCATCTCTGCGTGTCCGACGCCCTTCTGATCAACGTGGAACACAACGCCGTGACGCCACGTCTTGGCGAAGGATTCACCGTCGGCCTGTCACGGGACCCCATCCGCTTCCACGACGAGGACGGAGAGGTCATCTATGGGCTGATCCACAGCGACGTGGATGACACGATCGACTTCAACGATTTCATCACGCTTGCCGCGAGCTTCAGGAAGCCGGTCGACCACCCTGATTACGACCTGCGGGCCGACCTGACGGGAGATGACACCGTCGATTTCTCGGACTTCCTGATCTTCTCCCGGAACTTTGGAAAGACGGCTGTGGACGTGCCACCGTCAACAAAGCGGATGAGGCAGCTCACGAAGCCTTTGCAGCCCAGAAACCTGGGAACGATCGCGACATTGACCGAGTCACGGCCTGCCCGGGCGGGTCAGCCGATCAAAGTCCGCCTCGGGATCGAAGACGCAGAAGAGGTCACTGCATGGTGTGCGAATGTTTCCTTCGATCCGTCGGTGCTGGCATTCAAGGAGGTAAAGCAGTCGGATGGCTCCCTCTTGACGCTGAAAGGCGATGCGCCCCTGTTGCTTGTGCATTCTGAGGGCCCTGGCAGCCTGACTGTTGGCAACGCCCTTTCGAGCGGGGTTGCGGCCGAAGGGTCGGTAGGACTGGTGGAACTCGTGTTCGAGCCCCTGACCGACGATCTGGAGCACCAGGTAGACCTGGTGAAGGCCCTCGTTTACGACGATCTGGGCAGATCCACGGTGATCGTGGGAGATGGACCGCTCGTGATTCAGCCTTTACCTGCAGACTTTGCCCTGCATCAGAACTTCCCCAACCCGTTCAACCCGGAGACACAGATCTCCTACGACCTGGCAGAGGAAGGGCCAGTATGGCTCGAGATCTACAGTATCACGGGACAGGTGGTGCGGACACTCGTTAGAGAGCCGCAGCCTGCCGGACGCTACCGGGTTGTCTGGCAGGGGGATGATGCTTCCGGCAGACGCGTAGCGAGTGGGATCTACTTCTCACGGATGGTGGCGCGGGACTTCCACGCCGTTCGAAAACTGATGCTGCTCAAATAGCTCGTTCTCCCAGGAGGCTCGCCGGGTTGGATCGGTCGGTTTTCTGGACCGAAGTGCCTCTCCACAGGCCCTTGTCTGTCTCGAATCACAGACCGGTGAGTGCCGAGCTCTCTGTCTGCCTTTGGAAGACAAGATGCGAGTCTTGGCAAAAGCTTGGAGCCACGGTCTGAAGAACGACACAGCGATTGTCCTTGCACGAGATCATCTCGCCTCTCTCGGCGCCGGAAGAGATCTCCGACCTGGCTCCGTTAGGCGACAGTTGTCTCGCTAACCTGGCGGAGCAGCGGACGTCGCTCCAGCGAGCCGCAGGAAGAGTGGTTTGGCCAGACTTTGGAGGTAGATCGCCGAAGATAGGCTGTCATTGGAGCCGGTCATAAAGACCCATCGCTCCGGGCAGCGCAGACGAACACGCCAGTGAGACTTTAGCACGTCTTGAAGTATACATACCAGATCTTGTAATTCGCCGTGAGCGAAACGGAGACGGGTACAAAATGGGGTGGTCTGGGAATCCCTTGCAGTCTGGGTTCATCATTCGAACGAATTGAATCCTGGACGTGAGGGCTGGGATTCCCAGCGGTTGACCACGTGCGGGAGTTGGTGAATCCCCAAGGCCTGTCGAGCGAGCAGGGCTGCCACACACGGGCTTGATGGCCTTGGACCAGGAATCGCACAGAAAGCGCGATGGTCCCGGAACGGGACGATCTCAACAGGAGAACTGTATTCGGATCAAACTGACTTGATCAACAGGGTTCCGCGGGGTGTTGGGGAACACCTCGCGGCGAACCGTCGACAGGACGCGACGTCTTCGACGCAAATCAAGATCTCTCAGGGGTGGGAGTTTAGCCTGGGAGATCTTTGCGTTTCAGGCCATGTCGCGCCGACACATCACACGCACGCTCTCTGCCAAGGAGGTACTCGTGGCTGAAATGGTTTGCCCCGTCCCGGGGTCAGCACGTCCTGCGTAAGGGAGAAAGTAAGCCTCCCTCAACGCCGGTCTGGGTGCGTCTCAGAGGCCAGATAAAGGTAAAGGTTGGCTTTTACGCTGCCGATAGTAGGACTAGGTATTCGAGGCAGATCCATGTCCATTCGTGCATTCTGCCCACCCTTATGCCTCGTAAAGTGCTGTTCTGGAATGATTTAAAACAAATTTCACAAGAAGCAGAACGAACAGAAGTAAAAAATCAAACCGAAAACGGAGGTGATGCAAACGTTGGTAGGAACGCGGCGCCGGATATCGCGTGGGAGGATGAAGGCGGCGTGAGAAGGTTTTAACCAAGTTTTCGAACTTGACTAATACGGACGTTAGCCGACTCGAAAGCTTTCGAAGCAATGGGGCGATGAACGCTCCAAAGCAGTTTTCAACAGTCCAAGGAAGGATCCAAGGAAGGAGCTAATTATGAAACAAAGGCTCTTGAGTTTAATTGGGATCGTGATGGTCCTGTTCCTTTTGCCTGGGAACGGTTTCGGCCAGACGATCACCCTGGCTCCGGATGCGATCCCGAACGGCATCGCATCACTTTCAGGGGAACAGTATCACCAGCGGTTCGACATAATGTTGGGTGGAACCGCAGTTGGGCAAGTAAACGCCTTTACGATCACGCTGCCCGCTGAAGTGACCTACGTGGCGAACTCTGCAACGGCTGCGCACAACGCAGCGGGCGCGGGGATCAGCTTCCAGGCCGCTATCGGGCAGAGCCTGGTTTTTGACCTTACCAACGCTGCGGCGAGCCAGATCTTTACGGTGGAGTTCGACGTGACGACGCCGGCACAGTTTACTGGAATCCCGACGGGCTCGCACGTCGATACGGTGTATCAGATCGCCTTCAATTCGCTTGTGGGTACCGGCACCGACGTACCGGTGGCGAAGCACCAGAACCTGCGTGTTCAGGATTTTCAGTTTTCATCTCCTGACTCCTCGATAGGCGACACCACATCCGCGGGTGGGCGATTCTACAAGCTCGCTTTCCCGGGTGCGCTTCCGGATTACAGCCACACGTTCACGTCTGGTCTGAGTAATGCGGACAAGGGAAACACGGGCTTGATCATCGGTGACACGACAACTGACATCGCCTATACGTTCTATCTCTCGACGGATTCATCGCTGGTCGAACGTCCACTGACGCTCGCTCCGGCCAGCTTCTTCTCGTTGCTTGCCGATCCGCCGAGTGGTCCTCTTGCAGGATCGCGTCAGAATCCCAGGTTCATTCCGGCCACGTTTGTTCGAGAGGATTTCACGACGGCCTTCGCAACGAACCAGTCTGACAGCGTCAACGGTGTGATTTCGCTTCTTGGCACGTCTGACAACACCGTCTACTACGTGTACGCACTCGCCGATCCAGCCATCGACCGCGACCCCACGGGCAACCTGGGTGGTCACGGTGGTACGTTGAAGAAGGGCTATGACCCGACGACGCTCGGCGCCTTTACGGGCGGTGTGTTCCTCGCGCGTAGTGGTCCGCTCCTCGTACAGCACCCGCCAGAGTTCGTGATTGCAGGTTGGGAATACGATAACGACACGAGCGACGACTACGCAACGACGGGTGTGATTCAGGTCCCGAGCGACATCAACGGGATGGCAGTCACCTTGGGCAACACGAAGGACAACCGCAACATCACCGTCGACTCGGGCCGATTCCAGCCGAAAGGCACGACAACCCTGTCGACGTTGGGTATCGGTGTAACGGCGGTTCCTATGTCAATCAATCGGTTCAATATGCTCTTCGTGGCTGAAGATGCTGACAATCCGAATGATTTCCAGATGAACATAATTCTGTCGACGAACAGTGGTCTGACGGTCAATAATCTGTCGGGTGCTGGAATCGACTCTTTCGACGTGGCGAGTTCGATCCGCGTGGCCGGTACGGACACGCTGACGACCAGCCACAACGTGTTCTCGTTCGATCCGATCGTGAGAGACCCGGTGACCAACCTGGTTACGTCTTTCATCCCCGAAGCGACGTACAACGTCTACTTCGTGGCCACAGATGGAACCAACCGTACGGTCTACCAAGTTTCTGACGATCCCTTCTCCGCGTCGCCGTCGTTTTCGACGGTGCGGGTCGTTCACTCACCGAATATCGGGCAGATGGATGCGTTCTCTCTGAACGATTTCGACGGGGACGGTGACTTGGACGTGGTGACTGGAATCGATCTTTCCCAGATGTTCAATACCGCAACATTCGCCGGTGGCGATGACGACGGTAAGAACCTGAGCGCGGGACCTGCCCAGCGGTATGTGAACATGCACTGGGGTGGTGGAGGCCTCAACAACGATATCGATGTCGACGACGATGCCACGATCGATTTCTACTACAGCACACGGTCCGATTTCAACGCCGCTGGTAAGAGTTGGGGACACACCAGTGGTAACTCAGATGGTGCCGATCTGCTTGCCGCAATCGTCCAGGGCAACAACGACACGCACCTGATCGGAAGCACGACGGAAGATCCCGACGGCATTGGGACCGACAGCTTCCAGTGGGATCTCTGGACGTACGTTTCGGCCGAGAATACGATTCCTCGGACGAGTGTGCGGTACTATATCTACGCCATCATGACCGGGGGAAACACTCGCCGTCTCGTCTCCTTCACGGAGAGCGGTCAGACCTGGATTCACGTCCCCGGAGTTTTCCCGGCGAACGAAGTGGGTCTCTCGTTCGAGCATCCACCGTATGCCCGTGTGATCGAGCCGTCCCAGGATATCACCGTATCTGTTGATGAGCCGGTGAACGTGATCTGGGAAGCGGTCGACGTCGACAACGGTAACGTCGCGAACCTCGCGGCAATCGTTCCGCCGGGGCAGAGTGGACGTTCGGCCCCCAACAGCCGGAACGATTCCCCGAACCTCAGGGTTCTCCTGACGTCGACGGACTTCGGTGAAGTCACCACCTGGGCTTCCATCACGAGCGCGGTCAATCCGTTCCCCGTCTTCATCGGTAACTCGCCGTCTGGTGGGCTGAACGAGGAGATCGAGCTCAACGAGGGTGTCGATAATTCCTTCGTGATCCAGGGCAATCGCATTAGGAACGGTTACCAGGCCAAGGCGACGGTTGGTACCGATTTGGGAACCAACGGTGGGTTGGGCACGACCTACTTCGTCTACCTGGCGATCGATTCCGGCCTTGATGGGGCCGTAGCCGATATGGGTGATGTAAATGCTGATTTCAGTGGCCGCTCCCCGGTCGTCCGTGCACCTGGCCGCATCACGTTCACGGGTATCGTTCCGATATCCGCCGCGACGAGTGCCAAGTTCGTGGCCCCGAAGAGCATGACGGCGGTTTCGGAGGAACTGATCCGATATCCGATCGTCGTTGACGAAGGGGACGGATCGGGTGCGACGACAATCGAGGTGGTCAACATCTTCATGACGGTTGACGCCAACCTGTTCGACGCCGTCGATCAGGATTGGAACACCCCGGGTATCCAGCCGTTCACGATGGGAACCAACGCTGCGCTCAACCTAGCGAACGTGGACCAGGCAGCCTACATCGATGTCAACACGGGTGAACTACGTCTGGACTTCATCTACGATGTCGGGCTCACCGCTGCAGGTCTGAACTTCTTCGACGGTGAGCAGGTTCTGGCAACCGCCAACCTGCGTGCCAAGACGATCTCAGGTGGCGCCACGGTGGCCACGACGATTTCGATCGACAACAGTGGGACGCGCGTTTCCAAGATGATTGACGGCAACTTTACGCTTGGGACCGCCATTCCCGCTCCGACGCTCGTCGACATTGTACGCCGCGCCAAAGTCACGGGTACGGTCCCGCTTCAGGGTCGGACCTCGTCTGCGGACACAGTCACGTTCGTCCTGCGTGGAATCGGCGACTTCGGGGCGGTCAACGACTCGGTGTTCTGGGCTGCGAACGATCTCGATGCCGACAGGTGGGGTATTCAGGTTGCCACGACGGGCGTGAACGGTGACTTCACCCTGACGGCGGTGCCTACGGGTAGGTTCATCCTGGCCGCGTGGGTCCCACGTCACCTGGTTGGACACGACACGCTGATCGTCGAGGGTGGTATGGCCCAGGATGTTTCTGGTGTCCAGCCCACACTGGACGGTGACAGTGTCGACCGTACCTCGCTGCGCGCTGGCGATGCTGCCGGGTTCAACGACGACACGGGCGCGTCGATCCCGAACAACGTGATCGACGCGGCTGACATCAGTGCCATCGACGGTGCTCTGTTCACTCAGCTCGGCGATGCTGGATTCAATACATTGGCCGATATCAACCGCGACAACATCGTGAACGGTGCTGACCGTGCCTTCGCGACGGCCAACGTCACGGCCAACACGGGTGTCGGCGGAATCAAGCCGGTCTTCCCGACGTTCAAGCAGGCTGTGGCAACGGCTGGCGACAACGCCGAAGCGCGTCTCACCATCAGTGGCTATCCCACTGAAGAGGTGGGTGCGGGCGACGTGTTCGACGTCACCGTGGCCATCGAAGGTGCTGCTGCGGTCCGCACCTACGAGTTCCACCTCGGCTTCGATCCGAGCAAGCTGTCGGTCGAGGACGTGGATCCGGGTTCGCTCTTCGAGAACTACACCGCCGATATGGGTGGCAAGGTTCGCGAGGGAGACTTCGGTATGGTGAACTCGATTCTGGGCCAGACGCCGGTGGGCGCCTCGGGTGAAGCTACCCTGGCTACCGTCCGGTTCCGGGCCATCAGCCGGTCGGCCGAGACCAAGCTCGAGCTCACGGACGCCCTCCTGATCGACGTCGATCACGAAGGTGCCACGCCCGAGTTGGCCGGTGAAGCGATGATCGTCCTGTCGAATGACCCCATCGTCTATCACGACGCAGCGGGCCAGACGGTACACGGACTGATCCTTGCCGAAACCGACCCGATGGTCGACTTCAATGACTTCGTTGCATTCGCTCAGGCTTTCGGAACCTCTGCAGGTATGGAGGCGTTCGATCTCCGAGCGGACTTCAACGGGGACGACACAGTGAACTTCACGGACTTTGTGATGCTTTCGCAGAGCTTCGGTAAGGTCGCAGTGGACGCTCCTTCGGCGAAGCGTGCGGGCAAGTTGGTCGCGCCCGCTGGTGCCAACGTCGATGCAACCATGACGCTTCAGGTAGACGGCGAAGCTCGAATGGGCGAGATGCTCACGCTGAACGCTCACGTCGGGCAGGCGCAGGCTTTGCAGGGCTGGGGACTGACGGTGCAGTACGATCCCACGATGTTCGAATTCGTGGAAGCGAACGCACCTGAAGGCAACCTGTTCCAGGCAGCCGGCGCCAGTGATCCGCTCTTCCTGGTCCACAGCAACAACCCGGGTGAAGTGACTCTCGCCAGCGCGGTCGGTGGCAACCTCGCCGCCGCCGGCGAGGGGAGCCTGGCCCAGCTGGTGTTCCGTCCGATCGGCGAGTTCGAGGATGCGACGTTCGATATCGCGAACGGCATCGTCTTCGATCCCAGCCAGCTGACGAACCGGGCGGGTGTTGCCGAGGTCCTCGAGGTGCGGGCCATTCCGTCCGCCTTCGCACTCAATCAGAGCTTCCCCAACCCGTTCAACCCCCAGACCACGATCGGTTACGATCTGGCCGAGGGTGGACAGGTCCATCTCGAGGTCTACAACGTGATGGGTCAGTTGGTGAAGTCGCTGGTTTCGGAGAATCAGCCCGCCGGCCGCTACCAGGTCGTGTGGAACGGTACAGATGCGGTTGGCCGTCAGGTCTCCAGCGGCATCTACTTCTACCGTCTGAACACGTCCGGCTTCAAGGCGGTCCGGAAACTGATGCTCCTGAAGTAGGAAAAAGTTTCCGGAAAGGTAGTTCCTTTCCTTGGATGGGGATGGGCGGATCAGTGCTCCACGGCGCTGATCCGCCCGTCCGATCTCCGACCGCTCGAGAAAGACCCCACCCCTCAGGCCGTTTTTCGGCCGCTTCCTGACCCACCCCAGGTTGGCAGCATCTCAGTGCACATCCGTTTTCACGTGTTCGGCCATCACCCTGACCGTGGCACGTGTCTTGCACTTCCCGAAGTGGGAATCCCTCTCCACTCACCTGGGCAAAGGTCAGATGAACACTTTTCGCATCATCACCTTGATTCTGCTGTTCGGGACCCTGTCCGGCCCCGTATCTGGAGCGAAATCCGGCCAATCGGAACTCGAGCTTCGCCAGCCTAACACGCCGAACAACACCATCTCAGCCCAGGTCGGAGAGACGGTGGAGGTCGAAGTGTTCATCAGGGGACGAGGCGAGCAGATCACGGGTGTCCAGATTTTCTTCAGCTTCGATGACACCTACCTCGAGCTGGTTTCTCAGGGGTCCTCGCAGAACGGGCCCAGGCCGTTTATTCCGGGCGGATACATCGACGGATCCGTGTTTCGCAATGACTCGATGGACGACGCCATCGGAAACAGCTCCATAAACAAGCTCCCCCTCTACCAGATGCTGTATCAGGAACAGATCAGTGGCGGCTTCGGTTCGCATGTCTTCCGCGCTGGGGATGGCACGATCGCGCGCTTTTCCCTGCGCGTCATTCGGAAGCCTCAGACCGGCTCGGTGCAGGTTGTGGTCGATCCGTCCTCGCCGATCGGCTCCCAGTCCGGCTACTTCATCGTGTCGGACCCCGGCACGACCTACACCTTCCAGAATATCAAGAACGTGACGTTCAACGTTCAGGGTGTCGACCTGGACGTACGTCTGCCTGACCTGTTCCTGCTCCCCGCAGAGGTCAACAAGACGCTGGACCTGGATGATTTCATCGACGATCCGGCCAGCCCCGATTCGACCATCACATGGACGGCCAGCGCGCCCAATCCTGCCGGTGTGACGGTCTCGATCGATCCGACAACGCACGTCGTCACGGCCAACGCCCAGAGCTTCATCGGCGTTACCGAAGTGGTCTTCACCGCCGCGACCACGTTTCAGGACACGCTGCGCGATACCATCAACGTGATCGTCGACACACCTCCGACGTGGGACGAAGCTGCCATCCCCGACACGATTCGGTTCGTGGAGGATGGAACCGACTCGAGCCTTGTTCTTGTCGCTTCCGATCTGGACGACCCCCTCGGGGGTAGGCTCGTTTTTGATTCGCCCGACACAGCGACAAGTATCGTTGCATCCATCGCGACCGGATCGGGAAACAGCCGTCGGGTGACGTTCACGACGACGCCTCACTTTTCCGGCGAGGAACTCAGAACCTTCACCGTGCGGGACGAATTCGGGCTTGCCGATACCACGCAGGTGCTGGTGATCGTGGACGGAGAAAACGATCCACCCGAGTTTTTCGAGCCGTTTCCGACGGTAACCGTGGGGGGCCAGGGTCAGGCAGTACTGACGATGACGGATTTCGTTCGAGATGTGGACGACCCCTTTAACGGGCTTCAGTTCTCGTTCTCTGGCTCTGACAGCGTGGCGTTCGATGTCAGCTCGGGCAACACCCGGATGACGATCACGCCCGTTCCTCCCTTTATGGGAACACGAACCGTCCTGGTTGTCGTTCAGGACACATCGGATGCCACAGATGCGCAGAACATCGTGGTACAAGTCCAGCCTCCAGACGATCCGCAGGCACCACAGGTCCTCGTACCGTTTCTGAAGATAGACGTGATTGCAGGGTCGAGTCGAACCGAAGCCAATCTGGATACGCTCGTGACGGATATCGATACGCCAGTGACTCAGTTGAACTGGCGGATTCCGGCGCTGTCGCTGACGAACGCGGATGCCACACAGCTGAGTAACAGCCGTGTGCTTTCGCTTGGAGCGGCAGCCAGCGACGTTGGGTTTGAACCGGCGACCTTGACGGTATCCGATCCTCTGAGCCTGACGGACACCCTCGCGGTCCGAATCTACTCTGCGTCCCCGATTACCGGTGATCCAGTGACCGGCGGCATGCCCGATCTCGTGATTCCGGCCGGGGAGATCGATTCGCTGGATCTCAACGACTTTTACTTCGATGCAACCGATTCGGACGAACAGATGCGATGGTCCGCGACGGGCCAGGTGGGCGTGAGCGTCCAGATCGACCCGGACACGCGTATCGCCCGTTTCGTGGCACCGTCCGTGGTGAGGGATCCGACTGAGGAGATTGTGCTCGAGGTGCGGGACCCCGACGAGAACACAGCGACGGACACGATTACGGTGACCGTGATTCCGGCAGGAGGCGTGTTGGTCGACACCGACGTCCTCGGTGGAACGCGGACAATCATCGTCGGTCAGCCCGATACGCTTGCCCTGACGCCAAATCTTATCGTGGGAGACTCGACGAACATTGTCTGGTCGGCTGAGTCCGAGGAGTCTTCGGTTGTTCTCGCTCAGATCATTGGGAGGACGTCGCTGCAGTTGATCGGATTGGTCGAAGGTGATGTAGGCGTAGAGATCACGGCCACGGATACGTCGAGTGACAACAGCACGACTGCGACGTTGACGGTGCGGTCGAGACGCTCGATTGCGGAAGCCATCCAACTGAGAGATATCGGCCCGCTGGTCTTGACGTCCAATAGGGATACGACGATTGACCTGGCCGCGCTCGTCATCTCAGGGAACACCCAGAACATCGTGTTTTCGACACCCGGCCACGCGAATATCGCGGTTGAGATTGATTCCACGAATCAGGTGGCCACGCTGAGACCGGTCACAGGGTTTTTGGGTGATGCAGGTTCTCTTGTGATTCAGGCGGAGGATATCGTGACTGGTGGGGCTGGGCTCAGTCTGGCTACGCCGGTGACGGTTCAGGGTTCGTCGACGGGTGGACGGGAGCTGATCGAGGTACGTCTGCTGGTGAATCCGATTCGGAAGAACTTCCTCGATGCCTACGTCATCTCGAGACGCACGTTGCTGACGGATCCGACGCTGGGCATCCTGAGAGAAGGCGACGCGACACGTCAGAACTTGAACGTCAGCCAGGTGGCCGAGCTAACGGATACCTGGGTCGGCGATGTGACGATAGGGGATGCGGTCACGGGGACGGTTCAAGTTTTCGTGACGGGCATTACAGAAGAGACCCGCATCGCTCTGACCGATACGGTCCGACTGGACATCGCCGAAGGTGGGATCTCCGAGCAATTCACCGTTTCGAACGAAAATGTTCTCGTCCAGATCCCTTCGGGCGGGCTGAGCAGTCAAGCCCACATTGCCCTGTTCGAAGGCGCCGCCCTGCCAGGCCAGACGCGGACGAAAGCAGTCGTGGACGAGCTAAGGCAGGTTTCGCCGACGTATCGTGTTCACGGGACGCGCGGCGAGCTGGTATCGCCCGGCAGGGTCCGCTTCTTGCAGGAGGCAGAACCCGGTGCGGGAGTCTATCGCCGGCAGGGCAGGGAGTGGGTCTACGTGAGCGAGGCTTCCACCGAAGGCACGTCACACGGTGTGCTCGACCAGTTCGGCAGCTATGCGGTGTTCGTCGACCGGTCGGCGCCGGCCATGGGTGAACCGACCGCCTCAGACGATGGACGGTCGGTGTTGTTCGAGGTGACGGAACGAGGGAGCGGGATCGATGGCCAGCAGTTGATGCTGGTCGCAGATGGCCGGCCGCAGGTTGCTACCTACGTCCCGGATGCGGGAATCGTCTGGTCACCTGTGGGTTCCTTCGATGATATCGCCACTGTCGAGCTCGTTGTCGTGGACCTTGCGGGGAACGAGGCCGTCTGGAATGGCGATGTGTCGCTGGCCACGCTGATTCGGCGTCCGACGAAACTCGCGCTCCATCAGAACTTCCCGAACCCGTTCAATCCGCAGACGATCATCGAGTTCGACCTGCCCTCGGACGGGTCGGTCCAAATCGATGTCTACAATTTGCTGGGTCAGCGTGTGCGCAGGCTCGTTGAAGCCCCACACGGTGCCGGGAGGCATTCAGTGGCCTGGGATGCGCGAGACGACCAGGGCCATCGCGTGGCGGCCGGCGTCTACCTCTACCGATTGACAGCCAACTCGGGCGTACGCGTTCGGAAAATGCTACTGCTGAAGTAATGAAGGGTCTGTCCATGAAAAGAACTCAGGCAACGATCGTCGTTCTGCTTTCCCTGATCGTCACCAGCTGTGGTGGAGGGACCGGCGCCGGTGGGACGTTCGGGTCTTCAGAGACCCTGACGTTCGAAGGATGGGAGACTTATCGTGGCGCGCTGGAGGCGCAGGACTACGATGCCGCAGAGCGGCTGTTCTCAGACGCGCTCAATCTGGACCCGGCGTTCTCGGAAGCACATAACGGCCTGGGCTGGATAAACCTGCAGCGGGCGGGTCAGGCGGACGATGATCTGCAGGATCGAACTCGACTGACCGATCTGGCACGTACGAATTTCCAGCGAGCGGTCGCGGCCAATCCTGAAAATGCCGACGCCTGGGCTGGCCTGACGGGGCTTGAGCTGGCGGAAAACAACTGGGCGGCCGCTCGTGATGCGGGCAATCAGGTACTGGCGCTGCAGCCCCGATTTTTTTCGAACCACGACAACATAGACTTCCGTGACATTCATCTGATTCTGGCGCAGGCCTACCTGAATCTTGGGGCCTTCATAGAGTCTTCCGCCTCCCTCGACCCCCATAACAGTCTCTTTCACGTCGACGTGGTGGATCCCGGCTATCGAAACACGTTCGAGGTGCTCAACCTCCAGCCCGCCGAGCTGATTCTCAAGATCGAGGAGTTGCAACTACGATGAGACGCCTGACGTTTCTCTTCGCCTTTCTGTTCGCTCTTGGCAGCCGTGCAGATGCGCAGTCCGTGCTCGCCGAGCAGGTTCCACCTCCGTTCCCCGTTCCTGCAGGAGAGGGGCTGTTCCGAGTCGGGTCGGCAGAGCCTCTGGGTCGAGGGGGCTTCAACATTCGTATGCTGAGCGAAGCCTATCAGATCAC
Source organism: Latescibacteria bacterium UBA6620 (assembly GCA_002433075.1). Taxonomy (GTDB): domain Bacteria; phylum Latescibacterota; class UBA2968; order UBA2968; family UBA2968; genus UBA6620. The sequence continues at coordinate 38,110 of DJHM01000059.1, forward strand.
GGTCCACGAGGTCGGGGGAGGAACGTCGGTGACCGGACAATTCGCGGCGGGGATCGGCCTTACGAACAACCTGGACTTTACGATGTCACTCCCTGTGATGTTCGACATCGCGGGTGGACTGACGAAATACGGATCGGGCGACCTGGTGACCTCGCTCAAGATGGGATTCCCGGGCCGGTTTCCAGCCTCGTTCTACAGCGGCCTCGAGTTAGCTGTTGCCCATCCATTCGGGTTCAAGGGTGAACAGGCTCTGAACATTAGATCGTTCAGCCGGCAGGACCGAGAGATTGCCGCTCGGCTGCTATTTGACATCAATCGTGAAACCATCGGTCTCCGCATCAACCTGGGGTATCTGGCCCAGTCCGGGATTCGGAACACGGGTCTGATGTTCGGTGGTGGCGTTGAGGTCGGCCGTGGTCAGATCTTCACGGTGACCGCCGAATACTCGACCGAGCCCAACTTGTTGGGTGGATCGACGAATCGTGCGGTTTTCGGAGCGCACATGAACCTGTGGTGGCTGCAACTTCAGGCGGGGATCGAACAGGGCTTCAGCCGTGACCTTCCTGACTTCTCGGCTATCGCGGGGGTTCGAGTGCATACGAGCTTCGGACAAAAAAACCGTAAGGCCTTCGGTGGGCGCGTGCGGCGCGTGCCCGTACAGAAGAACATCGATACCGCCGTCAGTGTGGCGGTCGTGAACCTCCAGGGCTTCGAGCACGAGGGCGCCGGGGAGGCCATCGCCAATCGAATCAGAACAGCCCTGACACGCCACGGCCACATCAGGCTGGTGGAAGTCGGCGGAGGCACCGCTTTTCTGGATCCGGACGCCGCCATCCGGCTGGCCGAACAGTCGAGCGCCGATATCGTGATCACGGGGCGCGTGCTGAGATACGAAATGGCAAGGGACTCGCGTCCGAACCTGCCGCTGGTCGTCGGATTTCCGGAGACCCAGGCAGAGGTGCATACGGATCTGCGGATCGTGGATACACGCGAGAACGGCGAGGTCCTGTCCGCGCAACTTCAGGGCAGGGGCCGGAAAAACCGCGGTGTCCGCCTTTTCCCTGTGAGCCAGGACGACAGGAAGAGCTATCTTAACGTAGTCGAACGAAACCGAGTTTGGGATCAGGCCATCGATCAGATGGTGGCCGGCCTGCTCAAGGAGATGGTGAACAACTTCGACTGGTTCCCGGGATAGTCCGAATGCTCGACAAAGGTCGATTGACCGCCTGGGGGACGTGGTTGGGCGCTGCCGCCCTAACCGTCGTCCCCCTCGTTCATGTGGACGGGATCAACCGTTTCGTGTTGCTGCCTCAGGCTGCCGTTCTACAGGTTCTGGCAATCTGCGGGCTCCTGGTGTGGCTTCGATACGATAGACAGTCCTTTCCTGCTCATCCTGTGGCCTCGGCAGCCCTCCTCTTCTGGCTGGTGGTCGTGCTGTCCGCACTTCTGTCCGACCGTCCTACACTCTCGCTGCTCCCTCTGGCGGTAGAGAGCGGCTATCTGATCCTTTTCCTCTTTCTACTGGCCTATCTGGTCCCCGCATCGTTCGAGACGATCGCTCGGGCGGCCGCGGTCTGCGCCGTGATCGTCTCGATCGTGGGGATTTCACAGGCTGCGGGCGCGTTCACGTTCATTCCGAGTTCAGCCCAGCCCAGCTCGACCCTGGGCCATCGAAACCTGGCCGCGGCCTACGTGATTTCGATCCTCCCATATGTTGCGGTGGAGGCGGTTCGGTCGAAATCCTGGCGCGATCGTCTGATCGGATGGGGTGGGGTGGGGTTGTGTGTGGCGTTCGTGATTGCAACTCGCTCGCGGGCGGCGTGGATCGGAGGGCTGACAGGCGCTTCCATCGTCGCACTGGCCTATTTCCGGGGGAAGATGGGGCCCGTACGATGGTCACACGGAGCCGGAATCCTGGTTGCAAGCCTGGTTGTGGCGGTCAGTCTGCGCGTAGATGTTCGGCCCTCCTCATCAGGGGAGGCGATGTGGCACGAAAAGACGGACCTACTCGAAGCGGCACGGTCCGTGGCGGACGAGGGAGGCGACAAAGGACGTCTACAGCTATGGGAACGAACGCTGGAGATGATCCAGAATCAGCCGATTATTGGAGTAGGGCTAGGGCAATGGCGAGTTGCCTACCCGGCCGTGGCGAAAGGCCACATGATCGACTCCCGGGCGGCCCCGATTCGGCCCCACAACGATCTCCTGTCGATCTGGGCGGAATCGGGCACGGTCGCGGCCGCCCTGATTTTGCTCGTACTCTTTCGAGGTTTCAGGGCCGGTTGGGCCGCTCTACCGGGACATCCGGTTGCACTGGCGGCGCTGTGCAGTGTCGCAGCCGCGGTCGTGACAGGGGGGTTCGGTTTCTCGCGTGAGTTTCCGGCGACCTGGCTTCCTGTCTGGGTCGGTTTGGCGATTCTGTCGATTCATGGGAGTCAGCCACAGGTTCGATCCTATCGATATCTGCCCGGTGCCCTGACGTTCGGTGTGCTCTTTGGAATCCTGTGCTTCCTGTTTGTTCTGAGGGGGATTCGTTTTGACGAGCACCACCTCCTCGCCCGGGAGGCGATTGTTCGAGAAGACTGGTCCACGGTCCTGAATGAGGCGGACAAGGCCCTCGCTTTGGGCACCTTCAGCGAAGAATTATTCCTGCTCCGGGGTCGGGCAAACGAGGCGATCGGCAGATTCGATGTCTCACTCGGTGATTACGAAACCGGACTGAAGTGGGCCCCCTACGAGATCGGTTTGTGGACCGGTCTCGGGAACCGTCTGAGGGCCAGAGGCGATGCGGCGGGCGCGCTCGATGCCTTCAGAACGGCCGAGCAAATCGACCCGTTCGATGGCCGGATCCACAACAACCTGGGTACGCTTCACGCTGCATCCGGTCGACTGGATTCAGCAACGATTTGGCTGACCAAGGCAATCGGGAGCAAATCGAGCACGGTCGACGTATACGGCAACTTGAGCGCGGTGTATCGGAGAACGGGCGACATAGACAAGGCGCTCGAAACCGCCAGAATCGGACACGCGAAAGACAGCACGCACGTCGGGGTACTCAACGCACTTGGGAGTGCTTCGCTGGCCAGCAAGGATGTAGAGGCGGCGCTAACGGCTTTTCGAAGAGCGCTGGCTATCGACTCAACCGTCGTTGAGGCAAGGTTTAACCTGGCACGTGTTCACGAGATGATGGGGTCGATTGATTCAGCACAGTCGGCTTATCGAAAGGTCTTGGAGCACTCCAGAAACTCGAACGATCCGCGTCTTCGATACGTTCGTCGCAGGATCGAAGCCATTTCGCCCTGAACGGGCTTTTCATTGACGCAGGTTCTGCACCTTGACTATAATTCAAACACTCACCTGGACGACAGAGAAGCTCAGGCACATCGTGCCTTTTGCGCTTGCCACACTCCTGTTGGCTTGTGAAGCGAAGCCGTTCAATGTGGTGGCGCCCGCTTTCGAACGTCGTGAGGGTAGCGCTCTTGTATCCGCGACCATACCGCCCTTTTCGCGCGGCCTCATTCAGCGTGTCGAAGTGCGGGTCACATCGGCGCCGACCGACACCTCGCGGATGCGCACGATCACGCGGAACATGAATTTTCCGAGCCCCGGCGGGAACCTGTCGGTCGGGCAGGTGACAGACATTCTGATCGGGCTCAGGCGCTTTGAGGTTCGCGCATTCGACACGCTTGGTACGATTCGGTTTTCCGGCTTTTCGGATTCAACTGTGTCGTTCAATCAGACACATCTCGTCCAGGTCGACCTGGGTCCCATCGGTGGAAGGATCGAATTTCAGACGATCCTGAACCCTTCGACGATCGATTCTACGGTGATCGACTCGGCCGGAATCGCTGCGCTGCCACCTACCTCGGTGCTCGACGTGCTCGAGTTGATCGACAACCCTCATCATCCGAGCTTCAGCGAGCTTCCGGTTTTCTCTGTCGCCCTTGGTGAGCGCTTTACGCTGGATGACGAGCAGCGCTTTACGAAGACGATTACAGCAAGCACGATCCCGACGGGCGTGCGCAGGTTCGTCGCCCACCTCAAGGATCTTTCCAGCAATCAGACGCTGGCATTTGCTGACACGATTTCTGTAGAGATTGATGCCACGTCTTCGGCGAGCGGCACCTTTAACCTGAGCCTGGTCGAAGACACACAGACGATCATCGAGATCTTTACGAAGCAGACGCTGCCTCCCGACGGCTCCATCGTGGTCGTCAGCCCTCAGTTCTAACGACCGTCCCCTGGTCGTCTCACAACCCCGCTCCCCGAATCGGAAGGTACGATGGACGCGTCCAACGAGCCCGGCGGCGGGTCTCCTCTATCACCTCAGCTCTCTTTGGCATTCGATCGAACCTCGCGGGCGTCTCCATCCGCCAGAGCGCGATGTTCCCAGTGCGGTCGATCCACAGAAGTTCCCGCGTGGCTGGCGAAGGAGGGGCTCAAGCTCCATTTTTGCGACGATGCCTGCCGGAGGCGGTGGAAGCAATCGACGAACGAGAACGTCGACCTGGGCGGCCGAGATCGATTCAGGGGCGGCAACTGGGAGCGGCAGGCGGAGCGGGCGCGCGAACGAGATCGCTACCGGTGCACACAGTGCGGTCTTACAGAGGAGCAGTTGGGCCGGCAGATGGACGTCCATCACATCGTCCCGTTCAGACTCTTCCCGTCGGCTGAGCGGGCCAACCTCCTTTCCAACCTGATTTCGCTTTGCCCCTCGTGTCACAAGTCTACAGAATCCGAAGGTCAGTCTCACTATCCACTTTTCGGAAACGGTGAGTCCAATCGTCCCTGGTAGGGCGGGGAAAACTGGCAGGCTTCGTGCAACAGGTGAATAAAAAGGCTGTCTTCAAGGTTGTGCTGGCGGTGGGGGACCTGAGCTTCGCCATCCTCGGGTTCCTCGTCGCCTATTGGTTGCGCTTTCACCTTCCGTTCCTCCCTGCGCCCCCTGCTGCGGACTTCGGACTTTACTTTCGTTTCTCCTTGTTTATAGGATTCGTCGGTTTCCTCTCTCTCTACTCGGCGGGTCTCTATCGGCTCGAACAGCCGTTCTTCGGCGTCGATGACTTCTTCGCCCTGATCAAGGCTGCCTCGTTCGCACACCTGATCGCGGCAGCGGTCGGATTCGCGATCCGGGGGCGTATCCCGGGGGACCCCGTAGAGACCTACTCTCGCATGGTGCTGGCCATGTCCTGGCTGCTGGCGATTGTATTCCTGACGATCTGGCGCATTGGGTTCGATATCGTGATGGCGGGGTTTCGGAAGCGCGGAGTGGGGCTCACGCGGGTACTCATCGCAGGGGGAGACGACTTCGGTCGGGCATTCCACGAGCTGCTCAGCACCAATCCGGAACTGGGCTACCGCTCGGCCGGGTTCGTGGAGGAGGAACACTTCGATGCGCTTGGAGAGCGACTCAAACGAGATCCGGTGGATGAAGTGATGATGGCGACCCGGCAGGCCGAGGCCGATGTCGTGATGACCGTGATGGCGCTTTGCCAGTCCCTGTCGATTCGTTTCAGCATGGTCCCCACGCTCTTCAACGTGATGACCAGCCGCGTTCAGGTTCGTGAGATCGCCGGGGTTCCGATTTTCGCGCTCGACGAGCGGATTTTCCTCCGGTCGAGCCGCCTTCTTAAGCGCTCCATCGATTTGTCGCTGGGTGTCGTTGCCCTGCTCCTGACCTCTCCGATCTTCGCGGTTGTGGCTGCTCTGATCCGTTTCGAATCCAGGGGGCCTTCGCTGATCAGACAGACCCGCGTTGGAAAAAGTGCGAAGCAATTCACAGTCTACAAGTTCCGATCGATGCGGCAGGACGCCGATGCGATGAAGGACGAACTTCGCCATCTGAACGAGTCTCAGGGGCCCTTGTTCAAGATTCGAAACGACCCGAGAATCACGCGCGTGGGACGAGTGATCCGCAAGCTAAGTATTGATGAGTTGCCTCAGCTATTCAATGTGCTGCGGGGGGAGATGAGTCTGGTGGGGCCCCGACCGCCTCTTCCGGATGAGGTCGACCAGTACGAGACCTGGCAGCGGAAGCGGTTCGAAGTCCTGCCCGGTCTGACGGGGCTGGCCCAGATCAGTGGGCGCAGTGACCTCACGTTCGACGAGACGCTGAGGTTCGATTTCTACTATATCGAGAACTGGTCTCCGTTGATGGACATTAAAATCATGTTGAAGTCGATCCCGAAGGTCATCCTCGGCCGCGGCGCGTACTGATACTTGGATGCCCGGTTCCTCACGTCGAACGCATGGGTCCGCCTCTGCCTGCAAGTCGCCCTCGTAGCTATTCCCCTCGTTCTACTGCCCGAAGGCTTTCAATTCGCGCATTACCCTAAGGTTCTGGTCCTTCAGCTTGTCCTGGTTGTCCTGTCCGTTCTGGTGCTTCATTCGGGCGTGACCCTCGTGTCGGCCAGTGTTTCCCTGTATCTCATTTGGACGGTCGCGGGAACCTGGTTCAGTCTCAACCCCTGGAGTGCGGGTCTTCTCCTAGTGACCCAGACAGGGGCGATGGGAGTGGGTCTGATCGTGGCATCTCGTACGACCGCTTGTGGCGACGACGAGCTCCTTTGGGGCCTGGCGATCGGGGGAGGACTGATGTCGGCGGTCGGTCTGGTCGAGTACGCCGGAGTAGACTGGCTGCCGTCCGCGGGGCGGCCCAGCGCGACTATGGGATTCCGCAACATTGCCGCGACGGTGGCCGCGGGTTCGCTGCCGGCGGCCTTCTGCCTGTCGACACAGCGCGGAGTGCGGCGCATCGTGGGTGGGATCGCCACGTGTGTGATCGCACTATTCGTCCTTTATGCCCGATCGCGCGGAGCCTACCTGGGGGTCGGAGTGGCCGCACTCTACGGGATCCTCTATGGCTTCCGCCATGGTTTCCCGCCGCTCTCACGACTCGCTCCGGCTGCGCTGGCAGCCCTGGTCGTGATCGGGTTGTCGGGTGTTTCACCACGCTACGAAGACGAGTCCGCTTACCGGCTTGATGAACGCAAAGATAGTCTCGGACGAACGGTTGGATCGTTCGTGGAGAAGGGGGGAGATCGGAACCGTCTCGCGATCTGGAATCATACCTGGGATATGATTCTGGATCATCCCACGATAGGCGTGGGGTTGGGAAACTGGAGCACGACGTATCCAAAGTACGATCGGGGTGACGTGATGCACATCCAGTCGGCCCCCCGACGCCCGCATAACGATGTGCTGTGGGTGTGGGCGGAGCTCGGCCTTGTGGGGGTGGGGCTGTTCCTTTGGATTCTGTATGGTGCTTTCCAGCGCCGCGAGCGGGAGGGGCACTGGGTCGTGTTTCAGTGTGTGGTGATCGTGGTTTTCGTCCACGGACTCTTCAGTTTCCCCAGGGAACAGGCGGCCCCAGCTCTGATGTTCTGGGTTGCGATGGGCGCCCTCCATCGAGGGCACGGGTGGAGGGTCCAAGGGACGCGTGCCCGGGTCGTGGCCTTCGTGCTCCTGTTCCTTGGCTGTGCGGGGGGGTGGGGGGCCTACCGGGCGACGGTCTTCGATCGCCATTACGCCCACGCACAGGCTTTCCAGCGGATGGGTGAGCGACAGGCGCAGGTGGAACACGCAAGGGCCGCTCTGGAGTGGGGCACGTTTGACCACCGTGTATCGGTTGTTCTGGGAGAAGGCTTGACCGACCTGGGGGACTCGGAAGGAGCCGCAGACGTCTATCGTAAGTATGTCGAGCTCGAACCTCATCTCCCCGCAGCATTGAACAACCTTGGAAACACGCTGATCCAGTTGAACGAATATGCCGAAGCGGAACCGGTCTTGCGTGCGGCGGCGGAAGTCCTACCCGGGGACGAAAGGATCCGGAACAATCTTGCCGAGGCGCTTCGGCGCCAGGAACGCCGGGACGAGGCTCTTGCGCTGTTCGAAGGAATCGATCGTCTCTCAGCGAACGACCACCATACACTTGGCGTGCTTTACGGAGAAACGAGTCGTCTTGCTGAAGCTCGTGGGCACTATGCGCGGGCGCTCCAACTAGAACCCAACCTGCACGAGGTGATCTTCAGTCTGGCCGGGATCGATCTCCTGGAAGGGAACCTGTCGGAGTCCGCAGCCGGATATGAGCGGTTTCTGAATGTGTGGGAGGGTCACCCCACATATGTGCGACGGGCGCGCAATCGGCTGAGGCAAGTCTATCCCGAATTAGCAAGGCAACAGGTTCTGGAAGGTCAGGTGAATACGGCGGCGGAGGTGTATGAGCGCTACGCGGGGTTGGGTGACGCCGAGGCGGCACCGTTGCATGCTTATGCGATGGTGCTTGCCCGTCTGGGCAGGATCGGGGAGGGGTTGGATGCTGGAAGAAATTCGAACGAGGCGGACACGACGTATGTGCCAATCTATCTGACGATGGGACAGCTCAATGAAGCCGCAGGGGATTCAGCCGAAGCCGCCCGTTACTATCGTGGGTTCTTGCGCCGATGGGAAGAGCCGGGACTTCAGCGATCGCTTGCCGAGTCGCGACTTCGAGCGCTATCGAACCGATGACTCAAGGATCGGTGGACGGTTCGCCAAAGATGCGCTCGCAAACCTCGCGGACCCGGCTACGATAGCTTTCGGGAGCGAAGACGTTGAGTTTCCAAAGCCGCTCGTACTGATCTTCGACGACTTTGACGTCGACTGGAGGGTTTTCGAGCGGCTCGTTGAGCCGCTTCAGTCCGTCTCTGGAGGTCACCCAGACACGGGCTTCCTTGATGGCGGAGATGTCGGGACAATACAGAATGATCTGATCCGGTTCGAGCACGACGGCATCGGCGATTTCGGCTTCGATGCGCTGCCTGGCCTCGACGGAGCGATTGTAGGTGGCGATGAGGTCATCCCGACCACGCCGTCCCACTTCGGCGGTGGTGATGCCGTAGGCCCGCTTCAGTAGCCTCCGACCGTTTACCGCCCCGATCAGACGTCGGATCGGGGCATCGCCATCGGTCTGCAATCGGGCGAAGAGGCCGTCGTCGGTCAGCGGATAGAGGTCTTTCTCCCGGAGCCCCGCGTCCACGGCCAGTTCGACGGCCTTTGCGATCATGGCGCCGGAGATAACTTTGGCGTGATGGTAGTAGATGCGTTCGGTAAGAAAATAGCGCAGACGCAGCAAATGAAGGATCTCGGTACGCGTGCTCATCTTACGCGTATCGACCGCGAGTTGTCTCTCCTCAACGACGAAGGTCGATAGAATCCTGTCGTCATAGTCCTGTCGTAACCCAGCGAAATAGGCATCCCGCCGCAGGTAATCCAGCAGGTCGGCGTCGATCGTGCTGGCGATGATCTGTCGTTTCCAAGGATGATCCTTGCTGGATGTTGTGAGCATGGTTCGCACTGAATCGGCGTGGCCGGAAGCCTCGAGTGCGTCACTCAACTCACCCTGCGAGAGAAAGAGACCCAGTCGATTTGCGTTGTCGTGCCTGGGGAACAGCTTGCGTTCGTCCTCGAAGGTGTGGCCGAACGGGAGATGCGAGACGTCGTGGACGAGGGCGGCTAGGGCAATGGCATCCTCATCCTCCCGGCTCACCTGGAAACCGTTCGTGCGGACGGTCGCCACGATGCGGCGCGCCATGGCCGAAGTGCCGAGAGAGTGCTCGAACCGCGTGTGGAGCGCGCCGGGATAGACGAGGTAGGCCGTCCCGGTCTGGCGGATTCCGCGCAGCCTTTGGAATTGAGGCGTGTCTATGACGCGACGCTCGGCATCGTTGAAGCTGAGATCGCCGTGGACGGCGTCTCGGAGTATCAAGGCAGTGCCCTGTGCAGGGGGGCGCGTTGACACCCACATGGGTGAACGCTATTTTGCGGCGAAGGACGGGCCCGGCGGCCCGATCGAAGACTTGATTTCGGACAGGAGGCAGTCGGCATGGGCGATGCGTTTACACCAGTGAAGAAGGACCGGTTTTCGTTCGGTCTATGGACCGTGGGTAATGTGGGGCGGGACCCGTTCGGCGACCCGGTCCGGAAGGCGATTCCACCGACCCGAATTGTTCAGCAGCTGAGTCGACTGGGTGCGTGGGGGATTAACCTGCACGATAACGATCTGGTTCCCATCGACGCATCGGCTGCTCAGAGGAACAAGATTGTCAAGGATTTCAAGAAAGCTCTCAAAGACTACGACATGGTCGTTCCGATGGCAACCACGAACACCTTTTCGCATCCGGTGTTCAAAGACGGCGGGTTCACGTCGAACGATCCGAAGGTGAGGGCCTATGGGCTGCAAAAGATCATGCGTTCCATTGACCTGGGGGTCGAACTCGGGGCTTCGACGTATGTGTTCTGGGGGGGACGTGAGGGAGCCGAATGTAACGTGTCAAAGGATCCGGTCGAGGCGGTGAAGCGGTATCGAGATGGGATCAACTATCTGTGTCGCTATGTACGCGACCAGAAATACAAACTGCGGTTCGCCATGGAGGCCAAACCGAATGAGCCTCGGGCGGATCTCTATTTTCCGACGACCGGACACTACCTGGCGTTCATCGAGACCCTCGACTACCCTGCGATGGTCGGGGTGAACCCCGAAGTGGCGCACGAGTCCATGGCCGGGCTGAATTTCCACCACGGAGTTGCCCAGGCGATGGACGCGGGGAAGCTGTTTCACATCGATCTGAACGACCAGCGGTTCGGCCGCTACGACCAGGATTTCCGGTTTGGCTCGGAAGACTACAAGAATGCGTTCCTGTTGGTGCGTCTGCTCGAGGATAACCGCTATCGAGGCCCCAAGCACTTCGACGCCCACGCTTATCGGACCGAAGACGAAAAAGGGGTATGGGATTTCGCCTTGGGGTGTATGCGTACCTATAACATTCTGAGAGAGAAGGCCAGACGCTTCAGGCAAGACGATGAGATTCAGGGGATCCTGAATGAGATTTCAAACCAGAATCCCGAATTCGAGAAGCATCTTGGTAGCTATAGTCGAAAAAAGGCCCAGGCGTTGAAACGGGTAAGGTTCAACATCGATGCGATGGGAAGTGTCGGGTCGCGCTACGAGCAGCTCGATCAGTTGCTTGCGGAGCTGCTTTTGGGGGTTCGATAAGTCGTTTCTGGCACAAGACTTGCAAGCTCATGGGGCGCCGGTTTACGCCCGGGTGTTGACTCGGGGGCCGTTTCCGGCTACGTTTACCAGTGCCGATCGTAACTGACGGCTGCGTAGGGACTTACGCAGGTCTTCGGGAATTCATTACCGACAGCCTGCCGCATTTGGGAGACTGAGCATGCCGGATATTCTTTCCCAGGATGAATTCGATGCCCTTCTGTCTGCCACGGGCAGCGAAGAGGGGGAAGCCGCCGCGAGCGCGGGGCCAAGCGCCGCACCCGGTGGACCCGCTGGCAATCGGCCAATCACCACCTACGACTTCAAGCATCCTTCCCGCGTGTCGAAGGACCAGACGCGCACACTCGAGAACCTCCATTCAAACCTGGCTCGAATGATGGCGTCGTCCTTCTCGACGATGCAGCGTTCAGTGGTCGATTGTGACATTGCATTCGTTGATCAGACGACATATGCAGAATTCATCATGTCGCTGTCGAACCCGTCGTGTTCCTACACGTTTACGATCGAGCCTCTGGGTGGCCCGGCCATTATCGATTTTTCAATCCCCGTGGCTTATTCGTTCATCGATCGTCAGTTCGGGGGGTCGGGCGGCAATCCACCTTCCGAATCGCGACCCCTTACCGCGATAGAGCGTACGGTCATGACCAAGGTTGTTACGCGTACCCTGGCAGATCTGGAAGCGACATGGGAAGCGCTCTTGAAAATCCAGGTTTCGGATGCAGAACTTGAAACGAACCCCGAGTTCATGCAGGTCGCAGCGCCGTCGGATACGGTCGTGCTGATTGCGTTCGAGGTGAACTCCCAGCACGCGTCCGGTCTCGTTAATCTCTGCTATCCGTATTTCACACTCGAACCCGTCATGGCCTATCTGAACGTGCAGACGTGGGCCAGCCGCGAACGCGGAAAACGCGAAAGCCAACGCGACGAGCGGCTAGTTCAGCTCGATCGAGTGTCCGCACCGGTTAAAGTCGTCGTAGGTCGCACGAAGGTAAGTCTTGGTGAGGTGCTCAATCTGCAGGAAGGGGATGTGCTCCGGCTGGACACTACCCTCAACGAGGATGCTGTCGTTTACGTGGGGGATCGTCCGAAGTACCTCGCTCGTCCTGGATTGATGGGCAAACGCCGAGCCATCCAGCTGACCGAACGAATCCCGAAGGCGGACGAACCCAAGTTCATGACGGAGATCGAAAAGACTACGACTGAGCAGCTCTGAGACCTCACACCACGCTGTAGACTGAGAAGCCGTCCTTTGGGCGGCTTTTCTCGTTGGTGTATTGACTTGAGGGATGTGGCCGAGTATGTTGTGGCCGCCGTGAGAAAAGCCCTGGGGAACCGGGGCCGTCTTTTGTGGATAGATCTGAACCAAGAGGTGGAGACGAATGGACACGCTGTATCGGACGGTGTTGTTGTTCGGTCCCCCGGGGGCCGGCAAGGGAACCTGGGGTGGGATCCTGGGGAGCATCCCCGGTTTCCTACACTTCGCGAGCGGAGACATGTTTCGGTCTCTACCGCTCGACAGCGAGCTTGGCAAAATGGCGTTGGAATGCATCAGGAGAGGCGAGCTTGTTCCTGACGAGCAGGCGCTTGGGTTATGGCGTGAGCAGATGCGGAATATGGTGACGGTCGGCCGGTTCAACGTCGACAAACATCTCCTGATTTTGGACGGCGTTCCACGGACACTGGCTCAGTCGGAGATGGTCGAGTCGGACCTGGACGTGCGCCTGATTCTGTTCCTGGACTGCCCGGATCGAGACGTGCTGGTGCAAAGACTTTATGGCAGGGCCCTGGTCGAACATCGCGTGGACGACGCCCGGGAGGACATCATCCGCAGACGGTTCAAGGTTTACGACGAACAAACGAACGCAACGCTGAGTCACTACCCCGACGACTTGGTTGTTCGGGTCGACGTGTCTCAACCGCCGCACAAGATTCTGCTCGACATCTGTCGGGCCATCTACGATCGGTTCGGGGTCGAAGTGGCCTGAGCGTGCGGTATCGCTACCTCTTTATCGCCAATCCCGGGGCGGGACCCCGGGATGTCGATCTTGAGCCCGTGATCGGACAGGTCCTGGGTTCCAGCGGGGCGTGGGACCTGAGATACACCCAGCACCCGGGAGAAGCTGTCGACTTTGCCCGAGCCGCCCGCGAAGAAGGATATGATCGGGTCGTTGCCGCGGGGGGAGATGGAACGGTCAACGAGGTCGCCCAAGGGCTGCTCGATTGTCCGCTGCCGCTGGGAGTACTGCCCCTTGGCTCGGGAAACGCTTTCGCCCGGTCGATGGGAGTTCCCCGAACCCTTCCTCAAGCCCTTACCTGGCTCCTTTCTTCAAGCTCCCGACCGATTGACGTGGGGACAATCGACGATCACGTGTTTCTTTCGACCGCCGGCCTCGGGATCGACGCGGAAGTTTGCCGTCGGTTCAACTCGCACGGCCACCGACGTGGTCTTTGGCCCTATATCCATCATTCGCTCAAGGCAGTGACCGCGTGTCGACCGCTACCCGTGGATGTCGCCGTCAACGGGCAGGATGCGAGGACAAGGTTGGCTTACCTCGTGGCGATCGCCAACACGCCTCAGTATGGTTATGGTGCGACGATCGCGCCCGACGCACGCCCAGACGACGGACAACTCGACGTGTGTATTGTGGAAGACCTTACCTTCTGGAGGGCGATCGTTCACACTCGGAGGCTGTTCTCAGGCTCGATCGGCCAGATGCCCGGGGTGACGCTCCTGAAGGTGACACAGATGACCCTTCAATGCCATACAGCGCCGCATCTGCAGATCGATGGTGAGTCTGTCGAAGGGACGATCGAAATGCGCGTGGGGGTCAGGCCGGGAGCCCTGGAAGTACTGGCCGCCTGAGCGACCGGGCGCCATCCAGGAATCGAAGAAGACGGCTCCGCCAGAAGCGCGGTGCCGTCTTTCCGTTTAGAAATAGAACTTCAAGCTTGCGTAAACTCGGTCGAGATCCGTTGTGCGGTTGTCTGTAAAGATGAAGTCGTGTTTGTAGTTGATCCCGAGGCGAACCTTTTCGCCGAGGACGATATCCAGCCCCGCGCCAGGTGCCAGTCCGAAGTGCCTCCCGGCGATGTCCTGGTCGTAGACACCGGCCTGCAGACTGAGGTTGTAAACGAACGGCCGCCATTCGTAGCAGAAATTGGTGCCCAGGCTGAAGATGTCGGTGTCACGATCCGTCAGGTGGGCATAGCTGGCCTGGACGCCGATCCATTCGTAGGCCTCGTAACCAAGGTCGACGCCGTACAGGAATCCGGTCTGGGTCTGGCTGGACGGGCCGAAGAACCCGGAGCCGAACGCGCCGCTCAGGTAGATTCGTCCCGCGGAATATCCGAACGGGTTGCCGCCCTTTCCGTACTCACTGCCTTCGGCGCCGTCCGTTCGGCCGGATTCCTGGGCGGTGGCGGTCAGCGTGAAGCAGGCGAGCGTGAAGACTGCGATCATCAGGCGTTTCATGGCGATCTCCCTAGATTCCAATGCGTCGCTTCTTGTAGGCTTTGCGGATTTCTTTTTCATCCGTCCAGATGATTTCGGACGATCCGAGATCGGTGAGCTGGAAAGTGGCCTTGTAGTAGACGAGTTTCTCTTTGCCAACTTCCTGAACGTTCGACGACAGGGTCCCGGTCAGAATCAGCTGGGCAGCCGTCTGTGACCCTGGACGGTGGGCTTGAGCTGGGTCCACGTATCCAGAGTTCTGGTACTCGTATTCGCGGGCGATGGACTTGCGATTGAGAGCGTTGACGAATCGAAATCTCCCCGACTGAATCAGCGACGTTCGAATCTTGTCACTCAGCGCGTTCATGTCGATGTGTTCGGCCGTCCTGTTCCGCATCTTCCCAACCATCACTGCGGGCGTGGCCCTGTTTTCGACGGATGGAGAAGCGACAAGCGAAGACACCATCTTCTTCGCAATCAGCTGCATGTCGTTTTCGTTGAATCGATCGTCGAGCAGGGCGATGGTTTCGGGGTCTTCATAGGTCCCCTTCGTGAAGGTGCGGGGTCCCGCGCAGCTGATGACGGTCAGGGACGTGATGAGGATGATCAGGTTACGCATGGTTTCCTCCTTTTAATTCCACTCACATTCGAGTCTGGTTGAGGTCAGCTGCCATTGGTCCGGCAGTACCACGTCACGTTTGAATCGGAGATCGAGTTTGCAGGTCCGGGCCAGAGAGCTTGCCGGATAATCCAGGTCGTGGTAACGCACGAGATCCCTTTCGTTCGGCGGAATCTCCGAAACGCGCTGGATGTCAGGCCGGGTCGAAACTAGGACGGCGAGCTTTCGGGTGCCCGCTTGCTTGAGCGGAAGCCGGCTGGTAAAGCGAACGGTCCTTACTGGCCTGGGTAGCAACATGTCCGAGTGGTCCTGTCGAGTTTCGTGCGTCCAACTCCCACCGAGGACGGAAGCCAGATCCGCCGTGAGCACGCGTTCGGTATCGCCATCGGGCAGGATGGCATAGAGATATCGTTGCCGTCCCGCCTGGCCGCCTTCTCCCTCGAAGGCGAGAGAGATGGTGACGTCGATCGACCGGTTGGGCGGCAGGCCGTGCCGCGAGACTGCGGTGAGGACGGCGTCATCGACTCTCAGACGGCGAAGTTTCAGCAGCCCGGCCGCCGACGCGTCTCCCGCGTAGCGGCGTTCTGTCAGGAGTGTGACGAGCTGTTCGGAAGCGAACCCTCCATTGCTGAGCACGAGCACTTCGTCTTCGGTCAGGGGCATCTGATCCGATCTTTCATAGACCGGCGGTAACTGCGCACCGTCCCATTCGACGATGTTGACGACGGATCCTCCGGTCGGGAGTTCGGCAGCGGGTACGTGTGTTGCGAACCCGACGACCAGAATGAAGAGCAGTGATTTCATGTATTCCTCCTATTCGTAAAACCGGTGATTTACGAATGTCCTTTCACCGGCGGTGATCTTGACCCTTTCGAGGGTCTTGCGTTCGACGGTGTGGCCTCCACGCCCGATCGTTTCGATCACGATATCGTGTTCGCCCGAGGGGAGGGTCAGACGGCTGAGGTGAATCGATCCGGGAAGGGAGACCCAGCTTCGGGTGTCGGCTTTTTCTGTGGCGGCTGTGAAGAGGTTGGCCAGCCAACCCAGCACTCTGTTTTCGTCTTTAATGCTCTCCGTGGTGATATATTTGACGATTCCGCGCGCGACCGTTCGTGCGAGAATGGCGCCATGCTTGTCGGCGAGGGTCGCACGCGAGATGGCATCGAGATCTTCGACTGCCTCGGATCGAGCCTGTCGTTGAAGATCGCCCGCGCTGACTTTGACCCGGGTCGTTCTCTTCGGTGTCGATTCAAGCCTGGGTATGGCAACTCGAAGCCAGTAGTTGACGTCCGAGTGGTGGCTTCGTCTGTAATGACGTCGGATGACGTGTTGCGCGGCGAGGTTTTCCCTTCCGCGGCGGGTGAGTTTGATGTCATTGTCGTAAATGGGAAGATTCAGTTCTTCCTGTACACGTCGCGGGACGAAGCCGACTTCAGACAGCAGAACCAACTCGCCGTCAGTCGAATCGATTGAGAAGCCGACCGGCGACGAGTCTTCGGGCATATCACCGAACTGGGCGACGATTCGAATGAAATCCTGTTCGAGGCTAGGAGGAGGCGACATTCCGAATCGTTCCGCGTAGGCCTGGTAGCCTTTGCGCGCGTGCTTTAGCGAAACGTATGCGTCGTTCAGGTCGCCGATGGCCTCATACATGAGCGCGGTCAGGTAATGGATAAAGGCGTCGCTCCTGTAGGATGCTTCTGAATCGGCGTAGCCTGTGTATTCCGATAGTTTGAGATTGGCCTTTCGACACTCCACGAGGGCATCTTCGAACTGGCCTAAGTGCCAATAATTGAGCGCCCGGTAATAGTTGATGAAGACTCTCTCGAACGGTTCTCCACGGTATCGCCTTACTTCATCGTTCGTGACGAGGGCGGCGGCCTCTCTGGTGATAGACCTTGTGAACAGGTGGTCTGCCACACGTTCGGCAGTTTCGAAGTAACGATTGGACAGATCGTAGTCGCCGCGTGTGTGCGCGATCGTCCCGTGCTCGAGGTAGAACAGCAGCTTGTTGGAATTGCCTGCCGCTTTGCCGATTCTTTCACGGGCCGCCGGGTAGTCGCCAGTCTGAAGGGCTGCGCGGATGTCCGCTGTATGCCGTGCGTACGGGGCGCAAGAGACGACAGAGGCAAGCAGGAGCACGATGGGAGCGATTCGTTTCATCGTGACTCAGATTCCGCAAGCCGCGTGCCATTTCCAAGAATCGCGTATAGGTGACTGTTTTTATCGAAACTTGTGTGTCGGCGTCTGCTCGTTGTGGTGACTAAGGCACTGGTGTGAATCAGAGTGACAACAGGAAGGTTCTATGAAGAGGATCTCGATCGTCGATGACGATCCTTCGGTGAGTGAAGCACTGGGGGAGATCGTCACGACCTACGGATACGAGGCCCTGGTCTCCGGTTCGGCGAAGGACGCGGTGGCCACGCTTGCCAAGGGCGGAATCCACACGATGTTCCTGGACCTCTCGATGCCCGAGGTCACGGGAGACTGCATGTTGGATTTCATCAGAAAGAAGGGATTCAAGGTGCCGGTTGTCGTCGTTTCGGCTCACATCGAAGATCACGTGCGAGAGCACCTGGTGAAGACCGGTGTGAGCGGGATCATTCAGAAACCTTTCGAGGTGTCTGACGTGATCGATGAGATGGAGAAGGCGCTGTCGCCTGGAGGGTAGATCCCGGATGGCAGGGAAAACAGAAGGGCGTTCCCCCTGGAGGGGAACGCCCTTCTTCGTTACGGCTATGGGATGTGGTCAGGCTCTGGGTGTGACCTTGAAATTCTCGAGGAAGAGAATGTCCACGCCGCCTCGAATCAGCTCTGACACTGCGTCTCGAGGATGGCAGACGATCGGTTCCTCGTGCTTGTTGAAGCTCGTGTTGATGCCCAGGCTGAGGCCCGATTTCCGTTTGTAGGCGGAAAGGGCTCGGTAGACGTAGGCGTTATCTCTTTCATTCACGATCTGAGGACGGGCCGTGCCGTCCTTGTGGACGATGCCTGGTGCAAGACGCTTGCCTTCCTCGGACACGTCGAAGCAGACGGTCATAAACCGGGCCGGGAGCCTGCCCGCGTCAAAGTTCTGGAAGTACTTCGGCGCGTCTTCTTCCAGGATGATGGGCGCGAAGGGCATGAACTCCGTTCGATCGAGACGGCTGTTGAGCCAGTGCATCATCGTCGGGTCCGTTGGTTCGGCAAGGATGGTCCGATGTCCGAGTGCGCGTGGTCCGTACTCCATGCGCCCATTGAAAAGCCCGATGACTTGTTTTTGTACGAGCGCGTCGCTGATCGCATCGGCCGGATCGTCGAGTTTGACGAAATCGACAGGGTACTGTCGCAGTGTGCCGAGGATTTCGTCCTCGCTGGCCGCATTCCCCCAGCTGGCCTCAGAGATCGCTTCGGGTAGGAGCCCGGTTTCCCGAGCGGTCAGGTCGAGAGCACTGCCAAGCGCGACGCCCCCGTCACCCATGTGAGGGTGGATGAAGATCTCGTCGACACCGTCAAGCTCCAGGATTTTCTGGTTCAACCTGACGTTTGCGAACGTCCCCCCGGCTAGGGCAACCCGACGCAACCCCGTTCGTTCAACGGCGGCGGCGACTGCGCCGCAGATGCTATCTTCGAGCACCTTCTGAGCACCGTAGGCGATCTGCTCGATCGAGAAACGGTCGAGGGCGATTCTTAATTGCTCGTGTGCGTCACGGAAGAGCAGATGCTTTTTGTTGGTGAAGCTCAGCTTCTTCGGATCATGTCCGTAGAACTCGGAGAGCACGCGATGAGCTTCCTCGCAGGGCTCATAAGCAGCGAGCCCCGTGATCTTCCCGCCGTGCTTGATAGGGTTGAATCCACAGATGTATGTGATGAGGAACCAGAAGTTACCGGGGGAGTGGACGCGTGGCCACTCGACGAGCGGTCGCAGATGGCCGTCCACGCCGGTATAGATGCTGCCGGCCAGACCGTCTCCTCCACCATCGGCCGTAATCACCGTGGCGGCCAGGAATCCCGAAGTGTAGTAGGCCGAGGCAGCGTGGGCCCGGTGATGGTCCACGTATTCGATGTCGGCATCGATGTCGAAGTCCCTTACGGACTTCTGCAGCGCCTGCTTGTTTTTGCTCACGAGGCTTAGCACCTGACGTGAGGCCTGGACGAAGGGCCGTGTTGCGGTGACGGGACCGAACAGACGCGTGCCACCGGCGAAGATTCGCTGGAGCATCGTGGTGTCGTTGATGTCGGTGTAGATCGGATAGTCCTCTGTCTCGACCATAGCCTGGAACCCCACGCTGACCCGGTCGATGTCGTGGGGAGACATCCCCGTCGTGGGGAACAGATTACGCAGCGCCAGGTAGGGGAAACCGAAGTGCAGCTTGTTTCGGGCGAATCGTTCTTCGTTAGCCGCGTAGACCGGCTTGCCTTCCACGGTCAGCGAGACGCCGGCGTCTTTTCCATCGTGAATTCCCAAGACGTTCATCGGGTGTCCCCTTTCAGGAGGCCATCGGTTCGTAGGTGACCTGATAGAGAAGGCCTACGAACGAACGGCGACTTCGGTAGATGAGTCGGTCGTAAATGCTGGGGGTAAGTCCATCATACATCGCAATCGGCCGAATACCGACCTTGAGCTGTTTGTTCTCAGGCTTCTTGAATGACACAGCCGACTGTATTTCCGAGATGCCGGCATTGAAGTCGGGATGGTCTACGTTCTGATCG
Organism: Latescibacteria bacterium UBA6620; assembly: GCA_002433075.1. GTDB lineage: Bacteria > Latescibacterota > UBA2968 > UBA2968 > UBA2968 > UBA6620. Next base: position 57,922 of record DJHM01000059.1, read on the forward strand.
GAGCGCACGAGCACGTAGAGCGGTCTGCGCTGGATCGGATCAAGGGTGCTGTATTTGGTCTCGTGATAACGGTTGGTGTCGATGCGTTCGCGATTGTAGCCATACTCGAAACCGAGAATGACGACATCGGCATCCTGGATGTCGGATGCGATGGCCTCCCTGGCTCGATCGTAGGCGACGATGGCCTGACCGAGCGTCTCCCGCTGGTAGCGATGACCCTCCGACTGGCTACTACCGTGCCCAAGGAGTAGCACCGCGAGCGCTGCGACAGCCACATTCGGATGAGTGTATCGCGCCGAGACTCGTGTCAGAGCAATGCTGACGAGCATGCTGGCCGGAACGAGCGAGACGACGACATAACGAGCCATGAACCCGTGGGGCAGGCGCGGATAGGCCGTGTAAGCGACTAGAACACCCAACATCCAGATTCCGAGGAATCCGACATGTGGGGGCACCCTCTCGCGCGAACGCAGCCAGATCGCGGCGGAAACAAGGCAAGGGAGCGCAAGCCACGGCGTCAGGTTCGCGAGGAGGCTGTAGGGAACCGTTCCATCTGCGGTGCCGAACAGGACGTGCACGTTGCCGATCAGGAGGATCCAAAGCGTATCGAGTGATGCAGGCTTCCACATCCAGCCCTGAGATCGATCCTCCGAAAACGGCGCAAACGGGGGGACCGGGTTGTCGATCATTCCGATCAGGGGCACGCTGGTGATAGCCACACATCCCATCGCGGGCAGCCATTGCCAGAGCTGGTCTCTTCGCCAAACGATCAGGTAGGCGACGATGAGAACCGGTAGGATCTTGGCGCTGCCCTTCGTTCGATGGGCAAGAATCATGAGAATTGCGGCGAGGATCTGGGGAGCCCACTTCCACATACCTGCGGTTTTTCCGGATGTGTGAGCGAACCAGAACACACCCAACGCAGCGATCGTCAGGATCTGGGCGACGAGTTCGAAGTCGGAGATCCACATGGTGCTGGCGAACGTTGCTGCGGATAGACCGAAAACGGCAGCAGCCAGGACTGCGGTTTGACGCGACTCTCCCGCGACGAGGAGGAACCCCGCGATGCAGGCGGCGACGCCGCCTGCCGTAAGACACTTGAAGGCGTAGAACGCAATCGCTGTTTCTCCAAAAAGTGCGACGAGCATCTTGGTCACGAAGACCTGGCCGGGTCGGAACTGGAATCCCCAGTCCTCGGGAACGGGACCCATCAGGTCTGTGAGGACCGAAACCCAGGACGTAGCGCGTGCCTGGTTGATCCAGTCGTAGTCGTTGTCGAAGAAACGGAAGCCTTGAAGGTAGAAGTAGAGGTAGAGCCCGGTAGCCAGCGCACACGTGCACGCAACCAGGAACGATTTCACCCCAGAGAGTCCTCCTCCGGCGTCGCTGGTGTGAGAACGGGTCTGTGCTGTCGAAGCATTCATCGTGGCTTCCCCGCCATCAGTACAATCCACCCCGAGCCGACCATCATTCGACCGACGACAGTGTTCGGGTCGTAGGTGCTGGGCTTCAACAGCCGGTCCCACCATCCGTCACCAAGGCGAGCGGGCTGAGGCAGTCGCTCGATGCACGCATACCCGGCTTCCTGGAGAAGCTCCGTGGCTGTTGATTCCGTGTAATGGAACTGGTAAGGCACATAGACGTAGTCGAGCAGATTGCTGGTGACTGCCCCGCCGACTGTTCGGAGACCGACCCACCTCGCCGCAGAATAGGGGATGCGTTGGCCGATCCATCTGCCGAAGGCCGCACACGAATACAACAGTCCGCCGGTCCCATAGAGGGAGAGATAGAGTTTCCCGCCCGGCTTGAGACATCTAAACATTTCGGATACGGCCTTTGCCGGGTCGGCCGTGTGGTGGGCGACACCACTGCAATGAATGAAATCGAACCTTTCGGCCTCGAAAGGTAGATCGAGCAAGTTGCCGGTGCGGTAGGTTACGCTGGATCCGAGGCCGGTGTTGTGGCGCCGGGCGTTCCGAATGTTGGTTTCGGACAGATCGAGGGCAACGATATCACGGGATCCGAGACGGAATAGACCTTGCAGCGCACGCCCCCGGCCACCTGTACCCGCATCGAGCGCTGACTTCCCGGAGAGGAAATCGGGACTCACGCCGAGGTGCTCTGCGGTCAGGACGCGATCCCGGGATGTCTGGACATAGGCCTCGTCGGGGAGGGTGTGGATGTCCCCGAATAATTCGTCCGTCCTTGTTTCCTGAACCGTCAGGGACACGACGATCCTCCGTGTGCAGCGTCATCGATTACGCGGTAATAGCGCTTGACCATAGCCGGCCAGTCGAGGCCGTCAAAGGCTCGGAGTGCCTCCCGTGCCCGATCCGTGCGGAGTCGCTGGTCTTCGTAGAGTTCGACAATCTTGTCCGATAGTTCATCGGGGCTGTCGTGGCGGTAGTAGCCGACCTGGCTGTCGTCGAAGTAGGACTCGACGGTGCCGACGCGGGAAACGACGGAAGGGAGGCCCATTGCCACGTACTCCAGCAACCTCACGGGCAGCATGACGGTGTCCACGAAGACGTCCTTCCGGCACGGTACCAGTCCTACATCAGCCTGGCTGATGAGATCGGGTACACGCTCGACGGGGACGCGGTCGTGGAATCGTACGCATCGATCCATCCCCAAGGACGACGCCCGGGTCTTGATTTCGTCGATATAGGCTTCCTCGCCATCTCCGTAGATGTCGAGGGACACCTCGCAGGGCAGCTTCTGACCCGCCAGGCGGACTCCCTCCAGGGCGGTTTCGAAATTGTAGCGTCTTAGGATCTGGCCGTGGTGGAAGAGCTTGAAAGTCCCGTTGGTGGAACGCGAGCAGGATCCCCGTTGCTTGAAGTAGCGGGGATCCGGTGCGTTCATGACGACCTCCATTTTGTGGGCTATGGGATTCCGCGTGAGAAAGAGGTCGCGGATGTTTCGGTTAACGGTCAGGACGCGGTCTGCGAAAGCAAGACTGGCCTGTTCGACGAACGTCAGCAGGTGAAAGATGCCCGACTTCTGGTCGATGCCGTAGAGCGATTGGTAGAGTTCGGGGGTGACGTCGTGCATGTCGAGGACCACCCTGCTGCCAAGGCACTTGGGTATCACAGCCGTGAAAACCAGAAAGTCCGGCATGTTGTGTACCTGGACGACGGCATAGCGGTGACGGAAGTAGAGCCGCGTGAGAGCCAGTGTCGCTAAGGCGAAGAAGGCGGCGTACTCTTTCAAGTATCCCAGGACGCCCTGCCCTCGGAGATGTCTGACCGGGAGCCGATGCACCGTTGCGTTCCCGATCTGCTCGACCGGTTGCTCGCCGTGGTTGCGGAGGCAGATGACATCGACCGAATCACCCCGGTCGGCGAGGGCTTCGACCTGCCGACGAACCCGCACGTCGTGCGGGTAGTAGGCGTGGACGACCATCGCAAGTCTCATCGCGAAGCCTCCAGAACGCAGCGATACACCCGCTCCACTCGGTCTGCTACCCGGTCCGAGGCGAGGTCAGCTACGGCGTCACGACCGTTCGATCGATTCCCGTCAGACAGGACGGAGGCGATGGCATCGGCGATGGCGTCGGGAGTTGCATCCGTGACGTGACAGTTGGTCGAACTACCGATGACTTTCCGGACGTCCCCAACGTCGGTTGAGACGACCGGGAGGTTACAGGCCAGTGCTTCTTTGACGACGTTCGGCGAGCCCTCGTGGGACGAGGTCAGCAGAAGCAGATCCGCCGCGTTGTAATAGTCGGGGATCTCCTCGTGAGGACGGTTGTAAACGACGAGTGGCTCGACAGGGTGTCCAAGATCGCCGGC
>DJHM01000059.1:62026-75279 GCA_002433075.1 Latescibacteria bacterium UBA6620
CAGGGTGTCCAAGATCGCCGGCGTGGTTAAGAGCGTGACGCGCCAGCTCGAAACGCTTTTCCGGGCGGGCAGGGTTCGTGGGGAAGAGCGCATAACGGACACCGGCTGACAGACCGAGTCGTACTCGGGCCGCCTTTCGGTCAGCGGGCGTAAAGTGCGACATGTCAATCCCGTTGGGGACGATCTCCGAAGGCTCTTCCAGAAGGTCACCCAGAAACTCAGATTTCACGATCCGGGCATCAGCCCGCCTTGAAACCCAACGAGACACGGGTCGGATGCGTGGCTTGACGAGATCGGTTCCACAGAAAGAGACGACCGTCGGGACTTCGTTCTGGAGGACGGCAGGGACGCCGTTATAGCCGAAATGGGCGTGAACAAGGTCGTAGTCGCCGTTCCTCACCTTCCTTCTCACTTCCCCGATTCCGCAGATCAACTCCCACTTGGAAGCTTTGACATCGAGGAAAAGCACATCGATATGATGCCCTCGATTGCGAAGGGATTCGACCTGAGAGGCTACAAAGATGCCGAGCTCGGGTTCTTCCCGTGTGGGGTAGATGCTGGTTACCGTGAGAATGCGGAGCGGGCGGTCGATTCCGGAAGGCGGGTCGTGGTGGATTCTTGCGGAGTCACCCAAGACCTGGCTGTAGAGATTTTCCGTCGACCGGATCATCGTGGTCAGACCGAACCGGGTCCTGGCCCTGAGCTGCGCGAGCTCGCCCATCACACTGGCACGTGCCGGGTTCTCGAGTAACTCGATGATTCGCGCAGCCAGCGATTCGTCATCACCCGCTTCTGTGAGATATCCGTGTTCCCCATCAGCGATGAGTTCGGAAACGCCGCCCACAGCAGTTGAAACGACGGGAATGCCGAGGAACATCGACTCGAGAACCGCATTGGGGAACCCTTCGGTGATGGACGAAAGAAGGGAGACCTCACAGAGCGAAAGGACATCCTGCGGGTCGTTGCGGAATCCCAGAAATCGTACGGCATCGACCAGTCCAAGGTCGGTGGCCAGTCTCTTCAGTTTTTCCGCGTAATCTTCGAACCCACCACCGACGATCAAGAGAACGGTGTCTGGCTTGACTCCGCGTACCCGTGCAAAGGCCCTGAGCATCGTTTCGAGATCTTTCTTGGGGTCCATACGGGCGACGGTCCCGATGACGCGTTGATGGCTCCCGATATCAAGTTCGCTGCGAAGTTCTGTCTTGCGCTCTTTACTCAGATTAGGCGGGGGCTCCATCCCGTTGTGAATGACTTCGCTGTCCGGCCATCCCATTTCGGATGTGCGGTCCGCGACCGCCCGGGCGTTCACGGTTCGGGTATCGGTGAACTGGCCGATGAACACGTTCATCAGCCCGTGTTCGATCCTTTTCAAGAGGCCGTGTTGAGGATCGATCCCGAGGCCCCGCTGAGCAGCGATGACGTGGGGGACGCCAGCGAGCCGGGCTGCCCAGCCACCGAAGAGATTCGAGATATAGAGATAGGTGTGGCAGATCGTCGGGCGGATCTGCCGAATACATACGATTGTCCGAGCCAAGGCGTCGATGTCGAACAGGTGACGACGACCGATGACGTGGAGGGTGTGGGCGGATTGCCTGAATTCGTTCAGCAGGCTCCCTTCACCGTCCAGACAGATGACGTGCGGCCGATAGCGGCGCCTGTCGAGACCCTTGATCAGTTTGAGCAACTGATGTTCGGCGCCCCCGATCTCAGGGCGCGGAATGATGTAGAGAATGTCGAGCGGCTCGGGCATCGAGTCAGATCTTTTTGTTGATCATGTCCGCGATCAGTCCAAGGGCGACCGTCTGGCACGAACCCAGGAGGAGGAAGATCGATGCCTCAGCCAGGCCACCGGTGTAGATAATCTCGTGGCCCATCTTTGCGATCCCCGAAGTGAACAGGGCGGCGCTGAGCGGCATGAAGACCCTCAACGGATTGAAATAGACGGTCGTTCGGACGATGAGCATGGCGAAGTTGTACGTGTCCTTGATGGGCCGGATCTTCGATTTTCCTGTCCGTACGAAATACTCTATCGGGATGTACTTCACCCGGAAGCCGTTCGTCAGGGACGACAGGGTAATCGTTGTCGTGAAGGAGAAGCCCCGGGGGAGAATTTTGAAGAAGCGTTCCGCCAGACTCTTGCGGAAAACCCGGAGTCCCGAGTTGTAGTCGGGGATCTTGGTTTCAGCGAGGTAGTTGGCCAGCTGGGCGAGCGCCCACTTCGCCGGTCGCCGAATGAGCGGAATCTTCGCAGCGCTGCCGACTCGGGCACCGACGACCATGTCGTGGTCGCTGGCGTGACGCAGTAGATCGGGAATCCGGTCGGCGGGGTAGGTGCTGTCCGCGTCCGTGATGACGATCCAGTCTCCCTTAGCGGACCGAATACCCGTCTTCAGACCGGCGCCATACCCCTGATTCGTGCCGTGGCGCACGACCCGAGCGCCGGTCGTGCGCACCCGCTCAGAAGTCTTGTCCGTCGATCCGTCGTCGACGACAATGACCTCGTAGTCGTATTTCGACTTTTCCATGACGTCCTGGACCCAGGTGACAGAATCGATGATACCGTCTTCTTCGTTGTAGGCCGGAATGACGACGCTGATCAGGCCGAGATCGTTCGAATCCTCCTGCTCCAGACCTACGAGCGTATTCTCATGGCGCGTGTGCAGATCCATCTTCTGTTCTCCTGTACCGTAAAGGGCCACGTGCGTTCGTGGTGACCCGTCGATTTTCTCTCAGGCAAGCCCCGTCGAGGCCATTCTGACTCCGTTGTTCGAAGGGACGCACGTGGGGTTGTAGACGAGATGATCACCGAGGGCCAGAACATCCAAACGGCCTTGCTCAAATGCTCTGATGGCATCATCGGGCGTTCGGGCGATTGGCTCCTCGTGCATGTTGAAGCTCGTGTTGATGACCTGCGGGTAGCCGGTCAACCGTTCGTAGGCTTCCAGAATTCTGTAGAGTGAGGGATTGGAATCGCGTGTGACGACCTGAGGCCGGGCGGTTCCGTCCACGTGTGTTACTGCGGGGGCCTCTTGACGGCAGCGTTCAGTGACGTTGTAGGTGAGCGTCATGAACTGGGCGGTGTAGTCTGAAGCCGGGTAGCCCCGGTAGTAGGCACCCGCCCGATCGGCGAGAATGACCGGCGCGAAGGGCATGAACTCGGTCCGATTCAGTCGCTCGTTCAGCCAACTGTTGACACCGGGGTCCGTGGCGGTGTAGAGAATGGACCGGTTTCCGAGGGCTCGGGGTCCGTATTCCATGGACCCTGTAGCTCTGGCAACCACAAGGCCTTCGGCCAGCAATTCGGCGATTCGTATTTCAACGTCGGGACAGGGGGCCGTTTCGTAGCCTCTCGCAATGAGGGCTTTGGAAATGTCCCGATCCTCCAGGTTCGTTCCGATGTAGACATCGTTGAGAGGCGTAGGCGACACTTGAGAGTGTCGAGAGGCTTCCACATAGGCTGCACCTACGCCCAATCCGCCATCGCCCATGTTCGGGTGGACGTAGATCTCCCTTACACCTGCGATCTCCTGGATTCTCTGGTTCAGTTTTACGTTCGCGAAGATTCCGCCAGATAGGGCGACACGGTTCTGTCTGTAGATGGCAACCGCTTGCCTGACGTACCGGACAACAAGCTCTTCGAGGTGAGCCTGAACCGCAGCGGCCACGTCTTCCGTGGGGAAGCGATACATCTCGCGACAAAGCCGCTCGTATTCCGCCCAGCCCCACATTCCCTTGTTCACGAAGGCGAAGTCCTGCTCGGAATAGGTGATACGCTCGGCGAAGATGTGACGGGCGGGGTCAGGGTCTCCGTAGGCGGCAAGACCCGTGATCTTGCCCTCGTGTTTGCCGGGTGTGAATCCGGCCCAACCTGTCACGAACCCATAGTATTGCCCGGGTGTGTGGTAGAATGGGATGCTGTGGACGAGGTCCATTTTCCCATCTCGACAAACGGCGATCCGCGAGCAATAGCCATCACCCACACCGTCAATCGAGATGCTCAGGCACTCATTCCATGGCGAGGTGTAGTAGGCCGAGGCGAGATGAGAGGCGTGGTGATCGACATAGCTCATGGGGGCAGTGACCCCGAGGACGCGGAGCGCTTTCCTGATGCGAACGGTGTGGAGCGGTCGCGCTGATCTGCCCTGCAGGGCCCGATAGGCTCCGACTCCAGTCTGCGTGCCGCCGATCCAGCCGGCAACGCCCATTCGGGACAGGCCAATCAGTGTTTTGCGTTTGAGATCGTTCGGATAGAGCCCCTTCCACTGCTCGGCCTTGTAACCACTGTTGGTCGTGTTTGCGACCGCAACGACATCGACATCGGCTGCTGCGATACCTGCGATTCGCAGAACTTCGCGGATCGAGAGCTCGGGCCATCCCCAATAAACCTTCTGGCGATTCATCCGTTCTTCGTTTACGGCAGATACCAGGCGCCCGTTGACGATCAGGGCAGCACCAGCGTCGTGTTGGGCGGTTATTCCGAGAACGACCATCAGTAGCTTCTCCCAGGAATACGTTCGGCCACGGCAATCAGCTTGTGTCCGCGGTCGATGACGTTCAGGTGAAAGAGGAGGTAGAGAATCGCTGACAGGGCTCTGCGAAGGGGGCCGTAGGTCCCTGTCGTCGCGCCGTTGGGTGATTGGCTTCGGAGCCACGCATAAAGGGGGTCGTGGAAGGGTGTGCCCCACGCCCGAATCGAGCGGACACGCAGACCTGCTGCTTCGATTTTTCCAGTCAGATCGGTCTTCGTGTAGTGGCGTACGTGCCCCATCTCGATCGATGCGGGTGTGAGTGGTCCACTGGGAACGGTGATGACGACGTTTCGGCACATCTTGGCGATGTTCACGATGGCTGTGCTGTCGTCCTCGAGATGCTCGAGCACTTCGGAGCAGACGCCGATATCGAAAGTTTCATCGAGCCATTCGCGTTCGACATCCAGTCGAGTAAACTGTGCGTTGAGACGTCCGGCTGCGATGCGAACCGCCTTCTCTGAGAAGTCGACGCCCGCATACCTGACTGGACGGTCGAGGTCTACGAGGCCCTGGAGCAACGAGCCTATTCCACATCCGATATCGATCAGGGAATCGTGAGGAATTCGATCCAGCGCTCTCAGGATTAACCTGCGCGTATGTCTTGCGACCGGACTGTAGGCTTTCATGTCCTGCCACTGGTCTGCCCACTCTGTGTCGTAAAAGGATGAATCCCGGGCGCCAGGAGCTGCCTCATCAAGTGTTAGCGCGGAAAAGGTTTCCGACATGATTTACACGTGTTCCTTTCCGGGATGTGACTATGTTTATGGCTTAAATATTTGTATTAAAACAAGTTGAGAATTTTATGATGGGGTGGGTAAGACCGGGGCGAAGAACTGATTCGCCTTCCTGCAGCTGTTGACCGCAAACGGTGTGCCGCGGTTCAGGCGAACTGGATGCCCTACTCTTTGAATTGGCAGGAATCGGAGACAGATGTGGGTGTGGGGCCGGGAAATCCAGGCAATGCATCCTCCGAGAGACGGAAGAATCTGCCTGAACGGCCTCACGATACACACTCTGACGGTTTTCGAGTGATGTTCTTATTCGATTTAATAACAGGAGTTTACTTCAACTGTAGCGGGGTGGGTGGGATCCAGGCGAAGGACCGTTGGCCTTCCCGTCACAGGAAATCGCAAAAGCTGTGCCGTAGGTCGGTCGAATGGAATGCCCTATTCCTTGAATCGGCAGGAATAGGAAAGAGTTGAGGGGTTTCTTCTATCAGGAGGGGTTGAATCGAGTCTGGTAGGTGTGCTTCAGGAGGTCGAAGAGAGTGACTGCCCCACCGCTTGTGAGGACAAAGACGATGGGCAGCAGTGGAACGCGGTAGCGATTGCGGACGTGGAGTAGGGCGTACATCGCGGTGTAGAGGACGATGGTTCCAGCGAAAATCCGTACCGTCTTATTGTTTCGGTTTCGTATGGCGGCGAAGAGAGCGAGGAGAAGGAGCGCGTAGTAGTAGGTATTCAGTGCGATTGGGAGTATGGGATGGATTTTAGGGAGGGTTCGTTTGACGCCGTTGGCATTCTTCCAGAAAAGGATGGCTTTCTCTCCGACCATTGTTGCCCACCAACCTGGCCTGTCGAGGATGTCGTCGAGGAGCAAGGCGAAAAATGCGCGCTCAACCCCCGCTTCCCCAGTTCGATCGTAAACCTGCCGGGTTTCGGCTTTGAGTGCGGCTCGTGCTTCCGGGGTCTGGTCATCGGCACCGGATGCCGCCCACCGACTACCGAACCACATGGCACTGGCCACTCCTGATGTGACTGGTGAGAGTGTTCCGAACGTGTTGTAATTCCGTGCTGTCCAGGGAATCCACACGAGCAGGATTGGGACGAGGACGAGACCGGCTCGCCGCACCAGAGTCTTCAGATCGAGGTCGTTCCCTGCCAAAAGGAACGTGGCCGGTGCAAAGAGGACAACTGATTCAATACGACACATGCTGACGACGGCCAGCACGATGCCGGTGATAAAAGGAGCTGTAGCGCTCGTCCACTCGCCGCGTTTTCCTTTGAGTGCGATCCAGAACGTGAGCGCTATGAGGAAGGCGGTTGGTCCCTCACGGAGGATGCGGGTATCGTAGTAGATCAGCGCGGGGTAGCAGACGGCGATGACTGCTGCGACCCACCCGGCCCTGCGACCGAAGAGGTGGAGGGCGATCCAGTGGATCAGTATACAGGTGATCGCTCCGAGCAGAGACTGCACAAAGACGACCGCGTTGAGGTTGCGGCCGACCACGCCATAGATGGCCGCGAGAAATACGGGGTAGGTCGGTGGTCGGATGCGGGTGGGTTCCACGCCATCGACGCTGAACCCGTTGCCCGCGAGCAGGTTCAGGGCGATTTGATCGTAGAATCCTGCATCGCCCCATTCCCAATCGGGTGGTACGCCGGCGGAGAATGATAGACGCACCAGAAGTGCCGCGATCCCGATGAGGATGACATAACGAGTGTTCGCGCCGTCGTGTCGAGGCATGGAAGTAGCCACCTCGATCAGTTTCCTACGGGAGGCGGGTGGCGGCGAGGCGGTTCTGCCGACCGGTTCTGCAGCCACATTTCAAGGTTCATGAGACCCCAGATTTCTCGTGTGTGATTTCGAAAACCTGCTCGGTGTCGATCCACATAACCCTTTACTACGTCCAGGTTCAGATAGTCTCTGATCTCAGCACGTTCGCTTAGAAGCAGTTCGTCAATCTTCGTCGAGAGGTCGTTGGCCAGCCACTCGGCCAGAGGAAGCTCAAACCCGTGCTTGGGCCGCTTTAGAATGCAATCGGGCAGGATTCCCTGTGCTGCCTTCTTGAGCACGCGTTTTGTGGTGAAGCCCGACAACTTGACTTCTGAGGGGCACGCGGTAGCGAATTCCACGAGTGAATGATCCAGGAATGGAACACGGATCTCCAGGGATGCGGCCATGCTCATCCGGTCGTCTTTGGTGAGATAGTCCTCGGCCAACAACGTAGCTGTGTCGACGTCAAGCAGACGCTCAAGCTCGTTGGAGGCATCTGAGGCGATATACCGATCCACCAAGGGATCGGAGGATTTGGATCCCAGGGCTTCGCGGAATCCGTCTGCATACAGCGCATCTCGCTCGGACTTGCCGAACAGGCTGATCACGTCGAGATGGCGGTCTATGGGCGAAGCATGTGCACCTCTAAGGAAACGTTGTGCCCGGTGTATGTAGCTGCGCTTGGCGTGTCCGGTCGGCAGCTGTCCAAGAGCTCGGGTCAGGCCTGCGAGAATTTGACGCGGTACGGGTCTGACAGTCGCGGATAGTTTAGGCCCCCAATAACGTTCATATCCAGCGAACAGTTCGTCGGCACCGGTACCAGAAAGGGCGACCGTGACGTGCTCCCGCGCGAGGGAAGAAACCAGGTATGTGGGGATAGCTGATGCATCGCCAAAAGGCTCATCAAACTGTCGTGACACGAGTTCGAACAAGTTGGAGGCATCCGGGCGCACGACGAGCTCGTGGTGATCAGTGCCGAAGTGGTTGGCCACCAATCGTGCGTGGTCGAGTTCATTGTATGACTTTTCTTTGAAGCCGATGGAAAAGGTTTTTACTCGTCCGCGTGCGTGTCTCGACATCATCGCGACAATGAGGCTCGAGTCTACACCTCCGCTCAGGAGCGCTCCGAGCGGGACGTCGGAAACCATCTGGCTCTCAACAGCTGCTTCGAGTCGGTCGCGTAGATCCTCGGCGAGTTCGTTTAAAGACCTCTTGTCCTTGTGTGCGAAAGACAGTTTCCAATAGGTCGCTACGTCGGTCGTATTGCTATCCCAGCGGAGCAGGTGGCCGCCGGGAAGCTTCGCGATATCTCGATAGATGGTGCGGGGAGCAGGAATGTATTTGAGCGACAGATACTGATCCAAAGCGATGAGGTCGAGCTCTCGCGAGACGGCAGGCTGCTCGAGGATGGCCTTGATTTCTGACCCGAAGACCAGACCATCTGAGGTCTGCGCATAGTAGAGAGGTTTGATCCCGATCCGGTCCCGTGCGAGCAATGCCGAATCCTTGCGACCATCTATAAGGGCGAAGGCAAACATTCCGTTCACTCGATGGAGGAAGGATTCGCCAAACTCCTCATAGAGATGGACGATCACTTCGGTGTCGGCGTTCGTTGAAAAACGGTGGCCGAGTGCCTCGCACAGACTTCTCAGCTCACGATAGTTGTAAATCTCCCCGTTGTAGACCACGTGAATGCTACCATCCTCATTGGAGATTGGTTGGTGCCCGCCCTCGATGTCGATCACGCTGAGGCGTTGCATTCCGATGGCGGCACTATTCGTAATGAGCATGCCACGATCATCGGGTCCCCGATGATTGATTGAGGCGCACATACGTTCGAGCAACTCCCGCCCGGCTGGGTCCGCGCTCTGTTGCCCTAGGATACCGACGATCCCACACAAAGCTATTTACCCCCTGGGCTGCGTGCTGGTTGACTCGTCGATGGGGAGGATGGAGAGACGGTTGGGTCTGTCGAAGCTGAGCAGGGGGCCGCGATCGTCGTGGTGTCAAGGGACGCCAATCGCGCGTAAATATTCGTGTATTCGATTGCCACACGCTCCCAGGAACGACTCATCGACACTGCTCGAGCTCCATTGGCAAGGCTTTTTCGCAGGCCCGGACAGCTATGACACTGAATGAGTGCATCGGCCAAACCTGTCGCGTCGCCAGATTCAAAGAGGAGGCCCGTGTGACCCGAATCGATGAGTTCCTCGGTTCCCGGTACGTGCGAAGCGATCACGGGGAGACCAGAGGCCATCGCCTCGAGGACGCCGTTTGGCATACCTTCAACGACGGACGGCATGACGAATAGGTCGGCGCTGTTGTAACAATCCGGGATATACGCACGATCGACCCAGCCGTCGAATGTCACGATGTCTGAGAGGCCGAGCGCGTGGGATCGGCGCTCGAGGTCTGAGCGAAGGGATCCATCGCCGACGATCCGCAGTGCGAACGCGTTTGGGATCTTGTTCGCTTGGGTCATCGCCTGGAGGAGCGTTTCGAGACCCTTATAGGGTTCAAGGCGCCCCACGTATAGTACGCGAAGCGGCCCCACGGACCTGCGGAGTTCGGGACGGAACCGGTCTGTGTCGACACCGTTAGGGATGACCTCGACCTGGGCTGTGGGGTCGACGTGTTCGGCGATTTCTCGAAGCCCCTTGCTGTTTGCGACCAGTGCGTCGGCGTTTCGCCACACGGGCATACTGACTGCCTTCAGGCATCCGGTTATGCCGCCCATTTCGCGGCTCTGCCCGCCGTGGACGTCCTTCCCCCGGAAGGAGACGAGATAGGGGGTGCTCCACACCCTCTTTAGTCCATAGGCGATCAATCCAGATGGCACGCCAAAGAACGCGTGCACAAGATCGGGCCGATCCACTCTTCTTGTCGCGAGGGTTGCGGAAATGGTATAGGCGAGGATGCTGGCGAGCGTGGATTCGGCCTCGCGGGACCTCAGGGCGGGCACCCGATGCACGCTCGCGCCATCCTGCAGGTCGTGCGCTGGGAGATTGGCGAAAGCGGAAGTGACGACCGTGATGTCGAGTCCCATTTCAGTGAGGTGGCGCACGATATGCTGGCACGCGTTTCCACCGCCACCGCCAATGGGGGGGTATTCGTGGTTGAGGATGAGGACTTTCATGCGAACCGATCATAGCTTCGTGACCATCTTACGCTTTCGACGAAAGGAGGTCACTCGATCATAAATGTGGGACGACAATGCTTGTAGGGAGTTCGAAAAATTTGTCGAGAAGCTGATCCAGACCGTTCTTCCGATCCTGACTGGCATCGGCTTCGGATGTTCCTGACAGTAAAAAATATGGTGCCGCAGGCAAGGCTTGGTCGTGAATCCTGCGGTCCTGTCGTCAGGGCCAAACGACAGTTGCCACGCTTGAACTAAATATGCTGGTCACTGAGCTCGCTGTGGTCGTCAGACTGTTTCCGCCGGTTCATAAGCCGTAAAGTAAGGCGTTTCGTATAGTGTGAAGGGCCCATTTTTCACGATGGCCCGCCATGATTCCAAATCTTGTACGATCTCCTCTTCTTTGGCGTATTCCCTGTTTATGAGAACGAATCGAATGGCGTGTGTCCTCAATAGATCTTCAAGAGGCACGCGCATAACAGGATAGAGAGGTTCCAGATTGTTGAAACCATAGCCGTGCGCACCCCAGAGCACCTCTCGCCGCGTAGCGTATGCCACGCGATCGGACAGTCCCAGCGGTACGCAGTAGAGCGCCCCCTCCGGCAGTTCTCGGAGGACATCCAGGATCGGTTGTATGTCTGCCACTGGTGCCGATGAACTGCCGACCTGGCGCTTCCGCCTGAGGATTCGAAGGATCACGGCGGCGCACGTAAAGACACTGGCAGCGTACGCGAGAGGGCCGAGGGAGCCTGTGTCCAGGACCAGGATTCCCGAGAGGAGGGCGATTGGGAAGACGGCGTTGTAGGTGTAATAGACCCCCGCGCCCAGGCACTTCAACGGGCTGATCAGTGAGGTGGCCAGCGCCCAGATCGATGCCGCCGCCAGCCACTCCACACAGTAGGCCTCCAGGGGGGTCAGCGAACGGGAAAGGGTCACGACGAGAGCCGTGAGGGGAAGTATGGAGGGGTTCGCGGCCACGATGTTTTTGAGGTGGCGTCGTACTCCTGCCAGACCTCCAAGGTGAGCCAGACGTCGGCCTTCAGTCTCTTTCCGATAGATGTCTGAGTCATAGTACTGGTGGGCGTTTATGGTGCGCCAATGGCGATTGAAGAAGACGACGATGTCTGCGTGGGCCTTGAGGACCTTCCAGTAGAACCCTCCCGAAACCAACCACGCCGCGGCGGCACTTGCAGGGATCAGGGCGAGCGCGGTGGCGTCAGATGACCAAACTCCGCGGAAGAGAAAGAAGAGGATCATCATCTGGGATGTCATCTTGTGGAGCAGCAGAATCGCGGCTCCCAGGATCAAGATCACTCCCAGCAGGTGGAGGTCTGGGGTCTGTGTGTGGGCATAGTAGAGGATCAACTGGATTGACAGCGCCAGCGCTCCCAGGCCGCGTGGGTTCAGTTGGTAGTTGTAGTCGACACAAAGAGGCGCGACGGCATACAGGCCGCCCGCCAAGCCAGCCGCCGTGGCGCTTCCCGCGGCACGATGAACAACGGCCATTAGCGCGACCAACTGGATGGTGTCCACCAACGGGGCAATCAAACGGGCCTGACGCTTCAGCCAGGATACGGGAAGACAGGCAAGCAGGAGGGGGAACAACGGCGGATACCACTGTTGTTCATCCAGGAGGAACGGCAGTTTCGGCGGGAATCTCCGGTGCTCGTGCAACGTTTCGACATAGAGCATCCAGAACCAGTGATCACTTCCCCGGCGGCTCTGGACCAAGAAGGGCAGCAACCTCAGGAGGAGGCCGGCAGCGGCGACGGCGCCCAGGAGTGTGAGCGTCAAAGCGAGACCCTCATCGGCCCGATTACAGTGTCGCATTTCCGCACCATCGTGGCAGACGCCAAACGTCCCGCCTGTGATAGGCTTCCGGTGAACATCCGATCCAGGACGTCAGGGTCCACCAACCGACCGCGTCGGACGATCAGGAGTAGGCCAACCATCCAGGCCGCCGTCCAGCCCACTCGGATCGTTAGGGTTGCCCACTCGGGTCCTCCGGCTCCCAGCAATGCCTGCACGACGGAGTATGTAGTCAGCCAGAAGAAGAGGCCGAGCATCGGCAGAGCCGAGATCTTCAGGTAACGGTGCTGATCCCAAACGTAGAGAAACTGAACCAGCAGATAGGATGCGGCCGTGCCGACAGCGGCGCCTATGGGGCCGAGTATCGGCAGAAGGGCAACGGACAATCCAAGGTTCACACCGGTCATGGCCAGGAGGAGGAGAACGGAACGCCCCAGCCGTTTTTGCACGGAGAACAGGACCGTAAAGAGATTTGTGAGTACGCAGGCCGGTACGCCGATGCACAGCACGAGGAGGATCGGTACGGCGGGGGCAAAAGAATCGCCCATCAGGGTCTGGAATCCCCAGGGCAGCAGAGCGATCGCGGGCGCCAGGAGGAACGCCCAAAGGCTCGTGATCGTGGGCACTACTTTCCTGACAAACCGCGTCTCGGCCTCCAGATCGGCCATCTGCTGCGCAATCAGACGGGGGAGTAAAACCGTGGTCAGCGGAGTCGCCAGCCCCATGATGAGTAGCATGGGCCGATAGGCGCTCTGAAAGAGCCCCACTTCCCGGCTGGTGAAAAAGTGTTGTAGAAGCAGATGGTCGCCCCAGTTGGAGGCGTAGCCGATGGCGAAGCCCGGGAGCATCGGCCAGGCATAACGCAGATGGGTCCGAACAGCGGCCGACCGCGGGGCGACAGCGAACCTCCCGGCTTTTCGGTAGAGTGCCAGCCAGGTGACTCCCCAGACCACGATCTGAATGCCGACGAAGCCCGCGAGCACGATGGCCGGTGACCTCACGTCGGTAGCCAGCAGGGAGGCGTAGTAACCGGCAGTGGCGAAGCCGACCACCGAAGGGAGCATCGCCAGCAGGCCAATGCGATCGGTAACCTGCAAGAGGCTCTGGGCTTCCGCCGAGACCCAGAGCGAGAAGAGGCATAGAAGGACCAGACCTCCCCAGCCATCGCCCAGACCCGAGATGGTGGTAAGCCAGTTCCCGGGGTTCAGCAGTAGTGCGACACTCGAGAAGAGAAGACCGGCCACCACAAACGGCCATCGTGCGGCCCAGGTCCCGGAAAG
>DJHM01000003.1:0-23465 GCA_002433075.1 Latescibacteria bacterium UBA6620
ACACTCGGATGCCAGAAAGACAATCAGGAGGTGGAGCATATCGCCGGTGTTCGATATGGGCGCAAGGGTTCGGAGCGTCGCACCGTAGGTGGGGCAAGCAGAAGGGTTCGGTGTATCTGATGGACATCTGTGGTTCTTTTCCGAACAGATCACGAGCACCCCATCGAGTTCCCACAATTCAGGCACTTGTAACACGCCCCATTCCGGATTGTGATGTGCCCGCACACGTCACAGAACGGTGCGTCTCCCTGTAGCTGGCTCATCTGTTGATCCAAAACGTCGACGTGATGCTGGACGGTTTCCTGGCCGTGGCCATTTGTGCCACCGTTTGCCTTTGCGGGGACGAGGGGGCCTGTGATTGAGGGGGTGGTTTTCTGCGCTCCTTCGCGCTCCTCCTTCGCGGCTCCCGCCGCTATGGAGGACAGGCCCTCGTCGGACACGGTAGTACTTTTCTCGCCCGATTGAGTGATTGGCTCAGCAGATCGCTCCTCGCTCGACTTAGCGGTCGAGGAATCCAATGAAACGCCCCCGCTTCTGCTCTCCTGCTTGTCTGTTATCGACCTACCACCATCGGCCGCTACAGACTCCCGCTCTGCCTCTTCATCCGTAGCAATGTCGGACGCAATGTCCTCCGGCTTCACCTGCAAGAAGTCTGTCCTACCGAGGTATTCGTACCCGAGCACTCTGAAGACGTAGTCGATGACGCTCGTCGCAAACCGAATATTCGGATGATCCACCATCCCTGCCGGTTCGAACCTCGTGAACGTGAATGTCTCGACGAGTTCATCGAGCGGCACGCCGTACTGAAGCCCCTTCGAGATCGCGATCGCGAAGCAGTTCAGCATCGACCGAAATGGCGCCCCCTCCTTGTGCATGTCGATGAAGATCTCGCCCAGCGATCCATCCTCATACTCGCCGGTCCTCAGGAACACCTTATGCCCGGCGACCCGCGCTTCTTGCGTAAATCCTTTCCTCTTCCCGGGCAGTCGTCTCCGAATCGGCGCCTGCTCCCTCTGCGCCTCTGCCAGGGCTTCATCTACCGCCTTCGCAATCGCCGCCTCCACCTCCGCCGGATCCACCTCTGTCCGAGCGACCACCTCTGCTTCGACCCCTGCCTCCCTGGCTTCGGTTGACGCCCCTTCTGTGTGTTCCGTGTCTTCCGTGGTCCCCGCGTCACTCTTACGCGACGATGACGACAAAGGTTGCGACAACTTGGAACCATCGCGATACATCGCCACCGCCTTCAAGCCCAACTTCCATCCCTTGACGTAGAGGTCCTCGATCTGCTCGCTCGTGGTCTCGTGCGGGACGTTGACGGTCTTGCTTATCGCGCCGCTAATGAACTTCTGCGCGGCGGACATCATATGCAGATGGGCAAGGGGACGGATGAAGCGTTTGCCATGCTTTCCGCAGGTGTTCGCGCAGTCGAAGATGGGGAGGTGTTCCTCTTTGAGATGCGGCGCGCCTTCGATCGTCTGGCGGCCGCAGATGACGTCGTTCGCGGTGTCGATTTCGACGGGCGTGAAGCCGAGCGTCTGGAGCAGGATGAAGCCAGGAGATTTGAATTTGTCTGCGCTGAACCCGAGACGCTCCATCGTTTCGACGCCGAGGACCCATGGGTTGACGGCAAAGCTGAGGTCGAATGCGCCGGGCAACGCGTCTTCAATCTTCTCGAGGTCCTCGTCGCTAAGACCTTTCTCTCGAAGCGTGTCGGCGTTGATGTTGGGCGTCCCTTCGAGCTTGAAGGTGCCGACGATGTAGGCGACGATGTCGTGGCGCTGCTTCTTGCTGTAACCGAGTCGGGCGAGCGCCTTCGGGACGCTGGCGTTGACGATCTTGAAGTAGCCGCCGCCGGCCAGCTTCTTGAATTTGACGAGCGCGAAGTCGGGCTCGACGCCGGTCGTGTCGCAATCCATCAGCAGACCGATCGTGCCGGTCGGTGCGAGGACGGTGGCTTGGGCGTTCCGATAGCCGTGACGCTTGCCCTGCTTGACGGCGTCGTCCCAGGTGGTGCGCGCGGCTTCGGCGAGGTAGGCGGGGACGTGGGTGTCGTCGATCGCGTAGGCGGCGTCGCGGTGCATGCCCATCACGTCGAGCATCGGCTCGCGGTTCTTTTCGAACCCGGGGAACGGACCTTTGTCCTTCGCCATTCGGGCGGAGGCCTTGTAGGCTTCTCCGCACATGACGGCGGTGATGGCGGCACAGATGGCGGTGCCTTCGGAGCTGTCGTAGGGAAGCCCCATGACCATCAGCATCGTGCCGAGGTTGGCGTAGCCGAGACCGAGCGGGCGGTAGTCGTGGCTGTTCTGCGCGATCTTCTTGGTCGGATACGACGCGAAGTCGATCAGGATTTCCTGCGCGACGAAGAAGACGCGGCAGGCGTGACGGAAACCGTCGACGTCGAACTGGCCGTCGTCGTTCAGGAATTTCATGAGGTTGATGCTGGCCAGGTTGCATGCGCTGTCGTCGAGGAACATGTACTCCGAGCACGGGTTCGAGCCGTTGATGCGCCCGGTGTTCTTGCACGTATGCCACGTATTGATCGTCGTGTCGTATTGCGTGCCGGGGTCGGCGCAGGCCCACGCGGCGTCGGCGATCTCGCGCATCAGGTCGCGGGCCTTGTAGGTCTTCCACACGTCGTTGGACGCACGGAGGGTAGTCTGCCACTCGCCGTCGTTCTCGTAGGCGTCCATGAACGTGTCGGGGATGCGAACGGAGTTGTTCGAGTTCTGCCCCGACACGGTACGATAGGCTTCGCCGTTGAAGTCGCTGCTGTAACCGCCCTCGATCAGCGCGGCGACCTTCTTCTCCTCGTTCGCTTTCCAGTTGATGAAGTCGACGATCTCGGGATGGTCCATGTCGAGCGTGACCATCTTCGCCGCGCGACGGGTGATGCCGCCGGACTTCGTTGCGCCGGCGCCCTTGTCGAACACTTCGAGGAAGCTCATTAGTCCGGACGAGGTGCCGCCGCCGGAGAGCTTCTCCATGTTGCCGCGGATCTTCGAGAAGTTCGTGCCCGTGCCCGATCCGTATTTGAAAAGCCGCGCTTCCGACTTCAGCAGGTCGAAGATGGCCATCAGATCGTCTTCGACGGACTGGATGTAACACGCCGAACACTGCGGATGCGAGTAAGCGTCCTTCGTCTGCAGCACGCGCTCGCGCAGGTCGTCCCAATAGTAATGGCCGCCGTTGCCCTTCCGGATGTTGTATTCCTGGTAAAGCCCGCAGTTGAACCAGACCGGCGAGTTGAACGCCCCCATCTGATGGACCAGGTAGTAGGCCAATTCCGCTTCGAAGGTCTCCGCATCGGAGGCGGAGTCGAAGTATCCACCCGCTTCCCCGGCCGTCCGGATCGTGTGCGCCAGCCGATGGATGACCTGCCGCACGGAGGTTTCGTGTCCCGTCTTGGGCACGCCGCGCTTGCGGAAATATTTGGACGCAACGATGTCCGTCGCCAGCTGCGACCAGTCTTCGGGCACGTCGAAGTCGTCCAGGCGGAAGACCTCAGACCCGTCCTGGTCGTTGATGACGGTGCTGCGCTGAACGTAGGTAACGTCGTCGAGTGGATCGGATGAAGGATCGGTATGGCGGCGTTCAAACTTCACGTACGAGTCTCCGGGTTTGATTGGGGCAGAGGTGTAGATTCAGGGCGATGGGGAGAGGTGGGAGGGGGAGAGTTAATGCAAACTGTAAAATCTAAAGTGCAAAATACAGAGCGTTATCAATTCTGCGCCCAGTGACAGGTCGCTTCGAGCGGGCCTGCCTTGCCATAGCTCGCCTGCGAGCGACGGCAGGAGTCGAGAAGCCCCTACCTGCGCGCGTCAATGGGCGGTTCTCGACGGAGTTTTATCCCGAGCGAAGTCGAGGGGCTCGAACTGACGCCGCTATGCAACGCGGTGATCAATCCGCGTTACCGCCGACCGCCGACTGTCTACCGCCCACGGCGCCGTAGCTGAGTAGCAGCGAAGGCGGGTCAGTTACCCTGCGCTTCCAGCTCCCGCAACTGATTCTCGAAGTCTCGCAAATCCTTGAACTGGCGATACACGGAGGCGAAGCGGACGTAGGCGACTTCGTCGACGGCTTTGAGCTCCTGCATGACGAGTTCGCCGATCGTGGGATTCGCGGGGATTTCGCGTTCACCACGACCGGTCAGCTCGGCTTCGATGCGGTCAACGAGTTCTTCGATCTGGCCGGTGGAGATGGGGCGTTTGTTGCACGCCATCTGGATTTTGACGAAGAGCTTGTTCTTGTCGAACGCTTCCCGCCGTCCGTCGCTTTTTATAATGGTGAGCGGCTGGTCCTCGATATACTCGTAGGTCGTGAACCGACGCCCACACGTCAGACACTCCCGCCGCCGCCGGATCGCCGTTCCCTCCTTGCTCGACCGCGAATCGACAACTTTGTCTTCGACCTCGTCACAATACGGACAGCGCATCGCTTCCTCCAGGGCTCGGTTTTCGGCCCTGAAACAGGTCCCCAAGACCCCTTTCAGACCCCCTCGGGCCACAGCGGCATCCTATTGTTTTTGGAAGAGATACCGCAGAAAAACCCCATTATATTGTGCCCCGTGGAGAGTATAGCACAATGGCTGGGGGAGAACAAGGGATAGTTATGGTGCAGGAGCACATTGTTTGTAGGCGGTAAGCGGCCTGCCGGGCCGTAGCTTCAGCGGAGGCAGGCGGGCGGATTGGGTGGGCCGGAGCGTTCCGGGCGAAAATCGGGGATTGGTGGGTGGACCTGGGCGGGTTGGACCACTGTTGGGGCGGGAAGCATTGACGCAACTGCGGCCGCATCACGATCCGGCCCTACGGGCAAGCATCTTATGAAAGAAAATGGCCACTCCCGCTCGCCCGCTCAGACATTGCTCCTCTCCCATGATCATGGGGTTGACTTCCACAGTGCCACAACGGGTTGTGGCCTGGTTCTAAACTCTTATTTACTATTGCCTTACGGCGTGCGATAGCCTAAGATAAGCCCAGTCCTCACTGGTGTCCGACTCCCTCCGGAGCCGGTGGGCTCCCCCGGTTGTACCAAGGGCAGACGTATGTCTACGCTGACGGCCGTTCTGGATCCGCAGGTGATCGATCTGAAGGCCCGGATCGTGGCCGATTTTTTTGTCAATCCCTTCCTGGAATGCACGCGGGATGCGCTCGCGATGCGGCAAGACCGGCCGGTCGCCCAGATCGATGTGGCGGTGGCCGATCTGCTCCGATGCGGCGTCCTGCTCGAGCGCGACGACCTTGTCGTGTTCGAACCCGCGGGCGATCTCTACGAAGATCTTCGCCAACTCGCTTCGATCCATCGCCGTCAGGATTCCGACGCGCGACAAGAGCTGAAGCAACTCGAATCCCTTTCCCGCACGCAGGATGCGCTGGCCGTTCAGCGCGAAGAGGTCCGGGCGATTTTGGACCTCGTGCCGGTCGGCGTGCTTCTGCTCGATCGTTACGGTTCCCTTCTGAAAGCCAACCACGCGTGCCGCCAGTTGATCGACCTGGATGCGGTCGAGGTGACGCGAGACGTGTGCGCGCACCTCGGGCTGAGGCTGGAGACGGTGCTGCAGGAGGAGAAGACCGTCGAGATCATTCTCGATCGGCTGCTGGAGATCACGGCGGGGCCGTTCGTGACGGAGGGGAGTGAAGCTGGGGTGGTGGCGATCATAAAGGATGTGTCTGAGCGGAAGGAGCTGGAGCACGAGGCGGAGCGCACGCGGGACGAGTTCTTCTCGATGATCCGCCACGAGTTGCGGCGCCCGCTGATGACGATCGATCGGTATCTGTCGTCGCAGGACCTCGAAGCCCTTCGCCCGCATGCCCTCGCGGCTTCCGGCCATCTCGGCGCGATGCTGGACGACCTGCTGTTCCTGGCACGACTGGAGCGCGATCCGCTGTCGGTCAAGCCGGTCGACGGGGTTGCGATCGACGCGCTGGTCGCGGGATGCGAACTGGCCTATCGCGATCGGATGCGGGAAGCGGACCTGACCCTCGTCATCGACCTGGATGCGAGAGGGCAACGGTTGACGGTGGACGAGCGACGACTCGTGCAGTGCGTGGGAAATCTGCTCGACAACGCGATCAAGTTCACGCCGCCGGGCGGTAGGGTGCTTCTGGGATGCACGTTGACCCGTGAGGGGACTACGATCGGTGTGGAGGATTCGGGTCCCGGGATTCCGGCGAGCGAACGGGAACAGGTGCTCGAAAGATTCTATCAGATTCAGAAGGGCGACGATCGCGTTTCCGGGCTGGGGCTCGGGCTCGCGATCTGCGCACGCGTGATGCGAGCGCACGGTGGGGGAGTGACGATCGACGACAGTCATCTGGGTGGCGCGCGTATTCAGCTTCATCTGCCGCAGTCCACGCGATCCTGACAGGAGCCGGCGAAAAATGAATCACAGACCGATCGAAGGAACCGAAGTCACGACCGCTCAGCTGAGGGTCCGCGAGCCGCTCGTCACCCGGGAAGAGCCGGTGGCGGTCGCGCAGCCGGAGACGTTGATCCCCCAGAATGAATCGCGGATCACACGGGTGGTGCGGGCTTTTACAAGTCGGCTGATGGAATAGAACATTGAACATTGCAGATAGAACATTTGGCGTGCGCCAGCGCGTACTGCAGTTGGTGATGACCTTCTGATTTCTGAGTTCGGGCGGCCCCATTTCTTTGACCGTTGTTCGTTGGCCGGTGTGTTCGGTGGGCACCTCTCCCGCCCATGGAGCAGGTCCGGCCAACGGATAACGGAAACACCCCACCCGGTTTTTACCCTCGTCTCTCGAACACACGCTACACATCGGAGCCCACACGTGGATCGAACGATTCTGACTGTAGATGATGACGTTTCCGTGACGACGTATGTCAATGCGGCGCTGGAGCCGGAAGGGTTCCAAGTGATGTCCGCCTCGAACGGGCCGCAGGCAGTGGCAGTGGCTCAGGATTACACGCCGGATCTCATTCTGCTCGACGTGCAGATGCCGGGGTTTGGGGGATACGATGTGCTGGAGGCCCTACGAGTTGTCGACGACACGGGGCAGATTCCGGTGATGTTCCTGACGGTCGAGGACCGACCGGATCGAGAAGCGTGCGGGCTGAAAGCGGGCGTGGTCGACTACATCAGCAAGTCGGTGCTTCATCCGGATCGGGTGGATGTGCTCGTGTACCGCATCAAGAATTTCTTCTCGATTCAGGAGAACGAACGGTTGCGCGGAGCCCTGTCGACGATGGTGGCGGCGAACCATGAAATCAACAACGCGCTGATGGTGATCCAGGGCAGTGCGGACATCATGCGGCTGAAGGGATTGCTGGGGCCGAAAGGGGAGGCGCGAGAACTGTTGAGCCGAATCGTGAACTCGGGATGCGACATCGCACGCGTGGTGGACCGGATCTCCCATCTGGAGAAGTGGGAAGCGACGGCCTACATGCGGGGCGTTGAAATGCTCGATCTGTCGGGCGCGGAGAAGCGCGGCGAGATGGTGATGCAGGATCGGGTGGCTGAATGATAAGTGGTCAGGAAGAACTACTGGAGTTGATACAGAACGCGTCGGAGAGCGCTGAGGGTCTCGTGCGGACTGACGCGGTGCGAAGATTGAAGCGACTGTCGCTGGGTCAGGTGGACGCGATCGCGCTGGCCGAGTTTGCGCGCAAGGCGGAAGATCCGGCGTGGCGCACGACGGCGGCGCAGGTCCTTGGATTCCATCGCGCGGCGTCTCGATTCAACGCGCTGGTCGATCCTTTGACGGCCGCGGCGGTTGGAGAGCGCGATCCGGAAGCGCGTCGCGCGCTGGTGTTTTCGCTGCAGGGCTCGACGGGCGCGGCCCGGTTGATCGATCACGTGTCTTCGGACGTGGCGGGTGAAGCGTTGATGGGGTTGCCGGAGACAGGGGATGGGTGGGATTACGCGATGGACGCGTACTTCTCGGGGTTGACCCCTGACATCGAAGTGCAGCTGATCGAGATCCTCCATAGGCCGCCCGAGGCTGCGGGCTGGATTTTCTCCTACTTGATGACGGCAGATTTTCCGGAGTCGATGGGGGACCCGACGGATCGGGCTTTCCGGTTGCTGACGCGCGTGGACCAGGGCGACTTTGTGCGCGCCCTGCTGGCGGACGACGACAGCGTAACGAGGACCTCTCAGGCGATCTGGCCGGGGCTGGCGCGACGCGAACGCTGTCGCGTGGTCACGGAACTGTTCACGGAAGCGGTGGCGGAAGCGGGCGTGTCGACGGGATTCGCCGAAGCGCTGGCCGAGACGGTGAGCTCGACCCGCGATTTCTGGGACGGCGGGATCCGGACGGTGCGCCTGTTACTGTCCGCGTTGTCCTCGAGCGATGCCGAACGGATCATCGTTGCCGCGGTTGACCGAATGAAGACCGTCGGGTCGGCCGCGCAACAGAGACTGACGGAATTGTTGATTCAGCTCGGCCACGCGGTATCGGGTTCGCAGCATTTCGTCCGGCAGGTGCTCGACGAATGGCCCGACGCACCGCGCGATTTGCAAACACGACTTCGACGCATGCCCCGCGTCACAAGATCCTAGTCCCCCACGAGACGGACAGGGAGCGGCCGCGATCCAGTGATTGGATCGCGGCCTGTTTTTTTGTGGCGTTGGTGACTATGACCTTCGTGTTGTATTTCGTGCAGGGATTTCTCATCCGTGATGATGGCCTGCGCAGGCGCGAGTCGGATTCGAAATGAGAGGCTGGTTCTCTCCTTCTCCACTTCTCGTCTAAAAGTACTTCCCCAACCCAACCGCCAGACTGAACCCACTGAAGTCTCCCGGATTCCCGACGGCATCCGAAAACCGGGTCAAC
Source organism: Latescibacteria bacterium UBA6620 (assembly GCA_002433075.1). Classification (GTDB taxonomy): domain Bacteria; phylum Latescibacterota; class UBA2968; order UBA2968; family UBA2968; genus UBA6620. The sequence goes on from DJHM01000003.1 coordinate 8,799, forward strand.
GGGTAACGTCCCGCGAGGGTGATGACGAGGTCCTTTTCACTGCCGACGCGGATGTCGACGCCGCTTTCGACGAAGCCACCGACGGTCAACGACATGGGGGGGAAAACGGAGAGAAAGAGGTCGGCGGAGACGCTGTTGGCCGGTCCGAAGTAGGTGTTGCCGAGCGTGCCGCGGGTGTTGGGATAGAATCCGTCCTGAGGTCGATGGTCGAAGCGCAGAACGGGACCAGCGCCGAATCCGACGTGGGGGATGACGCGGCTGTTCGGAGAGAAATGCTGCTGGAGCCCGAATGGTAGAGCGATGAGAGTGATTCGGGTGACATTCGGGGGAAGATCCGCCCCGAGGATGTCGGCAGATCTCAGGAGGCCGTAGGTCAGCATCTCCGCGCCAGCCGTCACGCGGAGATCGTCCTGAAGACGCCGGTCGTAGCCCAGGCGCATGCCGAATCCGCCGCTGGCGGAGGAGAAGTAAGCGCGTACCCGGTTGAGGTAGCCGAGGTTGGGCGGTAGGGGCGCCGAGAGGGATGTCGTGGATCGGGTTGTAGACATTGACGTCCTGGCGATACGCATCACCGACGGGGTTGATCAACGGGTCGCCTGGCATCCGTCGGTCTTCAGGGGGGTTGCTGGCCCTGACCGCGCATCGGAATGCCGATCCGGCCGTGGCCGGCCAGTGTCGATGATGATGCCGGCGTCCTCGAGGTCCGTGAGGTCGATCAGGACGTCCGATCCTCGTGGTCCGAGTTCGATCGATATGGCTCGGCCGGGCGTGGGCGTGACAAGCAAGACAACGAAGAGAAACACGAAGCGGTGTAGAATCATCTGTGACCTCCGGGGGGTCGGCAGGATGAGGTTCGGTGGAGGATTAATAAGCGATGCCTGTGCCGATTTCTCGGGGTGTTAGAGGAAAGCCGCTTCATTTTACAAGTTCAAATATAAAGCACTGTTATTTAATGACATGGGATTGGATAAAAAGTCGAGCAGGCAGGCTCCAGGTGGGGTCGGATGGTCCGGTAGGCGTGGTTCCAGCGCACACCTGTTGACGAAGGAACAAGACCTCTCGCACGATCTGACGCCAGATGTCACCTCGACACGGTGTTGCACTACGGCTGCGGGCACTGGTGAGGCGAACGGACGATCCGTTGAGAGGTCCCTGCGCAAAGTTCAAGACACAAGAGACTTGTAGGGATTCGCTTGGTTGCATCGCGAGAGGGAGCCAACCCTGATCTGGCCGCACTACGACTGCGCTCAGTGTGACCAGGATGTGGGTGATGCGCGAAAGTAACCCGAAAAAGATGCGTTCGCAGTGTTGGAAGCCGCCCTGGCTCGCCGTAGCCCCCAGGGGGCGAAGGTGGCTCCCACCGGCAGTCGCATGAGCAGCCCTCCTATCTCCTTCCTCCTGTCCTCCCAACCCCCGTCAACGTGTATCCCAACCACCCCCGCGTGAAGCTGAATTCCCCAAGGCTGGGAGCGAACTCGACAAGATTACCCTCCACGGGATAGACCTCGTGTCGTCCGAGCCACCAGCGAAGGACCCTACGAAAGGGGCTCCATCCATCCATCGGACCGAAATTTATGACGCAGAGTCGCCCACCTGGTTGGAGGTGATTCAGAGCGGAACGCAGAGCGGCCTGCCGATTGGGGATCAGACTGAGACTGTAGGAGAAGAGGACGGCGTCGAACTTCTGGCTGAGGGCAAAGGCGGCTCCGTCGGCGCAAATGAGGTCGATCCTGCAGGGGGAAGTGTAGAGAGACGCTTTCCAGCCTTCGCGAGGATAGGGGGTGAGAAATCCAGCAGGGTGAGGCGTCCCTCAGGTCCGACGGCGTTGCAGAGTGCGTGGAGGTTGTGGCTAGTTCCGGCGCCGATTTCGAGGACCGACTGGCCGGGCGCGAGATCGAGTGCCTCTACGGCGGCTCCTCGATTGTAGAGAAAGGCCCAACGGGTGGCGTCGTAGACGGGCGCGGTCCTGCGATAGTAGCGCCGAACGGGGTGTTCGGGCAGGGGCACGGACCGTCAGGGTGCTATCGCGTATCCAGGAGGGACGTGATGTTTTGTGTTCCGCGGTTGAACGCCCGCTCGAACTCCGGATAGTACTGGATGATCTCATAGAAGAACATCGCGGCGTCCCGGTCGATGATGTGATACCGCTGCTTGAGGTCCTGTTCCGTGGGGAAGATGATCTGTCGTCCCACCCGGAACTCCTTGATGGTGAGCGGCAGGGTTGAGTTGAGGGCGAGGATGCGTTTGAGCACGAGGACACTCTGAAGGACTTCCAGGCCGGTGGCGCCACGCACGCCCGTGGGGTTCACGTCGGACAGGAGGAGGGTCCACATGTTGGGTGACCCGTCGGGCTTACGCTGGTTCCCTCGCATCAGCCGGTTCACGTAGGTGTCGGAGTTGCTGAGGGCTTCATAGGTGATGCTGGCCTTGGGGGGCACGAAGGGGTGTCTGGCGCTGCCCTTCGTGCTGGCGTCGAAACCGAGTACGAGGGTATTGCCGCCCCGGCTGTGCCGGTTGTCTATCAGCTGGTGCAGGAAGCGGGTTCGGAAGCCGCTGCTGTCAGGGGCTGCGTCGTCGTCCTCGAACACGATGATTCGACTGGCTTCAATGTTCTCGCCGAATCCCGTCTTGAGGGCGATTTCCCACAACATCCTTCGTACGATGATCTCCTCACCGGGTACGGATCCGGAGAGCAGGGATGCGAAGGGCTCCACCTGGTTGAAGCCGGGTTCAGCGGCCGCACGGCCCCTGAGCACCCCGAGAAGTGACTGGAATATATCGCTCTCGTAGAGGAACTTAAGGTCGAATATGTCATCGTCTCTCAGGCGATACGCATTGCGGAAGAGCAGGTTTCCGAACGCGTTGAACATGTCGGAATCCTTGGGAATGACGTAGCTGAAGCTCTTCTCGCCTACGGGGACGACGTGGGGCGTGAGGACGACGATGACTTCCTTCTTGATGACGTCGGTCCGCTGCATCCGGAAGGGGATCCCGATCAGGGGAATGCGGGAGAGAATGGGGACTCCGGTCGTTTTCTCGCGAACGTCCGTGGAAATCAGGCCGCCGATGATGAAGGGGGTGTTGTCGGCGACGCGGACGAAGGTCTGGACCTGGCGGTTGTCGATTCGGGGCGCGAGGAGGACGTTGTCGGCGGTTTCCTCGATACTGAGGGCCTCGTTGACGGCGCTGACGATGGTTTCCACCTGCATCGAGATTTCACTGCCGTCTTCGCTGATGCGAGGGCGCAGGTTGAGAACGATTCCAGTCTGGATATACTCCACGCCGGAGGCGAATCCCGCGGTCGTGGAGACGGATTTTGACACGGGGACTTGCTGTCCGATCTGAATGCGAGCCTGGCGGCCGTCGAGGACGAGCACGCTCGGGCTGGAGAGGATTTCGGCGTCTCCGGTCTCGACCAGGCCCGAGAGCCTGGCGCGGAAGTTGAGGATGCTGTCTCGTACGTCTCCGATGCTGTTGCGCCAGAACTGGAACGAGAAGGGATTGGTGGCGCCCCACGGATCGGTGCCGTACTGGGTGCTGAATTCGGAGTCCCTTACGGTGAAGTCCACACCCAGCTGGTCGATCTTGTCCGTGTTGACCTCGATAACTAGGGCTTCGATCACGATCTGACGAGCCGGCTGGTCCAGTTTCTGCCGCAGGAGGTTGAGGAGCCCCTGCATAGGCTCGGGATCGTTCTCGTCATATACGATCATCAGCCTCTGCTGGGGCTCGCCGGCGGTCATCTGATGGAGGAACGTGCCGCCCAGGGTCGTGACGGACGACTGGGTGTAGGCCTGCTGCACGCCGGCGGGAGGGGGGTCCATCAGGCTGGTCTTGGTGGCATCGATCATCTTGACGATGGCCGGTAGCTCCCACTCGCCGCTCATGTAGCTGTTATACACTCGATCGTTGAGGGTTTCCCCAGCCGATGCGGAATATTCGATGGTCGTGTAGCCCAGGGACTTCAGGAGGGCGATGGCTCGGTCCGCCTGAAGGTAGCTGAGCTGATAGAGCTGGTAGGCGTAGGAATCAGGGCCCGTGGGAGGCGTCGTCACCGTCGCCACAAGGGCCGCTGCTTTCGACTGCATTGCGGCAATGTCCGGGTTCGTATAGGCGCGGCCCTGCAAGTCGAAGTGCTGGCCGTGGCCGTGGAGTTCAACGTCTCCGACGACCGACCGGCGGTATCCCAGCTCGATCGTCTGGATGCTGGACGGCGACCGACGCATGAAATAGCGTCGTCCCCGCAGGCTTGGCAGGCTCTCGAGACGCCATTGTCTGGCGTCGGCGGTGGATTCGGTATAGCCGAGGCTCAACACGAGATGGACGGCAAGGTCATCGATCAGGCGGACCACCCGGGGCTCGGAACGGGGGGCTTTCAGGGTGAAGGAGGGACCTTGGGCCTCGGTGGTTGCAAGTAGCATCGAGGCGAAGATGGCGAGCCGCACCGTGAAGGCTGTCATTCGGTGTTTTCCCCCTGGTCGGGTTTCGAACCTGCATCCATTTCGCGAAGTCGGCGCGTCAACGTCCGGATGATGCTCAGGGCGACGTTAGCGTGTCGTCTTACGATGGATTGGAAATCGGTCTGGTTGATGCGGAGAAGCAGGCAATCCTGGAGGGCGGTGACGCTGGCGGATCGAGGTTCGCCATCGAGGATGGTCATTTCGCCAAAGTAGTCCTGCGATTTTAGAACAGCAAGCGAATCGCCCCCGCGATGAACGTTCACCTCGCCCTCAACGATGAGGAACATCGTGTCGCCCATGTCGCCTTCCTCGATGATGCACTGTTCGGCCGAAAAGACGACTTCCTCCGCGATCCCCGCGAGGGCGCCCAGTTCTTCCGGGGGCATGGTCGAGAAGAGGGAGACGTTCCGGAGGAAGAGGATTTTCTCGACGGTAATCATGGGTACCGAATCCAGGCAGGATGTGGTCCAGTCTCAGTCAAAGGGTCCGAAATTCCCATCCGTTCCACACCTAAAATGACTGGGGGGCAGTAAATTACGTGAATCATTTGAGGATATCTCCGATTAGTCTCCGGATCTCGGGCGCAGAATCGGATGGCATGTGCCGGGCTTTTTCGGCTGCGGCGTCCGGGTTCACGGTATTCAGCCTGAACAAGGCGGTTTCGCTGACGACGGTATGCTCGCTGTCGACCAGGTCGTCGACGATCTCGGTGTTGGCCGTCTCCGTAGAAGCGTAGAGCGCGCCGATCCGGATCCATTCGGATATGTCTGACGCGAGGATGGCTTCGACAGGGTCTCCTTGGAACGCGTCCGTGGGGGTCTGGTCGTCGAGACAGGCGAGGAGGTCCGCTTTGATCGGTCCCTTTACGACGTTGTCGAAGACTTCGAGAGCGCTGGACCGCTGTGGTCCCCCGAGGCGAACGGCATCGTAGAGCTGGAGAAGGTCGACGTCGGGTGTGTTCAGGTCGATGAGTTTCAGCGCGTTCGTCAAGTGGTCGTCCGCCTGATGCCTGAGGGCGTCGGAAAGCACCTCGGTGTTGGGGCGGTCGGCGATCGCGGCTCGGTGGATTCTGCTGGTCGTGTAGGCCTGGAGCTCGCGTCCGGCGAGTTCGGTTGTGGTTTCGGCAGTTCGGGCGTGTGCGCCGAGGCGGTCGATGAGCTGGGTGAGGGCTTCGATCGCGTGGCCTCGCAGGGCCAGATCGGGCGAATGGGCTGCGGCTTCGGCGAGCACGGGGATGGTCGAGGCATCTCCGATTTCCGCCAGAATGGGGGGGATACCAGCAGCCCCTTCGAACGCACCCTCTTCCTCAGAGAGTTCGATGTAGGGGACGAGGTGGTCGAGGACGCCGGTGCCGAAGGACTTGAGGGTGTCGGCCGCTTCGTGTGCGATCTGAGGATCGGACAACAGGGGGGTAATGACGGGGATGAGGAGGTCGTCCTGCTGGGAACGGCAGGCGAGGAGCGCGGCCACGACGACCTCGGGGTCTCCGTCCTGCAACAGCCGGGCGAGGGGGCGGACCATGCCGCCACGCTCGATGTTGGACAGGGCCCGTGCCGCGCCGATGCGCTCCGCCGTTTCGTCGGATTCGAGCATGTCCCTGAGTGCGGCGCCCGCGGTCAGAAGACGGTCAAGGTCGCTGCCGATTAGACACGCGATCGCGGCCGCCCTGGGTTCCGGATGTGGGTCGGCCAGACACTGTTCGACTTCCTCGAGCGGATCCTCGTCCGACAGGGCAATGAGGGCTCGGATGGAGGCGGCGCGGACCCCGGGGTCATCGTGCGTAAGATGGCTGATGACGACTGCCCTGTCGGCCGTCTTGCCCCGGGTCGAGAGATAGTCGAGCGCGCTGATCTTGATGTGTGGAGTGGGGCGGTCGAGCAGCGCTCGATACTCGGGCGTCCAGTCCACCTGGTCGACGGTGTCCACGACGCCCAGGAGGTAGGCAATTTCTTCATCCGATCCTGTGGTGAGGGCGTTTCTCAGGTGGTCCTCGAAGACCTTGTCGTGGATGGGGCCGGTTTCGGACGACGCGTCGAACCGGTGGGAGCCGATCGAGGCGATGAGGGCCTGGACGTAGGCGAGATGGTTCAGGCGAGCGAACACGATCCAGACGACGGCCGCCACGGCGGTGGCGATCGCGAGCACCTGGGTGGGGATCCCGTCTCCGAGGACGAGAAACAGGCCAGCCAGGGCGATCGCGACGGGTTTTCCGATTCCGTCCGCCAGGGCGCGGGTTTGGCCGCGGCTCTGCAGGGCGACCGCCAGATAGAGCATCTGAATGGCAGCGCTGTCGATAGTGAATGCGAAGACCTGGAACACGAATTTACTGGCAATCGTCCACTCAAAGCCCGCCGTGACCACCGACCCAACCGCGGTGACGATCAGGCCAATCGGCATGATCGCCAGCCCGAGGAATACGCCGCCGCGCTGCAGGATCACGTGGACGAGGAAGACCTGGAACGCGAGCGCAAGGCCGCTGGCAGCACCGTAGAAGGTGCCGAAGAAAGCGGCCATGGCGTCTCCCTGGAATTGCTGACGCGCCGCGGCCTTGAACTGGTAATCGACGAGGGTTACCGCGATGGTGGCGACCACGATGAGGGAGACGAGGACCCGAACCTGGCCGGTCCCTAGGAGATGGCGATAACTGCCAGAACCGGGCCCGGAGGCCGGCCCGGGGGTCTGGGTGCCGACCCCCTCGTGCCGGGCGACGCGTCTGACGATGAAGAGGAACCCGGCCAGCAGGACGATGACGGGCCAGAGGAGGTTCGGGGTGCCGATGACGGCCGCGACGGGTCGCACGGTCAGGCCGGCGACGAGGCAGGCGACCGTGCCGCCCGCTCCGACGAGACCGAACAGGCGTTTTGCGGCGCGGGGATCGAATAGACGGCCCGCGAAACTCCAGAAGAGGAGCATGGGAGTGTTGACGACGAGATCACCGACGATGTAGGCGGCGATCCGGGCCCCGGGACTGTCTACAACGAGCATGGCTCGAAGGGCGAGGAGGAAGACGAGCAGGAGGCAGATGGCCAGGCCGATCAGGCGATCGAGGGCGAGGCGGCCCGCGAGACGCCCGTAACCGTAAGCCAGCACTCCCGCAACTGCGGCGCTGACCGGGTACATGTACCTCAGATGCCGTGCTTCGAAATGGGTGAGAAACAGGCTATCACCGGCGGTGCGGCCGATGAGCGCGGCCGATGCGACGCAGGCAAAACCAATCAGGGCGTGGTAGAACCGCCATCGCTGGTCGCCGCTCAGGTCGGCGAGCCCTTTGAACAGCATTCGGGATCCCAGCTACGGGTGTGGATGGGCCGGACGGAAGATTGCCGGTCGGGGCCGCAATATAGGGGCCCGAATCGGCACTTGTCAACCGGCGGTCCGGGAACCCGAACAGGCTCTTGGCCGTTCAAAAACAAAGGCTTATCATAGATTCGCTCGTGACGTGACTCGGTGTTTTTCGGAGCCCAACCCTAACTCTGCTCTTCCGATCCCCTCGGAGGTCGCCGAGAGCTGTAACTCTTCTTGCAGAACGACCCCATGACTCGAAGGACCTTCCTCGGACGGATGGCGGATTCCGCGTCGCCCGTTCTGTGATCTGGATTCTCAGGGAGTCGTATTCCATGAAGACTGTGATTCGTTCCGTCGCGACGTGCGCACTGGCTGCGCTGTCTGTGACCGGTTTCGCGTACGCTCAGACGGGTATCGACCTGGCGACGTCATCCGCACCTTCGGGACCCACCTCGGTCATCCGGGGCAGGAAGACACGGTGCTGGTCGACATTCGCAATCTCGGCGACAAGGGAGTGGCGGTCGTGCTCGCTCCCGGCGAGACCCGGTCGCTTGCCATCCCGATTCGCGTACCGTCTCTGCAGGCGTTGGGCTCCTACCAATGGCTCGTGCAGGTCGACGCGGGCAACGTCGTGGTGGAATCGGACGAGGACAACAACGTCGGTGTAGGGAACGCGATCGAGGTTGCACCGACGCCTACTGATTTCATCGTGAGCGCGGGACCGGCCGGGCCCGATCTGATGTCGCTGTGCACGTCGGGCAGCGTGAGTGTGACGGTGACGAACGCCGGGTCGGGTTCTTCGTTCGAGCCCTACGACATCACCGTTTACCTGAGCTCGGATGGCACCTTCGATCCGGGCGATCTCGTGGTGGGAAGTGTGATCCTTCAGGACGCAGTCAACCCTGACGAGAGCCGCACGCAGAACATCAACGTGTTCGTGTCGGAGAGCGTGGTCGAGGGCAGGTATCAGTGGATCGCGGTGGTGGATGCCCAGAACACGCAGCCGGAAACGGACGAGACGAAAACGCGCAGGTCGGCCCGGCCGCGCAGATCGTGCTGACGGAACCCGATTTGACGGTCTCGGACAGTCCTTCACGGTCATCGCGCAACCGGCCGATCTGATTGTGTCTGTCGCTCCCGAAGGCCCGGACCTGGCGATCTGGAAGTCGTTCTACGCGGTGAGTCTTGAGATTCAGAACGTAGGCGCGGGAACGACGACGGGCGCGTTCCAGGTTACAGTCTACTTGAGTTCGGACGAAACGGCGGGGAACGAAGAAGACGTCCGGATCGGTAACCTGACCTACACGGAGGAGATGTTGAATGACGAGCGGGTGTCGCTCGATGTTCAGGTCACCATTCCTTCGGACCACCAGGTGGGAACGTACCGATACGCTGCGGTCGTGGATGCTACGAGCTTTGAGGCTGAAGTCAGCGAAGTGAACAATGGGGGGGCAACCGGGACGGTTGTGGTTGCGGCCGATCTGAAAATTTTCACTGATCCCGTGGGTCCGTCCAAGGTGCTGCGTGGGGGCACGTACACGGTTAGCGCGGATGTGCAGAACTTCTCAGGCGGTCCGCTGATCGATGATTTCGTCATCGTGGCGGTGGTCAGTACGAACGTTCTGGCCGGGGACGAAGACGATATCCGGGTGGGCGAACTGGCCGTCACAGGGGGGGTGACATCAGGCGAGATTTTGAACGCGGAAATTACGGTAACGATTCCGTTGGATCTGCCTCTGGCGGACTATGAATGGGGCGTGATCGTCGATGAAGTGGATGAGGTTGTCGAGTCGGACGAGACGAACAACACGAATGTCGGCCTGCTCACGACCGTCGTTCCGTTTTCTCCCGACCTGGTTTCACTGGGATCACTTCTGTGTCCATCCGAGGTTTCCCGCGGGCGGTTTTACAACGTGTCTGTGGACATTCGAAACGCGGGAGAAGGCAGCACGATCTCGGGTTTCGATGTAGCGGTGTATCTAACGACGAACGACACGGTGGGGGATGAAGAGGAAGTGCTCGTGGGGGTGACCGAGATCTCGAGCCTGGTCGATGCAGACGGAGTCCTGGAAGTGGACGTGCCGGTGATCGTGCCGGAGAGTCAGGGGCCGGCGAGCAACCTTCGATGGGGTGTCATCATCAACCCGGACCGAACGATTCTGGAATCGGATTTCGAGAACAACAGCCTGGTGGGGAATACGCTTTCGTTCCCGATTGTCGATCTTCCGGACAGTTTGAAGTTCGGCTCGGTCCTCGTGGGCGAGACGAGTTCGCATTCGATTCTGATTCGAAACGACGGGAATGTGGAACTGTCTTTCGACCTGGAGTTGATCGCCACGGGCGTGCGCTCGAATGCGACGGAGATTCTCGATCTGCCGCCGAGACGGTGGTGTTGACCTATTCGCCGACCGAAGCCGGTTCGCTGGGTGGGCAGTTACGGATTACGGACGACATCGAGGGAGTGCGAGTCATCCACCTCGGAGAGATCTGGATCCGACGGTCGGTTTGCAGGACGTTCTGCGGACTCCCCTCGGCGTGAACGAAACGGCTTCGATGGAGCTTCATGTCGCTGACCTTCCCGAAGTGTCGGAAATCACTGTGCAAATGACCTGCGACCCCAGCGCGCTCGTTCTGTCGACGAACGGATGGGTGGCGGGCAGGTTCGCTTCGGAGGACGGTCTGCTCCAGACGGAGATCGTTGCGCCCGGGCTGCTCGAATTTCGGATCGTGTCGCAGGGGGGCAACTTCGGCCCCGGAGGCGGTCACCTGGGAACCGTGACGTTCAGGACAAAGGGAGGGTTCTTCGAGGCATCGGGGACCAATGAAACGCGGGTCGAAACCGCACAGATCCGGTTCCGGGCGGTGGATGGACAGGAAACGGCGCTGTCGGTCATTTCCTTCGCGACCTTGGAGATCGATCTTGGACAATGGGCGGACGTGAGTGGTTACGGCACGGTCGGCTTCACCGACTTCACGAGACTGGTCCTCGCCTTCAACAAGACGTCGGACGATGCGGGATGGCCGACCGGAGACCAACCCCATCGTCGAATGGATGCGAACGGTGATGGGATCGTCAATCTGGCCGATTTTCTGATCTTCAAAGACTTTTTCGGACAGGACATCGAATAGATCGTGCGGAAACTGAAGAAAGAACGGGTCGGGACGGTGGATAGACGTTCCGGCCCTTCTTTCGCCCATACACATAAATGGAAATTTATGCAATCCTTGACAGAGGATCGACCCCGCCTATATTGGCCGCCATCGTGGGTGGGGACGGGGTCAACGAACACGTAAGGAGTACCAAACATGGCAGTCGCATCCGAAGCGTATCTCGGAATCGAAGAATATAAGGTGGTCGGAACCCGGCCCGTGCGTCACGACGGGGCCGATAAGGTTACGGGGCGCGCGGTCTACGGTACGGATTACACGTCCTCCGATCTGCTTCAGGGAAAGGTCCTGCGAAGCCCTCACGCGCACGCCAGGGTGATCTCGATCGATACATCCCGAGCGGAGGAGCACCCGGAGGTTCGCGCCGTGGTGACCGGCGCAGACCTGGTGGCCAATTTCGAGGACCGGGTCGAGGATCTGGGTGAAGAAGTGATCCGGATGAAGGACCTTTTTGCGTCGGTCATGGCTCACGAGAAAGTCTTCTATCACGGTTTCCCGGTGGCCGCAGTGGCCGCGACGTCGCTCAGTGCGGCGGAGGAGGCGGTCGACCTGATCGAGGTGGAATACGAGGTTCTCCCGCCGGTCCTGGACGTTGTGGAGGCGATGAAGGAGGACGCGCCGCTGCTGCACGAGGATCTGCAGACCTTATCGCTGGGCGAACTGTCGGGGAAGAGCAGCAACATCGGCTCGCACTTCCAATGGGTGCTTGGAGATATCGACAAGGGGTTCAAGGAAGCGGACGTCGTTATCGAACGCACGCTGAACACGAAGATGGTACACCAGGGCTACATCGAGCCGCAGAACGCGACCGTGTTGTGGGGGGAAGACGACCGCATCACGATTCGATGCAGCAACCAGGGGGCGTTCGGCGTGCGGGACCAGGTGGCCAAGATCCTGGGGGTGCCCGTTTCGAAAATCCGGGTGATTCCACTCGAGATTGGCGGTGGGTTCGGCGGCAAGATCAGGGCCTATCTTGAACCGATCGCTGCACTGCTTTCGAAAAAATCGGGCGCGACGGTCAAGATGGTCATGACACGGACGGAGGTCCTGCAGTCGACGGGCCCGGCTTCGGGTGCCCACTTGAAAGTGAAGGTCGGGGCGAAGAAGGATGGACGTCTGACGGCGGCAGAGGCGATGTTGGCGTTCGAGTCGGGAGGCTTCCCAGGGGCGTCGGTGAGCGCGGGCGGGCGTTGCATGTTCGCGCCCTACGATATCCCGAACATTCAGATCGACGGCTACGATGTGTGTACGAACAAACCGTCGACATCGGCTTACCGTGCTCCCGGCGCGCCGATCGGTGCGTTCGGGGCGGAGACCGTGCTGAACGAAATCGCCGAAGAACTGGGCATGGACCCGCTCGAGTTTCGGCTCAAGAATTCGGCCAAGGAAGGCACTCGTCGAGCCGACGGCCCGATCTATCCGAAGATCGGACACGAGGAGTGCCTGAAGGCGATCATGGAATCCGACCACTATCAGTCGAAGCTGGACGGCCCCAACCAGGGGCGCGGGGTGGCGTCAGGGTTCTGGGGGAATGGAGGTGGGATCTCCAGCGCAAGCGCGAGCGTCAACGCCGATGGGACGGTCAACCTGGTGGAAGGGTCGACCGACATCGGAGGGTCCCGTACGTCGATGGCCATGCAGCTGGCCGAGGTGCTGGGGATCTCAATCGACGATGTGAATCCGATGGTGGGAGACACGGACGCGATCGGGTATACGGGCGTGACGGGTGGAAGCCGAACGACCTTTGCGACTGGATGGGCGTCCTATAACACGGCCCAGGACATCAAGGAACAGATGATCGGACGGGCGGCGGTCCATTGGGAAATCCCGAGGGACGACGTGGAGTTCGAAGACGGGGTGTTCCGGTCGAAGTCGGATCCAGCGCGACAGATGTCGTTCAAGGAGATGGCGGCGAATCTGGATTCCACGGGCGGGCCGGTGATGGGGCGCGCGACGGTGAAGCCGGGTGGGGTGGGTGGTGCGTTCGCGACCGTGGCGATCGACGTGGAAGTCGATCCCGATACGGGCAAGGTGGACATCCTCCGTGCAACGATCGCACAGGATGTGGGGAAAGCAATCTACCCACCCTACGTTGAAGGTCAGATGCAGGGCGGAATCGCACAGGGTGTAGGCTGGGCGCTGAACGAAGAGTATGTTTACGACGATGAAGGACGGCTGGTCAACTCCAGTCTGCTCGACTATCGCATGCCGACGACACTGGATCTGCCCATGATCCAGACGATCCTGGTCGAGGTGCCGAATCCTGGCCACCCGTACGGGGTTCGAGGTGTCGGGGAGGTGCCGATCGTGCCGCCGCCGGCGGCTGTTCAGCAGGCAATTCGGAACGCGGTGGGCGTGGCGATGTACAATCTGCCGATGTCACCGCCGGCATTGCTGGAAGGGATTTGGGAGAAGGCCTAGAGAAACTGCAAACTGAAAAATGAAAACTGCAAAATGGAGAGGGCGGTGCGCTTTGCGTACTGCCCTCTCCATTTTGCATCCGGACAAAGCGTCAGGGGCGGAAGGCTTCGCTTCTGACGCTTTCGTACTCTTTGCGGAGGCGGGCGATTTTGTCGCCAGGGAGGACGATGCGTCGGTTCTCCGAGCGGGCAGCATCGGAGAGTTCCTGGTGCAGCTCGCGGAACCGGGAGTAGCCGTTGGCGAGGTTCTGGGCTTCGATCAAGCCGTCCCCGTCGGGGTCGAACAGGCTGTCGACGACGAGCTGCATGAGACGCTTCTCCGCGGGATCGTAGGTGCGCTGGATCAACGAGGTCTGTTCGGACAGGTCGCGCAGACGGAACCCGGTCAGGTCGGTGTAGCCGAGGGTGGCGCTGTAGACGAGGCCGATTCGCTTGCGAATCTCCTCGGTCATGGCGGCGGCGGCGAGAGTCCGGCCGTCTCGCTCGATGGGCTTGAAGATGTAACTGAGGTCGAGTCCGAACACGACCTCAGCGGGGAGAGACCCATCCTCGAAAGCAGACCCTTTGCGGATCGACAGCTGGGTTCGCGAGCCGAGATCCTGGAGCGAGGCCTGGTAGTCGACTTTCTGGATGAAGGTGTTGATGGCCGTCTCGACCTGGGTCTGATGCTGGGTTAGAGATGTCGGGTCCTGTCCGAAGAGGTCGAAGCGTCTTCCGTTCACGAAATAGTGGTCATTCTCATCGATTCCGTTCAGGCCCTTGTCGACGTACTCGACGTATTCGTTTCGCCAATAGCCATCCGGTAGTGTGCTGTCCGGCGTGGTGGGAACCGTATACCGGCGGACACTGATCTTGTCATCTCCGTCGACGAGTTCGTTTCCGTTGTCGAACAGACGGAGTTGATAGCCGACGATGCCGGATCCTACTTCGGGCGACAGATAGGCGAGTCCTTCGCGCTGGTTCTCCCGGATCAGGTAGAGAGCGATGCGAGCGAGCGTGCCGTCGACGAAGATGCTGTTGCGCGTGTAGGAGAAGCGACCGGTATCCGGGTCGGTTTCCGCCAGGGCGGGCTGGGTTAACAGCAGGACACTCAGAAGTGCGATCAGAGTCATGGTTCCGCTTCTTCGGATGTACCGTATTCGAGGGGCTGGCCGTCGTCAGGATACTCGAAGACCCATCCGCAAGGACAGATCGGCTCGTCATCCTCGCGCTTGCGGTTGCAGTCGGGGCATCGTTCGATTCCCGGTCGTGCGAAACGTGCCACAAGGACGACGATCAACGCGAGTCCGATGAGGAGGGTCGTCAGCACGTGAAAGAAAGGCAGGCGAACGCTC
>DJHM01000003.1:23781-28623 GCA_002433075.1 Latescibacteria bacterium UBA6620
AGGCGAACGCTCTGCGTCCGCCTGCCTCTTTTTTTCTTTCGAGCAATCGCGCTCGGGTCAGGACTCGCCGCCTTCCGAATCCGTAGTCCTGTCGGGGCCATCCGGGCTCACCGACACCTCTCGGGCATCATGCATCAGGCGGGCAACCTTTTCTTGAAGGCTTTTGGCCTCCTGCTCAAAGACATCGAGTTCCTGAACGAGATCCTCGAATTCAGTGGTGTTATCCACGTAAGCACCCCTCGGGTCTGGCGGGGAGAGGGCCGTGTGTATCGATCTTGATGAATAATAAAGACTTAGTGCTTCTTCTACCAGTGGGGACTGTAAATATAGGAAAGGGGCCCACGAGGGTCAATGACCTGGCTGAAACGGCCCCGAGGAGAGACATCTCTCGATGGCTTCACGATTGGGCATGGCCGGTTGCGCCCCTTCGACAGTCGCAGCAAGAGTGCCGGCGGCAACCGCCCCCGGAAGGGCCTCACGGAGGGTGAGGCCGCTTGCAAGGCCGGCAGCGAGTCCTCCAGTGAAGGCGTCACCGGAGGCGGTGGTGTCGATCGCGTCGACCTCCGGAGCGGGTTGGTGAAGCGTGCCCTCCTGGTCGACGAGTACGGCCCCCATCGCGCCGAGGGTGACGATGACGCAGCCGACCCCGGATTTGCGGAGTCGTTGCGCGGCTCGCTCGCAGTCGCCGACCGTTACGGGCTGGACGCCAGTGAGTGTTTCGGTTTCGGCGGCGTTCGGGGTCAGGCAGTCGACGAGGCTGAGCAGGTCGCGTTCGAGAGGCCGGGCGGGGGCGGGATCGAGCACGGTGATAAGGCCACGGTCCCGAGCGAGGGTCAACCCGTGCGAGACGGTGTCGATCGGGACCTCGAGTTGGGCGACGAAGACCCGGTGCCCCTCGAGCCCGGATGAGTCGACGCCATCGGGCCGCAGGGCGTGGTTCGCCCCTGGGGCGACGACGATGCAGTTCTCGCCCTTTCGATCGACCGTGATCAGGGCGACGCCCGTAGGGTGCTGATCGGAACGTCGCACGTGTTGCGTGAGGATGCCCTCCGTTTCGAACGCCTCGAGCGCGCCATCGCCGAACGCATCGGTGCCCAGACACGTGGCGAAAGCGACGCGGGCGCCCGCGCGCGCGGCAGCGACGGCCTGGTTTGCTCCCTTTCCGCCAAAGGCTTGCAGCACGTCTCCACCGAGGACGGTTTCGCCGGGAAGAGGAAGGGCTTCGGTTTTACAGATGAGGTCGATGTTCGTCGAGCCCAGTACGAATACGCCCGGGTTGTCAGGGTTTTTGAGCGACATAGAATTTGAAGTCGCCGTCGAAGTCGGCGAGCCAACCGGGAGGTTTGAGGGCATCGATGCGGGAGCGACTGTTGAAGTAACGAAGCCCGAAACCGGTCGACCGCAGCA
Organism: Latescibacteria bacterium UBA6620; assembly: GCA_002433075.1. GTDB lineage: Bacteria > Latescibacterota > UBA2968 > UBA2968 > UBA2968 > UBA6620. The sequence continues at coordinate 25,189 of DJHM01000003.1, forward strand.
TGCGACGATACTTTCGTGGTGAGTTAATCTGCATGTAGTAGACTTCGACGTTGCGAGAGGGGTCGGGTATGATTTCTCCAAACTCTTCGTCGGCAATCGAGCGGAACGTCAACATCCGACCGAGCTGGTCCAGGACCCTCTGCAGTCGGTCCCAGGCATAACGGTTGAAGGCCTCGAGGGCGTGCGTGGTGAAGATGAAGTGACCGCCCGGTCGAAGCGTGCGGTAGACTTCGGAGAGGACGGCTCGTTTTCCGGCTTCCCGCGGAACGAGCTCGATGCCGTTGTAGGAGAAGAGCACACCGTCGAAGGTGTTTGCCGGAAACGGGAGAATAGCGGCATCTGCGGCGACGCCACGCACACGACAGCCGGCGAACTCCGCGAGGGCGTGGGTCTGGGCGACCATCGGCGTGGCCAGGTCGACGGCCACGATCTCGTGACCGGCCTGCGCAAGGGGGATTGAGGTACGGCCGGCTCCGCACCCGATATCGAGCAGTCTGGAACCCGGCGCGAAAAACTTGCGGGTGAGATGAACCTCCGAGGGCCAGAGGCCGATCAAAGAGTACTTTCTGACGACCCAGGACCGGGAGTAGCCGAGTCTCACACGCGCCTTCAAAGGGTCCATGGGCCGAAGGTAAGCGCGGCCGTTCCGGGAGGTCAAGACGGAACTAGGTTTTTGGGCAATCCCCGACCCCCTTGAGGGTCGGGGATTGCCCAAGCGCAGGCCGTTTCTTGACTCACATGTGCCCTTTGCTTATTTTCAACTGATTGCCCGTATAAACGTTGATAAATTCAGACATTTACGTCTTTTCGCCACGGTTTTTCCCCACCGGCGACGCTTGCTTCCTACTGAATGGACGTGCCCATCTGCGAGGCTTGTTTTCGACTCGTGGGAACCTCCATCCGTCTCCTCCGTCAACCAATAGGGAGAATCGCGTGAAGGCCGTCACGCTTGCGCTGGTCGTCCTCGTATGGACGGCCGGTTGCGCATCGACTCGCTACGAGGAATACGGTCCACCCATCGAGGAACCGCTCGAGCTGCCACCGCCTGTCGAGAAACGGATCGAAATACCGGTGGACGATTCGCCCGAGGGGCGGCTGAGTCGGCTCGAAGCCCTGCTGACGGACCTACTCGATCGGCTGGAGGCAGCGGATCGGGAACGGGCCACGCGCCTTGCGGCGCTGTCCGAACAGATCGAGGGGCTGCGGGCACAGATTGCGTCGATGAAGCAAGGTTCCACGCCCGCGGCTCCGGCCCGACCGCCCACGCCCGGAAAGAGCGCGACCGATCACTACGACGACGGGCTGAATCACTTTGATGCGCAACGCTATGTGGCTGCGCGGGAGTCCTTCAAGGCGGTGATGGCGCAGAACCCTCGTGGGGATCTGGCAGACAACGCGCAGTACTGGCTGGGGGAATGTGCGTATGCCGAAGGAAACTTCACCGCGGCGATCGAGGCCTTTCGGCGCGTGTTCCAGTATGCGAGGACGGAAAAGGACGATGACGCGCAGATCAAACTGGGTTACTGCTACCAGCGTCTCAACGACCTGGACAGTGCGCTGATCGAGTTCAAGAGATTGACTGTCGACTATCCCAAGAGCGAATACCTGCTACGGGCAGAAGAAAAGATTCGGCGCATCCGGTCGGCGAAGGCGACATCCCCTTGAGCGTTCCTGCGACAAGGCGTCGGGTGCGATGGATGGGCGGTCTGCTTGCGATGGCCATTGGGCTGTCAGGTTGCGCTCAGAGTCAGGGATCACGCCGAGACGATGCACTGACCTATTTTGAGGATGGTCAGAAGGCACTGCTCGATGGGAAGTGCTGGAACGCCAGGACCTTGTTTCGGAATCTCCTGTCCGACTTTCCCGGGTCCCGTTATGTGGACGAGGCGCAGTTCGGGTTGGGGCAGTCCTACCTGTGCAACGAAGACTACGTGACGGCGATCTTCGAGTTCGAACGGCTGATCAACGAGTATCCGGTCAGTCCACTCGTTGACCGGGCCCGATATCAGATCGGGATGTGCTACTTCCACCAGTCCCGGTCGATTCACCACGACCAGGAAGAAACGACGCGGGCGATCGAAGAGTTCACACGCTTCGTGGAAGATTATCCAAACAGTGACGTTGCCCCCGACGCACGAAAGCGAATCCAGGACCTGAGGGACAAGCTGGCGAGCAAGCAGTTGATGATCGCCACGAACTACCTGAACTGGAAATTACCCTCTTCGGCCGTGGGGTATTGCAAGCGGATCATTGAAGAGTACCCGGAGTCCCCGTCGGCGAACGTGGCGTGGGTGATCATGGGGCGGGCGTTGGAAAGGAAGGGCGAGTACGCAGAAGCGCTGGAAGCCCTGCAGAAATCCTCTCCGGAGGCGCTACCCAGAGAGGATCTGAAGGAACACGCAGGGGCGCTGCGGCGGATCGAGCGCGCACTCCAGAACCGCGTCTCGTCAACGGTCGCGGAGAGACCCGACTCGAGCGCTGTGGATCCCGTTCAGGCACAATAGACGTGGGGCGCCGCGTCGCGGTCTTTGGTGGGTCGTTCGACCCTATCCACGTCGGGCATCTGACACTGGCACGACACGCCAGGGAAGCGTGCGACCTGGATGAAGTGGTGTGCGTTCCAGTGGGAGACCCCCCGCACAAGGCGGGCCCTGTCGCAAGCGCTGAAGATCGCCTGGCCATGGTCACGCTCGCCATCGATGGGGAACCGAAGACATCGGTGTCGAGGATCGAGGTAGATCGGCAAGGAAAGTCCTATACCGTCGACACGCTTTCGGCCCTGCTGGACGAAGATCCGAACCTCGATCTTCATCTACTGATCGGCGCCGACAACGCGGTCGAGATGGGCAGCTGGCACGAGCCAGAGCGAGTGCTGGAACTCTCGCGCGTGACGGTACTGTGCAGGCCGGGGTGGGATCGAGGACGTGTGCCATCTTCGCTGGCGGGCAGGATGACGTTTCTGGACAGCCCACTGATCGATTGTTCTTCGACGGAGATCCGGACTCGGCTCTCGGAGGGCGCCTCGGTTGAGGGTCTTGTAGCCGATTGTGTCACTCGATATATTGAAAGCCACCGGTTGTATGGCGTGCCTTCGTAGAGTCGTTTATCAGAGATCGTGGTGAGGTGAGGCGTGAGCGAGGGTTTACCGAAGCAGGAGAGTCGGGTTGTCGCCAAGTTGGGTGGACAGGCGGATGAACGCATCCACAAGTATTTCTGCGTAGACGACGAACAGTGTAACGCCTTCGCGCACGTATCGAAGGAAGCGAGGGTGGTCAAGCGGACGCCGACGACCGTGGAGGTGCCGGGTGGGATGGTGGAGGGGTGGATCGTAGAAGTCTCGGTGCCTGCGACAGATGGCACAGTGCGAATCGATCCCCTGGCAGATACAACGAAGTTTACTTCTTGATTAGAACTGCGAAAATTAAAAGAGCGAGC
>DJHM01000003.1:28952-30733 GCA_002433075.1 Latescibacteria bacterium UBA6620
CCGAGGCCGTCGCTCTTTTTTTGTTTCTGGATGGTGAAGTTCTTAGAGTTGTTTCAGAAGCTCGAGGTTCTGACTGGCGATGCGTGCGAAGCCGGTGCGGGCTTCGACCTGCGATCCTGCTTCCGCCCGGTTGGGATCGGCGTTCGAAAAGCCGAGACTGAACAGGGCACTCTGGCTACCAACGAGCCCACGCGTCACCTGAAATTCTATTGAGCGGCGTTCGTCATACGTCTGTACCGCGGTGCCACGGGAACGGTTGACGACCGCTCTGAAGCGACCTTCTCCGTTCAACATCCCGTACTCCAGATCGAATCTGAAACGATCGCCCGTCGCGGTCGGGCCGTAGGTGGCCGGAGGCGGGGCCTGGTTACCAAGATCAACCATATCCTCGGCCGGACCGCCGGAAATTTCAATATCGACTCCGCCTTCAGTTTCGGCTTCCTCGGTTGCTGGAGGGTCGACTCGGTCGAATGATGCGCCTGACCCCGGCGCGACACCAGTTGGCATCGGTTCTGTCCTCTTCCGCCCGACTTGTGGAGTGCCCTCACTCTGCGAGGGCAGGGGTAGATGGCCCCTCTCTCCTCTTATCGGCAGGTGGAGGAGCTATCTTTAGCCTCCTGGAGAAAAAGTTTGGGAAAAGACGAGTCGTCTTGACACGTCGAAACAGACGTGCTTAGATTTTCGCGTGTTAGAGGGCTTTTAGGTCAAAGGAAAGGTATTGCGTGCCCGAGCAGACCCAGACGGAAGTCGAGATTTTCGGTCGAACTTACACCCTGGTGAGCGAGCACGATGCGGTCTACGCGAAGGGTGTGGCTGCCAGCGTTGATATGAGAATGGCCCGGGTTGCCAGCGAGCAGAATCTGGCTGATACGGGGAAGATTGCGATCATGACGGCCCTCGAGATTGCCGATGAAATAATCAGCTGTCGCGACCGCGCGTCGTCCGATGCTGAAGCGGCGGAGGCCGGTTGTCAGCGTCTGACTCAATCCATAGACGAGGCTGATTCAGGAACATGAAGTGGTTCAAGAAGAAAGAGGCTTCGGGGGACGGTAAGGGCGTGACACAGACCCTGGCCGATCAACTGGGCTACTGGTTTCTGATTCTGGGGATCGGGCTGGGTGGGGTTGCGGTTGGTGCGGCCTATTACGGGCTGCTCGTCGTCGCATCGACGTTCGGGTCGATCGTGTTTGTCGCCCTCACGGTCTATGCCTTCCTCAAGTACTGGCCGGAAGATGAGCCTCTCAAGCCGTCGTCCCCAGCTCCCAAAACAGAGCAGCAGCAGCCGGCCCGGAGGGTTTCCTTACCGGTGGTCGGCGTCAACGGCGCGCCGAAAACACGCTTCCTGTTTGCCATCCGAGAAATTGCACGACGACAGGACGATTACAAGATCAGCCAACAAGGGGCCGAAAGGTTTGCAAAAGTCATTCGCTACATGCTTCGCCACCAGCAGGGCGGATGATCTCGGTGTGGAAAGGCTATGCTGTTCGTTCAAGGCAGGGGGTGGGCGGCGTATTTGAAGATGGTGAACAAGATCTTGTATTCGGCACGGATCGTGCCCTGAACCGTGCCCGTGATTTTCGATACACCGATTCTGCGGCGATAACGAGTTGGGACTTCGGTCGCCCTGAGGCGCAGAAGGGCGGCCTTGACCTGCATTTCGACCGTCCAGCCCAATGTGGTGTCGGTCATTTGCATCTGACGGAGTGCATCGCGGGTGACGGCCCAGATCGGTAAAGCGGGTCCCGAAGAGCGCTTCGATCAAGAAGGTGGCGAGCCAGTTC
>DJHM01000003.1:31042-74478 GCA_002433075.1 Latescibacteria bacterium UBA6620
CAAGAAGGTGGCGAGCCAGTTCCCGAAACGGGTCTGGGGTAACAGCGCACCCGGTTCTCGTTCTCCGAGGACTCTGGATCCAATCACCAGGTCGGCACGGCCCTCGAGGATGGGGCGTACGACATCGGTCAACTCCTCGGGGAAATCGCTGTAGTCGCCGTCGAGGAAGGCGAGAATGTCGGGATCGTCTGCCGTAGCGATGCCGGCAAGGCAGGCACTTCCATATCCGCATCGAGATTCGACGACGACACGGGCCCCCATCTGGCGCGCGATACGGGCGGTCTGGTCGGTCGATCCGTTGTCGACGACGATGATTTCCGTCAAGAAGTCGGCGGGAAGGTCGCCGAGGACGTTCTGAATCGCGTCCTGCTCGTTGAAGACGGGAATGATGAGGGATATGCGCGGGGGCATAGATCGTGAGGCACTCTGGGTATAATACGGCATCCACCCGGCGGGGCGGGAGTGTAGGGTCCTTCGGGTGCGTTGTCAAAGTCTTTTGCGGGGTTTGAGTGGACTGGATCCTTCTGGTTCTGATCGTGTTCTTCGTGGTGTGGGCATTGCAAATGGTCGTCGTTTTTCGGCGCCAGCTGGCTCGATACGACGACCAGGTGGCCAGTCTGAATGAATCGACGGCCGAGGTCCGGGCGGACGCTGATCGCTATACACGAGACAATGAGGAAAAGCAGAAGGAACTGGGATCTGCGAAGGATGCAGTCCAGGCGGCCGAAGAAAAGGAATCGGCGCTGAAGGGGCGGGTAGAGGGTCTGAGAAAGGAAGAACCACGGAGCACGTCGCGACATCGTGTCGAACTTCCACCCAGTGAGTAGCGCCGGGGGATGTTGTGGCTGAAGAAGAGGAAGAAGAACGACAAGAAGGTGACGAGGAGGCTCCGCCTCCACGACCACTGCCTCCCAAGAAGGGGAGTGCGCTCCGGTATCTTCCGCTCGTCTTGGTGATTTTGCTGTTACAGGCGGCTGGCGGGTACTACTTGGTGCGCTGGCAGCTTTCACGGGGGGACGAACCTCTGGTTGAAGCGGATGAATCGGGGCGCGTCCGGACATTGCCGGAAGGCGATGAGCCTGAAGCCAGTGTGGATCTGGGGGAAATTGTCGTAAATCCGAGGGCGTCGGCGGCGCGGTTGTTCCTGGTCACCCAAGTGACAGTGGCCGTGGGACCTGCAGCGGCTGCCGACGAAATCGAGATGGAGGATAACCTGGACCGGGTCAAGGATCAGGTTATTGCCGCGTTGAGCGGGGCCTCCCCGCAGCAACTGAGGTCGCGGAGCGGGCGAGAGACCGTCAAAGACGAAATCAAGCTACGGTTGAACGAGTTTCTCTACGACGGTCAGGTGATGGAAGTCTACTTTCCATCCTTCTACATGCAGGCGAACTCAGGCTACTTAGAAGAAAACTGATTCAGCCGCGTTGGCTCACATCGTGGCGTCATCGGGCGGATCGAGCAACTCCACGATCCTCACTCCGAACGTATCCCCGACCACGACAATCTCACCTTTCGCGAAGAGGCTGCCGTTCAGCATTACGTTGACGGGCTCGCTTTCTTCGTCGATCAATTCCACGACAGAACCCGCCGTCCAGGTCATGATGTCCTGTATAGCGACGTGGTTTTCACCCAGTTCGACGGTGATTTCGACGTCGACGTCTGTCAGCCGGTCGATGCCTTCGGCTGAAGCGCTGGCAACAGGGTCCAAGGCCGGTCCGAGTGCGGGCAATGCGGCCATCGGATCGCCCGCGTTGCCCGTATCGCCTCCTCCTTCTGTCTCCATCGCCCGGAGCATTTCGGCCTCTACCAAGTTGTCGATGCCGTCGTCGCCCCCTTCAGCGGCTTCCTCGCCGCCGCCAGCATCGTCGCCCCCGAGTTCTTCCTGCATCACGCGGAGCATTTCGGCCTCTACATCGGGCTCTTCGGCGTCATTTTCTTCCGCCATAGGGACCTCTGTGGTTCTGTAATGTGTTGTAAATCAAGGGTGTATGATTTTATGCGCGTTCCGCACCCTGATCAAGGCAATTTCTGTTCCATGGTCGGTGGTCCTGCCCGAAAAAGCCCCAAGCCTGTGCCGAAAAACCCCTAAAGCAGATTCTAAAAGCGACGATACAATGGGCATAAGTGTCTTAAAAACAATAAGTAATACACAATAACGCCGGAACAGTAAATATCAAGTGATATCACAAAGGAGGTCTGATAGACAACATAACACGCTGCTTCAGGACGTAGAATAAGGGGAAACCGGCACGGACGCCGGCAACGTGGCCAACGAGCCCGTGCGAGAACAAGGAGGTTTTCAATGCCACAGAGAGTCAACACCAACGTCCCCTCCATCAATGTTCAACGGATTGGGAAGATCAACAACAGAAACCTGGCGATGCGGCTTGAGCGGCTGTCGTCGGGTCTCAAAATCAACCGGCCGGCGGATGACGCTTCCGGGCTGAGTGTTTCTGAAGGCACGCGCGCCGAAATCGGCGGCATGATTCAGGGCAACAAGAACACCGAGCAGGCGATCAATCTCATCCAGACGGCGGAGGGCGCTCTCAACGAAGTCAGCGCCATGCTGGTCCGGATGAGGGAGCTGGCTGTCGCCTCGGCTTCTTCGACGCTCAATAACGCGAACCGGGAGTCGCTGAACGCCGAAGTCGTGCATCTCGCAAATGAGATCGGCCGCATCGCGAACGTCACGTCCTACAACAATCAGGTGCTGCTGACTGGATTCGGAAATACGATCGATACCGATCCGACCGTGTCGACAGCCCTGGCCTCCCCGACGACGGGTCTGGTCAGCGCCTCGATTTCATCGGCCCCGCGCTGGATGCAGACGGCGGCACCGGTGGCGTAGTAACGACCGGCTCGTCTATCATCGCCAACTTCGACCGCATCGGCGTCACGCTGACGCTGAGCGGGCATAAAGCGGCAGAGGGAATCGATCCGGCGACGGACAGATATCGTGACGGGGAACTGGACGGTCTGAGTCTGATCGTGAATCCGGGCACGGGTGGACAGTTCCAGATCGGACTGGATGATGCTTCGTCCCACCGGCTGGAAGTCAACATCCGCGATCTGCGCGCGTCCGGCGCTTTCCTGAACCTGGGAACGCTGTCCGTGGCCTCGCAGGGGACGGCCCAAACTGCGATCTCGACGCTGGATCTTGCAATCTCGAACGTCGCGCAGGTTCGTGGCGATCTCGGTGCCTTCCAGAACCGAATGGGTCATAGCCTCCGCAACCAGGAAAACTCCGTCGAGTACAACACCGCCTCAGAGTCGGGCATCCGCGACGCGGATATCCCGCTCGAGGTGTCCGAGTTCACGACTGCACAGATCCTGACGCAGTCGACGACGGCCCTGCAGGATCAGGCCAACGTCCTCCGGAAGAATGCGTTGACCCTTCTGGGTTAATCCATTGGCGTAGTGATCTTGGCCGACACCCGCGCAGGAAAAGGCACGGAACCGGTTCCGTACCTTTTTTCGTTCGCCCCGCGCTTTGACAGCCCGATCAGGGCGGCGTATGTTGCGCCTCGCCGGCTTTTTCCAACGTCTCTGGTACGAGCAGTGCGAACATGGCACTGCCAGCGAGGCCGGTGCAGGCGATGACGAGCGCGGCGGGTTGGAGTCCGACGATGTCCGAGATGCCGCCCACAATGAGCGGGCTCCCCATACTCCCACCGTCCCCGATGAGGCGCCACACCCCCAGGAAATCCCCCACGTCCTCTGCCGGGGCCAGATCGGCTCCGAGCGTCATCATCGACCCTGAGCTCAACCCGTTTCCGATTCCAATGATGCAGGTCGCAGCGGTGAGGGTGGCGAACCCGCCGGTGAAGGGGATACAGGCCATCCCGACGGCCTGCAGCGCAAAGCTGGGGACGATCGCGAATTTTCGTCCAAATCGGTCCATGATCATTCCCGCCGGATAGAACAGGGACATGTCGACGAACGACGCCGCGCTCAGGACCAGTCCGATGGCGCCGACCTCCAATCCGATGACATCGGCGGCGTAAAGCGGGACGATGACGGAACGTCCCGATCGCACCATCTGCACGAGCGTCTGCGCGGTACCCGCGCTGGCCAGGACCGCACGCTGGGCCTTGAAGACCTCCCAGAGTCGGAAGGTTTTCCGGTTCTCTGGCTCGGTGGATCTCTTGTCCGGGTCCAGACCGAACAGGATGAGGAGAATCACTCCGACTCCGACGATGGCGTAGACCAGGAACGGAGCCCGAAGGCCCGCGTACATGGCGATGGCGCCGCCTACGGCCGGGCCGATGAAACCTCCCATACGTCCTACGCCCCCGAAGATGGCAATGGCGCGTCCACGCCGGTGCGAGACGGTGGCCTCGGCGAGGTAGGAAAGCCGGGAGACGTTCCACACGGCGTGGCCGAATCCGGTGAGAAACCGGAGGCCGATGACTTCGTAAACGGTGTTCGTCCAGTAGAGGGCGAGGACGGTCAGCACCACGAGGCCGACCCCGAGCCGCATAGTATTGTTCCTGCCGACACGTCGTATGAGGGTGCCGACCGGGACGTTGCCGCAGATCTGGCCGACGCCTTCCGTGGCCAGGACCAAGCCCACGACACCGTAGGAAGCGTCGAACGTGCGGGTGAAGATCGGGAGCACGGGAACCATCATGCCCTGGCAGACGGAAAGCAGGGCCGATGGAACATAGACGGCTAGGATGAGGGGGTTCTTGAGCTTCAATGGGACTCCGTAGGCCGGGAGTGTAACTGCGCGTCAGCGGCGCGTCAAGGGAAGGGCCTATATCTATATGATGGATCAGGATCTCTGGGTCAGCGGGGTGGGGGACTACCACACCTATCGGATTCCGGCTCTCGTGCGTACGGTCTCGGGCACGGTCCTCGCATTCTGTGAGGGGCGACGCGACGGCCGTAGCGACACGGGTCAGATCGATCTGCTTCTCCGCACGAGCGCGGACGAGGGCGAGACGTGGTCGGACGAGAAGGTTGTGGTGGCGGAGTCGGAGATGACGTGCGGGAATCCCTGCCCCGTCGTGGATCGCGCGTCCGGTCGTGTGGTGCTCACGTTGTGCAAGAACATCGGAGCGATCGGTGAGACGACGATTACCGAAGGCAATGGTCCGCGCACGGTCTGGGTCACCTACAGTGATGACGAGGGTGCGCGATGGTCGGATCCGGTGGAGATCACCGATCAAGCGAAGGACCTGGCCTGGACGTGGTACGCCACGGGACCCGGTCACGGGATCCAGTTGCCTTCGGGGCGATTGGTCATTCCGTGCGATCACATGGTCGGCGTTTATTTCGACCGAAAGGCAGATCCCTATCATTCGCACGTGATCCTGAGCGATGACGGTGGGATGTCCTGGTGCATTGGCGGCATCGTGGAACAGGGGACGAACGAGTGTGCGGTTGCTTTGCCCGAGGAGGGTAAACTCTACGTCAACTGCCGGAACTACCGGGGATGGAACGCTCGCGGGGTGGCGTGGAGTGACGATCAGGGCGAGACGTTCACGGATTTCAGGAAAGAGGACGTCTTGATCGAGCCGATCTGTCAGGCTTCGCTGGTCGAAGTTCCAGGGGGCATGGTTTTCTCGAATCCGGCGAGCACGACACGGGAACGAATGACACTCCGATTCAGCGGTGACGGCGGCCAGACGTGGATGGGCGCCCTTGTTCTGCATCCCGGTCCCGCCGCCTATTCAGACCTCGTTTCGCTACCTGACGGTGACGTGGGATGTCTCTTCGAATGTGGAGATGAGGACCGGTACGAACGATTACGATGGACGCGGAGGTCCGTGGAGTCGATCCATGGCTGAACTTACGCCGGAAGAAGTGCGGCTGTTTCGACACAACGGGTTTCTCCAGCTGCGGGATCCCTTGCCGGACGAACTCTTATGCGAAGTACGCGACCTGGGCTACGATCACCTGGCGCGCGAGGTCGAACCGGTGGTGAAAGATCCGGACGGCCGTCCCATCCGGCTGTCGAAGGCGCTCGAGCGCGATCCGATCTTTGAGCGAGCGATTCGTCATCCGGTGGTGATCGAGCCGCTGTCCTCCTTGCTCGGACCCAACTTTGTGGCGATACGCAATCGACACAACCATCTGACGCTTAATCCGTCCCGCGTTCGTCCGGACGCGTTCCATCGAGACAACCGTCAATGGACACGATCGCTTGTGACCATCATCTGCTACCTGGAGCCGACGACGTTGGAGAATGGGTGCACGCGCGTGGTCCCCGGATCGCATCTCTGGCCAGGTATCGAACCGTCTCGTCTGGAGGAGGATGCTCGGATCGCGGGTTCGGGGTTGCTGGAGCAGGACGTTCCCGTGCCCATGCCGGCCGGAGGACTCCTGGTGATCGACAGTCTGGTTTTCCATCGGATCGGGACGAATCGAACGGAGGACTCGCGCATGAGCATGACGTTTGGGTTTCACGCCGTGGACGAGTTCGCCGCGCCATATGATCCGAAGAGGCTCCTGATATCGGGTTCCTACACCTATGGAGGTAACGATCGTGCCTGAGACGTTCACGGTGTGGGCGGGGGGCGACGCGCACGTGGGGACGGATCTCACGCGAGGGGACCGTCACAGCCTGAAAGAGGTGATCCTCCAGGCCGAGAAGGGGGGCTCGGAGGGGGGGCCTTCGTTCGAGTGGGATATCATGATCGACATCGGGGACACGTCCGGATCGCAGACGCCGCCGGATGACGAAGAGGGCGAAGAAGTCGTGCGTCAGTACGGGGCGTCGACCGCGCATCCGCGTGAGGACTTCTACAACATCGTGGGGAACCACGATGCCAGCGGCCCCGAGGAGGCGTGTCAGTGGTGGTTTCGCAAATGGATCGACCCGACGGGGGAGCACACGCCGCACTCCGGCGTAGACGCAGCGCGGCGTCCGTATGCCGTCGAGGGCACGTGGGAACGATATAAATTCGAGGCGGGCAACATCGTGTTCCTGCTGATGGGCGACCGAAATGACGGCGGGCCCCCGGTCGGCCGCGGATCCGTGGGTGGCTTCCCGGCCGGGGCAGTGACGGGCGAGACGTTCGAATGGTGGTGTGACGAGGTTCTGGCGAATCGGGACAGGATCATCGTGACCGCTCACCATCACATGCTGAAGGGCACCACGGTCGCCTCGCTCGACTGGCTGGGCGTCGACGAAGGCTATCACGGACGTTTCGACGACGGGGCCCCGATCGGCGCGTCCTATCTGTATTGGGTCGACGGGGAGCCGGATTCGGGTCGTTTCGAAACGTTTCTGGCCGATCACTACAGCGCGGTCGACCTGTGGCTCGGTGGGCACACGCACACCCACCCGGACGATACGACGGGGGGCATGTCGCACATCGAGCGTCGCTGGGGCACGACGTTCGTCAACTGCGCGGCCATTTCGATGCATCACGGCAGGAAGAACGTGTCGATGACGCGTCTCCTGACGTTCGCGGAAGGTCAGGAGACCGTGAATATCAAGTGCTACTTACATATGAGTGACTACGCGGAGCAGGGGTGGTACGCGCCCGCGGAAAGGGACGCTCCTCTGAAGACGGCCTACCGTGGCTGATCGGTCGGAGGTCGCCCGCCTTCACAACGAAGGATCGATGTGGAAGGCGTAGAGATCTGGCGAGTGCTGCTCGTATCGGGCGTTCTGACCGCCGCCACGGCCATCCAGGGCGTCGCGGGATTCGGCTTCATGTTGCTGGGGCTGATCGGTCTGGTTCAGGTCTATGCGCCCCAGATTGCGGTACCTGCGCTGAACCTGGTCTACATCCCCCTCGGGATTGCGCAGACGATCGAGAACAGACGGGACGTTGATCTACACCTCCTCGGCCGGTGGGTTGCAGGTGCGGTCGTGGGGGTTGTGCCCGGTACCCTGGTTCTGAAAATGGTCGATCCGATCACACTGAAACGAGCCATCGGGTTCGCGATGATCGCACTGACGGTGGCCATTCGGTTCAGACCGGGGCCACCGTTCCGTGATGACGGGATTGCACGGCTGGTCGCAGGACTGGCCGGGGGGGTAACTGGCGGGGCCACAGCTGCGGCAGGCCCTCCCATTGTCCTGATCGGGCTGAAGCAGCAGTGGCCGGTCGAGACCTTCCGGGCCACGCTGTTCTCGTTCTTCACCGTAATCGCCCTGATTCTGGCTACAGTCCAGTGGAACCTCGGTCTGATGACCTCCCTGACGTTCCGGTTGGCTGGCTATGGGGCCCCTGGCATCCTGGCCGGGTTCGTTCTGGCATCGATGCTTCGCGGGCGGGTCAGTGCCGAACGGGTGCAATGGTTGGGGACCGTCCTGATTCTGGTCGGGGGAATTACAGCCCTGGTGCTGTAGCGCATGCCGGTTTCCTCTTCGCTCGACCGCCCGATTCTGCGTCTCGCCCTTCCGAGTCTGATCGCTTCCCTGAGCGTTCCCCTGATTGGCATCGCGGATACTGCGCTCGTGGGTCACCTGCCCGAGGTGGCCTTGATGGGCGCCGTTTCCGTGGCGAGCGTGATCTTCGACGTGCTCTATTGGGGGTTTGGATTCTTCCGCATGGGGACAACGTCGTTGGTGGCCCAGTACTTCGGCTCCGGTGATCGGGAAGCCTCGGCCCGGGTCCTGATGCAGTCGATGTGGGTGGCCGTGGGAATTGGCGTCGGCCTGATTCTGTTGCATCGAACGATCGCCGATCTGGGGTTCGCGGCGGCGAGCCCGGGCGATGAGGTTGAGCTGTGGGGGAGACGATATTTCGCCATCCGGATCCTGGGCGCCCCGTTCGTGCTGGTGACCTATGTGTTGATCGGATTCTTCAGGGGCTGCGCGGACGCGGTTTCCCCACTGTGGATGACGCTGGCGATCAATGTGGTGAATCTGACGGGTGATGTGGCGCTGATTCATGGGGTGTGGGGCGCCCCCCGAATGGGGGTGGAGGGTGCTGCGTGTGCGTCTGTGCTGGCCAACGTGGCAGGTGCCCTCCTGGGCGCGGTGATTCTGGCCGGGCGCTATCGTGCGTATCTGAAGCTGAGGGGCGCGCTGGACCTGTCGAATGCGCGACGGTTGATCGCCACGAATTTTCACCTGTTCGGCCGGACGTTGTGTCTGCTGTTCGCGCAGTTTTACCTGCTCAGGACGGTGTCCGGGCTGGGCGAGGTCGCACTGGCGGCGCACGCCGTTCTCTGGCAGGTCTGGTCGCTCGTGAGCTACGGGGTCGACGGGTTCGCACACGCTGCGGAGACGCTCGTGGGGAATGCCCTGGGGTCGCGAAAGGCGGCTGAAGCTGTGGCTCTGGCCCGCCGATGTATGGTATGGGGTGTCGCGCTCGGGGGACTGTGCGGGGTCGTTTTCTACTTCGGTCTTGCCGACATCGGGGCCCTGTTCACCGATCATGTGGATGTCGTCGCTCAGGTAGCGAGTCTGGCGGTTCTTCTGAGCCTGACTCAACCGATTAACGGCCTCGTTTACGTGCTGGACGGAGTTCTGATAGGGGCCAACGACGTAGGCTATCTGTTCGTGGCGATGGTCGCGGTCGCATTCGGCGTATTTCTGCCGACCGTGACGTGGATCGGCCCGGTCTGGCCCGGTCTGTGGGGTGCGTGGACGGCCTACAGCGTGCTGATGGTTGGCCGTTTCTTCGTGCTCTACGGGAGATTCAGAGGACGACGATGGGTGCGCTTCCTTGCTACCTGAGGGCTAAGGGCACTTGACACTCTCTCAGGTGATTTTTAAGTTCACAGGTTACGAATAAGCCTGTCAGCAATCCTACGGACGTTCTCTTCGAAGAGGCTCTATGGCACTCTTTGGTGGAAAAAAGAAGGCACCCGCTAAGAAAGCCAAGAAGGCGATCAACTGGGAACGAGTTCAGGTCTTCTCGAAGCCCGAGCAGCTCGGGGCGCTTCTCAAAGGTCTGAGAGAACGGGAAGCCCAGTGCAGCGTAGCTCGCATCAAGCTGAAAGCTGCCTCTCTTCTGGCTGGACGGGGAACGGGCTCCATCAACACGCTGCAGATCATGAATTTCAAGAGTGGGCCACGTCCAGTTCTGGTCGTGTCGCGCCCCAAGGCCCTACCGGGTGGGAACTTCATTCCTGTGGACAATCCACTCGAGCCGGGCGAGAAAACCGAGGTTTCCTACAGCCTACCGCTGGCTGCTGCGGGTGGGAACGAGCTGTACTTCACGGCGGCCTGCACGTTGTTGCAGGAGGCCCTTTTTATTCGGGACTCGAAGGCGGGCAAGCACTGGGTCGGTTCTCGCGAGCTCACGGAGAAAAAACACGGTGAGAATGGAATCCGCCAGGGTGAGGAATGCATTCAGCTGCGAGTCGACAAGCTGACGTGCTTCCCGAACGCGCCGGAAGCGTTCAGCGCCGAGGACTTTGCGCCCTATATCTTCAAGCCGAAGTTGTATTGTATCTCGGGTGGTGGAATGTGGGCCAAGAAGGTGGCCGATTACTTCGAGGGGATCCAGGACGATATTCACAAGCATCTCGAGGACATGGAATCGAAGGAACAGCTGAAGGCGATCGAAAACATTCAGTTGATCGACTTCGGTGTGGACCAGATCAACCTGTTCACGCCCGGTTCCCTGCTTGCCGGCATCGAGCACGACAAGATGATGCCTTCGCACTACAAAAAGCCGAACGACAACCTGATGGAACTGAACTCGTTCATCGGCTTTCTCCTGCATTTCGAAATTTCCGATGAGGTGAAGGAGTTGCTGGTCCGGACGTTCGCGCAGAAGGCGGGCAAGGAGATCGACATCTTCCTTCCACTTACGCTAGGAAACATCCAGGAAGCCGATCCTCCGAAGGAACGCATTGCCTTCCAGATCTTCCCCCGGGATCTGATCCAGGAGATGGATCCGAAGAAGCGTCGAAACGGACTCGGGCTGAAGTTCATGCCGCCGTTCACGCTTCATCCGAACGCAGAAGATCACAACACGTATCGCAAACTTCTGGTGGCGATCGGTCAGCGGCTGCGTGAAGACCAAAAGCCCGAAGAGGAGAAGAACAAGATCGCTTCTGTCCAAGCCCAGGTTTCCGAGCGGCGTGAAGCGACCAAAGGCAAGCGTGTAGACGAGAACATGAAGAAGGCTTTCTCGAAGCGTGTCGAAGCGAAAAAGCGGAAGGAAGCCGCCGGCGGATAAGACTGAAAACAGACATCCTATCGTCACCCTGCGTGGCGACGCTGATGCGACTGGCGGATGAGTGGAATCGACCACGTGGAAGCAACAGCGAACCCGAGCCGACCGCCTGGGCACCCATGATGAATGTGCGCCCAGGCGTTTCTTTATTTGGGTCAGACGTGTAACACCCTCCCGAATTTCATGACCGACACCGAACGACAACTCCGCACGGCATTCCAGGAGCGGATCTTGATGCTGGACGGCGCCATGGCCACGATGATCCAGGCTCTCGACTTGACCGAGGCGGATTTTCGGGGCGCCGCCTTCGCCGACCACGGGAGCGATCTCGTGGGCTGCAACGAGGCGCTCGTTCTGTCGAGACCCGATCTGATCGAAGAGATCCACCGTGGGTTCCTGGAGGCCGGAACAGATATCGTGGAGACGAATTCGTTCAACGCCGCTGCTATTTCCCTTGCGGACTACGACCTGGCCGACCGGGCGTACGAGTTCAACGTGGAGGCAGCGCGGATCGCGAGGAAGGCGGTAGACTCATTCGGGGGCGAGATTCCTCGTTTCGTGGCGGGCGGCGTCGGGCCGACGAACAGCACGCTGTTGCTTTCGCCCGACGTGAACGACCCCGGTTTCCGTTCGCGGACGTTCGATGAAGTCGTGGCCGCCTACTACGATCAGGCGCGCGGGCTTGGGGATGGCGGAGCCGATCTTATCCTCGTGGAAACCGTGTTCGACACGCTGACCCTCAAAGCCGGGCTCTTCGGAATCGAGCAATCTTTCCGCGATAGCGGTCGGCGGCTTCCGCTCATCATTTCGGTGACGGTCACGGATCTGAGCGGGAGGACGCTCTCCGGGCAGACGGTCGAGGCGTTCTGGGAATCAATCGCGTTCATCCAGCCTCTTTGTGTGGGGATCAACTGTTCGTTGGGCGCGGCGGATATGCGTACGTACGTGGAAGCGCTAGCGACCTGCAGCGGCACCTACGTCCATTGCTACCCGAACGCGGGTTTGCCGGACGAGTTCGGTGAATACGACGACACGCCGGAACACATGGCGAAGGTGCTGTCGACGTTCGCGGAGTCGGGATGGCTGAACCTCGTGGGAGGGTGCTGCGGGACGACCCCGGATCACATCCGGGCCATCCGGGAGGCGATGCAAGACAAGGCACCGCGATGTCCGGAGGGGCGCGAGAAACTGACACGATTCAGCGGGTTGGAGCCGTTCGAGATTACGGCGGACACGAATTTCGTGATGGTCGGCGAGCGAACGAACGCTACGGGCTCCCGGCGCTTCGCACGCTTGATCAAGACGGAGGATTACGGGTCGGTCCTCGACGTGGCTCGTGATCAGGTCGAGGGAGGCGCCAACATCATCGATGTGAACATGGATGAAGGGCTCCTCGACTCAGCGGCGGGCCTGACACGGTTCCTGAACCTGATCGCGTCGGAGCTAGACATTTCCCGGGTCCCGATCATGGTCGACAGCTCGGATCTCGAGGTAATCGAGGCCGGGTTGAAGTGCGTGCAGGGCAAGGCGATTGTGAACTCAATCAGTCTGGAGGAGGGGGAGGAGGCGTTCGTCCAAGCGGCCGATGTCTGTCGCCGATACGGAGCGGCTGTCGTCGTGATGGCGTTCGACGAGGAGGGGCAGGCCTCGTCGATCGACCGCAAAGTAGCGATCTGTGAACAGGCCTACGGGATCCTGACGGAGAAGGTCGGGTTCGATCCGACGGACATCATATTCGACCCGAACATCCTGACTGTGGCGACGGGGATCGAAGAGCACAACCATCGATTGGGGGCCGTTCTTCCATACGTGGGAGCTGCGCGGGGCCTATCCGGCGTTGCTGAACGACCCGGTGAAGGGGGAGGAAGCACGCGCTCTCTATGCGGACGTTCAGACGATGTTGGCCCGGGCACGTGCGGAGGGATGGATCGTGTGCGACGGGGCCTACGGATTCTTTCCGGCCGGACGGGTTGGGGACGACATCGCGATATTCGAGGACGAGGGCCGTGGGAACGAGGTCCTCCGATTGAACACGCTGAGGCAACAACAGGGAAAACGATCGGGTGGCTCTTACTACGCGCTCGCGGACTTTGTGGCGGACGCGTCGGGCGAGACCAGAGACTACCTGGGCGCGTTTTGCGTGACGGATCGAGGATCGGAAGAGCAGGTGGGGCACTTCAAGGCGGGGAACGACGACTATTCGGCCATCCTCCTGCAGGCGCTGTCAGAGCGATTCGCCGAAGCGCTGGCTGAGATGCTGCACGCAAGGGTTCGGAAAGAGTGGGGCTACGGTCGGGACGAAGCTCTCAGGCCCGAGGAAATGATTCGCGAGGCGTATCGGGGAATCCGGACGGCGCCAGGGTATCCCGCCTGCCCGGACCATACGGAAAAACGAAAGCTGTTCGATCTGCTCGAGGTTGAGGAGGCGATCGGTGTTCGACTGACTGAAAACTTCGCGATGGATCCCGCGGTGTCCGTCAGCGGCTTCTATTTCTCGCACCCCGAAGCCCGATATTTTTCCGTCGGAAGGATTGGTCGCAACCAGGTCGAGTCGTATGCGGGTCGCAAGGGAATGACGGTCGACGAGGTGGGGCGATGGCTTGCGCCGAATCTTGGGTGACGTAACGGAATTGGTATTCAGTTAGGAGATGTGATGGCGAGGATCAGACCCTTCAAGGGAGTTCGTTACAATGTGGATCGTGTCGTGGTCGGAGACGTCGTGTCGCCGCCCTACGATGTGATCGACGAGGCGTTCCAGCAGGTGCTCTACGATCGCGAAGATCATAACATCGTACGCATCATTCAAGGGAAGGAAGCGAGCGGGGACGATGCGTCGGAGAATCGTTACACGCGTGCGGCCGCTGACTTCGAGGCCTGGAAATCATCGGGTATTCTCGTGCAGGATGACAAAGTCGGTTTCTACGTCTACGAGCAGACGTTCGAAATCGAAACACACTGGGGCAAGACGCTCAAGACCCGTCAGGGTCTGGTTGCCCTTGTCGGGATCGAGCCGCTGGGAGAGGGGGCCATCTATCCGCACGAGCACACGATGCCGGGGCCGAAGGCGGGCCGGCTGGCATTGATGGAGCATACGAGCGCGGCCTTCGGACAGATCTTTTCGCTGTTCAGCGATCCTGAGGGAACGGTCGCGGCGCTGCTCGAACCGCAGAAGACGCCGGACCCTCTGTTCGAGTTCGACGACGACGAAGGGGTGAATCACCGTTTCTGGCGCGTGACGGACGAGGATACGTTGACGGCGGTGCAATCGTTCTTTGAAGATCGAGAGCTGTTCATCGCCGACGGTCACCACCGATACGAGACCGCAGTGACCTACCGGGACGCCCGGTTCGCGGAGGAGGGGGAGGGAGACCACTCCTACGCTTACTCGATGCAGACGCTTGTCAACATGGACGACGATGAGGGGATGGCGATCAAACCGATCCATCGTGTCGTGGTCGACCTCGGCGGGGGTGGCGCTTCATCACTCAAATCCGCATTGGAGACCTGGTTCGACGTGGAGGTGGTCAGCGGACTGTCAACAGATCAGGTTCTGGCCGATCTGGAGTCACGGGTTTCGTCGGGAGCGACTGTTCTGGCGGCGCTGATGGGGACATCCGACCAAGTGACGTATCTGACGTTGAAGGACAGCGTAGATCTGGCCTCGCTCGATCCAAACGGACGCTCCGACGCCTGGCGCAGGCTGGACTCGGGGTTGTTGCAGCTGGTGCTGGGGGAGGCCCTATCGCTGGACGAAGTTGCGCTGACGAAAGGTGAGAAAGTTCAATTCATCAAGGTGGAGCCTGAAGTCCGTCGCATCGTGGCGTCGACAGACGGGAGCGCTGGATTCTACCTGAGCCCGGTCTCGATGCAACAGCTTCGGGACGTCGTGCTGGCCGGAGAGCGCATGCCGCCAAAGTCGACCTTCTTCTACCCCAAAGTATTCACGGGGCTCGTCGTCCAGGATTTCTTCGAATTCTGATGCAAAATCGCACGCGAAGACGCCGGACCCCCACAATCCGCTTTACACGGTACGTGCCCCGCTATATCATAAGTACCTTGAATTCCAACTACTTCTAAGGATTTTCACGGTACGCGCTTGCGTCTGATTCCCTTCACTCGTCTACGCTATTTCGGCGTGGGGGACGAAGTTTCCTGCCTGTCCCGCGGCAGTCAACTTGTGGGTGCGCTGGCGAGGGACACAGGGAGGGATGTGCCCCTGGCGATCGAGTCCCTCTCCGTGCTCGCCCATTGCGAGCGTCTGCGTTCCGATGCAGCAGCGGTGCTGCGTGCCGGGAGCGAGGAAGGGCGCCTGTCCCTGGGCGCGTCCTGGTCCGCACTCTACCACAATCCAGTTGATCCAGAAGATCTCGTTCGCAACCTCGTGCTGGGTCAGCGATGGCTTCTCGAGCACGTCGGTTCGATCTCTGAAGAAGCGTATCTGGGGCGACCTTGCTCAGGGGGCGCGCAGCTTCCGCAGATCCTTGAACAGGTCGGTGTGAAACGCGTGGGGCTTGCCGGTCTGGACGATCTGCCCGATCGCTTCCGATGGCGGGCACCGGGCGGGGCCAGCGTCGAGGCCTGGCACACACCTGAGTCCAGCCAGGTTCTGGAGGCGCTGTCGGACGAGCCAGGAAGGGCGAAAAGAGCGGTGACTGAAGCTGCGTCGCTACTCGCCGAACACGCCGCAGTAGGCGTGGGGGAAGACGGATGGATTCCACCGTCTGGCCTGCTCGATCGGTTGGTGGCGGCAGGGTTCCCCGAGTCGGTAGGCCTGGACACGCTCGAGGCCACGTGTTCCGATCCTGCCGAGGATCTCGAGGCGACATGGCAAGCTTCGGCTGTGTCCCCCGAGGCGCTTCACCCGTGGGCCCTGGTCGGTACGGCACGGGTGTCACGCGCCCTGGTCAGGGCGGAGGCGACGCAGGCACTTGGAGCCTCGCTGGGGCGGCCGGCTGACGAGACAGAAGGATTGTGGCAGCGATTGCTCGAGGTCTGCGACGGGACGTTTGACGGTACGGCGGATCGCGTAAAAGCGGAGGCGGTACGAGACGCGACAAGAACGTTGCTTTCGTTCGCGCGATCGATTCAATACGGAGCCGAAACGTGGGTTGCCGAGCGAGTAGTGTTCCGAGAGGGACCAGCTGGTACGCTCGGGCTGGTGGTGTTCAACCCGAACCCCTTTACGATGACCGGGCCCGTAACGGCCGACGTCGTGTTCTACGGTGAGACCCGGGTGGGGGATTTCGAACGTTACGAACTCTACCGGGTCGTGGATGAGTCGGGTAGGCCGGTCGAGGTAGAGGAGACCCACGGCAAGCAGGTGGAGACCGCCGAGATCGGGTTCCGGTTCATCGCACGAGACGTTCCGGCGTGTGGTTACAAGACCTACTATCTGATCCCTAAGCCGGCACGGCCTGAGGCCCTCATGCCGATCCAGGCGCCGGGCGCGATGGCGCCCGAGTTCACGGAACCGACTTTCGCGATCGAGGACGTCGAGGAGCGGGTGTCGGAGCCTCGCAGAGGGATTCGGCTGGGACGACGATTCAGGGTCGCGGATTTCGATCTGAACGTGGACGAGGTCTCCGGGACCGTTCAGATTGTGGACCGTCGGTCCGAACGTGTACTCGTTCGCCGGATGGCCCTGGAATTCGTTGAAGACACTCTCGCGAGTCGAGACGGGGAATTCGAGTCGTCGGGCCGGACGTTTGCTCTGGCGCTGGAAAAGATCGATCTCGCGGAGAGCGGATCGGTCAGCGCGACGCTTGCGATCGAAGGCCGGTTGTTGCAGTCCAGGGTGCACTGGCGTATGCGTCTCTACGCGGACCGACCGTGGGTGGACGTCGAGGTTGACGTGGACTGGAAGGACGATGTGCCCGGTCTAGTCCAGATGGTCTTCGAACGCCCCCACGACGATCACGGAAACGTGAGGTGCGCCACACCGTTCGGTTCCGAGGAAGTGCGCGTTTCCGGGCCGCGACACGTTTACGGCTGGGTGGCCGTGCCAGATCCTGCGTGGGGACTGGCGAGCGATCGAAGGAGCTTCCGGTTCGGTGAAGGTGAAATACGGACGGATCTGTATCTTTCAACGATCGACCCTGCCTCCTACAGTTACCACCGGGTATGGCGTCGCCCGCCTGAACCTATCACCGCCCGGTTCAGGATCGGACGGCTGGACGGTGACGCGCTGGTCGAAGGGGCAGGGCGACTGTCTGAGGCGTTTCTTCATCCACTGTCTCTTAGAACCGTCTACGATTCTGTTTCTGAGAAGTTCTTCGAACCTGTAGGGTCCGCCTGTCAGGTCGAAGGGGAGAACGTTCAGGTGACATCGATTCGGTCTGTACCGGGTGGTCTGGAGGTGCGGGCCTTCGAATCGATGGGGAAGAAGGGCGAAGCCACGATCACCGTGCCCGGGCAGGCGTCGACGTGTGAGGTTTCTCTGTTGGGAGATCCGATCGCTGAGATCGACGATGCACAGTTGACTTTTGCGCCTCACGAAATCAAGACCATCCGAATTCTGAATCGATCCGACAGCAAGGAGTGAGTATGGCCGACCGGATGCGGGTCGCTGTGTTGGGCATGGCCCACGATCATCTGTGGACGAACCTCCGTCAATTGGAAGCCGTGGACGGGGCCGAGCTGGTGGCGGGGGCCGATTACGACGAGGCCCTCAGGGCGAAGTTCGTGGCGGATACGGGATGCGCGACTGTCTTCGATGATTACGATGCTCTGCTGGATGACATCGAGCCGGACGCCGTGTTCGTGTTTTCGGCCACCGCCGAACACGCCGACATCGTCGAGCTGTGCGCGCCGAGGGGCATCGACGTGATGGTCGAGAAGCCGATGGCGGCCACGCTCGAGCAGGCCGATCGAATGCTGGTCGCCGCACGAACCCACGGCAGCTGCCTGATGGTCAACTGGCCGACGGCCTGGTCTCGAAGCTGGCGCACGGCCAAGCGACTGGCCGACGAAGGGGCGATCGGCGATGTGTGGCAGATTCTGTGGCGCGGCGGACATTGTGGTCCCGACGAGCTGGGGTGTTCCGAGCATTTCTGCGGGTTTCTGTTCGATCCCGAGCTGAACGGGGCGGGTGCGTTCAACGATTACGGGGGATACGGGTCGTCCCTGTGCGTCTGGTTCCTGGGGAGCCCGCAGTCCGTTGTTGGTGTTGCTGGCCGGCTTCTGAAACGCCACCTGCCGGTCGACGACAACGGCATGATGGTGCTGCGATACCCGAAGGCCATGTGTCGGTTGGAAATGACGTGGACGGAGGCCGTGGCCTATCGGCCCGCACACGATCTTGTCATTTACGGTACTGATGGAACGCTCATCGCCGGAGACACAGATGTCGAGTTCTTCGGGCGGGACAAGAAAGAAGGCGTGACCGTGGCGTTTGACGACCTGCCCGCCGGGGAGAAGGACGGGCCCACCCATTTCATCGAGTCGATCCGTGCAGGAACCGAGCCTCGAGGCCTTACGAACGCGGATCTGTCGCGTGATGCGCAGGAAGTCATGGAGGCCGGTTTTCTTTCAGCCGTGAACGGCATGACGGTCTCCCTGCCGGTCGAACACCATCTCTTCAGAGGGTAACGTGCGTCTGATTCTGCTCCTGATCGTGTGGACGACGTCCCTAGCGGCGCAGCCGGATACCGGCCGCGAACCCCGTGTGGCCGACGGGCTCGACAGTCTCCTCGCGGTGCCTCACATCGATTCGGTGATCGCAGAACTGGGCGATTCCCTTTTCGTTCCTCCTGCCAAGCGCGCCCGTATCGTACGTGACCGATACGGGGTGCCCCACATCTACGGACATACGGACATCGAAGTCGCGTTCGGGTTTGGCTACGCCCAGGCGCAGGATCACTTGATCGAGATGCTGCTGAGCTATCGCCAGGCCAAGGGTGAAATGGCCGAAGTCGTCGGCCCTTCCGCGATCGAGAGTGATTTCAAGTCGCGAACCTGGCGGATCGACCGTGTCGCGGGTGAGCTCTACGGAACGATTCCGGAAGACACGCGCCGTTACATTCGTGGGTTCGTCGACGGCGTAAACCACTATATCGACATCCATCGGCAGGTTCTTCCCTCGTGGGTGGAACCGATTCGCGGAACCGATGTTGTTGCGGCGACGCGATGGATGGTGCTTCAGTTCGTGGAGAAGCAGGGGACGGCCGAACTCGCTGCGAAGGGTCTGGCGCCGGATGTTCCGGCGGGTGTGCTCGGCTCGAATCAGGTCGTGGTCGCTCCGACACGGAGCGCGGGTGGTCGAACGATCATGATGTCGGACCTCCATTTCCCGTGGGAAGCGCCCTATCGGATGTACGAAGCGCACCTGGTGAGCGGTGAGGGGCTTCGAGTTTACGGGGGAACGTTTTTCGGATGGCCCGTTCTCTTCCAGGGGCACAATGGTCAGTTGGCGTGGTCCTTCACGACGAACGACGCGGATGTGTTCGATCTCTACGAGGTGAAACTCGATCCTGCCAATCCGAGACGTTATCTGTATGAACGGGAGAAGGAGCGCGTATCCTCCAGGCAGGTCGGCATTCGGGTGCGTCGAGGGGAAGGGATGGAAGAAATATCTCGGACCCTCCTGTCGACCCATCACGGGCCGGTTTACAAGATGGGGGAAAACTGGGCTTACGCCGCGAAGGCCCCGATCGACGAAATCGCAAACGTCGTGGGTCAGCTCTACCACATGGGGAGAGCGAGCAACCTTCCTCAGTTCAGGTCTGCCGTTTCGCAGCTTCAGATCCCATCGATCAATGTGATGTACGGCGATATCGAGGGCACCACGTATTACGTATTCGCCGCGCGTTCCCCCGTGCGGTCCGATAAGTTCGACTGGCGTGCGCCGGTGCCGGGGTGGACGAAGGACTCTGAGTGGCGCGGCGTCCTGCCTTTCTCACAGCTGCCCCAGGTCGTCAACCCGATCCCCGGGTTCATGCAGAATTGTAACGTCCCTCCCGACGCGCTGACTTCCGACCCGCTGCTCGACCGGTCGAGCTACCCGGCCTCGCTCGGGTGGGGAAAGATGACGGACCGTGGGCGACGTGCACGAACGTGGCTCGCTTCGCGGGATCTGGTGTCGATCGAGGATCTGATCGAACTCTCGCGAGACAGCTATCTCATTCCAGCCGAGGAGCTCAAAGGACTGATCCTCGGGGGCTACAACCAGATCTGGCAGGAACTTTACGACCCGGACGCCCACGTCGCGGGGGCTGTGAATCTGTTACGGGCGTGGGACAACCGGGCTGACGTGGACAGCCGGGCGGTCCTTCTGTTCGCGACCTGGCAGCGGCGGTTCGGCCCCCTCGTCGAGCAGCTTCCGCACGACCAGC
This sequence comes from Latescibacteria bacterium UBA6620, assembly GCA_002433075.1. GTDB lineage: Bacteria > Latescibacterota > UBA2968 > UBA2968 > UBA2968 > UBA6620. Next base: position 51,465 of record DJHM01000003.1, read on the forward strand.
GCGTCGATACGAGGGTGCTGCAGCGTGTGGCCGTCGATGCGTTGCAACAGGCGGTGGCTTACATGATGGAAACCTACGGTCGGTTGGACCTTCGCTGGGGCGAAGTGCACGTGATCGAGCGTGGGGACACGGTCCATCCCGTGGGTGGCTCGCCGGACGGCATGGAGGCCGTACACTCCACCTGGTCCGAACACGGGGACGATGGCGTATACCGCGTGACGGGAGGATCGGCCTTTACGATGGTCGTCGCGCTAGACGAAGAACCCGAGGCGTGGACGCTGGTGCCGTTCGGCAGTAGCGAGGACACACTCTCGGCCCATTTCGCAGACCAGGCGGAACGGCAGGCCGACGGGCGATTCAAACGCGCGTGGTACACGACCCTGGAGGTGGCCACGCACGCGGAATCGGTTCTGACCGTGCCGTTCGAGGGCGAGGAGATCGAACGGGAACGCATGCGCGTATGGTGGAGGTCGCGGGCCCTGCGCCGTGCGGCGCCAAACGATACGACGCAAGTGGAGGAAATTGTCGACTGAGGGCGTATCCTGTGTTTGGTGATTCAGGATGGACGCCTATATTGGGACTCTTGCAAGAGGGTTGTCGTGCCGACATATAAAGTCGTTGTCGAAGTCGAGTCCGATTTCGGGCTCGACGAGGTGAACACGATTCTGGAGCGGCTGTTCGAAGTTCCGGCGCGCGCCCTAGAGGAGGGTCGCACGTTCAATGCCCGGCTTCTGGCCTCGGCCGAGACACAGGCCAGCCGGTCGGGCCGAACCCCTGGCGAAGGACAATGACCATGGCGAAAATCGTAGTCATGGATGATGAAAACACCATCCGCATGGCCATCACAAAGGTAATGGAGCGGGACGGTCACGAGGTGTAGGCCCTTGAGGACGCGGCTCCGGCCCTGGAGTCCGTGAACTGGGAATAAGTCGACCTCGTCGCGTCGGATCTGGTGATGCCGACGCCCGGCGACCAGTTCGTGCTGATTCTCCAGCAGGAGGGTGTGGAAGTTCCGATCATCATCCTGAGCGCCAACCTGAACGAAGAGAGAATTCAGTATCTGTAAGAACTGGGTGTTTAAATGACGATTCCCAAACCTTTCGAATTCGCACAGTTACTCGAAGCTGTGAACGGAATCCTGGCGAAGTAAGAGGGAGGGGAGAGACGTGGGGAAGAAAAAAGTGGAGAAGCCTCGGATCCACCATATGTGTTCCGTCGGCACGCTGGGCGGCTACGGTGGGAAGAAGGGGGAATGGGACATTCCGGAGAAGCTCAAACGGATCAAGAAGGCCGGGTTCGACGGCTTTCTGGGTCGCATTCCGATGATCACTGCGGAGCACATTGAGAAGTCAGGGTTGATCTTCGCCGCGACGACCGATATCGGTGGCGTGCGGGAGATCAAGGGCAAATTTCGCGCGATTAGAAAGGCGGGCGCAAGGTGCGTAAACGTCCAGATGCTGGACCACGATACGCCGACAAATCGCGCAGTGACCGTCGCCCGGAGTGTCATGGCGGCGGCGGCGGAGCTGGACATGGATGTCGCGATCGAGGTGCATCGAGACACGTGTACTGAGACGCCGGAGAAAGCCTACGCGTTGGCGGAGGGCTACGAAAAGGCTGAGAAACACCCCTTGAAGATGACCTGGGATTTCTCCCATCCCGCGGTCGTCAAGCACCTCTCGCCTCCTTACTGGGATCGGTTGGCGCTTCGCCCCGATCTGATTCAGCTTGCCCAGCAGTTTCACTTCCGGCCTTTCAACGGACACCACGCGCAGGTGCCCGCCCTGGGGAGAGGGGGTGCGCTGACTCCCGAATTCAAGGATTTTATGGTCTTCGCCGATCAGGTGATCGGATGCTGGCTGGAGGCGGCTACGCCCGGGCGGGAAATGTTCGCGTGCCCGGAACAGATCGCGGGCGGCTACATGCTGTCGGTGTTCGGAGATCGGTTCAAGGATGTGCAGGCGATTCGTCGTGAGCTGGATCGGTCGTTCAAGCGACGCGTCAAGAAATGGAAGCCGCCGGCCTGAGCGGGCGCGCATCCGCTCGAAACTCGCCCCTCGCGATTTCCGTCGCTCTGTCGATTCGGTCGACAGCGACTCGCGGGGGGTTCTTGTTTCAGTCCCGGATGTTCGTCGATCGTGTCGGCGATGTGAACGAAGCCAACGAGGAGGACGCATGGCAGAGAAGCGCATCAACAAGTGTATCGATCTGCTCGAACAGGGCGAATATCTCTACTACACGGGCTGTGGAGAACTGACCTACGAGAACGGGAAGAAGCAGGCCAAAACGTGGGCGGACTTCCTGGTGTCGGATTTTGAACATTCGCCGTTCGACATCATTGGATTGCGGGCATTTATGCAGGGCCTGGTTGACGGGGGACCGACGAACTCGGGTCATCGCAGCCCGACGGTCATCGTGACGCTTCCGGCGAACGCACGGACGGAAAACGAAGTTCGTGCGAACGCCTGGCAGGTCCGGCAAGTCCTCGCGGCTGGGGTGCACGGCATACTGCACACCCACACCCGACAGCCGGACGCGGTCAAAGCGTTCGTGGAGGAATGCAGATATCCATTCCAGACGGCGGGCCTGGGCGGAGGTCTGAGACAGGGTCAACGAGGCTCGGGCGGACAGGGCTACGCGGCAGGGATCTGGGGACTCACGGGCCCCGAATACACGAAGGTCGCCGATCCGTGGCCGCTCAACCCGGAGGGGGAGCTGATGCTGGGGCTGAAGATCGAGGACCGTGAGGGCGCGGCCAATGCCGAGTATATTGCCCAGGTCCCCGGTCTGGCTTTCGCCGAATGGGGACCAGGTGACATGGGGATGTCATTCGGGCACGCCGACTCGCACGATCCGCCCTATCCTCCCGAGATGGAGAACGCCCGCCAGATGGTGAAAGGGGCGTGTGACCGCGCAGGAGTTGCGTTCCTGAGTTCGTGGAACGATCCCAATCTGGATACGGAAGCCAAGGTTCGTTACCTGATGGACTGGGGCGTGCGGATCATCTCCGGCGGACGAGAGGAGAACGCACAAATCGGACGGAAGATTTCGGGCCGGACGATGCCGGTGTAGGTGGAGATGGTCATCGTTTAATGCAGTCATTCTGATATCAGACGTATGAGATGGCCGGGCCGTTCTCAGCCCCACCACAGGACCTAACTCAGAGATCCGATCCTGCGCATCCGGCTTTGGCGGTGGGCCCGGGACGGATCACCGAGCGGGCCCGTTTTGCGAAGCGAGTGACGACATCTGAATCGAGGAGTTCGAATGAGCGCAGGACAGCTTTTGCGCGATGCGATGGAGGCCGAGCGGCCCCTGCAGATCGTGGGGACGATCAACGCCTACACGGCATTGCTCGCTCAGGATGGCGGTTACCGGGCGATCTATCTGTCCGGGGCTGGTGTGGCGAACGCGTCCTACGGTCTGCCGGACCTGGCTCTGACTTCGCTCAACGACGTCGTGGAGGACGTGCGGCGGATCGCTGGGACCACCGAGGTCCCGCTTTTGGTGGACGCGGACACCGGATGGGGACCGGCCCTGATGATCGCGCGTACGGTGCGTGAACTGACGCGGGCGGGCGCTGCAGGTTGTCACATCGAGGACCAGGTTCAGATGAAGCGATGTGGCCACCGACCGGGCAAAGCGCTCGTGTCGGGCGACGAGATGGCGGACCGGATCAAGAGTGCGGTCGACGGACGGGTAGACGACCGGTTCATGGTCGTGGCCAGGACGGATGCGCTGGCATCGGAAGGCCTGGAGGCGGCCATCGAAAGGTCGTGTCGTTATGTGGAAGCGGGGGCCGACGTCATCTTCGCGGAAGCGGTGACCGAGCTGGAGGAATACAGCCGATTCGTGGAGGGTGTGGGCGCCCCGATCCTCGCGAACATTACCGAATTCGGAAAGACGCCGCTGTTTACGATGGCCGAATTGGCGAGTGTGGGGGTCCGGTGCGCACTCTATCCGTTGTCGGCGTTCCGGGCGATGAGCAAAGCGGCACTGGCGGTTTACCAGACGATTCGAGCGAAAGGGACGCAAGCCGGGCTGTTGGGCACGATGCAAACCCGTGCGGAACTGTATGAGACCCTTCGCTACGAGGTCTTCGAACGAAAGATCGACGAACTGTTCGAGGAAGACCAGAAAGGCGAGGGCGCCTCGTGAACGTGGCGACTAGAGACGCGCGGCGTCCCGATCCGGACTCTTTGTTCGAGACGATCGCGGACTACGTCTTGTCGTTCGACGCGACGGTCAGCGAAGAAGCGATGGCGACCGCCCGCTACTGCGTGATGGATTCGTTGGCGTGTGCGCTGATGGCGCTCGATTATCCGGCGTGCACGAAACTGCTTGGTCCGATCGTACCAGGCGCCGTCCTGTCTCCGGGTGCCCGTGTACCGGGTACGGACTTCGAGTTGGATCCGGTTCGGGCGGCGCACAATCTTGGGACGATGATTCGATGGCTAGACTACAACGATACCTGGCTCGCCGCCGAATGGGGGCATCCGTCGGACAATCTGGGCAGCATTCTGGCGCTGTCAGACTACCTGTGTCGAACGGGTACCGTCGTAACCCTGCGGGATGTTCTGAGCTGGGCGATCAAAGCCCACGAAATTCAGGGCGTGCTTGCTCTCGAAAACAGCTTTAACCGCGTAGGGCTGGATCATGTTCTGCTTGTTCGCATCGCTTCAACCGCAGTGGCGACAGCGATGCTGGGCGGCACACACGACCAGATCGTGGACGCCCTGACCAATGCGTGGATCGATGGCGGCGCCTTGAGGACCTACAGACACGCGCCCAACACGGGATCCCGGAAGAGCTGGGCGGCAGGCGATGCGACGAGCCGTGGTGTTTGGCATGCCCTGCAGAGTCTGCGAGGCGAGATGGGCTATCCTTCCGCGCTGACGGCGGAGCGCTGGGGCTTCCAGGATGTGCTGTTCGAAGAGAAGGCAATCGAGCTCGGGAGACCCCTAAGGTCGTACGTGATGGAACAGGTGTTGTTCAAGGTGTCCTATCCGGCGGAATTCCACGCGCAGACGGCTGTGGAAGCAGCTGTGGCCCTCCACCCTCACGTCGTGGATCGACTGGATGACATCGACCGGATCGATATCGAAACGCAGGAGGCGGGGGCTCGGATCATCGACAAGACGGGGCCGCTCGCAAATCCGGCCGATCGGGATCATTGCATTCAGTACATGGTGGCGGTCCCGTTGCTGAAGGGCGATCTGACGGCCGAGGATTACGAGGATGCGGCTGCGGCCGATCCAAAGATCGACCGGTTGCGAGAGGCGATGGTCGTGCGGGAAAACGAATCGTTCACGGTGGACTATTTCGACGCGGGAAAGCGCGCGATCCCGAATGCGGTGCAGGTTTTTTTTCAGGACGGGTCGTCAACGGAACGAGTCGAAGTGAGCTACCCGATCGGTCACCGTCGGCGCAGGGGAGAAGCGTTTCCGCTGCTGAGAGAGAAGTACACGGCGGGCGTGAAGAGACATCTTTCGGCCGAAGGGGCCGCCCGTATCCTGGATGTGTGCGAGGACCAGGGCGCGTTCGAAGCGACGTCCGCCGATACCTTTGTGGGATGGTGGTGCGAATCGTGACCTCGAGCGAGGCGGCCTGGGTCTGCGCGACTTAGGAGACGGACTGGATGGCGCGTGCAGAACGGGTGTGGTGGGTTTGTATCGCTGTTGCTGCGGCGACGCTGGCGTGCGAGACCGTCAACCCCGTCGACAGTTTCGACGCTACTGTGCGCGATGCGACCGCGCCCCCGTTGGCGAGTGCCGGGCGCCTGGCCGTGATCGGGGGCAGTGTCAGCAGTCAGGTCGTGTCGATCGTCGATCTGGACGCGCAACGGCAGGTGGGAGTCATCGCATTCAACGCCGTCGTGGCGGCGATTGCCCTTCACCCAAACGATCGGTCATTGTGGCTCTCGTTCGCGAGTAGTCCGGTCGGCCCGTTCGGGATCTACCGCGTCGACCCGGGCAGCAATCGGGTGGACCGGGTCGACACGCCCGAGGAACTCACCCACGCGATTTAGCTCTGGTTCTCGCCCGACGGCGAACGACTCTATGTGATGAAGAGTCAGGACGAGGTCTTCATCGTCGAAGCAAACCAGCCTTCGCAGATGGTGTCTGTCCCGACAGCCGACCGTGAAGGCGCGCGAAAAATCGACCGGATCGCCTACTCGCCGAGAGGGGGACTGGCCGCCCAGGGTGTTCTGGAAGCCCCTCGACCGCCGTCGAGTGCGGCCATGCTGCTGTTCGCGCAAAGCATCGGACAGTTAGTCTCCCTCGTCGATATCGGCTCCGCGCCGGAGGGGCCGGTCTTCAGCAGCAACGGCACGCGGATTCTGGCTATCGATTCGGACGGGCCGTCTCTCTTGCTGTTCCACCTCGCATCCGAGACGTACGGGCGCACGATGCTTCCCGGCGAGATCGTGACGTTCGCCGGGAAGGATGCGGCGGGCGACCGTGTGTTCCTGTTGAGTAATCGTTTCGGGATCGTGCGGGGCGAGTTCGACGAGGCGTCGGTTCTGCTGGAGGTCGACGGTGTGTCCGGAAGCCTTCAGGAGATTGACACGCTCAGGGGCGTGTATCGAAGCGGCGCCTTTATCGACGGTCGGAACATGCTTCTCCTGGCGGGTCCACACTTCCCGGATATTCGGCCCGAGACGACGGACTTCGTCGGAATGATCAACACCACGCTCTACGATCTGACCGAACGCCGGGTCGTGAAACTGATTCAGGTCGACTCGCGACTGGAATACCGAGATCAGATCGTCGTAGAACAGACCTGAAGCGATTCTTCGCCCACGCCACGACTGCCGCCCCTCCCCACCGCCATTCATTTACTACTAGGACTGTGGCTCCGCCCGATCCTCCGGCGGAGTTGGACAGCTTTCATGTATATTCGTGCCCGCCTTCCGAAGCCATCATGGTTGTCAACCCTCCGACCTTTCCCGACAGGCGACAGCTTCAGCGAAGACCGTGGTTGAGGCGGAAGTTTTGGCGTAGGCAGGTGTTTCGTGGTTCCCGCCTTTAAGCTGTGACCCCTTCCAGCTTCTCATCCCGGATCGGCAGATGGACGATCGCGGCAGCGACGCCGAGGACGATCGCCCCGATCCACACGGGGTCGTAAGAACCCGTCGCGTCATAGATCCGGCCTCCCAACCATACCCCGAGGAAACTTCCCACCTGGTGACTGAAGAAGACGAACCCGTAGAGGGAGGACAGATGGCGGGGACCGAAGATCTGTGCGACGGTGCCGCTGGTCAGGGGCACCGTCGCCAGCCACAGAAACCCGATGAGGACGGCGAACAGGAGGGCGGTGGTATTTGTGACGGGTACAACGAGGAAGCTGCTGATGACGGTCGCTCGGGTGAAGTAGAGGAAGCTGAGCAGATACTTTTTCCGATACCGATCCCCCAGTCGGCCGAACAGGTACGACCCGACCATGTTCGCGAGACCGATGAGGGAAAGGGCGGTTGCGGCGACCATCGTGGGCAGACCGTGGTCGGCTAGGAACGAGGGGAGGTGTGTGGCGATGAAGGCCACGTGGAAACCGCAGACGAAGAACCCCGCATTCAGCAGCAGGTATCCGGAGTGGCGGCGGGCGCGGTCCAGGACGGCCAGGAAACTGGCTTCACCCTCGTGGGCCGGGTCCGAAGGTGAGGGAGGTCGGGTCGGGTAACTCAACCCGAGGAGCGCGATCGCGCCGACGGCAACGGCGACGTAGAGGAGGGTCGTCTGCCAAGCGACGGTATCGAGGAGCCACTGGATACCGGGAATGATGGCGAAGGTCCCGAACGATCCCGCGGCCGTGACCATTCCGAATGCGGACCCCCGTCGCTCCGCCGGAACCACCTGCCCGACTGCGCCCAGGATCACGACGTAGGAGGTCGCGCTGAGGGCGAGGCCGACCATGCCGCCGAGACCGACGTAGAGGCTGGTCGTCGAGGTCGCGAACGACAGGAGTGCGAAGCCTGCCGCGTAGATGGCGGCGCCGGCGACGACCACCCATCGAGGTCCGATCTTGTCAGCGAGAATGCCTGCGAGGGGGAGCCCAAACAGAATGTTCTGGATCGCCATGGCGAGGCTGAAGGTCTCTCGGCCGGTCGACAGGGCGTCGGAGATGGGCTGGAGGAACAGGCCGAAGGATTGCCGCGCACCCATCCCGATGGCGACGGTTACCGAACTGACGAGGATGATGAGCTTCGCTCTGGACGACACGGGCGGATCCGGACGTGGGTGAGATGCAGGGCTCGGGACGACGATGCAAGGTAAGGAAGACCGGACCGGTGATCCATCGGCATCCTTGGCGTGACCCTCAGCGGTGGGCTATCTTGGGGACGTTGTGCCGAAAACGAAAGGAAACATATACTACGGCTGGTGGATCGCCGGTGGTGCGGTCCTCATCCAGTTCGCGTTCCTAAGCGTCAGTCACGTGTCGGTCGGAGTGCTTCTCGGTCCAGTGACGTAGGATCTGAACTGGCCGGCGTGGGCGTTTACCCTCGGGTTGTCGATCGCGGTCGGAACCGGGATGCTGTCGGGGATCGCTGCCGGCAAAGTGGTGGACCGGAAGGGCCCCCGCGGCCCGATGTTGCTCGGTGCGCTGGTTACGGGCGTGGGTCTCTACACGCTCTCGCTTCAGTCCAGCTTATGGGTATTCTGGGCCTGCTACGCGATCTGCGGGCTTGTGGGATGGAATCTGTTCAACCCGCTCGTCGTCAATTCCGTCCTGAACAAGTGGTTCGTGGCGAAGCGGGGATGGGCCCTCGCCATTGGATCGACGGGGATCTCGCTCGCCGGCATGGTGACCCCGGTTGTCCTGACCGCGTGGGTCGATACAGCCGGGTGGCGTGCGGGCTACGCCGCGCTGGCCGCATTTGTTCTGGTCGTCGTCGTGCCTGTTGCCATGATCGCGCGTCGAACGCCCGAGGATCACGGCCTTCGCCCTGACGTAAGAGACCCTTCAGAGCACGAGGAGGGCGATCCTCCCCCCTAAGAGGTTGCGTTCACGCGATCGGAGGCCGTGCGGACCCGGAGTTTCTGGCTCCTGGTGACGGGTTTCGGGCTCAATTCTGTGGCGCTGACGTCGATTCTGGTCCACGGCATTCCGTTCGCGACGGATGCCGGTTTCAGTCGGGCGACCGCCTCGTTCGCCGTGTCGATGGTCGGGGTCGGCAACCTGTCGTCCAAAGCCATCTGGGCTTCGGCCTTACAGCGGATTCATCCCAGATGGCTCGCGACGACGGCGTTCTCGACTTCGGCGGTGGGGGTGTTCTGCACGGTGGGTGCGACGTCGGAGTCCATTCTGATGGTAGGATTTTTTCTCTACGGATTCGGATTCGGGGGCACCATCCCGTTGACAGGATCCGTCTGGGCGTCGTACTTCGGGCGGGCTCACATCGGGGCGATCCAGGGCATCAGCCAGCCGGCTTCCTCGCTGGGATCGAGCGTGGCGCCCGCTCTCGTGGGGTTGTCGTTCGATCGCCTGGGCTCCTATGAGCCTGCATTCAACATCCTTGCGGGAGTCTATCTGCTGGCCGCTCTGATGATCGGGCTATCCAGGGCACCGAGACCCAAGGATTGCTGATACCGGTATGTCAGCAACAGGTGGGACAAACAGAGAGGGGGTCATCTTGGGGAACTGCACCTTGATCGTCGGTATTCTACTGCCACTTCAGACCCCGGCTCAGGAGAAAGTTCAGATACCGGACCTCCGGTTGGAGAAGGGACTACGGCGCATCCTCCAGGAGCCGATCCGGTTGCTCTACCGCGACGACCTGGCCAGGATACGAACCCTTTCTCTGCGGGGTTCGGAAATCCAGTCTGTTGTGGGTCTCGAACATTGTACGAACATGACGGCTCTCGACCTGACCTTCAACAAAATCTCCGATTTGAAACCCCTTGCGGGACTGACCGCCCTGACGGAGCTGAATCTGTCTTCCAATCTCCTGGTGGACGTGTCGCCGCTTAACGCGCTTGTGGCTCTGAAAGATCTGGATCTGAGCTTCAACCGAGTTTCCGATGTTTCCACGCTGTCGAATCTTGACGCATTGACGGAACTGAATCTGTCTTTCAATCTATTGGCGCGATGCGCCGCCACTAGGCGGGCTTGTGGGCCTGAGGGATGTGGATCTGAGCTCTAACCGAATTTCCAATGTTTCCGGGATGTCGAATCTTGTCGTCATTGACGACCCTGAACCTGAGTCACAACCACGTACGAGATGTCGGTGCTTTTGCGGCTCACCTCCTGATGTATCCGGAATGACATAATGGAAAACAAATCCGATTGCTCCATCGTTCCGCAGCAGATGAATCCGGAATTGAGTCCGGAGATGGAAGCGGAAGTGCGTTTCTTCCGGAAGTGGGGCTACCTCGTGGTCGATGATGCGATCGACGAGACGCAGGTTGCCGCGCTCAGGACAGCTCTGGATGCGGCCTACGAGAGGGAAGGGGAGACTTTCATCCACCAGCTGTTGGAGGAAGACGACGACTTCGCTTTCCTGCTCGACCATCCTCCTATCCTCGATCGGATGAAGGCGATCCTCGGGAACTGTGTCCAGCTGCACAGTGCGACGGCTCGTGTGACCGAGCCGGGCGAGGAAGACCAGAGATGGCATCGCGACGGTCCTTGGCCGATGGACCCTGACAGCACACCCTATGGAAGCCTGCCCGGTCAGATCAACTGCGGATACTTTCTGGACGTACTGACGGATGAGAATGGGCCGATCGTCATTGTGCCCGGCAGTCAGCGCGCCCCGTTCAAACCGCCGGAGGGACACCCGAAATTCCCGGACGAGAAGCGTGTCTACGCGAAACCCGGTCAGGCCGTGATGTTCGACGGGTGGCTCTACCACCGGGGCGCGGCCAACAACTCGAATGGGAGACGGCGCGCCTGCCTGATGTGTTACCAGAATGCGTGGATGAAATCGCGCGAGCCCTTCGATGGCCCTAAGGTGACGACGTTGAAGGAGAATGGGACACCGGAGCAGAAGTTGTTGCTGGGTGGAGTGCCACAGTGGTGAGAAACGGTGGAGAAGGGAAGGAGTAGAAAAGTGTAGAATTGAAATAACCTTCCGCGTAGGGACGGTTCGTGAACCGTCCCTACGCGGTCAACCCCTATGAATGGTGGAAGCGAAGCCGAAGGGAACCGTCCTGCTTAGGGCGAAGCTCTTGCGAGAACAACGTCCTTCATCACGGGATTCAACTCAGGAAACCAGGAATGCCATGAACATCAATGACCTCCGAAAAAAGGCAGCGGAGCTGGAAAGTGAACTCAACGAAGTTCGCGACCATATCGCACGGGCTACCCACGATCCGGATGCGGCCACGGCCGAGCTCAAGAAGAATCGCACCTATGCCTTCAGCGCCCAGGCCGATCCTGTCGAAGAGACCGTGGCGGGGTGTGCGGATTCGCTCACGAGATACGGCTTCTGTGTGATCGACCACGTAATTCCTCCAGAGGAGACCAAGTCGATTCGTGACGAGATTCTTGCAGCCGACGAGAAAATCCGGACGAACAGAGAGGCCGTCCAGAAATTGTCAGATGAGAATGGGCTGGAGGGCGGAGCGCTCCTGGCAGCTGCAACGAGCCAAGGTGCAGAACTCAGGCCGGCGAGGCGGGCAGGGTATCCGCCAAAGCTGCCGAACGACATTATCTGGATGCCAGAGTACGCCCGTCATCTGGCGAACCCGGTTGTGACGTCCATCGCTAGGCGCGTGCTCGACGACCATCTGCGCATCGCACAGCTTCATACCCGAATCATCGCCGCACAGAGCGAAGACGGTACGCCGGGCGGCTTTGGAGCACCCAAGTACAGGGGGGACGCGCAGACGCGGGAGTGGCATACCGATTGGCCACACGATCTGTCCGCCTACGGGAGAGACGATCCATACGCCAACGCAGGGTGTATTCGTCAGCCCTTTCCCGACCTGACGATGTGTCTGGTGATGATCTGGTATCTGACAGATGTGGATGAGAATTCAGGGGGGACGTGGGTCGTTCCCGGGTCGCACAGGGATCCGCGCAATCCCCGGGGGCCGCAGGATAATATGCTGGTTACCGCGCCGATCCCGGGAGACATGCAGGTTTCCGCGCCGGCAGGATCGGTCTACATCCAGGACTCGCGGAGCTGGCACGCCTCCGCCATGCACAACACGAGTGGGGGGGCGAGAGTCGCGGCTGTGAACCGATGGTGCCCGTGGTGGGTGGCGGTAGACGACTTCTCGCCGGGGGATAAATTCAACCCGAGCCAGGTCTGCCGAACGTTGTCGAAGAAAGAGTTCAACGAGCTTCCTGCTGAGCTGCAGCCCTTCATGCGTCATGTGTGCGTCGACGAACGTGACACCCTTCAACAACCCGTCTTGGACCGAGCGAATGCTGCCGCTCGTCGGACCATACTGGGGTTCGAAAAGCTGGAAGAACGTGCGGAAGGGCTTGTCGATGCGAACGCGCACGTTCGTGTTCCATTGGACAGGCCGTAGAGGGATCACCGGGTGTCGATTCAGTGAAAGACCAACAATCTGGAGGTCTAAATGACCACGGTGAAGAGTTTGGGGTGGATCGGTGGGGTGCGTGATTCTGTTCATTGGGTGCAGTTCGACGAAGGAGGCAAGGAGGCCTCAGGCAGAGAGCGGAAACTGCCTGTTGATGCCGGAAGGGGAAGTTCTCGAGTTCTTCTTGGCTGAGACAAAGCCGAGGTTGATCAAGCACGCGAGGCCGACTTACCCCGAAATCGCACGGAAGGCGGGTCTCCAAGGTAAGGTATTTGTTCGTTTCTATGTTGGGTCTGGGGGACGTGTAGAGGTAGTTCAAGTTTTGGAGGAGAGCCCATCTTCCACCAGGCGGCGATCGACGCAGTGAAACAATTCGTATTTGAGCCTGCGACACAGAACGACAAACCGGTCCCCGTGTGGATGTCACAGGTGATCAGCTTCGACCTTGAGGAGACGCTGATACCATGATTCGTTCGGGATGGCCGACCCACGCTGTGTGTGATCGACATGCCAAAGACATTGGACCAGTGATAGAACGGGGTGACTCTAAAGTTGGACGAATAGGATCGCCCTGGTGAAAGGTAGAATCGGAAGTGGGAGACTACCGTGATGACGCACCGAAATGTGGCATGGATCGCAGTTTGCACCTTAGTTCTGATGTCGTGCAGCTCCGCCAGGCATGTGCAGGAACCACAGCCCGGCCCCGCTCGACAGATGACGAAGGCAGACTCCTTGCTTCAGGCAAAGAAGCACCTCGCTTTTGGCGTTCGCTACCTGAAGAACGAGCAGTTCGGCGATGCGGAGACGCAACTGACACGCGCTTGGAACTACGATCCGTCGAACGCGCTCACGGCCTATCACAGGGGAAAATTCTTCTACGATCAGGAGATTCACCAGGAGGCGTTTGGTTGGTTCCGGCGGTCGATCGAACTGGCGCCGAAGAGAAAGAGCACGACGGATGCGATTCTCGAAATGGCACTCGCCACGCCCGATACTTCTACAATCCGAGCGTTGCTCGAAGCGGGTTCTGTAGAGCCTTCGGAATTGACCACTGCGGCGTTGCGAGGGGACATGTAAGCCCTCAGGTCGATGATGGACTCGAAGGAGAGTGCGGCTGAACCGGCGCCGGAGGAGGCGATTCTCGAGTTCTTCATGGTCGAGCAGAAGCCGAGAATGCCGCCCGCGATTGTAGACAGATTCCGGTAGATCGTCTCGACGGGATCTGCGAGCCCCGAGAACAGCGCGTGCGTTCCCTCGGCGTGCGCAAAGAACGCCTCCCGGTCCTTACCCATTCGCCCAAGGCTCGTTCCAAGGTCCAGGTAGGACCCGCCACTGAGTTGGGATTCCACGCCTACGGTGTCCGGATTGAAATACCCCCGATCCTCGAATCGCCCCATCAACGCGTTACAGTCCGCGGCGGGGAAGGCCCCTCGCAGGACGAATGCCGGCACGACACCATCTGCCAACGCCATCAGCGGCTCGGGATAGTTCGAGGCAATGGTTTCGGCGTCGGCTTCGAGTGGCTGCCACACCGGCATTTGGGAAGGTTCCATTGGACTGAATGCAGAGGTCAGCGGTTGGAAGAGGAAGGCTCGAACCCGCTGGCTCGTTCGTCGCGGCCGGTGGGTGCAAGCTCGGTCTCGGGATCCCCGGCGCTGCGGGGGGCCTGGAGAACGCGGGGTTCGCTGAAGTCGTGGGGTCTGGCGCGATGGAGCACACACCGGTTGTCCCAGATCACCAGGTCTCCCGGAGTCCAGCGATGGAGGTAGAGGCGAGGGGGCTGGCAGGCAGATTCGATCAGGTCGTCGAGGAACGCCTGAGCTTCCGTATCCTCCATCCCCGGAATCCGATAGGCGTGTCGTCCCGTGCACAGGGTTTTGCGGCCGGTGACGGGATGAACCTTGACCAACGGACGTAACGGTGCGCCCTTGTCTTGGTAGCCGCAGGCGGAACCGGTCTCCACGATGTGGCCGATCCTGGCCTGCGAGGCGTAGAGGGAGTGATAGGCTGAGAGATCCTCGATGCGCTCTTGGGTCGCATCGTCCAGGGCGTCGTAGGCGGCGCGCGTGTCCGCGAACTCCGTCTCTCCTCCGTTGGGTTTGAACCTCCATGGCCGAAAGCAGACCCGCTTTGGCGGCCAGCGGCACGTAGCTACTGTCCATATGCCAGCCTTCGTTGCCGCGCAATGTCTTGAAGCGGAATTTTTCGGGCTCGAGCATCGTGCCGTCCGGCTTCCGGTTCGTAAACTCGACCGCCTTTGCGTTCTCCCGCAGGGTTTCGATCTCGCCGAACCGGGCTCCGAACGCGACCTGTGCATCCGCGCTCGGGTGTTGATCGGGGAAGACCAGTACCGCGTGTGCGTGGAATGCGTCTTCGATCGAATGCCGTGCATCGTCGTTGAGGTCGACATTCGTGATGACGGCGCCAAGGGTCGGTTCGGAGGGGCGGATGACGGGGTTCATCGGAAGACTCCAGTAGGTTTGGGGCGGTTGTGAGAGGGGGGACGAGTAGGTGTAGTACGCACAGGCACTACGCTACGTGGAAGGCTTCAACTCACCCAATGCCCGACGGCCGCGTTCGACTCTCTCGTCAGACGGCTCCACGCTCCCGTAGCCGAAAGCCGGCTGGAACCCGATCAAGTCCAGAAACTCGTCGGAGGCGCTTTCAAGCACCTCGTCCGAGACGCCCATAATAAGGTTCTCCTGCTGCCGAAACTGCCATGAGCAGAAATTGGTCGTCAGGCCGATGCAGGTTCGGTCGCTCACGTTCGCCCCGGTTGAGTGCCACACGCGCCCATCCAGCACGATGAAACTTCCCGCCGGGGCCACGGCCGGGATCCAGCCGGCATCCTCGTCGAGTTCGGGATCGGGCTGACGACCGAAAAGGTGGCTGCCCGGAACGACGATGGTCGCTCCATTCTGCGCCGTGAAATCGTCGACCGTCCACATCACGTTGCAAGTACACGCAGGGGCGATGGTCACCGGGTCCATTCCGGCTTCACCGAATGCGTAATGTCCGCGATGGTGGTCTCGTGTGATCGATCCTGTACGAATCAGAGATTCCTTTCGGGTGTTCGTCGGCAACGGCATCCACCACTGGTCCGTGTGGAAGATCCGAGTGCCGCCGGGGTTGGCGATGTGACCGTTGTAGGAAGACAGCAGGTAGAGATCGCCGAGAACGTGATCGACCAGCTCCCGCATGACGGGATGGAACAGCAGATCGCGAAACCCCTGCCCCTTGTTGATCAGGAACGCGAGGATCTGCTTCTTGTCTGGGAGAATTCGAGTATGGTCGAGTTCAGCTTCCGCTTCCGCCTGCCCCATCAGGCGATCCCGCAGGGAACCCGCTTCGGCCTTGCTGATGGCCTGCTCGACAATACAATACCCGTGTGTGTTCAGGTGTTCCTTCGCCGCCTCGAGGTCGGTAGATTCAAAGGTGGCGACTCTCGAATTCTGCATGGTAACCTCCGCGTGAATCGGGATCTACGGAATCCGCGGTCTTGAACGTTTTCTTGGAATCCTCGTCGACCTTGGCGGACGTGCAGAAGAAATGTCGTATTCTCTCTCTGGCAAGGGATTCTGACTACGAGGATTCCTTTCTACATTGTGCAGGGTGGTCACTATCGTCGGAGTTAGTTGCCGCTGTCAAACCCCCTCAGTTCCTTCAAAGAGGAAGGTGAGCCTTGTCCTCAGACAACCCCCAGACCGAAATCACCCCGGAAGATGAATTCTGTCTCGATGTCGCCGGATATCTCGTCGTCCGTGGCGTCCTCACAGGTGAGGAAGTGGCTGCCTGCAATGAGGCGATCGATCGTGTCAGCAAGCGAGACCGGATGCTGGAGTGGGAGTCTCCCTGGTGCGACCCCTTCGTTCGCCTGAACGAGCACCCGATCCTGACGGGGTATCTCGACGAGCTCTGTTATCTCGGATACCAACTCGATCGCCCCCCGCGACTCCTCGATGAGGAAGTCGCCCCGGCCGAGCCCTTGGGCGGGGGCGGAGAGCCACGCAATTGGTCGGGCGCCTACTACTGCGGCAACGACGCCCGATTTACACTGGGTGTTCGCGCGATCTGGGCGCTCGAGGATGTTGCGGAAGGAGATGGAGGGTTCAGCCTCGTGCCCTGCTCGCACAAGAGTTTCGTCGAGACGCCGTCCGATGTCCTCGACGGAAGGGACGATATGGGGGTGACCGTTCAGCCGGCGCTCGAGGCGGGTGACCTGGTTCTGACAGTGGCCACCTTGCTCCAGGGCATGCGTCCGTGGAAGGGGAAGGCGAAACGACTGCTCAGCACCGGCTACATCAGCCGCTTGGTCCGGCGATCGAACGAGGCTCCTGCGGACGATCCAGAGGGTCCTCCTCAATGGGTGGACGAGATGACGCCGGAGCAGCGCGTCATTCTCGGAGTTGACCGGCCGAACCCGGCCCCGATCGTTTACTCTGATGGCAAGCGTACCTGGGTGGGCGGGGAGCCGGGGACCTACCATCCCACAACGATGATTCGGGACCCCGAATGTCAGATTGACGAGAAGGAATTCTACTTCTGGGACCTCAACGGCTACCTCCTCGTGCGGAACGTCATGGACGAAGCGTGGCTCGCTGCTGCGAATGAGGCGATCGACGCTTGTGCGGATCTCATCGTCAAGGGCGGCGACATCTCTCATGGCACGAAGCGACTCGCGGGTACGGCGCCGTCATCGTTGAGTGGCCTCTTCGAGCTTCCCTCGCCTCACGCCGAGCCTTTTCGCCGGATGATTGCGAATCCTGCTCTTGTAGAGCGTTTGAACTGGATGTCTGGCTCCGGGTTCGTCGTGGACGCCGCTCGAGCGATCATATATGAAAAGGGGACTGCAGGGCACGGCGTGCATAGCGGACCGTATCCTGGAAGCGCGCGAAGCATCTACGCCATGCAGAATGGCAGGACCTACTGCGAAACGATCAACGTCGCGTGGCAGCTCCGGGATGTGGGTGCGGGTGACGGAGGCTTTTTCGGGATTGCCGGATCGCACAAAACGAACCACCCCGTGCCAGAGGGCGTGCGATCGCTGGAGGATGAACGGGGTCTGCTCCGACACGTCGAAATGAAAGCGGGGGACCTGGTCATCTTTATGGGTTCGGCGCAGATCCACGGCGCTTACCCGTGGCAGAACGAAATTCCGAGACGAGCCGTCATCTTCAACTACGTGTCCCGCAATCTGGAGAAACCCCCGAAGAGGTCATAGGTGGGAAGGTGGGATCGGTCCTCGGCTGAGGGATTTACGGCTTCGGATGGTTCATGTAGTCAAGGAGCTCGTCCACGAATTCGACGTTGTGGTCCAGAACAGATTCGGGAAAGGCCTCCTCGCATCCTGTCTCGAACTTCAGGGGCCCCATGTTGTGGTACCAGCGAATGGCGTGGATCAGCGCAATCATGTGACGGGGTGAATCGCTGGGATTGGGCATGCCCCGATGCCACAACCGAACATCCCGAATCAGCGCACCTCCCTTTTTGACCTCACCCCGAATCGGTGGTTCTTCCTCTCGTCGTTTGGCGATCAAGGGCTCTGGAAAGCATTCACCCGATTTCTTGTTGTCGGGTTCGGAAAGCAGCAGATGTGTGCCTGGCCAGAGTTCGACCGCGCCGTTTTCGTCCGACGTATCCTCGGGCGAAATGTTGATGACGAGACTGTAAACCGGGTGGGGTCGCTCGAGCTCTGGCCAGAGCATCTGGCCATCCGGGTGCAGGGGTTGTGTTCCGCTCCCCGGACAATTGGTGTTTCCCGAATAGAAATGGTTGAACAATCCGTCACCCAGCAGCACGTGCGTGATCTGTGAGATGAATCCGTTCGCCACCACGTCTTCGAACACGTAGGGCGCGAACGGAGGGGGCTTGTGCTGAATGTGACCCTTGATGTCAAAATTGCTGGGCACGTTCTGATAGCACTGGATCTTCCGTTCCACATCTTCGTCCATCCTGGCCTTGAGCACGTCGAGGTGGTCGGGGTCGATAATCCCCTCCACGACCACGTAACCCTCCATCCGAACCGCCTTGACCGCTCGTGCGACATTCTCGTCGCTCATCCTGCCCGCTCGCTTTTCCTCCGTACTCACTTCGAGATACATTCTTGTTTTTCCAGCATAGTCAGATCATTGTGAACGATTTCGAATCGATATCGTGTTCCCGAGCCGCGCCCGAGGTACCGCGCCCCCTGCTTTTATCTCGAAGCGCAAAGGTTTCCTTAACGGGGTCCCCTCGGCTACTGGTTCAACGCGCTGAGAGATCCCTCCTCGTATGCAACGCCCTTCGGGCCTCGTCCCGGAATCCTCTGCAGCTGAAGAGGGATCCCTCACGACGTCGTGGACTAAGTGACTTTCGTACCGGGGTTTACCTGTTGTCTTTCGGGATGACCAGAGGTTTCTGCCGAGTTATTGCAAGGTCTCGGACAGCGATTGTCGGGCCAGCCTTCGGGAGGTTGTGACCACTGATGCGCCGGGCCGCGCCTCCGAGGTGTCGCGGCCCCGGCTGTCATCTCGAAGCGTAAAGGCCTCCTGGACTGGGTTCCCTCGGCTACTGGTTCGACGCGCTGAGAGGTCCCTCCTCGTGTGCAACGCCCTTCGGGTTTCGTCCCGGAATCCTCTGCAGCTGAAGAGGGATCCCTGACGACGTCGCGGACTCAGTGACCGTCGTACAGGGTTTGCCTGATGTCGTTCGGGATGTCCAGGGCCCTCCTGAAGAGCCTGGACGAAGGGTGCGTCCGCCACGGCTCCTGTCGCGGAGATGCAACGCCTGCCCTGAATAGGAGCGCAGCTCTGTATCGAAGGGAGGGACCGGTATTGGGAAAATCCACAGGGAAACCCCAAACCTACCCCCCAAGCTCTCGCCGAACCCTTGCCGGCAGGTCATCACCCGGGACCTCCACGGAGATGATCCCGAGCGATCGATCTTCCAACGGCAAATCGATGCGGGTGAATCCCCGCCGATGCGATTCGCGAAGCGCCAGAGCGACCTCCAGCGCATCCCGGGAATCGGCTCCGGAACAGCGTGGCTTGCCACCATTCTCGGCCGCGTTGACGATGTCCTCGACGATCGACAGCCCCATCCCCTGAATGTGCTTTGGATACGGAAACGGTACCCGAGCGACCTGTTCACCACCGTCACCGCTCGGTGCCATCTTCCAGAGCTCGAACTGGAACGCGTTCTCGAGGATCCGGATGCGGCCCTCAGTCCCCAGCACATCGAACTCGCGCACGGCCACGGGCCCGCACGGCGTCGACCGCAGGAAGCCACGTACCCCGTTGTCGAAGACGAGATAGCCGTTACCCTGCGGGTCATCCTCTCCGAACGCAGCTTCATCCGATTCCATCTCGCCGAATACCCAGTCCACATTGCCGTCAGCCGCGAGGAAGCGCATCGTGTCGATGCAGTGACTGCCGTTGTGCGACAGGTGACAGAGGTAATAGGCCGTTACCTGAGTCACCTCGCCGATCTCGCCCGCATCGATCAGCTCTCGCGCGGAGGCATAGTGAGGGTTCCATCGACGTGAGCAGTTCACGGCCAGGGTGACGTTGTTCTCCTCGCAGACGGCGACCATACGGTCCGCCTCCTCCAGCGACCTTGCGATCGGTTTTTCCGCCCAGATCGCCCTGGCGCCTGAGCGTGCGATGTCCTCCACGATTTGAGCCCGCACTCTGGAGCTTGTGCAGACACTGACGATGTCCGGCTTTTCCTTGTCGAGCATCTCGCGGTGGTCGGCGTAGACGTGGCCATCCAATCTCCAACGCTCGTCGTAGATGGATCGCTGTCCCTCGTGCGGGTCTGCGCCCGCGACCAGTACCGTCTGGGGCGCCGTTACGTAGGACGGCGTGTGGCAGTAGGGGAGGTAGATGACGCCGCCCGTGGTCCGCTCGTCATCGAAAGTGCTGCCCATGCGCCCCAGCCCGATCACAGCCGCGCGATAAGTCGCTGACATAATTTCTCCTGGATAGTAGCTGTTCGGCCGTCCTGGCACCCGGCACATCGACCATTTGGGTTCGATTGCCTATCACGGTTTCACGGTCAGAATAAACGAAGTTCTCAGGTCGCCGGGCAAGCGATCTACGTATCCAGACCGGCCGAGGATCAGTCGCCATCGGGAGCAATCCGTCTGTGAACGCGCACCGGAATAGCTGTGCTTGTTCGAGCGCCGGGAGGGCCACATCTTGGTTCAGGTCTCTCACAACATTCAAAGTACGCCCGCCGCAGGCTCCGTCCACCGCCGACCGAGCCGTTGCGCGGAGCGCAACGGCACAAGGTAACCCATGCCAACACTCGAAGTAGTCGATCACATCTCCATCTACCGCAATCCTCACCCCAACCTGACCAGCGAATACGTGGCGTTTCCAGCGATTCGGGCGCTACCCGACGATGCGCTGTTGTGCATGTGTCGACACGGGACGGCACGAGAGAGCGTCGACGGGGTGGTGGTCGTTCACCGATCCACGGACGGCGGGTTGACGTGGGAGCGGGTTGGCGATCTGCCGAAACCGCCTGGCGTATCAGAGGGTGCGTGCCTCCCGGGGGGATTCGGTATTACGGCCGAAGGTGAGACCCTCGCTTGCTTTAACTATCCATGGACGGAGGGTGCCGGACAGCTGGTCGCCCGTTCGCAGGACGGGGGTCGCTCGTGGTCTGAGCTCGACCGCATCAATAGCGCCCCGTTCGAGCGTCTGGGTCCAGGCGGCAATCTTGTGACGCGGTCGGACGGTACGATGATCGCAGCAGGGGAGTGGGGCGAGGAAGGCGACAATCCGGATTGGGCTGCGACGATGACCCGGTCGACGGACGGTGGCCGGACCTGGGAACCGTGGCGGTGCATTCAAGGTCCAGGCACAGACGGGCTGTATTACTTCGACTTGCGCATCACGCAGCTGATCGATGGCACGCTGGTGGCCGCCTACTGGACCCACGACATGAAGAAGGATGTGGGTGTAAACGTCCACACGGCCCGGTCTACGGACGGCGGGGAGACGTGGAGCGAACCCACCGACGCCGGTTTCTGGGGGCAGGTGACCGACATCCACGGCCTTCAGAGCGGTCGAGTCGTCGCGGTGACCAATCACCGCCGAGAGCCGTTGGGTGTCCGCGCCTTGCTTTCAGAAGATGGTGGCGCAAGCTTCGATGAGGAGAACGGCGTCGACCTCTGGGGCGTGGAGCCGGCGCAGGTGCGGAGTGCGCCTGTTCTGGCGAAGCCACGTGATCGGGTGGAAAACCTGCTCGACGCCTACCACTTCTTTACGTTCGGCACGCCATCGGTCACTCAGCTCTCTGATGGCACCATCGTTGTCGCTTTCTACGTCACCGAGGAGCACGTGACCTACGTGCGGTGTTGCCGGCTGAAGGAAAAGGATTCGTAGATCCAGTCTGTGGATCGGATTCCGTTTCGACTCGTCGTGACCTGATACATCGAGAGAATGATATAGCTCGGGAACCTGTAGAAACATCTCGCCCCTCCACAAAGTCAGGATGAACTACGACTTGAAGGTGCCCGTGCGGGACGGGGTGGAGTTCTCGACGGATATCTATCTTCCAGACGTCGATGGGTCCGTTCCCATCATCCTGCCGGTAATCCCGATCGATTAGTCGCCGTCACTCGCGACGAGTAACAAGGTTATTTTATTTTGCACTTTGCCTTCTGCATTTTTCACTCGGGAGTTCCCTAATTCGCGCCGCTAGGCGCGCTGCTTCGCGCGCGTCGGTGATTCCCCAGTTCCTCGTACACACCGCTCCTCCCACCACCGCCGTATCGCATCAGCATCCTCACGGTCCAACTCCTCAGCCTCGATCAGCGGGCTGATTCCCGAGTTGTCCACCCACCGAAACCCCTGGCCGGACACAGCTTCTTCACTCGCCCCCTCGTCATCCGAATACGCAAACACCCTCCGCACACCGTTCGAGTCCGAGTAATCTGCCACGAACGTCATCCACGGAATCTCCACCCCCACCGAATCCAGTAACTCAACCTCCAGCTGTTCGATCAGCAGGGACGTCACCGATTGCCCCGTTGGACTGTCGATCGACGCCGGCGCGCCCGGCAGTCGCCAACCGTTGTGGTCGTCGGCTGACAGCAAGACCGTTCCGTCGTGCTCGACGATCAGTCGTGCCTCGGCAAGCGGCAGATCGCTGTGATGCGGCATCAGTCGCTTTCCTTCCTCGCTCAGTGTGTCGTAAGACCGCTCGCTGAACAGCTGTGGTCCGCAGGCAGGTGGCGCGTCGAGCGCCCGGTACTTGTTGTAGATTCCGAAGCGGTCGTGATCCGAGCCGTTCGCCCTTCCTTCGTGCCACGTGAACATGCTCATGAATGCCAGGTCTCCGCGCCGCAGCTTGGCATCGACGAGCGGTGCGATGTCGGAAGCGTTCGCCCTCTCGACACGGCTGACTCGCTCGTTGACCGGAACGATCCGGGACTTCTTGTGCGAGCCGGGAGAGAGGAGCAACGGCCCTGTTTCTTCGTCGAGATCGACCAGCGGGATGATGGCAAACAGCCAGTTGAGCGATGAGCCCGCCTG
>DJHM01000003.1:74785-84990 GCA_002433075.1 Latescibacteria bacterium UBA6620
CCAGTTGAGCGATGAGCCCGCCTGCTGATAGGTCTTGTAGTCGCAGTGACCCGTAGGATGACTGCCCTGGTAGTCACCCCCGGTGCCTCGGGCGCCCGGGGTCTTCAGGTACGAAATGAACGCCGACAGACAGGCGGGTCCTCCGAGCAGCTCTTCCACCGGGCCAAGCACAGCCGGGTGTTCGGCGATGAACAGCAGGTCGGGGTCGTCCTGGTACTGACCCTCGACGGTGTACATCGTTGCCGGCGTCGGGTACGGCTTGTTGCCGTTGAGGCAGTTTCCGCTCTTTACCGCTCGCAAGACGCCCCCTGCCACACGATCGAGCTCCGCCTTGGAGAAGGTGTCGCGTATGATCAGATATCCGTCATCCGCCCATGCTTGCTTCTGTTCATCCGTCAATGATGTGCTCATCAGGTGACCTCGTTAGTGTCATATCTGCTAAGTCCCTAAGGGGAGCAGGTATTGAATAGGATCATCAACCAGGTTAGCCCAACAGCCACTTGGGTAAGTTTTTAGAGCAGAAGCGATACTTGAGTCGTTTGAGCAAGTCCTTGCAAACTGGGAACGGAAACGAAACCGAGTTCCCGAGTGCCCTCCGCCATAGGGTGGCGGAGGGTGTATCGAGGGATCGGTATTGGGAAAATCCACGAGAAAAATCTGTAATACCAGTCCCGCAACTACCCTGTTCTTCCCAACCCCTAAGGGGTTGCGTCCTTCTGTCCGGGTTTGGAACGCGACAGTGAGATTACCCAACCCCGAAGGGGTTGGGTCTCGCAGCCCGGGGTTGGAACAACCCCGGGGGGAACGATGCGGAAAGAGTGTTGCCAACCCTGAGGGGTTGTGCAAATACTCTCGATTCCGTAGGTCTTTCACAAGACCCGACATCCCGAAAGTCGCCTCACTTATCCCAGCTTCCTTTCCCACTCCAACAACCCACTCACCATTCGCGCAACGCGCGGCCTCTCGCTGTGACGATAGTTGTCGTACAGGTACGAAGCGCCCTGCTTGTGCCGTATCAACGCCTCGTAATGCGTCTCCGTTTCGGGCTTGGCCGCGAACTTCAACGCGATGTAGCGACGTACGGACTGTTTTCCGTAGACCGCGTGGAACAGGTAATGGTTGAACACCACGACATCGCCCGGGTCTACCTCCAGGGGACAGCTGCAGAGTTCGGGGCCCTCGACGCCGAACGCGGAAGGACTGCTCCTGGATTTCTGTGACTGAAGCGCCAGCAGTTGCTTGTGAAAGGGCGGGTGATGGGAGCCGGGAATGACGCGCAGGGCGCCGGTGTCTTTACGCATGGATTGCAGATAAATCATGATCTTGATGCGCGTGTACTGCAGGTCGATCTGCCCGGCTCGGTCGCAGTGCCACTCGTGGTCGTTAGTCTCGTTGAAGCTGCCTGATACGCCTTCCGAATTGCCCCAGACGAATCCTTCTCCGAGCAGCTGCTCCATCGATTTGTAGATACGGTCGTCTTCGGGCAGGAGAGCCAATCCAGTGCCCATCTCGACAAAGGGGGACACGGCTTGATGACTTGGGCCCGTCCTCTTGCCCGGATTCGCTTCGAGTAACGCCTCGGCCTCGTCCGTCATATCAGCCATCTCGGTGGGTGTAAACAAGCCCTTCAAGCACAGGAAGCCGAAGGTTTCGAAGTGGCTGATCTGTTGCGCGCTCAGCATGGTGCGACCTCTGTGGATGTGGCTACCCTCGCTACCTGTCACCGGACAACCCTAACATAACCCGAACGGCGAGCGGAACCACCATTTCCGAACTCCAGTCTGTCCGTGCTTCCTCGGATGAGCAATGGAAGCTCACACTTGTTAGAGCGAAGGGCGGGTCCGATCTTGACTCGCGAAGATCTGTGTCACAAACGCTCCACAGCCCGCAACGAAGAGAGTCTCAATATGGCAGCCTCGAAATGCAATCTGGATGAATATCTCGATCGCTTCATGCAAGATGGCTATGTCGTGGTGCGTGGGGCGCTTTCGCCTGTGGAGGTCGCCGGGATCAATGAGGGGATCGATGCTGCCAGGTTGGCGCATCCCGAAGAATGGGTGATCAATTCACGACGGGGACACGATGCAGTAGGAAGGGATGCGCCGGGGGTGATGGAGCGGACGGATGCGCTCGATGGGGTGGTCCATCATCCGTCGTTGATTCCTCTCGTGAAAGCGATTCTGGGGGAGGGGTGTCTTTGTTCGGGGCTTTCGTATCTGCGTCGCGAGCCGTGTCTGGCGGATCCACCGGAGGATATCGATGGAGGCGATCCGCTGGCGTTGTCGCGGGTGTGGCACCGCGAGGACAGCGGGAATGTGGAGGGGGCGGAATGGAACGACTACTTCACGCCCGCGATCCAGGCCATCTACTACCTGGATGACGTGGACGAGACGACGCACTGCACGAGTGTCATCCCGGAGAGTGCGGCCACAAAGCAATCGCTGCCGAAGACAACGGAGGGCCTTCTTCGGATCGACGATCACGAAACAGGCTACGTCAATCCGGAAAAACCGCGTTGGATGAACTCGTTCGGGCAGGAGTATCCTCGCCGCATCGGGCGAGTCGACGTCCACGAGGGGGCGGGGTCGGCCATCGTGTTCAACAACGCCAGCTTCCACTGTGGCACGATCCGGAAGACCGAGCGTATCCGCCGCACGGTGCACGTCCGCTATCGCCAGCCGGAGCCTGCCCGTTCGAACCATGCGATGTCAACCTACTCTCGTGAGGTGGGGCACACCGTCGCCGATTTCCAGGCGGCCCTCCCCAGACGCGCAAGCATCGGGACGATCTGAGACATCGCGATGTCGAAGCTCTTTCTCGTCGACGGTCAGTTCGAGACTACGCCCCCCTCCGCGCGATCGCACCCGGCGGACGTGAGGTGGGGCGGTGAGGGGACTCCGTCACAGCCTGATCCCGCTTTTTCAGGAGCACGGCGCGACTCACATGGCCGTCGCCTTCGATCGGGCGATCGCGCCGGTGGGTATTTCGGAATCGCGCGAGGATGATGACGCGCTGATCCATCGGCAGTGCGGCCTCGCAGCGGATGCCGTTCGCGCGCTCGGGATCGCCATCTGGCCGATGGTTCGTGTCGAGGCCGACGATGCTATTGCCACCGGAGTCGTCCGGTATTCACGAGAACCTGAACTGGAACAGACCGTCATCGCGAGTTCCGACACGGACTTCACGCAGTGTGTTCGCGGGGACGAGGTCGTGCTCTACAATCGAAACACGAAGACGATTCTCGACGAGGAGGGGGTGATCGCCCGGTTCGGCGTTCACCCGAAGCAGATTCCCGATTACCTCGCGTTGGTAGGCGATGTGTCGGACGGTCTACCCGGCATTCCGGGCTGGGGACCCAAGTCGGCGGCGGCCGTGCTCTCGCGATATGGGTCGATCGAATCGATTCCACGGGATGGAGAGTGGGACGTCCAGGTGCGTGGCGCCGAGCGTCTTGCACGTTCCCTGGATCGGCGCTGGCTCGAGGCCGTTCTGTGCAGAGATCTGTCAATTCTTCGCACCAACGTACCCATCCCGCATACGATCGCTGACCTCGAATGGCGCGGGGCACATCGAGAGGAACTCACCCAGCTATGCGATACGCTGGGAGAAACCGATGTGCTATATCGCGTTCCGCTCTTCAACTCATCTCCGCACGACACATCCTAGGCCGTTCCCAACTCTCCCGATCTCACGACCCTAAACCCGCCTGAACTTGTGAATGAGATTCTCCGCCCCAACTTCGCCCGCGTAAAGGTCTCCCTGACTGTCCACCCAGACGGAGTGGGATCCGTGTCCTGCGTGCTCGGGGTCGATCCCTAAAGGGACGCTGGACAGGAACTCTCCCTCCGGCGTGAACATCATCACGCTCCAGGCTTCGGCGACGAAGACTGTGTTCTTGTCGTCGATGAACAGACCGCAAGGAGCCGGGTGCCCCTTCCAGCGATCCAGTGGCTGGCCGTCAGGGTCGAAAACCTGGAGACAGTGGTTGGGCTCCCTGTCGGCGATCCACACCCGTTCCTGGTGGTCGACGAAAATGCTGTGAACGAGACCGAATTTGCCGGGCTCGGGTCCGGGTTCTCCCCAGGAGAGGATCAGTTCGCCGTCCGACGAAAATCGATGGACGCGATGTTGCCCGTATCCATCGGAGACAAAGATGTCTCCGGAGGGAGATCCGACCGCGCGTGTCGGCCTGTTGAACGGCGCACCCGGATCGCCGGGCGTTCCCGGGGTGCCGAGCGTCTGGAGCACGTCGCCTTCCATCGTGCAAAGGCGAACGGTGTGATCTCCGCAATCTGCGATGTAGACCGTGTCATCCGGCGAAATCCAGATGTCGTGTGGCTGGGTAAAAACGTCCTCTCCCCAAGATTCCAGGAACTGACCCTCACGATCGAAGACGACGATCGCGGGATTCGGCTCCCGATCGACCACGAAGAGCCGGTCCTGTGAATCCGTCGCCTGACCGGACACAACGCCGAGTTGGCGGCCCTTCGGTCCCTTTCCCCAGCCCGGCACGTACTCGAATTGATAGTCTCCGTTTCCAAGGCTCATGGATTCAGTCCCTTCTCCTGTGTCTGATCGATTGTAGGACGTCGGTGTTACGGCTGTCACTGCGGAAAAATGGAAACCTTCCTGGACCCAATCTAGGTGGGCTGCCGAAAATTTTGCAAGGTACCATCACCGGAGGGTGCTCGGACCCGGATAGCGAACACGACCGATGCCGCCTTGACCGATATGTTAAGCTACCTGCTTTCCTTGCCCGTATCGATGGACCGGACAGACTGGGCTGATTGTTGAAGCGCGCCCACCCGCTAGGCGCATCACGGACGTACGCAGGGCCCTTGGCAGGCCAGATCTTTGATATATTCGCCGGGGACTAAGCGTAGTGGTCGACGACCTGCGAATCGCTTAACTTTTCCGATAGCGATTGTCAGGCCGTCACAGGCGATCCCACATCTGGAGGACCTGGAAGTGAGAAACGAGTTTACGGCTGTGATTGAGGAGGCGGATGAAGGGGGTTACTTCGCCTATTGTCCGGAAGTCCCCGAAGCCAACGGACAGGGTGAAACCAAGGAGGAGACACTCAATAGCCTCCGAGAGGCAATCGCATTAGTGCTTGAAGAGAGGCGCGAACAAGGTTTGCGCGGGGTTCCCGAAGACGCCGATACGCTGACGTTCACGGTCGGATGAAGCGTGGAGTTCTGATTCGACATCTGCGCCGACACGGTTGCCAGTTGCTGAGGGAAGGACGGGGTCATTCCATCTGGATCAACATGGGTAACGAGAGACGGCAGACTCTACCGCGGCATTCGGAGATCAAGAATCAACTTGCACGCAAGATCTGTCGCGAACTTGGGATTCCAGAGATGGGTGGATAGTCGTACAGGACTACACTAAGGACTGATTGATATGAATGAAGCCCTCTCGGGGTATAACCGAGAGGGCTTTGGTGTCATATACTGCGACGATCGGGCAGGGCGTGAATGATCCCTTATCCGCCAGCGCCCAGCAATCCCGCCCTGGTCTCGTCTGTTAGCCGGATCCGTGGCGGCGACATGCCCGGCAGCAACCCACGCGGGTCGCTCTCGACACGTGCTTCCGGATGGAGCTCAGTGAGTGCCGGGTTGCCCGTGTAGTCTCGATCTTCCCGGGGCTCGTTGAACCAGCACGGTGAGAACTCCAGAATGCGTTTCTGATGCTCCGTGAGTTCAGGATCTTTCGTGTCGTAGGCGGCGTTGCCGTGGTGCATGCCGAAAGGAACGTACTTGTAGAAGAGCGTTCGCCGCTCGTCGCTTCCCGACCAGGGGATGGTGCCGTGCTTGAGCTTCTCGGTGAATAGAATGCAGTCCCCGGCCTTGGCTTCAACACGGTGTACCGGCACATCTTCATCCCAGTTCGGCAACTGCGACGTCCATTCAGTGTCGCACCAGTTTGCTTTCCAGTCGCCCTCGATGTTCAGCAGTTTCTCTTCGTTCTTGGGCTTGTGTGTGCCGATGACGCACCCGAACCCCCCGTCACCGGGCCCGACCGTTTTGAGTTCGTACACACACGTCACGTGCCAGCTGCGAGGACTGCCGTGGAGCGTCCCGCCCTTGTCCTCTCCGTCGGTGGGTTTCCGCGCCGGCTTGTAGTGAATGTTGTCGTGGTCCAGCCGGAACAGGGGGCGAAGCTCTTCCGGCATGTGTGCGGGGGCGTGACCCCACGCCGGATCACCCAGAACCTCCTCGAGGATGGGGAACATGATTTCGTTGTCGATCAGGTCCCGGTAGGCCTTGCTCCAGAACCTTCTGCCCTCGTAGGTGTTGCCGTGGCGGTCCGTGGTCTCGTACCGGTCGCGACCACGGATGGAGAAGCGGATCTTCTTGTTGGCGCCGGCCCTTGACCCTATCTCTACCCGTTCGACGATATGCTGATCGTAGACCACGTTGAGCTCGTCCAGTTGCTGTTGGTTGAGCACGTCGGGCACGATGACATAGCCCTGTCGTGCAAACGTGTCGCGCATCGTGTCATCCCACATCTCTAATCTCCTCTGTGGTCAAGAACTACAAATGCCGTTTTTTCCGTTTGGTTGGCTGGGGAAGAAGAAATTTTCAATAGCCCTAGTCATGTTTACGGAGGCGAAGGATCGTGTCGACCAAGCAGAACTCCGCTACGCTGAGCGGGCCGATCCTTTCATTATTGGAATTCTACGGGACCTCTCTCATCGGCCGAATCTGAGGGTCCGGTAGTGGACGCCCCTCTGAATGGAAGTGCTCGATGACTTCCTCAACGACCTGGCAGAGTTTGTTGAAGACCTTCAGAGGGTCGTCTCCGTGTATGCCAGTAATCAGATCGGGACACTTGCCGATATAAGCATCATCTTCTGCGTTCCACTCAACCCACTTATGGTATTGATCGCTGATCTTCATTCAGCTGATTCCTCGATTGCCCTGCGGGCCTGTCACTCCTGGTAAGGCTTGGCGTCATCCCCGTCCTGACCGCTCAGAGTGACCGCACCTGGATACCGTCGGTGAGTGAACTTGCGATGCGATCCCTTGCCGCCAGATACTTGATCGAATCCCGTACGGGTTAGATCTCGTATCAGTTCCTTTATCTTACGCGGCATATGGAAAGTATAGCCACTGCCTATTCGGGAGGCAAATTGGCCCCTTCGGGAGGCCGGGTCCGCCGACTTGGCGTCGGCAGCCTTTTCGCCGTGGTGCTAAGGTAGACGCTCGTGCTTGTTCGAGCAGTGTGCCGGTAGCAGCTTGATTTGCGATGCACCTATGCAGGCCCATGCCTTATGCCGTGGACACGCCCAAGCGTCGTTCCCTTCGACCCGTTAGCGAAGCGTGGCGTCAAAAATACACAAGGGTATTCTTAACGATCAACGAGTCTGCCCTCGACTGAATTCGATAAAAGAATAGAGATTCTACCGGAGAAAAATCACTATGAATGACACCTCGAAGCCGACCCCTGATTCTCCCCCCGCGCCTGCAGCAGCCCCAGGGCCTTTGCTCCCTCGTGTCTATGATCTGGAACTCCCCGGATGCCGCGAGGCACAACTCTCCCCGGAGGAAGTCGACCATTTCAAGACGAACGGGTTCATCGTAAAAAAGGGGTTGATCGACCCGTTCGAGTTGGAACGTGTCGCGGACAGCGTCTGGTCGGCCGCGGCCCAACTCAGGTTTCCGCTCGACCGGAACGACCCCGCCACCTACACGCTACCGAAAGATCACGGCCTGTTCCCGGAGACAGAGCCGAAGCACACCTACCACGACGGGGCCGGGATCCCCAATTACTTCGGAGGGAAAACGGGTGGCTGGACCTGGCGGCACTATGCGCCGTGCACGGAGGATTGGTTTCTGGAGCGGACGGCCAGGCACGCCAATGTTCAGGCAGTGGTTCGACAGCTGATCGGCGAGAATGTGCGGCCGTCAGAGCGCTGCCGGGGTCTATATGTCGTCTTCCCGCAATCGAGCGACCTGGACGGGGGTCTCTCCATGCACACGGACGGCATCGCCAGCCAGCTGAACTGCATGATTTATGCGGCCGCCTGCCCACCCGGCGGTGGAGGGTTCACCTTGTGGCCAGGAAGCCATCGTAGTTGCTATTACCACATGGAGACTGAGTACAACATGGAGCCGAAGGAGGGCTATGCCGAATTGCTCGCAGAAATCAAGGCGACTGTGGAGCCGGTCGAGATTGCCGCGGAGGCGGGCGACTGCTGCTTCTGGCATCCGCGATCGGCGCACTCGGCAGGCGTTAACACGACCTCGCAGCTGCGGATCGTCGTCCCCTGTGATTTTCAGCAGGACAACCCGACCGAACCGCTCCCGCCCTACTCTGGCTATTCCCTGCGGAAGGCCAGGGCCACCGGCAAGTCCTTGTCTCCGGAGAATTCGGGGAAGAAGGATGAACTGAGACTGCAATGGTGGATCGACACACGCGAATTTACAGCACCGGACTCGCCGCCGCGCCGTGACATGTGGGAGGATTGGGCCATCTGATCTTCATTCGCCGGCCAATCTTGGATCCAAAATTACTGCTCGCCTGCGACCTTTGCACTGGATGTCGCCTGGTAGGATTGCAGGGTCACTTTGCCTGCCACGACGTAGCCTTTGGCGAAGTCGGGAGCGGAGTCGAGAAGGTCCCTATTGGCCCATCTGTTGGGGCCTATTGTCTTTTTGAACCTGTTCTACTCGGGCGGGTATGCTGCCAGATCAGTTCGCTGAAGCTTCCGCGCAGGCGGAAGAGCGAACGTGGAAGCTCGTGCTTGTTCGAGCGGAGTGCGGCTCGCATCTTGGTTGCAATGCGCACCTCTGCCACCAACTCCTCTCTCTTCGCCAGACCGCGCGCGATCCCGGCCCGGTCCAGTGTCCTTTCCGTACGGCGATTACGAAGCGTCCTCACTTTCCTGTCGCTGGTCACTGGTCACTGGTTACTGGTCATTGGGTCGCTACAAGCGGCCCAGCCCTACACCCCCGTCCATCCCGATCCGGAGCTGGAGCCATGGCGGTGGCGTGTCTACCACGAACTGGACGGACTCGGTCTCAAGTGTGTGACCGAAGACAGCGAGGGTCATCTATGGTTCGGCTCGGGCGCGCACCGGTACGACGGGTCGACCTGGACAATGTTCTCGTTCGGAGAGGGTCTTACGGGCAGCCAGGTGATGCGTCTGACGGCGGCACCGAACGGGGACGTCTATGCCGGGACGGATACCGGTATCCACCGATTCGCAAATGGGGTGTGGTCGAAGCTCTTTCCCGAGGATGCCGATATCGGCGTATAGGTCAATGGCCTCCGTCCGGGACCGGATGGTGCCGTCTGGGCGGCCACGGGCATCGGGGCGGTCCGCATCGGGGCAGGGGGGACGCGAGTCTACACCAGCGAGGACTTCGAAAAAGCGGTTGGAGAACAGATCGCACCAAATGCTCTGTTGTCCATTTTTCCTGCCACAATCCCGTCCAGGGAATATGGCGAGGGGGCCGGCGCAGTTCTCACTTCGGCCGGGGCGTTCGACGCCACCGCGTGATCCTCACGGTCGCATCGAAGGCCCCGGCCGGAAGAGCAGGTCTTCTGGCTGGCGATCGCGTGGTCAACCCGGATCCTGAATAAGTGCGCCTCGCCGTTGCCCCGCGACGTCAGCTCTCGTCCTCCGATGCGACGCTTCTACGCTCCCCCGACTCCATCACCGTCACGATCGGGAATCCGGAAGAAGTGTCCGAGACGTTCACGGACGCCAGGTTGCGGGATGTCTTTCCTTCGAGCGACGGAACCGTCTGGTTCGGATTGACGAGCCGGGCCGCGGTTGCCCTTCACCCGGGTTCGGACCCCGACCGACCGACGTCGTGGAGCGTCTATACTGAAGCGCACGGGATCGAAGCCGGTCTCCTCCGGTTCGGTCAGTCGATCGGCGGAACGCTGTGGGCGGTACCCTGGACTGGGCCGATTATGAAATTCGACGGCAGTCGATGGACGGGATACCGGCACGACGTGATCACACCGGATCACACCTTCGAAGAACACCACTCGATCCTCGCGACATCGGACGGCATCCTCTGGGTCGGCGGTCGCGGCGAAGTGTTCGTCCACCGGTGACCTGACCCCCTGGATTGTTCCCAGTTTCAGAGTTAGATTCTGGGACAAACAGAGGGGTTTTCTATGTCGAGGGAGCGGTATTCAGCAGAGCAGATCATCGGTCATCTGCGGCAAGCCGAGATCCTGGT
>DJHM01000037.1 GCA_002433075.1 Latescibacteria bacterium UBA6620
CACCAGGATCTCGGCTTGCCGCAGGTGACCGATGATCTGCTCTGCTAAATACCGCTTCCTCGACATAGAAAACCCCTCTGTTTGTCCCAGAATCTAACTCTGAAACTGGGAACAATCCAGGGGGTCAGGTCACCAGATCGCACCATCCGACGACTGGATGACAGATCTCACATCGTTGTTAGCCAGCCCGTCGGCGATGGTATATGTCGTCCATTGTGCGTAGACCATACTGTGAAGCAGCACGATATCGAGCAACAGGCTGATCAAGATCCACCCGCACCAGGATCTGCTCTTTGGTAAGCGGCATCTATCCGAGTTCACGTTCGGTTCCTCTGTCCGCGACAATACGATCCAACGCTCCGAGTCTGGCAAAGCAAGCGTTTGAACCGTCGCCGGATGTAGCCCCACCGGTTGTCGGCCCAAGAACCCCCATCCTGCATTTCTGCCCCTGCGAATCCATCTGTCTCCGATCCTGCTAAAACTCGTCCTTAAGATCGTTCGACTGAAGAAATGCACATTGCAGGCAGGATAGCCACGCCGGAAAGGCAGGCAAGCGCGACTGATGAGAGTGATTAGGAGTGGTGGGAGGCGGTCGGGGTCGGCAGGCACACTCGCGGATCCGAGCGGATTCCTCAAGTCGGAGCTGGGGCTAGGTATCCGGTGGCTGGAGGCGGGAGGGAGCAGCGGCATCACGCATACAAGTAATGATGCCGGGTTTCGAGTTGCCACGTGCGTTGCAAATCGGTGGACTCTTCTCCCGATACCCTACCAATCAAGAGCGCCCTGTCGACGACTTCGACAGGGCGCTCCCTCATATCGTTCAACTGCCCGGGACTGGTGCGAGCCTACCACAGGCACTTCGTGGCCACCCACTTCGTTATAGATCGAAGAGTTCCTGTGGATACCTGTAAGCGATGCAACAGGTTCCCCAGTCGGGGTTGTCCAGGTCGAAGACCGTGTAGGCCAGGGTCACGACCATGCCGTCCGCCAGACAGACCGTACTCGGATAGCCACAGTCCTCGTGCAGGTAACTGTCGGCGAGGACATACTCCCGGTCCGTATCGAAGGTGCTGCCGCCGTCCCGACTGATGATGGCTCGCACCCCAAAAGGGTGCTGCCGGTGTCCGTAGGTGATCAGAACGTTGCCGTTACGCAGCCTGGCGATCGAGCCCGGATGCCGGAAACGCCGGGTTCCTTCTGAACCGTCGAGCGCAGGCGCCCAGCCGTGCCAGGTCCGACCGCCATCGGCGGAGCGCGCGATCTGACTCGGGCCCTGCGGGGTGCGCACGTAGGCGAGCCAGTTCATCTCATCCAGGGAAAGGAAGGCCGTCTCCGTTTTGTCCGCCCCAATGAGCTGGGAATCGTGCCACTGGTTGCCGTGGTCGTCCGACCGATAGAGGTAAGATAGCCGGCTGGGCAGATCGGGACATTGCGCGTATGCCTCCGGCGTGTACCAGCCTCGTGCGTTGAGGACGAGTCCGCTGTCATCCAGCCGACGCATCTGGCCGTACGGATGCAGCATCACAGCGGTTTCTGGCGAAGGCAGCTCCCGGGGCGCACCCCAGGTTTGGCCCTGGTCCGTGGAACGCGTGATCCGCATTGCCAGATTTGGTACCGGGCGCTTGCTGGGCCGGCCCTCGGCATCGTGACGACCGTCAAGGCCGTAGGCAAGGACCAGATCCCCGTTACCGGCTACGCCCAGGGCGCCGTCCCGGCAATCCAGGTCGTTCGCCACATCGCCGCGGGCTGCCACCGACGGCTCCGACCACGTACTGCCACCGTTAGTCGAGACGGACAGGCTCAGCTCGCCACCACTGCCGATATGAGGTGCCCCGGTCCGTGTAACCGCGGCCAGACCCCCCTCCTTGAGCTGGGCAAGTACCGGGAACAACCCTCCTCCCATTGTGCCCGGTTCCGGCGTGGGCGGGGTCGGGGACTGCAAGAGGTCGTGGCGCCGCGCGTCCTCCGCCAGCTCGGGATGCTCCGAGAGAAGCTGGTTGCGCCAGTTCGCTCCGTAGATGATCTCGTGGGCACAGGGCCACCGGTGTCCAGTCGTGACAACGGGATGGGCCTCGACTTGAGGATGGAGGTGGATCTCGGCGGGCGTTGTCATCGAGTCAGGTTTCGGGAGCCGTACGTTTCCATCAACATTTCCCTCTCCAACTTGCTACGGATCCCGGACGCATCGAACACCCATGCCTGTGGCAGGACCGAACCCGCCCCAGTCCTAGATCCTCGGCCGACTGAACCTTCGCCGAGTGGTGGTGCCATAAAAAGTCCCACTCCCCTCTCCACGAACCACGCGGCCATTCCCTGTGTCTGCAGGTGGCCCTTGCGGATTTTCGAAGGGTGCAAGGTCATAGTAGGATGTGCTGTACCAGTCCGAACACCATTCTGACGCATTGCCGGCCATGTCGTGAACATTGTATGGACTGACGCCGCTCCGGAAGCTTCCAACGTCGCCGATATCACCTCGGAAATTGCCTCGTGTTTCGTCAGGTGGCTGGTTGCCCCACGGATTCAGTCGCTCATCCGTTCCACGAGCGGCCTTCTCCCACTCGGGCTCGGTCGGGAGCCTGCCCCCGATCCAGGCGCAGTACGCTGACGCAGCTGCCCACGAGACGTACGTGACCGGCCACTGGGCCTGCTCCGCGGACTTGAGCTCGAATTTATCCGTAAAGGTGATGGCCCCTGCGACAATGTCGATCAGCAGATCCCGATTGCCGGTGGTGGGATCGAAGTTCGTTCCGATCGTGTTCAGGTATCAAATAAAGAGCTCGTTCGTTACTTCGTGACGGTCGATGTAGTAAGCGGCCAGAAATACGGGGTGAGGGGGCGCCCGGAACTCTATGAGGATCGCTGGGGAGTCCTCCGTCAGGGCCTCCCCCATGATGAACTCGCCTTCCGGTACGAGATTCATTGTGTGGGTTCCTCCCAAGGGGGTGACCACACGTATCGACGAACGCAGGGGCGTTACGCCATTGCCGGTGAGCGCAACGATGACAGTGCCCTGGTCTGCATCGTTACTCACAATGCTCAACTCTGCCGAGTGCGTGCCATCACCATCAGGGGTGAAGATGATCTCGACCTCCCGGCGCCCCCCTCCCCGAACCACAAACGAATCCAGCGACGTCTCGAACTGTCCATCCGATGACGTGATGCTCGTGACGAACAGCTCTGCGACGCCAGAATTCGAAACCGTCAGAATCTGAGTGTCCGACCTTTTCGGCTCGACCTCGCCAAACTCGAATGTCGTCGAAGACAACGAGATCGAGGGCGGCAGCCGGGGGATTGTCGACGAGGAACGCCTGTGTGAATGCCAGGAAGTCGGTGAAGTCGACTGTCCCATTCTCGTTCAGATCGAACAAAGGATCCGACGACCCGAAGCTCTGTGCGAACTGGAGAAAGTCAACGAAGCCCACTTTCCCGCTGTTGTCGAAATCAGCTGACTGGGCGTGGATTGAATCCGGAATGAGGAGAACGATTGACGCGATGATGTAGAGCACGACCATAGGTGGATCCGTCGTGCAAACCCAACACTGCGCAGGTGATTTCTTCGCTTAACGGGTCCATCCAGGTCGGGAAAACCGGCCCAGCCTTCGCCGAGGCTCTGGCCGACGGCCCACCGGATGCAGCCCAAGAGCCCCAATTATGCCTCCCTCGTCCCCACGGCTTCCCTCCCTAGGCTGTCCAACGAGGCATCAAACGGAGTTGGAATCGGAGGACTCGATGGATTCCACAGGCACCCTCACCGTGAACGTGCTGCCCTTACCGACCTCGCTATCCACGCTAATCGACCCCACTCAGCAGCTCCGCGAATTTCTTCATCGCTATCTCCCTTCGCGAGATAGAAGGTTGAATAGCGAGTTCCGTCACCGTAGAGCACTAGATGTTTCATGCGTATCTCCAACCGTACCATGATAGCTTCTGACCGCCCTGTCAGATCATTTCAAAACTAGGCCCGAAAACAAACGTGAGTATCACCGCACGAGGCACCCATGCAACCGATTGACGTAGGATCGAGCAAGCAACTTTTCGTCGACGACAAGTTCGTCGCCTCCAGCAGAGATGTGGATCTCGTGATGAATCCCCCCTACCCATCCCCGGATCCGGTCCTGATCCCGGAACCCCCGTGGGAGGATCCACCCAGGATGAGCTTCGGGATCTACAACAGCGTGCTTCAGGAGGAGGACGGGCGGGTCCGCATCTGGTACTCCATTCGATCCGAAGACAAGTCAGGTGAAGGCCTCGAAAAGAACCACCTCGCGTATGCCGAGTCGACCGACGGCATTCACTTCGAAAGACCGGACCTGGGCCTCGTCGAGGGCGGAGACTCTTCGGCCACCAACATTACCATGCCAGGGAAGCTCGGCGGCTGCTCGATCTGGATCGACCCGAACGCCCCGCCTCAAGAGCGATACAAAACCCAGTGCAAAGTCTACGATCCCGACGTGGCCATGCAGCTCCACATGCACGGCTCCCCCGACGGCATCAACTGGACATTCCTCCGACGGATTCAACTCCCGTGGCGTGGGGGCTGGGACACGCAGAGCATCATTTTCTGGGACCCCGCGATTGGGCGCTACCTCCTCTACACCCGCCACTGGTACGCCAAGCGGCATACCACGGCCGAGGGGAACGAGAACTATCGGGCGGTCAGGCGACTCGAATCGGATGACCTGGACAACTGGGACAACCAGCGCATCGTCATGTGGCCGGACGACGTCGATCGCGCGACGTATGACGTCGAGCCACCGCTCGATCCGCGCGGCCCCGAGAAGCCCTACGGTAAAGTGCCCGTCGACTACTACGGCGCCCCGGTCTTCAAGTACCCCGACGAACGCGGCATCTACATCATGCTGGCTGGGGCCAACTGGGATTTCTATCCCCGCGAGCGTATGGTGACGAGAGCCCGCGACGACATGGAGGTCGCGCGCGAAGAAACGGAAGAAGTCTACGGACCCAGCCGCTTCGACGTCCGCTTGTCCGTGAGTCGAGACGGCATCCACTTCCATCGCTGCGGGGGACGCCATCCGTTTCTGAGCCCCGGGCCCGAGGGCAGCTTTTCATCCCGCATGGTCTGGGCCACGCTGCACCCCGCTCGGATGGGAAACGAGCTGTGGTTCTACTTCAGCGGAACCAGCCGGGACCACAACGGGACGCTCGATCCGGCGGCCAACGGCCAGTCCGGGATCGGACGCGCCGCCATGCGCCTCGATGGATTCGTATCCGCGGACGCCGGCTACGGGGGAGGAGAGCTCATCACCCCTATCATCCGCTTCGAAGGGAATCGACTCGAGTTGAACCTCGACACGGGCGGAGGTGGTTCGGTGCGGATGGAAATCCAGGACGCCTATGGCACCCCGATCAGCGGCTTCACAGAACAGGATGCGACCTTCATCTGTGGCAACTCCGTCCGAATGCCGGTCACCTGGGGTGAGAGCCTGGATGTCGGCTCGCTCTCCGCCAAACCCATTCGGCTGCGTTTTGTTATGCGGGATTGCAAGCTCTATGCGTTCCAGTTTAGGACCGCTTGACGCCTGACGTTCGCTTCACGTATGACGAACCGCGTTACGGTTGGGCTACTGTAGGGTCCGAATCCCATCCGGCCAGACCCTTGTCACGCATTCCGTTATCCGTTATAATAGTATGTGTGATAATTTCATCCGCCGACAAGGGGACAGAGGACGTCTTCGACGGTCGAAGCTCACGCAGGGCGAGGATGACCTGCCCCATACACTTGTGGTCATCAGCACGTCGTAAGCTGGATCAGATCAACCGGGTTCGCGAACTGATACATCCTTCGGTTCCGCCCGGCAATCGACTCGAGGGGCTACGCGGGGGTCGGGCCGGGCAACACAGCATCCGAATCAACGAACAATACCGAATCTGCTTCCGATGGGAGGGCGGCAATGCCTACGAAGTCGAGATCGTCGACTACCACTGAGCGAAGACTTCCAACAGACCGGCCGCCCACGCATCCGGGTGAGATGTTGCGGTTGGAATTCATAGAACCCCTGGCAATCACCCAGACCGCTCTCGCGCAGCGTCTCGGTGTTTCCTTCCCTCGCCTTAACGAGATCATCAAAGGGCGCCGATCGGTCACGCCAGATACTGCCCTCCGGCTGGCGCGTGTGCTTGGCATGCCTGCTGACTTCTGGCTCGGCCTTCAGAGCGATTGGGACCTCTGGCACGCCATGCGGAGTGATCAAGCGCAGGAAATCGACTCCCTGGAGCCGCTGCCCACGGCCTAACCAGAGAACTTCTGACAAACGGGGCCCGCGGGTCTGCCAAGCACCTTCCTGCCTTTGCCCACTCGTCTCTTCGTTGATCGTTCCTCCAGATAGTGTAGTGTCCCACGTGTCTGTTCCATTGGCTGAGGGTGCTAAACCGGCCCCTCGATACACCCTTCGCCGCGAAAACCGCGGCTGCGGGCACTCGGTGATCTTCCTAGGTCTATTTGGGAACTCCTGGGACACTACAATAGTGTCGTGTCCCGCAATTACCTTACCTATTCCCTAGAAGCGATCTTAACCCCGAAGGGGTTCGCCAACCATGAAAGGGTTGTGGTCAAAGAATGGTTCCCGACCAATTCGACACAACCCCATTGGGGTTGATGGGATGTTGGCGTGGAGATTCCCCGGGGTTCTGCGAATCCTTCGACTTCGCTCAGGACATGCCCTGGGCTGTGTGCCAATGCCTCCTGGCTCAGAACCATTGCCGGGACAGGCTCTTCAGGGCACCTATTCATCGCAACGTAGATAGCCAACGTCTTCCTGAAGTCTGTCAGGAGTACCTGGGGCACGGTACTAGCACGTAACTCATTCCTACCGCAGCTTTCACCTGATCCCTGTTCAGTCGCTGGCTTCGAGGTTATCGGCGTTGCGAGGGGAGAAGAATCCATCCTTTTCAACCTTTTTTCTACTCGGTGCTTTCCACCGTAGAACACCTAAGCGGCCGCTGCCCCAATCGTCCACATCCTCTCCGGGTGGGACCGGGGAGTTGTCGTAGCACCTCAACCTCTGGCCGCGGAGCCTCCAGGTTTCGCGACTATCGTGAACCGTGACGATCGTGTCGTCATCCAGGACGACGGAGCGGGCGTACTGGCCGCACCGAAAGAGCTGATAAACGGATCGGCTCCAGGTGCGGCCGCTGTCGTAGCTGAGCATGAACCGCTGTCCGTAGCGACCGAACGTCAGGATCAGGGTTTCGTCAGACAATCTGAGGATCGAACCGGATTGCTGTGCGGACCCCGTCACGATCTTCGGTGTCTCCCACGTCTTTCCTCCGTCTACGCTCGAACTGAACGCCGAATGTTGGAACAGCTGGCAGCCCACATCTGTCGGAGCGCCTGTCCCCGAATACAATCTGGCATCGGTGGCGAGATCGGGTGGATCTTCCGGCGCTTTGTTCCGCTGATACCGGATCGACGCCACAAGCTCACCTGACGACAGTTCAAGCAGGCTCGGCTCCACGGAATGGTCGGTGAATTGTGAGAATTTCGCCCAGGACCTGCCGTCGTCGTCAGAGGAGAAAATGAACGATCGGAAGAACTTCTCCTTCTCGGGAACGGCCCTACCGGGACGCACCCACGACTGGACTGCCAGAGGCACCATGAGCCGACCATCGCGCAACTGAACGGGCGTCGCTTGATCTCCAATGACATCGTAGGGTGAAGGATCGAACGGCTCGGTGGCCTGCCAGGTCTGTCCCCGGTCTTCGGAACGAGTCATCCAGGTGAATGTGTGATAGCTCTCATCAAAACTGTTCTCACCGTGGTCCCCACTGTCGTTTGCCGCCATGCACCAGACGAGCAGGAGCGTTCCACGCTCAGTGACTCCGATGCCGGTATTGCTACAGGACCTGCGGGTCAAGCCTTCGGGTATCTCGGGAGGGAGTGGGGGCGCCTGGGTGAGGAGCGTCCAGTTTCTGCCGGAATCCTGACTGTGAAAGATCTGGCCCTCGGTTCCCGCTGTGAACAGCTTGCCATCGGAGCCCTTTACGACGGTGGGTTGGTAGACTGAACTGAGTCCCGTATCGATCTGTTCGCAGGGCCACTCGATGGGTGATTGCCTGAAGACTTTGAAAACTTGGGGGTGGAGGTCTGCCCAGGTGTGGATGTGGGTCATGCTTGAGTGACCTTTCCGGGGGTTGGGGAGAATCCCCCCTCCGCTGTGGCCTTCGCCAAGGCTACGACCACCGAGGAAGCTTCGGAGGGCGGGCGTGAGTGGGAGAGCAGTCGAGTGATTCCCCTGTTCAGGCGCGCAACAGCGGCAATAATCGTTCCACTCTCGGAAAACTTGTTGCCGTTAGCAAGCAGGCTCCTGCACTGGGTCACGGCATGCCGTGAACCCTACCCTTCTTGGTAGCGATCCTCGCCTACGTTCCTGACCATATGGAGATGGAAAATGTCCATCATCCCTCAGTCGCCGGCGGCGCGTACAGGAACAGGGTGTTCTCTGTCTCGGCCGAAGATCCGGGCGATTCTGTTGCCCGCATCGTTGAACAACGAAAACAGCACTGGCACGAGAATCAGCGTGAAGAAGGTGGACACCATCAGGCCTCCGCACGATCGCTGATGACCTGCCCCCAGTTATGTATC
>DJHM01000029.1 GCA_002433075.1 Latescibacteria bacterium UBA6620
CACTTTGCATTCTGCACTTTGCACTTCGCTTCTCCTGCCTTCTAACTTCTGCCTGCTGCCTAGAGGAACAATGTCCAGACCCAACATCCTGATCCTGATGACCGACCAGCAACGCCACGATGCCCTGGGTTGCTCGGGCAACGGCGAGATCCGTACGCCTCATCTCGACGCACTCGCAGCCTCCGGCGTGCGCTTCAGCCAGGCCGTCACGCCGACTCCCGTATGCGTCGCCGCAAGGATGAGCTTCATTACCGGTCATCGAGTGAGTCGCACCCACTGGGTCGGAAACAGCTGTCTGCCCGGACCGATTCCCGAACTGCCCACGATGATGAGTACGCTCCTCCGCGAAGGTTACTGGACACAGGGCATCGGCAAGATGCACTTTCGCGGGCGACACTATGGACTTCAGCACCTGCAGACGATGGAAGAATGCGTCGACCACTACGTCGACGATGACTATCTCCGCTACCTGCGCGCAAACAAGGTTCGCACCCGCTTCCCCAAGGGCTTCCGCGATCTCTTGATGATGCAGCCGCAGACCTGTGGCATTCCCGTCGAGCATCATATGAACACGTGGGTCGCCGATCGGTCCATCGACTTCCTCCGTGAACACACACGGCACCGGACGTCGCAACCGTTCTTCCTGTGGTCCTCCTGGATCTCTCCGCACCCTCCATTTGCGCCCTGTGAACCCTACGATTCACTTTACGATCCTGCCGGGATGGCATTGCCCCACTACGCCGACCGCCCGATCGAGGATCTCCCTCCGGGCCTCCGCGGTCAAAGAGGGCGACTCGACGGGACGCACCGAGATCCGGATCGCATCCGAAGAGTGCGCGCGCTCTACAACGGCCTCGTCTCCCACGTCGACGACGGCGTCGGCCGAATCCTGTCGGAGCTGGAGACGCTCGGACTCTCGGAGAACACCGTGGTGCTGTTCGTGTCCGACCACGGCGAAATGCTTGGCGACCACGGCATAGGTCAGAAGTTCTGCCCTTACGAGCACTCCGTGAGGATTCCCTTCCTGCTACGATGGCCCGGTCGAACCAAGCCGGGTCGCGTGAGCGAAGACCTTGTCAGCCTGCTCGATGTCTTTCCAACACTGATCGATGAACTCGGCCTGGCCTACCCGGACGATCAACCCGCGATGAACGGTTCCAGTCTGCTCGGCCTGGCGGGCGGCGGGCTGGGTGTCTCGCGTGACGCGATGCCCATCGATTTCGGGGCGGAGCAGACCCGCTGGATGGCGCTACGAAGTCGTGATCGGATGTACACGTTCTTCGCGAACGGGGGCATCGAGGAGTGTTACGACCTCACGTCAGACCCGTGGGAAGAACACAACCTGATCGGCAACCCGCCCGAGTGGGCATCCGAGTGGCAAGCGCGTCTCTTCGAATGGGAACACGAACACGGCCTGGCTCAGTCCTTCGACGGCAACAGACTGCGAACCTATGAGGCGCCTGCACCTCCTCGGGAAGAAGACTGTCAAAACATCACGCTGAACGAAGGGGCGTGGCCGAAGCGACTGCCCGACGATGAAAAAGGCGACATCGAGTCGTTCGCTGAAGCGTTCGATCGGATGATCCAGAAGGAGACCACCCTCACACCGGACAAGCTGAGCATCGCCTCGTATAAGAAGATGATCGAATCTGCCAGGTCCGACACCGAAGGGAGCGAGGAACTGATGGGCACCGCGTGGGAACAGGCTTGGTTGGATGCGTGAGCAAGAATCAGATGCCGAAATGCATATTTCATTTATTTACAATTATTTAGATTCAATCCAAAGAATGTGGCCCCGGGGCCCCATTTATGAGCCTTCGGGCAACCTTGTCCCGGTGAAGTCAGCGACCTTATTTTGGTATCAAATTGAATGGACATTCGAGCACACAACCGAGCCGCCTGGGACCGCCAGGTTGAGAACGGCAACCAGTGGACGATCCCCGTCACGAGCGAAGAAGTCGAAGCTGCCCGCCGGGGAGACTGGTCCATCTACCTGACGCCCAAGAAAGCCGTCCCACGGTCCTGGTTTCCAGACGCCCTGGCGGAACGAGACGTGCTCTGTCTCGCGTCGGGCGGGGGGCAGCAGGGACCGATCCTCGCCGCCGGCGGCGCGAAGGTCACCGTTTACGACAACTCGCCCGCCCAGCTGCGGCGCGATGCGGAAGTGGCTGAGCGAGACGATCTGTCTATCCGCACGATCGAGGGCGATATGCGCGATCTCTCCGCCGTGGAAGACGACGCATTCGATCTCATCGTCCATCCCGTATCCAACGTCTTCATCCCAGATGTGCATCCCGTCTGGCGGGAAGCCGTACGCGTGCTCCGCTCCGGCGGAGCCATCCTTGCAGGATTCACGAATCCCGCTGTCTATCTTTTCGACGAAGACCGGATCGAAAAGGACGGATCGATGATCGTGGCACACCGGCTGCCCTATTCCGACACCGAGAGCCTCACAGAGGAAGAGATCGAACGGCGGGCAGGAAACGGTGACTCGCTCCAATTCAGTCACACCCTCCAGGACCTGATCGGCGGACAAACTGACGCCGGGCTCCTGATCACGGGATTCTACGGCGACCGGTACCGTAAAGAAGATCGGGACGTAACCTCCAAGGTGATGGACATGTTCTTTGCCACGCGGGCAATCAAGCCGGCGTAATTTGGGGTGCCTGTCTATTCAGCGAATACCTTGATTCTGCCCGTCTGATGCTCGTTCTTCTTTGAATGCTCGCCTGCCTGCCGACCGTCCTATTGTGCCTGATCCTATCGGTTTCGCCGAGTGAGGCCCAGCGGGACACGCTGTCCGTCCGCATCCGCGGAAGCACCTCCATCACCTTCGTTAAGATCGATCCCGGCACGTTTACGATGGGCGCCTCCTTTTCCGAACCGGGCAGGCGGCCTGAAGACGGCCCCGCCCACCCTGTCACAATCTCTCAAGGCTTCTGGATCGGAAAATTCGAGGTCACCCAATCCCAGTGGACCGCCGTCGACGGGAGTAAGCCGTGGACAGGACGTGCGGACGTCGTCGACGCAGCCGATCGACCGGTCGTCTACGCGTCACG
Source organism: Latescibacteria bacterium UBA6620 (assembly GCA_002433075.1). Taxonomy (GTDB): domain Bacteria; phylum Latescibacterota; class UBA2968; order UBA2968; family UBA2968; genus UBA6620. The sequence continues at coordinate 3,060 of DJHM01000029.1, forward strand.
AACCGAGATTCGGGCGTGGATCGATCGACTCAATACGCTTAAGCGAACCAACGCGTTCAGATTGCCGACGGAAGCGGAGTGGGAGTACGCCGCGCGCGCCGGAACACAGACGACGTTCTCATTCGGTGATGACGAGAGCCAGCTCGGAACCTACGCCTGGTTCCAGGGCAACACGATCGACGTCGGAATCCGGGAAGCTCAGGTCGTCGGTCAAAAGGCTCCCAACCCCTGGGGTCTCCACGACGTCCACGGCAATGTCCGGGAGTTCCTCTATGACGGGCTCAGAAACTACGACGGCCGTCCGCAGACCGATCCGCGTGGCACGAACGGCGCACCCGCGCTCAAGGGCGGGGGGTTCAGCGACCTGAATCGCGAGCTGCGAAGCGCGGCCAGAGATGATCTGGGTGGAGATTTCGCGACCAGCGGCTTCGGCTTCAGACTCTATATGCGTTTCGATGCGCCGGAGCCCGAAGGGCCCCCTCCCCCGCCACCCGAACTCCCGTCCACCGGAGTCGACACCCTCACGATCACGACCGTCGCGGGGAGCGGACTCGGCGACGGAGGGCCGGCGACCCGGGCTAGCCTGTCCGCGGGCGCACTCGCCGAACTCGCCGTCGACTCCCAGGATCGAATTTACCTGACCGACCCTGCGTCAAGCCGGGTGCGACGAATCGACCGGGACGGCACGATTCTCACCTTCGCCGGAAATGGCCGCTTTGGATTCTCTGGGGATGGCGGCCTCGCCACGGAAGCAACCCTGAATTTCCCCGACGGGATCTACATAGACAATTCTGACAACGTCTTCATCGCCGACCACCTCAACCATCGAATCCGACGGGTCGATGGAAGAGGCCTGATCACCACCGTCGTCGAAGTTTCGACGTTCGGATTCAGCGCATCCTTCTCTCCTCCCGAAGTCGCTGACCGATTTTTCGCGGGTTTGTTTACGAACAACGATTTCAACGACCACTTCGCCTTTGGCCCGACAGATCTGGACGCGGCTCCGAGCGGCGAATTCCTGACCGTTACGGGCGGATCGAACGCGGCAGGGGCCACCCGTCTGATTCGGATTTCCCGGTCGGGACAGGCTACACGACTCGTCGGCCGGGGCATCTTCTCGGGGACCGGCGTAAATCCTGGCCGTATTGCCGCGAGCCCGGACGGGCGAGTCTACTATACCCAGGGAGGCACGGTTCGGTGGGTAGACGATGACGGCACCGTCCAAATCATCGCCGGCGCCCAGAGCGGCACGGACGATGACGGCGTGTCCGCATTGTTCGCCGACATCACTCCCATCGAGCTGATTGTCGCGCCAAACGGCGATCTCATCGTGCTCGATTTCGAGTCGGACCGAATCCGACGGATCGACAGCGAGGGCGTGATCTGGACTGTCGCAGGACGGACCAATGACGCCGGGTTCAGCGGCGACGGCGGGCCCGCCACCAATGCCAAGATAAGCAATCCCGCGTCCGGCGTCTACGATAGTGGGGGAAACCTCTACTTCCACGACCTGAACAACCGGCGCATTCGCCGAATCGACACCTCGGGGACCATCACCACGATCGCGGGCGGGGGCGTATCCGACGGGATCCCGGCGACCGACGCATCCCTGAGCGACCCGGTCGGGGTCGCCGTTGCCGATGACGGAACGATCTACATCTCGGACAACGGAAACCACCGAATCCGACGTGTCGACCCCAACGGGATCATCAGTACCTTCGCCGGAACCGGCGACAGCGGGTTTCGCGGAGACGGTGGACCCGCGACGAATGCCCGCCTGAACGACCCAGTAGGTATCGACCTGGACGAGTCTGGAAACCTTTACATCGCAGATCGTGACAACAACCGAATCCGACAGGTGACACCGAACGGCATCATCACCACCGTAGCCGGTTCGGGGGAAGCCTTCGGAGACCTTGGCGACAATGGCCCTGCCACCTCGGCCACCGTCGGAACCCCGGTCGATGTGGTCGCCACGGGGAATGGGACCTTTTTCATCGCGGATCAGGGCAGCCGACGTGTGCGACGCGTGTCGGCGGGCACGATCACGACCGTTGCCGGAAACGGCCTCCTCGGCTTCAGCGGTGACGGCGGCCCAGCTACGGATGCTCAGATCGGCGCTCCGACGGGCCTTCACATCACCGAAAACGGCACGCTCTACCTGGCCGACACGCAAAGCCATCGGGTTCGCAAGGTCAGTCCGAACGGCATCATCACGACTGTAGCCGGCGACGGGAACGACCTCTTTGGAGGCGACGGCGGCCAGGCCACTGCCGCTTACCTGAACACGCCATCCGCCGTCGCCCTCGACGCGGATGGGAACGTACTCGTCGTGGACTCAGCGAACGATCGGGTCCGGCGCGTGGGAACGGACGGCGTCATCCTGACCTATCTCGGCACCGAAGACCCCGCTGTGGTGTCCGACAACGGGGACGGACGGAGTGCGGACGAAGCCCGTCTGACTGACCCGACGGACATCTTCATTACCCCCGGAGGCGACATCTACATCGCTGATGCGGGGGCCGATCGTGTACGCAGGATTTCCGCCCGGGCTGTTGAACCCCCGGCGCCGGCGTTCGATCCCATCGATCCGGCGCTCGCCGATTTCGACGGGAATGGCTCGGTCGGTTTTTCCGACTTCCTCGAGTTTGCAGCCGCTTTCGGAGGAAGTGAGTCACGCTTTGACATCGACGAAAGCGGCACGGTCGATTTTGGCGACTTCCTCAGATTCGCATCCGTCTTCGGCGATGACGGGTAGAGTTGCCCCCACTTGACACGTGGCATTGGCCACCCGTGCTGGAGGTTGTATGAAAATTACGGATCTCAGATGTACCGTCATCGGCCGGAACCCCGTGCTCCGTATCGTCACCGACGAGGGAATCGACGGGTTCTCCGAGGTCGAGCCGAGCAAACACTACCTGAAACCTCACGTCCTTTTCTACCGGGATTACATTCTGGGAGAGGACCCGACGTGCGTCGAGCGTGTCGTCCGAAAGATCCGACGCCTTGGGGCTTTCAAACCGTGGGGCAGTTCTGTCAGCGCCATCGAGATGGCTCTCTGGGACATCGCGGGCAAAGCGGCAGGGCTGCCCGTCCACCGACTCCTCGGGGGAAAAGTCCGAGACCGAGTGCGCGTCTACAACGGCGCCGTACGGTTCCCTCTCGACGGCTACACGCCCGAAGACTACGCCGCGAATATGGCGCGAATGAAGGCATCGCCCGAGAACTTCAGCCTTATCAAACAAGGCGTCGCGTTTCACGGTCCGATGGCCGCTTCGGTACCCGGATTCTACTATGGGGACCCTGGCGACGGGGGGCACCGGATTGACCGGGGTGCCCTGACTGAAAAAGGTCTCAAGCATCTCATCGCCTGCACCGAAGCGATGAAGGAAGTCTGTGGCGACGAGGTCGGACTCGCCCTCGATTGTGGCCCGGGGATGTTGCCCCACGACGTCATTCGATTCGCCCGTGCCGTCGAACACCTGAATCTGGCCTGGATTGAAGACACTGTCACCGGGGACTATGTCCCCTGGGTCCACGCCGATCAGTATCTGGAGATTACACGGAGCACCTCGACGCCCATCCACACAGGGGAGCAGATATACCTGCGCCACAATTTCAAGGACCTGATCGAACAGAAAGCCGTCAACGTCATTGGCCCCGACCCTTGCGACGTCGGCGGTATCTCGGAATTGAAGTGGATCACCGAGTACGCCGACCTCCACGGAATCCTGATGGCCCCTCACGGGACAGGCGACGGACTGTTCGGGGTCGCAGCTCTGGTGCAGGTCTGCGCCACCCTTCCGGACAATTACATCGCATTCGAGTATCCCACTGGAGACCCGTCCTGGTGGTATGACATCGTCGACGGACTCCCCGACCCCATCGTCGAAGACAGCCACATCGAAGTATGGGATACCCCCGGGATCGGCGTCACGTTCAACGACCAGGCGCGCGACTACCTTCCGGAAGAAGAGAAGGACTTTTTCGACTGACCCCAAGACCGGCAGACTTGCCACATCCCGCCTTTGTCGTTGTCTTTGGACGCACCCCAACCCGGGAGAACCGATGATCCAGCATATCGTCCTGTTGAAGTTGAAGCCCGACACGACCGACGCCCAGAAAGAGGCTCTGGCCGAAGGGCTGGAAGCATTGCGCAGCAAGATCCCCGGTATCGAGTCCGTTTCGGCCGGCGACGATTGCAGTCCTGAAGGCAAGCAGCACGGATTCAACTGGGGCTTTGTGATGGCTTTCAAGGACGAAGCTTCCCGTGACGCCTACCTCCCCCACCCGGACCACACCGCGCTCGCGACCACTCTACTCCGACCCATCGTCGACGACGTACTCGTTCTGGACTTCTAGCGAAGGAACTTTTCTCAACGAGGAAGGTCTACAGAAGAGAATTCAGCAACATCGCGCAACAGGGCGGGATGGCCGGGGAGACCATCTCGCCTCTTCGTTTGTACCCTTGAAACAGGAGCTCCAATGAGCCGACGTCCAGGAAGCGGCCTCGCGGCCTTGGTATTCGCCCTTGCGACTCACGCAGCGTGCGCAGAATCACCACCGCGAGGCGCGACCGCGGAGTTTGACACCGACTTCGATCGACACAGCATTCCCTACGACGAGATTCTCTCGGGTGCCCCCCAAAAGACTGCATCCCCGAAATCGATGCCCCTACCTTCGTATCGGTCGAGCACGCGGACACCTAGCTGGGTCCTAAAGAAGGCGTTGTGGTCTATGGACAGGGTGGGGATGTCAGAGCGTATCCCCTCCAGGTTCTGATGTGGCACGAACTCGTGAACGATCGCTTTCGAGAACACCCGGTCACAGTGAGTTACTGCCCGCTGTGTAACACAGCCATCGCCTACGACGGCCGCGTCGGTGACCGCGAATTGCGCCTTCGGAACGACTGGAAGACTTCGCTACAGCAATATGCTGATGTACGACAGACAGACCGCGTCCTGGTGGCAGCAGGCCGACGGGAAAGCGGTCGTGGGTAAGCTGTTGGGTCAGACCCTCAGGATGCTGCCCGACCCATCCTGTCGTGGGACACCTTCAAATCACGCTATCCTCAGGGACAGGTCTTATCGAAGGACACGGGCCACCGTAGGGATTACGGCCGGAACCCCTACAAGCGTTACGATAACGTCAGGTCCGAGCCCTTCCTTTACCGTGGTCCCCGTACCGATCGAACCCTGCGCTCGATGACGCGAATCGTCGCGATCGAGAATGGGGATAAGGCTACCGCCTACTCCTTCGAGGATCTCGGCGGGCAGCACGTCATAAACGACACGGTCGACAATCTTCCGGTCGTGCTGTTCTGGCAGAAGGGAGCCGCCTCCGCCCTCGACCGCCGCCGAATTGCGGACGGTCAGGATATCGGGATGGTCACCACCTTCGACAGACGCCTTGAGAACCGGGTGCTCGAATTCTCACGCAGGGGAAACAGGTTTAGCGACAACGAAATGGGCAGCACGTGGAATCTCCACGGCGAAGCGATCGAAGGTGAGCTGAAGGGGCAGCGTCTGGAGCCCGTCGTCCATATCAATCACTTCTGGTTCAGCTACTTCGCCTTTCGCCCGGACGCACGGGTGGACGGTTGGACGAAAAATGAAAGGGTCGGTACCATCAGGGACCGACCCACCGCCGTTCTGAATCAATCGGCCACGACGACTCGATCGCGACCGCTGTTCTTGGCTTCGTACAGTGCCACATCCGCTCGATCGATCAGGCCGTCTAGCGCTTTATCCTCCTCACCCGCTACGGTCACCCCCATACTCAGCGTAATCGACAAACCGCTGATCTGCGTATTCTTGACCTCCCAGCGAATGCGTTCGGCCAGCCGAGTGGCATCTTCCAGGTTCGCGTGAGGCATGAAAACGATGAACTCCTCTCCCCCATACCGTCCGAACACGTCCGTGGTTCGAATCATCCCTCGAATCGCATCGGCCAGTTCGATCAGAACGGCATCCCCTTTCGCGTGACCGTGCGTGTCATTGACAGCCTTGAAGTGGTCCAGATCCATCATAATCAGAGCCACTGGAAAACCGTGTCTGCGGCTCAGGCTCAGGATGGTCGTAGCCTGCTCCACCATAAACCGACGGTTGTAGATGCCCGTCAGGTAGTCGTGGGTGCTGATATCCTCCAGGTCGTTCCGGGCCTCCTCCAGTTCCTGGATCAGACGGAACGTCCGGTACGTCGATGCCGGTGCAATGACAAGCGACACCACGAGCGCAACGAGTGTGCCGACACTGACGATGTCGGAGCGCCCGACGAGGGTCAGGATCGCCCAGGTCATCGCCACCGCCACAACGGCGATGATGGCCGTTCTCCCAAGAGCGCGGCCCCATACCTGTCTACGTGCACCTTTGTCCATCTTTTACCTTAGTCCTCGCGTGGGGCTATTCCGCACCATCCCCGTGGTGAGGTAGAAACTCAGCTTTACCCTGGTGACAGGACTGGCAGGTCGGGGAGGATCCGTCCACACGCTTGAACGTGGTGAAGTTCTCAAACATATATCGCGCCATCGTTCGGTGCTTTGTCGGAATCGTCGGATCCATTCGCCCGTTGTCACCCTTGGTGTGACAGAAGAGGCATTTGACGCCTAAAGACTTCGTAAACCCCTTCATCACCCCCATCACCGCGGGTCGCTCCATACCCGCCATCATACGCGTGGCCGGAGCTTCAGTCCCTCGCGGGATGAAATTCGCAACCCCGTTGTGGCAGGTGGCGCAGTCCACGTCGCCCCCATCGGCCGTTTTCAGGCTGTCGACGAAGTGGATCTTCATATGAATCGCCGTCTCCTTGGGGGGCGACATTGGCGAAAAGTCAGGCTTCCCGTCGGGTGTTTTCGCGATGTGACAGTGGGTGCACTTCACACCTATCGATTTTGCAATGGCCTTCATCCCTTCCTGGCTCGTATCGAGCACGTGGTTGTGGCCCTCGTCCGCCCGTCCCGCATCGACCCACGTCACGAGCGCGACCAAGCTCAAAAGTATTCTCGGTCCTCGCATCGCTGATCCCTTCTTGAAGGTTCTCTTCCCACACAGACAAATCCGTTACTGGGTGGTTCCTGTAGCCTAAATAATTCTCTCGAAAACGTCTACAATACGGTCCGAGGCCTTGCCGTCCCAGTAATCGGGCAGCTCCCCTTCCTTGTAGTTTCCGTCTACCACCTCCGCGACCTTCCGTTCCACGAGATCGACATCCAGATCGACGATCGTATTCGTACCCACTTCGACCGTGACCGGACGTTCCGTATTGGGGCGCATCGTCAAACACGGCACCCCGAAGACGGTCGTTTCCTCCTGAATGCCGGCCGAATCGGTCACCACGATCGCAGCATCCCGTTGCAGCCGGAGCGAATCGACGTAGCCCACGGGCTCGATTACACTCACGGCCGTCATTCTGCCAAGGCGCTCGTCCAGGCCGAACGCAGCGATCCGTGCCCGGGTCCGGGGGTGCAGCGGCAACACGACAGGCATTCGTTGCTGTACTCGATCCAGGCAATCGAGAACGCGTCCGAGGGGCTCTGCCTCGTCCACGTTCGCAGGTCTGTGAGAGGTCGCCAGCGCGTAGCCTCCCGCACCTACACCAAGATCGTCCAGGATTCCCGACGCGTCGAGGGACGGCTCGGTATGTCGAAGCGAATCAACCATTACGTTGCCAACGAAGTGGATGCGCGAATCCGGAATCCCCTCCACCCGCAGGTTGTCGTCCGCATCGCGCGAAGGCGTAAACAGATGGTCTGACACCGCGTCGGCCACGATCCGGTTGATCTCTTCGGGCATCTTCCGATCGCGGCTTCTCAACCCTGCTTCGACGTGAGCGACCGGGATGTGCAGTTTGACCGCGCCGACCGCACACGACAGCGTCGGGTTAACGTCTCCGACGACCACGACCAGGTCCGGCTTTTCATCGATCAGCACGGGGTCGAAGGCCATCATTGCCTTTCCCGTAACCTCTCCCTGCGTCCCCGACCCGACACCAAGGTTGTACTTCGGATCGGGCAACCCCAGATCCTCGAAGAACACATCCGACATTCGTGTGTCGTAGTGCTGCCCCGTGTGGACCAGAATCGATTCGAACCGATCCGGACGCTGCGACAGAACGTGCAGCATCGGGGCCACTTTCATGAAATTGGGTCGGGTACTCACGACCAGCAGGATCTTGGACACGCTCATCGCACTCCCTCAGACAGCGATCGATCGACCATCGATCCCCTCCGGCGAGGCCATCCCCAACAGATCGAGCAAGGTTGGAAGCACATCGACAACCTGCATCGACCGATCCGAGAGTTCCGGAACCCGGGCGTAGAACATCGCATCGTCGTAGGTGTGCGTACCGCAGACAGGGCTGGACTCGAAAAGCACCTCCTTGTCGAACCCGCCCTTCAGATCATATCCCCGAGCGGGGCGAGCGACCAGGTCGGGAGACGTCTCGAAGGCTCCGCCGGAAAACAGCTCTTCCCTCCGGTAGACGTGGTCGATCACGTGCGCCCCCTTTTCGTCGTCGCGGAGCGACCGCAGCCCCTCCGCCACTTCGTCCCGTAGTTGTTCGTACTCAGCCCCCGGCGCCACGCTGCCTTCAAACTCACGACCACGCACTTTCAGATAGATGCGCCCGGGCAGGAGTGAATAACAACGTGTCGATGGAGCAAGGTCCCGCAGCCCCTTCGGGTCGGCTGATGCGAGCTCCAAATAGCCGGCCTGCCGGAGCCAGTGGTTCAGGTGAACTTCCTTCTCCAGCGAACAGAACCCGTGGTCCGACAACACCAGAAGCGCCACGTCGTCCGTCAGGGCATCGACCAAGCGCCCGATCATTTCGTCGACACGCCCGTAGAACTTAAGAAACCACGGCGCGTAGCGGTCGCTTCCCGCCTCATAGTGGGCCCACAAAAAATGATGCAGCCGATCCGTATCCATAATGTGAGCGACGAACAGATCCCAGGGTTCCTGACCCAGATACCGGAATAGCGTCTCGCAGCGCCGGTCGAAGGCATTGAACAGCTCGTCCAGGAAGGCGTCCCGGTCCTCTCTCGCTCGCCACGCATCGATGTCGATCACATACCCGGCCTCCTCCAACTGCCTCGCGAGGTGGGGTGGATGCGTCGCGTTTTTGAGGCTCGGAGCCAGGAACCCCGGAATCAGGATTCCGTTGATCTCCTTCGGCGGGAATGTCGCGGGCACACCCATCGAAAAGACCCGCTTGCCCTCCTCGTGAAACAAATCTACCCAGGTGCGCGCCAGGATATGGCGCGAAGTCGGGATAAACATCTCGTGCGTCAGGGGCACGCGATCGATGAACCCGAAGATGTTGTGCTTGCCGGGGTTGCAGCCGGTCGCAATCGACGTCCAGGCCACGGAGGAGACGGTCGGAAGGACCGACCGCATCGGCACCATCGTGCCGGCCTCCAACAACGCCGAAAAATTGGGCATATGCCCGCCTTCGACCAGCTGGTTCATCAAGCTGAAAGGGGTTCCATCCAGCCCGATGACGACGGCACGAGAGAGGGATCGTTGTGTTCGAGAGAAGATGCGCATCTGCGCGGCAGACGCCCTGAAGGACGGATAAAAAGAACCCTCGACCCACTTCGCTGAGCCAAGGGTTGAATGACAGATTAGTGGGGTGAGTGAGGGGATTTGAACCCCCGACCTCCTGGGCCACAACCAGGCGCTCTAACCAACTGAGCTACACCCACCACATCGTTTCCATCGCCGGAGACGCACTCCCGGCAGGACTCGAACCTGCGACCTACTGCTTA
>DJHM01000041.1 GCA_002433075.1 Latescibacteria bacterium UBA6620
CTGCTCAACGACTACCACGACGGGCTTTATTCACTCGGCCCCATCCTGGCCGCCTGGGAATCCTCCAGACAGGGCGGAACCCCGATCGACGTCCCGGACTATGTAGAAACAGCCCCGTAGAGCGCGCCGCCCGACGAGCCAACTCTATCTCGGAAGCCAGAAACCATGCCCAACATCGAAGTCGTCATCGTCGGCGCCGGTCTCGCCGGTCTGAGCACCGCCTTCCACCTCGCAGAACGGGGTGCCACGGTTACCCTCCTCGAAAAGGACCGCGTGGGGAGCGGCTCGAGCAGCCGATCGGGCGCCGTCAACACAATGCTCCAGGGAAACCGTGCGGCAACAGTGGCCCGAGGAGTGAGCTTCGACATCTTCGAACGGTTCGACGAAATCCTCGACGACTACACCTTCCACCAGGTCGGGTGTATGGCCATCTACGACGAGGAACAATTCGAAACCGCGTCGCAGTTACACGATATGCAACGCGAGGCTGGATCGAGATTCGATGTGTTGGACAGTTCGCAGATCGAAACGCGGTTCCCCGATCTCCGGATCGAAAAGAATGAAGTCGGAGTCCTCGACCTTCGCGGCGGCTGGAGCGAGCCCGACAGCTACATCCCCGCCCTCACGAAGAAGATCGTCGATCTGGGCGTCGAGGTCCGTGAGGGGGTCGCCGTCGAGGACCTCATGGTCGAAGCTGGCCACGTGCGCGGTGTCCGTCTGGCGGGCGGCGAGGAACTGCGACCCGATGCGACGGTCTGTACAGTAAACGCGTGGGCCAACGCCCTCCTCGACCGAATCGGCCAACCCCTGCCCGTACGAAGCTTCGTACACGAACGATTCGTCACACGACCTTTCGACGGCCCCCCACAGCTTCCTGCCACGAACGACGACGCCAATGGAGTCTACTATCGCCCCACAGAAGACCATCGCATCCTCCTTGGGAGCGGTGCGATGGATCCGGAAGAGGTGCGAATGCCGGGACCCGACTTCCATCTCGACCAGCTTTCACCCAACCCTGGCAGTTTGCCTTACATCCTCGACAAAGTCGTGGATCGACTCCCTGCTGTGGAGGGCGACCGGATCGACGCTCATCGGGTCGGCCTCGTCAGCTATCCTGCCGATTTCATGCCTAACATCGGTCCCGTCGAAGCGCTTCCCGGGCTTTACCTCGGTACAAACTTCTGCTCGGGCGGATTCGGCTGGCATCCGGTGGCCGGGCTGCTGATTTCCGAATACATCCTCGACGAGCGGACCCGGATCGATGCCAGCATCTTCTCGCCCGACCGGTTCAAAGACTTCGACACCCAGGCTTTCCTCGAGCAGGACACAACGTACCACGAGATAGTTGAAGCCCACGCGGCGAGGAACCGCGGGTTCGTCCGTAAGCGGCATTGAGCCCGTAAAATCCTTGCTCCGTGTGGCGACAGAGCCCCTGCCTCCGTCGAATCCGTTCGGTCCTCACCGTGATCCGGATGCGCTTGACGCACACCCGTCCCTTTCGTCACATTGTTAGCTCGTTCCTGCTCGATCACTCGATTTGGAGTCGCTTCCCCTGTCGGTCAATCCCCTACCCACGCCATCTGAGACCGACCCCGCTCGGGAAGGCTCGTCCGTCATCACCAAGCGAGCCCTTATCGTCGGCCTCGGGATGGCTGTGTTTATGCCACTCTGGCCAACGTATACGAGCTTCGTCGTTCACTCGACACGGGCCGATCATTCGCATCTCTCCATGGCGATGCTCATCCCGTTCGTCGGGCTTCTCGTGCTCAACGCCTTCCTCGAGAAGCGCGGGCTGGGCTTCTCACCCACAGAACTTCTCACCGTCTGCGCCATAGGCCTGGTCGCCTCGACCATGCAGGGCGAATGGCTGACCGTCTGGTTCCTCCAGATGCTCACGATGCCCGCCTACTACGCCTCACCCGAGAACCGATTCGACGAGCTCCTGCTCCCGCACATGCCGAGTTGGACAACGATCACGGATCGTGAGGCTGTACGCGGGTTTTACGAAGGGCTTGTTCCCGGTGCGGCGTTCCCCTGGGGAGAGTGGTTTTCGGTTCTCGTCTGGTGGGGCCTGTTCATCGGTGCCATCCTCACGATCAACCTGTGTCTGAGCGTGCTGCTCCGTAAACAGTGGATGGAATACGAGAAACTGTCCTTCCCGGTAGCCATCGCCCTCCTGGAACTGACCGGCGTCTCTGGCACGACGGCTACGCTGCGAACGCTCGTGAAGAACCGGCTCTTCCAGATGGGATTCCTCGTCACGTTCGCCATCATCGCCTGGAACGTGTTTACGTGGTTTACGGTGAACATTCCCATGTTCCCGTTTCTCGCGGGACGCTACGGTCGACACGTTCTGGCCGTCGCGCCGGGTTTCCCTGCGATCGTGACCACCTTCGTCCTGCTCACGTTCTGCCTGGGCTATTTCACGAAGCTGGAGGTCCTCTTCAGCCTCTGGTTTTTCCACGTCGTACAGATCGTCATTGTCGGAATCATGAATCGGTTCGGGCTGGATCTCGGAGAGAACGACCCCTACAGCTCGAGCCATCCGGCCATCGGTTGGATGACGTTCGGTGGCATGGCCGTGTTCGTACTGTGGGGATTCTACATCGCCCGATCCCACTTTCGTGACATCTTCCGGAAGGCCTTCCTCCGCGACGAGTCTGTCGATGATTCTGAAGAACTCATGTCTTACCGCACGTCCGTCTTCCTTCTTCTGGTCAGTGCGTCCTTCGTCTTCCTCTGGCTGTTCCGTGCGGGCATGGGCGCGGGCCCGATCCTCGCCTGGTGCTTCGCCATGCTCGTCCTTTTCATCGGAATGTCCCGCATCGTCGTGGAGAGCGGACTCGTTTACCTTCGCGTTCCCTTGACCGCACAGGGGTTTACGTGGCACGCTTTCGGCCCGGGTGGGCTCGGACCGGCGGGCGCCTCGATCCTGACACTCACCATGAGCCTCATCGCCGATGGCAAGACCTTCGCCTGCACCCAGATGGCCCACGTGCCTCGTCTCAGCATGGCCATGGCGAAGCGAAGCCGAAAGGCCATTGCGCCAACCGTGTTGATCGGATGCTTCCTAGGGCTGGCCGGCGTCGTCGCCTTCACGATCTATCAGGGATACTACGGGGTCGGAAGCGCCAATTTTGGTCGTAGCACGTTCAAAGGGATTGGCGCGTTGAACGGAGCCGGTTTCAGCAGGCTCGCGGTCTCCCGTATCCAGGAGGGAACCGAGCTCACAGACTGGACCCGCGTGCTCTTTATGGGAGGTGGTGGACTCTTTATCGCCGTCCTCTACTACCTTCGCTACCGGTTCTTGAACTTCCCGATTCACCCCATCGGCTTCACGATCTGCGGGATGGTCGAGATGCAGGACAACGCGTTCAGCCTGTTCCTGATCTGGGGCGTCAAAAGCATCATCATGAAAGTCGGAGGACTCGAACGATACCGACACTATGCGCCCTGGTTCCTCGGCATGATCATGGGCTACGTCGCCGGGGTGACGATGGGCGTCATCGCCGACGTCTTCTGGTTCCCGGGCGAAGGCCACGAAATCCACTGCGACCCCTGATGTTGCCAAAACTCACCATAGGGAAGTCACGAAACCAATCACACCCATCCTGAATGCGGTGCCTCCATCGCGTTCTCTAACTATGGACACTGAACCTATGTTCACACACGAGCGAGAATTCACTTACAGCCGAACCTATCGAGGCCCGATTCGCGCCGTGATCCTCGATTGGGCCGGCACCACCATGGACTTCGGCTGCATGGCGCCAGCCGTCGTCTTTCGGGAGGTCTTTGAAAAGGAGGGCGTCCCCATCAGTCTCGAAGAGGCGCGCATCCCGATGGGTGCCCACAAGAAGGTCCACATTGGGCTCATCTGTGAGATTCCAACTGTGCGCTCCCGCTGGGTTGAAGCGCACGGCTCGGAGCCAACCGACGAAGACGTCGATCGCATGTTCGCAGACTTCGTACCCGCGCAGGAGGCCTGTCTGTCGGACTACTCTCAGCTCATTCCGGGCACGCTCGACGTCATCGCAGAGTGCAGAAAACGTGGCTACAAGATCGGATCCACCTCCGGCTACTTGCCCGGCATGCTTGCCATCAACCAGGCCGATGCCGAAAAGCAGGGCTATGTTCCGGACGCGACGTTCGGAGCCGGCGATGTACCTCGCGGGCGCCCCTTCCCCCACATGGTCCTGCGAAACATTGTGGAGCTCGATGTCTCACCAGTCCAATCCGTCGTCAAGGTCGACGACACCCTCACCGGTATTGAAGAAGGCGTGAACGCCGGCTGCTGGTCGATCGGGCTCGCCATTTCCGGAAACGAAGTCGGTGTTCAGCTCGAGGAGTGGGAAGCCTTCCCGGAAGACGTCAAACAGAAGCATCGCGACCGAATCTATCCCACGATGTACCAGCGTGGAGCGAATTTCGTGGTGGATAGCATCGCGGATCTCATCCCGTGTCTCGACGAGATCGAGCGACGGATGGCACGTGGAGAGGGACCTTGATGATTATTCTTCGATTGGCGAGTGAACTGGAAATGCGGCCCTGACCAAAGGAGCACAACCCTGGATACGAAGGACGCACCCTGGGGTTCCGTCGACACACGATTCGATCCCATCCATTCGGCTGCCAGAGAACGAGATCTGGAAAGGGTCCGCGTGCTGCTCCACGGCGGCGTGGATGTGGACAGCCTGAACGGAGTCGCAAAGAACGGCGATGGAGGCAACACCGCGCTCTGGTTCGCCGCTCAGGGCCCGTGGCCGGACGGCCTCCCGATCGTACGCCTCCTCGTGGAGTCCGGTGCGGATATCAACGGACAATGCGAGCACGGACGTACTGCACTTCACATGGCTGCGGCCTGGGGACATCTCGATGTGGTGAAATATCTCGTCGACCATGGTGCCCATGTGACGATTCGGGCAGAAGTCGATGGCACTCCAGCTGAGATGGCCAGGGCCAGAAACAAGCTCGAGGTCTCCAACTATCTGGATGGCCTTTCCGCCTCTGGAGAGAACCGCTGAGCGATGAAGGGCATTCCAACGTGTTCGGTGCAAACATCCCCGTGACCATCCGCTGACTCGGGACAATCCAATGGCGCTGCATAGAGGACTGCAGAAGAAGGGCTTCAAACTACCCACTTGCGAGAAACACTTCCACGACTACGACGAAACCTGGCTCATCCTCGAAGGAAAAGGCACGGCCTATTGGATTACACCGGTCGGAGAACGCGAGGAATTCGAACTCCAGGCCGGAGACGTCTGGATGATTCCCGCAGGCTACGAGCACGGGACCGACGGCTTCCCAGGGACCGGCGCAAATACCGACGACTTTACCATCAGCGTTTTCACGGGAACGTTGCCTGCCGGGTCCCACGAGCCAGGGCACTACTACGTCGAGAAGGAAGGCTACATCCTGTCCCTCGAGCTACGAAAGACCCCAACCCAGCGTTACGCATCAGCCACCCCGAGCACGATCCAGGCCTTCGTTTTTCCTGAAAAGGGTCGGATGGAAATTCAGGAGCTGCCCTTCCCGGAATGCGAGCCGGGGATGATCCTGTGCAAGTCGACGTATAGCGGACTCACGAACGGCACCGAACGCAACGCACTCGTCGGCGGGAACTACGGCAGAAGCTGGCCCTCGCGACCGGGTTATCAGAACGTGGGGACGGTTATCTCGACCGGCGATGGGGTCAAAGACTTCAAGGTGGGCGACACGGTTTTCTCGGGACACCATCGGAAGCATTCCGATTACTTCACGACCCCCGCCCTGGCGGATGACCTTGTGGTTCGTCTTCCCGATTCCGTCGACCCCACGCACGCTGCGCTCTTCGGCGTAGCCAGTGTGGCCATGCACGACGTTCGTCGCGCGGACACACGGCTCGGGGAGAATGTACTCGTGGTCGGCGCTGGACCCGTCGGACAGTTCACCGCGCAGGCCGCCCGTCTATCCGGCGCCATCGTGACCATCTGCGATCTCAACGAGTCCCGACTTTCTATCGCGGCCGAACTCGGAGCACACCGAACGGTCCCGGTCACGAACGAAGACGCATCGTGGGAC
Source organism: Latescibacteria bacterium UBA6620 (assembly GCA_002433075.1). Taxonomy (GTDB): domain Bacteria; phylum Latescibacterota; class UBA2968; order UBA2968; family UBA2968; genus UBA6620. The sequence continues at coordinate 6,058 of DJHM01000041.1, forward strand.
GCCATCACGGAAGCCGGGCCCTTCGACGTCGTGTTCGAGGATTCCGGCGCGGACGTCTTCGGACACATCATTGGTCAAGACTGGCAGCAGGGCGTGATCCTCACGAATTCCAGGGTCGTTGTCATCGCCGGTCGAGAACGCGTCGACTACAGCTTCAACGCCGGTCAGAGCCACGAGCTGTCGATCGTTCAAGCCAGCCACTTCGATCGTGACGATCTCGAACAGGTCTGTCGCCTGACGGCCGAAGGCCAACTTCGTGTCGGACCCATCATCCAGGACATCGTCAAAGCCAGCCAGGCGGATACCATCTACGCCCGCCTCAGAGACGATCCCGCCAGCCTCTTTGGTACTGTCTTCAACTGGTCTTAGTCGCGCAAGTGGTGGGACTTAACACGCATTCCCATCAAGAGAGCATTTTTGCGAGCAGTGGGGGAACTGTCCATGAATTCCGCGCCAAAGCTCATGTTTTATCACGACGGCCGGCACCCGCTCATCTACATGTACGAGCCTCCCATGCAGAAGGAGGAGTACGAATCCGGTGTCGACGAGCTCCTCGGAACACCTGTCGATGCCTTGATGTTCTGCCTGGGCGACGGTCGCACGGTCCTGCACGACACGGAAGTCGGTGAGCTCTGGGGACACAACGTGAGGAAGTGGTCTCACGTCATCTTCCGGCGCGCGCACCAGAACGCAAAGCATCTGATTGGCAAGGGTCAAGATCCCCTTCGGATCGTCTCGGAGCGGGCGCGCCAGAAGGGACTCCCATTTTATCCCACGCTCCTCGTACAACAGGGCCGAGGGGATCGCGAAACCGATGTTCGATGTTCGGACTTCCGATTCGACAACGCCCACCTTGAGATCGGGGCGAACGGCGACCTCGCCCCCGATACACCCGGTCTCACCTGCCTCGACTTTAAACACGAGAGTGTCCGCGACGAGCGCTTTGCCCTGATCGAAGAGACCCTGAAGAACTACGACGTCGACGGATTCGAGCTACAGCTCAATTACCAGCCACACTACTTCCATCCCGACGAGGTCGATCGCGGGCGAGTCCTTATGACCGGATGGGTCCGCAGAGTCCATCGCGCCGTGAAGAAAAGCGGCCGGAATCGCGAACTCGTCATTCGCATCCCCGCCAGCCTCCAGGGATGCTTCGACGTTGGTCTGGACGTACGCGAATGGCTCAAACTGGGCATTGTGGACGCACTCATCGGGCAGAAGTTCTCAGGCCCGGAGCTTCACGACCCGGGGGTGGACTTTCGACCTCTCGTCAAAGCAGCAGAGGGCACCGGCTGTCGCATCTACGCCGCGCTCCAGAGTCACCTCGACTCGGATCGCCTGTGCGAGGCCTCGATCGAAATGATCCGGGCCGCCGCCTGCAACTACTGGGCTCAGGGGGTCGATGGGTTTTACCTCGCCCACTGGTTCAATCACTGGCCTTACCAGGCGGAATTCTACGAAATCCTCCGCGAGCTTCCCGATCCGGAAATCATGGCGCCCAAGGACAAGATCTACACGGTCCCCACCGAGACTGGCCGCTATCCCAACCCCACCCTCGAGCCCGGCCTCGACATGGACCTGCCCGCTCCCCTCGCAACGGGCGAACCCGTCAGCGTCCCCATCCCCATCAGCGACGACCTGCCACGGTGGAATCGCGCCCGACGCGTTCACGAGATCCTGCTTCGCGTGCGGATCATGAACACCACCGAACTGGACAGGCTGTCCTTCAAACTGAACGGCAAGCCGCTCCCCGAAGGGTTGCTCCGCAGGATCAACGAGATGTATCGCATGAGCGCGCCACGGTATCGCACGGGCTCCGGCTACTGGTTCGTATTCCGTCTGGACCGGGACCACTGGCCCCGCAAGGGGAAGAATTCCCTCCAGATCATCCTCGACAAGAGAGATAAAGCTGTTCTGCCTCAGATCTACGTGCGGGACGTCGAGCTCGAGATTCGTTACCTGATGGGCAGGAACTACCACCGAATCCCCGAGCACGACCTGGGCCCCCGAATTCCATCAGGCATATAGGATTACCGTCCTGTCGCACGAAGGGTAGGAGCGACCTCCGGTCGCGAATTGACCATCGCGGTCTGGGACCGATCGCTTGTCCCTTCTTTCGAGTCTCTACGAGGTCCTTATGAAACATCGTGTAGCCATCTTCGGTTGCGGCAGAATGGGCCAGATCTACGCCCAGGCCTATTCCACCTATCCCGATACCGAGATCGTTGGCATCTCAGACGTGAACGCCGACCGCCTGAAGGCTGTGGGGCAACGGTTTGGCGTCTCGGCCCTCTTCCCAGACATCGATTCCCTTCTCCGCGAGACGTCCCCCGATGTCGTCGCGGTCGTCTGCCCGACGAAATACATGAAAAACGCCGTCCTAGCGGCCGCCGAGTTCGGCGTGAAGGGTGTCTCTACGGACAAGCCGATTGCCGGCGCACTGGCCGATGCCGACGCGATGGTCGCTGCGTGTGAAGAGCGTGGCATCGTCTACGCAGGCGGAAACCTTCAGCGCGCCATGCACGAGGTCCAGGCAGCGGCCTCGCGGGTGCACGCCGGCGAGTTCGGCGATCTCGAGGGTGCGTGTGTCCATCGGTTCGGCGGCGAAATCTCGGGCGGCGGATGCCAGCACATCGCCGTCTTGCGCTTGTTTACCGATGCCGAGGTCGAAGAGGTTGTCGCCTGGGGAACGCCTGAAGAGGCCCTGAACGGAGAGACGGACGAAGACCTGATCATCCATGGCCATTTCCAGATGACTTCAGGCCTCTCCTGTCAGGTATTTGGCACCGAAACACCAAGGCGCGGTGTCGACGTCTGGACCGAGGATTCACTCATCAGCTGGGATTGGGCACCTCCCACGATCTATCGCGGCTTTGACGAATCCGGAAACCGCCTGCAGATCGATCCTGAGTACGCGCCTTACGAGTGGAACGAGTTCTCCTATCTGACCGGCTCGATTCGATCCTTTCTCGCAGCCGTCTCCGGCGAAGGAGAGCCCTGGATCACCGGTCACGACCTGAGACAGTCGCTCGAAGTTGCGATCGCGTGCAAGCAATCAGCCCTTCTCAGCAGCGCACCTGTCAAGCTCCCCCTCGAAGACCGTTCGGTGTCTATGTTTCCCCGTCCATACCGATGGCTGGGTGGCGACGCTTCGGGTAAACCCCAAAGCGTCGACGACGCGGCTGGCCACTGATTGGAGGACCGGATGCCTCGCCCCCCTGCCTACGGCATCATCTACAACTGGGATGGCGCACCCCACGGCTATTCCGAGGTTCCTCAATCGCTCGACGCCTTCCTCGAAAAGACCTACGCCCCGCTGACCGGAACACAGGTCGGCGCCCTTTTCTGGTGCATCGGCGAACACGCCACCCGATGGCCGACCGAAGAGCTCGAGGTTCTTGGCGACGTCCACGGACGCCGTTACGAAAACGCCCACAGCTACACCCACACTGAAAACATCCGCCGCATGCTCGACCGCGGCGAAGATCCGCAACAGGCTGTGATCGATCGGGGCCGCGAACTCGAGATCGAAGTCTTTGCCTCGGTCCGAATGAACGACAATCACTTCAACGGCGCCCAGCTCACCGACCTGCTAAACCTCCATCACACCGAACTGACCCAGCTCCGAATCGATCATCCCGACTGGCTGCTCGGCGACCGTAATTCCGAGTGGTTCGCCCTCTCCTGGGACATGTCCGTTCCCGAGGTCCGGGAAAATCGGCTTACGCACGTCCGCGAAGTCTGCACCCGCTACGACTGGGACGGTGTTGAACTCGACTGGCAGCGACATGCCTTCCACCTTCCCGAAGATCAGGCGTACCGCCTTCGTTACACATTGACGGACCTGCAGCGTTCGATTCGGACGATGACCAACGAGATCGCACGGAAGCGAGGTCGTCCTTTCCACGTTGCCGTGCGGGTGTCCGGCAGCCTGGAGCGTTGTCGCCAGATCGGCTATGACCTACCCGTGTGGATCGAGGACGATCTGTTCGACATTCTCATCCCCGCGGCCAACGCTGCGACCGACCCCGCCATCGACGTCGCGTCCTACCTCGAGCTCTGCGAGGGAACCTCCATCGTCGTATACCCCGGGTTCGACAGCGGCCTGCCCGGCGCCCACGTCGGTCCTGAAGAGCCTGATGAAAAAAATCGAATGCGTGTGCGTGCGATCGCCAGTCGCTACCACGACGCCGGAGCAAACGGCATCTATGTCTTCAACTGGCACGCTGACGCCCATACGCGACACGAGCTCCTGACTCAGATCGGTTCGCCCGAATCTCTACAGGACACGGACAAGATCTATGCCGGAACTCATCGGATCATCGTGAAAGACGGGGACTGGCGAGGTGCTTATCGGGGAGATCGGCTTCGCGGTGAGCTTCCCGTTCCTCTCAAACCGACGATGTCGGGCGAAGGTCCCAGCGTGATCCTCAACGTGGTGGATGGGAAAGCGGCTTCGTGCGAACTCCGGATCCGACTGGAACAGTGGGTGCAGGGTGACCGGGTTGCCGTGTCGTGGGACGGGTCACCACTGGGGGACCCACGAACGTCGTATTGCAGGGTCAGGGACCCTCATCGAATCAGTGACGTCAGCCACGCCGTATGGCTCCAATTCGACATCCACCCCTGCGTCCCAGGGCCACACGAAGTGAAAGTTGCGCTGATCGAGCGTCATCCTCAGCTTGCTTGTGACCTGGTCCTCACAGACGTGGAACTGGTCGTCCGACACGATTGATCCACTTACACATCGGGAGGAACACCGTGGCCAAAGTCTTCGCAGCTTTCCGATCCCCCTATGCGCAGCCCAATGGCATGCAGATGACCGACGAGGGCCTGTGGGTCGCAGACCAGGTTACCGACCGATGCGCGCTTGTTGAAACCGAAAACATCAATCGGTACGGAAAGACCCTCGTTCTCCGCGAACTCGATACCGAGTCCTCCAACACGAGCGGCATGACCTATGGCGATGGTGCGCTCTGGCTGGCGGCTAATGGCCCTGGTGCAAAGTATCGTCCGGCCCGCGACACAGACTTCCCTTCAGGCGCGACCGTGAAGGTCGATCCGCAGACCGGCGCCACCCTCGACTCATGGCCGATGCCTCACGAAGGGGGCACGCACGGCATCGAGTTCGACAACTACGAAGCCGGTACGATGTGGCTCGCCACCGGGAAAACGATGTCGCAGGTCAAAATGGAAGACCGGTCGTTCATCCGAGAGGTCGAAATGCCCTACGGCCGCTCGCACGGCGTCGTGCGCGTCGAGGATGGGCTTTGGATCGCCTTCACGAACGATCTATGCCTCATCAAGTTCGACATCGACTCCAACGAGGAGATGGTGCGCATCGACGTCCCGGAGTGTCACCCCGCGCCGCACGGCGTCTCGATCTACGAAGGCGGCTTTATCTACTGCGATTCGTCGACCGGCTGGATCGGGATCATCGAAACTGAAGTTTAAACCATAGACCACGGAATACACGGACCACACGGAAGACAGGACAAGAGGAGGCCCGTTCCCGCCTGCGGCACGGAGCCCTCACGCGTGTAGCACACCCAGCTCTGGTCTCTCACCTTCCGTGTATTCCGTGTGGTCTGTGGTTTCGCGTTTTTGGTCGCATTTATGCCTGAATACAGAGCCGCAGTGATCGGTCTGGGCTGGATGGGATTGCTTTACGATCTCGCCAGCCGGATCCCCGATCGTTTCGAAATCGAGGACATCGATCGGCCCACTCCCACCCTCGACGTCCACCGCCGGATTCATCACCACGAACATCCTGGGAGCGAGGGCAATCCCACGTCCTATGCGGAAGCCTTCCGGGATCGTGATGAAATCGAACTCGTTGCGGGCGTCGACCGTGATCCAAAGCGGTTGGACGCTTTTGTAAGCCGGTACGGCATCGACGCCGTCTACCGGGATGCGGTGGCGATGTTCGAGTCCGAGAAACCTGACCTGGTGGCCGTCGCCACGAACACCCGCTACCGGGCGGATCTCACGTGTCTGGCGGTGGAGCACGGTGCAAAGGGCATCCTGACCGAGAAACCTATGGCCCACACCCTTGAGGAGGCGGACCGAATGGTCCGTGTCTGCAAGGAAGCAGGTGTCCCGCTGTGCTGTGGAAGTATTACGACGACCCACCCCTCGTTCGCACGTGCCAAGGCTCTGGTCGAGGAAGGGGCGATCGGTGATGTGCTTTCACTCGAGGCGGGAGGCCCGTTCGCCCAACATCAGAACTGGTCCTACTTCCTGGACAGCCCGCCGGCCTGGGTCGTCGGGGTCGGCGACGATGACCGGAACGAGTCGGGCAGCGACGAATTCCGGGGCCAGGGCTTCCTGGTCGCCCACGACGGGAGTTCAGTCCACTTCCGCAAGGGAGCGCCCGGGATACGCCTCACCGGGTCGAATGGCGAGATCCGGTTTGACGGGATCAGGGATGGATGGCGCTGGTGGCAGGAGGTCGACGTTCTCGGCAAACGACAACGTGTGGAGGTCCCCTGGCCGGAACCCCAGTTCGGGTTCCCTTATGGTGCGGTCTACTGTCTTACCGACGTGATGGACTGTCTCTTTGGCGACCTAGACGAGCCCAAGAACTCCGGGCGACGTGTGGCCGCAGCCCTCGAAGTGGAAATTGCCCTCAAGCAATCATCTGATTCGGGCGGGCGGCGTATCGATCTCCCGCTTGGAGACCGATCTCTTGGTCTCAGATACGATTGGTTCAGGTAGTGAATACCCAAGAGACCGACGTGCTTGTCCTCGGCCTTGGCGGGATGGGCAGCGCGGCGCTCTACCACCTCGCACGGGCGGGCGTGGATGCTGTCGGCATCGAGCAGTTCCCGGTGGGACACGATCGCGGAAGTTCGCACGGCCACTCCCGTGCCTTCAGGACCATTTATGAAGATCCTGTCTACACCCGTCTGGCGGAGGCGGCGATCCCTTTCTGGCGTGAGCTTGAATCCGACTCCGGCGAGACGCTCCTCTTCCAGAAGGGGATGGTAACCTGGGCGAACGAGGGTAGCCCCAAACTGCAGGAACGCGTCGCAGTCATGGACGATGTCGGATCTCCGTACGAGTTGTTGACGCCCTCCGACGTCCGGTCAAGATTCCCCGCGCTTCGGCCGCCGGACGGAACCGTCGCGTGCTTCGTGCCCCGTTCTGGATTCCTCGACGCGGGACTGTGTGTGCGCACGCACGTGGCAGAAGCCAGGAAGCGCGGCGCCACCCTCTTTGACGAGACGAAGGTCTCCGGAATCGACCTCGACGGGGATCGACCCGAAGTCATAACTCCCGAAACTCGATTTCGCTGCGATCGACTGATCGTCTCGGCCGGACCGTGGGCGGCGCACGTTCTTTCGGATCTGAATCTTCCCCTTCGCGTCACTCGGCAGCAGAAGTTCTACTTCCGCCCAGGCAATTCAGCGGACTTCGGTCCCGACCGGCTGCCTGTCTACACCGATCACGAGACCGAATTTTACGGCTTCCCCAACTACGGAGGCGGCATCAAGGTCGCCGATGATGGACTTGGTGGGGAAACCACAGCGGACACCGTCGACCGAACCCTCGACGGAACGACCCGGGATCGACTTCGCCAGTGGCTTGACGAAATCATGCCCGGCAACGACGCCGAATTTGTCAGCGGCACCACCTGCATGTACACGATGACGCCCGATCGCGATTTTCTGATCGGTCCCCACCCGGGCAACCCGAACGTCCTCGTCGCCGCCGGGTTCTCGGGGCACGGCTTCAAGTTTTCGACGCTCGTCGGAAAAATTCTGACTGACCTGGCCACGACGGGCCACACGGACTACCCCATCGAGCGATTCCGAGTCGACAGATTCGAAACCCTGAGCAGCGAAGGTACCGACCCATGAGCGTATACGATGACGCCCTCGTGATCGACGGATTGAACGTCAGTAACTGGGACAGCCCCGAAGTCTTTCGCAGCCTGCACGCCGGCCGCGTGACGGCGATCAACGCAACCATCGTCGCCTGGGAAAACTACGTGGAGACCCTGGACCACCTGTCCAGATGGCCCCAGCGGTTTCGTGAGTACAAGGACACACTGACACCCATTCGGACGACGGATGACATCAGGCAGGCGAAGAAGGACGGCCGAGTCGGTATTATCTTCGGATTTCAAAACGCGTCCTCCATCGAAAACGACCTCGATCGCCTCTCGATTTTCCACAATCTCGGCGTCAAGATCATCCAGGTGACGTATCACGAACGAAACCTTCTCGGAAACGGTTGCTGGGAGCGTCGCGACGAAGGGTTGAGCAACTTCGGACTCGACGCGATCCGGGAGATGAACCGGCTCGGCATCCTTATCGACCTGTCCCACGTGGGCGACACGACCAGCCTCGAAACGATCGAGCACTCGGAGGTCCCAGTCGCCATCACTCATTCCAACGCCCGCGGATTCTGCGACCATCCTCGAAACAAGCCGGACGATGTTCTCAACCTCCTGAAGGAACGGGATGGAGTCATCGGGTCCACATCGTTCGCCAACTTCCTCCCCAGGAAATTCGACTCCACGATCGAGGACTACGTCGATGCCATCGAAGACCTCATCGAGCGTGTGGGAATCGACCACGTCGCCATTGGCACCGACTATACCCAGGATCAGCCCGAATCGTTCTGGCGGTACATCGGCTCCCAACAGGGAACAAAATGGCCCTCGTCTTTCGTCAGCTCGACGGCCGACTACGAAAAGTTCGCCGAAAGCCCGATCGGCATGGAAACGCCGGAGAAGCTCCCCAACCTGGCGACCACACTGTCCAGCCGCGGGTACGAGGACGAGGATGTGAAGAAAATTCTCGGTGGGAACTGGATGCGACTGTTCGACAGAGTCTGGGACGGGATGTAGTCCATTGAGCCAGACAGACCCCGGCGTTCACATTCAGCTCGATGTGAAGATTCCCATGCGGGACGGCGTCAATCTCTACGCCGCCGTCTATCGGCCCGCTAGGGGTGAGACGTTTCCCGTCCTCCTGATCAGGTCACCCTACAGCACGCAGCATCCTCGTTACGTGGATTGGTCGGTGCGGTTCGCGAAAGCCGGTTATGCCGCCGTCATGCAGGACTGTCGGGGCCGGTTCGAATCGGAAGGAAAGTGGCGACCTTACATCGACGAAGCCCAGGATGGCTATGACACCCAGGAGTGGATCGGCGCCCAACCTTGGTGTGATGGCACAATCGGAACCTTCGGTGTATCCTACCCTGGATTCACTCAGATCCTGCCAGCCCCCTATCGCAGCACCTATGTCAAAGGGCTGGTGCCCATCGCGAACCAGGAAGACAACTACGGCCACCTGAGATACAACGGGATTCTCCAGCTTCAGAACGCCATGAACTGGGTTTTCCTGGGCGATCGAACGAACCAGATCGCACCGAGGGACCTGATCGACTGGACAGAGGTTCATCGCAGGCTGCCACTATTGACCGCACTCGATGACATCGCGGATCGTCCGTTTTACCGGGAGGCCATTCACCACGAAACGTTCGACGATTTCTGGTCCAGCTACAGCATGAAAGACAGGTATGAGGAAGTGGATACCCCGTCCTATTTCATCACCGGGTGGTATGACAACCTCGTGCACGAAGGCTTCAAGTGTTACCGTGGTTGGAAGGGCAGCGCGAAGAGCGAGGAAACGAGGAGCCGTACACGAATCATGGTCGGACCGTGGACCCACGCCCAGATCGGAAGTTCGGATCCTTTCGGAGACATCGACTTCGGTCCCGGCGCGGCGGTGGACATGCCGGACGAGCACCTGCGGTGGTTCGATCAGCGACTTCGGGGAATCGACACCGGCATCGATCAGGAGCCGCCGGTTCGCATCTTCGTAATGGGGGCGAACGTCTGGCGGTCGGAGACGGAATGGCCCCTGGCAAGGACAACGTATACCCGGTTCTACCTCCACAGCGGCGGAAATGCGAACGACCGCCTCGAGGATGGCGGACTCGATACGTACCCTCCGGATGACGAACCGGTAGATACGTTCGACTTCGATCCCGAAGATCCCGTCCCGACGATCGGCGGTCAGAGCATGTTCGTCGACTGCACGGGCCCCAGGGATCGCCGACCTGTCGAGGAAAGAAGCGACGTCCTCGTCTACTCGACGGATCCCCTCGAAGAGGACATCGAGGTGACCGGTCCGATCGAACTGACGCTTTACGCCGCGACAGACGGGCCGGACACCGACTTCACGGCAACGCTCGTCGATGTCCACCCCAACGGCAAGGCCATCCATCTGACAGAAGGCATCGTCAGAGCCCGGTTCAGGGATTCCTACGTGAATCCAGCCCCTGTCGAGCCGAATTCGATTGTGGAGTACCGCATTAGACTGTGGGAAACAAGCAACCTCTTCAAGACCGGCCACCGCATCAGGCTCGAGGTCTCCAGCAGCAACTTCCCGCGGTTCGACCGAAACCTGAACACGGGCAACCCGTTGGGATTCGACGACGAGATTCGGGTGGCCCACCAGACGATCTATCACGACCGGGAGAACGCCTCCCATCTCACCTTGCCAGTGATCCCTTCGTGAACGAAGAGGCTTAACGTGGTGCAACGATATTCACCCGCCTTTATCCACGCACTGACCCGGCAGCTGTTCGAGGCCGTCCGCGCTCCACGACACGTCGCCGACGCAATCGCTGAGTCCCTGGTGGAAGCGAATCTGAAGGGTCACGACTCACACGGGATTCTCCGGATAGCCGGCTACCTCGAAAGCTACCAGAATCGGGGCAGGTATCCAGAAGACGAGCCGACCTTCGAAGAACGGGGCCTAAGGACCGGAACCTGCGACGGAGCGGGCGGATCTGGACTCTACATAGCGAAGATCGCGACCGAACGAGCGATTGAGAAAGCGAAGGAACTCGAGACCTATCAGATGGTCGTCGAGAATAATGGCCACATCGGAAGGCTCGGAGCCTATGCGGAGATTGCCGCGAAAGCGGGATGCATTGGCATCATTACCACAGGGAGCGGAGGTGCAGGACGGGGCCGGATCCTGCCTTTCGGAGGTGCCAAACCCGCACTCGGAACGAACCCCATGGCCATCGGCGTACCCACCGGAGACGAATCACCGTTCATCATCGACTACGCCACGAGCGCGATCGCGGCAGGCAAGATGTTCTTCGCCGAGACGCAAGGGAAGGACCTGAAAGAAGGATGTATCGTCGACAAGGAAGGACGTCCTTCGGTGAAGGTTCAAGACTACTACGACGGTGGGAACCTGTTGGCGTTCGGGAAGCACAAAGGATATGGCATGTCCCTCGTCGTCGTTCTGCTCGGAGCTTTGAGCGGGGGATTCGACCTCAAAGAGCGATCGGCCGGCGGCTGTCTCATCCAGATCATGGATGTCGAGGCCTTCACACCCCTGTCGGACTATCAACAGGGCGTGCGCGCCTTCCTCGACAGCGTCAAGGATGTGCCTCCAGCGGCGGGATTCGACCAGGTCCTTGTACCCGGAGATCCCGAATTCATCGCCCGCAAGGATCGCCTCGTGAACGGCATAGAAGTGTGGGACATGACAATCGACGAAATCAAAGAGTGGGCCGAAAAGCTTGACGTTTCGTGGGACGAAGACTCGATCGAAGCCTCGGACCGAGCCCGATACGCCTAGAACTCGAAGGGAGACCGATTCATGGCACAGCGATACCAGGCCAGCTATCTACACGTGATGACGCGCCAGCTTTTCGAGGCGGCCGGCACGCCGACCCACATCGCAGAGGTCATTGCCGAAACCCTCGTCGGAGCGAACGTCGCAGGCCACGACTCACACGGTATCCTTCGGATCCCGACCTACCTCGAGTTGATCGAGAAGGAAGGGATCGATCCGGCCGCTGAGCCCGAGATCGTCAGAGAGACGGACACCACCGTGATCTTCGATGGAAACAACGGGTCCGGGCTGTACACTGCTCGCAAGGCGGTGGAGCTTGCGATCGAAAAGGCGAAGAAGAACGAACTCTGCAGGGTGAGCATACGAAACAACCATCACATCGGTCGTCTCGGACAGTGGGCGGAAATCGCGGCTCACGCCGGCTGCATCGGCTGGATCAGCACGGGGGGTGGCGGCGGCAAGAGAAAGGTGGGCATAAGAGGTGGAGGGACGCTCCCCTATGGTGGGAGAGAAGGAAAGCTGGGCACGAACCCGATCGCCATCGGCGTGCCCACAGGGGACGACACCCCCTTCGTGCTCGACTACGCCACCACGATGATCGCGGGCGGGAAAACAGCCTTTGCCGAGAGCAAGGACGCCGATCTGCCGGAAGGTACCATCGTCGACAAGGACGGGAACCCGAGCGTCAAGGTCAGCGACCTCACGGAGGGGGGCAACATGCTCGGATTCGGCCTCCACAAAGGCTACGCGCTCTCGCTCTTTACCTGCCTCCTCGGCGGACTGTCTGGAAACTTCGATCCCGAGCAGGGAACCATGGGCGGCACCTACGTGCAGGTCACCGACGTGAATTCCTTCATACCTCTCGAAGAGTATCAGGTAGGTGTCCGCGGTTTCCTCGACAGCATCAAAGAAACGCCCCCTGCGGAAGGCTTCACTGAAGTGCTCGTTCCGGGCGATTACGAGCAAAACTCGCGACGGGAGCGACTCGAGATGGGTGTGGAGGTCTGGCCCAAGACCGTCGACAGAATCCAGGAATGGGCAGACAAACTGGAGGTCACGACCGGAGAGAACCTCGTCGTTCCGGCGCAGGATGAAGCGAAGTATCAATAATGGAGACGTCCTCGTGCAGAGCACGAGGACGAATGGCCAGACTACAGTAAACCAGGCCCGGTACCAGGGCAGCCATAGGACCGGGCCCTTCTCAGACATTCGCGCTCTCGTCCCTGTGCTCTGCACAGGGACGTCACGATCAGCCATGACAGAAACCGACATAGCTCACTTCGACACCTTCGGCTTCCTCTTTTACCGCCAACTCCTCTCGCCCGAGGAGGTCGCGGCGATCCAGCAGGCCGCTGAGTTCGTCTGGACCGAAGAGTTGGGTCAGGCCCCGGCGCTCGACGAGGAAATGCACACCGCTCCTTTTGTCGAACGCAATGAAACCCTGATGACGTTGGTGGACCACCCTCTCATACACCCCATCCTGGCCGAGCTACTGGGGGAGGACTTTCTGTGGTCCGGATCCGAGGGTAACCGAGGATTCCTGAAGGGGACACCCATCCATCATTGGCACGCCGACCGTCCAGGGGCGCACGAGCTCGACTACCGGCGTATCAAGATCATGATCTACCTGGATCCCACGACCAAGGACACAGGGGCCATTCGTGTGATTCCTGGTTCGCATCGAATGCCGTTCCACGAGGATATCCGACCGTTCCAGGAGAACCACCTCGAGGGCATCGACGACTTCTTCGGGATGCGGGGCCCCGACGTCCCCTGTTACGCGGCGGAGAGCCAACCGGGTGACGTCCTTTTCTTCAACCAGAGCCTGTTTCACGGTGTCTATGGAAAGACGGGACCGCGCCGTTACATCGCGCTGAAGTACATCGAACGGCCGACACAAAAAGAACATTTCGTCTCGCTGAAGCGATGGTCGGAATACGCGTTCCACCCGCACGAGGGTTTCCGTAGGTGTGATCGTCCGGCGGTCCGGGCGATGCTCGATGGGCTCGAAGATCTTCGAGTTCGGGCCGATCGTGTCGTTGCCTGACGGTTTTTCGAATTCACGCAAGCTGAAGGCCATGTTATGAAAGCCGCCGTCCTCTACGAACCGCACAGCCGCATCATCGTCGAAGACCTCGACATCGAACCGCCTCACCCAGGGGAAGTTCTGCTCGATATGGTCGGCGCGGGCGTATGTCACAGCGATTATCACCTCGTCGACGGCCACGCCACACCTCGAGGGCTCCCTCTCGTACTGGGTCACGAGGGCGCCGGCGTTGTCAGGGAAATCGGAGAGGGTGTCACCAGTGTAGCCCCGGGTGACAAGATCATCCTCTCGCTAGACGTGATGTGCGGCCACTGCCGCAACTGCAGTGAGGGAAGCCCCGCGCTTTGCGAAACCCATCAGGGCCCGGTTCCCGGTCGGATGTCCAAAGACGGCGCGCCGTATCACCACGGACGGCCAACGTATACCGAACAGGCAATCGTTCCGTCGGACGCCTGCGTGAAGGTACCCGACGACACGCCGCTCCAGAAAGCCTGTCTCATCAGTTGCGCGGTCATTACCGGCATTGGGGCCGTCGTAAATCGGGCTCAGGTGCCGGCGGGGGCCAGCATGGCCGTGTTCGGATGTGGGGGTGTCGGGCTCAACGTCGTCCAGGGGGGCGTCCTGGCCTCGGCCGGGCAGATCATCGCGGTCGATACGGTACCCTACAAGCTGGAGCTAGCCGAGCAGTTTGGCGCCACCCACTTCATCAATCCGGAGAAGGAGGACCCCGTCGAACGGATCAGGGCGATCACGGGAGGCGGGGTGAACTATGCGTTCGAAGTCGTCGGCTTCCCCGCCTTGGTCAAACAGGCGTTTCAATCGACGCGAACAACCGGCACGACGATCGTCGTCGGGGTTCAACCCGCGGGACAGGACGTCTCTGTCGACGGGCTGGATCTCCTTCGGGACCGATCCTTGATGGGGTCGTGGCACGGCGCCGCACGGGCGCGGGTCGACTTTCTCTGGATCCTCGATCTCTACAAACAGGGGAAAGTGAAACTCGACGAGCTCATTTCACGCTACAGACCGCTCGATGAAATCAACGAGGCCTTCGACGACATGCTTCAGGGCAAGGTCGCGCGAACGGTGCTCGTCTTCGACTGAGGAGGCACACGTGGCGACAACGTATCAATTCGAAGTCGTGGAGGGATGGGGGTTCGGGTCGGATGGAAAGCCCATGGGGGGTGTCGTTCCTGATGCGGACGTCGACTCGAGCGACAACGTCTTCATCACCCGCCGCGAGCCCCCCGCCATCCTGGTCTACGATCAGGATGGACGCTACTTGCGCACTTTCGGCGAGGACGTGTTGTCGAACCCGCACAACATCTGGATCGATGACGACGATCGTGTCTTCGTCGCAGATACCGACGATCATACCATCCGGATCTTCGGGCCGGATGACACCTTGCTCGACACCTGGGGCACGCCCGACCAGACCGGAGAACCCGGACAACCCTTCAACCGTCCCACCAAGGCCATGGGCGCGCCGTCCGGTCACGTCTTTGTGTCCGACGGTTACGGACAACACCGGATCCATCGTTACTCCGCCGCCGGTGAGCACCAGCTCTCATGGGGTGAGGAAGGAACGGGGCCGAGTCAGTTCGCCCTGCCCCACGACCTGTGGATCGACCCGCGCGAGCGTGTGCTCGTCTCCGATCGTACCAACCACCGGATACAGCTCTTCGATCTGGAGGGCACCTACCTCGAAGAATGGACCGACATCCAGTCACCAAACAATTTTGGTATCTACGAGGACATCATCTACGTGGCCGAGGCGCCGGCCCGTGTCAGCATGTTCGATCTCGACGGAAACCTGGTCGGCAGATGGGGTGAACAAGGGGAAGGTCCAGGTCAATTCGCGGATCCCGCTCACGGCATGTGCGTGGATTCCCACGGGGACGTATATGTCGGTGAGGTTCCGTGGAAACCCGATCGAATCCAGAAGTTCACCCGCGTCTGACCTGATTGCCTCGTAGCACGGAATCAAGCGGTAGAATGGCAACGAGCAGGGTCACTTCGAGCGGAGTCGAGAAGTCCCTTTTTGCCCATCGTGTTGGGCGTGTTCTCGACTCGCGCTCGAACTGACGCCGCGATGGACGACGCTGGAAGACAGTTAACTTTCGTTACAGGCCACTATTTTTCCTTCACACCGGTGAAGCATTCGTGTCCCGATTTCGTTCTCCAGAACAAATGACATCCGAACCCCGAACCCTCTCTTTTGCCTGACTACGACGCCATTATCGTCGGTGCCGGTCACAACGGCCTGGTCACCGCCAACTACCTCGCCAGATCCGGACTGAAGGTCCTGGTTCTCGAACGCCGGCCGTTCGTAGGGGGGGCCTGCATCACGGAAGAGTTGTTCCCCGACTTCCGGGTTTCGAGCTGCTCCTACATCTGCTACATGCTCCAGGACCAGGTGATCGAGGATCTGGAACTGCGAGACCACGGTTTCGAGGTCCATCAACTCGAACCCTACCGTTTCCATCCGTTCCCGGATGGCAAGTATCTACTCGGCTGGCACGATGAGAAGCAGACCGCCGAGGAAGTGCGTCGAATCTCCCCATCGGATGCCAAACGGTATCCTGAGTATGTGGCGTTCTGGGAACAGGCCGCCGACATTCTCAAGCGCTACTTCCTGAAGGAGCCCCCCACCATCGCCCAGATCGCCGCCGACGTCAGAGGCACGTCGGACGAACGGGTCTTCGAGCGCATGCTAACAGGTAACACCAAAGAGCTCACGGAAGAGTACTTCGAGTCCCCCGAGGTACGTGCGAGCTTTACCGACGCGCAGGATGCCGGAGATGTCAGAGCGCCGGGTAGCATCATGGCCATCGCCTACTTCAAGACCGCCATGCTCACCGACGAGAGGAATTTCGGAATCCCGTACGGAGGGATGGGCGGAATCACGCAGGCAATGGCCCGGTCGGCCGAAGCCTACGGCGTCGAGATCCGTACCGGGGTGGAAATCGAGCGAATCAGCGTCACGAACGGTCGCGCACACGGCGTTGTGTTGACCGATAGCGAGGAGATCGCTTCGAACGTTATCGTATCCAATGCCGATCCCAAGCGTACCTTCCTCCGACTCGTCGATCCATCTCACCTCGAAGCGAGTTTCATCGATCGAATCGAGCGGCTCAAGAACGGTGTCACGTATCTCAAGTTTCACTGCGCGCTGAAGGAACTCCCCGACTTTTCACAGCATCTGGGGCCGGACTTCGATCCCCAATACCTGGCCCAGGCCAAGATCTGTCCGTCCGTCGACTACCACGAGCAAAGCTGGTCGGATGCACAGCGAGGCGACCCTTCCCGCAGTCCAGTGATGTCGATTCAGATCCCATCCGTATGTGACGAGAGCCTGACACCTTCCGGGCAGCACGTTATGTCTGTCTGGGTTCTCTACGCGCCTCCGCAGCTTCGCGAGGGATCGTGGGACGAGGCGAACAAACGTGTCGGCGAGCATCTCATTGACACCATCAACGGCTACGCTCCGAACTTCAGCGACGCCATCATCGATTGGAAGCTCTTCACACCGCCCGATCTCGAGGAGCGTGTCTATCTGACCAACGGCAGCATTCGCCACACGGACATCACTGTCGATCAGATGTTGTCTCAACGATTCAGCCACGGAGCCTCCGGATACAGCACGCCGATCGAGGGACTCTATCTCTGTGGGGCAGGAACCCATCCTGGCGGGGAAGTCACGGGTGCCCCCGGTCACAATGCCGCCCAGGCGATTCTGCGGCTCGAGTCCAACTGAAGAGGGGTATGGTGCAACGCATCAAACGCCACGACGCGCTCGAATTCGAATTTGCCGCCAGGGAGCCGATGCTCACTGTCGACCCGGGCGAGTCTTTCGTGATCGAAACCGAAGACGCGAGTGCCGGCACGATTCGGAGCGGCGTGTCCAAAGAGGAAATCCTCAGTCACCCGAACCGCCAGGCCTCCCCGCCGAAGGGGAATCCCATGGGAGGCCCTGTCCACGTCCGAGGGGCAGAACCCGGCGACCTCCTCGAGATCGAGATCGAGCGAATCGAAGTCGAGGGCCACGGATTTCACTGCTGGATCGGTGGATCGACGCCTCTCAGCTCAGACCCTCGTTGGCCCGAATTCGGTGAATTCACGTTTCACATCCCCGAGTTCCGGCCGGGCCCGAGCGACACGACACGCGACGGCAAAGCCTACCGAGACGGCGTTTACGAGTGGGACCTCCAACCGATGATCGGCTGCTTCGGCGTCGCACCCGAACGTGAGATCCTCACCTCATCGATCGGCCAGAACATCGCCGGTGGAAACCTCGACATCAGAGACGTCAAGGAAGGCACGAAAATTCGTCTGAACGTCTACCATCCCGGCGGGTTGCTCTTTCTGGGCGACGTTCACGCCTCACAGGGTGACACGGAGTACTGCGGCGTCGCATACGAAGCGCCTTCCGAAGTGCAGGCCCGGTGTCGCGTCATCAAGAACAAACGGATACCCTTCATTCAGCTCGACCTGCCCGACTCGATCGTTGCCGTCCGTGCGGGCAAGTCACTGGACCTCATGGTACACGAGGCCGTCGCGGATCTGATCGACTGGATGGCCACCGACTACGGCGTCGACCCATCGACCTCCTATATGTATGTCAGCGCGAATCCCGACTTCCGGATCAACGTCTATCAGTATACCGTCGGTCTGGCCGCGATCGGCGCCGAAATCCCGAAGAAATACCTCGATCGATCGGACTGAACCTTGCAACGGATCAAACGAGAGAACGCCTACGAGTACGAATTCGCTCCGAAGAAGCCTGTGCTGACGGTCGATCAGGGGGAAAGCTTCGTCATCGAGGCGGAGGATGCCAGTGCCGGTGTGATCAAGAGCGAGGACGATGTCGAGCGGATGGTCAACAGCCCGCTACGCAAGTCAACCCCGTCGAAAGGAAACCCGCTGGGCGGACCCGTCTTCGTACGTGGGGCCGAGCCTGGTGACCTGCTGGAAGTGAGAATCGAACGCATCGAGGTGGAGGCACAGGGTTTCAACTGCTGGGGCCCCGGGACCACGCCCATCGCAACGGATCCACGATGGCCCGAGTTCAACCGGTCGACCATCAACATCATCGAACACCGTCCCGGACCGAGCGGAACCACCCGTGACGGCCAGGCCTTCCGAAACGGGTCCCACCTCTGGGACCTCCAGCCGATGATCGGCTGTTTCGGCGTCGCTCCCGAGCGTGAAGTCTTCACCTCCTCGATGGGACAGGACAAAACCGGGGGGAATCTGGACATCCGTGACGTCAAGGAGGGCACGACAATCCGCCTGAACGTCTACCACCCGGGTGGACTCCTCTACCTTGGTGATGTTCACGCTTCGCAGGGCGACACCGAGTATTGCGGCGGAGCCGACGACGCGCGCGCCGAGCTTCAGATTTCGTGCAGCGTCGTCAAGAACAAGCGGATCCCCTTCATCCAGCTCGACATGGAAGACTCCATCGTCGCCGTTCGTGCGGGCAAAACCCTCGACGAGATGGTCCACAAGGTGGTCGAAGACCTCGTCGACTGGCTTGTCACGGACTACGGTGTCACACCGTCGATGGCCTACACCCACGTAAGCGCCAACCCTGACTTCCGCATCAACATCTATCAGCACACCGTCGGCCTCGCCGCCGTCGGCGCTCAACTTCCCAAAAAATATCTCGACGTTTCGTGACGAAACGCGCCTTCCTCATCGGCCTGCTCATGTCGATTCTCGTGAGCCTCTGGCCGACTTACTCCACCTACGTCATCCAATCCATCCGGGCGGACTACGCCCACATTTCGACGGCACTGCTCATCCCTCTCGTCCCGCTGCTTCTGATCAACCGAGCCCTCTCGGAAAGATTCCGCCTCACCGGATCCGAGCTGATCGTCATCGTCTCAATGGGCATGGTCGCCGCGCTCTCTCAAGGCGAGTATCTGACCGCGTATTTTCTGGGCGTGGTCAGCGCGCCCGCCTACTTCGCGTCGGCGGAGAACGGTTGGGCGGAAGCCCTGCTCACACGGATGCCCTCCTGGACGATCGTTGAGGAACACAAAGCCGTCGTCGCATTCTACGAGGGTCTTCCCCACGACGCGGCCTTCCCCTGGTTCCAGTGGGCCATGCCCCTCCTCTGGTGGGGAATCCTGTTCGTAGCCATCACCCTCGCCAATCTCTTCATCGTCGTCATCTTTCGCCGCCAATGGACGGAACACGAGCGTCTCCCCTATCCGCTTGCAACCGGTCTTCTCGAGCTCACAGGCGAAGGCGACCAGCTCGGCACCCTCACCCGACTCTTCGCGAACCGGCGTTTTCAGGTCGGGTTTGCCATCGTCTTTCTCCCGTTCATCTGGGAGATCGCGTCCTGGTTCACAATCCTGATCCCGCCGATCCAGCCCACGACCGATCGCGTCCTCACGTTCGCCAGGGGTTTCCCGAATTTCATGTACAAGCTGAATCCGGTCACCATGGCTTTCGGCTATTTTACCGAGTCCACGGTCCTGTTCAGCATCTGGTTTTTTTACGCCCTCTCCGTTCTTCAAGCCGGTACCCTCACCCGGTTTGGCTTCGAAATGGGCTCTCCAGATCTGTGGTGCGCCTTTCATCCGGCCCTGGGTTGGCAGAGCTTCGGAGGTCTGGTGGTCCTGGTCCTGTCCGGCCTATGGGTCGGCAGGGACCACCTCTATTCGGTTTTCCGCAAGGCTTTCAAGGGAGATCCCCAGGTCGACGATACCGAAGAGATTGTCAGCTATCGGGGCGCCGTCTTCGGGCTGATCGGTTGCACACTTTACTGTGTGTTCTTCTTCTGGCACGCGGGCATGCCCTTGCTCCCGGTTCTGGCCTTCTGGTTCGCAACCGCCGTCCTCTACCTTGGATTGGCGAGAATCATCGTCGAAACCGGCCTCATCTTCATGCGCACGCCGATCACCGCCCAGGCGTTTACGTGGCACCTGTTCGGCCTCCCCGATCTGGGACCTGCCGGGGCCGCAGCCATCGGGCTGAGTTATTCCTTTTTCGCCGATGGCAAAACCTTCGGCATCACGACGATCGCCCACGTCCCCCGTCTTGGCATGGGCATTCGGCGAGAACGCCGACGTCTGATCTCGCCGACCATCACGATCGCTTTTATCCTGGGTACGCTCGCCGTATGGATCTACACCCTGTATGAAGGCAATTACGGCGTCGGGAGTTACAACTTCGGCAGCGTCAGCTTCAACGGCTCTGGTGACGGTGCCGCCGGCATCTGGGCAGCCGTAGCCGGACGCGTTCAGACCGCCGAGTTTGCCACGGACTGGAAACGGCTTGGTTGGATGGGGTTCGGCATGGTATTCACGCTGCTCTTGACCTTCCTTCGTCATCGATTCCCCGGCTTCAAACTTCACCCCCTCGGGTTTGCCATATCCGCATCCGGTGTGATGATGCAGAGTTTCGTGTCCCTGTTCGCCGTCTGGCTCGCCAAGGTGCTGATTCTTCGAATCGGGGGTCTCGCTACTTATCGCCGAAACATTCCCCTTTTCATGGGGTTTCTGATGGGATATCTGGCCGCGATGGCCCTCATCATCGTCGTCGACTTCATCTGGTTCAAGGGTCAGGGCAAGGGGATGTACATGAACGGATGGTAGGCGGGAAGCCCCGATCGGTTTCACTTGGTTCGGACAACGATCGTGAAGCATCTTGATACAGGAGGCAGGAAAACCTATGCAATCAAATCTCGACAGCAAGGCCCCGCCAGGCAGAATCGAAAACCTGCTGCGCCCTGAAGTCCTGGATGCGTTCGATCGCGAGACGTTCGAGCGCGAAGGATACTGGGTGTGGGAAAACGTCCTGACGGATGAAGGTCGGGCACAGTGGACGAAGAGCCTGACGCAGCTACAGGCCATGAACGACGCCATCGTCAGGGACACGGATTGGGGAGCGATCGATTTCGGAGCGAGGGGGCTGGAACCGCCGGATCCCGAAAAGATCACACCCGAGTTCCTCGAGACGTGCTGCGGGGGATCCGAGCAGATGAAGTTCGTGCAGCGGGGTCTGCGGGATTACATGCGGATACACGGGATGCTTGGCCCCGAACCCTCACTCGTAGCGAACGGTTTCGAATCACAGGGCATGTTTCCCGAATACTGGCCCGCTGGATACGACGACTTCATCCTCAACGCGACCACCGCCCACCCGCAGATGATGGAGCTATTCGGTAAGATTCTTGGCCCCGGCTTCCTGCTCGATCACGTCATCATGCTCAATCGGTCGCCCGGGTCCGTGGGCCGGCGGTGGCACGCACACCCCTACCGGCAGGGACAACACGAAGTCGAAGATGTCATCGGCACGGACAAGTCCCTCACGAAAGAATACCTTCACCAGCAGTGCGTTCGCACACTCTGCTACCCAGAAGGCGCCACGAGTGAACAGGGAGGCGAGTTTGCCATCATACCCGGCGCGCATCTCTACCGCATCCCATTCAAGTGGAGCACTACACGGACCGACTACGACATCGAGATGGAATCCGACTGGCTACCCGGGAAGATTCACGCGTTCACTGGGGAGCCCCTGAGGATCGAGCGCCTGTCGCTTCCGCCGGGCAGCATGGTTTCATTCGGCCATCATATGCCCCACCACGTCGGTCATCGAAATGACGATGCGAATGTCCGGTGGGGCCTGCTGATGGCTTTCCGGACACCCGATCCCACTGCCCAGCCGAACGACATCAAAATTGAGTGGCAACGCGCCGGTGTTCGGCAGAGCGTGCTCGGCCCGATTTCGACGAGGTGGAATGAGTCGGCACCCGTCCATTGGGCTGAACGGATGGACGCTGAGGGAAGGTTGTCAGAAAGTTGTCGGCGCCTGCTGGAGGCGGACAAGCCGATTGGGTAGAAGAGATCCTAACCGTGCGTCAGCCACCGATCTTCCCGAGTAGGCGAGTCAGGCCGAGCATTGTTTAGCTGTCAGACAACTGATCGGTCGCCATATCGAGAGGTGATCGGTTTCTAGCACGCAGACCGGCCGCCCTTCGACTGCCCTCAGGGTGACCGGTGGTTGATCATTGACGCAACCCCGAAGGAAAAGGCGAATGGCTCTTACCGAAGATCAGAAAGCCGACTTTTTCCGCGAAGGCTACATCGTCGTGCGTGACCTGCTGACGGAGAACGAACTCGCAACCCTCCGTGAGCGGTACACGGCGCTGGTCACCGGCCAGGTCGCCACCTATCCGTCGAAACACGTGTCGGTCCGAGAGGTCGAAGGCCGGGCCGCACACGGGAAAGCCCATCGTCCCCCGGACAGGGAGGCCTCGATCCGCCAGGGGCCCCATCACGATCGCCGCGGAACCCAGGTCTATCCGCGCGGCGAGGATGACTTCGTCGACCAGCGGCAGACGCCCGTCGAGAACCCAATCGATGCCGTGACCAAGGTCAATCTACCGAGTCGGTATGACAACGCTTTCGAGGAGATTGTTCGATCGCCCAAGGTCGTCGACGTCATCGAAGACCTGATGGGCCCGAACATCAAGCTCTACTACGACCAGGTCTTCGCCAAACCTCCCTTCGACAAGGCCAACCGGTACCACCAGGACTCGGTTTTCTGGAAGTTCTTTGCTTCCAACTTCCAGATCACGTGTCAGGTCTTGCTGGACGATGCCACGACGGACAACGGGTGCGTCCGTGTCATCCCCGGCAGCCACCGATTCGGGCTGATCGACTGGGATCATCTTCCCCATATCCTGACCGAAGATCTCCTCGAACAGGAAGTCGCCCTCCCCCTGAATGCGGGTGACGCAACCTTCCATCACAGTCTGACGCTGCACTGCAGCGGACCGAACAGAAAACCAACCCGACGGCGGGGCTGGTCGATCCACTATGTCTCCGCGGATACCCGGTACATCGGTTCCCCCGAAGAGACCGACAAAGTCAAGGAACTCGACATCCTGGTCGGGCCTGAACCCGTCAACGGGTGGCCTCTGATCCGGGGACGCGAATTCCCACACTGCATTTGAAAGAGCTCTGCGATGGCAAATCTCTCCCAGCCGACCTTCGAAACGTCACACACCAAGAACGTCGAGATCCCGATGCGGGACGGCACGATCCTGCGGGCGAACATCACCCGCCCCGTCGCCGAAGGGCAATACCCCGCTCTCGTCGAACGCACCCCCTACAACAAGGAGGGCGGATCCGAGGTCGGTGTCGGGTCACCCGACTATTTCGCGCAGCGCGGCTATGCGGTCATCATTCAGGATGTGCGGGGGCGGTTCGCATCCGACGGCGACTTCTATCCCTTTCGGGACGACGGGGCGGGCCTCAACCGGGACGGCTACGACACGATCGAGTGGATCGCGGCCCAGCCCTGGTGTGACGGCAGCGTGGGAACGATCGGAGGCTCCTATTCGGGCGCCACGCAGTATCGCAATCTATTGAGCCGTCCCCCGCACCTGCGCGCCTCCTACGTCCGCGAATCTTCCGCCGACTACCTGAGAGAGTGGGTCTATCGTGACGGGGCCTTCGAGCTCGCGTTCAACACGGCCTGGGCCCAGAACGTAACCCTGACGAACATCGGCCATCTCGTTGGAGCCGATGACGTCGAGCGACAACGAACTCACCAGGAACAGGTTAAAGCCGAGATCGAAGACTGGTACGGTCGGCTTCCAATCTATCCCTGCCCGTTCATGACAGGCCTGAGCGATTGGTTCAACGACTGGCTGGAGCAACCCGAAGACGGACCGTACTGGTCGCAGTTCAACATCGACCCGTATCACGATCAGGTCGTCACGCCCGTTTACCATCTGGGCGGATGGTTTGACATCTTCCTCGCAGGGACGCTCAAGAACTACGCCGGCATACGACGACGGGGACGGACCGCGGAAGCGCGACAATCTCAAAAGCTCATCGTGGGACCCTGGATCCACGGACCCGGCAACATCGACGCCCAAGTCGTGGGCGAGCACGACTTCGGTCCCGACGCCCGTCGTGATTTCAACGGAATCCGTCTTCCCTGGTTCGATCACTGGCTCAAAGGAACGGACACGGGTGTCATGGAGAATGCGCCGGTCCATCTCTTCGTCATGGGACGAAACGCGTGGCGAACGGCCGACGACTGGCCGCTTCCCGACACGCAATACACCAACTATTACTTTCACGACGGCGCCAGCGGATCGATCGAGTCCATCAACGACGGGACGCTTTCGCCTGCACCGCCCAAGACGAGCGAGAACCCCGACAGCTTTGTCTACGACCCCTCTGATCCTGTACCCGGCATCGGAGGCAATACGCTGAACATCCCGGGAGGCGTGTTCGACCAGCGTCCATCCGACGTCCGCTGCCTGACCTACACGTCGGAGCCGTTAGCCGAAGAACTCGAAGTGACCGGACCCGTCAGGGCCATCCTGCACGGACTGTCCTCGGCACCCGACACCGACTGGGTCGTGCGGCTCATCGACGTCCATCCCGACGGGTATGCGCGAAACGTGTGTGACGGTATCCTCAGGGCCCGCTATCGGAACTCCTTCGCCCATCCCGAACGGCTCGATCCAGGCAAGGTCTATCGCTACGAAATCGACCTCTGGGGCACAAGCAATGCGTTCCAGCCCGGCCACCGGATTCGTGTGACGGTCACGAGCAGCTGTTTTCCCCGATTCGATCGTAACCTGAACACCGGTGGACCGATTCACCGTGAGGCATCGGGACAGGTGGCCATCAACACCGTCTTCCACGACAACCTCCGTCCCTCGCACATCGTCCTTCCTGTCATCCCTGGATGAACACTCAGGATCCAGGCCATCCCTGCCGAACCAACATCGGAATCCACCCTATCCCAACGTGGAATCCTTATCATGCCTCTCGTTAAGCTCGGCCCATCTCAGAGGAGGTACCGTGGCAGACACGAAAAGTCACCCCCAGATCGCAGATGGCTTGGACCGCGACCCTGCCGGCTTCTGGCAGCCCGAGCGAGGCGCAGCCCCTCCCAATCCAGTGTTCGACTGGCCACCTCGCCCTCTCGCTGCGCTCAAGTGGCTCTACAACTATTTCTTCCCCTGGAACCTCCTCTACATGGCGATCGCCACAGCGACCTGGCTCTACTGGCAACCGGCGCTGTCACGGTGTGTGGAGTTCCGCGCCGACTGGATCCTGGAAATGTTCATCCGCAATGTAGTCATGCTCATCGTCATCGCGGGTGCCTGGCACGTCTACTTCTGGGGCTCAAAACGACAGGGCATGAAATACAAGTACACGACCGACTGGATGGCGACCGACAGTCGGAAGTTCACGTGGGGAAGCCAGCTGGCGGAGAACGTCTTCTATAGTTGCGTCAGTGGAGGCATCATCTGGACCGCCTACGAAGTCCTGATGATGTGGGCCTACGCAAATGGCACGATCCCTTATCTGGATCCTCGCGAGCATCCGATCTACTTCGGGCTCATGCTCTGCAGTATCCAGCTCTGGCGGGTATTCCATTTCTACTGGGCGCACCGCATCACCCACTGGCCGATCCTCTACAAATCCGCTCACTATCTACATCATCGAAACATCAACGTCGGGCCGTGGTCCGGGTTGTCGATGCACCCCATCGAACACATCATCTACTTCAGCTGCATCCTCCTCCACTGGATCGTGCCTTCACATCCGATCCACGTGCTGATGAACGCACAACACGCCGCCTTCACCCCAGCCCAGGGCCACGTCGGTTTCGAGAAACTCGTGCTCAAAGGCGAACGGGGATTTGGAGCCGCTTCATATTTCCACCAGCTCCATCATCGCTACTTCGAGTGCAATTACGGCGAGTCGGACTTTCCGTTCGACAAATGGTTCGGCACGCATCACGACGGATCAGAAGCCTCTCACGCGGCGATGCGAGAAAAGCGGAAAGCCGCCCACAACATTGACGTCGACAAAGATGTCCCCGAACCCGCCAACGCCTGAGAAGCCTCAGGGCAGCCTCCTTCGCCGAAATGGCTTCCGCTTTCGCCCTCCAGGCTATGGCGGGCATGTCGGCGGCCAAGGAGATCGCGGAGCTCGCAAAGGTAACGTTGGACCAGGGTCCGTTCGTGTCTTTCGTGTGTTTCGTGGTTCTCTTTTCTTGGACTCTACATGAAAATCACAGACATCGAAGTCATCCCCCTCCGGATCCCCTACGAGGAGCGGATCCGCAAGGCCTTCTATCATTTCGCGATGACGGAAGCGCATACGGTCTACAAGTTCCAAACGGACACGGGACTCATCGGTCTGGGTGAGAACGTCGGCACACCGTTCGATCAGGACCTGCTCGATCCGTATCTGGGCACGAATCCGTTCGATCACGTCATGGGGACCGGTCTTTTCAACCTCGACATGGCCTGCTACGACCTGATGGGGAAACACCTCGGGATTCCGGCGTGGAAAGTGATGGGGCAACAGCGTCGGGAGTGGGTCAGTATGGGATGGTGGATGCCGTGTATGTCACCCGAAGATTCTGCGGCGGAGATCGAGGTTGCAGCGGAGAGAGGCTACCGCGGACTCAAGTGCAAGGCCCGCGCCTTTTACGACGTGGTCGAGTGCGCCCGGGCCATGCAGGAAGCGGCCCCCGTCGACTTCCGGGTCGAATTCGATTTCAACGGGGCGCTGATCAACGTAGAAAAAGCCCTCCCGATTCTCCGTGAACTGGAGAACATCCCCGTCGTCAAGGGGATCGAAGAGCCTATCTTCGCGCACGACATCGAAGGGTGGCGTCGTCTCCACAACGAAGTCCGCATCCCCTTCTATCTGCACGGCGTCGGTACGGTTCTCGACGGCCCCGTTCGTCAACCTTCGGGACCCTGGAACGGGCTCCGCGCGGGAGACTTCGACGGCGCCCTTTGCAGCCACGAAAACGTTCGGAACGCACTGGCCGCATCCTGGGCTTTCGCCGCCGCCAACACACCCATCCTGCTCCAATATGTGGGAACGGGTATCACGGCGGCTTTCGCCTGCCAGCTGGGTGCCGTCATGCATACGGCGACGTTGCCCGGAGTCACGGCGAGCCACTCCTACGAAGACGACCTCATCGTCGACGCGCATCCTGTTCAGCGGGGGTTCATGAAGGTTCCCGAAGGTCCCGGCCTGGGAGTGGAACTCGATGAGGACGCCGTTGCACGATATCGAGACACTCCGGAGATGAAGTGGCCTCGGCACTATTCCGTCGTCAAACTTCCCGGCGGAGTCGAACACTGCTATCAAAGCCTTCAGCAGGCCGAACGGCTGATGAAGCTTGGCGTGGATGAGTCCTTCGCACCCGGTGCGCGGCTCGAAGAGTGTGAGGATGACGGGAGCGAGGCGTTCGACCGAATCTGGGCGGCACTACAGGAAAAAGACGGGCCGATCTGGGAGACCTGAGGACCGGTATCTTCGGGTAGGGGCCACGGCCCACCTTCGCCAGGGCTGCGGTGAGGTAGACATGCCGTGGCCAACGAAACCAACAGCGTCGATTTCGCCCCTGTGCCCGCACGACGAAGGTCTTTTCGCACGCAGGACGGTTCACGAACCGTCCCTACGGCCATTGGTTTTCGTGACGGGAATGCCTCCACCATCACGCCGTTGTCCTGCGGGATCCCGACCCAGGCCCGCCGTCATCCGTCCCCGCCTTTCGATGCTTGCTGGACCCCAGCCCTATGACCATCATGGACCCTTCGACGGTCGATCGCACCGTAACCCCTGGAGGCTTCCGTGAAAATCACCGACGTGAAATTGTATCCCGTGGGAACCCGACGTGAAACCGGCGGCATCTCTCCCCACATCATTGTCACGATGGCCACCGATGACGGCCCGATTGGCGTCGGCGAAATGTCCGACCTCGCCCACAACCCCGCTTTGCCCGATGTCGATTATCTGGAGTACACGCTAAACAAGCGTCTCTCGGGTGCGGATCCCTTCGATCCGGAGAGAATCGACCCGGTTGTTGACGGGTTCCAGGCTCCCCTGGGGGCCGGCATCGATACGGCGATTCACGACCTCCGCGGAAAAATCCTGGGGGTACCCGTCCACGATCTCTATGGGGGCGCCTACCGGGACCGCTACAAGATCTGTTACCCCATCTTCCGACAAATGGACATGTCGCAGTTCGACCTGAACCTCGATCGGGTAAAACGGATGTTAGACCTCGGATTCGACCTCTTCCGATTCTACGTCGGCGGCGACGTAGACATCGACGACAAGCTGTTCCGTCAACTCCGGGACAATCACGGCGACGCCTTCAAAGTGAAGTCCCTCGATTTCAGCAATCGGCTGGACTGGAAATCGTGCGTCGCCGCCGTGGAGCGCCTCGCGTGGGTTGAGCCGATGTTAGTCGAGAGTCCCGCCAAAGACATCATAGGGAAGGCGAAAGCGCGTGAGCGCATCCCCTTCCCCGTCAGCGAGCACTGCAACAGTGTGGAAGAGGCCATCGCCTTTGCCGACTCCGTCGACATTCTGAATATCCAGGTCAGCTCCGCAGGGATTCGCAGAATGCGAGAAGTCTTCGCGACCGCACAGGGGCTTGGGCTCAAGACCTTGATCGGAACAACACAGGAACTCTCGATCGGCGTTTCTGCCCAGGGACACCTCGGCGCCTCGGTTCCCAACCTGGACTTCCCGGGAGATGCGGCTGGCGCCCAGCTCTATCTGGAAGACGTCGTCGTGGACCGTGTGAAGTACGACAACGGACACCTCGTGGTCCCCAAAGGTCCAGGCCTTGGCATGGAACTCGATCAGGAGAGCTTGTCGAAACTGGGCAGCCGCACCTGGGACATTCTGAAAAAGTAGGCCACACCATGCCCTTCTCCTCCGAGCCCCTCTACGAAGTCGACATCGAACAGGATGTCATGATCCCCATGCGCGACGGGGTCCGTCTCGCGACCCACGTCTACTTTCCTGCCAAAGACGGAGAACGTCTCCCGGGCGCCCACCCCGTGGTCCTCAATCGTACCCCGTACCGGAAAGAGGACACGGAGGAAGCGTCGGGGTTCAACCGCTTCTTCGCCCAGCGCGGCTATATTGCAGTCAGCCAGGATTGTCGCGGTACGTTCAAATCGGAAGGTGATGTCGATTTCCTCGTTCCGGAGGCCGAGGACGGGTTCGACACACTCGCGTGGTGCGACCAGCAACCCTGGTCGAACGGAAAGGTCGGATCGTGGGGTACCTCGTGGTCCGGTTGGACGCAGACCGCGATGGCGGCCCTCGGCCCCTCCAATCTCGTTTCCATGGTACCAAACATGAGTGGCGCCATCGCCCACGAGAGCTCGGTCCGCCACGGCGGGACGCTCGAACTCCGCTTCCTTGCCTGGGCGTTCTGGCATTCGGCGACCAACACGCAGGCGAAGTTGAAATCCGATCCGACCCTCGACGGCGCCCTCAACCTCGGGGCAACCTCCTTCGCCGACTGGATCACCCGGATGCCCCTCCGGAAGGGTCAGACCCAGTTGAAGCTCGTTCCCGCCTACGAGGAATGGGCCTTCAAGATCTACACCGAGTCTGATTTCACAGATTACTGGAAGCATCCGAGCCTGGCGCCCGCACTCTATTGGGACGACTTCCCCGATGCGGCCATTCAGATTGTCGGTGGATGGTACGATTCGTACACAAGGGCCACGCTCCAGAACTACGTCGGATTGTCTTCCAGAAAGAAAGGGCCCGTACGGGTCCTGGTCGGTCCGTGGACACACGGCTCGAACACACTCGATCTATCCTATGCGGGAGACGTGGAATTCGGACCCGATGCGGCCCTGAACACCTTCCGCGATCTGCATCTCGCGTGGTTCGACTGGTCGCTCAAAGGTCAAGACAGCGAGCTTGCTGACGCGGCCCCCGTCCGGATCTTCGTCATGGGAGGCGGCGACGGACACCGCACGGGATCGGGACGACTCTTTCACGGGGGCCAATGGCGCGACGAGAACGAATGGCCGCTCGATCGAACCGATTACACACCCTATTTCATCCACCCGGACAGCACCCTCTCTCCAGAACGATCTTCCCAGGAGGGCGAGACCACATATCGGTTCGATCCGTCCGATCCGGTTCCGTCGATCGGGGGGAATGTCTCCTCCCTCAGTGCACTCGACCCGTTGCCGCTCGGAATCGCGGATCCCGCCTATGGGCCTCGAGGCATCCGGATCCACAACGTCATGTCCCCAGGCGGGTTCGATCAGGTCGAGTCATCCGGGTTCTACGGATGCAAGCCGCCCTATCTCCCCCTGGGTACCCGACGTGACATACTCGTCTACCAGACAGATCCGCTGGACAAAGATCTCGAAGTCACCGGTCCGATTGACGTAAAACTCTGGGTTTCCTCCTCCGCCCCGGACACGGATTTCACCGCCAAGTTGATCGATGTCTACCCGCCGAATCCGTGGTACCCGAACGGCTACGCCCTCAACATAACGGACAGCATCCTTCGTCTTCGATATCGAAACGGTGGCCAGACAAATTTCCTGCCCCCTGGTGACATCGCCGAAATCACCATCACGCTTTATCCGACCAGTAACCTGTTCCAGGCCGGTCACCGGATTCGCCTGGACATCTCCAGTTCGAACTTTCCTCGATTCGACGTCAATCCGAACACGGGTGACCCAATTGGCACAGAGCGACGTCGCCAAGGTGCTGACAACACCGTGTATCACGGACCGACCCGCTCGTCACACATACTCCTGCCCGTCATCCCTGGCTGACCATGCCCAACAACATCGTCCCCCACGATATAGCCCCCGCCTATCCCGTTGACGTCGCCGACGAGGATGTCAGGGACAAGCTCATCGAGCTCCACGGCTTGCCCGACATCCCCGAGCGCGTGAACTGCAATCGCGGGCACGTCGAAGAAACGGACGGCCTCCGTATTACTCAGCTGAGCTACACGAACTCTCTGGGCGAGTCCGTACCCGGTATCCTGATGGACCCTCTCGACGCGGCGCAAGGTCGTCCCGGCATCGCGTGTGTGTCCGGAACCGGCGGATCGGCCGAGCGCGTTTCTCATCCTGATTTCCATCAGTCTCCAGACGGCCCCCTCATCGGCTGGGGGCGCGAACTCGCCCGCCGGGGCTTCACGGCACTCGCCATTTCTGCCAAGGGCACCGAGGGTCGACGCACGAGCGCCAACGACTGGGCCCTCGAAAACAAACATCTCGCCCCCTACGGTCGGACGCAGATGGGGGTTCTCGTCGAAGAGACGCTACTTGCCACCCGAATCCTGCAGGCAACCGACGGCATCGACTCCGAACGGATCGGGCTCACCGGGATGTCTCTCGGAGGGAATGCCACGTGGTACGGTATGGCCTGCGCCCCGTGGATCGCCGCCGGCGTCCCTGTCTGCGGCGGTGTCGGCAGCCTCGCTCAGGTCATCCACCACGGAGACCCTGAACGGCACAGCGCCTACTATTACATCCCCGGCATGTTGCGCTTCTTCGACCACGCCCGGATCGTCGCCAACTGCATGCCGCCCCGTCCCTTCCTGATGATTTCACCCACCAGAGATGAAGACATGCCCCAGGCCGGTGTCGACGAACTCATTCCCGTCGTGTCGGAGGCCTACAAAGCCGCCGGCCACCCGGATCGCTTCGAAGTCCGTCAGCCCGAGGGAAACCACCAATTCCTCGTCCAGTACTTCGAGTGGATGGTAGACTGGTTCGGGAAACACCTGTAGAGGCTGAGGGGGAGAGCGGGGGTGGGGTGAGCGGGTGCCTACAGCCCTGTCCGCCCGCGGCCGGCAGTCGGCGGCCGGCGGATGTTTCCGCTTGCCATATGGCCCTGCCGGGGGCAGCATGGAGGCTGTTGTGCGCTTACCAATCACACCCATCCCCGAGGAGAATCGATGAAGCCCAATATCATCCGCGAAAAGCTCGACGCGGGACAGCCCACCATCGGAACCCGCATACACTCCCATTGGCCCGCGATCGTGGAAGTCGTCGGTCACACGGGCCTCTACGACTACGTCGAGTACGTGGGCGAATATGGAACGTTCACATCTCACGACCTGGACAACCTGTGCCGGGCCGCCGAGCTCTACGACCTGGGAATGATGTTCAAGATCGACCAGGCCAATCAGCATTACCTCTCGCAACGCGCCATTGGCTCCGGCTTCGGCGCCGTCCTCTTCACCGATTGCCGTACGGCCGAAGATGCGGAGACCTGCGTTCGGATCACCAGTCCCGACACACCTCAAGACAACGGTCGCTACAGCTCCTACATGCGACGGAACTGTTACATGGGCTACGGTGGCGGACCCGCATACGTCGATGCCATGCGGAACACGGTCGTCAACCTGATGATCGAAAAGGGTGAAGCCGTCAAGAATCTCGAAGCCATTCTCTCCGTCAAGGGTGTCGACATGGTCCAGTGGGGTCCGTCCGACTATTCGATGAGCGTTGGACTGGCCGGCAACCGAGAGGATCCCTCCATCGCCGATGCCAAAGCAGAGGTCTTCAAGACGGCGCTGTCGATGGGCGTGCAGCCGCGTGCGGAAATCACGACTCCGGACCAGGCGAAGGAGTATCTCGACATGGGGGTTCGGCACTTCAACATGGGCGTCGACATCTCGGTCCTCTACGGCTGGTGGCAGAACAACGGAGAAGAGCTCAAGAAGGCAGTTGAAGGCGCATGACCGAAACGTCGGAGGTAGAGTGACCTGACTTCCCGACCCGTTCCACACAGTCAAATCAGGATCATCATCTCCCGCCAGGAGTCATCGTGTATATCGGCACTCAGGGCAATCCAAACGAAGAAGAAGATCTCATCCGGCTCACCCAGCTGGGTATCAACAACATCGGTGCGAATCCGAAAGAACCGATGAAGGAGTGGACGGTCGACCTGCTGACCAGCTACATCGAGCGCTGCGCCAAGGTCGGAGTCCGCATGGAGATGATGCACATCATCGGTTCGGGCAACGCGCTCCGAAATGAAGAGACGGGCGCCATATTCTTGAAGCCCAGCGACGAGCGGGAGCGACAACTCGACCTCGTGTGTGACGTCATTCGCACGGCCAGCCAGGCCGGGATCCGGGGACTCAATTACAACATCACCATCCTCGGTCATCTCCGTACGTCACGCAAAACCGGACGAGGCGGTGCCAGTCTCTCCTCGTTCGATTACGATGAACTGCTCGACAAGGGAACGGACCGCGAACCGGAAGAAACGCGGTTCAGTGAATTCCAGGATGGACCTGCGGATGCGGACGAGATGTGGGAGCGGATCAACTACTGGCTGCAACGCGTGGTGCCGGTCGCCGAGGAGTACAAAGTTCAGCTGGCGTGCCATCCTGCCGATCCTGGCATCGGCGTCGGCGAGACCTATCGCGGAGTAGATCGTGTGATGGGCATGAGCGAGGGGTTCAAGAAGCTGATCGACCTCTACGACAGCCCGTACAATGGCATCAACTTCTGCGTCGGATGTATGTCCGAGCAGCTCGAGAATCCAGGAGAGGACGTCTACGACATCATCCGCTACTTCGGTGAGCGAAAGAAGATCTTCAACATTCACTACCGGAACATCAAAGGCGGGCTTCGCAAGTTCGTCGAGGTCTTCCCGGACGAGGGCGACGTCGATATGCTCAAGGCGCTCCGGACGCTGAAGGACGTGGGGTATCCCTACATGATCCAGCCAGACCACGTTCCCCTGATCAGCGGTCCGGAGCCGCACAAAGTCGCGATCGCCTACACCTTCGGTTACATCCACGCGATGTTGCAGGCCGTCGAGGCATAGTCGCGGCCTTCAGGCCGCATTCATACGACGACCCTTACCTGCCTGCCCGCCATAGCCTCCGGCGGCGGCGGGACCGCTCATCAGGGACTGCCTTCGTCAGGGCACTCAGGCAGTGTACCCCTCGCGAAGAGGAGAGTGTAAAATGTACATAGGTACCCAGGGCATTCGACCCGTTGAAGAAGAACTCGTGCAGCTCGCCCAGCTCGGTGTGAATAACATCGACACCACGCCCTCCGAGCCGCTTAGCGAGTGGACACCGGATCTCTTGACCAGCTATGTCGAGCGCTGTGCGAAGTACGACATCAAGCTCGAAATGATGCACATGCTCGGCTCGGGCAACGCGTTGCGGAACGAGGAGACAGGCGCCCTCTTTCTGAAGCCGAGTGATAAGCGCGAGGAACAGCTTGATCTCATCTGCAACGTCATCCGCGCAGCCGGCGGGGCGGGCATACGGGGTCTGAACTACAACATCACCATCCTCGGCCATCTCCGAACCGCCCGTACGACCGGTCGAGGTGGCGCCAGCCTCTCGAGCTTTGACTACGCGGAGCTTCTCGACAAAGGCTCTGAGCGCGAACCCGAGGAGACGCGGTTCATCGAGTTTCAGGACGGGCCCGCGGATGCAGACGAGATGTGGGAGCGCATCGATTACTGGTTGAAGCGGGTCGTTCCCGTCGCGGAGGAGTACAAAGTCCAGCTCGCGTGTCATCCGGCCGATCCGGGCATCGGACTTGGAACGATCTACCGTGGCGTCGATCGTGTGATGGGCATGTCCGAAGGATTCAAGAAGCTGGTCGACCTCTACGACAGCCCTTACAACGGCATCAACTTCTGCGTTGGATGTATGTCGGAACAGCTGGAGAATCCGGGCGAAGATGTCTACGACGTTATTCGCTACTTCGGTGAGCGAAAGAAGATCTTCAACATCCATTACCGGAACATCAAGGGAGGGCTACGGAAATTCGTGGAGGTCTTTCCCGATGAGGGTGATGTCGACATGATGAAAGCCCTGCAGACCCTGAAAGACGTCGACTATCCCTACATGATCATGCCGGACCACGTGCCCCAGATTTCGGGTCCCGAACCACGGAAGGTCGCCTTCGCCTACACCTTCGGCTACATCCACGCGATGTTGCAGGCCGTCGGTGCGGAATGACAGGAATCGGCCTGCGATACATGAGGGAAAACGCTGATGTGCCGAGGAATCCCTCTTCGTATCTGGAGGGGCACTGAAGCAGGAGGTGTCAGCAGGTCTGCTGCCCGCGACAAGGGATCCCTCAGCAGATCCACTTGGTACGTAACAGATTTTCGTCGTTCGTCTTGTTCTGCTTCGGGATGGCATCTTGTTCCGTGGCGGTCTCTCGATCACATAGTATCCATTTCGTAGTCGCATCATGCTCTCATAAGCAGGAGGAATAAATGTATATCGGCACCCAAGGCAGTTTCCCCGAAGATCACGACCTCATCCAGCTCTCACAGCTGGGCGTCAACAACATCGACACGACGCCGAGTGAGCCGCAGAACGAGTGGACGACCGATCTGCTAACGAGCCATCGGGAGCGCTGCGCGAAGTTCGGCATCAACCTGGAGATGACGCACGTCATCAGCTCCGGAAACTCGATGAACGACCCCGTCACGGGGAAAGTCTTTCACGGTCCCAGTGACGAACGGGAACGCCAGATCGACCTCGTCTGCGACATCATCCGGATGGCCAGCGAAGCCGGTCTCAGAGGGCTCAACTACAATGCCACGCCGCTCGGGCACATGCGGACGACCAGCACCACCGGTCGAGGCGGTGCAAGGTTGTCCACGTTCGACTATGACGAATTTCTCGAGAAGGGTCGAGCCGGAGATCCTGAGGGAGCCAAGGATACCGTATTCGAGGGCGGCGCAGCCGACGCCGACGAGATGTGGGAACGTCTCGACCACTGGCTGAAGCGCGTCATCCCCGTCGCCGAGGAGTACAAGATCCAGATGGCGTGTCATCCTTCCGATCCGGGAATCGGTCTCGGCACGACCTACCGTGGTGTCGATCGCGTGATGGGAATGGTCGAAGGCTTCAAGAAGCTTGTCGATCTCTACGACAGCCCCTACAACGGGATCAACTTCTGCGTTGGCTGTATGTCCGAAGCGCTGGAGAACCCGGGCGAGGACGTCTACGATGTGATCCGCTATTTCGGAGAGCGGAAAAAGATCTTCAACATCCACTACCGGAATATCCGAGGCGGGCTCCGCAAGTTCGTCGAGGTCTTCCCCGATGAGGGCCACGTCGACATGCTCAAGGTCATGCAGA
The DNA here is from genome assembly GCA_002433075.1 of Latescibacteria bacterium UBA6620. Lineage (GTDB taxonomy): Bacteria > Latescibacterota > UBA2968 > UBA2968 > UBA2968 > UBA6620. The sequence continues at coordinate 42,655 of DJHM01000041.1, forward strand.
CGTTGAAGGAAGTGGATTATCCCTACATGGTCATGCCGGACCACGTACCCGGCATCTCCGGTCCCGAACCGGGCAAGGTCGCTTTCGCTTATACCTTCGGCTACATCCACGCGATGCTGCAGGCCGTTGGAGAAAAGTGACCGCCGACCGCGTCGGCGGTCATCCCGAGGCACCTTTGGGAATGGGCAGATTCAATTCACCAAAAGACTGAACGTGCCGAGGGATCTCTCCTCGCGACTGGAGGCGCTTCAGAACAACCTTCATTTGTTCTGAAAAACACAGGAACCAAAGGCTGTCGCTTTTTATCGATTGAACGGTTTAAAGGAGCACTACCGGTATGTACATAGGCACGCAGGGTGTCCCTCACGATGACGACTCGCTGAAAGTCCTCTCGCAACTCGGGGTCAATAACATCGCTCAGAGTCCCTCGGAGCCGTGGAGCGAATGGTCGACGGACTTGCTGGTTTCCATGCGCGAGAAATGCGACAGCTACGGAATCCGCATGGAAATGATGCACCTCCCTCTTTCGGGGCGGGTGGCCATCCCGGGAAACCTGGACAACCCGCAGAACGAAAACGAAGCGGGGGCCATTTTTCTGGGGGCCAGCGACGAACGTGAACGCGCCATCGATCGCGTGTGTGAAACGATCCGGATGGCGGGCGAGGCAGGTCTGAGAGGCCTGATGTATAACATCACGATCCTCGGCCACATGCGGACCGAATCGACGAAAGGTCGAGGAGGTTCCGAGCTGTCGACCTTCGTGTTCGACGAACTCGACCAATCCAAAGGCGAGTTCGAACAGGGCGCAGCCGATACAGACACGATGTTCGAGCGAATCGACTACTGGCTGCAGAAGGTCATTCCTGTCGCCGAGGAGTACAAGGTCCAGATGGGATGCCATCCCTCGGACCCCGGCATCGGGATGAACAACACCTATCGTGGAGTCGCCCGTCCTCTGGGAATGCCGGACGGCTTCAAGAAATTCATCGAACTCTACGACAGCCCCTACAATGGACTCAATTTCTGCCAGGGCTGCATGTCCGAGGCGTTGGAGAATCCAGGCGAGGAAATCTTCGATGTCATCCGGTATTTCGGTGAGCGGAAAAAGATTTTCAACGTCCATTTCCGGAACATCAAGGGAGGGCTCAACAATTTTTCCGAAGTCTTCCCGGATGAAGGCGACATCGATATGCTGAAGGCGCTGCAGGTCTATAAGGATGTCGGTTACGAGTACATGATCATGCCGGACCACGTCCCGAGAATGAGTGGTCCAGCCGCACGAGAAGTCGGGTTCGCCTATAGCTATGGCTACATCCACGCCGCCATGCAGGTGGTCGAATCGTCATAGTGCGCCCTCGCAGGGGTCGGCTCCGCTTCAACGCGGGCTCCCTACGACTCGTCGAACAATCGAAAACGTAGTGCGATTCTCTCCACCCAGGATAAGGACGGTTAACAGTGTATATCGGAACGCAAGGTCGTTTTGAAACGGACGAAGAGCTTCAGGTCCTGTCACAGCTCGGCATCAACAACGTCGACATCACACCGGCCGAACCGTGGACCGAATGGACCACGGACACCTTCGTCAAAATGCGTGAGCAATGTGAGAAGTTCGGTATCGAGTTGGAGCTCACCCATCTCCCGCTGCGTGGTCGTCCTGCCATCGCGGGCAATCTGGACGAAAAGGCGAACGACAACTACGCCGGGGTCATTTTTCTTGGCCCGAGCGACGAGCGTGAACGCGCAATCGATCGTGTCCACGAAGTCATCAAAATGGCCAGCGAAGCCGGTCTGCGGGGGCTCCAGTACAACATTACCGTCCTGGGCCATATGCGCACCGAACGCTCCACCGGACGGGGCGGCGCGAGCCTCTCCACATTCAAGTTCGATGAAATGGATCAATCTCTGGGTGAATTCGAGGGGGGTGCGGCCGATCTCGACACGATGTGGGAGCGCATCGACTACTGGCTCCAGAAGGTCATTCCCGTCGCCGAAGAGTACAAAATTCAGATGTGCTGTCATCCCTCCGACCCGGGCATCGGAATGGACAACACCTATCGGGGCGTCGCACGACCATTGGGCATGCCCGAAGGCTTCAAGAAATTCGTCCAGATGTACGACAGTGACTACAACGGGCTGAACTTCTGCCAGGGATGCATGTCAGAGGCGTTGGAAAATCCTGGAGAGGAAATCTTCGACGTCATCCGCTGGTTCGGCGAACGGAAAAAGATCTTCAACGTCCACTTCCGGAACATCAAGGGCGGGCTCAACAACTTCTCCGAAGTGTTCCCCGACGAAGGCGACATCGATATGCTGAAAGCGCTGCAGGTCTACAAAGAGGTCGGGTATCCCTACATGATCATGCCCGATCATGTTCCCGTCCTGTCAGGGCCGGCTCCTCGCGAAGTCGGCTTCGCTTACAGCTACGGCTATATCCACGCCGCGATGCAAGTCGTCGATAGTAAGTAGGTGGCGGACGAAAGAGAGTCAGAGGTACACAGAAGCTGAAGGGGGGAGAAGAGATTGGGGGAGCGGGAGACCCGCCTCCGCTGCGCTCCGGCGGGGCGAGCAGGCGTGGTGATTCTTTTCGCTCTCTTTCTCGTAGCGTTGTAGGGGTATTTACTTGAAAATCAAATCCATCGAAGCCTTCAGGGCCGATTACAGCAAGGGCGGCGCGAAGCCCCGAAACCGGTATCTCCAAGAGGGTCTGGAGCCATCCAGCCCAATGGCCCGATACCCCGCTTACCGGGGGAAGCGTTCCTCGTGGACACCTCCCTGGGGGAGCACGGCGTGTGTCGTCACGGCCGAAGACGGCACGTTCGGTTTCGGCGTCTCGGCTTTCTCTGCGCCTGTCGTTCGAATCATCAACGATCATTTCGCCCCGCACCTCGAGGGTGAAAACTGTATGGCGACGGAGAAGGCGTTCGACGTGATGTCGCGCATCGCGTCCGTCTTCGGGGGCTACGGCCTGGGCAGTTACGCCATCAGCGCCGTCGATCTCGCCCTGTGGGATCTGAAGGGCAAGCTCCTGGAGCGGCCCGTCTACGAACTCCTGGGCGGGCCCCAGAAGGACGCCATCACCTGCTACGCCACCGGCTTTGACGTCGAGTGGTATCTCGAGCTCGGCTTCAAAGCCATTAAGCTTCCGATGCAGTACAGTCCGGTCGACGGTCTCGAAGGAATAAAGAAGACGGAAGCCCAGGTCATCAATGCCAGAAAGTTGATGGGCGACGAAGCCGAGCTGATGCTCGACTGCTGGATGGCCCTCGACGTCGAGTACACCGTCCGGCTCGCGGAAGCCCTTCGCCCCTACAACTTGAAGTGGATCGAAGACTATTTGATGCCGGAGGACCTGGAGGGATTCGGTCAGGTACGCGAGCGGCTGCCCTGGTCAGGGCTCGCAACCGGAGAGCATTGGTATCTACCACAGACGTTCTCGACCGCGATCCAGAAGAAATACGTCGACATCCTGCAGCCCGATTTGCTCTGGGCGGGCGGAATCTCGTGTGGTGTTCGGATCTGCCATATGGCCGAAGCTGCAGGACTCTCCGTCATCACACACGGTGGCATGAACTGGCCCTACGGTCAGCACCTCGCCTACGCCATGCCCGCGATCCCCTGGGGTGAACGTTCCGGTGGCGTCTCGTCTCCCGGAGTGAAACTCGAGGATATGGTCGCCATTCCAGGCACACAGATCATCCGGGATGGCGAACTGATCCCGAGTGATGTCCCCGGCTTCGGGCAGGACATCGACATGAAGTGGGTGGAGTCGATCCGGGTGTAGGGTTCGCAATTAGCTCAAAAACGTCGCAAGACGCTGTCACCCCGGTACGCTTCTTGGCCGGGGTCCACTTTGATCTTCGATACGAGGAAAAATGGATCCCGGCCAGAGGCCTGCCGGGATGACAATCTCTTTCTCCTCTGTCCGCATGAGCGAGCATCCAACCCAAACCGAACGAGACGCCTTCGAACGGGACGGTTACCTCGTCGTCGAGAACGCGCTTTCGTCCGATCTCGCCGCGTGCCTGACCGAGCGTCTGGAATCGGTCATCAAGATGCGGCGAGCGATGTACGAGCGGGGCGAACTCCATCACGGTCGAACCCAGATCGACGGGGCGAACACGCGCATCTTCCACATCCTCGAAAACGATCCCATCTTCGCGGAACTGATCGATCACCCTCCCATCGTCCCCTACATCAGAGCGCTCCTGAACGAAAACCCTCACTTCCACGCGTCGGACGCCTACTTGGAAGTTGAACCGACGCCCGATCGCGGCCCGGGCTGGCACATCGACGGCCACGATAGCGGTTATCGAGGGCTCCGACCGGACATTCCGCATCTCCAGTTGAAAATCGCCTACTTCCTGTCGGACATGACCGATCCCGATCAAGGCAACCTGCTGCTCGTCCCCGGCTCGCATCGGGCGAATGAGGATCCCCTCCCGGATCGACGCGCTGCATTCGATACGATGACCGACGCGGTCCAGGTGTGTGTATCCGCCGGTACGGCGGTGATGTTCCACAACGCGGTCTGGCACACGAGAGGCCCGTTCACCCGGGAGGGCGGTCGGCGGATCATGCTCTACTACGCCTACGAGCATCCGTGGATGCTTGCGAACGACGAGCATTTCAGCTATTCGCGCACCTTCTACGACCGTCTGTCCACCGAACGGCGCGCCTACTTCCACGGCTGCGTTTTCGAGAAGGCCTAGCCCGAGACAAGGGGTACGCTGTGAAAATCACCGAAGTCAAAACCTACACTGTCGGCGAGCGTGGCCGGAATTTCCTCTTCTGCAAAGTCTTCACGGACGAAGGCATCTACGGGCTTGGTGAGGCGACTGCGATTCCCAGCATCCAGACCGAGATTCATCACAAAGCCAGTGTCCTGATCGGCGAGGACCCCTTCAATATCGAGAGGTGCTGGAGCAAGATGTTCCTCCAGACCCACGGGATGACAGGGATCGTCGGTGGCGGGGCGATGTCGGCGATTGAGATCGCACTCCACGACCTGAAAGGCAAGGCGTTCGGGATGCCCGTCTGGCAGTTGCTCGGGGGCAGGATGCGCGAACGTCTTCGTGTCTACACGCACGCTACCTCCGGCCACACGTGGACCGAGCGCGACGATCGTCCCGAGGAAGTCGTAATCGCCGAGAAAGCGCGTGCATTCGTCGATGAGGGCTACACGGCACTCAAAATGGGTGGCATCCAGCACATCGTCCGCGATATCACGGCCGTCCGAGAGGAAATCGGCGACGACATCGACATCGCCGTCGATCTGCACGGAATGCCCTGGATGACGACCCGCGACGCCATCTCGATGGGCAGGCGACTCGAGGAATTCGGCCTGCTGTTCTACGAGGAACCCGTCGCACCCGAGAACGTCGAAGCCCTCGCTCGCGTTTCCGACGCAGTCGACATCCCCTTCGCCGCCGGCGAGCGCGTCGCCTACATCTACGGCGCGAGAGAACTCATCGAGCGGGAGATCGTCGACGTCATCCAGCCCGACGCGGGTCGCTTCGGCGGGTTTGCCCAGATGAAGAAGCTGGCCGGGATGGCCGAGGCCCATTACATCCAGGTCGCACCTCACGACGGATCGCTCGGTCCCGTCGGAGAGATCGCATCGCTTCATTTCTGCGCGACGATTCCCAACTTTCTGATCTGGGAGCACCTGACCGGAGACGTGCAGTGCCGCTATGAAATCATGGCACCCCAACCCGAAGTCGTTGACGGATATATGGCCCTTCCCGATGGGCCGGGCCTCGGCGTGGACCTCGTCGATGACGCCGTCGAACGCTATGCCACTGAGCTCACAGCCTATGCCGGATACGCCCAGGATAACACATACAACGCGCAGTATATCTTCGCCCGACACCCGAGAGCCGCCTGGCTGAACCCGCCGACAGAGTGAGGCACCCATGAAGATCACGGAAGTCAAAACATATACCGCCGGAGAACCGGACGGCCGGAAGTTCCTGTTTTGTCGTGTCTACACCGATGAGGGGATCTACGGCGTGGGGGAAGCCTCGGCCTGGGCCGCCATCCAGACCGAGATCCACAACAAGGCCTCGGTCATCATCGGTGAAGATCCGTTCAACATCGAGCGGTGCTGGAGTAAGATGTTTCTTCAGACCCACGGAATGGCCGGTGTCGTCACCGGAGGCGCGATCTCCGCGATCGAGACAGCCCTGTGGGACATCAAGGGAAAAGCCTTCGGCGTGCCCGTCTGGCAGCTGTTGGGCGGCCGGATGCGCGAAACCCTCCGATGCTACACCCACGCCGACACGCCGGAGAAGGCCCGTGAGCTTGTTGATGAAGGCTACAATGGTCTGAAGATGGGCGGGGTCGAAGGCGCGGCCAAGCGCGTGGCCGACATGCGGGCCGAAGTCGGAGATGACGTCGACATCATGGCTGATCTGCACGGCCCACCCTGGATGACCACACGCGATGCCATTTCAATGGGGCGTGTGCTCGAGGACTACGGCATCTTCTTCTACGAGGAGCCGGTCGCCCCCGAGAACCCCGAGGCGTTGGCCCGCGTGTCCGACGCTATCAACGTGCCGCTCGCGGCCGGTGAGCGGCTCGCCTACATCTACGGTGCGAAAGAGCTGATCGAGCGGGAGATCGTCGACGTCATCCAACCCGACGCCGGGCGCTTCGGGGGCCTGACCCAGATGAAGAAACTGGCAGGGATGGCTGAAGCCCACTACATCCAGTTCGCCCCCCACGACGGCTCCCTCGGTCCGATCGGTGAGATCGCATCTCTGCACCTTTGCGCGACATTACCAAACTTCCTGATCTGGGAACATCGTACCGGCGATGCTCAATGTCGTTACGAAATCATGGCCCCTCAGCCCGAGGTCGTCGACAGCTACATCAGAATCCCAGAAGGTCCAGGGCTCGGAATCGACATCGTCGACGACGCGGTCGAATCCTACCCGGTCGAACTGATCAGCGGCCACTCAGGCTACACCCGAGACGAACGCTACGACAGCCAGTTTGTCTACGCCCGAGATCGTAGAGGGCGGTGGCTTAAACCCGAGTAGGACGCCCGTCATTTATGGATGAATTCATCGAACAAAGACGTCGCCTCGCCCGTCGTCCCCGCCGCATTCTCATGAACTCCGACGGCGGCGACACGACCCAGACCCCGGACGATGAGCCCCGGACCCCCGAGAATTTCCTCAAGTACCGCGTTGGGGCCCTTGGCGGATCTCAGGTCGACGCGATCCTCGATAATACCGCGGGAGATTTCTCGGCCTTCAACCCGGAGCGGGAATCCTACGACCTGCACCTGGGCGGCGGACCCATCCACGACTGGGCGAAGGCTCTGATTGACCAGGGCTTCGACGGTCTGCAGATCAAGATCGATTTCGGCCGCGCGAACGGGATCGAAGTCTTCCGCTCGTTCCGGATGAACGACACGCACGACGCCAAACGTCCCGAACTTCTCCCTCAATGGAAGAAGGACCATCCCGAGTGTCTCCTCGGCAAGTCGGGCGAGATCCCTCCCTACGCAGGCGGCAGATGGTCGGGTCTCGACTACGGAATCGATCTCGTTCGCGACAAAGTGTTCCGCGTCATCCAGGAGACGTGCACGAACTACGATGTCGACGGCATCGACCTCGATTTCTATCGGCACCCCCACTACTTTCGTCCCCAGTTGAGCGGAGATCCCGTCACCCAGGATCACTGCGACCTCTTGACCGATCTCCTAACCCGAATCCGCCGTATGACGGACGAGGTCGGTCGCCAGCGTGGTCGTCCACTGTTGATCGTCGCGCGCGTGTTCGACTCTGTCGGTTACAGCAAAGCCATCGGCTTCGACATCGAGCGTTGGATGGACGAAGACCTGGTGGATATCATCGCCGGCGGAGGCTACGACCATCTGGAACCGTGGGAGAACTGGGCTGAGCTCGGCAGGCGCTACGACGTACCTGCCTTCGCCTGTATCAGCGCGTCCCGCCTGAAGCGGAGCCGCTTTCTCGATCCGAAATCGCTCGAGGCCACCGGCGGTTGGATGGCAAAGGGACATCCATTGTTTAGCCCGATCTGGCGCGGGGAAGCCGCCAACGCCCTCGAGGCCGGAGTGTCGGGCATCTACACCTTCAACCTGCACGACCCGGGGGAGGACGTCTTCTGGCAGATGGGAAGTCTGGAGACACTCGAGGGGCACGAATCACTGTATGAATTCAACCCCGGCATCCACGCAGGGAATTGGCTGAAGGGTGGAGAGAAGTTTATTAAACGACCTTAGCGTCCTCGTGCAGAGCACGAGGACGAGCAATCGCTAAGAACACAAAACGGGCCCGGTGTGAACGACGCGCCAGGCGCTCGCCCCTGTGCTCTGCACGGGGGCGTAAACGCCGCCTCCGAGCCAGACAATCGAGCGGCGAAAATGGATCCCGGCCAAGAAGCGTACCGGGATGACACCTAATGCTTGGGGCTACCTATGAGCACCACCACACGGGTCGCCTCCGTCGCAATGCACAGCGCGATGGGCGATCCCGACACCAATCTCGACCGAGTCGCCCAATGGTCACACAAAGCTCGCGACCAGGGAGCGACCTTCGCCCTCTTCCCGGAGGAATGCGTCACGGGATCGATGAACAAGTCGGACATCCCGCCCGATGACGCAATGCGAATCGCCAGAGAAGCATCCGAAAAGACGACGCCTTTTCTCGAATCGCTCTGCCGGGATCTAGGCCTGACATTGGTCGTCGGCACGATCGAACCGGCCAGCGAGAGATACCGAAACAGCGCCCTCATCGTAGGACCGTCCGGACGCCTGGCCACCTTCACCAAGCTGCACATCCCGAACGAGACGGAACGTCGCTGGTTCGAACCTGGGACCGATCTCCCCGTCGTAACGTCCCAGGGATGGACCTTCGGCGTCGGCATCTGTTACGACCTGAGATTCCCGGAGATCTTCAGGACCGCCGCCCAGCGGGGCGCAGACTTTTTCCTGCTCGCTGTGGGTGCGAGCGGAGGCTCGGATAAGGTGACACCGGAGGACGACCAGACGGCGCAGGCGGCCCTCCACCGACAGTTGGCTGCCCAGGTTCTTCCTGCCAGGGCCATCGACAACGGACTCTATGTCTTCTACGCCAACCAGGCGGGGAAAAGCGGAAGAGCCTGGTTCCCCGGTCTGGCCTTCGCCATCGACCCGGACGGTCGATTCATCCACGAGCACGCTCCGGACGAAGGGATGATCGTGACGGAGGTATCTCGAGAAGTCATTGACAAGGCGAGGTCTTCAGGCTGCTTTACGGCTAATGAAGCAAGACCCGACGTCTATGCAGCACCCTTGATTGTGGGCAAATAGCAACGGACCGCGTCGAGTCTGTTCATCCAAGCGAGGAGAAGATGGCCTATTACGTGTATGCCGTAGTCGCAGACGAGAACAGAATTCTTACCTACGCAATGGACGCGGACTCGGGCGCTTTGGATCTGCTGCGTGAGACCGCGCTCGACGGCGGGCCCTCCAACATCGCCGTGAGCTCGGATCAGAAATTCATGTATGTCGGTCTCCGCGCCGAGCCCGGGCTGGCCACCCTCCGAATCGATTCGGCCTCCGGAGAACTCTCCCTCGAAGGCAGCCCAACCCCTCTCGAGGTCGACGCCTGTTGCATTGCGATCGATCGTACCGGCCGTTGGGTCCTCTCTGCGCACTACCAGGGCCAGCGCATCGGCGTTCATCCTGTCGGAGACGATCGAATCGTCACCGGTCCGCCGGAATGGACGCACACGCTGCTCGGCGCCCATTGCGTAATGACCCACCCCACGAATCGATTCTATTTTCTGCCGCACGTCCAGGCATCGAACACCATCTATCAGTATCTGTTCGATGAGAATACCGGAAAGCTGACGCCCAACGACGTCCCGCAGGTCGATGGCTACGAAGGCCAGGGGCCGCGCCATTACTGTTATCACCCGAATCTGGACGTGCTCTACACGTCGAACGAGCAGGGATCGGCCATCACAGCCTACAACCTCGACGTTTCCGCTGGAAGAATCGAGCCGTTCCAGACGGTCTCCACCCTCCCTGACGGCTATACGGACCGAAACTCGAACGCACAGATCCGCATCACCTCATCGGGAAGATTCGTCTACGTCACCAATCGCGGGCACGACAGCATCGCCGGCTTCGCCATCGATCAGAATACCGGCGGCGTCACCTCCCTCGGCCAGACGCCGTCAGAGCCCACCCCCCGCGTCTTCAACATCGATCCGACCGACTCGTTCCTCTACGCAGCCGGACAGGGGTCGAACCGGCTGGCCTCGTATCGAATCGGGGACGATGGCGGCCTGACACCTCTGGAGACCTATCCCCTTGGCGAAAAGCCAATGTGGGTAGAGATCCTCAACCTGTGATAGACGGGAAGCTCGATTGAGAGTGAATTTCGAGCGGTCACCCTGAGCGCAGTCGAAGGGCGGCCGCGTCCCACGGGACGCCCGAGACGATCCAAGGAATGGTAGAAGGTTCCCTATGACACCTGACGAAATCATGATCCCGATGCGTGACGGCGTTCGACTTCAGAGCTTCGTCTACCTGCCGAAAGACGAGGGTCCGTTTCCGAGTCTGATGGTTCGATGTATGTATGGCACGGACAAGGTCACGGACCGATGCGAAGCATTCGTCGAGGAAGGCTACGCGGTCCTCGCCCAGAACGTTCGGGGCCGACATAAGTCCGAAGGCGGTCCCACCGGTCGCGAGGATTTCCCCGAAGACGGGTACGACACGCTCGAGTGGATGGTTCAGCAGGACTGGTGCAACGGGCGAATCGGAACGTTCGGGGGATCCGCACTGGCTCGCGTACAATCGGCCACCGCCTTCCTCGGCCACCCCGCTCATCGAGCGATGGCGCCACAGGTTCTCCCCTACGGGATGATGAGCCGCCTCGGCGGATCGTTTATGGTCCACCAGATCCCGATGTGGTACTACTACGCGCAAAGCGGCGCCGAGCTGAAGTCCTACGAAGACATCGACTGGATACCCTACCTTGGACGGCTCCCCGTCACGAGCATCCTCGACGAGCTCGGGGGGCCGCTCGACCTGTATCACGACGTCGTCACGACCCCGAACGAAAATTACTTCACCCTCGAAGATCCGAGCCGGTTCAAGGGCCTGAACACGCCCAACCTGATGGTGACCGGCTGGTACGACCACTGCGGAACCGGCCCCATCGACTTTCATCTCCACACGATGGAGCACGGAACCGAGGAACAGAAGCGGAACACCCATCTCGTGATCGGACCCTGGGACCATTCCAGCGATCCCGACGTCATCCCCGATTATGACTTCGGTCCCGATGCAAGGCGCGACCACCACACGGCCGAAGTCGCGTTCTTCGCCCAGCATCTCAAAGAAGACGCCTCAGTGGAAGCGCCCGCCCCGGTCCGCATCTTCGTGATGGGAAGCAACGAGTGGAGGGACGAACAGAAATGGCCGCTCGAGCGGGCGATCGACACGAAGTTCTACCTGCACGGTGACGGAAACCTCCACGCGGGCTGGGTACGCGGCGGTCTCTCCACCCGTGAGCCGGCCGACGAGCCCGCCGATCGCTTCGTCTACGACCCGGCCAATCCGGTACCGACCTGGGGAGGCGCAAACTCAGGCCCAGCGCGCGTCCTGCCCGGACGACGGGGCCCAAGGGACCAGCAGATCACGCTCTACCGGGAGGACGTGCTCGTCTACGAATCGGACCCGATGACAGACGCGCTGGAGGTAACGGGCCCCCTGAAGCTCGTCCTGTTCGCCGCTTCCTCCGCGGTCGACACCGATTTCACCGCGAAACTGATGAACATCGCGCCCGACGGCAACGCCCGATTGCTCTCGGACGGCGTCGTTCGAGCCCGCTATCGCAATGGAATGGGGCGGGCAGAGTTTTTAACTCCGGGCGAAGTGGTCCGCTTTGAAATCGACCTCTGGTCGACGAGCAACGTGTTCCTTCCCGGTCACCGGATCGGGCTCGCCGTCAGCAGCAGCAACTTCCCACGACTGAGCCGAAACCTGAATACAGGTGGCGACAACGAGCGAGATTCCGATTTCATCACCGCGGATCAGACGATCTTCCACGACGCAGAACGTCCCTCGCACCTGGTCTTGCCTGTCGTCCCCGGGTAGGGCCACGGCCTGTGGCGAGTAAGGAGATGTTGTTGGACCCGATCCATACCGCGTGCCCGAGTGCCTCCGAGTTTCACGAGGAGGTGTATCGAGGGCCGCTCCACTTGTCGAGGGACAGCCTCGCCTGCAGGCGAGACAGACATTCTTAAGCTTAGATCTCTTTCATCAGACCCAGGAACCCCCAATGAAAATCACACGCCTCGAATTGATCCCCATCTACTCGACCCGCGAAATGGGCAAGACGTGTCCCTCGGACTCGGAAAAGGCCGTCTCCGAACACATCATCGTTCGGCTTCATACGGACGCCGACATCGTCGGGCTTGGAGAGATGTCGGACGTACCCTTCGACCCCACACCCGAATATGTCGACCAGCTGCGCGCCCGGTTCGAACCGATCCTGGTGGGCAAGAGCCCGTTCGACCGAACCTCGATTCTCGTCGAGATCCAGCAGCAGGAATGGGATCACCAGGTCATCAGCGGAATCGAGATCGCAATGTACGACGCGATGGGCAAAGCGCTCGACGTGCCCGTTCACCAGCTGCTCGGGGGCAAGCATCGGGATCGGATCCCGTTCGCCTACCCGCTTGCCCCCGCCAGGACCGCACCTGACGTAGATGCCAACCTCGCCCGTATCGAACGCCTGCTTGAGCAGGGCCATTCCACGATTCGATACTATTTCGGCGAGAATCTGGATGAGGACGATCGATTCCTGACCGAGCTTCGCCGACGGTGGGGACAGGATGTCCTCATCAACGCGATGGATATGTCCGGCCGTTTCGAGGTGGATGAAGCCATCGAGGTCATTCAACGCTTCGCCCATTACGGCGCGAATCTGTTCGAGTCTCCCGTGAAGGGCCGACACTTTGCTACTCCCGAGGACTTTATGAGGGTCAAGGAGGCCGTAGACGTGCCCATCAGCGAACACGTCGGAAGCACAGAGATCGGTATCGGTCTGGCTAGAAATAACGCCGTCGACGTGTTCAACGTCGGCGTCGACTGGGACGGCATCACCGAATGCGTCAAAATCTTCGCTCTCGGTGAGATGTTCGGGATCAAGGTGCTTCACGGGAGCACGGTCGAACTGTCCATCGGGACCGCCGCGCGGGCCCATCTCCTGGCTGCGATGCCAAACGTCGACCTTCCGTGCTATCCCGCGGGCCCCCTCGTCTATCAGGAGCAGGTCTGTCGGGAGAAGGTTCGCTACGAAGACGGTCACTTCATCGTCCCCGACGGTCCGGGTCTGGGCGTCGAAATTGACGAAGACCGACTGACGGCGCAGAGGCTGTAGACGGACCCGAGGATCCCAGACCATTTCGACACGGTGAAATCGATCTACTGTGAATGCATCTTCAGAGATCTCCGACCGCCTCCGCATCGCCGTTCTCGGAGCGGGAACCACTCCACGCGCACGGGCGCGTCAGTACCTGTCCACCATTGCCCGTCTGACCGACCATTACGAGTTATGCGCCGTCTGCGACCGGGACTCCTCTCTCCTGCAGGAGGTGTCCGACGAGTATCCAATTGAGTCCTGTTTCACGAACATCCGTTCCCTCTTCGAAGCACAGCGGCCGGATGTCGTCCTCTCGCTCACCCCTAAAGACTCCCACATTGTCACAGCACTAACGGCCGCCCGTCACGGGGCCCACGTTTTGACCGAAATCCCGGTCGCACTGACGCGAAGATATGCCGACGCCATAGCAAGAACGTGCATGGAGAACGGGGTCCTGTGGGAAATCGCCGAACAGGTCTGGTTGTGGCCCAGGGAACGATTGAAACAACGGATCGTAGAGAGAGAACTGCTGGGGAAGGTGTCACACGCCAGGTTGTCTTATCTGACAGGACAATACCACGGATTCAGCGGGATTCGGGCTCTGCTGGAAGGGAACGCGGATCGCGTTCTGGGTTACGTCGGTGAGGTTGAGACAGAGCCCTACGTCGCCTACGGAGGGGAAGCGGAGTCGTCCATTCAGTGGGAGTCCGGCATCATCGAGTTCTCCGGGGGGGCGACGTGCCTCTTCGAGAAACCACCCCGAATCTTTCCTTCCTCAGCCCACGCCTACCCCACGGGCTGGCAGATCGAAGGCCCGAAGGGCCACCTCACAGGGGACCGACTGACCCTCTACCGAACGGATGAGCCCCTCGACCTTCTCGAGCACTTCACGAATCACGAGGGCGAACGGGTGCTGGAAGCCGTCCGCGTCGAGACGGATCCTCCCGTCGTTTGGGAAAACCCATTCATACAATATGGGATCGGATCCCCAGACGATGTTTCGAAAGCCAGTATACTGACCGGATTCCACGACGCCATCGTGCGAGGAACGAACCCTCCGTACGGGGTCATCAACGGACTGAAGGATTACGAGCTCTGTCTGGCGATCCGAGAGAGCGCTCGGCGCAACAATCAGTGGATCTCGTTGCCCCTCGGAGAACCCACGGACCTGGAAAGACAAATCGAGAGAGAGTTCGTCCGACGCTACGGCCACGACCCCATCGAAGAGACGGACGCGCTTCTGGACACGCCGTTTGGACGCTCCGCCACGTTGTGGCCTTTCGCTCACTGGTTGTGACCCAATCACCAAAAGGAATAGGCGCGTGAGCAACGTGAAGATCGTCGTCGTCGGAATTGGAAGCGCGAGTTTCGGGCCCAGGACCCTCGGGGACATCCTCGCTCGACCCGAATTGTCGGGAAGCGAACTGCATCTCGTCGACATTCGGTCGGAAGCTCTCGATCCAATGACGGCCGTGGCGCACCGGATGAACGAGGAGTGGTCCGCGGGATTCCGTGTCCACGCCACGACCGACCTCGTTGAAGCCCTGCCTGGAGCCGACTTCGTCATCTGTATGATCGAGGCCAACCGGGACCGACTTTGGCAGCTGGATATGCAGATCCCTCACAAGTACGGGGTGATGCAGGTCCTCGGTGAGAATGGCGGACCCGGAGGGTTGTCTCACACCCTTCGAACCGTTCCCCTCGTACTCGATGTCGCTCGCCACGTCGAGGCCCACGCCCCCGATGCCTGGTTCCTGAACTACACCAACCCGCTCCCCCGCATCTGTCGTGGGGTCACGAAATACACCTCGGTCAAGACCATCGGTTTCTGCCACGGGATCGGGTCGACCGTACGCGTCATCGGCGAGTTGCTCGACCTCGATCCGGACGAGTTTGACGTTCGAGCCGCCGGCCTGAACCATTTTCACTGGGTGATGGACGTGCGCTCGAAAGATTCGGGCGAGGATCTCTACCCATCGCTTCGCGAAAGGGCCGCCGCCCACGATCCCGGCAAGCAGCACCTCTGGTCCGACCTTTTCCGGACTTTCGGATGGATGCCCTTCCCGAGCGACGACCACGTCGGAGAGTATCTCCCGTTTATGCACGTCAGAGCCTACGAATCGTGGCAGAAGTACGATCACGACCACTGGCTGCTGCACTGGGACGGAACAGATTCCAGGCGGGACACGATGTGGGAAGAAATATCGGAGAGAATTGACGGAAGTCGATCGATCGACGATCTCCGGGGAGGATCCGGAGAGCGGGCGATTCCCGTCCTGGTGGCCCTTCGCGATGGACTTGGCACATCAGAGCTCGCACTCAACATCCCTAACGATGGCTACATTTCGAACCTGCCTGATGATGTCATCGTAGAAGTGCCCGCCACCGTCGGCGCAGGAGGCCCCGAGGGCCATCGCTTTGGGGATCTTCCGTCACAGATCGCGGCTTGGTGCAGCAACCAGGTCCACGTTGCCGAACTGGCAGTCGATGCGGCCGTGACCGGCGACCGAGCGATCGCACTCCAGTCTTTACTCGCTGACCCGGTCATCAACGACATCGATACCGCGGAAAAGATCCTGGACGAATATCTGTCCGTCCACTCGGAGTGGTTGCCGCAGTTCGTGTCCTAGGAGGAGTGGATGATCCGAGTTGTACCTGCAGAAGACAGGGCGCTTAAACCCATCGACCTGCCTGGTGCCACCGTTCAGGTCTCCGATCCCATCATCGGCAAGGACGATTGCCTCTCCGCCGGATTCACGGAGTATGTCGCCCCAAGCCGGCTGGAGTGGACGTTCGACTACAACGAAGTCTTCTACGTAATCGACGGAGCCCTGCAGGTCGAGGATCTCGAAGGGTCGACACATACATTCGGCCCCGGCGACCTCGGCTACATCGAAAAGGGAACGCGAGCCGTCATCACGATCGAACACCGGGCCTCGCTCGTCCACGTCACGCAGCCGGCGTGGCGCGAACCCTGAAACCCCCACGGGAGCCATATGGCCACAAAAGTGGCCCCGGGGCCACTTTCAAGTGCCGGAGTCCATCGGAAACCCCAGGTACTCCCCTCACCAGTTCTCCCTGCCCACGTAGAGTTCCCGGTTCTCCATCGGAATCGGCACCCTCGCGCCTCCGAGCCGGTGCGATTCGATGAAGCCCATCAGCATCTCCTGACTCGCCCTTGCCAGCTGAATCGGACCCTGCGTCTCCCGATCCTCGTCCAGAGCCTCCGCGATGTCCCGAATCCCGTTGGGGGTTCCAATTTCCAGTTTGTATTCAGGGAAAGCCTCGGAAGACATCGGAAATCCACCCTCGACCTGCTTCCGGTAAGAAATCGTCACGGCATCGTCGAGCGCTCGCAGCTTGCCCCCCGAACCGCTCACCTCGATGTCCGTCCCCGTCCCTGCGGTGAAGTACCCTCGCGCTCCATTTTTGAACTGCACGAACCCGGACACAATGTCAGGATCGATGTTCAGCCGATTGCCATCCCAGTCATCATCTTCCGCGGCGATCACACCCTGAACGAATTCGATGTCGGAGTCCCTCGCAAGGAACTGCATCAGGTCTGCGCCGTGAGTCAGTCTCCACAGAGCCGACCTGACGCCCTGTTGAACAATCACGGCCTCGATATCTCCCAGCTTCCCGTCATCGATGAGCTTTCGCATTGTTCTGTAGGCAGAGGTATACCTGCGCTGCGTGCCGTAGTTGAACTTGACCCCGCAGCGTTCTACGGCCTCCACCATCCGATCCGCTTCAGCCATCGAACAACAAAGCGGCTTCTCGCAGTAGATCCCTTTCACGCCCGCTTCAGCCGCGTGAACGACGAGCTCCTCGTGGGTGGCCGGGCGGGTCGCCACGCAAATGATGTCAGGCGATTCCTTGTCGATCATCTCACGAAAGTCGGTATAGCAGAAAGGAACGCCATACCGCTCGCCAGTCGACTCGGCTTTCTCCTCGACCACATCCGAAACCGCGATCAGGTCCGTTCTCTCGCAGGCAACCGCTGCCGCCGCGTGAGAGAGCGGGATCCACTGCTCGCTGTTCGGACGGTCGGCCCTCTCGTCATCGATCGTCGCCCCCATCCGTCCGCACCCGATCAACGCCACCTTGTATCGCTTCATTTCATACCTCAGTCGCACAGTAGTCGCCTGTCACATAAAGTCCGCACTGTGGAGTGACAAACAGAAGGGTCACTTCGAGCGGAGTCGAGAAGTCCCTTATAGCTCATCCCAGTGGGTCTGTTCTCGACGGTAGCCTGACCCCAAGCGGAGTCGGAGGGCTCGAACTGAGGCCGCAAGTAACGATATCAAAGAGACAGTATGGTCCCGTTACGGACCGTCAAAACGGATCCCCAGGATTCCACCGATGCGCCTCAACGCCCTCTTCGTTCAACTCAATTCCCAAACCCGGCCGATCGGGAACCACAAGACACCCATCAACGACTTCGATCGGCTCCGTAAGGATCTCGTCGCGCCACTCGATCCCCGTCACAAACTCCATCGGCGCCTCGTTCGGAATCGACGCCAGCAGGTGCGCGGCCGCCAGAGTGCCCACGGGACCCTTCGTGTTGTGAAACGAGATCGGAACGTGATAGGTATCCGCGATTGCCGCGATTTTCTTGACCTCGGTGATGCCCCCTGCATAAACCAGATCCGGCTGCGCGATATCGATACCGTCAAGCTCCAGAAGCTGGCGGAACTGCGTCTTCGTGTTCAGCCGTTCGGATCCCATAATCGGGATCGACGTCTCCCGGCGCACCTTCTGATAGGCGTTCAGATCATCAGGAGCAACCGGATCCTCGAAACAGAACATTCCGCAGGGCTCGAGCGCCCGGGCAAGCCTCACCGCGGCCCCCACCGTGAACCGGCCGTGACAATCGACCAGCAGTCCCACGTCAGGCCCCACGGCCTCCCTGGCCGCGACGTAATGAGCGGCGGTCTCCTCCGGCCACCCGTCTTCCAGGTACGGATCGAACCCGTAGTTCGCCTTCGACTGCAGCCCCGATTTCACATAACGGTAGCCCTGGTCCACCCAGTGCTTCGCGCTCGCCGCCGATTCTTCGGGAGTCCGACCCGAAAAGTGGGTATAGACCCGCACCTGATCGCGGAAGCGCCCTCCAAGCAACTCCACCACGGGCAGTCCGGCTGCCTTCCCCTTGAGATCCCACAGCGCCTGGTCGATCCCGCTCAGCGCACTCATCCACACGGGCCCCGTCATCCGCCAGATGCCGCTTTGGCTCGAACGACGGTAGATCTTGTGCCAGAGATACTCGATTCGCGAAGGATCCTCCCCGATCAACTCCTGCTTCATATGGTCGATCGCCGACACGACGACCGGCTCTTTCTGCGAGTACGTCGCCTCCCCCAGACCAACCAGCCCCTCATCCGTATGCACACGAACGATCGTCCACTTCCGACCCGGTGAATCGATCAGGACCGTGTCGATATGCCGGATCTTCACTGGATTCCCTCGCAGGCCTCTACGAACTCTGACGTCGTCGTCGTGTAGCCGATCAGATGCTCGAATTGACGCAGCATCATCGCATTGACCCACCCGCCTTCTGGCAGACTTTCATCAAGGGTGTCGGGAAACTCGATCTCACCAGGCGGATTCGAGCAGTCGCGCAGCAGAACAACTCGGTAGTTGTGCCCCATCGCCTCAGCGCACGTGTAGTGCAGGCACGCCCGACGGCTGTACCCCACCACAAAGAGCGTCTTGATCCCCCAGGCGCGAAGTCGCGTATCGAGAAACGTGTCCCGGAACCCGCTCCACATCCACTTCGGGAAATTGGGCTCGCCATCCCTGGGCGCCACGCAGTCCGCGTAACGGGGCTCGTAGTCGCGCGCTTTTGTCCAAGACTCGACGGCATCGCCTTCCGCCATCTTCGTCTTGGACCAGAGCTCCAACGCAATCGTCCCGTGATCTGCGACCAGTCGGAGGTCGTTGTGAACGTAGGCCACGCGCATCCCGATTCGACGGGCCGCAGCCAGCGATGGGGCAATGAAGTTTTTCGTCGTCGGATGAACGTCCTCGTCTTTAAACGAGTAGCCTCCATCCACATCCACCAGCAGAAACGCGCACGTGGACAAAGAGAGCGACAGATCCTCGTAGCCGTGCTCGTATCCTCCCTGGTAGTCCTTGTAGTATCTGACCGGAACCGTGAGATCGTTCATCGCTCTCACCTCCATCGCCAGCAGGCTGCTATGGAAATCGAACTGTAGTAATGAGTTCTTCGCACATCTATGTGGGTCATCAGGTAACCGTTTGGGACACCGTAGGAATCATCTTCGCCCACGACCAAGCGGCCCAGGTAAAGGCGGCAGCGAGCACCACCGTTGTTTCACTTTCTAAACTTTGGGTCACCGACCTAGCCGTCACTGAGCTGGATCGTACTGCCGGCGTGGGCCACAAGCCGCCGCGGCGCCTGAGCGGGACTTTTCTGCAACTCTTTTGGTCACAAAAGAGTTGATAGGCGCATTTGGAGACACGAAGGAGTGGGAGACTTACAACCACAGCTTTATCCGGACTACGCCGAGTGGCTGGACCTGACGCCCCGGGAACGGTGCCAGAACGGACTGGATGACCGTTGTTACAGCCACTAGCCAACGAACTGGAATGCATACAGTTTCGACCCCGTCAGGCGGAACCTTAGCTTAATCGTCCGCCCCGCGAGCTCAGCAACCTTCTTTTCTCTCCACCCAACCGTGTGTCTGACCGAGTCCCCTCTGATGGGTTCGCAAGCGTCCTCACCGAACCCCTCGATCACGGAGTTGGTGTCATCAAGGATCTCCACCCGAATCTCCCCCCACGTCGCATCTGCGTTGACCTCAAGTTCCGTCCCCGAAAACTGAATCGGAATCGTCGTCACGCTGCCGCCGGAGGGCTTCTCTCCCGCCTCGATCGATACGAACCCGTCCAGCCGATACGTCGCCAGCGCGATGCCGCTCTTCGTCTCGAATGGCGCGCCGGTTCCACCGAAGTGGGGACGATTGTCCCCGCTGTAATAAACGTAGACCCGGTCGTCCTTCACGACGGGCGGCGCACCAACCATCATCTGCTGAGACTCGAAGCTGTCCGGCGAACCCAGAGGGATAACCGCTTCCCGGTAGCTGACTCGACGCCAGGTCACGTTGTCCCGACTCGTCGCCAGCTGCGGCGTCAACTGGCCCGTCCGCCAGTCGAACAGGCTGGGAAACATGAAGTAGGCCCGATCGGCTTCGTCATATTTGAAGGCGGCCGAGGTGTAGAGGTCCGAATCCTCAGGATCGTGGTCGTCGGGCCCAAGCACGATCGTCGGCGTCGTCCAGTGGACGAAATCTTCAGACTCGATCCGGCCCAGAGAGCGATACCGCTTCCGGGGACGTTGGTTGATCCGCACGTAGGCCACGTATTTTTCACCGTCCCACAGGGCCACGTTGAACGTATCGAACACACCCCCGAGAACCGTTTCCGGATGTTTCTCCCAGTGGAGGCCATCTGGCGAGAACGCAACCTTGATGCCTCCACCCTCTTCGATCGTTTTGTAGAGCATCTTGTAGCGACGGTCCGACGTATCCCACGGTGTATCGAGGACACAGACGCCCCCACTTCCACCTGGCCCCATATCGAGAACCGCGTTGGTCTGCGCGCCTTCGTAATCGATGACATCGAGTTCCGGTTTGTCCCACGACAGACCATCCTCCGATGTCGCATACCCGACGATCACCGCACTGGCCGAACCGTGCCGCGTCGTGCGACAGGTGTACCAGATGCGAAAGACGCCCTGTTCCTCATCCCAGAGCACCGATCCGTAGTGCTGCAGCACGTTCTCCCACGGCCTGTCCGGCACCATCAGAGGGTTCTCCGGGTGCTTCGTCGGCTTGTTGACGACGTATCGAATTCCTTCGGTTCGTTCCACCAGAAACTCGTCGTCCAGGAACAACTGTTTCCGGTCGCCGATGTCGAGGAACCGTCCCACTTCCTGGGGCCAGCTCGCGTAGTTGATTTCCTCTGCCATTGATTCGTCCTGTAAAAGTGGGAACCACCCTTCGATACGGCGCCCTGCGCCTACTCAGGGCAGGCAGTTGGACGCGGATGCACACAGATGGGACCGAGGATGGCAATCTGAGAGAGATCGTGAGTGGTGCGAAAGGCCACCACCCTGTAACCAACAGCCTCTCTTTCGTGTGTTTCGTGTTTTTCGTGGTCGTCTTTAGATTACGGGTCCCTTACGAAAGGAGATAGCTATGCCGAACGTAGTTTTCGTGTCGCTGACCGGCGACGAACAGATCAGGCTCTACGACATCGACGCATCCGGCGCGCTCTCGTTGCGAACCACCAGCGATGCCCACGGCCCCACCGGCTCGCTCGAGCTTCACCCAAATGAAAAGGTCCTCTACTCCGCACACGTCGGGTCGAGCGATCTCGCCAGTTACGCCTTTGACGCCGGGAGCGGCGAACTGACCCTCATCAACAAGGTCACCACCGGCTACGACATCCCCGCCCACACCATCACCGCCGGCAGCGGAAAGTTCCTGATCACCGGCTACTACGGCGGCGGTGGCGTGACCGTCCACCGTTTGGGCGCGGATGGATCGATCGGCGAGCAACTGCAATATATCGACACAGGCGAGAAAGCCCACGCCGTTCTGTCCTACGAGGATCGGTTCGTCTATGTACCCCACGTCTGTCCGAACAACAAGACCGCCCAATTCCTGTTCGACGCGGAATCCGGGAACCTGACGCCCAACGACCCCTTCGAGCTCCAGCCTCCCGATGACAACACGGGGCCGCGGCACATCTGTCTGCGTCCGGCTGGAGACATTGCCTACATCGTCAACGAGCAGGGCAACACCGCGACCGCCCATCGCGTCGATACCGACAGCGGACAGCTCGAAATCGTCCAGCACCTCGGCACGTTGCCCGACGACTGGTCCGAAGGGGGTGCCACAGCACACATCGAAGTCCACGCCAATGGCAAATGGGCCTACGCCTCGAACCGCGGTCACGACAGCATCGTCGGATTCAACGTCGCAGATGACGGGTCCCTTGCCCCATTCGGTCACGTCCCTGTTCCCGCAAGCCCACGATCGTTCAACATCGATCCGACCGGCGCCTTCCTCTATTGCGCCGGCGAAGCAGCGGATACGATGAACGCCTATCACGTCGATCAGGCGAACGGTCACCTGTCGCAGTTCGACAGTTATGACGTGGGTAGTTCGCCCTTCTGGGTGATGACAAAGGCGCTATAGATGAAAGTTCTGGTCATCGGTGGGGCAGGCTGGCTGGGGCGGGCGATTCTGGGTGCGCTCGACGGACATCACGAGGTGGTCGCTTTCGATCTGAACGACGAGGCGTGGGAGCGCGGCAACCGGATCGACGGCCCCTGGGAAGGCGGCACAATCGTCCACGGCGACGTCAGCGATTTCGACGCCGTCGATAAGGCCGTGAAAGGCGTCGACCGCGTCATCCACGTCGCGATGCACTCGACTCCCGGCGCCTACCACGAGCACGACGATCTCCCCTTCCTCGTGAACCTCAAGGGGCTGTGGAACACCCTCGAGTCAGCACGTCGACACGGAATCCCACGTGTCGTGCACATCGGGTCCTGCCACGTCGAAAACCCGAAAGGCGTCTTCTTCGATGCGGAGGTCCGGCGCCCCGACGGTGCGTTATACGCTGTCACGAAGCGATTACAGGAAGAAATGTGCCGGCAGTTCCACGATGCCTTCGGGTTATCGCAGGTCGTGTTTCGACCCTGCAGCATCATCGACAGCCGTATTGCCCAGGTGAAAGGCGAGAAGGATCTGGAGCGAGGAACGTGGGAAATGGGATGGGTCTGTCGTCACGACATCGGCAACGCGTGCCGCGCCGCCATCGAGAAGGAAGGAATCGACTTCGAGATCCTACACGTCGCCGGTCACCCTGATGCGGACAAACATTGTAACGTGGGTCGAACGAGGGAACTGCTTAGCGTAGAGTTTACAAGCAAGCTGGCAGGCGATTGACGCGGCGGCCGCCACTTGGCTCCATCGGCGGTGAGAAACGATGTCATCCCGGCAATGCTTCAAGCCGGGATCCATTTTGCAGTTCGCGAAGATCAAAAATGGACCCCGGCACAAAACCGTACCGGGGTGACAATGAGCCTACGCTTGGCGTATGCTACTCGAGGCGTGGTAACGCCTGCCAAATATAGGAATACGGCATTTTCCTAATCCGCCAATGCACTGCGATCCCGCTAGGGATCGCAGTGTATCTCATGCCCTTCTCCCGGGAAGAACAAGAAGTCGGCCCCAATGCCCAGCGTGATCCCCCCGATATAGCCCATAATCATCCCGATGAAGAACGGTGTGTACTGTCGATACCGCTCCAATCCTCCCACCTTGATGATCACGAGCTTCACGGCCCACATCAGGAACAGGCTGAACGCATTGTCCTGCATCTCCACCATCCCGCAGATCGTGAATCCGATCGGGTGTAACGGGAACCCGGTGAAGCGGTATCTCAGGTAGTAGAGCCCGGCCGTGAAAATGCCACCCACGAACATCCAGGAGACACGATCCCAATCCGTGGCCGTGGTGCCGTCCTGGATCCTGCCCACAGCGAGATCGCTGAAGCGGACCGCCCCACCTCCTCCCTTGAAGACCCCCGTCCCGAAGTTGT
This sequence comes from Latescibacteria bacterium UBA6620, assembly GCA_002433075.1. Lineage (GTDB taxonomy): Bacteria > Latescibacterota > UBA2968 > UBA2968 > UBA2968 > UBA6620. The sequence continues at coordinate 66,684 of DJHM01000041.1, forward strand.
AGGCGCCAGGCCCGTAGTATCCCTGATACAGCACGTACCCGATTGCCGCCGCCGCCCCCAGCATCGTTCCCACCAGCACCACCGGCGCGAGCACCTTTCGGCTCTTTCGCGCCATCGCCATCGACAATCTCGGCACGTGGGCCATCTGGGTGATGCCGACCGTCTTCCCATCACTCACCAGCGTATTCGTAAGCGTCAACACCGTGGCACTCGCCGGCCCCAGGTTCCCGATCCCGAAAGCGTGCCACGTAAACGCCTGTGCGGTGATGGGAACCCGCAGGTAAACGAGCCCGCTCTCCACAACGATCCTCGCCATCCCCACGTGGAGGATCAGCATCGCGAAGCACCACCCGAGGATCGGCAGCAGATCCATTCCGGCCCGGGACAGCCAGAAAATGATGAACAGGGAGCATCCCACAAGAAGCAGGACCGACGTCCGATAGGTCATCAGCTCTTCGGAATCGTCTACGTCGTCGTCCTTCAGGAACACCTTTCGGTAGATCTCGACGAAGTGGTGCCTGGCGATCCAGAAACCCCAGAGCACGAAAACGATCATTCCCCCGAACGTCTCCCATCCAATAGCCGGATGGCTCGAGCTCCACGGGTCGACGGCTCCCATATCCACGCCGATCCGGTTGAAGATGCCCGCCTGCACGATCTGGACCAGGTGGAAGAACCACAGACTGAACAACACTTCCAGCTTCGTGAAGTAGCCCAGACAGAACGTCAGCAGAACGAACGTGGTCACAAGACTCGGAAACCCGGGGGCAACCGGAATCACGTGGCGACCGTAGCGCCCAGCCAGAAACGGGATCATCGGCATTGCGATCGTGAACCAGGTCGACACGTTGTAGGCGATAATCACGAAGGTGATCAAGAAGCCGGCCTTGAACAGCTTGTTCTGGACAAGTGTTCGCAGCGTGCGTGACGTGCCGGAAACCCCGGTCAACTCCAGCAGGAAGGACGCCACCGGGAACGACAACCGCTCGTGCTCCATCCACTGTTTTCGAAGCAGCACGCTCAGGCACAGGTTCACCGTCATCACCGCACCGATGAAGGTGCCCCACCAGAAAAGAACGGTTCCCCACTCAGGCCACGGGAAGGGCGTGTCCGGAACGATGCCCTCGTAGAAGCCCTGCACGACCGATCGATTGGTGATCGTCGTCCAGTCCGGCATATGGGGCAGCAGGATCTCCTCGAACCGATTCTCGGGCGACGCGAAGTAGGCCGGCATCGTGAGCATCCCCATAAACCAGACGAGGAAGAACTCGCCCTGCATCACGGCCGCCACCATTCCGATGCAGCAGATCGTAAGCAGCTCGGTCGGAGAAAACGCCAGTCGCCAGCGTTCGAGGAACGTGTTGATGATCAGAAGGAAGACGAACGGGATGAGCATCGCCAGGGACAGATGCGAATGATCCGCCCGGCTGGAGTGCAGAATGAAGCTCGTGTAGGTCGGCCAGACTGGTCCAACGATCGCCAGTAGAACGCCGACGATCAACGCACGCTTCGTGATGAAGGTCGAGCCTTCGGACGATTCGGACGCAGCAGCGGGAGCGATTTCGGGATTAGCGGACAAGGTTCATCACCATCGAGAAACTAAGCATCGTCGAACACTTTTCGATGTCTGGTCAATTCACGATCGAAGCTGTGACGAAACATCCGGGTGAGCGTCTCCGGGAGTTCGCCCCTCTGGGCTTTCATCGCCCAGACCGGCGGAACCGCGTGCGGAGGTTGTACTTCGCCCGTCTCGTGAGGCTTTTTGTAACAATAGAGCGAGCACCAGCGAGTCGACCGGTCCTGCGCCTTGGGGGCGACTGCGTGGGCCGCGTGGGAAAGGCAACAGCAGACCGACCCAGGCTCCAGCGAGAGTCGCTCGATCTCCAGAGGTTCGTTCGTCACGGGATGAAGTCGATCCTTCAGCCAGCCCTGCTCCATTTCCTCATCGCTTGGTGCCCGACAGCGCTCGGGATCGCGAAATAGATGACTTCCACGAACGATTTTCAGCCCCCCATCGAGATCGGCGTCAAAACCCTGCGGATAACAGAGATTGAGTATCGCATTTGGCTGAGCCCGATAAACCTCAAGACTCGCCGTACCATCGTCATATCCGCCCCCGATGCGGTGACTGTGCCAGTTTCCGCCAGGATAACCGGGGGGCCGCGTCAACAGTTGGCTATGATCGAAGTAAATCTCATCGCTGTCCAGACACATTCGCTGCAGAGCGAGCATCTGAGGATGGGTCAGCACGTTCATCAGATACGGCACGTGTCCAGCCGGGAAGTACTCGCAGAATACGCTGTTGATCCGAAGCGTCAGAACGCCTGCCTCATCCGTCGACTGAGGTGCCTTCTGGCTGCCGCCAATCGCCCTGTCGATCTCATCTGTCGACAGAAAACGATCCGGTTCTGTTCTCCCCAGCGCGAGCCAGTCGATTTCTTTCCAGTCCGCCCGCAGCAGGGCATCGTTGATCCGCTGCCCCACCTGGACCGCCTCGGTCCAGGCCTCGATCGTTTCCGGTGTCATCACCCCACGCAGAACCGCATATCCGTCGCGCAGGAAGGCGTCGTAGTCGAATTGCGTCTCCACGGCCGACCAGTCGAACAGATCCTCCCGTCCCGCCTCCATCGCCTCCCAGTCCTTCGCACCCCAGGTAATAGGAGAACCCGGATTCTCGAGGAAAGACGGATGTGTCGCCGCCGCGAGTTCCTCCGTTGAACCAATCAGCGCTCTGGCGAGGATGGGGTCGTCGATTTCTTCTAGAAGCGGATTACGAATGATCTCAGGCATTGGTCGTATGTTCGCTATGGCTTGCCATTGTCATCCCGGCGGTGTGTTGAGCCGGGATCCATTTTTTCCCATCTCGCGAAGATCAAAGTGGACCCCGGCACAGAACCGTACCGGGGTGACACTGCGAGGGGCGCGCTATACCGTCATTATAGTCCGGGCTTCGATCTGATCCCAATCGATTTCGCGTCCGAGGCCCGGTGTCTGTGGAACGTACATAAATCCGTCACGGACTTCCATCGTGTCCCGGATCAGGCCCGGGAACGAGCCACCCATCGATCGATCCGAACCGGTCGCGGGCCAGGCGGCGACCTCCCACCAGTCATCGTTCCGAACCGCAGCCACAACGTGCGGATTCCCGCCGTGTGCGTTCATCCCGAACATTTCCGCCAGGTTCGCCAGTTTCACCTGTCCCGTGATGCCCATCCCCGTCTGCCGCACGATATCGATCGCACCTGCAGCAAGATACGGTGTCGCCAGGTATGGATTCCCCTGAATCGACTCCAGCGCCATCACCGGCAGGTCGACGGCGTCCGACAGTTTCTTCAACCCGTTGATGTCGAATTCCTGCAGAGGTTCCTCGATCCAGAGATAATCGAGCGCTTCCAGACCCCGCGACACCTTGATCGCATCGTCGACCGAGTACTGTTGCACCGGGTCGTGCATCAGCACCATCTCGTCTCCCACCAGGTCGCGGATGTCCTTCGCCAGTGCCAGGTTCGTCTCGATCCCCAGCATCGAGTGATCCTTGAACCCGTGGAAGCCCTCGTCGATCGCCCGCTGAGCAGATTTCAGCGTGTCCTCGTACGGAATCCCGGTTTCGGTCAGATAGGCTGGCACCCGGTCCCGGAAACCTCCGAGCAATTTGTGCACGGGCAAATTCGCCCGAAGACCTGCTAGATCCCAGAGCAGCGTGTCGATCAAGACCAGGGGCGCGGCTGAATGATGCATATGAAAGTACCGTCGTGCCATCCACATCTTGTGCCACATATACTCGCGATTGAGCGCATCCGCGCCGACCAGTTCCGGCTCCCACTGCACCTTGAACGTGCGCGCCTGCCACTCCAGGTCTTCCTTCCCCCATCCCGTCGAGAACGTGCCGATCGTCTCGAGGTTCTCATCCGTGCGGATGCGAAGCAGACACGTGTAGGCCGGTCTCGGGTCCAGCCGGATCCCTTCCCCGCTGAACAGCCGATGCCCGAACCGCACCTTGTGCGATCCCGGATACTCCCTCATCGTCCTCAGCGGCCGCCACTCCGGCTCGACCGAATCCCCCTCGAGAATCTGAAAGCTGATCGATTCAATCTTCATAGAATGCCCTTGAGACGTAGGATAAGCAGAGGGTCTGTCATCCCGGCGGTGTGTCGAGCCGGGATCCATTTTCCAACTTCGCGAAGATCAGAATGGGCCCTCCCTCGACTCCGCTCGGGACAGGCTCCACAAAACCGTACCGGGGTGACATCTGTTTCTACACTCTCCAATTCCAGAATACGGTAATTCCCTAATTTCATAATGTGTTTATGGTTCTCGCTTCAATCTCTTCCCAATCAATCTCCCGCCCCAACCCCGGCGTCTGCGGCACGTACATATATCCGTCCCGAACCTCGAACGTTTCCTTGATCAGGCTCGCAGCCGCCAGCGTCAGCGGTCGGGTCAGCTCATTATCAAACCGTTTGAACGCGTTCCGGGCGTGATGTTCGTACCAGTCGTCGTTCCTCACGGCGGCGATCACGTGGACATTCCCACCGTGCGCGTTCATCCCGAACGTCTCGGCGAGGTTGGCCAGTTTCATCTGGCCCGTGATCCCCATCGCCACGTTCCGTACGATGTCGATCGCCCCACTCTGCATGTACGGCGTCGCCACGTAGGGATGCCCGAGATTCGACTCCAGCGCAAGCACGGGAAGATCGGTCGCATCCGACAGGCGCTTGAGACCAAGGATGTCGATTTCCTGCAACGGTTCTTCGATCCACAGATAGTCGAGATCCCAGAGCTGGTGCCCGACCTTGATCGCATCGTCCACCGAATACTGCTGCACGGCATCGTGCATCAACACCATCTCGTCCCCGACCAAGTCGCGTAGGTCCCTCGCGAGGGCCACATTCGCCTGGGGCCCCAGCATCGAGTGATCCTTGAATCCCTTGTAACCCAGGTCCTTCGCCTTCTGGGCGACTTCGAGGGTCTGCTCGTGATTCCGACTCGCTTCCGTCAGGTAAGCCGGCACGCGGTCGCGGAACCCACCCAGCAGCTTGTGTACCGGCAGCTTCGCTTTCAAGCCCGCCAGGTCCCAGAGGAGTTGATCGATCAGCGCCAGCGGCAGGAAGTTCGGCATATGGAAGTAGCGCCGCGCCATCCACATCTTGTGCCACATATACTCCCGGTTGAGCGCATCCGCGCCTACCAGCTCCGGTTCCCACTGGAGCTTGAACGTCGTTGCTTCCCACTCGACTTGCTCGCGGCTGAACCCCCCGCCGAACACCCCCACCGTCTCGAGGTTTTCGTCCGTCCTGATGCGTAGGATGCACGCATAGGTAGGTCGGGCAGGGAGCTTGATCCCCTCACCCTCGAACGGCTTATGCCCGAACCGAACCGTGTGCGAGCCCGGAAGCTCGATCATCGTCCGGTAGGGCGTCCATTCCGGCTCGATCGGTTCGCCTTCGAGAATCAGAAAGTCAATCGCTTCGATTTTCACGGTTCACCTGTGTAGCTGAATGTGCTTGAAGATGAGAGCCAACTCTGTTCAACCCGCTGAGCCAGTACGTCTGCCCTCCCTGGCTCGCCATAACGCAGAGCGCGACGGCGGCTGCGAACTCTGCGCCCTCTGCGTTGAAAGGTTTGGTCTCACAGATCCATCTGGCTCGCAAACTTCCTCAGGTCCTTCTCAGCCTTCTCCGCAATCGGTTCGATCGTCGCCGAACTGACCTTGATGTCTTGGACCTTCTCCTCGTTGTTCGTCGCCAGGCAGAAGTTCAGGTTCTGACGCAGATCGTGCATCGCGTGCTCGATATGGTCCGACACCGACCCCGGCGGGTACATCCACTGTCGACCCCCGGTCTGCTTCAAATTCATATGACAGTGCCCCTTGCCGCCCTGCTTCTTCGCTTCTCCAAAACAGTCCAGCCGCATAACCTCTTCGTCGAAAGCGTAGACCGAAGCAGCCGGTCCAAATCCCGCTTTGTCATCCCGCCAGTACACATCCAATCGCAGGTTCTCCCGGATCGGATACTCGACCAGGTCGCGTCTTCCACGATCTTGCTGGGTCATCGTTTTTCCTTCCTGCGAAGATGGTGGTCATGACTTATCCTGACACAGCTAGATAGCGAAACTTGGGGCACTAAAATAGGGAAATCCGAGGAGGCCTGTATGATTCACATTGCCGCCTGGTGCCAGGATCTGTCGGACTCGACCCTGCGCTTCCTGTCTCAGATCGGCGTCGAGCGCGCGGATGCCGTCCCGCTCCCCACGGACGATCGGGGGGTCTTCAACCTGGACGAAGCCATCGCAGTCCGAAAGAAGGTCCAATCGTGGGGGATGGACGTAAACCGGATCAGCCTCCCAGGATTCTCCGAAGCGTTCATGAACGGCGACGCCGACACCGAAGTCGAACTTGACGTCGCCTGCGACAGCATCCGCGTCCTCGGGGAAGCCGGCTATCCGCTCGGACGCGTCCATTTCGCGTTCTCCGAAGAAAGCTGGATGGTCGATCGCTATCACGCCGATCATCGCGGCGGACATCAGGCGCGCGGTGAATCCCTCGCGCGAAACCCGGAGAATATCCCCTCACGGGAAGTTCGCGAGCAGCGCTGGGAGCGCGTCTGTCTGGCCTACAGCAGGCTCGTCCCCGCCGCACTCGACAGCGGTGTCCGTCTGATGATGCATCCGTCCGATCCACCGACTCAGGAAGCGATGTTCGACGGACTGGGCTTTCACCGCGTGATCGACGCCTTCCCTCAGGCCTGCGTCGGATATCTCTACTGTTGCGGAACCCGTGGAGAGGCCGGCGGCCAGACCCTCGTCCTCGACGAAATCAACAACTACGGCCGCAAGGGCCGAATCTTCGAAGTCCACTTCCGAAACCTCCGCGGCAGCTTTGCTTCAGCCCGCGGTTTCGAAGAGGTCCTTCTGGATGACGGAGATATGAATATGTTCAACATTGTCCAGGAGCTGAACCGCGTCGGTTTCGACGGATGTCTGAACGCCGATCATTATCCATCCCTCGAAGGCGACGCCCCGGGAAATAACACTCACGCACTAGCATATTCGGTCGGGTATATGCGAGCGATGCTGGCCGCCCTCGCCTGTTAGGGGAGGGAACCACGCTTCAGGCGCCTCACACCGAGTACGCCGAATTGAAGCAAAGACCGAAGCGCCACCACAGGCCTTGGACGTGGTCCCTCTGAACCGCACGATTGCTGAGGATGCAGGTATCTCTCCCGACCGTGTACTCACATCCATTCTGTGTCCATCTGTGTTCATTTGTGGTTCCCTGCATTTCTTGAGCGAGGAAAAAAATGAGCAACGTCATCAACGCAGGATCCGGCAAGCACTTCTTCATCGATCAACGCTACTTCGATCGGTCAAGCGACGTGGGTCTTTGTATGAATCCACCACGCGTCACCTCCGACCCCGTGCTGCGCGCCGACAATCCCTGGGAACGCCAGGGGATCAGTGGCTACAACACGGTCATCCGCGAAGACGAGAAATCATTCCGCCTGTGGTATGGTGCGAACTTCATCTCCGGATATCCTCAGGAAGGCGCCGTCCGGTTATGCTACGCCGAATCCGAAGACGGCATCCACTGGCACAAACCGGAACTGAACCTGGTCGAGTTCCAGGGGTCGAAAGCGAACAACATCGTCGTCCCGCTCGATGAGCGTCAGAGTATGCAGGGCGCGACAGTCTACATCGACGAGCGGGCCTCCGCCGACGAGCGTTATCGTTTGTGGACGAAGTATCAGCCGACCGATGCCGAAATCGAGGCTGGAACGGAACCCGGACTCTGGGCGATGCATTCGGCCGACGGCATCCACTGGACCTACGACGACAACCAGCCCAATCCGCCCAACCAGATGTGTGACACGCAGAACGTCTTCTTCTGGGACGACCAGCACGACTGCTACGTCGGTTACACGCGCGTGCACGAAACCCAGCGACGCGACGAGGCGGCGGAGATGGAGCACGGCAAGCGGTATCGCTCCGTGGGACGCATCACCTCACCCGACTTCAAAACCTGGTCGCAGCCCACCCTCATCGTGCTCGAAGGCGACAGCGTCGATCTTGAAGCGCCCCTGCCCTTCAACCACGTGCAGCGTCCCCAGATGGACTTCTACACCAACGCCGCGTTCAAGCATCCCGAAGCCGACGACGTCTACTTTATGATGCCCGCGGCCTACCACCACTGGGAGGCGGACGACAATCCCGCAACGATGGACGTCAAGCTGCTGTCCAGCCGTGACGGTATCATCTGGCACCGTCTCGGCGACCGCGAGCCTTTCATTCGTCGCGGACTGGACGGCGGTCCTGACAGCGGGATGGTGATGGCCAACGTCTGGCCGATTCACACCGAGACCGAGACCTGGATTTACTATGGCGGGCGGGGCAGCAAACACAACGACGACGAGCGCGACGGGTCGAATACGGGCCTGTTCCGGGGCGTCCTCCGCCGCGATGGCTTCGTTTCCGCGGACACCACCCTGTCCGGTGGAGAATTCACGACGCCCCCGCTCGAGCACGGGGGGAACGAACTGGAATTGAACGTCGACTGCGGCGCCGGCGGCTGGCTCATCGTCGAACTTCAGGACGCGGAGGGTCGTGCGATCGACGGCCACACCTTCAAGGAGTGCCAGACCGTGACGGCCAACGCGATTCGCACGACCGTAGCCTGGAACGGAAGCACATCGCTTCCCGCCGATCGTCCGGTACGTCTGCGTGTCATCTCACGCTCCACGAAGCTGTATACCTTCAAGTTTGTATAGAGGTCGGAAGCAACTGTAATTTCGCAAGCTACCTTTGAGAAAATGCCAGATAGGGTCACTTCGAGCGGAGTCGAGAAGTCCCTTCTCGGGAGAACGATCGACGTGTTGAGGAGAACCCTATTTTAGCAGAATGGATCCCGGCCTGAGGCATTGCCGGGATGACATTGTCCCGATGAGTGTGCGATCTAAATGACTTCACAAGAAGACTACCGCTTCGACGTCGCCGGCTACCTCCACCTCCCTGGCGTACTCAACGAAGCCGAACTCGCAGCACTGAACGCGTCACTCGATGAGCAAGGAGACGATGCCGATCTCTCCGCGCTCCACGAACATCCGGTCGTCGTAAGCTACCTGGAGAAACTGTGCTGGAACGAGGCGCGCATCGATCGCCCTCCAGCGCTGCTGGATGCGTCGACCCGCCCGAACACGCTCGCAGGCGGGAACGAGCCACGACATTGGTCGCGCGCCTACCAGCACCGGAACGGGATACGCTACTCTCACGGCGTCCTCGCCATCTGGGCGCTATCCGATGTCGCGGAGAGCGACGGCGGCCTCGTTCTCGTCCCAGGAAGCCATCGAAGCGACCTCGAGACACCCGATGGACTCCGGGACGGTACGGACGAAATGGGACTGGTCGAGCAACCCGCTCTCGCAGCCGGTGATTTGCTCTTGTGCGCGGAAAACCTGCTCCACGGATATCGAGACTGGGCGGTCGAGGATCGTCGACTGGTGACCTGCGGCTACATCAGCGGCCTCGTCAGACGGTCCGACAATGCAATCCAGAAGGGCGAACCCGCTTCTTGGGAAGACGAGATGACCCCCGAACAGCGAGCGCTTCTTTCCCCCACCGAATCGGCCACCTCCGTCGTGAAGACAGACGGAGATACTGTACAGGCTGGGAAAACGACCGTTGCCCACCACCCTTCCATTCACGTTCGCGATCCCGATTCGGGTATCGACGAAAACGAATTCTACTTCTGGGATCTCTGTGGATATCTGCTGATCAAGGATGTGATGGACGCGGAGTGGATCGCCGCAACCCACGACGCGATCGATCGGTTCAGCGATCGACTCGAGCTGTCACCGGACGGCACGCGCGGTTCCAAACAACTTGCCGGAGACCGCTTCCCTTCGCTCTACGGATTGTTCGAATTGCCCCACCCTTATTGCGAGCCGTTCCGAAGAATGATCGCCCATCCTGACGTCATCCATCGGCTGAACTGGATGATGGGGAGCGGCTACTACCTGAGCAGAGCGAGGGCCATTCACTACGAGAAAGGCACCTCCGGTCTCTACATCCACAGCACGCCCGAACCGGCGACCCCGCGGAACACCTACGCGCTGCAGAACGGCCGCGCCTATTCGGAGCAGATCAACGTCGCCTGGCAACTCGTCGATACCAACACTGGCGATGGAGGTTACGTCTGTATACCCGGGAGTCACAAGGCGAACTACCCGATCCCGGAAGCGCTAAGCCTGTGCGAGGACGAAATGGGGATGGTCAGGCACGTCGAGATGTCTGCCGGTGACGTGCTCCTCTTTATGGGCGCCTCCCAGTCGCACGGCGCCTATCCCTGGATGAACGAGACCCCAAGACGAGGCGTCATCATCGCCTACAAATCGAGAAACCTCGATATCGACTTCGAGCGGTTGAGGAAATAATGCGAAGTCCTGCTGGGCAAGACTCGAATACTGTCATCCCGGCAGGCTGTAGGCCGCCTGTCCTGAGCCTGACGAAGGAGGATCCAATTTCGAGCGCAATCGGATACTTGAGAGAGCTCAACAATGGACCCCGGCCAACAAGCGAACCGGGGTGACAATTTTCCCTTCGTGGGAGTCGTAACACTGAAACGGGCACACCGATGAAAATCACATCCCTCGAACTGATCCCCGTCTTCGCGACACGTGAGATGGGCAAATCGGGCCCGTCCGACCCCGAGAAGTCCATCTCCCATCACGTCATTCTGTTCGTCCATACCGACGAAGGGATCACGGGTCTCGGAGAGATGTCGGACATCAACTTCGATCCTACGCCCGACACGATTGAGAAGCTCGGTGCACGACTGTCTTCGGTCCTCGTGGGCAAGAACCCGCTCGAGCTCAACGCGATTCAGGTCGAGCTCTACCAGCAGACGTGGGAACATCAGGTCACCTGCGGGGTCGACATCGCCCTTCACGACCTCATCGGCAAAGCCCTCGACGTGCCCGTCTACCAGTTGCTCGGGGGAAAGGTCCGCGATCGAATCGCCTTCGCCTACCCGATCAAACCCTGCAAGGTCCCGGCGGATGTCGACGCGAACCTCGACCGCATCGATTGGATTCAGGACCTCGGGCATCCCACGATTCGCTATTACTTCGGCGTCGATCTCTCCCTCGACGAGAAGTTTTTGAGCGAACTCCGAAAACGCTGGGGCGACAAGGTCGAGATCAACGCCCTCGACGCCAGCGGCCGGTTCGAAGTCGAGGAAGCCATCGACATCATCCGACGATTCTCTCAGTTCGAACCGAACCTCTTCGAATCTCCGCTCAAGGGACGCTACGACCGACCGATGGAAGACTGGGTTGCCGTCCGCGAAGCCGTCGACACCCCCATCAGCGAGCACCTTTCGGAGTACGAGGTCGCCGCTCGCTACGCCGCCCATCACGCCGTCGACGTCTTCAACATCGGCCCCGGCTACATCGGGATCACAGCCACAGAAAAGGTGTTCGGCCTCGTCGAGGTCTTCGGACTCCAGGCCCTCCTTGGAAGTACCGTCGAAATGTCCATCGGCACGGCCGGTCGCGCACACCTTGCCGCTGCGCTTCCCAACATCCATTACCCCTGCTACCCGGCAGGGCCGGTCGTCTACGACGAACAGATCGTCAAGGAACGTGTCCGGTATGAATCCGGGCACCTCATCGTCCCGGACGGCCCGGGTCTCGGCGTCGAAATCGACGAAGACAGACTTCGGGCTCAACGCCTGGATTGAACTCTGGGAAAACCTGTAGTGTTCGAGCACGTGGTGGTTTCATCGAAACCGGGCCGATATCACGGCTGGCCAGCCAACAATGGAATCTGGTCGTGGGAAAACGACATCCTGGTAGGGTTCACACAGGGAAGTTACGTCCAGCAGAAGGGACACAGCATCGATGGGATACAGGAAAACCATCTGGCCAGAAGTGTCGATGGCGGACATACGTGGCGCGCGTATCGTCCGGAAGGCTACCTGACAGACGGAAACCAGAAGTACCGTGGAGGCGACAAGCAGCCCCTGGAAACACCGTTGAACTTCCTCGACTCGCAACTGGTCGTAAAAGTGTTCTCTCAGGGATATCACGGAACGGATGATCCCATCGGCGGATTCTTCTTCAGTCCGGATCGAGGAGATACTTGGAAGGGGCCCCACGCCTTCACCGGTCTCTACGACGGAGAAGGCCTCCAGAACCGGATCCTGTCAGCGAGAACAGCCTATCTCCCTCAGAGCGAGAGTGAGTGTCTGTTCTTCATCTCCGCCAAGCCCCCGGTGGACAATGAGAATGGGAATCGGGTCGGATGTATGGTGACCCGAGACGGCGGCCGGTCCTTCGAGTTCGTCTCCTGGGTGACTCCGGAGGACGCGAAGGCCGTTGCGATTATGCCTCAAGCGGTCCAACGATCGAAAGACACCTTCGTGCTTGCCTACCGGAAAATCTTCAAGAACCACGATGGCGACGCAGCGATCGAAATCTACAGGTCCGAGGACAGATGCCGGTCGTGGCAGTTCTCCAGCACGGTGGAAACGACCGAGCCTCATTCCAATCCGCCCGCCCTGGTCGCGATGGCAGATGGCCGTCTCTGCTGTGCTTACGGCGACCGAAACACCCACAGGATCAAGGCGCGACTGAGTGAAGACGAGGGTGCGACCTGGAGCCCGGAGATTGTCCTTCGAGACGACTACTACAAGTGTCACGATCGCGATACGGATCTCGGATACGTAAGTATGGTGGAGCGACCCGATGGGCGACTGGTGGCCGTTTACTATTGGGCAACCAAGGAACACGATGAGCAACATATCGCGGCCACGATATGGCAGCCCTGACTCTCATCAGGCTCTTCTGAGGGTAAAGAGATTCCTGTCACGTCAACGGAGTGGAAATATGCTGGTCCAGATTCTTGCCTCGATTCTAATCTCCATCGGTGCTGAGGCTCAACAGGCCGTCACGGTCTACGGAGACAAGGAATATCGACCCTACGCCTACGAGGAAAACGGAGAGGCCAGAGGCATCTACGTCGACATTCTCGAAACCGCGTTCGCTCGAATGGCCGACTACGAGGTGAACGTCGTGATGGTTCCCTGGAAGAGGGGTCTCGACTACATCCGGAAAGGAACGGGACTGGCTCTCTTTCCGCCCTATCACGCACCGGATCGGGACTCGTGGATGCTGTTCTCGGAACCCATCCTCGAGGAGCAGGTCGTTATCTTCGGCAAGGAGGAGACGCTCGCCGAAAGGAAAAACTGGCCGGAAGATTTCCTGGGGTTACGGGCCGGAATGAACAGCGGGTTCAGTTTGACTGCACTGGGTGGGGATCGATTCGCTCAAGCGTGTCGGAGTGGAGAGATCGATCTACAGGAGGTCAACAGCACCGAACAGAACCTGAAGAAGCTGTCGTTGGGACGAATTCACTTCTATCTCAACGATCGCCTGACCGACATCGGCAAGTTTCCTTCGGTCCAGCGTGGAATGGTTACCGCGTCCAACAACGGTCATCTCGGCTTCACGCGAGTGGATGGAGACTACCCGTATCTCCGGGACTTCAAGAAATCTTTCGACGCCACGATCAGAGAAATGAAAGATTCGGGCGAAATCGATCGGATCGTGAAAGACTACCTGAAATGAATGAGAGCGAGCTCAGGGAATGGATCCCCTGATTCAGTACGACCACTTCTACACCAACGCAGAGATCGATGCGTTTGCGAACGAGCTGGCCGAACGGTATCCGGATCTCTGTCGCTTCGGATCTCTCGGAACGTCCCGTGACGGTCAGGCCATCCCGCTGCTCACCCTCACGGACTTCACAACCGGAGTACCCGAAGATCGCCCCGGCTTCGTTATCCACGCCGGCATCCACGCACACGAGCCCGCCTCCGCGCACGGTGCGCTCTACACCGCTCTGCAACTCGCCGAGAACCATCCCAAGGACGACCTCCTCGCTCGAGTCGCTTTTTATATCACCCCTCGCCTGTGCCCGGACGCCAGTGAGTTCTGCATCGCCACCTCTACGCGTGTCCGCAGCCGCACGGATTTCGAGAACCGCGAACCCAACGTCGTCTATCCGGAAGACATCGACGGAAACGGTCTGATCCTGACGATCCGGCAGGAGCATCCGGATGGAACTCTCGTCCTCGACAAGGAGGAACCCCGGCTGCTCGTCCAGAGACGCGCTGATTCTTCCGGCCCCTTCTATCGAACGTTCCCCGAAGGTCTTATCTTCGACTGGGACGGCGGCGACCGAATCCTGCAAGGGGGCCTGCAGTCGTTTATCCCCGATCCTGCGCTCGCCGGAGGCGGCAACTACGACTGGAACCGAAACTGGTCCTACAACTGGAAGCCCGAACAAACCGGCGCCGGAGAGTATCCGTTCAGCGAACCCGAGTTGAAACAGTTCGCCAACTTCCTGTTCGGTCATTCACGGATCTTTGCCGTGCTGGGCTATCACTGCGGCCACGAATCCGTCATTCGTCCCCCCGCCAGCGGTTCGCGTTCGGATCTTTATCCCGAAGACGATCGTCTGATCGAAGAACTCGCCCAGGTCGGCGTCGCGTGCACGCACACGCCGATCCTGCCCATCGTCACGGATGACAGCCCGGGGAAAGGCGGTCACTCCCTCGACACGATCTACCACCACCTGGGAGTCGTGGGCCTCGAGCTGGAACTCGGTACCGTCACCAACGACGCCGGCCTGACCACGGAGGAGTTCCTCGAATGGAAGGATGGGGATGCGGACCGGTGGAATCGCCGGCTTCTGGCGTGGTGGGATGAACGTGGGCAGCCCGAGCCCCTGTTCGAGCCGTGGCATCCGTTCGACCATCCACAGCTCGGAAGGGTCGAGATCGGCGGATGGCATTACACGGCGTGGGACAATCCGCTCGTTTCCGCACTCGAGCCAACCCTGGAAGGCTGCCATCACTTCACGCTCGAGCTTGCAGAACGCCATCCGCACGTTCGCGTCGAACGTATCGAGAGAAACGGCAACGGCCTGTCCGTTTCAATCGCCAACCGAGGACAACTGCCCACGAATGTCACCCGGAGGGGGAGCGATCTCCATCGGATACGCCCGGTCGAAGTACGGCTGTCCGTAGAAGGCAAGAGTCTGCCCGGCCAGAGGATCGATCATCTATCTACGGGAAGTGAAGCGGTGGTGGAATTTTCCTGCGAGGGCGGTCCTGCTGAACTCATCGTCGATGGAGGCGCCGGGGGACGTGTTCGTCAACAGGTCGACCCTCTGGACAAAGCCGGGTGAAATAACGAAGAAGCCCCTTCCATTCACCTGTCATCAGCCTCTCAATCCGTCTCGAAGGCCCACGCATCCCACATATTGTCGGCGGTGGCCGGTTCGTCTTCACGGAAGTTGCGAGCGTCGATCCACCACTGCTTTTCAGCCCCGGGCCCGAACTCGTCGTCGTCGAACCAGGTCCTGCCGTCCCGCTGATAGTCGCAGGGTACGACCAGACGCAGGATGGGTCGGCCGAGTTCCGCAGAGTGATTGACGCCCGTTGAGTGGATCAGTCGTGGATGCCAGAAAACGACGTCTCCCGCGTGACCCGGGAATTCCAGAGGGGCGATCTCTCTCAATGCAGAGTCCCGGGCTTCCCAGTATCCATCCTCGCGATCCGGCCCGATGTCTGTCCCGAATACCGTATCCCAGTGCGGGTGCAGGAGACGATGCGAGCCCGGCCAGATCGTGAAGCCGCCGCATCGTGCGGGCACTTCGTCCACAAGCACCATCGCAGTCAGCTGTGACCCGATGTGGTCCGCGTGCGGAGCCAGCCTGCCCGCGGTACCGGGTCGGTGCGGAAACTTGCTATAGACGCCACGTACCCGACTCAACCGTTTCACTGGCGAACCTGTGAATCGAGACACGGTCTCCAGCATCCGGGGATGATTCCCGATCTTGTCGACGAGAAACGGTTCGGTCCCGATCCCCCCGCGCGACCGCATTCTCCATCCGCCGTTCTTGATCGGCCCGAGTGCTTCTTCGTCTTCCTCGGTCCAACCCTCATCCAGTACTGCGAACCACGTCTCGGAATCGTCGCGCTGGCAGATCCCTCGAGGGACGTTCTCCCAGACGTAGTCGACGATCCGCTCGAAGGTCTCGGGTTCGTCGAGCAACCCCCGCTTGACGACGTAGCCGTGCTCCTTAAAATGGGCCGCCTCGGCTTCGCTCAGCGTCGGTGAGCCATTCGTGAAATCGGGATCCTCGAAAACCACAGCATCGCCGTATTCAATGTCCTGTGAAATGTCGCGGGAGCAGGGATGTTTTCGAGCGTTCATTGTGGTTCCGTCGGTTCAGTAAGGCCTCGATCGTTGGTCAGAAAAGTAAGTTCATTCCTCTGCTTTACAATTGAGAAAATAGCACCAGATACTGCTACATCACCGAATCGACCAGGGAGGACATATTCCAGATCAACCTGCTGTCTTCACAGGGACCTGCCTTTGCGGTCAAGTCGAGATCGAGGTTACAGGTCCACCGAACGCGGCCGGGTACTGTCACTGCGAAAACTGCCGAACCTGGCACGCGGCACCCGTCAACGCGTATACCGTCTGGCTCGATGAAAACGTCCGAATCGTGAAGGGCGAGTCGGCTCTCAGCAAAACCCACACGGACGAAGCCGTCGTCACTGGTGCTCGAATTGCGGGTCGGGACTACTCAACCGGATTCGCGGCGGTCGGACTGTCGTCTACGCGGCGGTCCTTGTGGCGTCCGGCTACGTCCACGAGGCAGACTTTCACATTCACTGCGACGAGCGCGTTCTCGACGTGAACGATGGGCTCCCAAAGTATGTCGATATGCCGTCAGAGTATCGTGCTCAGGTGAGACGCTCGACGAGCCAACCGTGAGTGGAATCCATCGGTCTTGAAATATGGAGTGATTTAGGATGATCGCTGAGAGGAGGGCAAAGAGGTGAACCTCGACAGCCTCCGTATCAAACCGGCCGAGCCCGAAGAAGCCGAATTTCTGGCGAATGTGATTCTGGATGCCGACCGGGACCGCCTCTCCGAGGACCCCGACTGGGACGAAGCCGCCTGGCTCGCTAACCTGCGCGCCGCTGCCGAGCGGGAGGTCGCCGGCAAGGTCGAACACAGCATCACCAGTGTGATCGTCCTGGACGGTGAGCGCATCGGACGGCTGCGCGTAATTCTACCCGGAGACGAAATTCACGTCGCGGGCATCCAGATTCATCCGTCCTACCAGGGGAAGGGGATCGGGTCGAAAGTTCTGGGCATCGTGATCGAGGAAGCCGAAACGGCCGATCTCCCTGTCACGCTCGAGGTCGGCAAGGACAATCCCGACGCAAAGCGACTTTATGAGCGACTCGGATTCCAGGTCGCCCAAGATCGCAAGGTCCGGGAGTTGATGAGACTCTCATGCCCCTCGGGGTCAACCAGGTAGCCTTCTGCCTTAATGAGGTCGAAGGGGGTGACTATGTTTTACACTGGAAGACGGGTTGTGAGGGGACGTGATGAAGGTTCGGGAAGTACTGAGGGTGTCGAACGATGACGGCTGGATGGTCGTCAAAGTCCGGGGCAGTCATCGCCAGCTCAAGCACCCGATCAAGCCTGGCACCGTAACGATCGCGGGAAACACCGGCGTGGATCTTCCCACTGGAACATTGAAAAGTATCCTGAAACAGGCCGGTCTTGAAACAGAATGAAATACGTCTACATCATCGAGAAGGGTGAGTCTTCTTACGGCGCCTACGTTCCCGACCTGCCTGGTTGTGTGGCAGCGGGTGAAACGCGGGAAGAAGCGAAGAGGCTCATTCAGGAAGCCATCGGATTCCATATCGAAGGGCTGGAAAAGGACGGACTGCCGGCTCCAGAACCCAGGACCGAAGCGGACTACATCGAAGTTTCGGTCTGAAAAGAATCACGATAGAGACCAATGATGATTATCGGTTTCACATAGCACTCCCAAGCTGACATTTTCTACAACGCCTTGTCTCACCGTGAGACCGGGCAGATGAAGCACCCGCTCGTCGTCCGACAGCGTGGCCCCCCAGGGGTCTGCCTCGGAAACTTGACCGAGTTGAGGGTGCTTCTTGTATGTACGCCCCTCCGAGCACCTCCTCGACAGCACGATTTCGGAAGATCGTATTCCGATATCCAAGTTATATTGACAACCGTCAAACGAGGAGACCCGCGATGCCCCGCGGACCCAAACGAACCCATTCTCACGATCACGCTGTCAAAACACGACGGCTCGAACGGCACTTGAGCGACCTCGGCCTTGCGAGCGAGGATCATTATCGCGATTGGTGTATTCACAACGGACTCAGCAAGGAGTAGCACAAGAGCCCCACTCAGCGGAAAAAGGAACTTGCGCTGGCGGACAGGCTGAAGGCAGGGTCCGCCCTCACTCGGAAACGACGAGGGACCCGCCATCCACAGAATACAATCACAGCGATCTACCGAGGCGAGCTCGCTGACGAGCCGATGGGCACGGAGTATCTGGACATCATCCGCGTGCTGTTCAGGTCTGAGGGCTACCCGATGAGGCGATCGGCTCTTCACGACCTCCTTCTCCAGGTCGAACGCCACGGGAACCTGTTCGGTCTTGAACCTGTGATCCCCTTCTTCGGACCGACATCAGGGAACACCTTCGTGGAAGGCATCGGGATGCTCGCCCGCCACCTGCTCGCAACCTACGATGTCCCCTTCCTGATGGACGCCGCGTGCTTTCACCACAACGCGACCCAGGCCCGTCAACAGCAGGGTTGGTTCCGCCACATCGGGGACGGTCAGAACATTCGAACCGCCGACACCCCCGTCCGGCTGACCAAAATGATGGCGCACTGCTTTTCTCACGCCCCGGACGGATTGCCGATCGAACGCGCCCTTCGCTGGGGCCAAGTCGTCGGCCAGGGCGGCAGTGAGTCCCTCGCACGAGCCGTGATGAGTTCTCGACTCGGAGCGACCTTCGAGCACGAGGATTTCTGGGAAACGGTCATCACGTTCTCCGTGAATAACCCGATGATAGACCCGTCCCTGGTCGATCCCATTATCGATTTCATCCACAACACGAAGTACATCCCTCGTGAGATCGTACTGCCCGGCGGACAGACACGGCGCGTAGGCCCTCGCCAGCCGAACTTCTCGGTCAAGGGACGGAGTGTCGAAAAGCTGCTCGAGCAGATGGAGGAATGGCACGACGACGTCGGCCTGGAAATCGCAGCCGAGGAAGATCTGGGCCAGGGACGCAAGGACCCTGTTGTATGGGATCGGTCCTGGATCCGCCCCCTCCGAATCCAGGAGGAGGTCCCACAGACCGGGGAGGTCCTTACTTGGAACGTGCAGGAGCTGACGAGCAGTCGAGAGCTGATCACTGAGGGTCGTCAAATGAAGCACTGCGCAGCGCCCTACGCGAAGAACTGTCGCAGCGGCAAAGCGTCCATCTGGTCGCTCAACGTCATCGACGAAAACAAGGAACGGCATTCCGTGATGACCGTCGCCGTCGACGTGAAGGGCAAAGCCGTCACACAAGTCAGGGGACGTTTCAACATCGCGCCCGTCGGCAAGGCCAGAAGTGCTAAACAGCAGACGCTGAACGCGGCCTACCTCAGGCTCCTCAAGAGATCTAAACGCATCCTGAAACGATGGATGACCCAGGAAGGGCTGAAACTTCGATGTTAGTGACCTGTAGCAAAGGTCTCGCGGTCTCTTTCAGCATCGATCCTCGCGGCGAGAGCCCTTCGACTCCGTTTCTAAGGAACTTGGTATTCACCAACTGTAACCAGCACCGGCGAAAGCCCTTCGGGGCTATAACGACCTGGTCACCCTGAGCGGAGTCGAAGGGCAGCCAAGTCGCCGAAGATCTACACTTCGACGGAGCCTGTGCCGAGCGAAGTCGAGGTGCTCAGTGTGACTGGTGTCTATAGCGACCTGAATTTGTCTGAATAAGATCTGGCCAGGTGGAAAGATTGAGGCCGAAGTTCCTTCGCCCACACCCCCAAAGAGAATCGACGGGGTCCGTTGCTCGGGGCAGGCTCCCGCCGAGAACACGCCCGTACGGATGGGGAAGGTGACCGTAGGAGAAAACGATGACCAGTCGCGGACCTCTTGCCCAGGATTTCACCGTCGTCTTCCACAACACGAAGGAAGATTTTTTCATAGACGGGTGTGGGCTCGTCCGTCTACGACCTGAGGAATGGCTGGCCGTCGTACCTGTCACTCCACGCGTCTCCTGCTTCGACCCGGAACGCCTCAGCGAGGAGCGCGCGCTCAACAGTCGCGTCCACATCGTCCGAAGCCTAGATGGGGGTTCCACGTGGGATGTTGTCGCCAGCCTACCCTACTACACAGCGACGCCCTGGGTGCACGACGGGGCGGTCTACCTGTTCGCCAACAAGGGTGGCCGACGCTATCGCAACGACGACCTGCTCCTGCTAAGGAGTGGGGACGATGGTGCATCGTGGAGTGACCCGTCTACGCTCTTTCGGGGTCACTACTGGAACTGTCACACCAGTATGGTCCAAAGCGAAGGCCGTATCTATTGGGCCACGGACGATCTCAGCCTGGGAGAAAACGAAAGGGGGCCGTGCGTCATCGTCGGCGATCTGTCGATAGATCCGATGGATCCAGCGGCCTGGCGAAAGTCGAACTCCGTTCCCTACCAGGGCGTGCCCGATCAGCTCATCAACCCGGCCTTTGCGGATCAACCGAGTCGCTACCTGGAGCCCAACGTTCTCAATGTAGCAGGCCGACTGCGTGTAGTGGCTACCGTCAAACCGAAGCGCCAGTCGACAACCGGACTGTGTGCCGTACTGGACGTCCAGGATGACGGCCGTGACATCGACCTGGAATTCACGCAATATCACCCGATGCCCGGTGGACAGCTTAAATTCGACATCGTCTGGGATGAGGTTTCCCGACTGTTCTGGGCAACACTCAACCTGGCGGCGGACGGTCAGGATGCGATGGGATGGATGGGCGAAGGCGGCGGACGGTTTCTCGGTGGTAACGACCGGCGATTCCTGATGCTTTACTACGGCATCGACGGTCTGAACTGGTTCCCCGCCGGATGTGTCGCTCGGGCGTCCGGGCTCTCACAATCCTTTATGTATCCAAAGCACGTCTTGGATGGTGAGGATCTCGTTGTGATTTCTCGAACAAGTATCGAAGCACCGAATCGCCACGATGCAGATTACGCAACCTTTCACCGGGTGAGAAACTTCAGGGACCTCGCGATAGACCTGCATCCGGGATAGGCCGTGATGATCCTACGCTCGACCTTGGCCGGAGTATACACGTGGAGCTGTATCACTTCTCTGAAGAAGAGAACATCGTCTCTTTCGACCCCAGACCCGCCCCATCCGGGCCACCCCCGGCAACGAAAGTCGTCTGGACGATCGATCGGACACGCAGCTACAAGTACCTCGTGCCCAAGGACTGCCCCCGCGTCACGGGCTGGGCGGACGAGAAAACGACCAGCACCTTGGCGGAGAGCGCGGAAAGATTATTTACGGGATCGAGGCGGGCTGGTTCGAGCGATGTCTGACCACGACGATCTACCGCTACGCCTTCGCCCCCGACAACTTCTACGATCTCGTGGAAGGGGAGGGGGTTTACTTGTCCGAACAGACCGAGATACCGTTGTTCGTCGACCCGATCGAAGAGCCGATCAGGCGCCTATCTGAATTCAATGTGGAACTCCTCATCCTCGACGAACTCTGGGATTTTAGAGAGACCATCTACCATTCGTCCCTGAACTTCAGCTTCATCCGAATGCGAAACGCCCGTCCCCCGCGTGACCGCGGCCGTACCTACCTCCCACTGCCGTAGAAGGTTCTATGACCGAACTCGACTGGCACGCAGACCGAACCGACCTGAGCAACCTCGTCCTGCTGGACCGGGCCCCCGAGAGTGAGGGGATCGATCTCAAGGCGGTCAGGCTCTATCGTTTGCAACGTGTGCGCGAAGAAATGGAAAAGCGCGCCATCGACGCGCTCATCCTCTCCTGTCCGGTCAATATCCGATACACGACCGGCACCCGGAATATGCAGGTCTTTTCGGCGCGAAATTCCCCCACCCGGTATCTGTTGGTCACCCCCGATCGTACGATTCTCTACGAATTCGCTGGCTGCCATCATCTTGCCGAGGGCTACGAAACGATCAACGAAGTTCGGCCCGCTTTGACCGCCTCGTTCGCGGCGGCTGGCGACGGTGTTGCATCACGTGAACGGACCTGGGCCACGGAGATGTGGGACACCATCCGGCACGCTGTCGGGCAGGACGCCGTCGTCGGAATGGAACGAATGAACGCCGGTGCCTCGATCGCGATGGCCGAATTCTGTCCGCGGATTGTCGACGCACAGGAGCCCGTCGAAATCGCCCGCAGCGTCAAGTCCGATGAAGAAATGAAGTGCGTGCGCGCCTCGCTGCGAGCAACCGAGGTGGCCGTCGGACGACTGAGAGACGCGATCCGTCCCGGGATGACGGAGAACGAGTTGTGGTCCGTCCTCCATCAGTCGGTGATCGCACAGAACGGCGACTACTGTGAGACTCGACTGATCAGTTCGGGGGAGCGCACCAATCCCTGGTTTCGCGAGGCGGCCAACAAGGTCATTCTGGAGAATGAGCTCATCGCCCTGGACACCGACGTCGTCGGCTGTCACGGATACTACTCCGATTTCTCCCGAACCTTTCACGCTGGCCCCGACCTGCCGACTGAAACACAACGTACCCTTTACAAAACCGCTCACGAACAGGTCCAGCATAACGTGGGCATCCTTCACGCCGGGATGACCTTTCGCGAGTACGCGGAAAAGGCGTGGGAGATTCCACCGAAGTACCTGGCGAACCGTTACTTCGTGTCCTCGCACGGCGTCGGGATGACGGGTGAGTATCCCTACCTCTACCACCACGAGGATTTCCCGTCGGCCGGCTACGATGGGGTCCTGATGCCGGGAATGACCATCTGTGTCGAGAGTTTTACGGGTGAGGAAGGGGGCCAAGAAGGGGTCAAGCTGGAAGAACAGGTTCTGATCACCGAGGAGGGCACAGAGGTCCTGTCGCAGTTCCCGTTCGAAGAGGCCCTCCTGAACTGAGTCCTTTCATCGGTGAGAGGACACCGTGGATCGAGCTCATTGTCACCTACGTATGAGACGGGTAGATAGAATCATCCGTGGAAGTGGCTCATGACGAAACGTTCTCTCCTCCTCGGTCTGTTGATGGCATCCTGGGTCAACCTGTGGCCCGCATACTCCAGCCTCGTTGTCAATTCCACGCGGGCGGATTTCTCGCAGCTCTCGATCGGCCTTCTCGTTCCTTTCTTCATCCTGCTTGGGCTGAACGCGCTCCTCGAACTCAGGTCCCAAGCCCTGTCGCCATCCGAGCTGCTGACCATCTGCTGTATGGGAATGATCGCAGCCTGTATGCAGGGCGAATGGCTGTCCGGCTACTTTCTCGGTGTCATCACCGCGCCCACCTACTTCGCATCCGCCGAAAATCGCTGGACGGAGGTGCTCGTCAGCCGTCTTCCCGAGTGGTCGATCGTCGACGCCCACGCCACCATCGGGTTCTACGAAGGCCTTGGGCCCGGCCAGTCGATCCCCTGGGCGTCCTGGATCACCCCCCTTTTCTGGTGGGGCACATTCCTCGGCGCGATCCTGCTCGCCAACCTTTCGATCAGCCTCATCTTCCGAAAGCAATGGGTCGAACACGAGAGGTTGCCCTTCCCCATCGCCCGGACGCTCCTCGATCTGACCGGCCCGTCCGGTACGCGTGGCACCCTGCTCACCCTGATGCGGTCCTCCCTGTTCTGGACCGGATTCACCCCCGTGTTCGGCATCGTCTGCTGGCACGTCGCTTCCTGGTTCGTACCCACCATCCCGGATCTGCCGTTGCTGCGCGAGGAAGGCTTCGAGAGGACGATCGTCATCGCGCGCGGTTTCCCCGGATTCATCCTCACCGAGAGCTTGCTCACGATCATTTTCGGTTACTTCACGAAGTCGGACGTACTCTTCAGCCTCTGGTTCTTCAACCTCCTCACGATGATGCAGGCGGGGATCTTCAATCGGCTGGGATTCTCGATCGGCGGCGCCGATATGTGGTGTTCGTCAGTGGCTTCCATCGGGTGGCAGAACTTCGGCGGGATGATCGTGTTTGTCGGCTGGGGGCTCTGGTCGGCCCGGGACCACTTGCGTGAGGTGGCCGTCAAGGCCTTCACCGGGCGAGGCGATCTCGACGACTCGGAGGAGCTGTTCAGCTATCGCACCGCCGCTTGGATGTTCATCGGAAGTTGTGTCTACACCCTGCTCTGGCTCAACCAGGCCGGCTTCGACTGGATCCCAATGTTGACCTTCTGGTTCGGAACCCTCGTCGTCTATCTCGGCCTCGCCCGCATCGTCGTCGAAAGTGGTCTTGTCTTCCTGCGTGGCCCCATCACCCCCCAGGCGTTCACCTGGTATATCCACGGGATTGCCGGCCTCGGGCCGGTCAGCGCCGCCGCCCTCGGCCTCACCTTCGCCTTCCACAGCGACGCCAAGACCTTCGCGATGACGACGCTCGCTCACATCCCTCGTCTGGGTCAGGCCATCAACCTCCGAACCCGAAAGGCGCTCGCCCCCGCCGTGATGCTCGCGGCGTTCGTCGGCGCGATCAGCGTCTTCGGCTTCATCCTTTACTACGGTTACCACGTCACCGGCAGCTACAACTTCGGTGTGCGCAGTTTCAACGGTCACAATGACGGGCCGGTCGGCATCTGGACCTTCACCGCCAACCGCATCCAAGGCCAGACGCTCGGTACGGACTGGGCGAGGGTTACCTTCCTCGGGATTGGCGCCACGTTTGTCGGCATCCTGCTCTGCATACGCTACCTTTTCCCACGTTTTCCGATTCATCCCATCGGATTCACCTTCCCCGCTTCCCTCGTCTCTCGACGCATTGTCCTGTCCGTCTTTCTTGTCTGGCTTCTGAAGGTTATCCTCTTGAGGATCGGCGGACTGCAGCTGTATCGCCGGGTCACTCCACTTCTTCTGGGGTTGCTCGTGGGCTTCGTCGTCGGTATCGCGTTTCACGTCGTTGTCGACACCATCTGGTTCCACGGGAACGGCCACGAGATTCACCGCGCCTGGTAACGCTGAGAAGACGATGCCCGACTCACTGACATCGCACGCGCCTGCGAATTACCGATGGCCCTTCTGCGCCATCGTGCGGGGCGAGGAACGGTCGGACGTTGAGACAAATCAGGCCGACGTCGTTCTGCAGAAGGAGCGGGTGACCGCTTTCGTGAGCTCGCACCAGTGGCCCAACAATCCCGGACATCTCCTCGTCGTACCCAACGAGCACTTCGAAAACCTCTACACGCTCCCCGACTCCTTCGGCCACCCTATTCTGTCGGCCGTGCAGACGCTTGCCCGGGCCCTCAAAGTCGTCCACGAATACCCGGGGATCTCCCCACGCGCCAACACAACGAGCCCGCGGGCGGTCAGGACGTATGGCATTATCACGTTCACGTCTTTCCCCGATATAACGCCGACAACCTCTACCGCTCCGAACGCCAGCGAACGCCCGTTGGAGCGCGCGTCGCCCTGGCGGCGCGGATCCGGGACGCACTTAAAACCATCGAGGGGTTCAGAATGACCCCAGAAGAACGGTTTATGTTCGACCTCGAGGGCTACCTCGTCATCCGGGACGTCCTGACCTCGGACGAGATCGACATCCTCCTCGACGTCGCCGATCGCGAGTTTCCCCGAGACTACGATGACGCGGATTCGGACACCCTCCGGGGCAACCATCCCGGCGTTCGACGCGCCCCACGGGTGTCCCATTGGGACGTCGCGACCCAGAACCTGATCGATCATCCGAAGGTGGTCCCCTACCTCGTCGAATTTCTCGGTCCTCGATTCAGGCTCGATCACGACTACGGAATCTTTATGATCACGGGGGCAAAGCGTGGCGCGCTGCACGGCGGGCTCCCCAACCTGTTCCACCACTACTATCGGTATCAGGACGGAGTGATGCAGTGCGGTCTGTCAGTGGTAACGTATGTGTTATCGGATGCGAAGGCGGGAGACGGCGGATTTGCGTGCGTAAGGGGCAGTCATAAAACCAATTTCCGTACCTCGCTACCCGAGGATGTGCGAACCTTCGAGCGGGTGCCCCACTATGTCGTCCAACCCGAAGCGAAGGCCGGCGACGTCATCTTCTTTACTGAGGCCCTCACCCACGGGACCCTTCCGTGGCAGGCCACCCACGAGCGGAAAGTCCTTCTCTACAAGTTCGGTCCGGGACATCTGATTTCAGCACCGGCGGGCTACGACGAAGCGGACTACACCGACCTCACAGACCGGCAGACGCGCATCATGCTCCCTCCGGGAGTCCACGAGCGTCCGGATGTGGTGGATGGAGAGATGCTGTCACCAGCTCAGGGCGGGCCGGCGAGGAAGTAGGTGAGTGAGCTCGCCCCGTACAACTTGGGCCCCGTGCACAGCACAGGGTCGAGCATAGCGCGCGTTGACATCGGGCCCGGTATCTGCGGATCCCTTAGAACCGGGCCCCGTCAACCAACCGTGACTGCTCGTCCTCGTGCTCCGCACGAGGACCAAAGGCAGGTCGGATAGTGATGTGGATTCCGTAGCAATAATCTCCTGCTATGCAAACCCTGCGTCCTCTTGGGGGAACCGCGGTGAAGGCGCTTTAGACAAACGGTGTTAGGGAGCAGCTGTCATCCCGAAGCACCGATGGAGCCACGAAGAAGGAGCCTTCAGGCTGAACGATAACGTGCTGAGGGATCCCTTCTAGCGTGCAGCGTCCTAACTTACTTACTCCCGAACTCCTCCAGTGCGTCCAGGGGATTCCTCAGCACATCCAAAGAACCCGTGCTGGCATCGTGTTGCGACTCGGAATGGCCGGGTGGGTAGCCTGGTGGTAGGAGTGGGGTGGGATGTCGACAATCTCTATCTCTGCGTCCACTGCGCTCTCTGCGGTAAACGCTCTTACGGATCGCAGTGGATCTCGTGGCCTTCGCCGGGGAACCAGAACGCATCCGCAATCACCCCCAGTGCAACCCCAGCCACGTAGCCCATAATCATGCCCAGAAAGATCGGTGCGTTGCGTCGATAGCTTTCCAGTCCGCCAATCCTCAAAATCAGGCTTTTCACGCTCCAGATCAGGAACAGGCTCCACGCGTTGTCCGCCATCTCCACCATCCCGCAGATCGTGAACCCGATCGGGTGGAGTGGGAAATTCGTGAATCGATATCGCAGATAGTAGAGCGACGCGGTGAAACCGCCGCCAATCGTCAGCCACAGCAGGCGGTCCCAATCGGTGGCCGTCGTCCCTTCCTGAATTCGCTTCACAGCGAGGCGACTGAAAGCCACCGCGCTCGCCCCTCCGACACCGGTGAAGCTACCCGTTCCGAAGTTGTAACTCCCCGTCACATAGTATCCCTGGTAGAGCAGGAACCCCACGACCAGCGTACCCCCGAGCACACAGGACGTCAGAACCGCGGGAGCGAGCGCCCGTCGACTTCGACGCGCCATCGCCATACCTAGCCGCGGCACGTGTGCCATCTGCGTGATCGCGAACGTCTTCCCGTCCGCCACAAGCGAGTTCGTCAGGGTCAGCACCGCCGCGCTCGCAGGCCCGAGTCCGCCGATTCCGAACACGTGCCACGTAAACGCCTGCGCCGTGATCGGTACACGCAGGTAGACCAGGCCACTCTCCACCACAATCCTCGCCAGTCCCACGAACAGGATGAGCGTCGCGAAGCACCACGCGAAAATCGGTCCCCAGTCCATCCCCGCCCGGTTCAGCCACAACATCACGAACAACGTGCATCCAATCAGCAGAAAGAGGGCCGTCCGATACGACATCAGCTCTTCCGAATCGTCCACTCGCGGATCCCGGCGGAACGCCTTTCGGTAGATGTCCCGGAAGTGGGATCGCGCTGTCCAGAACCCCCACAGAACGAAAACGATCATCCCACCGAACGTCTCCCAGCCGATGGCCGGATGACCGGAGCTCCACGGATCGGCGGACCCAAGGTCGACACCGACTCGATTGAAGATTCCCTTCTGGACGATCTGCACCAGATGGAAGAACCACAGGCTGAACAGCACCTCGGTCTTCGTGAAGTAGCCCAGACAGAACGTGAGCAGCACAAACGTCGTCACGATGTTCGGGAAACCCGGCATCGTGGGAATGACGTGACGGCCGTAGCGACCGGCCAGAAACGGAATCATCGGTAGGTTAACCGTAAACCACGTCGACACATTGTAGGTGATGACGATCAGCGTGAAAGCAAACCCGAGCTGGAAGCGTCGGTTTCGGGCCAGCGCCACGAGCGTACCCCGCGATCCCGACACCCCCGTCAGCTCCAGCAGCGCCGTCGCCACCGGGAAAGACAGCCGCTCGTGCTCCTGCCACTGCTTCCGTAGCAGAACGCTGATGCTCAGGTTGATCATCAGGACCGCAACGATGAACGATCCCCACGCCAACAGGACGGGCGCCCACTCCGCCCACGGAAAGGGCGTCCCCGACGGCAAGCCTTCGTAGAAACCCCGAACCACTTCCCGGTTCGTGATCGTCGTCCAACTCGGCATATGCGGGAGCAGGAGCTCTTCGAATCGATTCTCCGGCGAGGCGAAGTAAGCCGGCATCGTCAACATCTGAACCCACCACACCGTCAGCCACTCACCCTGCATAACACCCGCAACCATCCCGATGCAGCAGAAGGTCAGCAGCTCGGTCGGCGAAAACCCGATACCACGCTTTTCGAGAAAGATGTTGAGGACAAGCAGGGCCACGAACGGGATCAACATCGCCATCGAAAGATGTGAGTGATCCGCCCGCGTCGAGTGAAGGATGAAGCTCGTGTAGGTGGGCCAGAACGGCATCCACAACGCCATCGCCAGACCGACGATCAGCGCCCGCCTGGTGATGGTGGATGACCCTTCAGATTCGACATCGTCCTCCGGAGAAGACGTTCTCACAGGTTCAGCGGACATAGTTCCTTGGTAAAGAGAGGTTTAGCGCAACGTGCAATATCGGCAAGAAGCGTGTTGAGGGCTACACCTTACTATGAAAATCGACGCGACGGAGGCCAGAATGGAGCAGACTGTAGGGGTGAGCCTTTCGCTCCCCTCTCTGCCCAGGGATCTCTCCTCCGTGGCAAGGGCTCCACAACGAGTCGGATTCCTGCCTTCGTGGCATAAGGTTGGCGGAGCGAAAGCGAAGCTCGGAGGAAACATCCTGTTTTCGCCACTTCGGCAAGGCAGACCCCGCCTACGCTGAAGCTCCGGCGCGGCAGGGAGTGACAGACGGAATCGCTTTCCTTTATCGCTAACGCGTGAGTGTCGACCCGCTTGTCATTTCGACACGGCCTGGCATAGACCCGGATCTTCGTCCCGAAAAATGGGAATCCGTGGAAAAATCCCTGCGGGAGGGATCTTGCTACGTGAATCGCGACGAAGTCCTACGCGCAATAGCTCTGTCGATGTTCGTTGGCCCTCACTAACTCGGGCGACCTCCCATCGGTGGAAAGAGCTATGCGCCCCGGTAGGGGGAATAGCGTCGCATATGATGTCCCGCCAGGCGGGTCAGAGGAATCAGGCGAGGTTCGTTCTCGGGCTCGGACTGATCGATCGCTGCCGGAATCTCTTCCCGATGACCCAATCGACGGATCGTCTGCCACCCCGAACTCCCGTCGTGACGCTGGTAGGTATCCCAGAACAGGAGCCCATCCGCCCCCTCGTCGTAGTAAAATTTCGCCTTCTCACGATACGACGCAGCCGACATATGACGGGGCATCACGTTCGGATACAGCTTGCAGGACGTGGCCTCCGTGAGTTGCCGGAAGAAGGTCGTTTCAATGTCCATCTCGGTCTTCGCCCGACTGTAGGGGTAGGGACTGAGATGGTCGACGAGCCCAGTGGAGATCCACTCATCCAGGTAGAGTCCGGCCAATCGATTCTCTGACTCGGTGGCGAACACGACTGCGGAAACATCCAGCCGTTTTCCAAGCTTTGCGCCCACCCGGTCCATCGCCTTTCGGAGCTCGGTCATAAAAGTGGTCATATACGCTGCTCGCAAATCGATCAGACGATCGTCTTCCTCGTCGACGGTCCTGGCATCGACGCCGTGTTCCTCCTCGAAATCCGCCAGAACGGGTTCCTCGTAGAGAACGAACGGCGCGGACCGTGGGTAGATAACACACGCGCCGTCAGCGCCGAGAGACGTGGCCTGCTCGAGAAGACCAACCAGATAGCTTCGAACACCGGGGTGCGCGTAGCTCATTCCAGTCACTTCGGTCCCGTCGATGTCCTGCAGCCGCCATTCCGGGTGGTCGTGATAGAACTGCGTGGAATACACTTCTTCGAAGGGAGGTCCGGCCTGGAACATTTCGGATCGCTGGCTGACGTAGAAGGAAAGGCCGATGTCCTGGGCGAAATCCATCGCCGTCTTCAGTGGATTGATCCCCTGCTCCTTCATCGTCCGATAGCTTGTGGCCATATGTAGGTCGCCCGGCCGTGGATAATCCTCGACCTCCTCGCCGTAGGTCTTCCCTTCCTCACGCCAGGCGCCGAACATCCCCGTCACAACCTCCCACCACAGCATCCCGAAATCCGTATCCCGATAGGGCTCGATTTGTTCCCAGATCCCCTCCCGCGTCGTGATCTCGTTTCGGAAGAACGCACCGAACCCGTCATTCGTCGCCACGAGGGTTCTGGTAGAAGTGTCCGTTCGGCCCTCCCGCCAGGCCTCGGTCTGTGACTCCGAAAGCGGGACCAACCGCACGTAGGCCAGGGACGACTGACCCCTGAATCCGGACAGCTGCTGGGAGATAACAATGTCCTCCCCTTCGAGATCGGCGATCTTCCAAAACACATCTTCCAGAGTGTCTCTTTCGGGAACCTCCCGACGGAACGCCACGAAGCAGGGGTCACCCTCGAGCCGGATCTTCAGACTCCCGACCGCATCGGACGCCATCGTGGTTCGACCCCACCCACCCGCCGTCTGTCCCGTCAGCCACAGCCCGATGTGAATGGCGTAGCAACCCTGATGGGGGCAGGGCAACCGAACTTCGGGGGGATCTGTCATAAACCCGGCCGAGATCAGAGTTCCCTCAAAGGCGTACGTCTCGTAGGGGATGAGCTGCCAGTGCCCGGAACGTCGTTCCGCGGAAAGGGCCGACGACGGCCGGCACGCTTTCATTTCCGACAGCAGAATCTCGCTCTCTTTCACTTGATTACTCCTTAAGGCTTCCAGTTCGAGCTTGACCCCATCGATGGGGGTCCCCTTCATACCTTGGACCCTTCGACTTGTCAAGGTCCCCGCCTATGCATCCCCACATCTTCGTCACAGCTGGAAAAATCGACGGCCTGCGATCCGTCGAAGAGGTCCGCCGCGGTCTCCGTGAGGATCATCTCTGCAGCCTCTGGGAAACCCTCGTCGCACTCGCCGACGCCGATACACGACGCCCTCCCCACACACTATCAACGACCCTTCCCGGACGGCCTCAACTCGACGTCGACCACCAGAATCGAGACTGGACCCTCGTCAACGCCATCGCTCAGCGCATTCAACGCTGTGCCCTCGCCTACCTCCTGACCGAACGGGTTGAGTATCGCGATGACGCCCTCAGGCAGATGGAGGCCCTGTTTGACCCGGCCGTCTTCCCGGACTGGCGGGACAAGGCGCACCCGAAAACACGCGTCGACTTGAGGGGGGGGCAACTCAGCCAAGCCATCGCCCTCGCCTACGACTGGATGCATCCACTCCTGAGTGCGGCCAATCGGGAAGCGATCGTCGAGGGGCTCGACCGGTGCGATCTCCAGCTGTATCTCGATGATGTCGCCGAAAACGCCTACTGGCTTGACGTACGAACGAACTGGCTCACCGTCGTCGTCGGCGGGCACGGGATCGCCGGAATGGCCCTGGGCGACGACTACCCCCGATCGCAGGAACTGATCGATGCCGCCGATCCTCGAATGGTCGACTACCTCAGCAAGTTCGGCCTGGAGGGAGAGTTCAGCGAGTCAGTCGGCTACGCAAGTTCCACCATCCAGCCTGTGGCCTACTTCGCCGCCCAGCGCTACGCCAGCGGAGGGGGCGTCGATCGCCTGACCGGGCACCCTTTTCCCGAGACCTGTCGCTGGCTCTGCTACTTCACGCTGCCTCCCGGTCGCTACGCCGCATTCGGCGACGGGGACGTCGACGCCCCTCCGGCCCTCTCCTACTTCCCCGCCGTCGCCGACGCCACGCGCGATGGGCATCTCCAGCAGTTTTATCTGGACTACGCCGACATCGACGTCGCCCGCCGTTCGCTCGTTTACGAGCTCCTCTGGTACGATCCTGCGCTCGAGCCGATCCCGCTCGACGGGAAGGTGCCAACGGGTCGGGCCTTCGCGGAACACGACGCAGGATTCAGCAGCCGAACCTGCTGGGGGTCACGTCACCCTCCATCGATCGTCTATGGAAAAGGTGGCACAGGGACGATTGTTCACGGGCATCACGACGTCGGCCAGGTCTGCGTCGACGGCTACGGCGACCGGCTCATCGTCGATCTCGGCTCTCCGCCAGGCTATCCCGGTGACTACGGAGCCTATAAATATGAGTATTACAACGCCTCCGCGATCGGCCATAACGTCCTCGTCATCGGGGGACGCGAGATGAAACACGAGTCGTCCGTCGAAGCGGTCGTCTTCAAAACCGAATTCGACGACAGCTGGGGAGGCGTCTGGCAGATCGACCTGGCCAGCAAGTACGACGGAGCCAGGATGGTTCGGCGAACCGTCGTACATCTCCTGCCGGCCACGGCTTTCGTCCTGGACGAGGTCCAGCTCGAAACCGTCGAAACTCTGTCCCTCAGGTGGCACACTGCATCCGACACCAACCCCGCGGGTGACGGCAGCTTCCTTGTCGAAGGATCAAATGCGATCCTTTCCGCCCGTGTCGTCAGTCTCTTGGACGGCGAGAATACCCTGTCCATCGCATCCCGGCGCCACGCCTACCAGGCTCCTTATAATCGACATCGCCTCAGCGATGTATTTCCGCAGCGCCACGAACCGTATATCGAAGCGACGACCCACGCGACCCGAGCCTGTCTGCTTTCCCTCTTCACGATCGTGCGAGCTGGAGAGACCCATCCCACTTGGGTGGATACGAACGAAGGATGGTCCGCCTCCACGCGCGAAGGCCCGGTCGCCGTACGTGCTACGGAACGCGAGCTGAACTTTCGATCCCCCCGAACTGATGTCACCATCGACCTGACGGAGCCGATATGAACACGCGAGATGCGCTGATTCACCGTGATCCTGCCGGATCGTACCCGGTCATCACTCGCGGGGAGGGAATCTACCTCATCGACGAAGATGGCAACCGCTACATTGACGGCGTCTCAGGCGCAGGCAACGTCACGCTGGGTCACGGGCAGAAGCAGATTGCCGCCGTGATGGCCGAACAGGCCGAGACGATGGCCTATTGCTTTTCGGCTTTCTTCACCAACCGCCCGGCTCTGGACCTCGCCTCACGCCTGGCGTCGATCGCACCCGGTTCGCTGAACCACGCCTACTTTGTCTCCGGCGGGTCCGAAGGCAACGAGACCGCCTTCAAGATTGCCCGACTGTATCACCTTCAGAGGGGCAACGAACGTAAACACAAAATCATCTCACGATGGCGCAGCTATCACGGCGCCACCCTTGGAGCTCTTGCGGCGTCCGGACTTCCCGGACTCCGGGCCCCCTTCACTTCCTGGCTACCCGATTTCCCCAAGATCGAACCAAGCTACCCCTACCGCTGCAAGTTCGCCGGATGCGAAGGCACCTGTAACTTGACCTGCGCGGACCAACTCGAGGAAGCCATCCTGCAAGCCGGGCCCGACACCGTCGCAGCCTTTATCGGCGAACCGGTCGTCAACGCGGGTATCACCGTCAGCCCTCCTCCCCCGGATTATTACCACCGGATCCGCGAAATCTGCGACAAGTATGACGTCCTCTTCATCGCGGACGAAATCATCACCGGGTTTGGCCGAACGGGTCGCTGGTTCGCTATCGAACATTACGACGTCGTACCCGACCTCCTCGTTTTCGGCAAAGGCGCAACCGCGGGGTATATGCCGCTCGGCGGTGTGCTCCTTACGGATGACATCCGCGACGCACTCGACGAAGCCGGGTCTTTCCCCCACGTCTTCACCTATGTCAACAATCCTGTCGCCACGCGCGTGGCCTGGACCGTCCTCGACATCATCGAAAGGGAAGGGCTCCTCGAACACGTAACCCGAATGGGGGAGCAGCTCGAAACCGCATCCAAGAGACTTCTCGAGCACCCGATCGTCGGCGACATACGGATCAAGGGGCTGATGATGGGAATCGAGCTGGTTCGTGACCGGGCGACCGCGGAGCCTTTCCCGGCCTCGCGGAAAGTTTCGGCCCGGATTCCCCAGATCACGATGGAGCACGGACTGCACGTCTCGTCGACATCGGGATGCGCAGACTGGGTCAACGGCGATGACGTCCGGTTCTACCCTCCGCTCGTGATCTCCCCCGAAGAAATCGAAACGGCCGTTTCCGTGCTCGACACGGCCCTCGATCAGGCCACGCGAGAGTTCGACGTCTGAATGGAGTGGCATCCACCCGGGAACACATTATGCTAGGCAGAATCGCAGTCCACAGCCGGGACACACCCAACAACTCCAAGAAACGACTATGTCCACGGCTTCTGACTCCACGATGCAAATAACTGTAAATACAATCACTTCTCCGGTCGATAATAGGAAGGCCCTCCGCCCCCGGCAGAGGGCCCCGTTTCTTGTTCCTACGACCTCTATGGCCGCTATGACCCAAGTTTTCGCCCATATCCTCCTGCTTCTGGCCCTGGCGCTCCCCGTTTCTGCCCAGGAAATCCGTGGCCACGTCGTACGAATGCACGACGGCAAGGTCTTTATCGACCTGCACAACGGAACTGCGGTGCGGTCCGGAGAACGTTACCAGATCCTAGGGGGCACGGCCTCGAACGGTGAGATCGACCCCGGCGCCTCGCTCGTGGGAACGGTCGAGATTCGCGAGGGCTCGCGGCGATTTGCACGTGGCGAGATGGTCGAGCTCGGACCCGGAATGTCGCAGTCCGTGATGACCGTGGTCGGACGAGACGGCCTCTGGGTGGTTGCCTTCGAACAGGACGAGGCGGACGATGCTCTGGTCGAGCGACCGAAGGCGCTCTCGAACGTCGAGGGTCGTGTCCGCGAGGTCAGCGGCGATCTCGTTTATGTCGAAGGAATGAACGGCGCCGTCCCGATGTGGAGCCGTCTGGCCACGACCGACGACAATGGCTTTGGAGAAGACCTCGAAGTCATCAAGGAGCTCGATGACCTGATCGTCGCTCGCACCACCTCGTCGGAACGAGCAAGCTATCGACCCGCCGATCGCCTGAGTCACGTCGGGCTTGGGAACGGAAGCAAGCGAAAGGCCCGAAGGACCGTCTACGCCGCTCGCGTGGAGGAAGGCCCCGTACTCGACGGCGAACTCGACGATCCAGTGTGGACATCCGCCAGGCCGATCGAAGGATTCCTGCAGCGCGACCCAAACTACTGGGTACCGAGCGATGAGAAGACCGTCGCCCGAATCATCTACGATGACGAGAATCTCTATTTCGGGTTCGACTGCCCGATCCCTGACGGAAGCGGCTCGGTGGCCAAGAATATGCGGCGGGATTCCGAGCTGACGAGCGACGACAACATCCAGATCCTGCTCGATACGTTTAACGACCGACAGAACGGGTTTTTCTTCTTCGTGAATCCCCTCGGCGCTCAGGCCGACTACCTGCTTTCGAACGAAGGAAGAACCTACAACCGCGACTGGGACTGCAACTGGACGTGCAAAACGGTGCGAAAGCAGGATCGCTGGACGGCCGAAGTCCAGATCCCGTTCAGCCAGCTTCGATTCAAGCCGGGTGACGAGATGGTCTGGGGCATCAACCTCTCCCGTTTCATCGCCAACAAGAATGAAGCCTCGCAGCTCGTCGTCGGAGTGCAGAGCTCCTCACCGACCGAACGCTACCTGATGATGGACATCGGCGAACTCAAGGGCCTTCGCCAGGTCAATGCCCGACGTCCCATCCAGATCAAGC
Organism: Latescibacteria bacterium UBA6620; assembly: GCA_002433075.1. GTDB lineage: Bacteria > Latescibacterota > UBA2968 > UBA2968 > UBA2968 > UBA6620. The sequence goes on from DJHM01000041.1 coordinate 102,752, forward strand.
CGTATGTCCTGCCCGGGTCGTCCAAAGACTTTACCGTGACCGATCCCAGCGAAAACAGTTCGTTCGACACCGGACTCGATCTCCGCTACGGAATCACGTCCAACATCGGACTCGACGTCTCCTACAAGACGGACTTCGCCCAGGTCGAAGGCGACCAGGAACAGACCAACCTCACCCAGTTCAGCCTGTTCTTCCCAGAGAAGCGGGAATTCTTCCTCGAGGGCGCCAACCTGTTCGAATTCGGCGAAGCCGCCCGATTCCGGGGAAGCGGCACCGAACCGCCGACGCTCCTGTTCTATTCGAGACGAATCGGACTGGAAGAGAAGCGGAAGGTCCCCATTCAGGTGGGTGCGAAGATCGCGGGGAAGGAAGGTCGAACGAGCATCGGCGCCCTGACAGTCCTGACAGACCCGATCTCTTTCGAAGACGACAGCGACAGCATCCACGTTCGCCGTACGAATTACTCCGTGCTCCGCGTCAAACGCGACCTCTTCGCGCGGTCCAACGTCGGTTTCATTATGGTCAACAAGCAGATCGACGGGACCCTCGACGGATGGAACACCTACAACCGCGCAGCGGGGATCGATTTCAGCTACTCCCCCACGAGCAAACTCAATTTCCAAGGCTTCGCGGCCAGAACCTGGGACTCGAACATCGAGGGCACGGGAGACGCCGGCTTCTTCTTCCTGAACTATCGAGGAGGGAAATTCTGGTCGCGTCTCAAATACCTCGACGTAGAGGAGAACTTCGAACCCGCCGTCGGTTTCATCAATCGTCGCGACGATCTTCCCGGGTTCCGCCGCTACAACGTCTACCTGCGCTGGCGCCCACGACCGAGTTTCGCCAACGTTCGGTATATGTCGATCGGTCCGGAACTGGAGCTGTTCGCTGACCGGGCGAACAACGTGAAATACTGGACCGGGGAAGCCTCCTGGTACACCCTCTTCAACAACGGCGACGCCTGGTCCACGCAGCTTACACGCTTCTACGATGTCGTGACCGAACAGTTCGCTCCATCCGACCGACAGAGTGACGTCATCATCCCTCCAGGGACTTACAAGTTCACGACCTTCCGGACCGGTCCTCGTCCCAGTGGAAAACGGTGGATCGTTCCCAGGTTCAGTTTCGAGGCGGGAACCTACTACACCGGGAAGCGCTACACGTTTCGATCGCAGAGTGAGTTTCGCCCCACGGGCCGCGCCTCGTTCGAAGTCGACTATCGCGGCAACTGGATTCGTCTGCCTCAGGCAAACTTGAGTATCCACACCCTCAGCACACGGTTTCTCTACTCCATCACGACGAACTTTTTCGTCAAGGTCTTCTCCCAGTGGAACAACGATGACGAAACCGTCGGCACCAACTTCCTCCTGAACTGGCAGTATCGCCCTGGCAGCGACATCTTCCTCGTCTTCGACAGCGGCTACGACACCGCCGACGATCCCATCAACGGCGGCGGCTTCAAGCTCACCCAGCGCAGCCGATCGGTCCTCCTCAAGCTCTCCTACCAGCTGGATCTATAGAGGGAGAGCGAGCGTTGGGGCGAGCAGGAGTGGCATTGTCCACTCACGCATCTCTCGGCAACTTCCAACGACGACCGAAGTTCATTCTATCACCGATTGTACCGTGGCGTAGCAGGCTGACACTCCTGCTCCCCTGCGCTCCGTTCTCCGTTGTGCTCCTCCATTCCGTGCCTATCATACCTCTGTTCATCAACCCGATGCCACAGAGGCCCCAATGCCCGACCAACCCAACCTTCTCTACCTCCATTCCGATCAGCACAGCCCCTTCGTAATGGGATGCGCCGGTGACCCGCTCGTGCAGACGCCGAACCTCGACCGGCTGGCCTCACGCGGCGTCCTGTGCAACAATGTCTACTGTCCGTCGCCCGTCTGTGTCCCGTCCCGGATGTCGATGCTCGCGGGCCGCTTGCCATCCGACGTCGAAGTCTGGACGAATAACCAGATCCTGGACGCCGGCATTCCCACGATCGCCAACGCGATGGGAGCGGCCGGGTATGACCCCGTCCTCATCGGCCGGATGCATTCCAACGGGCCCGACCAGCTGCACGGCTACGTGGACCGGCCCGTCGGCGATCACGGTTCGAACTGGGGTGGGTCGGGTCTGGCGCCCGGCAACCTGCGCGCAGCGGTCGAGGCGGCTGGACCTGGTCAGGGCGCGTATCAGGTCCACGACGAGGACGTCACCGCAGCCACCGTCAGCTTCCTGGATCATCTGGGCGTCCGAAAACGCGCCGGCCTGATGGACAAACCCTTCAGCCTGTCCGTCGGCTTTATGCTCCCTCACCATCCCTACCTCGCGCGCCGCCCGATCTACGAACAGTATCGCGAGAACATCTCGATGCCTCGTGTTCGCGAGGCCTTCGACGATGACCTGCACCCTTTCCTGAAGTGGTGGCGCGAGCACGGCAGACTGGACGAGACGCTCCCCGACGAGTGGATCCTCAGAGGCCGGGCCGCCTACTGGGCCCTAGTCGATGAAATGGACCAGATGATCGGCAAGATCCTGACCGCTCTCGAGGCCAACGATCTCGCTGAAAACACCCTCATCGTCTACAGTTCCGACCACGGGGACCACGCGGGCGATCACGACCTGTGGATGAAACGAACCTTCTATGAAGAGTCCGCGCGGGTCCCGACCCTTCTCTCCTGGCCGGGCGTTCTCCCCGAAGGCCAGACGTGCGACCGTGTGATGTCCGCCCTCGACCTGGGCGCTACGATGCTCGACGCGATGGGGGCACCCTCGATTCCCCATTCACCGGGACGAAGTGCCCTCGGCCTTTTCAAGGACCCATCTACAGATTGGGAAGACGTCACGTTCTCCGAGTACTGTCTCTACGAGGGTATTACCCAGCGAATGATCCGTCAGGATGAGTGGAAGCTCATCTACCATCACCAGCAACCACTGCAGCTGTTCAACCTCCGAGAGGACCCGCTTGAGGAATCGGATCGTGCATCCGATCCTGATTGTCGCCAGACCGTCAGCGACTTGACCGCGCGCGTGCTAGACGGATGGGATCCTGACCACGTCGCGCGCCGGGTTCAGGAGCGCCGGGCCGAAATGGACCTCGTCGTTCGGTGGTCGGAAAACGTCGACGCGCCCGAGCAGTTCAACTGGCAGCGCCTCCCTGAAATGTCCTGGTCCGAAACGTTAGGCGAATCCGGTCCCAGGCACGAGTGAGCGAGCTGGGGCACTCTTAACGGGCGCCTTCGTCCTGTGGTTCTCTTCGTGTCTTCGTGTCTTGGTGGTTTCACTCTATGAACGTTGCATTCCAGATGTCCGACATCTCGTCCGACAACCTGAAATTCGCCCGTCAGGTCGGTGTCGATCACATCGTCGGCGTGAAAACCAGCGACGTCATTCCCGAAGGGATGTCCCGCTGGACGCACGAGTCACTCAGCCGGTTCAACGACTTTGTCGCTTCCCACGACATCAAGCTCCAGGTCGTACCTCTCCCGCTCCGAAAGTGGAATCCCCAGACGCCCGGCGACAGCCCGAACATAATGCTCGGGACGCCCGAACGGGATCGAGAGATCGACAACATCTGCGAGTGCGTCCGCATCGCCGGCGAAGTCGGGATTCCCTGCCTCAAGTACAACCTCACCCTGCTCGGTGTCCTCACCACCGGCAGAACACCCGCTCGAGGCGACGTCACCGTCCGCGCCTTCGACTACGACCTGATCAAGGACGCCCCGATGACGTCCGCCGGCCGCGTGGACGCCGAGATGATGTGGGAACGAATCACCTACTTTCTAGATCGAGTTATCCCCGTCGCAGAGTCTTCGGGCGTGCGGATGGCCTGTCATCAGCACGACGCCCCCGTGCCCCCCGGAATCGGCGTGATGGGTGTAGATCGAGTCCTCGGCAACGTCGCCGGACTGAAGCGTTTCATCGACATCGCCAGCAGCCCGTATCACACGCTCAACTTCTGCCAGGGCACGGTCTCCGAGATGCTCGAGAATCCCGGCGAGGAGATCTTCGACGTCATTCGGTACTTCGCCGAACGTAACCGCATCTCGATGGTCCACTTCCGCAACATCCGAGGCGGCTTTTTAAAGTTCGAGGAAGCCTACATCGACGATGGCGAAGTAGATATGTGGAAGGCGATGAAGGTCTACAAAGAGGCGGGTTACGATGGCATCTTCTGCCCCGACCACGTCCCGAAATCCGACCAGGACACCCCGTGGGGACATCGGCAACGAGCCTACACTGCCGGCTACATCAAGGCGTTGATCAAAGCCGCGGAGAATCCGTAGAAGAGCGGAGCGGGGGTGGCTAGTGCTCGTCTTAAAAGTGGCCCCGGGGCCACAATTAGGTGCCTGTTTATCCCGGCCAGGAGGCCGGTCCTACCCTTCATCTAAACGCTAGTCGCGAAGCCGTCGCCACTCCCGCTCTCGCTGTCTCCCGATCCCCCGCTCAGCTCCTCGCCACCGCCAGCCACCCTCTCCCCCAGGCGCCCGGGAAACAACGTCCTACCATCGATTCAACGGATGTCCTTCCCCGTGGAACCAGAAGAAGTCCACAATCACGCCCAATCCCAGGCCTGCGAGATGCCCCACCAGCATCCCCAGGAACAGCGGCACGGTTCGATGGTAGCGGTCCAGCCCGCCCAGGCCGAGCAGGATCGTCTTCACCAACCAGACCGTGAAGATCGTGAACAGATTGCTGCGCAGAATCTCCGACGAGGAGATCGTGAATCCGATCGGGTGGATGGGAAACCCGGGAAAGCGATACCGCAGGTAGAGCAGGAAGCCCGTCACCGCCCCCCCGATCCCCAGAAACTGAAGTCGTTTCCAATCGGTGCCGCCCGTACCCTCGATGATCCGGCTCGCGCTCGTCTGCCACAGTCCGATCGCGCTGTTGATCGATCCATTGAAGCTCACCACACCGAAGTTGTAAGCGCCAATCGTGTAATAGCCCTTGTAGAGAATGAACGCGATCACCGAGCCCGCACCCAGCAGGGCGCCCAGGAGGACCCCCGGAGCCACCAGGCGTCTGCCCTTCAGATCCATCGCCGCAGTCAGACGAGGGATGTGGGCGAACGTCGTCATCCCGAACGTTTTCGCATCGCAGAAGAACGTGTAGGTCAGCGTCAACGCAGCCGCGCTCTGCGGACCCATCCCCGTGATCCCGAACAAGTGCCAGGCGAAGATCTGGGCCGTGATCGGACCCCTCAGGAACACGAGACCGCTCTCCACGATGATCCGAGCGAGACCGATGTAGAGCACCGTCGTGGCGAACCAGAACGCCAGGGTGGGCCCCCACCCCATCCCCGTAGACCGGAGAAACAGGATCGCGAAGATCACGGACCCGATCAGCAGCCATACCGAGGTCCTGTAGGACAGCAGTTCACCCGAATCGTCCACCTCCGACCGCTTCCCCACCGCCCTCTTCCACACCTCGCCCAGATGGGATCGCGCCATCCACAGGCCCCACCCCACGAACAGAATCATCCCGCCAAAGCTCTGCCAGCCGATGGCGGGCTTGAGCGATGACCAGCGATCCGATTCACCGATCGTAAATCCGATCCGGTCGAATACCGCCGCCTGCCCGAAGGCCAGAAGCTGGAACACCCAGATGCTCAGGAGAACGTCCGACTTCGTGAAGTAGGCGAACGTCATCGACATCGGATGCAGCACGATCCAGAGCGGCGGCAGGCTCTGCCAGACGTAAACGTCCAGCCGCTTCATAATCGGAACCTGGGGGATCACGGGATAGAACCACGACGCGATGTTCCAGCAGAAAAGCACGAACACGACGAGAAAGCCCATCTGAAACAGCCGTGACCGTACGAGACCGGCGACTGTGCTTCGTGCGTTCGACGTGCCCGTCAGCTCGAGCAGCGCGACAGCGATCGGAAACGTGAGCTTCTCGTGCTCCATCCACTGTTTCCGAAGAATCACCATCGTGCAGAGGTTGGCGGTCAGAATCGCTGCGAGCAGGCTTCCCCACGAAAGCAACGGGCGGAGCCAGTCCAGCCAGGGGAAGCGATCGCCCGACAACAGTCCTTCGTAGAATCCCGTCGTGCTGTGCAGGCCGGAGACGATCGTCCACGGCGGGACGTTCGTCAGCAGCAGTTCCTCCCATCGGTTTTCTGGCGTCGCGAAATACGTCGGTGAGGAAATCGTGCCCAGGAAGTAGCCAGCAAGCCACTCCCCCTGCATATTCGACGCCAGCATCCCGATACAGCAGATCCCCAGCAATTCCGACGAACGCAGCGCCCGCCCCTTACGATCCAGGAACAGGTTGAACCCGAGCAGGCAGACGAACGGAATCAGAAACGCCACGGAGAGATGCGCGAAATCCGCCCGAGAGGAGCGCACAATCATACTCGAATAGGCAGGCCACAGACTGACCCACACCGCCATCACGAGCCCGATGATGAGTGCACGTTTCGTCAAAGAATTTCCTCAGTCACCAATCCGTTCCGGAGGCCGGGCCCTAAACCAATTCTACCACGGATAGCGCGAAGCCATCGCCACACCCGCCTGCCGCGCCGTAGCTTCAGCGAAGGCGGGCTCCCCTCGTCCCCCCATCCCCCGTTCCGCCGCTCACGCCGCCATTTTCCCCACTTCCTCCCAGGCACTGGAGTACCCCCTACCACCGGTTAATACTGTGACCGTTTCCGTGGAACCAGATCGTGTCCACGACGACGCCGAGGGCCAGACCCATCGCGTGTCCGATCAGCATTCCCAGAAACAGCGGAGCGATCCTTCGGTAACGCTCCAGCCCCCCCATCCTCAGGACGATGGTCTTGATCGCCCAGACCAGCAGGATCGACAGCAGGCTGCTCTGCAGAACGCCCGATGACGAGATCGCGAAGCCAACCGGCGAAATCGGGAAGGTCGGGATCTGGACTCTCAGGTAAAGCACCAGTGCGGTAAAAAGACCGCCAATCCCCAGGAACATCAGCCGGTTCCAGTCGGTACCCGAAGTGCCCTGCTGAATTCTGTTCGCGCTGATCTGCCAGACGCCGGCCGGTCCGTTGGCCGAACCCGTGAACGTCGTAACTCCGAAATTGAAACTTCCGAACGCGTGATAGCCTTCGTAGAGCGTGAACACGACCACCGCCGCCGTCCCGATCAGGACACCCGACAACACTACCGGGACCAGCTTGCGACGCCCCCGGATGTCCATCTCGTGTCCGAGTCGGGTCACGTTGGCGAGTGCGGTCATTCCGAGCGTCTTGCCGTCGCAGAAAAACGTATACGTCAGACCCAGGACGGCCGCGCTCGTTGGCCCGACACCGCCGATCCCCACCAGATGCCACGTAAAGGCCTGGGCCGTGATCGGGCCTCGAAGGATGACCAGCCCGCTCTCGACGATGATCCTGGCCAGACCGATATACAGAACGGCGGTGCCGAACCAGAATGCCAGCAACGGCCCCCAGTCCATTCCCGTTCCGCGTAGCCAGAACACCAGATAGACCACAGAACCCGCGAGCAACCAGAGTGCGGATCGATACGACATCAGCTCTCCCGAGTCGTCGATGCTCCGCTCCCCCGTCCACGCTTGCCGCACGACGGCCTTCAAATGATCTCTCGCAATCCACAGGCCCCAGCCCACATAGACAATCATTCCCCCGAAGCTCTGCCATCCCGTCGAGGCATCGAACGAACCCCAGGGATCGGAACCCCCGATGCTGAAACCCACCCGGTTGAAAAGGCCTGCCTGGACGAACGAGAAAATCTGGAAAACCCACAGGCTGAGCAGCACATCAGACTTCGTGAAATACGCGAAGGCCATCGTCATTGGATGGATCACGATCAACGCGGACGGAAACCCGCGAGCCACGACGAGCACATTTCGTGTCATCACCGGTAGCGGTGGGATGGCGGTCACGAACCACGTGACGGTGTTCCACGCGAAAACGCCCAGCACCGAAAACAGACCGATTTGAAAGAGCCGGGATTTCACGAGCGCACGGAACGTCGTTGTCGTGCGCCCGGTGCCCGTCATTTGCAGGAGCGCGGTCGCAATCGGAAAGGCGAGCCGTTCGTGCTCCATCCACTGCTTCCGGAGGATCACCATCACGCAGAAGTTCGCAACAAGCAGAGAGGCAAAGAACCCGCTCCACCAGACCAGAGACGGCGACCAGGCCGCCCAGGGGATGCTGCGCCCATCCGGCAGACCTTCGTAGAAACCGGTCGTCGCATCCAGATCGCTCACGATCGCCCACGAGGGGAGATACGCCAGCAGCAACTCCTCCCACCGGTTCTCGGAGGTCGCGAAATACGTCGGAGATGCGACCGTCCCGAGCCAGTAACCCGAGAGCCACTCTCCCTGGGTGTTCGCGGCAACCGTCCCCATACAGCAGATCGTCAACAGTTCAGGCGAGGACAGTCCCCCGCCCCTACGACCTGCAAGCAGGTTGAACAGAAGGAGTAGAACGAACGGAACGAGAAAGGCGACCGAGAGGTGAGCGTAGTCCGCCCGGGAGGACCGGACGATCATACTCGAGTAGGCGGGCCAGACGCTGATGACGACAGAAAGCCCAAGACCGATCAGGACCGCACGCCGGGTCAAATGCGGCCCCAGGAGGTTTCCCGATTCGGGAAGAATGAGAGGTGGAACTTGCGATCGTTCTGGAGCATATTGGCCCCGATCGGGAGGAAGCGAAAGCGGATGGCACAAACCCAACCCCAGACAATCAAGGATCGGCTCGACGGCCCCGTCAACTCGATTCCCACGCCCTTTCTGGCGAACGGCGACATCGACATCGATGGCGTTCGCAACATCATCGACGTCGGCATCGCTGGAGGAAGCGAGGTCAGCCTTCTCACCTATGGCGACAGCCAGTTCGACCATCTCTCCGACGAAGAGGTCGCCGAACTCACCCGCTGCCTGATCGACCAGGTCAAGGGCCGGGCCCTCACCGTCGCGGCCACACGCAGATGGTCGAACGCGAAAGCCGTCGAATTCGCCCACTTCTGCAAGGACCTGGGTGTGGACGTCCTGATGGTCTTGCCGTCCGACCACGCCCGTCCGGGGGGAAAGGTCGAGCACTATCGCGCCGTCGCCCGGGTGATGCCCGTGATGCTCGTCGGCTGGCCGCCCCACGAGATCCTCGACGCGATCGTCGATATGGACAACATCTGCTGCTTCAAGGAAGACGGCGCCCTGGATTACGCGCCCGACACGATGCAGAAGTACGGCGATGCCTGGAAGTTTATGACCGGCGGCGGGCTCTGGAGGAACTTCACGCAGTGGCCGTGGCGACCCGCCTTCTTCTGCTACTTCTCTTCGTTCGCCCCGCACGTAGCTCGAGACTACTGGGATGCTGTTCAGCGATCTGACGTCGAGAAAGCCTCGAGCATCATCCGACAGATCGAGAAACCCTTCGAGGCGCTGGCATCGAATGTCGACGGCGGGTTCCAGGCACTGTGGCGAGCGACCCTCGAGCTGAACGGCGTCGCGTCCAGGTTCCTGCGTCCCCCGATGGTTACGGCCACCGAAGAAGAAGTCGACCGAATCAGAGGATCGATCGAGGAGCTGGGGCTGATCACGCACCCGCTCGCCTGAGAAACGCAGAAGCGACATCAGATATCCGAGTTTTGAAATCCGATATCAGAGAGGGGCAACATCTCGCATCTCTCCGATGTTAAATGTCTTACATCGAATACCGCGGAGTCTTCAAATTGATCGACATCCCCAACCTCCCACGTGGTGAAAAATCCACCGGCTGGATCGACATCGCCGGCAGGCCCGACGGCGGCCAGTGGCGACTCCCGTATCTCTACGTCACCGGGCAGTCGGACGGCCCTGTGCTCGTCGTCTTCGCAGGGGTACACGGTGACGAGTACGAGGGCGTCGAAGCGATCCCTCGCGTGTATGCGAGTCTCGACCCGAGCTTGTTGAAGGGTACCCTGTTCGCGATCCCCGTGTGCAACGTTCCCGCTTACGAAACGATCACCAGAAGCAGCCCTGTCGATCATCTGAACCTCGCCCGTGTCTTCCCCGGCAACGCCGAGGGCAGCATCACCGAACGAATCGCACAACGGCTCACGGATGATGTCCTTGCCCACGCGGATTTCTTTGTCGACCTCCACAGTGGCGGGATGGGCTATGACATCCCTACCCTGGTCGGGTACATCCACCAGGACACTCCGCTGGGTCAGAAGTCTTTCGACGGGGCCCGCGCTTTCGGCGCTCCTGTCCTGTGGGGTCATCCCTCACTCGCACCCGGCCGTTCACTCAGTGCGGCCGTCGATCACGGTGTTCCCTGTGTCTACACGGAGGCGGCCGGGGGTGGCTTCGCCAGAGCCGACGACGTCGACTGTTTCTACGAGGGTGTCTTGAACGTCGCGAAGTGGATGGGAATGATCGAAGGGGACCCGGCTCCCCGTTCGATGACGCATCATCTCGTCGGCGACGGAAATATGGACGAGGCGACTCTGGCTCCGGTCGCCGGCTACTTCCGGGCGGAGGTCGAACTGCTCGACGAGGTGGAGGCCGGTCAGCGAATCGGAACGATCCGCGACCTGTTTGGCAACACCCTAAAGGAAATCTGTGCGGGAACGGACGGCGTCGTTATTATGCTGCGGAGGATGCACAACGTACGCGTCGGAGACGGCCTCGCGCACGTCACCAAGCCAGCGAGTTAGATCCGACAAGACCTTTCAATCTTCAGTGTTCAATGGGGTGCTGCAGATGATGCGTGTAACGATGGGGATCGGTCCCGATCCCAGTCCTTCCCTCCTCCGACGCTACAGCCAGCTGGGGGTGGATTGCGTCGACATCGGGGAGGCAACCAATCTCCCCGGGGTCCAGGAGCAGGGGTTTCCCGATCTCGACAGCCTTCTCGACATCAAGCAGCGGGTGCACTCCTGGGGACTGAGGCTGAACCGCCTCACGCTCCCCGATGTGGGCGAGGATTACTTTCTCGACCGGGAGGGCGCCGAACGGTACGTTGAGAACTCGGTCAATGCCCTGCGGGTCTTCGGCGAAGCCGGTGTCCCCATCGCGCGGCAACGCTGTGAGGGCGACACCTTCAACCATCTCGCCACGCACTACAGATCCGTCCACCGTGCGGGAATGCTCGGATCCGGCTACACGCTTGGTCACGTCACCCCCGAAGGCCTGGCGAGCCTCACCCCCGAGGACCTCCGGGCCAAAAGGGTGCACGTGTGGGACCATACAACCGGGAGGCCGCCGACCAAGGAGCAACTCGATAACTGGTGGCAGCACTTCGTCGATCTGTATGCACGCCTCGTCCCCGTCGCCGAAGAGTATGACCTCAAGCTGGCGATGCACCCATCGGACAATCCTCTGCCCGATTCACCATTTGGGGGCCTGGGTTTTCACCGAATCATCGACGCCTTCCCCAGTCCTAACGTCGGCTTCCTCTATTGTATCGGCACACGGGCAGAAGCCGGGAGCGAGCCCCTCGTTCTTCAGGAAATCAATCACTACGGCCGGAAGGGCCGGATCTTTATGGTCCATTTCCGCAACGTGCGTGGCAGCTTCGCGACCTCTGGCGGATACGAAGAGGTCCATCTCGACGACGGGGATATGAATATGTTTCACATCCTCGAAGCCTTGCATAAAGTGGGTTTCGACGGCTGCATCAATCCCGATCACATTTTCCAAATCGACGGCGACACGGAAGAGGTCAGCCAGGGAGCGGCCTATTCCATCGGCTACATCAAAGCTCTGCTCGCCGCGCTCTACGCCTGATACCCAAATGAACGCCTCCGATCATATCACGCGCCTGAAGGAAGACGGCTGGACCGTCGTCGAAAACGTCGTCCCCGAAGCGCACATCGAGGACCTGAAACGGCAGATTCAGGCCTCGACCGACGAACACGGAACCGAACGTGCCCGCAAGATGGGCATCGGGCACGTCGGCGGTTTCATCGCGTTCAACCAGGCGCTCGCACCCTATCTCGCCGATCGACGGGTCATCGAGCCGGTCCAGGGCATCCTCGGCCCGCACATCAAGATCTCATTCACCACCGCGACCATCAATATGCCGGAGAACCCCCGAGGCACCTGGCACGCCGACTGGCCCTTCAATCAGAATAACGCCGGGCACGTCGAGGCGCCCTATCCGGACGTCCCGATGCACATCACCACGCTCTGGATGCTGTCTCCCTTCTCCGAGGAAAACGGCGGAACCCTCATCGTCCCCGGAAGTCATCGGGAGCCGAACAATCCCACGTGCGACATCGGCGTGGATCCGTCGGCGCCCTACCCGGGCGAGATCAACGCCTGTGGAGATGCGGGAAGCGTCCTCGTGTTGGACAGTCGAATGTGGCACTCGACCGCAGCAAACACCACGAGCGACCCACGCGTCTCGGTCGTCGTGCGCTACGCGCCCTGGTGGCTCAACACTCGAGTCCTGTGCGATTCGCTCGAGCGGAAAGTGCTCGGCAAACGAACAGGGCTCGCCGATAACGACCAGCCGCTTGTACCGAAGAATATCTACGAGAATCTGCCGGAAGACGTGAAGCCCCTCTTCAGCCACTGGGTTGCAGAGGCTTAAGACGGCACGGTAGATCAACATCCGCTCAGAAACGGATTGACGATTGACGATCAAGAAGCTCCGAATGGGAGAAGTCGGTTCCTTCCCCACTCGGAAATCGTTAATTCTTAATCGGAAATCCGCCTGCGCAGAAACCCGATCAAGAGTCATTCCCCCTGGTAACGACCTGAGGCTCCTATGAGAATCGCAACCGGCGGTATCCTTCACGAGACCAGCACGTTCACGACGGTGCCCACGACGATCGCAAGTGCCAAAGAGCGCCAGGGGTATCTGCACGGTCAGGAGATTCTGGACAATTGGCGCGGCGTGAATTCGCCCATCGGCGGATTCATCGAAGGGGCCGATGCACACGGATTCGAGCTCGTCCCGACTTCGTTCTGGGAAGCCTTTCCCAGCGCGCCGCTTCCCCGCTCCGACTTCGATACCATCGTCGATTCCCTTGTCGATGGCATCGCCTCGGCGGGTGAGATCGACGGCGTCCTGCTCGAACTGCACGGCGCGATGGTGGCGGAGGGTGTGCCCGATGGGGAGGGGCATATTCTCGCCGCCGTCCGCGACCGCGTGGGCCCGGACCTTCCCATTGTCGCCCAGCTCGACATCCATTCCAACGTGTCACATCGAATGGTGGAACAGGCAGACGTCCTCATCGGGCGTGAAACCTATCCCGAAGTCGATATGGCAGCCCGCGGCCGGGAATGTGCGGATGTCATTCATCGCATCCTGACGGAAGGAATCAAACCGACGATGGCGCTCCACCAGATCCCAATGGTCTGGGGAATGAACCAGGTCACCGCCCACCCGCCGATGAAGGACGCGATTGACTACCTGCACGAAGTCGAGTCCCGGCCTGGTGTTGTTTGCGGCTCCATCGCAACCTGTTACCCCCTCGCCGACATCCCCGATATGGGAGCGTCCGTCTATGTCGTCACCGACAACGACCAGGAACTGGCTCAGGCGTGCGCGAACGAACTAGGAGAATGGATCTTCGAACGTCGTGAGGACTGGCAGCTCGATCGACCGTCCACGGCCGAAGCCCTTCGACTCGCCGAAGCCGACGGGAACTACCCCGTGATCTTCGCTGACCGTGACGACAACACGGGTGGAGGCTCGCCCGGAGACAGCACGGGAATGCTCAAGGCTTTCGTGGACGCGGGCCTCCAAGACGCCTGCGTGCTCTACATCGTCGATCCAGAGGCCGTCCAACAATGCCAGGACGCGGGGGTGGGCGCTCGGCTGAGCCTCGACATCGGTGCAAAATCCACACCTCTCCAGGGACAGCCCGTACCGATGGACGTCGAGGTGATCGCCCTTTCGGACGGCGAGTTCAACTACGACGGTCCGATGTACGCCGGTCTGGGGGGCCATATGGGTCCATCCGCGCACATCGAGCAGAACGGCATCCACGTCCTCCTCGTGACCGTCCGCGAGCAACCTTTCTGCACCGCCTTCTCCAGAACCCTCGGCCTCGACCCGAAGAAGATGCGCTACATCGGCGTCAAATCTGCAGCCCACTTCCGAGCCGGCTACGAATCGTGGGCGGGACAGATTTTCTCCGTCGCGGAGCCCAGCGTGCACAACCCGACCGGAGGGAAGCTGGCGTTTAAGAACCTGGGGCGGAAGCTCTACCCATACGATGAATTCTGATGCAACAGTCGGCTGCCGGCAGCCGGCCGCCGGCCGACACAAAGTCCTTCGTCCACTCAGAAGCCTCTCGGTTTCCACCGATGCCCAGCCCTAACTTCCTCTTCATCCTAGCGGACGATCTCGGTTGGCGCGATCTAGGTGTCGAGGGAAGCGCGCTCTACGAGAGTCCGAACATCGATCGTATCGCGAACGAGGGAATGCGTTTCACGCAGGGATACGCTGCGTGCCAGGTCTGCAGCCCGTCTCGCGCGAGCATCCTGACCGGCAAGGTTCCTCCGCGTCACGGCATCACCGATTGGATCGGCGCAGCCTCCGGTAAAGCCTGGCGGGAGCGCGAACGGTTCAACAAACTGCTCCCCCCCGACTACGAACACGGCCTGCGTCGCGACGAGATCACGATCGCAGAAGCGTTCCAACGCGCTGGCTACCGAACGTTCTTCGCCGGGAAGTGGCATCTGGGGGACACGGGTCAGGACCCCGAGGACTTCGGGTTCGAAATCAACAAGGGTGGATGGCGCGTCGGAAGCCCGGCGGGCGGCTATTTCGCGCCGTGGGAAAACCCTAAACTCGATCCGGGGCCCCCTGGCGAGTCCCTGCCCATCCGCCTCGGAACAGAAACCGCCCGGTTTATTCACGATCACCACGCGGAACCGTTCTTCGCCTACCTCTCGTTTTACTCTGTCCACGGTCCGATCCAGACCAGCCTGGATCGCTGGTCCAAATACCGCGAAAAGGCCGTGGCACAGCGAAACGGCGCGAAGGACCGATTCGTGATGGACCGCAACCTTCCCGTGAGGCAGGTCCAGGATTGCCCGATCTACGGTGGAATGATCGAAGCGATGGACGACGCGGTCGGCATCGTCCTTGAAACGATCGACCGTCTCGGCCTTACCGATAACACGGTCGTATGCTTCACTTCGGACAACGGAGGGGTCTCCTCCGGCGACGCCTACGCGACCTCGAACCTTCCCTTACGGGGCGGGAAGGGGCGCCAGTGGGAAGGCGGGATCCGGGAGCCGTTCTACGTCAAGGCCCCAGGCGTCACACGTCCAGGATCGACCTGCGACATCCCTGTGTCGGGCATCGATTACTACAGCACTTTCCTCGAGTTGGCCGATATCGAAGTGCCCGAGAAACAGGTTGTCGACGGAATGAGTCTCGTTCGCCTGTTGCGCGAGGAATCCGACCCCGACATCGAATCGAGGGACCTCTTCTGGCACTACCCCCATTAC
Source organism: Latescibacteria bacterium UBA6620 (assembly GCA_002433075.1). GTDB lineage: Bacteria > Latescibacterota > UBA2968 > UBA2968 > UBA2968 > UBA6620. The sequence goes on from DJHM01000041.1 coordinate 118,130, forward strand.
GGAAATCAGGGGGGTGAACCCGCCGCGATGATGCGTCGCCAGAACTGGAAGGTCATCCATTATTACGAGGACGGCCGAGATGAACTCTACGACCTCGCCTCTGATCCAGGCGAACAGATCGACCTCGCTTCCCAACACTCAGACGTCGCCGCAGCGATGCGCGAGCGCCTGGACGCCTGGCTTGTCGAAACCGGCGCGAAGCTGCCGATTCCTGACCCCGAGTATGACGCTGACAAAGAATCCGAGCGGCTGCACCACCTCGGCCACGAGTTTATGGAGGAGCTGGAGGACCAGCACGCCGGCTATCTCGATCCCGACTGGCAGCCGAACGAAGACTGGTGGGGGAGTTTGGTTGTGGTGGATTGAGCAGGCGTGAGGGCGAGCAGGTGTGGCGCTGAATTGCGCGAACGTCTTCCAGTGGGAGCCGCCGGAGCCTGTCCCGAGCCCAGGCGAGGGGAGCGGCGAACTGTGTTAGCCAACGATTCCACAAGGGTAGGAGCCGCCTCCCGGCGTGGACGATATTCCTTCGATTACTGATTCAAAACACCATTCCCTGATTTCCTATGCCAAAACATCTCCTTATTGACGATCACATCGTCGAAGAATCGATCGGCCTTACGCGGACGATGCACAAGCCCGGCAACCGTCGGCTTGTACTCAAAGCAGACCGTCCTTCCGACGGAACCGACATTACCACCGCCTCCGCCCCGATGTGGATCCCGGAAGAGAACCGGTATCGGATGATCTACGAGGCGCGTGGTGTCCCCGGCCGAAACAGAGGAATGGTCGGGAAAGCCTACGGCATCGCCGTCTCCGATGACGGGCTGAACTGGGAGAAGCCGGACCTCGGCCTCGTCCAGTTCGAAGGCAAGGACACCAACTGGTATCCAACCCCCGGCGACTACCGGCTCTGGCACGTCGTCCACGACCCGGATGATGAAGACGACCGGCGTCGTTACAAGGGTCTGCTCAAGCTGGATGGCGGCCATCATCCCGTCACGAGTCCTGACGGCTATCACTGGGAAAAAGTCGACACGCCCCTCCTCCCATCCGGCGACGCGGGAACGCTCACCTACGATCGGGAACGGCGACGGTTTATGGCGCTGCTCAAGTATGAGGGCACGTACGGTCGGACCTACAATCTCTCCACCAGCCAGGATTACGTAAACTGGTCCCCCCTCAAGCACCTGTTCGGGACCGACGAACAGGATCAGCTCGAAGCGATCGACGTCATCCGGAAACGGATCGCCAATCCCTCGCTCGCGATGCCTCTCCTTGTCGAACCGGATCCGGCCCTTGGCTTCACGCGTCCGTCGGACTACCCCACTCCGGTTTGGCGGGCCGAATGTTACAACATCGGTCTCTTCCCCTACGAGGATGTCTACATCGGCATCCTGATGATCTACTATCCGACGGGCCAATCCCTGCCGTCCAAACGCAACGCCGACGGATTCCACCTTCTGCAGCTGGGGATGACCCGGGATCTCGAGACGTGGGAACGACTGGGAGACCGTGAAGCCTTCATCGGCCCCTCCCCCCTCACGAACGGTCGCGCCGGAAACTACGATCGTCTGCAATTGCAGCCGACCAACGTCCCCATCGATATGGGCGACCATTTGCGCTTTTACTACGAAGGGATGAAGCGGCGCGTACCCCAGCACGACATCTGGACCGACGGAACACCCCGCGACCCATCGTCACTGTCACCCACGGAGCGTGCCGACTGGATCGAAGACACTCACGCCGGCATTTACGTCAGGGAGTTGAGAAAAGATGGATTCGTCTCCCTGGACGCGAAAAAGCGGGGCTCGCTGCTCACAAAACCCCTCACTCTCGGCGGCCAGAACCTGGTCCTCAATGCAGACGCTACGGGCGGTGAGATATTCGTTGAGATTCTGGACGAAGCGTTACATCCTATCGAGGGTTATACGAGCGAGCCAATCAGAGAGGACGGTATCGAACTGCGTGTTTCGTGGCCCGGCCAGGACGACATTGGATCGCTCTCTGGCAAGACCGTCCGACTTCGTTTCTCCCTATCAGAAGCCAGCCTCTACGCCTTCTGGAGGGAGTAAAGCGTCCACTCTCGAATTCAACAGTTGAGGTAGAAGGCAGATGTCCCAGACTACAGCCTGGTCACCCGTCGAAGGGACCATCGACGAAATCCTCGAACAGGTTTCAGATCCCCTCGAGGCAATGCGCAACAGCGAGATCCCCTGCGTTATCATTCGTAACGCCTTCCCGTCAGCACATTGCGAAGCCCTAATGGAGCGTTTCTACGAGCGCGGGCATCTCTACGACCCTCGCGAGGTCGGCGAGCGAACGTTGCATCGCGTAGACATCGGCACCAGCCTCGGCAAGCACGCCAACGATCCAGAGGCGTTCTATGCACATTCGCAAGGCACGCACGAGCTCTTCAATACGCTGTTCGAAGGCTACGAGGATCCCGTTGCCACTCTCTACGAATCGCTTCAGAGGCTGATCCCCGAAAAGCAGGTGATGGTCGCCCGCGATCCCGACGGTCGACTCTACGGTCCCTCGATCTTCAGGACCTATCACTATGGAGCCGGCCATACTCCGCACTACGATTCCGTCTCGAAGCGATCGAAGCGCTACAACTTCTCCGTCTCCCGCTTCAGACATCAGTATGCGGCCGTAATGTGTTTCCAGAACAGTGAGCAGCGCGGCGACACCGGGGAAGGCGTGCTGTATCGAGCGCCGATGTGTCCCGATTTTGAGAAGCCGCTCACCGAAAAACGGTTCCGGGAATACGCCGAGGAAACAGGCATCGAACGTGTCCAGGTCCATCTCGAGCCCGGTGACCTCTACTTCTTCTATTCCGAAACCATTCACGAGGTACCCTTCATTGAAGGGAAAAAGCCTCGATGCGTACTTGCCTCGTTTATCGGGTATTCGGAAGACGACCCCGAAGTCTATCTCTGGTCCTAACCACCCGAGCCGTAGGGACGGGCCCGGGACCCGCATCACGCAGAGGTTTGCACCGTGTCCGTAGCCACACGTCCCTCCGACAGCGTCTCCATCGAAGAGTCCTGCTCATCCCCCCTCGCAATGACCGACTACGAGCAATTCCTGTTCGACCTCAAAGGCTTCCTCGTCATCCCGGGCGTCCTGTCCGAGGATGAAAGCGAGACCGTTCGCAATCACGTAAAAGCGTACACGAACGATCCCGAGAGCCTCCCTGAACACCATCGCGCACCGATGGCCGGCCCCGCCGAGTTCCTGATCGATCATCCCCGCGTGATGGGCATCCTCCAGACACTCATCGACCCGGACCCCGGGCGCATCAGACTCGAGAGCGTGTTCGTGTCTCAACGAAAAGTGGGCGACGATGCGGAACATTGGCGTCCCCACGTCGGAGGAACAAACCTCGATCCCTCTCTGTCGTATCGATTCCACAACGGACGAATCTACGCCGGTATGACAAGGATTGTGTGGGAGCTCAACGAGGTGGTGAAGGGAAAGGGCGGCACCTGCCTGGTTCCCGGATCGCACAAGGCCAACCTGACTTCCGCTCAAACGCAGACCTGGCCCGAAGAAGCGGACGATCCCGAGTCCGGAGTCTGGGAGACTTACGGATGTCCGCCGGGAAGCCTCGTCGTGTTCTCCGAAGGGGTCCGCCACACCGGTTCGTCCTGGACGCACGAAGGCAATCCCCGGTGTGCGATCCTGATGGCCTACAACCACCAGTCCGTACGATTCCACGAGCCCAAGCCCTGTATGAACCCGACGGTAATTGGCGGCCTCTCCGAGAGGCGTCAGGGATTCTTCAAAGATGTCTGGGTGTTGGCCAATAAACGATGAAGAGGTGAGATCGAAATGAAAAGCATCCTGGCTGCGGTGTTAATCTGCACATCTGCTTCGAGCATTCAATCCCAGCCCTATATGGCGAATGGGATCAAGATCGGCGAGGTCACCAGCACCACCACCATCATCTGGTCCCGCCTGACCCGAAACCCTCAGCGGAACCTGAACGGCGTCCCCTTCCTGCTCGGCCAGGTCGTGGCTCGCGCGGAAATGCCCAATCACTCGAGCTCCGACCCCTATTGGGGTCAGGTACCGGAGGGCAAAACCCTGGGGGATATGGTCAATGCCGTTCCGGGAGCAGCCGGTGCCGTCCGGCTGACCTATGGACCGAGGGGAACGGGCGTCGAGAAGGTGACCGAATGGGAGCCCGTGAACGAGGACCTGGACTTCACGCATCACTTCAAATTAAAGGGCCTCGAGCCAGGAACGACCTACGACTTCAGAGTCGACGGCCGTGGTTCCGAGGATGAGATCACCGCGTCCGTTGAGAGTCACTTTTCGACCGCGCCTCCCAGGAATGACCCTGCGCAGGTTTCGTTCACCGTCGTGTCGTGCACCCGGTGGAAGACAATGGATCACCCTGACGGCAACAATGTCTATCCGGCGATGTCGGAGCTGGATCCCGACTTCTTTGTGCACACGGGCGACGCTGTCTACTACGACCACACGCATCCTTACGCCACCCACATCGACCTTGCCCGATTCCGATGGCAGCGAATGCACGCCCTTCCACGACTGTTGGACTTCCACAACCGCACCATCAGCTACTTCATACGGGACGATCACGACACGTGGCAGAACGACTGCTGGCCGGGACAGGAAAACCGGATGGCCAACTTCACGCTCGCCGACGGCCAGCAAGTCTTCCGCGAACATCTTCCGATGTCTCCGAAGACCTACCGTACCACGCGCTGGGGCCGAGATCTGCAGGTCTGGTTTTCCGAAGGGCGAGACTACCGCAGCCCCAACCCGATGCCCGACGGACCTGAAAAAACCATCTGGGGTAAAGAGCAGATGGCCTGGTTCAAGAAAAGCGTGGCTGCGTCGGATGCCACGTTCAAGATCCTGATCAGCCCTTCGACCATCGTCGGTCCGGAACACATCAGCAAGTTCGACAACCACGCTAATCCGAATTTCAAGTACGAGGGAGACATCATTCGCGACTTTCTCGCCAAGCACAACGTCGTTGTCATCTGTGGGGACCGTCATTGGCAATTCTCGTCGAAGGACACCCGTACCGGCGTTCTCGAATACGGATCCGGCGCGATGACAGACGTTCACTCGACGATGATCAATAACGCGGACTTGAGTATGATCAAGTATGTCAACCCGGTCGGCGGATTCCTCTCGGTCACCGTCCAACGGGTCCACGACTTCCCTCAGGCCGTCTTCCAGCATCACGACGAGCACGGCAAGGTCCTGAACAAGGAAGTCCTCGACCCCAACCTGACGCTCTTGGGTCGTTCCATCACCAAAGAATAGTCACGCCACTTTCGCAATCGATTATCGCAGGAGCTACGAATGCAGCGAGTCGTCATCATTGGAAACACGAATCGTGGTCGCTATGGTCATCACCTGGATATGGCCTTCGTCGGTGTCGAGGGCGCCCAGATCGTCGGCCTTGCAGATCCCGACGACGAAGGCCGTGCCAGCGCCACCGCGAAAACGGGCGCTCCCGAGTCGTTCGCCGACTATCGCGAAATGCTCGACAAGCTGCGGCCGGACATCGCCTGCATCGCAACCCGCGAAATCGGCGATCATTTCGAGCTCGTTACCACGGCCGCGGAGTACGACACCCACGTCTACATCGAGAAGCCCCTCTGCGCGACCCCGGCCGAAGCCGACCAGATGGCCGACGCGCTCGAGGCGAAAGGTAAGCTCCTCATTCTCGCGTGTCCGTGGCGCGGTCACCCACCCATCCAGCACGTCGCCATCCCGCTCATCAAGGACGGAAAGATCGGCGAGCCCCGTCTCGCCCGGATCCGCGGCCGGAACGGCGACCACGGCGGCGACCAGATGTTCCTCGACCTGTATCCGCACTTCTTCGATTTTCTCGATCAGGTCTGGGGCGCGCCTCAATGGTGCCACGCGCACGTGAGCGTCAACGGTCGTGACGCGACCCCCGCTGACCTCAAACCAGGTGTCGAGGGGATGGGTCTCGTCGCCGGCGACGGCATCCGCGCCTACTACCAGTTCGAGGACTTCGCCGCTGACTTCGAGGCCTACGAAGGCGACCACGACCCCGAGCATCCCTACCGGATCGACATCCACGGCACGGAGGGCACAATCTCGCTGCCCGGTCCGATGAGTAACCAGCCCGACATCTACTACCACCCTCGCGTCTCACCGCGCCTCCTCAACGATGATCGCTGGGAAGTCGTTCCCAGCGAGCCGCCCCCGGACGATCATAAATGGGTCAATGGCCACCACCGTATGGCAAAGTCCCTGATCGACCGTATCGAAGGTCGCGAGCCCGAGTTCGAGCTCCTCGAAGGTCGTCACGCGCGTCGCCACATCGACTGGGCGATGGCCGCTCACGCCTCGCATATGTCCGGGGCACGGGTCAACATTCCGCTTACAACAGATCACAACCCCTTCGACGACTGGAAGTGACTGGACGGGGGGAGGAGAGACAGGGAGAACGGGAGAGGTGGTTGTTTCACGTCAGGTAGGACCGCCCTCCGGTCGGGAGCAACGCCTGTACTACTTGACCTGCGAACTGGACAACAGCCGGATTGATCCGCAATGACCGACCAACAAAGAATCGACTTCGAGGCCCGGGGCTACCTGATACTGGAAAAAGCCCTCCCAGGGTCCGAACTGGATGAAGCCCGCAGAGCATTCGACGCCGCGCCCGATCTCTCAGAACTCCCAAACCACGATTCCATCTTCATCCACTTGTCCCAGCACGCTGGTTTTTTCCCTCACGTACATCGGATCATCGGCGACGTCGTCCAACTGCGGTCCATCACCGGCAGTCTGATCGCTCCGGGTGACTCTGGATGCGGGTGGCATCGCGCGACCGCCTCGATGCTCGGCGTGCATCATCCTCTCTCGACGGTCGGGGTCGTGACCGTCCTCCATCTCGATCCAACGGCGGACGACGACGCTTGCGTGGCCGTCGTCCCCGGCAGCCATCGCTTCCGGTCGGAACTTTCGATTCCCGATGTCGATCGCATCGAGGAGATGCCCCACGCCGTAAGGCTGAACGCAACCCCCGGCACAGTCCTCCTTCTACACGCCAATATCTGGCAAGCTCGTCTGCCGAATGCGACGGGCACCCGCCGATCCCTGACCTATGTGTACAACCACTGCTGGATGCGCCAGGCGTTACCCGCCCTGCAATCGGATGCGCAAGGCGCCATCGCCGCCTCACATAACCTCAGCCAGCTCTTCGGCATAGGCCCCGACCTGAGCCGGGCCACCGGATACTGGTCGCGCAGCGTCGAGGGCTATCCAAGTTCGCACGGCCTGCCCGAGCGGAAATTCTCCGAGCTCAAGGTGGTCGGACAGGGCGTGAAACCAAACAAATGAGGCCGCCGCGGACAGACGACACGGAAAGGTGCGATTTCCGATGACTCCATCACAGGCCAGAGATCAGTACGACGCCCAAGGCTATGTCATCATTCGTGGTGCGCTGAAGAGTGGCGAACTGAAGCGCGTACAGGACGCGTTCGATCGGGCTCAAAAGAACGACGCACTCGGCGACATTTTGAATCAGGATGATGTTTTCGTCGATATGGTCGACCATCCAGCCTTGCTCCCTGTCGTGCGTGCGGTCGTGGGCGAGGACGCGCAGCTTCGCTATGGACGAGGGGGACTGATCAAGCCGCACTCCGATACCGGATCGGGCTGGCATTGCGACCTGTCCGAGATTGGCGGCATCAATCTTCCTGAATCGATCATTATGACTAAACTGTTCACCTACCTCGAAAAAGTGCCAGAGACTGGCGCGTGTCTGGCCTGCGTCCCGGGAAGCCATCGCTACGAGATGGGCCATCCCCTACCCGATCTCGACGACCACGAAGACATGCCGCATCAAGTAAAGATGGTCGCCGAGGCCGGCGACGCCGTCCTGATGAACGGATTCACCTGGCACGCTCGATTTCACAACCGCAGCGACATCCCTCGCAAGGTGCTCGAATATTCCTACATCCACTCCTGGATGAAGACCCAGTACGAGTTCAGCGACTTCTCTGCGCACGTACAATCGCTGATCCTGGCAGATCACAATCGACGTCAACTGTTCGGGGTTCCCGAACCCGAGGTTTCTGACTACGAACGCCGATTTGTGTAGTCCAACGAACAAAACAGAATGTCACCCCGGCATGTTCCTCGGCCGGGGCCCATTTTGACTTAGCGAGAAAATGGATCCCGGCCTACACATTACCGGGATGACAGATAATCAGCTAAAACAATGCCATCTTCCCTTCCCGCCGATCTCGAAACCTACGTCGAAATAACCCAATCTCAGCTCGGCGATTGCCCGACCGCCGCCGCGGCCGCCAGCGCAAATGATCGGATCCTGCACGAAGCCTATTCCAGCGGGACCGGGGTTTGCGGGGAGGTCACGCCCGAATCTCTGTGGCAACTCGCTTCAGCCACCAAGACCTATGTTTCCGCGCTACTTCTCAATCTGAGTCATGGGGGTCTGCTCGATCTTGACGAAGCCGGGGACAATCTGTTCGACAGGAACCTGGCAACAATCCGACACCTCGCGACCCATACCTCGGGTCTCCACCTCGAACGCCCCGAAGACAAGATCGCGGGTCCCCATCTCTCGCCAAGGGCGGATCGTCGATGAACCGGGGACCGTCTTCACCTACGCCTAGCCCGGGATGCATACGCTTCAGCGCACCATCGAAGCCGCCACGGGCGAACGTTTCCCGGATGTCCTGTCTCGCCACATCCTCGACCCTCTCGGCCTCACGCATAACCGGTACTACTATGCGTATGAGCCCTCGCTCCCGATGGTCGCGTGGGATCCGATCGATCCCGCCGATCCAGCGAAATCGTTCGTCCTGGCCGAACCAGGTCTTCACCCTCACTACGGCCTGTTCGTCACCGCACTCGAAGCCACCCGATTCGGCCAGCTATGGCTAGGAGATGGTGAATTCGAGGGCCGCCGCTACTGGACTCCCGAACTGAAGCAAGAGGCGTTGAAGCATCACACCACAAGGCCCAGCGATAACGGAAAGTACGGCCTGCTGCTCTGGCTGTTCGGCGAAGTCGACGGACTCGTGATCTCAAGCGCCGGTTCCAAGGTCGTCGCAATTTCGCCCGCCACCGGCGGCGTGGTCACCGTCCTCCGAATGCCCCAGAAACCCCACGATCCGGCATGCAACTTCTACTAGGACAAGGTCGATCTGCTTCGATTCGCCGAACGTCTCGGACGAGAAGCATAGATGCCTCTACGCGACGATGATCTCCTCATTTACAAGTTCCCTAATTTCCTGATTTCCAATGAGCCTTTCCTCTTCTCTCCCGCGCGTCTCCCTCTGCGACCATCTCCCCACTTCCCTGCAGGAAGCGCCTCGGCTCTCGAAAACCCTGGGGATCAAACTGTTCGTCAAACGGGAGGACCTGACAGGACTCGCCACGGGCGGCAACAAGATTCGCAACCTCGAATTCATCTTTGGCGAAGTTCTGGAGCGAGGGTGCGACGCCATCATCACAACGGCGGGCGTTCATTCGAATATGTGTCGAGCGACCGCTGCGACTGCGGCTCGACTGGGCATGAAGTGCATGCTGCTTCTCCGTGGATCGAAAGGTGATCCAGAGGAGGGCAATCTGCTGCTCGACCGTCTTCTGGGTGCCGACGTGCGGTTCATCCCGACGAAGGACCCCTATGACGAACGCGTCCCGGGATGGCTCGAAGAGGCGAGTCGCGAATTGGAGGCAACCGGACACCGTCCCTACGTTCTCCATCTCACCGGGGGGACCTCGACGCTCGCTACGTGCGCGTACGTCGATGGCGCCGAAGAGCTGGCCGCACAGTTTGCCAAGATTGGAACAATCCCGGATTCGCTCTACGTGACGGTAGGTTCCGGCATCACGATGGCGGGCCTGGTCCTCGGGTTCAAACACCTCGAACGACCCACCCGCGTTGTCGGCGTGAGCGCGAATTCGGAAGCGGGTTTTCTCGCAGATCGAATCGTGGACTATGCGAACAGCGCGGCCAGTCGACTGAGGCTGGATACCCGGATCGTCGCAGGCGACTTCGAGGTCCTGGATGACTACGTCGGCCCGGGGTACGGCGTCCCCACACTGGAAGCCATCGAAGCGATACGATTGACCGCACGTGAGGAAGGGCTCCTCCTGGATCCAGTCTACACGGGCAAGTGTATGGCCGCCTTGCAGGATCGGGCCCGAAACGGTCATCTTGGGCAGGATGAAACCGTCGTGTTTCTCCATTCGGGCGGCATCCCTAATCTCTTCGCTCAGGCCGGCACCCTGAAGACCCGAACGCCCCTGACACAACAACCACGATGAAATTCACGCACACGTTTTCTCCTGACACACCGCCCGTCTGTCGTCTCGGCCTGGCTACTCGCGGCAACACGCATCTCGATCCCTGTGATGTGCATTGGGCGATCGAACGCGGCGTCAACTATCTCAACTGGTGCGGTCGGACCGACGGGATGAGTCAGGCTGTGTCCGAGATGGGAGAAAAGAGGCAGGAAATCGTCTTCGCCTGGCAGATCCAATCCTCGTCCGAAGATGCGGCTCGACGTGAATTGGAGGATGCGCTCACCGAGCTTAAAACCGACTACATCGACATCGCAACCCTCTACTACGTCGAATCGGAGTCTGAGTGGTGTCGGCTAGCGACGACCGGAGGCGCCTGTAGTGCGCTCGTGAAAGCGAAGGAGGAAGGCCTTCTACGGATGATCGGGCTGACGAGCCACCAGCGGTCAATGGCCGCCTCGATTGCGGCCGGCCGGATTCTGGCCGACGAGAATGAATGCGACCCGGGACTCGACCCAACCCGGCCGCTCGACGTACTCATGCTTCGCTATAACGCGGCCCATCGTGGTGCAGAATCCGACGTCTTTCCAACGACCGACCCGATCGATCTCCCCGTCGTCGTCTACACCTGCCTGCGCTGGGGAGCACTTATGGAATCGACCCCGGACGACCCCCCAGGTTTCACCGCTCCCCCAGCCCGGGAATGGTATCGCTTCTGCCTGGCGAACTCATCTGTAGCTGTCGCGATCGCCGCGCCCGATGGCCGGGAAGAGCTCGAGCACGACTTTTCACTGCTCGACGACTGGCGAGCGCCCTCCGCCGAGGAAATGGAAACGCTACGGAGTCACGGGGATCGGGTTTATCAGCACGGGGGGAGCTTCCCGTAGACGCTCCCCTCGTCAAGCACTAGAGAGTGTAATGCTCATCACCAAAGATCAGTCCAGCCTCGTTCTCATCGGTGTCCTGCTCTTCCTCTACGTACTCGAGTGCATCTTCCCCTTCTATGACACGTTCCGACACAAGACGCGCCACGCGGTCCGGAACATCGGCGTCATTGCCTTCAATGCCGTCGTCACCAATCTTGCCCTACTGCCCCTCGTCGTCCTGGCGACATCGGCTTCCTGGGGATTGTTCGAGATCTGGCGTCTCGATTGGCGTCTCGAGCTTCTCCTCACCATCGTGTTCATCGACATCCTCACCTACGTGATGCACGTGTTGTTTCACCTCAATCCCGTTCTGTGGCGGTTTCATCGGATGCATCACTCCGACACCGAGATGGACGCAACATCCGGGGCCCGATTCCACATCGGGGAACACATCATCAGCGTCTGTGTCCGTTGTGGCCTCTACGCGTTGGGTGCAATAAAGCTCGAGTTTATCGTCATCTACGAAACCGTGTTTCTCGCCAACGTGCTCTTTCACCACGCGAATCTCTCGATGGGTGACAGGCTCGATCGCCTGTATCGTCTCCTGTTAACCTCACCCGACATGCACAAGGTCCATCATTCGAACATTCGGTCCGAGCACGATTCCAACTACACCAGTCTTTTCTCGATTTGGGATCGGCTTTTCCGCACCTACAAGATTTCCGATTGTCCGCAACGGATCGTTTACGGGATTGAAGGGCTGGAAGCTCATCAGACCATCTGGCGAATGTTAACAACGCCTTTTTGTCGGATTCAATCGAGCGACGCCAGCGAAGTCGCAGGAGGAAAAGGGTAATGCAGAACACATCGACACAGATTACGGGATGGGCCTTTATCGTGGCCGCCGCACTGTTCTGGCTGAGCTGGATGCTGTTACCCGTGAAAATCGGACTGTTTTTTCAGCCCAGCGATTTTGCTGCCGTTCACGACAGCTTCTATCTCTGGATCTGGATTTTTCGATTTCACCTGTTCGGTGTTGTACTCGCCGTGATGGCTCCTGTCGCCCTCGGATCCCTCCTCATCGAGTCCGAATCCCGAGTGGTCGTCTGGCCAAGAGTGACAATGGCCGGTATCGGTCTGATGGTTGGAGCCTGCGCCGACGCGTTCTATTATCATTTCGGCGCTTGGGGAGCCCTCGACATGAACGGGAAGTCTGCGGAGGTTGTAGCGGCCTTCGTCGCCTCTCTCGAGGTTTCGACGGAATTTATCACCTGCCTGACGAGACTTGGCCGCGTATTCGGCGGATTCGGAATGCTGGTCTTCGGATTTGGATTGTTGAAGTGGAAAGTCCTGCCAGGTTATATCGGGGGTGTTGCCGTCTTGATCGGCCTGAGCGCAATGGCCCTTACGATGGGACTTCGTGACGACCTACATCTTTACACGCCGGTCTTCCACCTTTACGCGTTGTGGCTGCTGTCGACCGGTGTGGTTACGCTTCGACGGGCCTGCGTACGAGCTGAGTGTTCACGGAACTCACCCGTCTTCGTACAGCGTCTCCACGGACACTCGAAACCATGGTGGTTTCGTAAGGATCACATAGATCAGGAAGATGCCCAGGATCGGAACCGGAATCACGATGTCCACAAGACTCATCAACGCCAGGACACCCAGCCACTTGGCGACCATCGTTATCCTCCCATTGCCGTACAACCGTGAACGCTGAAGAAACGATCCGCGTCTATTTCGACGCATTGACCCGCGGCGATGCGGACCGACTGATCGACATCATTTCAGACGCGGACCACTTCGTCAAGATAGGCACAGATGCGGGAGAGTTCGTTGAAGGCGGGGATGGAGTCGCCGAATACTACCGACATCACGTCTCCAGCACCGAAGATTTCGCGATCGACTTCGGTCACTTGGACATTCAGGAACGGGAATCGACAGCCTGGTTCTATACGCGGCAAACGTGGCACGTCACCTGGCAGGGCCGCCGAGAGACCCTCGCGATGCGTCTGACCGGCATCCTTGAAAAGGAAGAGGCTGTCTGGAAGTTCGTCCAGATCCATGCATCCATCGGCCAACCGACTTAGATCCAGCTATCACACTTCAGGATGAGGTACCCTTGGCGCTCTCTCTCACTCTGCTCGGCACGGGCACGCCCTCACCCCTGCTACACCGCGCCGGGTCCAGCTATCTCGTCGAAACCGGCGACACCGTTCTACTGTTCGACTGTGGGCCGGGCTCCGTCCGCAGGTTGCTGAGAAAAGGCCTCGGCCCGGATGACGTAACACACCTCTTTCTGACCCACCTCCACTACGATCATTGTGTTGACTACCCTTACCTCGTCCTGAGTCGTTGGGATCAGGGAACTGGGAAGATTCCCGAACTCGATGTATGCGGACCGGCGCCTCTCGCACGCACGACGGATCGCCTCTTCGCAACCGACGGTGCGTTCGGGCCCGACCTGGAGGCCAGGACGAGACACGAAGGCAGCGAATTCATTTACGAAATGCGAGGGGGCGTCCTTCCCCGCCAGCGTCCCGTCCCCAACGTCACCGAGGTCGGCCACGTGCAGCCCTACCTCACCTGCCTGGCCTACCGCCTCGACGTAAGTGATACATCGATCGTTTTCGGCGGCGGTACCGCACACCCATCGATACGCTGACCGAACTCGCTCGGGACGCGGACGTCCTCCTGCATATGTGTCACATGATGAACGGCGTCGTCACCGATCCGAGACTGACCGACTGCTGCTCAGGTCACCTCGACGCCGCCCGAACCGCACTGGACGCGGGTGCACAGACACTCGTCCTCGTACATATCACCAATCAGATGGAAGGCCCAGGCGTTCGAGAGCAGGTTCTGCCGGAAGTCTGTGAGATCTACGACGGAAACGTCGTCTTCGGAGAGGACTTAATGGAGATTCCGATCGGCGGGGTGACGCAGGAGGAAATCAGGTAAACGTGAACGGGAGTGGTTCGCGCAGGATGAACTCTCCGGCTACTTCTTCCAGAAGTAAGAAACTTTCAACTGAACCGAGCGGCTCAGCTGAGCCATATCGTTCTCTGTATCCCACGCGTGGTTGTAAACGAGGAAGATGTCGCTACCGGGTGCAAAGCGATAGTTGAGGAGGAAGTTGCTGCCAATCACTTCGCGACTGCTGTTCCACTGCACGAGGCCCCGAACAAAGAAATCGGGTGTGAAGGTGTAGAGGAAACGATTCGTCAGCTGATTGGTCTGGAATTTTCCGCCCGGAAGTGAAACCCGGTTGTTCGCGAAACTCGTTTCAATAGAGAACCGATTCGTCAGTTTGATGTCCCCTCCAAGCGAGATTCGCTTGCGCGTACCGTCAAAGAATTCACCGAACTGATACGTCGCCCGCCCCCCGATCGCGCGCGCGCCATTCGAGAAGAGGTTTGCACTGTAGTACGTGAAGGCGTAGTCCCCGATCGGAATGTCGACGTCGTCCGAGACGTCGAAGACTTCGTCCAACCTCTCGAACCGACGCTCAACCCGGAAACCGATCCAGTCGTCTGATTTCAAGTTCGTGAAAAAGGAAGATCGGAAGCGGCTCGTCTGCAGCAGGTTGTTCTGATCCGTCAGGTACGTGTATTCGGGACCGAAAGAGAACTGTCGCACGCCCGGCATCCACGTCGGGCGTGGCCGCCACCGGGTCTCGACATTGTATCGCCGGATGTCGTCTCGCGGGACGAACCCGATTTCGGGATTGAAGTTCTCCTGCACGTCCAGATACTTCGCTTCGAGCTGCAGATTGTATTTCCGGAACTCGATTTCCGCGTTATGGGCCAAGTCCTCACCGCTCTTGCCAGGAGTCCAGCTCTTGGCGAACCAGCCTTTCAGCTTCAGCGCTGAACCAAAAAAGGAGAGATTCAAATCTCCGCCGGCGACCCGGTTGTAGCTTTCGTCTTCCCCAGGATCTCGATTCGTTCCGATGAATCCGATATTCGAGCGACCCAGAATATCCCGCCGGATTCGGAGTACAGACAGGTTCGTGCGCTGCACGTTCAACGTGTCGATGACGTCCACATCGATCGTGTCGAGGAAGGAGCCGCTGTAGAGCTCCGCGTCGTCCTCGTCGAGAAGGTCGCCTTCCGCGGTAAGGAAACGCTCCTCTCCATCTTCATCAATGTAGGTCCCTGCCTCCGTAATTACGTTCAACGCACCGACTTCGTAGGCACCTGCCCGTCCCGTCAGCTTCGATCCAAAAATGACGGGGATGTTGTTCCCGTCCCGGATCCCGATCTTTCGACTGTAGAAGACCAGCGTGGGTGGTCGGCTATTGCTCCCCCCACGGAACTCGATCGTTTCGCCGAAATCGAAGATCCCGGCACCTTCGAGGAAAAAATCACGAAGCTCCGGGAAGAACAGACTGAATCTCGTCAGGTTGACCTGCTCCTGGTCCGCCTCCACCTGCGCGAAGTCCGTCTTGTAGGAGAGGTCGAGGGTCAGGCTCGGTGTCAACCCGTACTTCAGGTCGACACCCGCTTCGAGTGTGGGCTGCTCTGTGGGGTCCAGACCGTCGAACTCCCGATCCGTCCCGCCCAGAGTGAAAGGCGTGATCTGGAAACGGGGCTTCTGACGTAGCTCGCCCAGGCCCCTGAGCGTCCCCAGGGTGGACGTGCGATACTGCCCCCGGAACCCGTAGTCCAACGGAGGCGGCGTGATGAAAGTCTCCTCGTTCTTCCGTTTGATCGTTCGCGCGAGATTCAGCCCCCAGATCGCATCGTCGCTTTCCCGATACCGGAGCTGATCCAGATCGATTGCCATCTCCGCGCTCCACCCGTCGGCGTCCTGCGACGACCGGGTCTGCCAGATGCAGTCCCAGGCGGAGTTCCGGGTACGACCCTCGTCGCTCAGCAGCATATCGTACTGAGCACCCAGCGCGTTCGTCGCAAAGTAGAAACCGCCTCGACGATCGTTGTAGGTATCGAAGATGACCGAAACGTTATCGTCGTCATTCAGTTCTGAATCACGCTGCATCCGCGAGGCCACAATCCGCGACGGATCAGAATCGTAGCATCTGAAGCCGATGTAGATGCGGTCGTCGTCCACGAGGATGCGAGCCTCGGTCGATTCGGAGGATGGGTCCCCTTCAATCGGCTCCCGCTGCAGGAACCCCTCGATCGGAGTCGCCGACTGCCAGACAGGATCGTCCAAACGACCGTCGATCTTCGGCGGCTCATTTGTGCGAGTGGCCATCACGTCCGGCCCCGTTATGCCGGGCAACCCCGAGGGCAGCAAGGGCGATGTGGAAACCGTTATCGAAGCAAGCGCTTCAGGGGGGAAAGTATAGATCCACAGCTGGGTCCCCGTCTCCACAAGGGATGCGTGCGAAACACCCGGCTCGAGTTCGGTCAACTCAGCCCGTGCAAACCCCCGCGTCCCCGTGATGATCCTCGCGGTCCCGACTCTACCGGACCCGTTGCTCTCCGATTCGAAGGTGGACGGGCGGTCGCCATTGCCGTTGAAGATCTGGAATCGATCGCCCGGTTTGACAACCGCATCCTTCTCGAGCGCGAGGAAGAGCATCCCGTTGGACACACGGACGACTTGACCCTGTAGCTCCTGACCCATTACTGGATGGGGGGCAAATAGAGCGAGCAAAAACAGTGTAAGGATCGTTTTCATGCTTCTCTGAAGTGCTGGTTTCCGACGTTGGAATGGATAGAAAGGGGGCCCGCAGCCAAGGGGACTGTGGGCCTTTCAACTATCGACCATTTAAGTGGTTTTATTTACAACAATTTGTGTTCGAAATATCAGGCATCCACTGAATCCACGAACAAATGAGTAATGACTTACTTATTAGGGTTGCACGGATAGGATAAGCTGCAACTCCGCCTGAAGCCATCCTTATTATTGAGCGCCCTGAGCGGAGGCCTCGAATCCCGGGCTCAGCGCCCTCCCACACGCCGCCCCTCGTCCCCGTGCTGCTGCACGAGGACGCTGTGAGTGAGGACGCGAAGTCTCGGATGTAACCTCTAAGAGCCCCAAGGCAAAACGCCCCTGTGCTGAGCACAGGGGCGAGCATCCGTCGGATATGTGAGATGCCGTGCAGGAGCACGGGTTCGCATACGAATCGGATCTACAGCTGGTACATCTTGGTTTCCGTTGAGGTAGGCCAAGCTCGAGTAGGGCCAATCAGCCGGGTCGGACACAAGGCCTTTCCGGACTGGATTATTGATGATGTAGTCCGTTTTCTGAGCCAGCGTCTGCTGAGAGTAGATGGCCTGGGGATGAAAACCTGGTCGCCACATCCTGTAAGCGATGGGCTCTTCGCCGGTCGTGGCAATGCAGCCTGAAAATTGGAAGGTATTCTGATCTTGCTTCGGCCAGGTAGTGGATGATATGGCGCGCCGTATAGGAGAGAAACCGCTTCATGACGTGAGCAAGGCGAGGACTACTCCCTACGAGATGTACGTGGTCCTCCATCACGACATACGCGTGCAATCGCAAGTCGCCTTGGGCGCGAAGGAAGCTTAGCGAGTTGAGAATGACCTCGGTGCAAGGCCGTATGCGGAACACGGGGAGCCAATCCACAACCGAAGAAGTCATGAAATGCGGCACCCGATCGTCAATAACCGTATAGCGACTCGTCGGCACATCGCGATTATACTCAGAATCGCCCTAAGAAACCAAGTGCCTCGTGCTCCGGCACGGTCTTGGCGGAACCCTACGCGCCCTAGTCCTCGTGCTGTGCGCGAGGACGCAATGCCTGGTTCGCCGCAGCACGAAAAAGTTGCTCGAAGATTGCCGGGCGCAATGAGCGTACAGAAGGCGCCGGCAATGCGCTCCTGTGCTGAGCACAGGAGCGAGTATTTTATAGGCTATTTCAGAATTGCCATGCGGGAGCACGGCTCGATCCGAGCCTTTTCATTTAACAAGGAATGAAACCTTCGATGCCTTCCCCTTGGAAAATCGACATCACCCTCCTTGACCTGACCGGTTACTCCAGCAATGGAGCAGAAGTCTGGCTGGTCGATGACCGTGTAGTAGTGCGCGTCAGTTCCGAATGGGAGAGCGGACTTTACGACGATTATTTCGTCGAGGACCATCGGACGACGCTCCTGACCTCCCTCGACGGCGGCATCACCTGGGAAGACTACGACGGGCCCGTCCCCGCTCCTGGCGCTGAGGCCCCCGACGGCAGCCGCGTCTACATCGGCAACGAAAGTTTGACCGGCGACGCCCTTCGAGAACATCTCGAGCGCGAAGACCTCGCCCATCTCTACAAAGAAGCGGGTCGGATGGCCTATCGGCTCTACAAGGCGGACAGGCGCGCGGAACTCGAGGAGAAAGGCCACCAGGTCAACGACGCGTTCGAAGGTATCGTTGCCGTCTATCCTCCACTCGTTACCTGCCGGTCGTTGGACGGTGGTCGAACGTGGGCGCGCGAACCCATCCACAACACGCCACGCGGGGAGGCCCCTTTCGGCGCGCATATGGTCGGATTCTTCGGACGCACACTCTCTCTCGACGACGGCACGATGATTGGATCGCTTTACGGACGACTGAATCGTGCGGACAACACCACCCGCGTCTGGGTCGCTCGTTCGACCGACAGCGGTCACAGTTGGGACTTCATCCCCGTCTTCTCCGACCCGGCGGACAAAATCGGCTACAACGAAACCCACCTCCTTCGTCTCCAATCCAGCCGGATCCTCGCCATCGCCCGACCGCTTATTCCCGCCAGACACAACATGTGGCAGAGTGTATCCGATGATGATGGCTTGACGTGGTCCGAGCCGAGAGAGGTCCCCTTCTGGGGTTATCCCGGCTATCCCATCCAGCTCACCAACGGAGACATCCTCGTCACCTACGCGCATCGGCGTCATCCCGTTGGCGTGCGGGCCTGCATCAGCCACGACGACGGCAACACCTGGGACATCGACAACGAAAAGATCATCCGCGACGACTCCCTCCCCAAAGGCGTCGGCTATCCCCAGTCCGTCGAACTCCCTGACGGCAACATCCTGACCGTTTACGCAATGAGCAAGATCGACGCCCTCAAGCCAGAGGACGAAATCGGCTACGGCCAGAAACTCGTTCTCCACCCCTGGTTCCACACCGTCGCCTGCGCCAGCAAATACACCCCCGACTTCGTGCGAGCCAGGGGCCAGTCGGCCAGCCCATCTGAAGGCATCCATCCTCGTCGGTCAGGTCAAGGAACGGATCGCATCACCGACAGCCCCCAGCGATAGCTCTGCGACCCCGTTTTTCTGCCAGCAGGATGCGCCTACATCTGAGTCGATCTCTACTCATCGCGGCGGGCATCGACGAGACTGGAATTTCCTCAGGTAGATTCGTCTTGGTAGGGAAGCAGTATTGACTTTTTCGTCAAGGAAGGGTGAAACCGGATGCGTAGGGTAGAACCGACCTCAGGTCGGGAATCCACGTCTCTTCGTTAAGACCCGATCTTCAACCAGATCGTCGCCATCGCCGCCATTAGCGTCATCCAGCTCGCAAAGATCAGACCCACGACCCATCTGATCGTAGTATCGAATCGGGCGCTCATCTCCGAGCGCAATCCATTCATGTTCGAATGCACCTCCGAGCACATTTCGTTCGCGATCGAATGCATCTCCGAGCGAAGTCCACAGACCTCACATCCTGCTCGAGTGTTCCGAGCCGAGTATGGACCTGTTCAAGCACGTCTTTTGTACCGAGTTCTTCAGCCATTCGAATCCTCTATCATAGGTATTAAAGTAGCGCACTCCTTCAATCGTTTCAAGACAGCATCGTTGAGCCAAGGGCTCAACGCAAACCACGTGCCCACAACCGGATTGTCTCAAAACTGTGTTAAACATCAGGTTGCAATTCTGTGCAGGTTCTCCAGGTTGAACGCGTCTTTCACTCTCTTGTATCGATCGGAAGGAAATTTCACCCAGCAGTACGGCCAGGGCAGGAAGCGAACCAGGTTGATCACGTCGTGTGACTGCTTACATTGATTTCGGCGCAACTTCCGAAAAACGCAGACAACAGGAGAGATACCATGAAAGTCATCTCCATCATCTCATCCCTCTGCGCCCTGCTGATCCTGCCACTCCCCGCAGCCGCACAGGAGCTACTTCGCTACAAAGCTGCCCCATACCAGAAGCTGATTTACGAACACCGAGCATCGACCCAGATCGATTCCCGTGGTCTTCGCTACGTACACCAATCGGGTTGGACGACAACCGAACAACTGTCGCCGGAAGGAGGCCATCTCGACGCTACTGTCGTCTTTTCGAAGGTCAATGAAACGATCTCCCTCAAACAACACTCGTCATCCGGCCAGGCAGGCGTTGATGAACTCATCCAACACGAACTTCGTGGGTTGCTGAAGGGTCGAACGGCATCCTATCGGCTGGATGGCAGGGAAGGGTTAACCAACTTCACGCCTCCGAAGGACGGCGACATTCGATACCGGGACCAACAACCTTTCGAATCCACCGTCATCCTACTCGAATTTGAAGCGGCCATCCGTTTTCCCGAACTGCCCGACCAGCCCCTGAATGTTAAGGATGAATGGTCGGCGGAACGGACGTGGAAGGTCTATTCCCCGTCCGGCCAGGACAGTTGTTCCATATCCTACGCGTCGACGTATCGGGTGAAGAAAGCGAAGAAGAGCAAGGGATTCGCGTGCTTCGAAATCGAAGGAGAAACTCAGATCAGCACGGTGACCTTCCTGGTAGCCGGGCAGGTGTCCTTCGTCGAGCGCGGATCTGGTAAGGTAAAGGTAAAATTCCTATTCGACTACGAACGGGGACTGATCCAGAAATACGAGGCCCAGATCAGTACCAAGAACCGGATCAACGCCCTGGCCGGCCTGTTCCAGACCGAAGAGGATGCGCGATCTCGAACAAGCTACAAGGTCGAACTCAAGTCGGCCGAATGACCACCGAAAGGGCCCATCCACAGGAAAAATTAAGCCCCCGCTCGCGCCAGCAAAACGGGGGCCTTGTTCAACTTGGATTTTGCACTTTAGACTTTCAATTCAAGCGCCTCTCTAGCGCGTTCAGCTTCCGGTGACTCCGGCACCCGCCGGATCATTCGTTTCAGGTGATGTTGAGCCCCTGCATCCCCGACCCGTGCGAGTTCGAGCGCTTCCTCGAAGCCCTGCGCTCCCCACCGATCGATCCGCGCCATCACCTCCAGGTCGTATTCCCGCCAGTAATATTTCAGATCATCCGTCTTCCAATCCGCATAGACCCGATCCCAGTCGTAGGACGACAGATTACTCAGATGCGGTATCAACATCTTCTCCGAAATCGGGATGTCGACCGACTGGTACCGATTGTCGAGGGAGATGCGCATCCGGTCTTCTGTCAGGTTCGGAAGAGCCTGATGTACGACCAGACTGTGGAAAATCAACGAGTCTCCGACTTCGAAGTCCGCGGAATGCCACTGTCCTTCGAGTTCGTTTTCGTGGATCGCCAGCGCACCCGCACCCAGCGAAAAATGATGATCCATCACGGCATCGATCTTATGGGATCCCGGGACGATGGCCAGTGCACCTAACTCGATTGGACAGTCCCCGATCGGAGCCCAGCAGGTATAAGTGTCGTAGCTACCCTGGAAGTGAACGTAGTCTTGATGGATCGGCGTCGTGTGATCCGTGTATTTCGGATACCAGAGTCGCATGATCTTCTGGGGGTGGGGCAAGACCTCGCCGCCGATCACCTTTTCCATCATCTCCATCACTTCCGGCCAGTGTCCGGACCGATGGAACGACTCCAGGCTGTAGACGCGGTGGTAGACGTCTGTATACTCGCCGTCCCCTTCCGTGCAACGCGTCGAAAGTTCCGCGATTCCGTCCATCACGTTGGTTCCGTTGACGAGCCATCCGCCGTCCATCATCACCGTCATCACGTCGTGTCGCAACGAGAGCAACTTGTCCCGGTCCTGCAGACCGCGAATGAAGACATAACCATCGTCAGCCACCCGGCGGCGTATTTCCTCCGGGTCGTCCAGCGCGTCGTTCGATTCACGTAGCCGTCTTAGGTTAGCCATCGGTCTCCTCTGGTTCGACAAAAGCTCGCCCATCTATTCGTGAGTCAGATCGAAAAACCCGGAACCTTACCGGGGTGACATTACCTGCTTCGCGTTCATTCGTGTTCATTTGTGGTTGCTTCTACAGATTCAAGTACGATCTCTGCGACATCCTTGACCTGCATCTCCTCCCCGGCCCTTGCGTTTGCATCCCCAAGCATCCGTGAGCAAAAGGGGCACCCCACCGCGAGCGTCTCAGCCCCCGTCGACGCGGCTTCTCTGAAACGTACATTACTCACCGCTTCCGATCCAGGTTCTTCCTCCTTCCACACCTGGGCCCCACCACCGCCACAACAGAAGGAATCCTGCTTCCGACGCGCCATCTCTGCAATGTTTGCGCCGGATTCTTCGAGCGAGGCACGAGGCGCATCGTAGCTCCCGCGATGGCGTCCGAGATAGCACGGATCGTGAAACGTCACACTGGAAACCGCCCTAGCCGGCTCGAGCGAGCCCTGTTCCTGCATCTCCGCGATCATCTCAGTGTGATGGATGACCTCATAGTGCCCGCCGAAATCGACATACTCCTTGCCAAGGGTGTGGGCGCAATGGGGACACCCCGTCATAATCCGCTTCTGGTCCGCTCCGGCCGCGTTGAGTGTCTCGATGTTCCCTTTCGCCATTTCGTAAAATAGGTGCTCGTTACCCGACCGACGGGCGACGTCGCCCGTACAGGATTCTGCGTTGCCCAGTACCGCGAAGTTGATTCCCGCCTTGTGCATCAGCGTCGCGTTCGCCCGGGCCACGCGCTGCGCAGCCGGATCGTAAGCGCCCGCACATCCCACCCAGTAGAGAAGGTCGTAATCCGGATTCTGTTCGACGGTCGGAACGGCGAAATCGAGAGCGTGTGTCCACGCCAGTCGATCTTCCGACATTTGCCAGGGATTCCCGTTTCGCTCCATCCCTGTATACGCATTGCGAAGCTCGTCGGGGAAGCTTCCGTTCATCAGAACGCGTTCGCGACGAATGTCCAAGATGTCGAACATCGGTTCATTGCTCACCGGGCACACTTCCGCGCAGGCCCCACAGCTGAGACACCCCCAGATTGCCGATTCAGAAATCGCGTAATCCATCAGCTCTGCCGCGTCCTCCTCACCCGCCGCCAGACCTCTCAGATTCTCCTTCAGATACTGTCGCTTGTTGACCTCCATCGCTGAAGGAGAGAGCTCTTTTCCCGTCCCATAGGCTGGGCAGACGTCCTGACACCGGTTGCACGCGATGCACGCGAACCCGTCAAGAATCTGTGTCCGCGACAGGTCGGTCAGCCGAGCGACGCCGAACTGCTCGATCGTTTCATCCTCGAAATCGACCACATCCAGCGCACCCATAGACCGGCGATTAGGTCGCGTCATCCAGTTGAGTGGACCGAGGAACAAATGCGCGTGTTTGGAGTAGGGAAAATACGGGAGGAAGGCCAGAATCAGACCCAGAGCAAGCCACCAGCAGACGTGTCTCGCGATCTCGAGTTGGTATCCGGAAAGAGTCGCCCACGAAAATGAAACCATCCCCGCCATCGGCTGCCACGGATCTGCACCCTCTGCCGTGATTGCAACCGACGCACCGATGAACCGGGACCCGACGTGCCCCAGGATGAACAACCCGACGATGAGCGAGTCACGCGAAAGACCCGTGAGTGCTCCGGGTCTCAGGAGAACGTTGTCGTTGTACTGGAGGGCGTTAGGACGAACGAGAAATCGACGGCCGAGCAAAAAGATCACACCTGCCAAGGCTGCGACCGTCAGTAGATCTGTGAGGAGTCGGTAGATGTTCCACGCAGGGGTATCGTAATCGACGCGAAAACCGGGGATGAATCCTTCCGCCAGATCCGTCAGATTCACCAGGAAGTAAAAGATGAACCCCCACGCCACAAACGCGTGGAGGATCGACACCAGCGGCCGTCGACGAATCATCCATCCCTGTGTGACCAGGGCCCCGGCGCCTTCGATCGCCCGACCGACCAAGCCGTCCCATCTCAGCGACCCACTCCCCCGCTGGATGACACGAACCATCCGCCGGAACGTCACGAACGTCCATAACAGCGAAGTCAGTGTGAGGGTGATGAAAAGGATCTTTTCGAGAGGACTCAGCATGATTCGTCTGGTGGCGCAGTTCGGTGATCGGCCAGTTTCGTTGGGTTTACTTGCAGGCGGGACTTCAGTCCCCGCCGACGGTGGAGAACTTTCCGAAGCTGCCATCGGTCAGCATAGGCGTTCGATCCGAGCGACATCGAACGGCGCCTCTGCTCCCCGCCCGCCTCGCCGTAGCTGCGTCAGCAGCGTAGGCGGGCTCACCCGCTCGGCCCTTCACCCAGCCTTTCTCGCAACGCCTCCGTCAACGCCGGCACGTACCTGAACAGATCCCCCACGATGCCGAAGTGCGCGTGTTTGAAGATCGGCGCATCAGGGTCCTGGTTGATCGCCACGATCACCTTTGACGTCTTCATTCCCGCAAGATGCTGGATCGCGCCGGAGATACCGCACGCGATGTAGAGATCCGGCTGGACGGTTTTCCCAGTCTGCCCGACCTGATGTGCGTAGGGAATCCAGCCGGCGTCGACAGCTGCGCGGCTCGCTCCCATCGCCCCTCCCACCGCGTCGGCCAATCCCCGAATCGGCTCGAAGCCTTCCGCCCCCCCTACACCTCGTCCGCCGGAAACAACAACCTTCGAATCCGTCAGACTCACCTCTCCCATCGCCGCTTCGTAAGATTCGATCTTTGTCACGTCGTCGGCTTCCGCAACAGCGGCATCCACCCGGGTCACTTCGCCCATCCGTTGTGGGTCAGGTTCACTGGACGAGAAAACGCGCCTGCGAACCGTGATCACGTTCGGGCCATCGTCTGCGAATCGGGCCGTCGCGACCAGGTTCCCGATCAGCGCCGGGCGCGTCATCACCAGACCCTCCGCTCCCGCTTCCAGACCTACACAATCCGATGCGAGCCCCGTTCCCAGCCTGGCCGATACATAAGCAGCCAGCTCCTGCCCAGCCTGGCTCGCCCCTATCAAAATCACGCTCGCCGATTCCGATTCCACGACCCTTTGAACGATGGCCGCGTAGAGCCGGACGCGGAATCCGGCCAGCGAAGAACCGCTCGCGACGATCGCTCGGTCGGCGCCCCGTTGGACGGCGGACTGAGCCAGGTCCTCGACCCCGTCCCCCACAACAAGAGCAACGACCTGTCCTCCTGCCTGCATGACGAGTGAACGTGCCGCACTCACCGCTTCCCAGGCAATCGGGTCAACTGCTCCGTCGTTCTGGTCGATCCAGACTAGTATGTCACTTTGCATAACCGTGTCCGACCCTGAGGTCTTCCCTTGACCGGATGGAGACCTAGATCACCTGCTCCTCGATCAGCCGTTCCGCCAGGGTTCGGGCCGCATCGCCCGGCGCCCCCTCGATCAGCTCCAGTGTCGCTTCTCTTGCTTGAGGCACTTCCAGACCGGTTCGAATCAACTTCGAGCCTGACACCCCGACCTCTTCGGCCTCCAGCCCGAGATCCACAAGAGTCCACATCAGGATTTCCGCATTCGCCGCTTTGCGAATCCCGATGAACGTCGGATAGCGCGGTTCGTTAATCTCCTTCACGACCGTCACCACCGCAGGCAGGGTCGTCGTGACCGTTTCCCGCCCTGTTTCGAGCAGTCGGACCGCTTTGAGATGTCCTGCGTCCGGCTCGACCGTAAGCTCTGCTACGTAGGAGATTGGAGGCACATCCATCAAAGCAGCGACCTGCACGGCTGTCGCGGCGTGGTTGTCGTCGATCGATGCCCGTCCCCCTACCACGATGTCGCAGGCCCCGATTTTCTCGATGGCTTTGACCAGAACACGCGCGGTCGCCAGACTGTCCCCTCCCTCGAGCGTGTCATCCGAGATCAGAATCGCTTCATCCGCACCCATCGCCAGCCCCGTCTTCAGCGCCTCGACCGACTCCGGTTTCCCGACGCACAGTACCGTGACCTTCCCGCCATGAGACTCCTTCAACTGAATCGCCGTTTCCAATGTGTACTCGTCCCAAGGATTCACGATCCGTGGCTGCCCATTCTGCATCAACTGCAGACCGTCCACGATTGGAGACAATTGTGCGGTATCGGGCACCTGCTTGATTAGGGCAATGATGTTCATCGTCTATGGAATCTCCCACGCACGCGACTCACGTCTCCCTCTGCCACTCCTCGGCATCGTAGGCCGGCAGCTCACACCGCAACGGCCGATCGACCCGCTGTCCCAGCACGTAACTCGCCTGCATCAGTTGATGAATCTGCGACGTGCCCTCGTAGATCTGCGCTCCCTTGCTGTTCCGCAGATGTCGTTCGACGTTGTACTCCTCGGAGAATCCGTAGGCGCCGTGAATCTGTACCGCATCGTTGGCCGTCGTGTTCGCTGAATCCGTGCAGTACCACTTGGCCATACTCGTCTCGCGCGTGTTGCGGATGCCTCGGTTCTTCATCCAGCCCACCTGACGCACGAGCAGTTCACCCACGTCGATACGCTGCTGCATCTGCGCCAGCATCTGCTGCACGAGCTGGTGTTCGGCGATCGCCTTGCCGAACGTTTTTCGCTCCTGCGCGTATCTGACCGATTCCTCCAGACACGCCTTCATCGTCCCCACCCCTCCGGCCGCAACGGTGAACCTGCCGTTGTCGAGAGCGCTCATCGCGACCTTGAAGCCCTCCCCCTCTTCGCCGATTCGATGAGACTCGGGCACAGCCACGTTCTCCATATTGACCCATCCCGTGTTGCTCGCCCGTGCCCCAAGCTTCCCTTCAATCGTACCCGTCGTCAGTCCCGACCAACCTCGTTCCAGGATGAAGGCCGTCATGCCACGCACGCCGGCATCCGGATCGGTTTTAACCACCATCAGGAATCGATCCGCAAGATCGGCCAGCGTGATCCACATCTTTTCTCCGTTCAGTACATACTCATCGCCCTCGCGTACCGCCCGACTCGTCATCGCGCCTACGTCGGATCCTGCCCCCGGTTCTGTGAGCCCGAAACACGCGACGCTCTCTCCCGCCACCACCGGTGGAATGAACTTTTCTTTCTGCGCCTCCGTTCCCCACTGAAAAATCGGCATCGCGTGTAGCGCCAGTGTGACAGCCAGTGTCTCCCGAACCGATGTATCTGCCCATTCGAGCGCCTCGGAAACGATCCCAAGAGAGACGTAGTCCATCCCGGCGCCGCCGTAGCGCACGGGGAGACATACACCTAGGATTCCCTGGGCTGCCAGCTTGGTCAGCAACTCGTCCGGATACGTGTGGTTGCTGTCGTGCTCCTTAATGATGGACATGATCTCGTTTTTCGCGAAATCGTAGACCATCTGCTGGATCATCCGGTGCTCTTCGCTCAACTCGAAATCCATCTTACTTTTCTCCTGCCAGCACATTGGGGCTTGCCAGATCCCGAATCCGTAAGCTTTCTCTGTCCGGGCGGCTCAAAGGATAATACGATTTACCGACCACTCACATCGGTTTTTCCGATTGGGTAGAAGCAAAGAACCGGCTCACAGTCGCGGTTCGCCCGTGACTGTAACCACGAGGATGACTGAATGCCAGGAGCACTGGAAGGTCTGCGGGTCCTGGATTTATCACGGCAGCTCGCCGGGCCTAGTTGCGCGATGATGCTGGGCGATCTGGGCGCCGACGTCATCAAGGTCGAGCGTCCCGAGATGGGCGATGAGACCCGCGCCTGGGGACCTCCCTTCGTCAATGGAGAGTCTGCTTATTTTCTGTGCACGAACCGGAATAAACGCAGCCTCACCCTGAACCTGAAGGATACGCGAGGAATCGAAATCGCACGCAGCCTTGCTGAAAAGAGCGATGTCCTGATCGAGAACTATCGGATCGGACGTCTCGCGCAGCTGGGTCTGGGATACGAAGAACTGAAGCGCACCAACCCCGAACTGGTCTACTGCTCGATCAGCAGTTTCGGACATACCGGACCGGATCGCGATCTCCCGGGCTACGACTTCATGATCCAGGCCAGGGGTGGATTTATGTCCATCACCGGGGAAGAGGACGGTCCACCGACCAAAGTGGGTGTCGCCATTGCCGACATCGCCGCCGGACTCTACGCGAACTCGGCCGTGCTGGCCGCCCTCTACGCGCGCCAGCAGACCGGGATGGGTCAGCACATTGACACCGCGCTGCTGGATGCCCAGGTTGCTCTCCTCGCCAACGTCGGGAGCAGTGCGTTATGCACGGGTCAACCACCTCAACGTTACGGAAACGCTCATCCGATGGTCGTCCCGTATCAAACCTTCGAGGCATCCGATGGCCACCTGGCCCTCGCCATCGGAAACGATCGCCAATTCGCCAGCTTCTGCAAGGCTACTCAAGCGCCCGACTGGCCGAACGACGAACGCTTCGCAACCAATCCCAAGCGAGTGGAGAACCGTGCCGCGTTGATCGAAGAGATGTCCCCTTTCTTCAAGAACCGAACGGTTGCCGAGTGGCTTGCCCTCTGCGCGGAAAACGATGTTCCCGCCGGCCCCGTCAACACGGTCGATCGTGTCTTCGAGGATCCCCAGGTTCAGGCCAGAGGGATGCTCGTTGAAATGGAACACCCGACCGTCGGGACCGCCCGTCTGGCAGGGTCCCCCCTGAATCTGTCCAAGACACCCATCGAGATCCGACGACCGCCGCCATTGCTCGGCGAGCATACGAGTGAGATACTCACGGAGCTCGAATATTCAGAAGCCGAAATTGACAAGCTCAGACGTGAAGGAGCGGTGTGACCAGATCCTCTGCGCAATCCCGATCACCCGCTGAATCCACTTCGGGGCGAAGCGACTTCCGGAGACTCCCGTGAACCACACCTTTAGCCGCGTTGCCGTCATCGGAGCCGGAACGATGGGGTCCCGAATCGCCGCGCTCTTCGCGAATGCCGACATCGATGTCGATCTCCTTGACATCGTCCCGGACGGATCGAGCAAAGATGCCCGTAGCGCGATCGCCCAGGCTGCGGTCGACCTAATGCGATCCGCGAAGGCGCGCGCCCCCCTCTACACCGCCTCTGCCGGCGATCGCATTCGCGTCGGAAACCTCGAAGACCACTCGGACAGAATCGGCGAAGCGGATTGGATCGTGGAGGCCATCGTGGAACGACTCGATGCCAAACGCGACCTCCATCGTCTGATCGACGACCATCGAAAACAGGGCGCAGTCGTCAGCTCGAACACGTCGGGCATTCCGATTCAGGCCATCGGCGAAGGTCGATCGGACGACTTCCGATCTCGATTGCTCGGCACGCATTTCTTCAACCCACCCCGTTACACGCGCCTCCTCGAGATCATCCCCACCTCCAATACCGATTCACAGGCCCTGGAATCCGTCACCGCCTTCTCCGAGACGGTGCTCGGAAAAGGCGTGGTGGTGTGCAAGGACACGGCAAACTTCATCGGCAATCGAATCGGGATTTTCGTCATCGCGGATGCGATTCGCGAGATGGTCCAGACGGGTCTCACAATCGACGATGTCGACGCGATTACGGGGCCGGCTCTCGGTCGCCCTCGAAGCGGCACGTTCCGTCTGGCCGACCTCGTGGGAATCGACATTCTCGCTGACGTGGCCGGTAACCTGCCTAGTGAGGACGGAGCGCTTCCTGATTTCGTATCCCATCTGGTCGAGCAAGGCAGACTGGGCGATAAGGCGGGGGCCGGATTCTACGAGAAGCGAAAAAGCGGGAGTGGGAGCGAAATCTGGACGCTCGACTGGCGCACAGGGGAGTACGCCCATCGAAAGAACGTCGAATGGGAGTCACTCGACGCTGTGCGCCGCGTACGTGAAGCCGCCGAGCGGATACAGTCTCTCGTGAATCACGCGGATGAAGCTGCCCGCTTTGCCTGGCGCCATCTCTCCAGCGTCCTAGGCTACGCGGCGGCCTGCATCCCGGAAATATCCGACGACCTGCAGAGCGTCGATCAGGCGATGAGGTGGGGCTTCAACTGGGAACTCGGGCCTTTCGAGCTGTGGGACGCGATCGGCGTTTCCAGTGCCGCGGATCGAATGGCCTCCGATGGCCAGGATCCACCCCAGCTGGTGCAGGACCTCCTGGACTCGGGCGCTCATACG
Organism: Latescibacteria bacterium UBA6620; assembly: GCA_002433075.1. GTDB lineage: Bacteria > Latescibacterota > UBA2968 > UBA2968 > UBA2968 > UBA6620. The sequence goes on from DJHM01000041.1 coordinate 148,403, forward strand.
TTCTACCGCGAAGGGACGGATGGGCCTTCGCTCTTCGTACCCCACACAAAATCGCACGCCCCCCCCAGAACGCCCGACGCACACATCGATCTCGCTCGGCTCAAAGCGCAGGGATCGACGATCCTGTCCAACGAGGGCGCGGACCTGGTCGACCTCGGAGACGGTGTCGCCTGTCTCGATTTCGGAACGAAGATGAACATCATCGACGAATCGGTCGAAGCCCTCTACTCTGAGTCCCTCGACGAAGTCGAACGCAACTTTGCCGGCCTCGTCGTAGGAAATCATGCGGAGCATTTTTCTCTCGGAGCCAACCTGGTCTGGATGCTCGAAACGGCGAAAGCCAGGGACTGGAAAGCGCTCGACACTTTCCTGGTCGACTTACAGCAACCCTGCGTTCGCGCGCGCACTTTGTCGCGACCGGTCGTCGTCGCGCCAACGGGCATGGCGCTCGGTGGAGGCGCGGAAATCGTGTTGGGGGCGGGGCATGCGTGCGCGGGAGCTGAAACCAACATCGGACTGGTCGAAGTCAATGTCGGCCTGATCCCCGCCGGAGGCGGGACATGTGAAATGGCCCACCGCTGCCAGGAGGGAACGGAGGGAAACGAAGAGGTGCTGCAGAAGCGACTCGAGCGCACCTTCCGACAGATTGTCACTTCTCGAGTGTCCGACAACGCCTACGAAGCACGAGACCTCGGCTACTTACGTTCCACAGACCGCATCGCCGCAAACCCGGATCGCCATCTCTACGAGGCTCGCCGGATGGTCCTCGATCTGTCGAACGACTATTCCACACCCGGCGAACGGGAGATCTTCGTACTTGGCGCTTCAGGTATCGACCATCTCAGAGCCGTAGCCCGAGAGATGAGAGACGAAGGCAAGTTAACCGAGTATGACGTCTTCATCGCCGATGAACTGGCCAATGTGCTTTGCGGAGGCCCACTCCCGAATGCGCAAACGGTCGATGAAGATCATCTTCTCGACCTGGAACGCGAAGCTTTTCTCAGACTCTTCGATCAGTCGAAAACGCACGATCGGATTTCGCACACGCTGAAGACCGGTAAGCCCCTGAGGAACTGAAGCTTCAGCCCACAAAGCGAAGACTGTAGAGTCTGGTCGACATCAGTCTCGCCCCGATCCGAAACGAACCTGCAGGTAAAGTACCCTTCCCTCTCCACGTCACAATCTTCTCGATCTGATTCAGATCAACCGGATCGCAATCATCGAACGAAAACCCATCGACGACGGATCCATCCGTGGACGACAGTTCGAACCGAATCAGGCCCATCGCCCCACAGTCTGCGTTCGCAACAAGGTGTCTACCCGACTGGCGCACGGGCGCAGTCGTCAACTCACCCCCTGCCCGATCTGCTTCAACTGCCATGAAACGATCTCTCGTCTGAATCAGACGGGCGATCGCTGAGGATCTCGCTCCACCGCTCTGCGCTCCGTGGGTCATAGGGGACGCAGTGCAGTACTGATACCATTCATTCCCACGCGAGAGCATCCCCACTCCAAGGTAGAGCGTCCCACCATCGAACGAGCCCTGCGGCCCAAGTGCGACGTAGGGTGTCCTATCCGGCCTTTCGAATGACTTCCCATCCCGGCTCACAGCCATCTGCACTTCGAGCGGGCCGTCGTTCGCAAAACCGGCTCCCTGTCCACGGCCACGATACTCATCGCTGTCCTGATCTGCCTTCTGTTCCGGGTAGTGGCGATACACCGACGGGAATGAGAGATAGTATCCTTCGTAGCGAGTAATGCTGGGATTGTAGAGATCCGTATCCGGGGGATCGTGGGCGTCAGCCGAAAGGACGGTCGGAAATGCTTCCTCATCGATGTGCGCGTACCGGTCGTCGAAGATCTCCTGCCAGGGTCGCGAGTAGTCGGCTGGCCAGGGCACGGCGGCGGGGTCCGACGATTCCGCTCGGGAGATCGCCCGACCGAAATCGTTGAGCGATCGGAGATAGGCCGCGTAGATGCCACGCTCGGAGTCATACAGCATCTGGTTCTGCGTGTCGGTGTAGTAGGGGGTCGCACAGGGCCCGGCGAGGCGCCGCCATTGGATCCCGTCCGGTGAACAACAAACGAAACATCGATAAGTATGCGCGCCGGAGAGCTGATCCGGCCAGTGGCGTATCGCGCTCCCGAACGTAATGCCGAAGAACTTGTACCGTTCCTCATCGGGGGCCTGGGGATCGATCATCACCGTCCCCTGAACACCCGGAATCACAATGTTGGTGTCCTCCTCACCAACGTAGGGAAACAGTCCCAGGTTCGGCTTTCGCCAAACGATCCCATCGTCGCTTTCCGCGTATTATTGCGACAATCGCTTCCCACACCGGGACCACCCAGGCAGAAACCGTTTTCCATATCGCTCCCCAGAGTCGACTTACCTTGAGTGGACGCGCATCCCTCCTGACCTGGAAGCTGACCAGTTCGCAAGCCACCGGCTCGATTGTCGTCGGCGCGCCGCCGTCGTTTGTCAACACGCTCCTCTCAGCCTGGCCCGCCCGGAGCTGGCTGGACACGCTCCTCGATGGACCCGCCCTTCCCGCCCAGGCAAGGATTATCGTCCCCGTGGCCTCGCTGGAGGGCCCCAGCCTGGCAATGGTGGAAGATGCGAGAATGGCCCTGAAGGGAGATGTCTTCCAGCATATTTACTACGAGTTCCTGGAGGTCGAGGAAGTCAGCGCCGTGACATCACGGAATACAGGCCCCGATTCGGAGCTTCGAATGCGAACGAAGGGCGTTTTATCGATCGCAGGCAGGAGCCGGATTGTATCGGCCGCAGTTTCGGCAAAAAGGTCCGCGGCGAGCCTCATACGACTTCGAGGAACCATCCAGCTCAGTCTCAAAGACTTCGACATCGAGCCCCCAGCGCACCTGTTCGGCCTCATCCGAGCGGCAGACCAGGTCGAGGTCGGGTTCACGCTCTTCCTCCAATCCACTCCGCCGGCATCTTGATCCAGAACGAGTTGTCACATCGCCAAGACGCTGATGCGCTGGCCTGCGTCACCCCAGGCGGCTTCCGAGTTCGTTGACGAACGTGTCCTCCTCCTCGCTGCCTCACTCCGCATTTGCTATTTCGAAGGTTCAAATTCACCTTTCACGGATGCTAAGAGCTGCCATCATCGGATGCGGCGGAATGGCCCGTAACCATATCCGCGGCTACCTGGAGTCGGGGCGTTACGAACTCGTTGCCCTCGCCGACCTCCACGAATCGGCGATGGAGGAAGTCGATCGGTCCTTCGACGTTTCTCCTGCGCACTACACGGATGCGCGCGAAATGCTCGAAGATGTCCGTCCCGATGTCGTCTCCGTCGGCACCTGGCACGAGGGTCACGCCGAATGGACCATCGCGGCGGCGGCCTACAGGCCCAAGGCCATCCTGTGCGAGAAACCGATGGCCGACACGCCGGGTCGGGCCGAGCAGATGCTGATTGCGTGCAATCGAAACGACGTCAAGCTCGCCATTGCGCACCAGCGGCGGTTCCTGCCCTCCTACACTCTTGCCCGCCAGATGATCGCCGATGGGGCCGTGGGCGACGTGCAATGGATCGCCAGCGTCGGCGCGCAAGGCCTTCCCAACTACTGCACGCATCAAACCGACATGTTCCGCTATCTCCTGAGCGACGATACCTGCACTTGGGTGATGGGAAATGTCGAACGCAAGACAGATCGCTGGGAACGTAACACACGCATCGAGGACGCCGCCGAAGCCACCTTCCAGTTCGCGCGGGGCGCGCGGGCCAACATCATCTGCGACCTGGGCGCCGAAGTGTATCAGGGTGCGAAAATTTATGGCTCGGAGGGGATGATCGACCTGACCGTCGAAGACCTGAAACTTCTGAACGCGGACACATCCGGGAAGTGGGAGACCCATCAGCCTGAAGGAAGATGGGTACAGCCGGGCGCCACGGGATTCGAATACCACGAGGCCGGTGTCGCGCAGGCGTTAGAACTGGCGGACTGGGTCGAGGGGCAGATCGAAACCCATCGAGGCGAGGCCCAACACGGTTACCACGCGCTGCAGATGATCCACGCGGTCTACGAATCCGCCCGCTGTCACGAGCGCGTCGTGATGCCACTGCAGACCCGGCTGAACCCGCTCAACGTCATGATCGACTCCGGACATCTCACACCCGAGCGCCCGGGTAAGTACGAGATTCGCGCAATGCGTCTTCGCGGCGAAGGAATGGATCAGGACAGCACTGCCTGATCGAAAAACGGACAGGGGAAGACGTGCGATGGGTCGTTCATCTTGCCAACATTTCGCGTGTTTCGTGGTAGAATTTCGTTTCTAAAGGAAGACAGAATGGCAAAGATCAAATGGGCACAAGTGGGTACCAAGCACGGGCACGCGGGAGGCAAGATCATCGCTCTCAAGGGCAACCCGAACGTGGAAATGGCCGGTGTCTTCGAGCCCGATGCGGCTCAGCGCAAGGCGGTCTCCGGCGGGGACGGAGCGTTTTCGGATGTCGAGTGGTTCGACAGCCTAGAGGACATCCTGAACGACGAATCGATCGTCGCCGTAGCCTCCGAGGGCGACAACACCGAGAGTCTCGACCAAACTGAAGCCCTCGTTGACGCCGGCAAGCACGTTTGGTACGACAAACCCGCCGGAAACGACTGGGCGCAGTGGCAACGCGTCATCGCGACCGCCGAGGAGAAGGAACTCCTCGTTCAGATGGGGTATATGCTCCGTTACCACGCTGCTTTCCGACAGATCGACGACTGGATCAAGTCCGGCTTCCTGGGAACCGTGACCTCGATCCGCGGGCATATGTCGACGAGTGTCGATCGCGAACGTCGAGAGCAACAGGGCCGCAATTTCAAAGCCGGAATTTTCTACGACCTCGGTCCCCACATGATCGATCAGGTCGTCTGGATGATCGGACGCCCCGACACGGTCACCTCGTTCCTTCGAAACGACAGTGACGCAAAAGACGTCGTCGACAACTCGCTCACCGTCTACGAAACGAAGGACGCCATCGCGTTCCTCGACATCTCGTCCTTCGAAACTCGTCCCGCCGCCCGCCGCTTCGAGGTTTATGGCACTCGGGGTAGCGCCATCATCCTCGAGCCGTTCGAGCCCGGTCCGCAGATTCGACTTTGCATCGACGAGGCAAGAGACGGTTACGTTGCTGGCGATCAGATCGTGGAAGTCGAGGGACGGTCGCGTCAGGCGCTCTACGAGATCGCCCTTCAGGCCTTCCTCGCCACTATTGCCGACGCCCAGGAACGCGATCGGCCCCACACCCACGAGCTCCTCGTGCAGGAAACCTTGCTCAGAGCAGCTGGCGACATCGAGTAAAGGCTGAGCGGGAGAAGGGGCGGGAGCGGGTGTGGCGATATTCGCCCCTTCGATCGCGTACCAATTGTGTGTTCTGTGTTGTTGAGGAAACAAGATGCCTTACAAGTTCACCATCATCGGCGCCGGCTCGAAATTCAGCTTCGGGATCGCGGCTGACCTCATTCGCGAACCTGCCTTCGCCGACAGCACCCTCGCTCTCGTCGATCCCGTTGAACAGGCCCTCGACACGTCAACTCGCATCGTGAAGAGGATGGTCGAAACAGCCGGGGCCTCGCTCACGATCGAGTCGTCCTCCGACCGACGCGCCGTACTTGCGAACAGCGACTACGTCCTCAACTCCATCGCCGTCGGCGAACCCTTTGCCCGGGAACGGGACGTTGAAATCGGCGAACGCTACGGCATTTTTCAGCCCACATCGCAAACGGTGGGTCCGGCCGGCTATTGTCGCGGGTTGCGCGTGTTGCCTCACGCCGTTGACATTGCCCATGACACGGCCGAACTGGCACCGAACGCAACCATTGTCGATCTCGCCAATCCCCTCTCCGCCGTATGTCGCAGTATGATCCGCGAAGGAGGACTACCCGTTGTTGGACTGTGCGAGCAATGGGCGTTCACCAAGCGGTTCTTCGCCTGCGTCCTCGACGCGGATCCCGACACCCTCGATATGCTTTCTGTCGGCACGAATCACCTGACCTGGGCCCTGGGGCTCGAGCACGAGGGCCGAAACGTATTGCCCGAATTGATCGACGCTCTTTACCAGCCTGAGAACAAAGACCTGCTCGATCAGGTCCCCGTGTCCGATCGAGTCTACAAAGCGTTCGGCGTCTGGCCCACCGGTACGGAAGATCACATCGCCGAGTTCTTCAACGACTTCCTCACACCAGAGACCAACGGCGGCGGCGATTTCGGTATGAGCATCCGCCATACGTCCGAAGCGCAATGGGAAGAACGATGGAAGGAGCGTGAAGCTCTTGCATCGGGCGACGCACCGATCGATCACCTCCTGGGCCCATCCGGGGAAAACGCCGTCAACATCATCGCGATGCTCGAAGGCATCCATCCCCCCGGTTTCGAAATGGTCAACATTCCGAACAACGGACTGATCGACAACCTGCCCGATCACGCGATCGTCGAGCTGCCCGCACACGTTGGCCCTCTCGGCGTTCGGGGTTTGAAAGTCGGACCGCTACCGGATGCCGTGAGAGAAATTCTATCGGCGCGGATTACGCAGCAGGAGTTGCACATCGACGCCGCCATATCGGGCGATCGCGATCTCGCCGTCCGAGGTCTTTACTTCGACGCGCAGATTCCGTCCGTCGAAACCGGCGCCAGGATTCTTGACGAGTCTCTCGCCGCTAACGCGGAATTCTATCCCCGCTTCAACGTGTGACATCCCAATATCTTCTTTCCGCCGATTCCGCCAGCTTGTGCATCGTCCAGACAGCCCAAGAGCTCTGGACAGCGTGGAATCATCCACCTGAACACTTGACATAGAACGCGACCCGATGCCCAAACCCAACATCATCTTTATTCTTTGTGACGACCTCGGCTACCAGGACCTTGGCTGCTACGGGGGCACGGTCCTCCCTACACCCAACCTGGACCGCCTCGCCCAGCACGGCACCCGATTTACCCAATGCTACACGGGGTCCTCCATCTGTGCGCCTTCTCGTTGTGTCCTCAACACCGGTCTGCACAGCGGTCACTGCCGGGTCCGCGACAACTTCGGCATTGTCGGTGGCGTCGGAGATCAGAAGCGCGTCCCCCTCGAACCCGAGGACCTCACTGTGGCGGAGGTACTCAAGACGTCCGGATACCGTACGGGGATGACCGGCAAGTGGGGACTTGGAGAGCCAGACACCACCGGTGTTCCCAATCGCAAAGGGTTCGACGAGTGGTTCGGCTACCTCAACCAGCGACACGCCCACACCTACTACCCCGACTACCTCTGGCGGAACGAGGAAAGAGTCGAGTACCCCGACAACGAAGGGGAGGGGACCGGCACCTACGTGCACGACCTCATCTTCGACTTCGCGATGGACTTCATCCGCAAAAGCAAGGACGGTCCTTTCTATCTCCATATCCCTTGGACGTTGCCGCACGGAGCGTATGAGATCCCGTCCGTCGGTGAATTCACCGACAAACCCTGGACCGATGACGAGAAGGTCTACGCTGCAATGGTCACGAAAATCGACACGCAGGTCGGACAGATCGTGGGCCTGCTCAAGGAGCTCGAGATCAATGACAACACCTTGATCTTCTTCGGCTCCGACCACGGATCGGCACGGCGATGGGAGGGCACGTTCGACAGCTGCGGACCCCTGCGGGGTAACAAGGGGGATATGTACGAAGGGGGACTTCGAACACCGATGATCGTCAGCTGGCCCGGCAAGGTCCCCGCCGG
>DJHM01000051.1:0-22904 GCA_002433075.1 Latescibacteria bacterium UBA6620
TCACCGGGAGGAGGGGGAGCGGAGTCATCAACAGGGGGGGGTGGAGGGGGTTGCGAAACTACGGGTGATGAGACCAAGCAGACGCCCATGACCATCGCAAGAACCAGCATCACTGCGATGCCCCGGTTGTGTCTTATCCACTGCAACATATCTTCCCCCATGAGTTGTACTTGAACGACTTTGATAGTCGAAACTTAGGTTGAGAAATGGCTTAACGGGGTGACATCAGTCACCATAACGAGGCACAGACGAGAAATACAGCTCAGATCGGGATTGACCGGTACTCGGAATCTCCCCATCTGGGCCGTTGGAAGCGAAGCTTTCAAATTAGACAGCTGGGTCGCTGAAATCAAGCGGCATCAGGTCGGGATCTGCTTCAGATCCGGGCGCCTTGTAGCCGGATTCCCTCTCGACTGAGCGAGGAATGTAGAGCGCCAGATCGCGAACAGCGATCAAGGGTGGCGCGGCCGAAATCTCCCGCAACGGAACGCCACCCCATCAGAGGACACGGTTGCTAAATCATCCGATAGTCCCAGTCAATGCCACCCTTGACGAACAGTAGGCCATCCGGCTGGAAGGCTACGACTGGACCAATTGGGTTACGTGCACCTTTGGGCAGTGGGTTCCATCAGAGCAGTCGGCTGCACGATGGAGGCGCCCGTAGATGTCTCCTGAACCAACTGGTTCACGGTGATGTCTGTTGTCCCGAAGAAGCTCTCGTTCACCTCGAAGGTGAACACACTCAGCAGTCCGTCACCCTGGGCAAGTTGCTCGTCGGTCGTGATCCTCGGGCCGACCAGTTCAGCGAACTCGCACCCGGATTAGGAATGCCCAGGGCGTATCCACCGTTCTGCTTCAAGCAGGTTAAGCTCTTCCTCACCATTGTCCCCCAGCACGCATCGTGTTTCTCGTCAGCTTCAAGACCTGATCGTCTTCCAGTCCCAATTCGAGTCTGAACGGATCGAATCTTGCGATTCGCCCCTCGATACTGAACGAGGCCGACTCGCACGGGAATCCTCGTAATGCTGTCCAGGCTTCGAAATCGAACCCGCCCCACGTATCCACCATCCCCGAGCGTAACCCCATCGGGCGAAACTAGGACCACGCGATCTTGCGAGCGGACATAGACTTGGTCACTTCCACCAGCCGGCTCGAAGTCTTCCACGACCACCAAGGTCGAGTCGAACGAGAGGAACTGTTCGATCGCCGACACGGGTGACGCAAGCGGGTCGAGGAATACTTCCACATCGAAAGTCTGATCCGCCCCTTCCACCACGGTCGACATCACACCATCCGCGACACCGTTTCCCCCTTCGAGGTCGAGTGCGGGTAGGGCTTCTTCATTCGGTCCAAGGTCTGGCAACAGGGAGGTCGAGGCGCCCTCTGAAATCACGTCAATGTTCTGCAACAGAATCACGACATCGTCGAAATCGGCCGAGCCATCCCCGTCGAGAAAGACCGCGGTGTCTATCTCCCCGCCGTAGGTCTCGGCCGTCGTCTCTTTCAGCAGCGACAGGTCGAGATCATCGACGATCCCGTCATCGTTCAGATCTGGATGAGCTCCCACCATCTGCTTCACAGGAAAATCCTCCGCGTCACCGGGAGCCGTCACCGATGCCGCATCCCCTGCATCGAATATCCCGTCCGGATCTCCCAGCTCCTGCCCATTCGAGAATCCATCCCCGTCGGAATCACGATCGGCCAGGCTCGGCCCCCACAGGACGTCCCCCGTTTCGTCCGCGACGGACAGGAACTCCGCTTCTACGGTCTGTCCAAAGGGGTTTCGAGCGACCCCACCCAATGCACTTACGTGGCAGGTCGCGCACCCAAGCACCGTCCCGTTCGGCAACTGGTCGAGCCGGTGGGGGCGAGGCCCGGCCAAACCGACCCAGAGCAGGACGGCCAGGCAGGCGCCGTGTCGTCCGAGCCCCATTATTTCAAAGCCACGCTTGCGCAATCGATACCTCATTCATATATAAACCCGTCTTCGGCAGTCGGCCGACGCCCGAGCCGCCGCTGTTAACAATCATTTAACATACGTGAAACGACCGGGAAACAGCCTGGCGGTATATTGGCTGGCGTTTTCGGGAACGAAATAGCCCGTGGGGCCGGCGCCCCATTCCACTGTAGAAAGGAGTTCGTAATGGCGAAGACGCCTCAGGACGTGCTCAATATGGTCAAGGAGCACGACGTAAAAATCATCGACTTGCGCTTCATGGATTTCCCGGGTCTTTGGCAGCACTTCTCTATGCGAGCTAGCGATCTGGAAGAAGACTCCTTCGAGGACGGCTTCGGCTTTGACGGGTCGAGTATTCGCGGATGGCAGACGATCAACGAAAGCGATATGCTCGTCATTCCCGACGCCGAAACCGCCTTTATCGATCCTTTCTTCGAAGCCCCCACTCTGGTGATGTTCTGCGACATCGCAGACCCGATCACCCGAAGTCGCTACACCCGCGACCCCCGCACCGTTGCCAAGAAAGCCGAAAGCTACCTCAAGTCCACGGGCATCGGCGACACCTGCTACTTTGGTCCTGAAGCCGAGTTCTTCGTGTTCGACGACATTAGATTCGACCAGACCCCGAATGCGGGATACTACTTCGTAGATTCTGTCGAAGGCCGCTGGAACACGGGAAGCCCCGAGAACCCGAACCTGGGCTACAAGCCACGTTACAAGGAAGGATACTTCCCGGTTCCCCCGAGCGACTCGTTGCAGGATATGCGAACCGAGATGATGCTTACAATGATCAACTGCGGCATCGACGTCGAGCAGCATCACCACGAAGTGGCGACGGGCGGGCAGTGCGAGATCGACATCAAGTTCTCCCCTCTTGTTAACTGCGCAGACAAGCTCGTGCTCTACAAATACATCGTCAAGAACACGGCCCGAAAGTATGGGAAGACGGTCACCTTCATGCCCAAGCCGCTGTTCGAGGACAACGGAAGCGGGATGCACTGTCACCAGAGTATCTGGAATGGTGACACCCCGCTGTTCGCTGGGTCGGGCTACGCGGGGCTGAGCGAGGACGCTCTCTACTACATTGGCGGGCTGATCAAACACGCACCGGCCTTGATTTCTCTGACCAACCCAACAACCAACTCGTTCAAGCGTCTGGTCCCGGGCTACGAAGCGCCCGTGAATCTCGCTTATTCACAACGGAACCGCAGTGCGGCGTGTCGGATCCCGATGTATTCGACCAGCCCGAAAGCCAAGCGTGTCGAATTCCGTTGCCCTGATCCGTCCTGCAACCCCTATCTGGCCTTCGCCGCCATGCTGATGGCTGGCCTGGACGGGATTCAGAACAAGATCGATCCGGGTGAGCCGCTCGACAAGAACCTCTACGATCTCGAGCCCGAGGAACTCGCTCGTGTACCGCAGACACCCGGTTCTCTCAGCGAGGCCCTGGACGCCCTCGAAGGCGATCACGAATTCCTTCTGAAGGGTGATGTCTTCACCGAAGACGTTGTCGAAACCTGGATCGAATACAAGCGCGAGAACGAAGTGGATGCCATCAACGTGAGGCCCCACCCGTACGAATACGCCCTCTACTACGACATCTAAGACTTGCACCAGGCATCGTCAAAATGGGGATGGGCAAACGCCCGTCCCCATTTTTTCGTCCGGGCCCGCGCACCCGATTGACACCCGGACCCCCCTCCCCTAAACTGTCGAAGACCCCACAGAGAGAGGACAGATGACACAGGATCAGCTCAACACGCTCGCCAGAAATCTGCGTGAGATGTTCGACAAGATCGGTCGCCGCGAGCCGATTGGGGATGAACTCGTCGAGATCACCACGATCCAAGGGGAGATCCAAGCAACAGCCCCCCCGCAACTTACCCATTTCCTCGAACGACGAAGTTACACGAAAGCGCTGGAGTTCCTCGAGTCCGGCGTCGTGACTGAGGATCCGAACAGGCCTGAGTGCGACGAGGAACACGATCATCCCTGAGGAATCGGCACGGATTCCCACAGAGAGAGAACCAGAAGTGCTGCGCCCCGTTGCATTCCAATGCTCACTGCTCGCTAGCACCCCCGAATCGTCTCGAAAGAGCCAAGCACAAGGAAGACTTCAATGATTCAATCCATTCGCGAAAGAGCACTCAACCGTGAACTTCTCACCGGCACGTTCATCAACCTCGGCTCTCCCCTGACCGCAGAGATGGCGGGCGCGGCTGGTTTCGACTGGCTCCTCGTCGACATCGAGCACGGTTCGGGAGACCAGGAGGCCCTGGGGCCACAGCTCCAGGCCATCGGTGGCACGCCTGCGGCCCCGGTCGTCAGGATCGCCAACAACGACCCGCCCAGGTTCAAGCGTGTGCTCGACCTCGGCGCCTCTGGAATTATGGTCCCCTACGTCAGTTCCGTCGAAGAGGCCGAACAGGCCGTCGCTTCGATGCGGTATCCCCCGCGCGGCATCCGGGGCGTTGCAAAACTGAATCGGGCCAGCGGCTTCGGTCAGGACTTCGACGAGTACTTCAACCGTTCACACGAGCTACTGACGACCGTTGTCCAGATCGAAACGACCGATGCCGTCGACCGGATCGACGACATCGCCACCATCGATGGCGTGGACGTCCTCTTCATCGGTCCGCTCGATCTGAGTGTCAACCTCGGGATTCCAGAACAGTTCGACGACCCAAAGTTTCTGGAGGCTCGTGACAAGGTGGTCAAAGCGGCCCAGAACGCCGGAAAGGCTGCGGGGATACTACTGCTGAATCAGGCCCAAGTCGAATCCACGGTCGAGGCCGGATTCACGTTCATCGCCCTCGGGTCGGACGGAGGGCTGGTGGCTGCGGGAATGCGCAACCTCGCGGGCGCCTTTGACGCATATCGGTAACGGAATCATTCACGCAATAAAACGCCGTAGGTGCGGTTTCGAACCTACGGCTTGGAATCCTGCTATGAGTTTACGCAAGAAATTTGACGCCAAAGGTGTCTACGTCTTTGTGATGACGCCGTTCAAGACCTCGACGGATGCACGTGGCCGGCATCCGGTCGACCTGAACGGCGTGGAGGGCAACGTCCGCTCCTTCTCCTCCGTCAGCGGAGAGAAAACAATGGTGTTGTGTGGCGGGTCGGGTGAGATCGACAGCCTCTCACCAGGCGAGATCGTCGACGTCTCTGCAGCAGCCGTCGCCGGAGCATCCGGACGATGCAAGGTCGTTTGCGGTGTCCGGGGGCCCAATCCAACCGCGGTGAAGATCGCCCGCGGCGTCGAGGATGCCGGCGCGGATGCCCTGCTCGTGATGCCGCACGCCCCGATCGTCAAGAAGGGCGACGCAGCCATCTGGGATCGGCACCGACAGATCGCGAAGGCTGTCGATCTCGGCTTCCTCCCCTTCCGGGCCCCCACACAAACCCTGTCGATCGACCTTGTAAAACGTTTCTCAAAATTACCCCAGGTCGCCGCGATTAAAGAGGAGAGCGGTGCCGTCGACTGGGTTCGGACGGGCTGTCACGTGACCGGCAACGCGATTCCGTTCATCACCGGCGGCGGGGAAAATATGGTCCCCTACTACTACCTCGCCGGCGCCGTCGGTTTCACGACCGGGATGGCCAATCTCACGCTCCCTCTTTCGATCAAACTCCACAACGCCTCTCTCGCGGGTCGTTGGAAACAGGCGATGACACTCCGGGACGAATTCGAACCCCTGACCGAGATGCGCCAGGTGCTGGGGAACTCGATGCTCAAGGCGGGTCTTGAAATGATGGGGTTGGCCGGGGGGCCCATCCGGGCGACGGGTCAACGGCTGGATCGATCTGATCGAGCGAAGGTGAGACGGTTACTGAGAGCGAAGGGGATCTTGTAGCGCGAGAACAGTTTCGCGTCAAAACCGAAGATGGGCGGCGGCCTGAACTGGCCACCGCCCATCTCGTTTGGACTCCACCCAATGTCGCGACCGGCATCCTATGCCAGGTCGAAAACTTTCCCCGCATTTTCCCGCATAATCCGCCGCCTCGCATCTTCGCTGATGTCCACCGTCCGGATGAAATCGATAATCGACGTATCCTGCTTCGCTCTCAGCTTATCGGTCGCGAACATCAGCCTGTGTTTCCATCGATTCAGGAAGGCGATCCCGAACTCGGGGTCGCGTGTGATCGCGTTGTACCCGGAACCGGCCGAGAGGTCGGCATAGAGGTTCTTGTATTTCCGCATCAACTCATCGATCCGACCACCCGGAACTACGGGCCCAGCAGGGTAGCTCACTTTCCTCGGCACCTTCGCGCTGATTTCGCGCCAGAAGTACTGCGCATGTCCCACCCATTTCACATTGCGATAGGTCGCCAGCATTCGCTCGAATCCAGGCAGCCCGGGCTTGTCGCGATTGATCCACCAGTCGATGTGCATCACGATCGGCAGCTTCAGCCGATCGCAGGCCTCATAGACTCGCTGTTGCATAGGGTCATCGACGGGCAGCCCGCACAGATTCTCACCATAACCCACGCACCCTTCTCCGATATACGCGTTCAGGATCGGGTAAGGATCGAATCTGCCCGGATACCGATGTCTCGGGTCGGCCGCACACAGCGGGAGCAACCGATCTCGATGACGCCGGGTCATTCTCAGCAATTCACGTGTCGTGACGAGGTAGTCCAGTTCTTCGGGCACTTCTACGGCCATCACGATCGCTTTTTCGATTCCGTTGCGATCCATCCACCGTAGCATCGTAGAAGGGGACATTCCCGGATCTTCGTAACGCAACTGGCCGAGGTGAACGTGGGTGTCGATCACGACTTTGGTTTCCAATGTTCTCGCAGGTGATCCATAATCTGGAGACAGACTGTTTGTACCGTCTCGTCGAAGTCGTTGTTCTCGTAGGAGGGCGTACCAATCTCCTCGCCTTGCTGGAGGATGTGGCTTTGGATTGAGATGATCTGGTCGAGGTGCTTCAGGTAGCGATGGCTCGGTCGACCCTTTGCCTCCTCTCCTCTCGCAGAGTATCGATCCTGGAACTGAGATTTTTCCGAGAGAAAGAGGTTCGCGTGAATAAAAATCGCCTGCCCCTCGATGGATTCGAGCCTCAGCAGATCCGGAACGAGATGCACGCCGTCAATGACCAGACTGACGTTCTCCTGAATGGCCCGGTCGATCGCCCCCCTGACGCCAACGCAGACTCGCAAAGCCTGCTCTCGAAATCCAGAGACGACCGGGTCTGACTCGTCCTGCGACGGCGTCATGCTTTCCCAGGCCTGGTAGCTCGACACGTGGAGGCCTGGCATCAGGTTCGGCGCGATCATCAGGCGCATCACCTGGCGAATGTCGTCCGTCGAAGCCACCCGCGAAATTTTCAGACGATTGGCAACCGACACACCCACCGACGTTTTTCCAACGCCACTCGTCCCACCAACCAGGATGATGAGCGGTGGCGTCCCCTGTCTTCGATAGCGATGCCAGACCCGATATCGATCGGCATAGTCGGCGCCATATTCGGTTTTGAGCGCGGAGGCGACGGCCTTCTGGATGTGGGTACGGCTCACAGAGTCGCGCTCTTCAGCACGGAACTTTCCGAGCAACCCCTCTGCCAGGGTGTAGGCCTCTTCTTCCGCTACCCCGGTGATTGCGATCGACTGAGTGAGACGCTCCCGGGAAAACGGGCGAAATCCCTCAGCGTCTTCGACCACGACATTCTGCGTTCGGGGTCGCCAGAAGTGGCCATCCCCAAACGGCCGGTCCGCGTCGATCTCGGCGGTATAGGCCTGCACGAGCTCGACCATTTTTTCCGCCGAAATCGTCTTGCGCTTCTGAATGTCGCTCCGGATCTTGTCCGCAACCGAATAGGCGTCCTGGAACCCGAGGCCTTGCTCAAGCAGATAGTGCGTGAGCATTCCCCGCAGAAACGGGATCCTGCGTTTACCATCGACAATGAGTGCCACGAACGCTTCCTTCCGATCACCCTGAGGCTAAAATGATCGTCAAAAGGTATATCCTGATTCTGCTGTTGTTGCCCGTCGGGGCGTGGGGAGGAGATCGTGCCGTCATCCTCACGGGCGCGATCGGCGGCGGTCTGTTTGTTCCCACGGGTGACGACGGTGATGTCGCCTCGCCCAGTGTGGCGCTGGAATTCAGCGGATCCATCGCCGTCGGGCCGCACTGGGGTCTGGAGTCAGAGTTCGTTTACGTCCCCGTCCGCCTGGACAGCACCGCGCTGGCCACCCAGGCTCAGCGGAAGAGTAGCCAGATGACCGTCCTCGTCGGGTTACGGTTTACGACGAAACAACCCACCGCCGGGCAGCCCGCCCTCGCCGTCTCTTTTCGGGGAGGGTTCGCTCGGGTCGCGACACGGGCGAAAAGCATCTCCTCCCAGGGAGGATGGATCGGTGGCACCATCGACCAGATTGAAAATCCCGTGATCACGGGGCCCGTTACAAGGGCAACCGACTCGGCTCTTGCCCTCTCCCCTCGGGTGAGCGCCATCCTGCCGATGTCCGGTACCAACTCCGTCGAAGTAGGACTCTCACCTGTCTTCTTGTTCAACCGGGGTAGAGTCAACACACAGATCCACATCGGGATACGGTTCGCTCTATCGGCCCGTGAGAAGATCTGACACGGCCTCGTACCCTCAGCTATTCGCCACCGGCTTCGTTCCTTGAAACCAGATCGAGCGGATTCACGACTAATGAGGCCACGTTCGACGCGTGGGCACTGATCCGACGGAGGTAACGTGAGGCCACCGCCAGCACGGCACCGTATCCGCTCGAGTCCTCCCCCACGACCTTCTCCAGCAGTGCATCCGTTCGTTCCTTGATTCCTCTGTGGCGTGACATCACCTGACTGGCCGCCTCCTCGTCCGACTGACCGAACGCCTCCGCGGTCGCCCGCAGAATTTCGGGCACCTCAACGGCCAACTGCTGGATTTCGCGGCCCGCATCCGATTCCAAACTCAGGGATGGCGCCAACCCGGCCAACTCCACGATGCTCTTCGCGTAATCCCCGATGCGCTCCACATCGTGAACGACCGAAAGAAGGCCCAAGCTGGAAGAGAGATCCTGTTCCGGGTTGAGGGTCAGATGTTCAAGAATGAGTCTGCGAATCAGCCGCTCGCTGGAGTTGATCCGCTCCTCGATAGTAGCGATGTCCGAGGGAGGGTCCCCACCGCCCGTCAGGCATTCGACTGCCCCACTGACTAGAACGACGTCCTGAGCAAGCATCTCGGACATCTCCTCGAACGCCTGGTTGACCAGGTGGCTCTTCTTCTGATCCGATGAAAGAAACGACCACATCACTCACCTCCAGAGCGTGATGACCAGTGCAGGAACTGCATAAAAAAGAATGATGATATACGTCATCGCGATCCACCTTCGTCGACTGGCCAGACTCGCGAGGGCATCGGCCAGTCTCAGTGGAATCCGTCGAACGGCTTCCACTGGATAAATCAACAAGATGCCCGAAATGTTGAACAGCAAATGTACGAAGGCGATCGTGACCGCCGCTATATTCGCGGTCGACATTGCGGCCAGGAGGGCCGTCACCGTCGTCCCGATGTTTGCCCCCAGCGTGTAGGGGAAAATCTGGGCAACCGTTAGAAGGCCAGCCCCGATGAGCGGAATCGCGACAGACGTCGAGATCGAGCTGCTCTGAACGAGCACTGTGAGGACGATCCCAAACACGAAAGACTTCCACGCCGCACCGAAAAGGTAGGTGTCCAGGAAACGCTCTGCCCGGCTGACGACGACGCCCCGGGCCAACTTCACAAGCTTCCGCAAGGCGAGGAACATCAGTACCAGTGAAACGATCAACAGAATTGTGGGCTGATGTCCGGTGGCGTCGCTCAAAGCCTTCACGAGCGGGGTCACGGCAGCCTTCAGGGGGTTGGCCAGCTTCATCCCCCCAACGTTCTGGAACAGGACCGCACTCTCGGCGGCCAGCCTCTGCAACAGGCCGAACGAAAGCTCGAGGGGCAACACGATGGCCACGGCAATCACGTTGAAGAAATCGTGAACGGTGGCCCCCGCGATGGCTCGCCGGAATTCAGTCGGGCGCGTGATGTGGCCCATCGAAACCAGCGTGTTGGTCACGCTCGTTCCGATGTTGGCCCCCATAACGATGGGAATTGCCGTGATCAGGTCCAGCCCTCCACCCGCTACGATACCGACGACGAGAGATGTCGTTGTGGAGGAACTTTGTACGAGAGTGGTCGCCAGGATTCCCACGAAGAGGCCGAGCACGGGATGGCTGGTCGCATCGACGAGCTGAGTCGCGAACGCCTTGCCGTAGAGCTTGAAGGCGGCTCCCATCGCGCCAATGCTGGCCAGAAAGACATATAGTACTGCGAAAATCAATAGTACTTGAGTCCAGGTGTGCAGCGTTTCTCTGTTCAGGGTGTAACCCTTTCTAAATAGGCCCATAGAAAAAAGGTTTTCCAAACATAGGCCCTGCGCCCCCCGGCCGTCACGGACAAAAAAAAGCGTCGAGGACAATGTCCTCGACGCGATGTTTCTCGATATCGACGTGTCAGCCGACGATGTTTTCCAGGATCCGGTTCGCCGTCTCGACTCTGGCGTTCGCAGAGTCGTAGAAATTGGAAGCCAACCTGCGAAGGGCCTGTTCGACTCGGTCCTCGCGCACCTCGGGGACATTCTCGATTTCCGAGCGTGCTTCCCCGACCTGCCTGGCTTCCTGTCGAACGCCTTCGACGACGCCTGAATCCAGGACGGCGTCGGCAATCGCCTCCCTAACCTCCGGACGATCGTAGAACCCCTCTGCAACACGTTGCTTCACCGCGTCGATTCGCGGCTGGCGAACGTCACTGACGGCGTTCAGGTCACTCGGGGAAACGGACTGGGACCCGACCGACTGCGCCGTCTTGGAAAGTTCTACGACGTCGTTGGACTTGGGGGCCTGACGACGCTTCACTTCCTGACTTCGGCGCTCTTGAAGGTCGGGTCCGCGTAACTCATGAAGTGCGTTTTCGATTCTCATAGTGGGCCTCTATCCAATATATCGGCTTGTCCAACGGTTTCTTGAGGCTTTTTTTACGATGCCTGGTCGATAAACTTAGATGGCGGAATTCCGCCACTTTTTCGAGGACCGTAATAGGCGTGAGCAGCCTTCCCCTGCGTCTGAAGACCCGCCATCTGCTTGCGAAGGTCACCCATTCGCTCCTGCAGCATCGTCGCATTGCGATCCTTGATCTCCTGGATCTCCTCCACGACGCCCCGAACCTCACCCACGACCGATTCGACATCTCGGCGGTCGGCGGGATCCCGATCGAGTCCCATATTGCCCCAGCTCTGCCGTAGTGGCCTGATGGAAGCGTCCAGATCGCGCACTTTCCGCATCAGCCCTCGCACCTCCGCCGTATCGCTCGCCAGTTTCCCTACGTCCATCGTTTCGATGTGGGTCGCCTGGCGAACCACAACGTGCTTGAGAGCGTCGTAGTGGTCCTTCTGTTCCGCCAACATCCTGATGAGTTCTTTTCCAGTATCCATATGCGTTACCCCGTCACACTCATGCTGGTCACGCGGGGTTCGGGGACCGGTACGATCCCCTCGGTCTTTTGGACCGCCTCTTCCCATGCTTCATACAAATTTTCGAGAATTTCCACGATTTCAGAGATCGCATCACGGTCCATCTCGAGGTTGGCCACGACGAGTCGCTTGTATGCATAAAGGTAGATCTGCTGGAGGGAGTGTGCGATTTCACCAGCACCGTGGTCCAGTACCATATTCAACTCCATCAGAATGTCTTGGGCTTTAATGATCGCGTCGCCCTTCCCGCCGAAGTCTTTCCGATCCATCAGGTCGAGAGACTTCTTCAGCGATTTAATGGCGCCCTGGTAGAGCAGCAGGATCAACTTGCCCGGCGAAGCCGTGTTGATCTGCACCTGTTTATACTGACCGTAACCGTTGGGACGATTCATAATTCCTCTAAAGCAAAGGGGTGGTATCTATGGGATGGTCTTTATCTACCCGGCTGAGGATGTCCCTGCGAGGCCCGCCAGCTGCGCACCGAGAAATGAGCCCAGAGAATTGAGCTGCGCAACGGAGGTTTCCATAGCCGTGAATTGACGCTGCAAAGTGGAGCGTTTGAGCTCCAGGCGCTCTTCCAGCGCCAGAATCTGTGCGTTATTCGCCTCGATCGTGTCTTCAATGGCCTGCTGACGCGTCGCCACAAGCCCCGAAAACGGATCGGTGATCGTTCCCAGTGTACGTCTCAGCTGGTCGGCAACGCCCTGGATAATCTTGATCGAGCCCTGACTCTGGCCCTGAGCGATCAACTGCGCCGGCGTAATCGTCGCCCGGATCGCCAGACTATCGGTCGTGGCGTTCCCTACGTTGCCCGTCAGCACTCGCCCGGTTCCTGTAGCTGCCTCGCCGTTCAGAGTACCTGCCACATCGACACCCCGGAAATCACCATCCGTGATCCCGGTCTCGTTGACAGTCTGACTGATCGTGAAGCCGGCGGAGTTCCCATAGGCCTCCGACGTCAGACGCAGCGCGCCTCCATCGTTCGACGCCGTGATGGCCATCGCAAACCGGCCTTCCTCCGTCTGTTCGAACTGCCCAAAGTCGAGGCTGCCGCCTCCTTCGTTACGTTCAATCAACACGACGTTGAGCTGGCTGTTCCCGATCTGGCTGTCTATCACCACGATCTGGCCGTTGGCATCGACCGAGGCCGACACGGATCCGCCGAAGACGCCTCGAATATCGGAAAGCAAATCGCCGATCGTCTGGGTCGTGGGATCGGAGATCGTAAACGTGCCCGTCACGGTTTCGTTGGAATGCGTCGCGCCCTGGATGTCGATCGTGTCTCCCTCGACGACACCGGCTCCGAAAACCGAATCGAAAGTCGTGCTCGCGTTAATCGGCGAAGCTCCGTCGGTCGTGTTCACGATCGAGCCGGTCTTGACCTCGGCCACGTTCGACGATATCACCGTGTTTAGTTTATCAACCACGCTGTCTGTGTCATCCCCGATGGCCAGATCGATGGAATCCGACTTGCCCGAGAGGAGGTCGGTGATCGTAATCGTCGTCGCATTGGCCAAACCAGCGGAGATGTCGACGGATCCCGTTACATCGGCCTGCTCCGCGGCCGTCGTGATCTCAACATCGTACGTCCCTGCAGCCGTTTCGTCGGTCTGGAAAACGAACTCGATGTCGCTGTCCGTAGACGTCCCGCTCGCCGTCAGCACATTCCTGAGACTCGTCAGGTCTCCGGCGAGGACCTCATCCAGGCGTGCTCCGTCGATTTCGAGCAACCCTTCGCGGTTGAACCCCACCCCGAAGAGGGTTAGGCTGTTGGAATCGCTGTCCAGGCCCGTCACTGGGTTGAAGACCGTCTGTCGAAGCTGTGACTGGAGCGCCAGAACGGTCGCGTCACCCGACAGGGGACCCGACGTCTGCAGCTCTTCGTTGAACACGAACTGTTCGCTCACAAAGGAGGCGGCCGTGTTGTAGTTGTCCACAAGGGTCTGGATCGAAGACCGAATGGCCGAGGTGTCGCGCGTCACGTCGATCGACACGACCGAACCCGCCTGTACGCCGTTCAGACTCAGTGACATGCCCTCGATCGCATCCGTCACCGAGTTTGTCGTCCGGGTCAGCGTCACACCATTCACGCGGAAGGTGGCATCCTGGCCGGCCACGACTTCGCGTGAATGGGCATTCTGACCCTCGGTCGACGCCGAGAAGGATCCGAAGTTGAGCGATCCTCCGCCCTCGTTGTTCGCATTCAGGTTGATCGTCAGCTGGGATGCTCCGGGCGTGTCGTCCGTCACCTGAATCCGACCGTTCACGTCGATCGCGGCAGTCACACTGTTCCCGAAAACCGATTCGATCTCATTTAACAGGTCAGAGACCTGGTCCGTGTTCACGTCGGTCACCGTAAATGATCCGGAAACGGCATTGCCGGCTCCGTCTGTGCCCGAAATGGAGATCGTGTCCTCATTCGTCACACCCGCCCCGAACAGATCTGCGAATGCGTCGTTCGCGTCGATCGGGTCCGACCCGTTGGTCGTGTTCGCAACCGACGCGGTCTGGACTTCGGCTACCGCAGCAGAGACGTCTGAAGCTCCCTGGAGAATACCGATCGCCTCCAAGACATTATTGCTGTCGAGAAAGGTGGTCGTTCCGTCGACCTGAAGCCTGAAAACGTTCGACCCGTTTTCGTCCTCTTCGGTCACGATACTCGTCTTCACCCCGGCTGGACCCGCCGTATCGATGGCCGTCTTGATGTCGGACAGCGACATCGTCACCAGATCGATCGTGACTGACTGGTTACCGACCGTCACGCTTCCACTCGGGCTCGACGCCAGCCCCAGGAGCGTGCCGACCGCCGTCGTGGCACTCGTCAGCTGGTCGCTCTGCGCGCCAGCCGTTACCGGGTTCGCGATCGAGCTACCAGAACTCGTAAAACCGAGGGATTGAAGCACGTCGGTCGAGCTGGCATCGCGAAGGTCGAACCCCTCGGAACCCGCCGTGTTGCTCGTAATCAGAAGTCGATTGTCAGTTTCGCTGACCTGCAGCAGTTGTGCCTGAACCCCGGCATTGGCCGCATTGATCGCGCCCTGAATGTCGACGAGGTTGTCACTGGCGGCGATCGTGATGGCCTTGCCGTTAATCACGATCTCGCCGCTCAGACCGAGGGCTTCCGAATCAGAGGAGAAAGACTGGGAGGACCGGCTCTGGGCCTGCGCGAGGGAAAGCACCTCGACGGTGACGGAACCGGGTGTGGCCGACCCCGTGACCGTGGCCGAAACCAGATCGGTGTCGCTTGAAGCCGCGCTGAACACGTCGAAGGCCGACCCGTCGGCGAGGGTCTCGGCGCTCGTCTTGACCGCCAGCAGATCGGTGTTGATCTGCTGAAGAATCTCGAGCTTGAATTCTTCTTCGGCGTTCTGATTCTCGATGATGGTTACCGGACGTCGGTCGATCGCGATCAGCTGCTCGATGATCTGCGCCGAATCGATGCCCGATGACAAGCCCGAGAAACTGATTCCGCCACTCATACGGCCTCCATCTCGCAAGCGGTGTCGTTATTTCCCCGTGACGCTGGTCACCCACGCTGAATTACCGGTAACACAGCATCTTTCTACTCATCGGCAAGGTTGAGCGGAACTTGACCGCCCAGTACAGCAAAGCGCGGACTCCCCCCGCTTCCGCGTTCAGAAGGTGTCCGCTGCCTCCGTGCAGCAAAGAAAAACAACGAGAGGAGGGGCATCCTGCCCGACATCCTCTCTTGTTTTGAGTCAGGCCCGATCGTTCACAAACAGGCCGACAATGTTGTCGATACTTTCCTCGACCTCCAGGACTTGCTCTGCAGGTATCTGACGAACCACCTCTCCCGTCCTGGGATCGGTCACCTCGACGATCAGTTTGCCCGAATCCTCGTGGAATGAAATCGCCAGATCTCTGTTGAGTGCCTGAAGCGCCTTGTTCAGACGGGTGGCCGCCCGTTCAACCTTCGGCGCTTCGACCGGCCTCGACAGCTGTTGTCCCTCGCTTGAACGTGTCTCGCGCTCATCCTGTCGCTCGTAGGCCGGGGCGGAACCGTCAGCACGCTGCGGTCGCAGCGCGACGCTACCTGGTGCTTTAATTGCGGTGTCCATTCCCATTACCTCGCGTTAGAACATTTCGACACTATCGGAGTGTCTCGGTGTTAGACTGGCGGTCGCGACGCTTTCACGCCGCGACCGCCAGGAAAGTTATCGCCCGGTTATTATCCGAGCACTGACAGAGCGTTCTGCGGCAACACGTTCGCCTGAGCCAGAAGGGCCGTGCCCGACTGGATCAGAATCTGCGACCGCGTGAAGGCCGAGACTTCGGCCGCGACATCTGCGTCACGGATCGAAGACTCGGACGCCGTAATGTTCTCGATGGCGTTTTCGTTCGACCGGATGTTGAAAGCCAGTCGGTTCTGGAACGCACCGAGGTCACCACGCTGCTGAGCGACGTTCGTAATCGCCAGATCGATGTTCGAGATCGAAGACTGCGCCGTGGGCGCATCAGCGATCGTCGTGCTTCCGAGGTTCAGGATCGTGCCGGTCGCACGCATATCAGCGATGCTCACCTCGATTCGATGCACAGCACCGTCTCCAGGACCGACCTGGAACTGACCGCCCGCACCGGAGTCGATCTGCAGGATCGTCGTGTTCAAATCGCCGTCACGGTAGCCGTCCGTCGCCGGGTTAATGCCTTCAGCATCCTTCAGACCGCTCAGCGTGAGCTGAACGCCCAGACGGTCGAAGTTGGCGATGATCGAGCTGCCGGTTGCGACCACACCACCCACACCGTCCGCGTCAAGCCCGGGACCGAGGTCGATGGTCTGCGTGGCAACACCGTTGCCGAGCGTGATCTCACGATCGCCGGCCGTATCAGCGAAGATATACGTCCCGTTCGTGGCACCCGAAATCTGCTGGCCGACCACACCCGTCGTCGGCGACGCAAGCGCCGTCGAAACGGTCGGGTCGATACTCACCACGTTCCCAAATCCCGTCAGCAGGACCTGGTTGTTGTAGGACGTCACCGTCCCGATACGATCAATTTCGTTGATCAACTGAACGTACTCCGCGTTCAGTGACTCACGGTTACTGTTGTTGAGCGTCGAAGACGAGGACTGAACGGCCAGTTCGCGCATCCGGATCAGGATCGCATTGACTTCGTTCAGGGCGCCTTCAGCAGTCTGAATCAGGTTCGTCGCCTGTTCGGCGTTTCGAACGGCCTGGCTCAGACCGCCAAGTTCTGCTCGCATACCCTCGGACACGCTCAAACCGGCCGCGTCGTCGGCTGCACGGTTAATTCGCAGACCGGACGAGAGACGCTCGATCCGGGTTGCGAGATCCCGGTTGTTGTTGTTCAGAATCCGTCGAACGTTAATTGACGGAAGGTTCGTGTTGACTCGGAGTGGCATTGCAAAAACCTCCTTGTTTGTCTCAAAAACCTGAGACCGTTACGGCATCCTTGCCGAGGACCGGTCCGTGGGAAACCGGTCAAGATTGGTCAGGGGACTCTACAGCAAAAACACGAAAAAGCCGAAAATCGACCCAAATCCCTAACGAATAGCCTGATTGCTTCACCTCCTTAAACTGGCCAAGTTATGTAGATATTGGTTGTGCCTTTTGTCTATGTATCGACAGACGCAGAAACAACCTTTAACCATTTTGGCCAGTTGGAGGCACAATTCGGCAGGGTTGGCGACTCCGGTTAGAGTCCCCGATGCCTG
Organism: Latescibacteria bacterium UBA6620; assembly: GCA_002433075.1. GTDB lineage: Bacteria > Latescibacterota > UBA2968 > UBA2968 > UBA2968 > UBA6620. The sequence goes on from DJHM01000051.1 coordinate 17,166, forward strand.
GAGGATCGCAGCCACCGGTCGAGTTGTCAGAGAGCGTTTTCTTCCCTCTGTGAAAGCTCCTTTTCAAGGCGAGAAAAGTTTCTGGTTAAAAATCGAGGCCAGGTTTCCCACGGACAGGCGTGTTTAGGAGGTTTTCGCAATGCCCACCGGGCCCACTTTCCAGGAACTTCTTTGGTTAACTTAGTATAACTTCATATACCAAGTATCGCCCACTTCAGGCTTTCACTTTAGGCTTTTCTTCAGATATCCGACCAGATCGAGCGAAGATTTCCCGAACGGAACCTGACGAACAGTATCATACCCGCTCAGCAGAATCTCTCAGATCCCGGGCTTGGGCCTGAAAAACGGGAGATCTCGCCCGCGATCGGTCCTGGATGACTGTCTGTGGCTGTTCCGAAGCATCTTCACCTCATTCATTTATAATGCCGACCCCGTGACCTTACTGCAGGAGCGACAATGCCGTCTGCGGCAGCGCATTAGCCTGCGCAAGAACGGCCGTGGCGGCCTGTGTCAGGATCTGGGCTCGGGTAAACTCCGAAACCTCAGAGGCGACATCCGCGTCACGGATCGAGGATTCAGAGGCCTGGATGTTCTCGATCGCGTTGTTGGCAGAAGCGACCGTAAAAGCCAGTCTGTTCTGGATCGCCCCAATATTCGCTCGCTTTGATGCCACTCGCTCGATCGCCAGATCCAGCTGTGACATCGAGCTTCTTGCACTCTCGAGCGTCGCGATCGACGTCACATTCAGGTTGAGTTCGGGCCCGCTGGCTCGCATATCGTCCAGTCCAAATTCGATCCGATCGACGACCTTGTCGTCAGGCCCCACCTGGAAAGATCCCCCCGTACCATTCTCGACCACGATCGTTTGACCATCCAGATCGCCGTCTCGATACCGGCTGTCCAGGTTCAAGATCACGCCGACCCGGTCAAAGTTCGCGACGGCCGTCGTGCCGGTCGCCACGACCCCGCCTACAGCGTCATTGTCCAGGATCGACCCGATGTCGATCGTCTGGGTCGCCACGCCGTTTCCGACCGTAATCTGATTGTCGTTCGCGTTGTTGTCGATGAACACGTAAGTGCTTGCTGTAGCGCCCGAAAGCGTCACCCCTGCGACACCCGTGGTCGCACTGGCGGTTAGGGCCGTCGACTGCGATTCGCTGATCGTATTCCCGAAGCCCGTCAGAAGCACGGTATTGTTGTAGGAAGTCGCGAGAGCCACACGGTCGATTTCGGCCACAAGCTGTGCGAACTCGGCCTGAAGGTTTTCCCGGTTTGTGTTGTTGACCGTCGACGAGGCCGCCTGAACCGCCAATTCCCGCATTCTGACGAGCATCGCCGAGACCTGGTTCAATGCGCCCTCGGCCACCTGGGAAAGGTTGGTGGCCTGTTCGGCATTCCTCACGCCCTGGGTCAGCCCACCGATCTCGGCGCGCATTCCTTCACTGATCGCAAGGCCGGCTGCATCGTCGGCTCCGCGGTTGATCCGCAACCCTGTCGACAGGCGTTCGATACGCGTGGCCAACGTACGGCTGTTCACACCCAGTGCTCGCCTGGCGGTGATCGCCGTGATGTTGTTGTTTACACGAAGCGGCATAAATCTGACTCCTCAGGGGATTCGGGTCTCCCTCCACCCGGAACTCGGGCGTTGCGATCCTTCGCGGGGATACCGATACGCCTAACCCTTTCGCAATGCCTGTGCCACGCATTTCGCTTCGCCCAGATCATACCATAAACGAATTATTATCAATAGTTTATGCGTATTCATCGATTAACACATCCCGACTCACCGGGGGAAGAGATTTCCCAACGAAGAAAAAAAATGCTCCGACGGGAGAATCCCGCCGGAGCATATAACTGCTTGTAGACGTGAGAGTTAGCCCGACATCCCCGCAGATGCGCTTTCGAGTGTCTGCACCTGTCTCGCGCACATTTGGGCGGATTCGGTCGCCCCCATCGCGGAGTAGCTTGCGCCCAGTTTTCGGAACAGCTCGGGCTCGGTTGGAAACGTCTGAATCAAGGACTCATAGACCTCTACCGCGAGCCAGGTCTGACCCGTCACGGTATAGATCTCAGCCAGTTGCAACCCATAATGAACGGCGCTGGGATCAGAAAGGTAGGCAGCCAGGTACGCGAGTCGGGCGCAGGGAACCAGGTTCTTTTCGATCAGCATTCGTCCCGATTCTGCCAGGAGTTGGGCCAGCGTTTCTCTGGTGACCCCTTCCGGAAGGCCGTTGCCCAGCCCCCCATCGTAGACCGAGGCCAGAATCGTAGGCAGAAGCTCAGATGCCACCTCTGTATCCTGCATCCCGCACCGCGCAGCGCAGAGTCCAAGGTCGATGTCCAGCATTCCGGGCCTGATCGCTCTGGACGCATCGAAAGCTTCCGCGGCGTCCTGGAAGCGGCTTTGATCGATCATCAGATGCCCGAGGTTGCTGTGTGCTTCGAAAGCAGCGGCTTCGAACGTTGCCGCTTTCCTGTAGTTCGCCTCTGCTTCATCAGCCAACCCCGCCCGGCGAGCCAGGAAACCCAGGTTCAGATACGGCTCGTGCATTGCTGGATCGAGGTCGCGTGCCCTGTCGAAAGCCGATCGGGCATCCTCATCCCTACCTTCCTCCAGGTAATAGGTTCCTCGATTGAACACGTGTTTGGCGTTGTCCGGATCGATTTCCAGTGCCCGGTCGAGGGCGGCCACCGCGGGCTCTCGTTTCCCCAGTTTTCTCAGGACATTTGAAAGGGCGCCGAGAGCGCCGCTCCGCTTGGGGTTGATTTCTGCGGCCGCCTCGTAGGCGTACACGGCGGCATCCAGACGGTCCAGCGCCTCCAGGATCTGGCCGCGCGAAAACCGGATGGAATACCTGAGCGCAATCGGATCGACCGCAGAGAAAGTCACCTGCTCTTCGAACGTCTCGGCCTTCTCGAGCGTCTCAAGTGCTCGCTCGTGATCTCCCAACCTGGAATAGCACTCACCCAGGGTGAGGTTCGTCATCGCATACTGATCGTCCAGGGTCTGAGCGCGAAGGAGGTGTTCCAGGGCCTTCCGGTTCTCCCCTTTCCGCATCAGACAGCGTCCCAGAAACAGGCGGGCGGTCGTCTCAATGATCAGGTTGTGGTCTTCGTTACACGCACTGTCCTCGATAATCCGCTCGTAGTTCTCGATCGATTTGTCCAAATCGCCCCAGACATAGTAGGTCTGCGCGACGTGGGAGCGCACGATGTAGTCGTCCGGGTGCGTTTCCAGCCATCGTTCCATAATTCCGTGATACTTCTCCTGTTTCGCTCGGACGACTTCCGGGGTCGTATAGCCGGTGTGAATGATCGAAATGTCTGTCGGTTCGCACCGAATCCCCAGCTTTGCGAGCGAAGGAGTCAACTGCTCGTGAACAGGTTGAACGAATTCCACGCCCGGAACGTTTGGAAAGAGTCGAAGCTGAAGGCAGGTCACGGGCTCATATCCCCGATCGTCCAGCACGAAGAAGTAGGCAGTCTCCCCGCCTTTTCCTCGCGCCATCGCCTCACGAATCCGGGGGTGCATCTCCCTGGGCAGGATATCATCCGGGTCCAGCCAGATAATCCAGTCGCCGGTCGCCAGCTTCAATGATTCGTTGCGGGCGGCCGACCAGTTGTCGCACCACTCGAAGTAGCCCAGGGTGGCACCGAAGGACTCGGCGATTTCGACTGTCCGATCGGTCGAACCCGTGTCCACCACCACGATTTCGTCCACCAGACCCTGAACGCTCTCGAGGCACCGCGGGAGACGCTCTTCCTCGTCGCGTGCGATCATACACAGTGTGAGACGTCCGCCATCCTCCATCGCGGCTTTCTCCCCCCTCTTTGCACGCACCCGCTGCAGATTCTGTTCGATCGCCGGAACATCCGGAGCAAGGGCTCGAGCTTGTTCGTAGAGACGCTCCGCGTCGTCGAGTGATCCTTCACGCAAGTAGATCGTGCCCAGGTTGTTCATCGCCTGAAAGCAGGCCCCGTCGATCTCAATGGCCTTTGCGCAGAACCGCTTCGCATCTGCATTCCTGCTCAGCTGCCCCGCGAGGTCACCGGCCACGAGATAGGCAAAGGAGGGCCGCACGTAGGGCCCCGGGTCCGTTCCGGCCTCGAGCAACTCCAGACAACGAGCGATCGCTCCCTCGGCCGATTCCAGCTGGCTGTCGTCTCGAAGTGCGAGCGCGAGCTCGTATTGTGCGGCAACACTGTCGGGCATTTTCAGCGCCTTGTTCCGCGCCGTCATTGCATACTGTGCCGTGGGGCGTTCCTTTTCGACATATCCATAGTGATGCACGGGCACGCCCAGGTCGTCGATTGTTTCTCCCGCCCGTTCGACCGACGCCTCCACCAGTTCGTGCAACGCCCCCTCGAACCGGATTCTGTCGTCATTCTTAAACAAACGCACCTTCGTCGTCGGGAACCACCCTTTGTAATCCTTTTCCTCGTCGTACTCGCCCTGCGACGCAACAAAACCGACCCGATGGGGATCTCGGGCATAGTTCCTCGTCGTCAACCGGTAGCCTCCTACACGATTTCGCCGCATCGCTCCCCGGAGCCGACCCCAGTCACGATCCGCGACCACTTCGTCGCAGTCGAGAACCAGCACCCAATCACGGGTGGCGGTTTGGAGCGAGACGTTCCTGGCCGCCGCGAAATCGTCCACCCATTCGAAGGGGGTCACGATCGCTCCCGCTGCCTCGGCGACCGCCAAGGTGTCGTCCGACGAGCCCGTATCTACGACAACGATCTCGTCAACGTGGGATGCGGCGCTCTGGAGACACTGCTTCAGGAATGGCGCTTCGTCCCTGGCGATCATACAGAGGGAGAGTGTGGGTTCGGGCATGTTTCCTCGAAGTTGGCTACGAAATCTATTTTGGTTGTCTATTTTGTTATGGCCGCCATCAGAGTCACATCGATAAACCGGTCTCCCTGGAGAAGGGCATCACGCAACACACCCTCGTGCTCGAAACCACACTTCTCGAGACACCGGATCATCTGAGGATTTTTGGAGAAAGGCGTCGAGATCACCTTGTGCATCCCCACACCGAATGCGTGGTCCCGCATCAAAGAGATCGCTTCGCCCCCCAGACCCCGGCCCCTGGCGTCTTCGGGTCCCAGTGTGATATGGAGGTCGCAGCCTCGGTGAATCGGGTCCAGGTTTCTGAGGATTCCAATCCCGATCGGACGTTCCTCCCGATCGCTGATCCCGAAAACGACAGACCGATCGTGATGCAGATCGGTCTCTATGGTTTGACGGAACTGTTCCTCTGTCAGCTCGGAAGGATCGTCGGAGGTAAGTTCAATCACGACGGGGTCGTTGTACCACGCCAACCCGAGAGACCAGAAGGGCCCATCGAATGGCCCGAGGCGAACGAGATCTCCTTCGATTCGGGGTCCGTTGGCCACGTCAGGCGGCCGCACCCGCCTCTACCGGCGCTCTCATTGCGGAGGGGACAGACCCATGACAGTGCCGCGCAAGACTGTCTGCAATCCCATCGATCTGTGCGTAAGTCAGTTCGGGGTACATAGGCAAGGAGATGATGCGGCGGCAGGCTCTCTCATAGTGTGGAAGATCCCCGGCCCGATATCCGAGATAACCATAGGCCGGCGTGAGGTGCACGGGAAACGGATATTGCACGCCTGATGCAATGCCATCCCGGGCCAACGCTTCCTGGAGCGCATCCCGTCCATCCGTCTGAACGACGTACAGGTGGTAGACGTGGCTCGCCCAGCCCGCCTCAA
>DJHM01000051.1:23221-117475 GCA_002433075.1 Latescibacteria bacterium UBA6620
TCGCCCAGCCCGCCTCAACCGGGAGTTCCAAACCGGGAAAGTGTGACAGTTTCTCGGTATAGTGGGCAGCGCGATCCTGTCTGGCCGCATTCCAGAACTCGAGATGCGGCAGTTTTACGTTCAGAACTGCACCCTGGATTCCGTCCATCCGGCTGTTGAACCCGACGTGGTGGTAGTAGAATTTATGTCCACCGGTCGTCTGGCCGTGGTTCCGGAGCATCCTGACTCTCTCGGCGATCGCATCATCGTCCGTCACGACGCCACCCGCATCCCCGTAGGCTCCGAGGTTCTTGCTCGGATAGAAGCTGAAGCAGCCCGCGTCTCCGATCGTCCCGACCAGACGGTCGCGGTATGTCGCCCCGTGTGCTTGAGCGCAATCTTCGATCACTCTCAGGTCGTGACGCTCCGCGATCTCCATCAACGGATCCATATCGACCGGATGCCCGTAGATGTGAACGGGCAGAATCGCCCGGGTGCGTGCGGTCAACACACCCCCGATCCCTGCCACGTCCATCGTGTAGTGAACGGGATCGATGTCGACAAGGACCGGCGTGGCGCCCACCTGGCAGATCGCCTCGAGCGTGGCTCCGAAGGTATGGGGCGTCGTAATGACTTCATCGCCAGGACCGATTCCAGCGGCCAACAACGTCAGCGAAAGCGCGTCTGTCCCGTTGCCTGCCCCGATGCAGTGACGAACACCGTGGTACGCCGCAAAGGCCTCCTCGAAAGCCTCTACCTCCGATCCCAGCACGAACGACCCGGAATCCACCACGCCCTGAATCGCCTGATCGATCTCAGGCTTGAGAGAAGTGTACTGTAGCTGCAGGTCCACAGAGGGAATCATCATTTTCCTCGGATTTCGGATTACCAAAAGTGTTTTACGATTCGTTCGACACGTCGTTCAGAATCGTCCGGAGCTCGCCCACGACCCGGATGGCGTCTTCGTGGTCAGGCTGTTCGGCCAGCACGGCCTCGAGATGCCCAACCCCGGCATCCACATCTCCGACGTCAATCAGAAGGACCGCCACGTGGACTCTCGCGTCGAGATTCTCCGGCTCGAGCGTGAGAAAGTGGGCCAGAACCCCGGCCGCTTCGGCTGTCTGCCCCAGTTGTGAATACACCATCCCGACGTTGTAGACGATGTCCGGATCGTTGGGCGCGATTTCGGCCGCTCGACCCAGATGCTCGACGGCCTGGTCAAGATCCCCATTCTCCCAGGACAACACGCCCAGATTGCCGAGCGCCTCTGCGAAATCGGGCTGGAGCGCGAGGGCGGAATCAAACAACGCCCTGGCGTCATTCCATTCACCGGCCCGGAAGAGGCACCGCCCCCGGTAATTTTTGACCATAGCTGAGTCAGGATAGCTCGCTTCGAGCGCCTCGAAGGGCTCCGCTGCCTCGAGCGGGCGATCGAGTTCAAGCAGAACTGCCGATGCGATCAGCGCGGCCTCCAGATAGACGGGTTTCAGTGCCAGCGCCTCTCGATACAGGGCAAGCGCCCCTTCGCGATCGCCCCTGGCCCGAAGGACGTCCCCACGTCCAAGCGCTGCGATGGCTTTTCGTTCGCGCGCTTCTTCCAGTCTCTCGGAATCGGTCTCGTCCGCGTGCACGAAAGCGGTTGGCACGCAGATCGATCGTTGACCTTGCTGGCGGCAACGCCGGAGCAGGTCGTCGATGAACGCCTCGCTCGACATCGTCGTCTCGAACCCTCCGAGTGCGCGAACCGCCGAAGTGCGCAAGACCACGCAAGAGGGACTCACGGATGCGATGTCGAACGACGTCTCTTCGCTCTTGGCTCGCTGTCTAGCGAATCGGGTCAGTGCCTTTTTCAAACCCTTGTACTTCACTTTGATCCGTTGTTCACTGGGCCCGATGGGCATGGAAGGAACGGTCGCCACGATCTCGTCCACCGCTCTCAGAGGTGCAAGCAGACGATCCAGCCAACCTTCCGTCACCACCACATCCGACTTCAGAAGGACCACAAATTCAGACCGGACCCCGTCGAGGCACCGATTGAGCGCGATTCCCATCGTCTCATCGGTTCCGGGCTCGACATTTCTCCTCCCGGAAACCCATTCTGCCGATCGAGTCTCGAGCGCGTGGTTGGCAAGCGCTTCATCCCCGCCCGCGCCAGGCAGCACCAGAACCTCGACTGAATTGTGCGCCTCGACTTCAACATCCGTCGTCAGTTGCGCTGTTCCGTTCGTTCGTAATCCCCGCTCACCCACTTCATCCGAGACACCTCCCACTTCCCGGCGGATGGGCCTGCGGCCAAGCGCGCTCAAGCGCTCGACCACCCGGTCTGCAGCGTGGGACCAAGTCAGATTTTCCCGCACGTACTCCGCAGCCCGGCCGCCTCTTTCGCGCGCATCGTCCGGATCATCCTTCGCTTTCTTCATCAGTTCAGCCAGATGCTCGGCATCGGGGTCGAGCAACCACGTCTGTCCAACCGTTTCTTCCTGGAACGCGATGGGCTGTCGGGTCGCACGAATTCGATAGCTCGTCTTATCCGTGCAGAAATCGTCTGTGGCTCCGCCTTCGGTCACCACGACGGGCAGACCGCACGACATCGCCTCGGCGACCGGCATCCCGAACCCCTCGCCCCGATACGGATGGACGAGACAATCGCAGGCCGTGTAGAGACCGGCAATCTCGTCGTCACTCATTTCTTCGGCCAGATAGAGCACTTCGGGCGCGGCCGGATCGGCCTGAATCTTTCGAATCAGATCGCCCGCCGTCTGCCCCTTGTAGAAGCTCTCGTCACCCATCCCCTTGACCACGAGGCAAACATCATCCTCCGCAGTAAACGTCCGTCGGTACGTCTCCAGGAGGATGTCGATACCCTTCCGATAGATCGTCCCTCCGACGAACAGGAACTTGAACGACTTTTCCGTGGGAAGATCGACAGGTTTTGCCTCCGGTCGGAAGCGCATCACGTCGACGCCATTCGGGACGACAGCAACCCGATCCTCATCGATCCCACTGTCGACGTAGCACCTTCGTGCGTATTCACTCGGGACCCAGACTTCGTCCACCTGCGTCTGAAGGGGATCGACCCAAGCGGTCGGAATGCGACCGAACTCCCAGGGCTGAATCAGAACCCAGTGACCTGCCGGCGGAGCGGCGAAATCGGGCGGCCACTTGTGACGCACGTGGAACGCCGGAGGACCTGACAGTTGCGCGTTCAACCTGGAAGCGACCGGCCCCAGTCGCTGGGAATCCGCCTCCGGGCCGTACGTGGCGGGCTCGTAGGGTATCAGACTCAACTCGACGTCCTGGCGCTCGATAAGCTCGGCGGCCAGTGCCGTGTTCACGATCGAAAGACTGTGGTGGACGAACTGCGTTCCTTCCCAGACCCCCCGTAGCCCAAACCCGCAGGCGTGACGGCCATTCGCGCCTGCGGCCGCTTGGGCCGATCGAGCAGGAGTGTCAACAACACACCCGCTCCCCTGCTCGCCGGCGCTCCGCACCGAAGTAGGTGCGGTCAGAATCGGGATGAATCTCCCCCGTCCATCGAACCGGCTCTGGAATCGCTGGGCGAACTTGATCAGATTCGGCTGCACGTGATCGTAGCGGCCTTCGGATGTGCCTTCGTGGTGGATCAGGACGGAAGTCGGGCAGTAGCGCACACGATACCCGCGATCCCGCGCCCGCAGGCACATATCGACATCTTCCACGCCGTTTACATAGCCTTCGTCAAACCCGCCGAGAACCTCGAACAGGTCCCGTCGGATCATCAGACAGGCCCCGGTGACCATATCCAGGTCTCGAGCTTCGTTTACCCACGAGTCGTGCTCGTCCGCGTGTCTGTAGACGTGATCGGGCGTACCGTTCACGATTTCGAGTCCTGCGTGCTGCACATCTCGCTTCCCGGGATACAGCAGCTTCGCCCCGACGATCCCGATTTCTGGATCTCTCTCGATCTCCTCCACCAACGCTTCCAGCCACCCTGATTCGGGGACCGTATCGTTGTTCAGGAACAACACATAAGGGGCCTTGCCCCTGGCCGCACCCAGGTTGTTGCCCTTCGCAAAACCAAGGTTGTGTGGACTGCGAACGACATCGGCTCGATTTTCCCACTCATTCAGGAGTGTGGGTGTGTCGTCGGTGGAAGCGTTGTCCACGAGGACGACGTTGAACGGCACTTGCGCACTCATCGCTTCCAGTCCTTCCAGGCACGCCCTCGTGTAATCCGCCTTGTTGTAAAGTGGAATGACAATGTCGACGAGGGCCGGATTCCCGGTTTTCTCGTCCACCTCTTCCGGGTCCGTTTCGACCGGCACGGGCAATGGCGCACACACGGCAATGAACATATCGTCTTCGTCCGTCAGCCTCCTGGAGATTGCGCATTGTCCCTGGAGTTCCGTCTGCGGCGACCACTGGGTCTGCCCCAGAACCGCCTTGACCTCGAATGCGGCCGACAACGTATGGCGGAATTCCTCGAGTGTCATTTCCGTGTGGTGGAAGGGGTTCTGCCATTGTTCGGCGACCAGTCGGTTGGGTGTGGATATCAGCGCCACACCGTCCGATCTGAGTGATCTGCGAATGCGCTCGAGGTAGCCGGGGATCTCTTCCCGCGCCAGATGTTCGATCACCTCAAAAGAGGTCACCAAGTCATAAGCATTCTCTTTCGGATCGAACGATCTCAGATCCGCCAAAGCCCACTCGATGCGATCGTCGGCAAACGTCCGCTCGCAGAAGGCCACCGCCTCGGGATCAATGTCCACTGCATCGACGCGATCGGCTACGTTCGCGAGCAGCTTCGTCCCATAGCCCGCACCGCAACCGGCGTCGAGCACACGTTTACCGGAGGCGTAGGTCTGCGCCAGCAGGTATCGCTTCACGTGCGGGATGTAGAGCGACAGTTCGGTCAGCCCCGGAATGACGCGCTCTCCCGTTTTTTCCAGACCGAGATTTCCGTCTTCACCGAAATTGGCGAAGACAAACCGGTCGTCCCGGTGAGCGGAGCTACTCGTCACGTTCTGAAGCGCGGAACCCACGCACTCCCCGATTTTCGATCGCTGCGCGTCGGTCAGCCCATCCAGGTAGCTCGGGAAAGACAGTCGGTCCCCAGCCACGCGGAGGCCCTGCAACACCATCTGGCGGTCATCACGCTTCAGAGCCACACTCACGCCCCGGACACTTCCATCGGCCGTCAGATGCTCGAACGCGACGAACCCAAAACGCCAGTTCTCATCGTGCAGGAACGCCGCGACATCTGACGCCTGGTAAGGGAAGAGCTCCGAAAAATCACGCGTGAACTGGGTCTGAAAACGTTCCGGCTCCACGCTCCGATCGACGCTTGGCACGCCGCTCGATTTCGTGGCCTCCGCCCACACACACCGTACTCCGTGAGACCAGGTGGACGTCACGACCGCATCGCCGAATCCTGCGTCTGACAGCAGCTGCTCGACCCTCGAGACTGTGAACCCCGTCTTATGGTGTTCCCCATCGTGGGTCTGTAAGCCATAGAGGGCATCCAGCGACCACCCCCACCGCTCGGACTCCGGCTGCTCCAACCAATGCTGAACCATCCATTCGAGGTCGGGCAGATTGAGACGAATCCGACCGCCGGCGCGGAGCACCCGATGCCATTCAGCCAATGCCTTCGGGACCTCGTACTTCCCCAGATGCTCGAGCATATGTGAGGAAAAGATCTCGTCCACGGTCCCGGTTTCCAGCGGCAGATGGAAGATGTCCATCCTCAGGTCGGCCGTATCCACGTAGACGTCGACGTTGATGTATCCCTCGCGTCGATCCGTCCCGCAGCCCAGGTTGAGGCGAACGTCGCCCTCCCACTGCTGAAGGAAGCGATCGACTTCGGCCCGGGTATGGAAACTCGGTCCCGCTTCGGGCCGGGGATCCATTGCAGGCTTATCGCTCTTCTGGAACACCCGTGGGGCGAACTGTGTCAGCTCGCTCATCCCCAGAGACTTCACGATCTCGTAGAACGATTCGTTCGTGTAACGGTCGCAATTGAGATGGAAGGGTCCCTGTTCGTTCGTGTAAAACGTGACCGTCAGGACCAGTAGACCTCCCGGTCGCAGCCTGGACACGAGCCGGCGAACCGCCGTTTCGGGGTCCGGCAGATGTTCGATGACGTCGAGGCAAGTGATGACGTCGAACTCGCGATCGTCCAGCACGGCTGGATCCGACACGTCGACCGTCGCGACGTTGAGACCGCGCCGACCGAATCGCCATTCGGCATAGTCGAACGTGGGCCCTGGCAGGTCAGCATAGGTCAGACGAATGCCCGGCAGGTCAGCCACCTCAAGGATGGTCGACCCGATGCCGCCACCGAAGTCGAGCAAATCGAAACCGCGAGCGCCCAACTGCTCGCTGACCTGCTGACACAGGTTGTAGATTGCTCCGCGCCAACCGGTGTACATCGCTCCGTAGTTGAAGGCAGTGAGGTCGTAGAGGTAACGGTCCGTCTGTTTGTAGAACGCGTCCACTCGGTCGGGTGTAGATCGGTCCTCTTCCCGCCAGACTTCGGCGAGATCACGACCCGCCGTGGCCATTTGCTGCTCGACCTGGTCGAGTGTCTCGCCCGTGTAATCGGCAAGCTCGGAAACCGGATCTTCGTCACGCTTCATAGTCACAGTCGCCCCCTGCGCCATCGTGTCAGCGGTCGAGGTGTTCGACATCAGGACGGCCTCCAGAATCTGTGCGACACGGTGATCGTAGGTGTGCTCGGCCAGTACGGCCTGACGCCCCGCTGCAGCGACACGCTCACGCTCCTCTTCGTTCGCAAGGAAGTGACGGACGATCGATTCGAGGTTTTCCTCGTAGTAGAGCGCCAGATGATTGCCGTCTTCGAACAGCGATTCGAGACCGGAGTCAGGACCCAGTCGGTCCGTGAGCAGCAGGCTTCCTGAACAGAGTGCCTCGAAGACCCGCATATTCAGGTCGCCGTTCAGGCTGCGATTGAAAACGATGCGGCTCTGTCCGTGGAAGCGCCCCATCTCTTCCAGAATCTTGCTCTCGACGCGCACATCGATCCTGGCATCCATCATCTGTTGCAGCAGACGCACACGGTCGGGATGCCAGATGCGATGTGTCTGCCCGACGAACCCGACGTCGTAGCACTTCTGCTCGCCGACGCCACTGTGGAAGGCCGGGTCGCACGCGCCAGGCAGCCAGTTTACATTGGGAATGCCAGCATTCTGGAAGTGAGGAATGTGCTGGCGGTTGAACATCACAAAGGTGTGTGAAAACAGGCGGGCGTAATCGATTCGCCAGTCCATCTGACCGGTGTGCGTATCCCCGACCAGACACGCCGTCGGGCAATCCAATCGTTCCAGCCCCACAGGCAGGAAACCGGTAGCACTGTCCGACCAGACGAACAGATCGGGCATCCAGCCCTCCGGGAGGGCCTTCAATACATCGTCGATCTGAACCCGTCCCCGAGGCATCGGAATATCGCACGGCACCGCCAGATGCCGGATGCGATCGAGCTTGTCACGGTCCACGTCGTCCATCTGCTTGAACCCGTGCTCGCCCTCCGCTTCCCGCCAGGCCTTGAGCTCATCCTCATCGATCATCGGACCGCACGTGATGACGTCGCAATGACGGCGGAAGGCATCGACATAGTAGCGCCCTAGGGAAATGGGGTTCGAAACGTGGCTGAACAGAACGCGCAGACGTTCCCCCTCTGAGGGTGCCACCGGGACAGGATCTGTCGCGACCTCGCCCACCTCGACTCGTGCGGGGATCTCTGCCTGCCGATCGGTCTCTGCACGCGGACCCTGGCAGATGGCAATGAACACTTCGTGACCGTCCGTAGCCCGGGCATCGAACCCGAACGCCTCATAAAAAGGCTCGTTGGGGGTGGCTCGCCGCTGGGCGACGAGGGTCACCTCTTCGAAATGCCGCCGCATCAGAGTCTCGAAATCCTCGCGTTCGAGCATCCCTACGTGGTATTCGTTCTCGTTCCCGGGTGCATCGTAAATGATTTTGTTCGGAGTGCTGACGACGAAGGTGCCATCCGGCGAAAGGAGTCGTCTCACTTCGTTCAGAAGAGCGTCGTGTTCCTCGATATGCTCGATCATCTCGAAGCACACCGCCGTATCGAAGGTGCCGGCCAGACCGATCGAACGCGCATCCGACACGACACGCCTCACCCGCTCGGTACCGAACGTCCTGTTTCCGAAGCCCATCGCTTCCGGCGAGATGTCCACCGAAACAACGGCGTCGGCGCTACGGGACAGAATCCGGGCCCCATAGCCCGTGCCGCCGCCCACTTCAAGCACGCGCTTGCCTTCGCAGAACTGCGCTGCGAACGCGTATCTCTTTGCGTGATGAAGGTAGATGTCCGAACGGGCATCGCCCGGCGTGACCCGATCCTCACCCACTCGGAATTCGGCCCCTGGGCACTCGCTCAGGGTCACGACCACGGTTGGGGTCTGTGAGGCGCGGGGATCCTGCGATATCGTTCGGACCGTCTGCAGAATGGCCTCACCGATAAGGTTCTTCATTTCCTCCGGAAGGTCCGTCAGGTAGGCCGGCCAGCCGATCTCTCCGCGCTCGCGCACTTCGATGCCCTGCCAGGCGAGAGTACGACCCGTCCCGGCATCGTGGAGTGAGACATCGACGAGGTATCCGCTACCGGTTCGATCCAGCTTCAACCTGGGGATGGCAATCCGATCCAGATCCGCTGAAACCAACAGATCGGCCACATCCTGCCGGGTGTAGGGGAAAAGGCGATCTCGCGAAACGCCCAATTCGATTCCTGACGTATCCCCTGCGGAGCCTGTCTGCGAGGGACCTCCAGCGGTCAGGCAATCCGCAAAAATCGCGTTCCACATGCTGGTAAAAACCTCCACACTGAACTCATTGGCCACGGTCTGGCGCGCATTCATACCGAGCGCGTGGGCCAGATCGGGCTCGTCCAAGAGTCGCTTCACGCATTCGTGCATTTCGCCCGGTGTGTCGCAGACAAAGCCGTTGCGGCCATCGACGATCGGGGAGGTGGCATTCCGCGTCGTCACCACAGGCATCCCCGTGGCCATCGCCTCGAGCATTCCCAGATTGTATCCGTCCTCGAAGGCCTCGACCGTACCGTTCACGTAGACCCGATGGCTACGGTAGAAAGATCGAAGTTCGTCCCAGTCTTCCGCCTGCCGCACGCCCTCCAGCGTCGGGTTGACCCCCACCAAACGATGAGGCAACCCTTTCAGGCCTTCGACGATTGCGCTGTAGCCGAGCATGAAATCGCGCTCGACGAAAAGATTGCCCACAGACAGGGCGCTGGCCTCAGTGCCCTCGAACCCCTCATAATCCTCGAGTGGAATCCCAGGCTTCACGATGTGCCCCGCCAACCCCCAACTGTCCAGTTTCATCTTCGAGATGGCGGCGAAAACGCCCTGCCGCCCGGATAGGAAGGTCTGAACGGTCTGGCGAAATTCGGCCATCGCCTGGGGATCGTTCTGGCCATCGTTCTGAAGCGCATTATGGGTGAGGAAGACGGCGGGCACATCGAAACGCTCCAGGAACACAGTGTCCTGTAGCGTGTGAGCGACCGCGAGGTCGTAAGACCCGCTACGCAGCCCCTCCACAGCGTGCGATGCTTCTTCCAGAAGGGTTACGTTCGTGGGGACAGGACGCTTACGATGGTCCCAGCCGCGAGTTCCATCGGCGCGCTGCATCCAGTCTCCGACGTGGATGTCGTGACCGGTCTGCGCGAAAAGGTAGAGGTAGGGGTCGTGCCAGTTGAACGTCAGGACCTTGAGCCGGTGCATTCGGCGCTCCAGAGCGTATTCGTGTCCCGCAGGGATGGGCCCTGGGGATCAGTAGCAAATGTGGTCTGTGGTGATCTCTGGAAACCGGTCGGCTGGGATGGAATCCGCCGGGGACAGCTGAGGGGTGTCAGGACGAGTCGGCCGAGCGCCAGGGCTCGGCAAAATCGGGCCTGTATCCTCGATATCGGCAGGTCCCTTAAGTCCTTGAGGACTTAATTGTCTTAGAGCGTGGAGACGGTGGAGGGTCGATCGGACCGGCTGACGGGCGTCAGCCTTGCGGCCCCTTCGATTTGACCACCTGCGTGAGTTTGGAAAGGTCCGTATGGGCCGTTTCGGCTGCTCGACGGTTCTCTTCTTCGATACGCTCGTACACCTCGCCACGGTGAACGGACACTTCGGAGGGCGCATCGATACCCAGCCGGATCTGTTTGCCCTGCATATCCAGGACAGTGACCCGCACGTGGTTCCCGATGACGATGCTCTCGCCTAACTTCCTTGTTAATACGAGCACGGAGTCGCCCTTCCGACGCCCTAAACCGTTTCGGCGTCCAGGATCTTGTGTTTGGTGGTGTACCGATCGTCAAGCAGCGCCAGTTGCCTGGCTTTGCGGTTCGACGTGTTGATCAGAATCGGACCGCTGAGGTTCGCCGTCACGTGTTCCGGGTCATCGGAAAGCGTGACGATCGAATAAATCAGGATTTCGTTCGTATCTTTGATCTCCAGGCTTTTGAGGTCTTCTTTCCCAATCTTGGGGTCGTATTCGGGCCAGATGCAGAGGGGGTTAATTACGACGAACCCGAGTTCCTGGTTCTCGATGGACAGGAACCACTGGAACGGCTCGCTGTTCGGATCTTCGAACAGAGCGAACTGTTTGTGTCGTTCGAACCCCGGCACGCCGTCGGGGAACACGATCACCTTGTCCTGCGTCGTTTCCTGTTCGCCGAAGCGAACGTGGCTGAATCGGATCACGTCATCGGCCATATGCGTATATCCCTGGATGGGATGGCGCTGCTGGGGGCTTGCGAGGGTGGTCACCGCTCGCCCTTACTGCAGGAAGTCGAGCAGGGTGGGCTGGAACACCGATTGGCCCGACACCAGTGCCGACTGGAATACTGTCTGCTCCTGCTGAAGATTCAGGACCGTCTCCGACAGATCCGCATCTTCGGTAATCGACAGTGCTCCCGTCAGGTTGACTTCGAATCGCTCGAGCAAAGTCCGCTGGACCTCGACGCGCTCGGCCCTCGCCCCCAGAACGCCGCGCACTTCGGAAATCTTGCCCCGTGCGACTTGCATATCCGTGATCGAAGCTCGAATGCTATCGATATCGTTCCCGTTCAGAGCGTCTCGAAGACGGATCAGCGAGGTAAACACATTCTGTGCACCCTCGAAAAGATCCTGTCCAGACGTGTTCACCTGAACGTGAATACCGTCGCCGACTTCACGCAACATCGCCTTCGTCGTATCGACGTTCCCGATGTTGAGCGAGCCCAGCACGTTGTTGGCGTCGACGACCGTTGCCGTTCCGCTGATTCTGAGCTTGAACGTCGACTGACCGTTCCGCACCGACTCTTCGATCGTCGTTGAGACACCCGTCGGGGCGGCGGCGTCTATACTCGCCTTGATGTCATCCAGAGAATCTGTCGCCAGGTCAATCGCCACCGTCTGGTCGCCGATGGTCACGGTCCCAGCTGGCGGTGTGGTCAACCCCAGCAGCGTCCCGACCGCCGTGGCTCGATCATTCAGTGTAACACTGGCTCGAACCGCGTTCCCGACGTCGATAATCTGGCCGGCCGAATCCCGGATATCCTCGTAGGGTTTCTCCAGCGTCTCCGTGCCGGCGAAAATGAACCGTCCGCGAAACTTGGTCTGGCCGACACTGACCGCGAGTTCGAGAAGCTCATTCACCTCGCGGGCCATAATCTCCCGGTTTTCCGGGTTCACCGTGTCGCTGGCACCGGCAATCGCGATGCCCTGGAGATCGATCACCGTGTTGAGCAGACTGTCGAGCGTCGAATCGACGAAGTCCATCTGCCCCAGGGCCTCTCCAATATTCCGCTGAAACTGCTGGTTGTTCCGGATGTCCGAACGCAGAAGCAACGACCGTGAGGCGCCCGCGGGGTTGTCCGAGGCGTCGTGAATCTTCACGCCCGTGGACAGATCGTTCTGGAAACGGTTGATGCGGCTTAGGGATTGACGAAGGTTATTCGTCACCGTCGACGATAGAACGGTATCTGCGACCCGCATTTCAATCACCTGACCTTATCTGGCTGATTATAGGACACATCTGCCGGTAATTCAAGATTCTACCGTAAGTTAGAGTAGCCACTAAATATTCAAGACGGACTGCATCATCTGGTCCACGACCGTGACGACGCGTGCCGCGGCCTGGTAGGCGCGCTGAAACAGAATCAGCTGGCTCGCCTCTTCGTTGATCGACACGCCCCTGACGTTCTCCCGCCTCTCGTTTACCTGGTTCTGCACGAGACGCTGTCCTTCCGCTGCAGTGAACACCTGTCTGGCCTCCGCACCAAGCTGGCCGACCACGTCCGCGTAGAATTCCTCGATGGTCTGCGTTCCGCCGCCAAACAGCTTTTCCAGCCTGACATCCGAGAGCGCGAGGGCATTGCCGCCATCCCCGGGACCTGCGGTCACGTTGGGATTTCCCAAGCTTGGACCAGATGCCGCAATCTTGTCAAGGTTGTTCAGGACCGTATCCGATACTTCGATCAGCTGTGCCGTGGTGCCGGTCGATCGGAAAAAAGTGTTCCCGGAGGAGCCGTCCAGCCCGAAACCCGCGGCATGCTGCGTGTTGAAACGGTCGGCCAGGGTCGCCGCCAGCAGGTTGAGTTCATCTTCGAACCGGGGTAACTGGGTGTCCCGCGCCTCGAGAATACCGGCCAGCTTGCCCGTCGTTACCGGAACGGGATTGGATTCCTTGACCGTCACGAGGTTTGTCGACGCAATACCTCTCGGATTGAGGATCAACCTGACCTCGATGTCGAACGAGCGGTCGCGGTCCACAAGCAGGACCCCTTCCCCAGTCGCCCCCGTCACGGTAACTGTCCCGTCAGTCTGTTCTAGGGCGGTAACATCGAGAAGCTCGGACAGATCGTCGATCAGTCGATCTCGTTCGTCGTCGAGGTCGCCGGCCACGTCCGTCACGTTTTCCTTCGCAGCCAGGATCTGTTCGTTCAGGATGGCGATCTGCCGGGTCAGCGCGTTGACGGCCGTCGTCGTGTTCTGCAGTTCACGGTCCAGATCGTCTTTCATCACGGCCAGTTGCCCATCGATCCGACGGAACTGTTCCGTCAACAACGTGGCTTCCTCGCGCACCGCCGCTCGAGTCGCCTGACTTTCGGGATTGTTCGCAAGATCCTGGAACGCCGTGAAAAACCGACTCAGGGCGCCGGTCAGCGCAGCACCGCCATCGATGTCGAAGATGGATCCCGTTTCGGTCGTACCGCCGCCGGCGACTTCCGTAAAGATCGCTTCCAGCGTCGACATTGCCGACTCGAGGAAATTGAGACGGCCCACGTTGCCGGCCTCGAATCGAGCCTGGCGATCCAAGATGATGTCCCTGGCTCGGGTCAGTGCTGCGAACTCGACGCCGGTGCCGAACCCCTCCACGGTCTTGGCTGTTTCCAGCTTGGCTGACTTGCGGGAGTAGCCTTCCGTGTTGACGTTCGCGATGTTGTTGCCCACAACGTTCATCGCAGCCTGCTGAGCACGCAGACCGCTGATGCCGATGTTGACGAGTGAGCCGAGTGAGGGCACGAGTCTTCCTCGTTAGTGAGCCGACTTCATCGCCGGCATAGAGTTGTCGGGCCTTCGGAGGAGGCCAGGGGTGGTGGAATCCTCGCTCCGAAAGGCCCAACGGTCCCGATGGGGCTCGGGATGGAAGTTTGAGGTGCGCATCGTCGTTTATGCGACTTGATTCATGACAGTTCTGGGTACGGACTTGGCATCGACCTTACCGCTCTGTCCGTAGACCCCGGTCGAGGGACCCGAGCCCGTCAGAATCTGGAGGCTCTTGTCCACGTACTTCATCGACTGCTTCACCAGGGCAGAGTTGTGCTGATTCACGCGACGGATATCCTCCTGGAGGGCCAGCAGCTGCTCGCGCATTTCACGAAGTTGCTGGGCCTCAGGGTCCGCGACCCGTTCGATCAGAGCTCGCAGGGTCACCGCCTCGGGGTCGATCTCCTGACCCTCGCTCAGTCGTTCCACGATCTTGACTCGGGCGGCCTCAAGGGCGCGAGCGCGTTCGACCAACGTCTGCTGCGTCGCTACCGCTTCTTCGACCACACCGATGTCCTGCGTGACCAAACCCACCTGCTCGCGGGTCAGCGTCTCGAGCAGCGCTTCGAACGCGCCGACCTCGAGCTGAATGATTTCAACCAGTTCCAGAATTTCCGGTTTCATGGCTACCTCCATCCCTCCCATCAGGGATTGTGTCCAATCGTCGCGGCGTGCTGGACCGCGGATGCGGCTGCCGCACGATTCGCGGCCGTGATCTCTTCCTCCAATCGACGCATCCGGGATTGAACTGCGTCACCGGTGGGCGTCGCGACAGGCATCGATTCTGCGGGAGCCCCTTCGACGTCGTGTGCACGGCTGAGCTGCTGATAGAGGACCTCCGCGATGCCCGTCGACCTCGACTTGGCCATCACTTTGGCATACTCCTCGTCGAGCATACCCGTGAACATTTCCTCAGCCATCCCGCCGTTCAGGAACTCTTCCTTGTGCATTGCGTTACGAACCTGCTTCAGCATCTGGAAAAGGAAGATCGATTCGAACTCCTCCGCCGTTTTCCGAAGCTTTTCGTCCTGTGTCTCGACCGCTGCAGGTGAAGTTACACGCCCCCCGGCGTGGCGGATGACTTCCAGTGCCCGCTTTTCGGGACGCACCGCCGCAAGCTTGCGCTCGGGGCTTTGTCCTCGATCGATGGGCATCCAGGTATTGCCGGGTAGGTTCAGGTCCACGACTTCCGTCCGTTAGAGAATGATGAGTTCGGATTTGAGGGCGCCCGCCTGCTTGAGCGCCTGGAAGATGGCGATGATGTCACGTGGCGTAACCTTCAGGGCGTTCAGCGCCTTGGCTACGTCACTTACGCTGGAGGCCGGTGGAAGTGCCAGCACCCGCGGACTTTCCTCTTCGACCGTCACGCCACCCCCAAGCTGGAGCTGCGCGGCCTGTCCGCCTGGCGCGCCTGCTTCTGCTGTGATGTCCGGACCGATCGAGATACTCAGGTTGCCGTGCGCAATTGCGACTTCCGAAACCATCACACGCTCGCCGGCCACGATCGTGCCCGTCCGCTCGTTCACGACGATGCGGGCGTTCACGTCGGGAATCACTTCTACCGCCTCGAGGTTTGCGATAAACTCGATGAAATCACCCGGGCGCTGACGTGTTCGCGGCACTTCGATGCGAAGCGTGCCGGCATCCATCGCCGAGGCGACCGGAAGACCGAATCGAACGTCAATCGCGTGAGCGAGACGAGCGGCGGTCGTGTAATCCGGGTCCTTCAGGGTTACAGTCAGCGCGTTGGTGATGTCACCCGGCTGGACAAGCTCCTGCTGCACGATCGCCCCATCCGGAATCCGTCCCACGACGGGATGGTTCTTGCGAACCGCGCCCCCACCGCCTTCCGCGTTGAAACCACCGATGGACAGCGGGCCTTGCGCGATCGCCACGATCGGACCGTTCGGCGGATCGGCCTGCAGCGGCGTCATCAGCAGAACGCCCCCTTCCAGGCTCCCCGCGTCACCGATCGAAGAAACGGTCACGTCCAACCGCGAACCGACACGCGACGTGGGACCGATCGTGGCCGTCACCATCACCGCTGCCGTGTTGTTCGCACGAATCTGCGCTGGATCGACCTCGACACCCATGTTTCGCATCAGGTTGGCCAACGATTGCACCGTAAACGGCGCACCTCGGCCGTCGCCTACACCTTCCAGACCGACGACGAGTCCGTAACCCAGCAGCTGCACTTCCTGCAGGGTCTGAATCTTCCCGAGATCTTTCAAGCGAACCCGCTGAGGATCGAATGCCACCTCGAACTGGGCTTCGACACTCGACTCGAGGACAAATAGACTGAGAATGGACAGAATCAGTCGCATTAGAACACCCAGTTCAGGAATCGAACGATGACACCGGGTCGCGTGCCTTCAGAGATCACACCCTTGCCCTTGTAGGACACCTGCAAGTCAGCGATTCGAAACGACTCAACCGTGTTGTTCGCGGGAATGATGAACGGGTTGATCGACCCGGACAGATAGATGATTTCACTCTCGCCGTTGATGTCGATTACGCGGCTCCCCTCGATCACCAGGTCGCCGTTGGGACGCACGTCCACGACAGTCACGCTCACTCGAGCCGTGATGGTCTGCTGTCTTGCCGTCGTCCCTTCTCCCTCGTATTCACTCGTTGCCGTACCATTCAAACCAAACCCCGGGATCTTCAGCCCACCGGGAACCGCCCAGTTTAGGGTCGCGTCTTTTTCGGTTTCAACTACGGCGGTATTACTAGCCGATGTCGATTCCATCACCAGGACGGTCAGGATATCCCCGATACGCTGGGCACGAGGTGCACGACGATCCTGGAACATCGTTTCGGATCGATTGGCCCGAGGCGCCCCGAAGAGACTCTGCCCCTCCGAGAGGCCAGGCATCACGACCAGTGCAACGGTGAAGATCCATCGAAACATGCTGAACACCCCTCTCCTCCCGACATTCATAATGCAATCCGAACCCGACCGGGCCCGATCACTTCGGCCATCAGCTTCTCTCGCGATGACGCGTTCTTGACGACGATCAGATCACCCGTCACGCCCGACTCGGACGCGATGCCCTCGGCGGTCGCGGATATTCCGCTCACCTGCACCTCGATCCGAACGCGATCCCCTTTTCTGACGGTCGGAATCGTCTCGATGTATCGAGGGTCGATTGCACGGCCGAACCCGATGCGGGTCTTCGCGCGCTTTCCCACCAGATCGTCAGGATCCGATACGTAGCGATTCAGATGGGAGGTCACTTCCCGTCGCTCGAGGTTGACCGCTTCGGCGGCCAGCGGCTCCCCGCGCTGGATCGGGCGGGTGGCGACGAGCACCTGGTCGTAGTAGCGAACACTGGCCATCACCGGAATAGTGTCGACAACGACAGGGCCCCTCACGAACTCCACCAGAACCGGAATCGCGCGTGCGCTGCCCCTTCGTGGGGCCGGCACGACCTGCAGAGACACACGCCCCGTCCCGGCAACCGTCACCGGGCCGCTGCGACGGGCCGTCACTTCGAGTTCGCCCGGAAAATCAAGAAATTCACCGACATACGTCTCGACCGCCTCCTGCACCTGGCTCTCCGAGATCGTAACGTCCGCAATGCTTTCGCCCAGGCAGAGCAGAGCCACCCAGAGTGCCACCAGCGTCGAGTGAACGAATGACTTACGCATCGATCCTTATCCTCGTTGGAAGGTCTGAGAAATCAGCCAGCGATGTTCGTCGTGGCCTGCATCATCTCATCCGACGTACGGACTGCACGCGCGTTCACTTCATACGTGCGCTGCGCCATAATCATGTTCACCAGTTCGTCGACCACGTTGACGTTCGACAGCTCCAAAAAACCCTGTGACACGCGGCCGAAACCTTGAGTGTTCGGCTGTCCCGTGATCGGAGCCCCCGAGGCTTCCGTTTCCAGATACAGATTCCGTCCGATGCTGCGCAGCCCGGCGGGGTTGATGAACTTCGCCAGCTCGATCGTACCCACGTTGGCTGCCGCCGTCGTACCCGCCTGCAGCACCTCGACGTTTCCGTCAGCGGAGACATTCACGCTCACGGCGTCCTGCGAAATGGAAACGGGGGGATCCAGAAGGAACCCATCGGAGGTCACCACCTGGCCGTCCTGCGACAGCTTGAACGCGCCATCGCGCGTGTAGGCCAGCGTGCCGTCGGGCAGGCTGATCTGGAAGAAGCCGTCGCCATTGATGCCTTCGTTCTCGATCGCCATATCGAACGGATTGTTCGTCGCCGTCACCTGGCCCTGCTCGAAGGTTCGGTTCGTGGCCACGACGCGCGAGCCGTAACCGATCTGGATTTCCACCGGAACGAGGGCGCCCTGGGCTGCCGAGGTTCCCGCGGTGCGGATCGTCTGGTAGAGCAGGTCCTGAAATTCCGCCTTGCTCTTCTTGAACCCTGTCGTGTTCACGTTCGACAGGTTGTTCGAGATGTTGTCAATGTTCAGCTGTTGGGCGACCATTCCGGACGCTGCTGTTCTAAGGGCTCGTGACACGGAGTGACCTCTTCAGATTAGGGTGCTTAGGGGACTGGGATGGACTTCAGTTCAGGTTCTAGACACGGATGCTTCCGACATCGTTGACGGAGCGTCCGAGAGTTTCGTTCTGGGCACGAATGGCGCGCTGGTCCGCTTCGTAGGACCGCACGACCTCGAGCATTTCAACCATCTGCGTAATCGGATCGACGTTCGCCTCTTCCAGGAAGCCCTGCATGATTTTCGTGTCAGGGCTCTTCGGGAGACGGTTCACGCCGGGTTTTGGAAAAAAGAACCCGTTCGGTTTCCGCTCCAGGCGAGTGACCCCATCCGGATCCTGGTAGAACCCGTCGGCGTCTTTCTCGAAGTCGAAGATTCCGATGGTCGCGGCCGGCTGGCCGTTTTCGATGATCTGGCCGTTCTCGTTGACGGAAAAAACGGTACCCTGCAGGACAATTTCGCCTCCCCGGTCGTCCAGCACCGAGTGGCCGAGATTGGTCACCAGCATTCCCTTATTCGTGAGCGAGAATTCGCCATTCCGGGTATAGACATCACCCTGCGGCGTCCGAACCTGGAAAAATCCGCTGCCGTGGATGGCCAGGTGCCTCGAACTTCCCGTCTGACGCATCGTGCCCTGATCGAAGTCGATAAACGCACCTGCAAGTCGGTCGCTTCTCCAGACCGGGTGGGCGCCAGAGCCTTTCCTCCGGGCCTCGCCCAGCTCACGCAGGAACACGCCATCTCTTTTAAAACCAGGCACTTCCGAGTTGGAAATGTTGTTTGCGATCACGTCCTGTCGTGTCGTCCGGTTCATCATGCTCGTGCCGGATTCGTATAAGCCTTGAATCATCGTGTCGTCTCGATTTCGGGGTGGATAGACGTGGATTCCCGTTTCTTGTTTGCAAGCCATATGCCATCATCCGAACCCTATCCCCTACAGAATTATATTTGACTGTTTTTATATGTACTTATGACAAAAATGGGCTCGTTCTATCCGTGTCTGGTACCGCGCCAGAGGAAGGAATTTCCGTCCGTCGCGTGGCCCGATCGCACGTACGAGGCCCTGGATCACCCCCTTTCGGGGGACGTCCTGAATTGCATCCCACCCGGGCCAGCCCTATATTTGCGCGCCAGTTACCAAAGGGGGGTTGCAGTGGAGTCACCCGGCCAGAACCGTCTGAGCACGGCCGAAATCGAGTCCTTCAAGTCCGACGGTTTTCTCGGACCCTACCCGATGATGTCACCAGCCGAAATGGCCGATCTGACACCCGAGATCGAAGCCGTCCTGGCCACGACTCCGAGTGGCCACCAGAAGAGCTGGCACAATCGGCACCTGGACTGCAGACTCATTTTCGACCTAGCTTCGAGCCCCGCCATCGTCGACCGGATGGCCTCCCTCTACGGGCCCGATCTGCTACTCTGGAGAACCAGCTTCTTCGTCAAGGATCCCGGGGCGAAACGCATTCCGTGGCACCAGGACTTCAACTACTGGCCGCTCGAACCGCCCGTCATCGTATCCGCCTGGATTGCGATCGACCCGGCGACTGTCGAGAACAGCTGTCTGCAGATCCTGCCCGGGTCTCA
The DNA here is from genome assembly GCA_002433075.1 of Latescibacteria bacterium UBA6620. Classification (GTDB taxonomy): domain Bacteria; phylum Latescibacterota; class UBA2968; order UBA2968; family UBA2968; genus UBA6620. The sequence goes on from DJHM01000051.1 coordinate 42,810, forward strand.
TCGGAAGGTCATCCCACACATTAAAGCGGGTGAAGAAATGATCTTCGACGAAATGGGAGACGACCGCTACTACGATCCGGACCGGGCGGTGAATCTCGAAATGGCCCCCGGGGAGTTCATCCTGTTCAACGAGCGAACCCTCCACCACTCTCACCCCAACCAATCGGACAGACGCCGGATCGCACTGGCCGTACGGGTCATTCTCCCCTTCGTCTCCGTCTTGAAATGGGACTCCCCCGATCATCTCCTCCACCTCCTCGCCGGATCCGATCGAATGGGCTTCAACCGTATGGGCGATCCACCCGTCGCTGGCGATCGAGCGATCGCCGATGAGAAGGAGCTGGCATGAAAGTCACGGATATCCAGACGTTCGTCGTCGACGCAGGTTGGCGACCCTGGATTTTCACCAAGGTCACGACAGATGAGGGAATCACCGGCTACGGCGAATGCAGTGACGGGAGAAGTCCGACGGGCGTGGTGGGAACGATCGAGGATCTCAAGGCACACGTCGTCGGCAAGGACCCGCGGGCCTTCGAAATGCGATTCTGGGATATGATCCGAGGATCTCGCCAGAGCCCAAGCGGGATCGCTGCGAAAGCCATCGCCGGCATCGAGCTCGCTCTGGTCGATATCAAGGCCAAGGCCCTCGGCATTTCGGTCATCGAACTGTTCGGGGGTCCAACAAGAGAGGAAGTACGGCTTTACTGGTCACACTGTGGAACCTCACGGGTGGCTCATTCCGAGCATCTGGAGTCGGAACCCGTTCGATCGATGGACGATGTGGCCGCCCTGGGCCGTGAGGTCGTGTCGAAGGGATTCACCGCGCTCAAGACGAACATCCTGCTCCCTGCGGAGGGGCGAAACTATTTCGGCGGTTTCGGGGGTCCGCCCGGATCGACCGACGGCAACGTCTCGCGCCGGCTGCTAAGCCACATCGAAACCCTGATTGGCACGTTCAGGGACGCTGTCGGGCTCGATATCGACATCAACCTGGATCTGAACTTCAACTTCAAACCGGAAGCCTGCATTCGCATTGCCCAGTTGCTCGAACCCTTCGACCTGCTCTGGCTGGAAATCGATATGTACGAGCACGAGGCCATCCGGCAGATCAAGGACTCTACATCGACGAAGATCTGTACCGGTGAGAATCTTTTCTATATGCGGGAATACCTCCCCTACTTCGAGTGCCGGGCCGCCGATGTCTTCATGATCGACGTACCCTGGAACGGCTTCTCGCAGTCCAAAAAGATCGGCGACCTCGCGGAGGTCTATCAGCTCAACGTCGCTCCCCACAACTACTACAGCCATCTGTCGACGAATATCAGCGCCAGCTTGTGCGCCACCCTTCCGAACATCCGAATCCAGGAAATCGACATCGACGACGTCCCGTGGAAGGACGACCTCGTGACGGTTCAGCCGGAGATCACGAACGGGAACCTCAAGGTCCCCACGGGTCCCGGATTCGGTACGGATCTGAACGAAGAGGTCGCCCTCGCACATCCCTGGGAAGGGAAGTCGAACTGGTAGGCTCAGAGAATTCACGATGAACATCATCTTGATTGTCGTCGACACGCTGCGATACGACGCGATTTCCGCAAACGGCGGATCGATCCCCACACCCAACATCGATCACCTCGCCACGGAATCGACGGCCTTCGACCGCGCGTTCTGTTCGAGCTTCCCGACGATTCCCTTCCGTACCGATCTGATCACAGGCCGATACGGCGGTCCTTTCCACCCCTGGCTGCCCCTCCCCCACGCGGCCCATACGTTCGTTGACGCCCTCAAGGGAACGGGTTACGCCACGCAGCTGATTCACGACACGCCGCATCTCGTGAACGGCGGCCACAATTTCGACTACCCCTTCCACACGTGGACCTTCGTGCGGGGCGCCGAAGTCGATCGCGCGTGGCTCGGAGACGATGCCACCTGGTTGCCCAACTGGCGACAGGATCCTCTCTTCGACGTGTGCGAAGAGGGCTCCGCGAATTTCAACGCCTACACCCACACCAACCGCAGCCGCCGAACCGAGAAGGACTGGAATTGCGCGCGCCTGTGGGACACGGCAGCGCGATTCCTTCAGGACAACCGGGCGCGAAAGAATTTCTTTCTCTGGATCGACTGCTTCGATCCGCACGAGCCGTGGGACGCCCCACCCCAGTTCGTTCGCCGTTTCGATCCCAGGCCCGATCACGACGGCACGATCGACCCTCGCCAGTTCTGGGGAGGGCGAAACGACGAACGGCTCTCAGACGAAGCGCGTGCGGTGATGGCCGGACTCTACGCAGCGAAGGTCAGCTGGATGGACCACTGTTTCGGTCGATTTCTCGACGCCTATTACAACACAGGCCTGTCGGAAAACACCGCGCTCGTTCTGGTCGGCGACCACGGAACGAACGTGGGCCATTACGGCCGGTTCGGTAAGGGATCTCCCGTCCGAGATGCGGAAGCGCACATCCCTCTGTTCATCCGGCTCCCCGGGCGCGAGCCGGGTCGATCCGACAGCCTTGCACAACCCCAGGACCTGACGGCGACTCTTTTGGCCCTGGGCAGGTCCTCCCATCCCGATTGTGTCGGTCACGACCTCCTGGGCTCCCCCGGTCAGCGCAAGGCGGCGATTGCAGGGCCTGCTGCCGGATCGCCGAAGGAGGCAGGCCTCTTCAGCTGGAATCCCAATTTCTTCTCTGTGTTCTCCGGAGAGGTCTGGCTCGAATGGCGCCCCCTGGTGGAGGACTCCATTCTGAGGCGATACGGTATGGAGGAAGCCCTTTCTGGCCACGAGAAGGAACGCGAGACTCTCCATCGGCAGGGCCGGGAAGAGATCCGTTCCCGGGAAACCGACGAAAGACTGGTCGCCTGGCTCCAGGGGGGAGCCGAAGGAGATCTGTCTTCCGATGTGCCACGTCACAGACGGTGGCCTGGTGTGGAGGGGTTCACTCAATACTTCAAACGGACCTACGACGGAGAGTAGGAGGACGACGTGCGAGCAGCGATTCTTCGAGAAGCCCATCAGGCGATCGACGTGGCCGATGTCACCATCGCCGACCCGATCGGACACGAAGTCCTCATCCGGACGGCGGCTGCCGGGGTCTGCCACAGCGACCTGCACTTCCAGCAGGGCCTTTACACGTGCCCGATGCCCGCGGTGCTTGGACACGAATCCGCCGGAATCGTAGAAGCGGTGGGCCCTGAGGTCACCTACGTGAAACCGGGCGACCACGTCATCACCTGCCTTTCTGTGTTCTGCGGCCACTGCCGCTACTGCACGACGGGGCGCCCGAATCTCTGCGAAGACCGAGAGTCGACGCAGCGAAAGGAGACGGACTCGCCGCGCTTGAGCCAGGATGGGGACGAGCTGTTTCAGTTCGCCAACCTGGCCTCCTATGCCGAGCAACTGCTCGTTCACGAGCACGCTGTCTGCAAGATCCGGGAGGAGATGCCACTGGATAAAGCGGCGCTGATCGGATGCGGGGTCACGACAGGGGTAGGAGCAGCGCTCAACACTGCGGACGTCAAACCTGGTAGCACAGTCGCCGTCTTCGGCTGCGGTGGCATCGGCCTGAGCGCTGTACAGGGAGCGAGGATCGCCGCAGCCGGCCGCGTGGTCGCCGTCGACACGATCACCTCAAAGCTCCAGCTCGCGAAGCAGTTGGGCGCGACGGACCTCGTCAATGCGCGAGACGGAGACCCTGTCGAGCAGATCATGGATCTCACAGGTGGCAACGGGGTTGCCTATTCGTTTGAAGCGGTCGGGTTGAAAGAGACTGCGGAACAGGCGTTTGGCGTCATCGAGCGTGGCGGCACGGCGACCATCATCGGCATGATCCCGGAAGGCGTGAAAATTGAGATCACCGGCCAGGACATTCTGGGCGAGAGAAAGCTCCAGGGATCGAGCATGGGTTCCAACCGATTCCGGGTCGACATGCCCAACTATGTGGAAATGTATCTGAGAGGGCAGCTCCTGCTGGACGAGATGATCAGTCACCACATTGCGCTCGACGATATCAACGAGGCCTGCGAGGCGTTGCTCGTCGGCGAGGTGGCCCGACAGGTCATCGTGTTCGATATGTAGAGCGGCGAGGGCTTCATCTGTTTTCACCTTCACCATTCAATGGGTGCCCAGAACACAGAGAGCAGACTCCCGTGAACGAAGTTCCTATCAGAGCCATCACCTCCGGACCGAAGCATCATTGGTTCGGCTATTATGACAAGCTCCAGTTCGATCCATCCGGACGCCACGTCCTGGGGATGCAGGTCGATTTCGAGCATCGGTCCCCCGTCGCCGAAGACGAAGTCCGAATCGGCCTGAGCGACACTCAGAACAACGATACATGGCGCGAAATCGGTTCGACACGTTCGTGGGGTTGGCAGCAGGGGTGTATGCTTCAGTGGATTCCGGGATCAGCTTCGGAGGTCATCTGGAATCAGCGGGAGGGCGATCGCTTCGTCGCGCGCATCCACGATACATCAGACGGGTCGGAGCGGACGCTGTCGGCCGCGGTCTACACCATCGCGCCGGACGGCCGCCACGCCATTGGGGCAGACTTCCGCCGTATCAACGACATGCGACCCGGCTACGGCTACGCTGGCCTCCCCGACCCGAACCGTGACGTCCTCGCACCCGACGATGCAGGGATCTACACTGTCGACCTCGCGACTGGCGAGACCCGGCAGATCATCTCGATCGCTCAGGTCGCCGCCCTCCCCTACCCGCACGGCGACCTCACCGAGGCCAAGCACTATTTCAACCACCTGCTCTATAACACGGACGGATCCCGGTTCATCTTCCTGCATCGATGGAGAATCGGCGAGGGTGGGTTCCAGACGCGTATGTTGACCGCATCGCCCGACGGTTCCGACCTCCACGTTGTCGATGACTACGGGAGGATGTCACACTTCATCTGGCGCGATCCAGAGACGATCCTCGGGTGGTCGTGGCAGCCATCTCACGAAGGCGCCTTCTACATCTACCGGGATCGTACGACCGAGGTGGACGTGATCGGCGAAGGCATCATGACCCTCAACGGTCACTGCACGTATCTGCCGGATACCGATTGGATTCTCAACGATTGCTACCCTCAGGGCGATTCCCGAGAGCAGCAGCTCTATCTCTATCACGTGCCGACATCACAGCGTCTGGAATTGGGCAGTTTCCCATCGCCCGAACCCTACACAGGAGAATGGCGCTGCGATCTGCACCCCCGATTCAGTCCGGACGGTACGCGTGTGACGATCGATTCCGCGCACGGCGGAAACGGAAGGCAGATGTACGAGTTGACCATCGAAGATCGTGTCGCATCTCTCGCTTAGGAGACAGGATGACGGAGACCGAACTGGCCATACAGGAAATCGAAATTTACGGGTTCACCATCCTCGAGCGTGTCCTGACGGAGAGTGAGGCCGTCGAGATGCGGGAGGCCTTGATTCGATGTGAGCAGGAGGTCGGCACCGAACACGGCAATCGAGGATCCGCTCGCCACGTGGCAAACCTTCCTACGCTGGACCCTGTTTTCTTCAAGACGCTCGACCATCCCCGGGTACTGCCTATCCTCGAGAACTTTCTCGAAGAATCCCTGATTCTGGGCAGCCTCAATTCCCGCATCGTCCGTCCGGGGGATAGCTATCAACAGCTCCACAGTGACATTCCCATCGAGATGTTGAATATGGACTCCCCCGTGATGATGAACACGGTGTGGATGCTGGATGAGTTCACATCCGAGCTGGGAGCCACGCGGTGTGTGCCCGGTTCCCACAAGAGCGGTCTCGCCTTGCCTCCCGAAACGCTCGAGCTCAAACACGTAGCCGAAGCCATCGCCCCGATCGGCAGTGTCCTCGTTTTCAACGGGCAGACTTGGCACGGCGGAGGAAAGAACACGGGATCGATCAATCGACACGCGCTCTTCGGACATTATCGAAAGAGAATGCTCGTGTTCCAGGTCGACCCCCACGACGAGTTTCCCGAATCGTGGTTCGATCAGCTCAACGATCGGCAGAAGCAACTTATGCGTATGACCAAGGGGCTGTCAGCGGCCCACGCAGCGGACAGTCATCTGCGGTAAGCAACAGGTTGGCGAAACTGCACTCGTTTCTCCATGGGCAAAGTAGCAGATGTCACGCTGAGCCCTTCGACAGGCTCAGGATAGACTCCGTCGAAGCGATACCGTCGCAGGCAGTGCCAGGCATCTACCTGCGCGAACTTGCGAAATGTAAAAACGAGACATCACACCGTAACCGGCAGCCCAATCGATCACGTCGCCAGCCGTCCTTCGACTCCGCTCAGGATGACTGACTACGAAAACGATCGATCAGAGTTCATATGAACGCACACGCACTCATTGCCACTGAAAAGCAACGCTTCTCGATCGAGGAAGTCGTCCTTCCCAATCCCGGTCCGCGGCAGGTGCTTGTCCGTGCGCTCTACTCGGGCGTGAGCATCGGGACGGAGTTCGGCATCATCCGGGGGAAAATCGGGCGCGGGCCGTATCCGCTTGTCACCGGCTATCAGGGCGTAGGGATCATCGAAGAGGTCGGCTCCGACGTCACGGAGTATGCGATCGACGATCGCGTATACTACCGGACGAACAGGGACATCATGTCGACGGACGGGCAACAGATAACGAGTGCGTCTGGTGTCCATTGTTCCTGGGCCGTTACCGAGGTCGACGGGAACCACGCCATCGCGATCCTGCCCGACGGCATAGATGAGGAGGCGGCCAGCCTGTTCGTGATGCCGGCCGTGGGTTTGAACGGCGTCGACACGGCCAACCCCCGAATGGGCGATCTGGTCGTTGTGAATGGTGCGGGCCTGATCGGATTGGGCGTGATCGCGGCGTGCAGTCATCGCGGGTGCGTGGTCGTCGCCGTGGACATCGAGGGCGACCGCCTGGCCATCGCCCGAAGACTCGGCGCCGATCATACGATCCGGGCGGATCAAGAAGACGTGGACGCGGCCGTTCGCGACCTCTCATCCGAGGGCGTAGATGTCGTATTCGAAGCAACCGGTATCCCGGACTGCATCGATCCCTCGATCGCCCTGTGCCGCCGACACGGTACTTTCGTCCTCCAGGGCCACTACGGAGATCGCCCGATCTCCTATAATTTCGTCCCTCCGCACGGGCGCCGACTCACGATGCACTACCCCTGCGATGATGGTCTGGAGGCGTCGCGTCGGGCGGTGTTGAAAAACATGTCGACGGGCGTTCTGCCCTGGCACCACACCATCACGCACCGATGCAGCTTCGAGGAAGCCCCCCAGTTGTTCGATGCCGTCAATCGAGGACGGGCTCAGGCAGTGCTCGGAGCAGTTATTCGATGGGCCTGACGATCCGGGAGTGAAATCGAAGAGGATCGGCGACGTCACTTTGCGGCACAATCGGGCGATCGTGCTTGTCTACACGGCTTCCCTGAGAATCTTCCACTGTGCGCCGTTTCCTCTGGGCACCGTGGCTTCCTGGTAGGACACGATGAAGGCGCGCCGGATGCGGTCGGTGAGGTTCTCTTTGGAGTGGTGCCACAGGTCGGAGCTGAAGATCAGCATATCTCCAGCCGCCACGGGACAGGGTACGGCGCCGTCGGCAATCATGTCCGCGGGCCCCATCGCCTTCGGACACTGCCCGCCATACTGCCCGTGTTCCCGAACCCCGCCCTTGTGTGACCCCGGCACAACCCACAGACATCCGTTCTGAACGTCCGTGTCCGTCAGGGGGATCCAGGTCGACATCCGCGTCATACTCATCGCGTGCGCGTTATAGTAGGCGTTGTCCTGATGCCAGTGGCAAATGTCGGTCGACTGCGGCATCTTCGCCGTCAGTTTTGCCGAGTAGATGGCTACACCCGGCCTGACGATGTCCGAAATCAGATCCAGAACCCGCTCGTCCCTCACGAACCGTTGTGTGATTTCTGACCGTAATCCCAGCTGGAGCAACCACCCGGGGTTCCGGTTGGGCCCCACGTGTCCCTCACCTGTTTGGTCCTGCGCCTGCTCGACCAGACAATCCAGTTCACGGTCCACGGCCTCGAGTTCCGCCAATGTGAACACGTCGGGAATCACCAGGTACCCCTCGTGTTCATAAGACGCAATCTGTTCGGATGTCAGTCTTCTTTTTTCCAAGATCGAGTCATTCTCCAGACGAGTATCAGCAGACCAGTGGCCAGAAGGAACGAAATTTCAGCGGAGGCCGGTCGTTCGCGGTCTTCGGATTGTAGATCGATCGGGACGTGGATGCTCACTCCCGCGCCCCCGCTCACGAAACTATCGACCTGCTCCTCGCTCAGGGGAGCCAGCGTGGCTGCCGGTGCTGCGCGGACGGTATCCCGCACATCGTCGATGCTGACGTACCCCCCAATCAGTTCACCCGACGAACCGGCGATTCCGAACTCGATCGTCAACGATTCTCCCGCACTCGATGGATAAACCACGCGAGCCTGCCCAGACCACAACCCACCCGTGCTTGGGAGCCGCCACCCGCGCTTCCCTGCTGGTCCCGACAGACCCACGAACGCGATTTGCCCGGTCGATCCCGTCTTGAATCTAAAGGAAACCTCACAAGGCTGGTCGGTCTGAACTCTAGGGCCACACGAAAAGGATTGGAATATTCGACTCATCGCCTGACCGTGCTTCCCCCGACCGTCACGGTCTCCCGCGTGACCGAAGCGGTTCTGTCGCAGACCTCGAGCGATGGTCGGCGCGTCTCCGATCGCGGCTGTGTCGGCCCGCGTCATCCACGACACGTTGGGAGCCGCCTGGAAGTTCCCGTTCTGAATCTCCGACTGCACGGGTCGCGCCATCAACAGCAGGCCTAAGGCCCCCAGAACCAGGATCCCGCAAACGTTCATACGGGTAACGCGTCGTAGTTGCGCGCGATGGCCGGATCCACATCCGTCTCGGCAATCAGGTTCAGCAGGCTTTGATGGAGGCGTCTAGCTTCATCGGGATGCTCGGCGATCGGGTTGTGTGTCTGTTCCGGGTCCGCCCGCAAATCAAAGAGCTCATCGACAAGCCGCTCGGGCATCCCCGTATTCGGGTAGGTTTCCTGCCTGGGCGGCGGCCCCTTGAAAGCCAGGTCTTTATTGGGCCAATAGACCAGCGACCACCGGTCATCCGTCACAGTCGCTGGAACCGTCCCCCAATGATCATCGAGGTTTCGACCGCTGAGCGCGACCTCTCGGTACCTGTCGGTCTCCCCTTGCAGCACGGACGCGAAAGTCCGCACCTGAAGGCCTTCAGGTGCGGACAACCCCACCATCTCCACCGCGGTCGGGAAAAGATCGACGGGCTGAACGAGGGCGGCCGTACGTTCGCTCGCACGAGCAAGCCCCGCCTGACGCACGATGAACGGCTGTCGGATCATGGGCTCGTATAGCTGGCCGTAGTCCCCCCAGGGCTTTCCCTGGAGACCGTGGTCGCCGAAGTAGTGACCGCGATCGGACATCTATACCACCATCGTGTTCGATTCCAGCCCCAGAAGGCCGACGGTGTCGAGCAGATGGCCCAGCCACCGGTCCACCATCGTCACCTCGGCCGCGTAGAGCGCCTTGACGTGGTGGTGTTCCTCGGGAGTCAGGAAGTGTTCCCATTCACCATAGCAGGGATAGATCGCCTCGTCCCCAACATAGCCCGGATTGTACTGATCCACGTAGTACTGCGGCGGGTCCCAGGGCTCGTGAGGGTCCCAGCTGTCAATCCAGAGCACGAACCGATCGCGCGTGTAGTTGCGCTCGAGCCAGTGGATGGCTTCCGTCATCGTACGGGCTACGAGGTAGTCAGACTCGAATCGACGTCGCGACTGGTTGGCCAGGTACCGCCTCAGGCCCTCGGCTTTTACCTTGTGTTCGGCAGCCGGCAGCTCGATCTCGATCCGATCGTCTGCAATCCACGGATCTCGACCTTGACCCCGAATCCACTCGATCGAACCGAATCCTCGATCCAGGAAAGCGCCCTGCGTCATAAACATCGGCGTGTCGTACACGAGGCCAGTCGCGTAGCCCGCTTTCCTGAAGGCCTCCGCCATCGTCGGCAGATCCTGTTCCATTTCGGACCAAGTGTTGAACGGGTGCCCCCAACGTCCCGTGAAGAGATCCCGGCGGCACGGCAGTGTCGGGAACGAGCCGACGTAGGCATTCTCGAAGAGGAGGGATTGTTCCGCGAACCAGTCGATGTTGGGCGACTTCGCCCGGACCCGATCTCCCACGTAGGCGCCGACGTGGTCGATTCGCAGGGTGTCCATCATCACGACGATCAGATTCATTCGGATTCTCGAAAAGGGGTGGAGCCGGGCTACGGGGCGTGATCCGTGCGGACCGGCGGTTCTTCGTTATCTACAAAACGGTCGAACGTATTGTGCGTCGCCGGCTTCGTCCGAAAATCGGCAATCCAGGGCTCACGGAAGTAGGCCAGCTTCTCCCTCGGCAATCCTTCCAATACCGCGCGAGCGATCTTGAGTCGGTGCCAGTGTGTGGCCAGATGCGCATAGGCGTGGAGAATGGTCACCCGGGGTTCGTCACGCTCCCATACCGGTCCCGCGTGGCAGACATTCTCGGTGAAGAAGACGGCGCTGCCGGCCGGGCATTCATAGGTCTTCAGGAACGGGCTCCGCTTCCCCTCTTCGAGGGACATATGGTCGGGGTGCATCGGAAAGCTGGCCTTATGGCTGCCAGCGATGAAGTGGGTGGACGCATCTTCCATCCGAATGTCCGTAAACTCGAAAATCACTCGTACCATTCCTGCGTGAATCTTTCCATCCTGGACGCGATATCCGAAGATCGGATCGATCTGCCGGGGCCCCCCGCCGTGAAGATCTCCGTGGGCCTCTCCCTTCGTCCTCCACACACTCGCGACATTTTCCACCCGGATCTCGGGCCCGATGATTTCGTGCAGCACCTCGATGACTTTCGGATGATCGATCAACAGACTCGACGGTCCCCCTGGCGCCTCCCGATGCTCGGGTGGTAGAGATTCGGGCTCGTGCTTGATCTTATAGATCTGCTCTCGAATCTCGACAACCTCGTCCTCCGTCAGAATCCCCGGACGGACCAGGAAACCGGCGAGGTCGAAGTGAAATCGTTCGGCTTCGGTCATCCCCATAGAATCAACCTCTTTGCTGGCGAAAATCGACTGGCAGCCCCACGAATCTCACGCGATCGTATCCAGCCAGCCCTCGAGCGTGTACTGTGGGTCGCCCACTTCGTGCGCGTGCAGGCAGGCGAGTTCATCCCGTTGGATGGCACGTAACTCCAGGTCGGCCAGCGTTGTTCCTCGCTGATGAAGCGTCGTGCCATACAGTTTCTCGAATTCGATCCCGTTCCGGTCGCACCAGATGCCCGCGTTAACCGTCGGAAGGGACCGGATCTGTTCCGCCGAGTAACCGGGTGTCCCCAGGTGGACGTTCAGCCACCGCAGTGCGATCACGTGACCGTGGTAGGGGCGATGTCCGCCCCCGGGCTCGAACCAGCAAGCCACATTCCCTTCGGGGAAATGCTCGGCGGCGGCTTTCACGTGTTCCCTGGTTTCATCCCAGATCAGGCCATCTCCCCGATCGTCGATGATCACGTCCGCATCTCCGTTCATCACGAGAATCGCGCAGTCCGGTGCGGCCAGCGACAGAAAGTCCACCCAGCCACACTCCGCCCTCAGTCGTTGGTTCGGAATGCGAGTGCAGAACTTCCCGTGGACAGTCAGGTGCTCTCCGTAGCCCCATCCCGACACGATCCCCATTTTCAGTCTCGCGTCGAGGCCAAGCATCCAGGTCGCTTTGGCTCCACCTAGCGAGTTTCCTGCCACCCCGATCCGGTCCGGGTCGATATCGGCTCTCTCGAGCAGAAAATCGATTCCCCGCATCGTGTCGAACACCAGTTTCCCCATCACCAGACGACCCGCATTGTCCGCACACAGGTGAACGGGCTCCGGGTCGTGTGCTCGGGTCCCCAATCCACCCGTCAGGTGACGCTCCTCCTCCCCGATCGGGTCGAGCACGAGACACGCCACACCCAGGCGGGCGTAGAGCTGACCGATGTAGGTAAACGACCACTGGCTCTTGCTCCCGCCGTGACCACAGGTCAGAACCACTGCCGGCATCGGCCCGGGAGGTTGGCTCGGGCGGTAGAGTACGCTGGGTACCCTCGATCCAGGCTCACTCGTCCACAGCCACTTCTCGACGGTCAGTCCATCCCGATCGAATTGGCCCCTGGGCTCGGGCGCGAGCTCACATCGCTCTTCGGGAATCCCCAGCAACTGCAAGAGAGATTTGCGAAGAGAATCGGCGGTCTTCTTTGCCATTATAGCCCTCCTGATTCCTTGCTCAAATCCCCTCCCTATTCCAGCGCGTAGAGTTGTTTGTTGACGTCACCGACGTAGACACGCCCTCCCGCGATCACCGGTGAAGTCTTGATCTCCGAATCCGACTCGAATCGCCAAAGTTCTTACCCTGTGGCAAGATCGAGCACGTAGAGGGCGCCCTCACCACTGCCGAAGTAGACGCGGCTTCCGGCAACCGATGGGGAGGAGTTGACGACCCACCGGGTCCTGAAGCGCCATCGCTCCTCCCCCGTTCTTTCGTCTATAGAGTAGACGTTCTGATCCCCAGCACCTAAGATGACGAGCCCGTTTGCCACCACCGGAGACGAAACCATCGCCGTAAACGCTCGCACTTCCCCCTTCAGTTCAAACCGCCAGCGCACCAGGCCGCTGGACCGCTCTACTGCATAGAGGCGGAGGTCCTCGCTTCCGAAAAAGATCCCGTCGAGAGTCACGGTCGGGGCCGCCAGGATCTGGTGACCGGTCCGGACCTTCCAGAGTAGCGCCCCCGACCAAAAATCCAGAGCGTAGAGGAATCCGTCGTCGCTCCCGAAGTAGATCGCCGAGCCCGCAACCGCCGGCGACGAGCGGATGGCTCCTTCGGTCTGGAGGTGAGCCACCTCCTCACCCGTCCGCGAGTCCAGGATATGAACACGGCCATCCTGGCTTCCGAAAATCACCCTTCCCTCATCGACGGCTGCGGAGGTCAAAACAAGATCCTGAGCCTGATAGGTTCATCTCGCGACACCCGTCCCCCAGTCGGCCGCGATCAGCCCGGTCCATCCATCGGACACGAAGACTGTCTGATCGGCCACGGTGGGCGTCGTCATCACGCCCCCCCGTGTGGGTGTCTGCCAGAGGATCGAGCCAGTCTCAGCGTTCAAGGCGTAGACCCTCTTCCCACCATCTACGAAGACCCGGCCTGCGGCTACGGGCGGTGCCGATTCGATCGGTCCTGCTGCCTGGAAAGACCACAACACATCGCCCTGGGGATCCATCGTCTGCTGGTAGGTACCTGAATTCCGCAGGTCCGCTCGAAAATGAGATTCCTACGAAAGCAGTGGATCGTCGGCTGGGCCTATCACCTCGTCGGATCCACCGCAGGCCAGCAGAATCGTCGCAAAAACGGGGAGGGAACGTCTCACGTGGCTGGAAACCCTCTCGGGATGCGAGTTTTCCGCGGCCAGCCATTCACGACCGAGTCCACGCGGAAACACCGTCCGGGAGCCAAAATACGGTTCGCGTCAGGGTCGGGCAATGTCTAAGCCCCCGCAGATTGTACTGTAAAACATTGACTTATGGTTTTCCGTCTCCTACATTTAGCTGTCTAATTAATGCGGTCCTTTCTACACACACAATTGGATGCTATGAGCAAACCCTGGAAAAAATACGCAGCCATTATGCTGCCGGTCAGTGCGATCCTGATCGCCCTGGCGGTCGCCCTGCCAGAATGGCGGGGACTCGTCTACCTTTTCTTCTACGCCATACCCGCAAATTCATTCATCCCGGTTCCCCACGAACTCGGGATGATCTATTTCGGACAATACTACGACCCCGCCCTAATAGCCATCGTCGCAGCGATAGGCACGATCGCCGTTTGCTTCATCGACTACCAGGTCGTCACCGCTGCCTTCCAGATCGAAAAACTCAAGAAGGTACGGAACAGCGAAGTCTACGGGGGCGCCGTTCACTACTTCCTCAAGGCGCCCTTCATCTCCGTTCTGGTCGCCGCGGCAGCGCCATTCATCCCGTTCTACATCTTCCGCGTCCTCAGTCCGACGGCGGGTTACCCCCTCAAACGGTATATGATGGCCGTCTTCTTGGGACGACTCCCGCGATACTATGTGTTCGCGCTAATGGGCAGCACGCTCAACACGCCCAATCTTGCGATCTCTCTCGCCCTCATCGTCATCACCTGTGCGCTCCTCTACGCACGAGTCAGCAAGCACCTCAGCAAGAAGAGCCAGACACGACCAGAGCGGACGGTCGTTCCCGTCGAACCCGCCCAGCCTTCCGAGGAACTCGTAACGACGGCCTGATCGACATCTTATTTTCAAGCGAAAAGGGGCGGTCGCGCAGATGCGACCGCCCCTTCGATTTGTACGTCAAATGGCCGCGTCAGCCGTTAGAAAAACTGGCCGCGAAGATGATGAGATCGCCGAAATCGACAAATCCATTTCCGTCGAGATCGAAGGTAGGATTCTCCTCGTTGAAGGCCCCGGCGAACAGCAGGAAATCGGTGAAATCAACGACCCCGTTCCGGTCGAAGTCCCCCGTGGAGAACACGACCGGCTGGCCCAGGATCGGGAGGATCACCTCATCGATCGCGCCTTCGGAATCACTCACCTGAATCGTGATAGATGCCGTTTCGTCCCATCCGTCCGGCACAGATACCGTCAATACCGCCCCCGCGATCGATACCGTCACGGGCTCAGCCATCAAGACCGCAAACGTCACCTGCGTAGCGAGGTCCTCCACGTCTTGCGCGAGGACCGTCAGTTCTACCGCCTCCGCGCCCACCTCCAGGGTATCCGGCAGGCTCTGCCGATCGATCTCCGGGGGGTCGTTCTCAGGCGTAACCGTCAGTGTGGCTCCGGCCTCGACCCGCGCACCAGCGGGATCGATCGCGGCGAACGTAAAGCCCACCGACCCGTGGAAATTCTGGGGAGGGGTCACCGAAAGCAGGCTTCCCGTAATCCCCACGCTGGTTCCTTCCACATCGGCGACCGCCTCCCAGGACAACGAACCGGCACCTGTCTGGTCGTCGACGGCCAACGTGGCCAGGTCCAGCGTGAAAGGATTGTCCTCGACAATCACATACCCTGGCACCTCGAGAAACCGGGGAGGTGTATCCTGGAAAACCAGATCCGGGGGTACGGGCACATCGATCGAGGAACCGTCCTGGTTCGGTACGGCGTACTGACTGCGAAGCTCGCCAGTGGTATCGACGAGGACCGTGAACGGCGTACGACCCGACCGTGCCTCGATCACCTCGAATTCTATCGAAGCGAAGAGTCCCGAAATCGCCGCTCCCGACAGGTCGACCTCAGCGTAATGCACAATGGAGACTGAATCGTCGACCGCGATCACGGAATCTGCGAAGACCTCGGAGAGAAGTCCTGCCGACAGAGCAGGCTGAAGACCTGCATCCGGTGATGCATCGAGAGGTGTGAAGAGTCGCGAGTCGAAAGAAACGAAGGCCTCGACACCGATCAGCGGTTCACCGGCCGAGTCGACGTGCAGTTCGACACTGACGGTATCTCCCGCGGGAGCAAAGAAAAGGGTATCCCCCTCTGTCGTTCGGAGGGACAACTCGAAGGCGTGGGACGCCGACGAGAGAGACATACACGCGACAGCGCAGACCACACGCCAGAGGAAGGAACGCACAGCGAGTCCTGACGGGGTGGGAACCTGTGGAACTGACTTCGATCCTGAGCCGCGCTTACATTCACGGTCAGGACTACCTCAACAGCATCGCCTTCCGTACGGCTTGATACTGGCTGGTACCGTCCAGCCCGATCATGCTCAATCGATACAGGTAGATGCCCGACCCCACCTGGCGACCGCGCCGGTCCCTACCATCCCAGCGAATCCGGTGACGTCCTGCGGAGCGAACTTCGTCCACCAGGGTCCGGATCTCCTGGCCAAGTGTGGTGTAGATCGTCAGTCTCACGTGCCCGACATCGGCCAGTTCGAACGGGAGGATCGTCTCAGGATTGAATGGATTGGGCAGATTCTGACGGAGCACGGTTTCGGCAACCGAGAAGAATCCTCCCGGCATCGGTTCGTCGCCCTGCCCAACGATCACGAGACCATCCGGAGTCAGGAAGCGAACGCGTTCGATACGAACTGGCTCGGGAAGGTCGTCGATCGTGAACAAAACACCCTGGCCCGCTAGGGAAGTTTCCTGATCTCGCAGCACTGCAGCAAAACGCAGGACCGTCTCCGGACCCTTCGAGATCCTCCTCGTCAGCGTCATCGCAGTCGAAGGATGGAACCACGTCCCGGGACGTAAACCTTCCATCACCTCGTCCCCATCCCCCTGAACGACCAGATCGAACGCATAGCCGACCGACGGAGGCATCTTCCGAGTACGCAGCTGACTGCGAGAATCCGGGTCGTCAGCCGTGAACCAGGCCAGACTCGCCGCAGACACGGCAGGTTTGGCAGCCACAGATGGACCCATTCCGACTTCACCGAAATTTGACTGCAGCAGGGCGAAGTCCGCGAGATTGACGATCCCGTCCCCATTGAAATCCGCCGACCAGGCCGGACTTCCCTCGGTAAAACCCGAAGCGCCAAAATTCGCGCCGACGAGACCGAAATCCGCGATGTCAACCTGATTGTCATCATTCGCATCGCCAGCCCTCAACTCACTCGACGTGAACGTCGGATCGACACCGACCCACGAAAACGTCGTACTGCCCGCCACACCCGTCGAGTCGTTCACCACCAGACTGTCTCCAGTAATCCGTCCCCGGAGGTAGTGGAACGTCTTTGCGAACAGCCCGTAAGTCCCCCCGGGAACCTGAAGGAGCGTGAACGACCCATCGTCGTTCAGCGTCACTTGGATCCCGTTCAGCGTCCGGTCGGCGTCGTTCGGTGGTTGATACGCCACCGAGTCCGGAAGGGCCGTCCCGGTCCCTGCGGAATCGTGCTGAGTCAGGTCGAACCGGGTGGCGATGTCGAGGGCCTCCGTTCGCCCCTGGAAGCTGACCGTTCCGCGCACCTTGTGATTCCTCAGAATGATCGTGCTCGCTGGCGCGATGAACGGCTGGACGAACGCCCCGTCGGGTTTACTCGTAAACGCTGACTGTCGAACCGTCGACGTGTCGTTCACCACCCGGATACGCGTGGACGTATCCCGCTGGGCGACCACACGGAACGTCGCCACCGGCACGGGCTCGTTCGGGAGGGTCGGTAGGAAAACCACTCCCAGGTCGGCCTTGCCCGTCCCGCTCGTCGAGGACGTGTCCACCTTGTTCTGCAGGATGCTGGCCTGTGTTGCCAACGTCGAATCCACCTCGAACGGCTGGGTTCCCGTTTCTGTCGCGTCGGCGTCGATCATCACGAACGCCCGCGTATCGTAGTCAATGAACAAAGACAGACTCGACAGGTCCATACCGACCGGGCTCAGGCGAACCGTCACCGACACCGTGTCCTGAATGTGGAAAGGACTGTTGCCGTCGAACTGGAAATCGTAAAACGGCTGCGCTTGGGACGTGGAATTGACGGTATCGGACGAGGCAGATAGGGTACCCGCGCCGTTCTCCGACTGAACGTAGTAGTAGAAGCCTGTGCCGACCGTAGCAGCCGTGTCTACAAAGGTGCGGTGCACGAACGTGCTGTCCCGCTCATTCGTCGCCGTGGTGTCGAATGTGGCGAACAACGTGTAGGGGCCCGTCTCGGCCGTCGAACGGAAGACGCGATAGCGTGTAATGCGCCCCGTCGTCTCATCCACATTAGGACGCTGCCAGGTCAACGTCACACGCCCCCCGAGATCACCCTGCGTGTCGACGGCTACCAGATCACGTGGCGGGGCCGGGTCCTTGATGTCCTGACCGAACATATTGGAGAACAACACGAGCCAAGCGCTGGACGGCTGGGCCATCGCGAAGTCCGGCACTCCGTTGCCCGTCAGATCAGACGCCAGACCTGTCCCGATCCCCGTCTGGCTTCCCGCGACGCGAACCGAGTCGAAACGTCCCCCTGCGTCGTTGACCAGAACGTCTACGCTTCCCGTCCCCGAGGGAGCGAGCAGGTCCAGATACCCATCCTGGTCGAGGTCGACCGACCGTAACGAAGTCAGCGTGTCCGTTCTGGCATAGACAACCGAATCCCCGAAGGTCTCTGACCCGAGATTGTCGTAAACGACAACAAGGTCGTTGTCCTGCGCCACGGCAAAATCCACATCTCCATCAATATCGTAGTCCCCAGCCGTCAGCGACTGGGGAACCGCCAGGAGATCGACGCTCGACGAGGCCGTAAAACTGGCGTTGCCTTGATTTCGAAGCAGCTGGACTATGTTCGTGGAGGCTCCGGTAAGAAGCAGGTCATCAATCCCATCCCCGCTGAAATCCGCAGCCCAGAGACCCGTCGGCGACATCACACCGGTGGTCGTCAGGGGCGCCCCGAAACTTCCGATGCCGTCATTCTTGTAGATGTAGACTGTCGAGCCATCGTCCGTGGCGGCCAGATCGACGTCACCGTCTGTGTCGAAGTCAGCCAGGGCCACGTGCGTCACAGCGGCTCCGACAAACAGCTCCGTCGGCGAGGAGAATACCCCCGTACTGTCATTGAAAAGGACGGCCATGGTCTGTTGGGTTCGATGTCCCACAACCAGGTCAAGATCGTTGTCTCCATCCAGGTCGGCGGTCGCGATCGACGTCGGTTCGGATCCCGTCGAAAGCACACGCTGAATGAACGTCGCACCGGACGATCCGTTCATCAGCACGGTCACCGATTGCGTGCCCGCATTCGCGGAGATCAGGTCGGACGATCCATCGCCGTTCAGGTCCGCAGCGTGAAGCGAGGAGATCTGGGTGCCCGTCGTCAGGAACGAAATCGAATCCAACCCCGCCTGACGCAGACGAAAGACATCGTCGATCCCGATGTAGACGATGTTCGCGCTGTCAGGATGGACGGCGATCGCGTTCACCGGATTCGCATTCGCCAGGGCCAGTGTAATGTCGTTCCACGACTGGCCGCTGTCTGTCGATTCGAAGATCTCGCCAACCTGCGACCCGGCGTAGAGAACGGTCGGATTGGAGGGCGAAATGGCCAGACTGGCGAGGTTGAGGTTCGTGATCCCCGTGTTGGCCGCCGTCCACGATCCCCCCGCATTCGTCGATCGGAAGATTCCCCCACCGTCCGTTGCCACCACGACCAGCCCGGAAGTCTCCGAACTGACCACAAGGCCCCGGACATCCGTATCAGTCATCCCGGTGTTCGCGGCTGTCCACGTTCCCGCTCGGTCGAAACTGCGGAACACACCCGCCGACCCTGCCGAGGCCACCAGAACCGTGTCTGGCGTCTGTGGAATCACGGCAAGCTCGCCGATGCTGATGCCGTTGATCGTATCGATCGCAGTCGTCGTCATCCACGTCGTGCCATCGTCATCAGAGATCCACAACCCTGCGGATGTCCCTGCGTAAATCCGGCTCGTATCCGACGCGTCCACGACGATTCTGTTTGTACTGAACGTCACCAGCGGCGGAATCGCCAGAGATGTGAGCGTCCAACTCGCCCCGCGATCCGTCGAACGATACAAACCGCTCATATCCCCGCCGGCGTAGACGACGCCACGATTCAGCGGGTTGAACTCAATCGCGAGTACCCCCTCGCCGATCGTCCCCATAGCGGCCGCCATCTCGGCCCAGGTCGCGCTCCGATCGAGGCTCTGGTAAATCGATCCCGGCTGGGTGCCCGTGTAGATCGTGTCCGTCCGCTCGGGATCGACGACGATCGTCTGAACCATGTGGGGTCCCCCGGCGAGCGCCGTCGTCACCCAGACGTTGGCCGAGTCGATCTGCGCTCGAACGGGCCCGGTCCACAGCCCCAGCAGGAGGGCGATATGTAGGAATCGTGTCAACATTGGATGTGTGTGTCTCATCGAACCGGCGTCGTCAACCGGTGCCGTAGGTCGTGCCGAATAAGCTCGCGAACGTCAGCAAATCCGTAAAGTTGACGGCACCATCGTTGTTGAAATCCGATCGTTCTTCGAACCCGGAATCTCCCGTGGACAGACCGAATGAGTTCGAGAACTGGAGAAAATCGTCAAAGTCGACCACCAGGTCGTTGTTGAGGTCACCCGCGTTGGGTTCCACCGTCGTAAAACTCAGGATGTCACCCGCCAGCTGGTTTCCGAACGCATCCGCAATCACCACACGGAAGTAGTAGGTCAAGTCGGGGGTCAGCCCATCCGCTTCGACCGTTTGTGAGAGCGCCAGGTCGGTCTGTGCCAGCTCGGCGAAGGACGTGGAGTCCGAAAGGTCCGATGTCGTCGCAAGCCTCACTCGACCCTCTGCCGTTTCGGTCGTCTGCCAACTGATCGTCGCCGAAACCGGGGTCACCGTTCCGATCACCGGCTCGGCCACGAAGGCCGGCGGCGTCTGGTCTTCCGCGAACGTAAATTGGAAAACGGGACCCTCCTGGGTCAGCCCCTCTTCATCCCTCACCACCACCTGCCAGAAAGCCGGCTCTCCGGGGGAGGGCGTTGTCACCACGAACTCGGGCGCGGTCAGCCCCGTCGCAGCGACGGGAAGGGTGTCCGAATTCGGTCCAAACCGGAATTCATACGTCAGACTGTCGCCCGCATCCGGGTCGCTCCCCGTCCAACGGAACTCGATCGGTGTCCCCAGGTCGGCGCTCTCATCAGTCGGCGAAGTATAGACCGGGGCGAAGGGCGGATCGTTCGTTGGCGCAACATCCAGCAAGACGATAACGGAATCGCTCGCGCCAGCGCCGTCGGTCGCCCTGGCCAGCACCCGGAAGAGACCGAATGCGTCCTCGGGCGAAAACAAGCGCGCAACCTGCCCGGCCTGCGGACTCGGCGTCGAAATGGAGGATACCACACCCAACTCGTCGACATCCGAGAACGACCAGACGACGTCGTTGTCGGCCGTCTCCGGGTCCGAGACGAACCCGTTCACGCCGATGTCACCCGACCCGTCCTCCTCCCCCTCCACGATTGGAAACGCCGTAACCACAGGCGGCGCATTCCCGATCTGAATCCGATTCGCGCCTGGAAGCGTGAACGACAGCCCGTCCGGTCTGCTGAACTGGGAATTCACGAGCGGCGCCTCCGTCAGAACCCGGACGGTCCTGACATCCTGCAGGGGATTCTGAACGAGAAAGGCCACTGTCGCCAGAGTGTCCGTCGTGGTCTTGCTTTTGTTGAACGTCGCCGAAAAGTGAACGATCCCGTCCAGGCCGGACCCTTCCGTCCGGTTGATCAGAAACTCGAGGCCCTGCGTCAAACCGGCAGTCGCGGCCGGCTCGATCGCGTCTATCGGCACAAGAGCGGTCGCATCGTAGCGAAGGAAAACCTCTGCACCAGTCAGGGTATCCCCGTTCGCACTCGCCGTCAGACTGAAAGCAACGGTATCTCCCACGACTGGAGTGAGAGTGCCCTGTATCAACGCCAATGCCACCCTCGCGTTCCTTACGTTCACCGGTGTCTCTTCCGTGACGAGCGCGAGGGAAACCGAGGGAGACACGGGATCGTCACTCACGATCTGAAGGCTGTCCGTCACGGGCGCTGACGCATCGGGCGTGAAGGTCACCTGCAATGTCGTCGAAGCGCCGGGAGCCAGCGTTAACTGAGTCGACCCCACGCTGAAGCGGGTGTCCCCCGCGGAAATGTCCGTCACCGCGAGTGTCTCGTTGCCGTCGTTTGCGAGCGAAACCGTCACGGCCTTCCCCACACCGAGAACGGGCGATTCGAAAACCAGCGTCGACAGGCTAGGTTCGAGTCGAGGTCCCGTTGCGACTCCCGACAGAAGAAGACCCGCCAGACCTGACCCCGGCACGTCCCCGTTCGACTCGATCACAACCGCCGAGATATGGGACCCGGCCTGCACGGGGGAAAACCTCACCGTCACTGCCTGGCTGTCCCCCTGCGCGACCGAAAAATTCGACGGGGACGCTGCGAACGTCGGCTGCGCGTCGGTCGGCAAAATGTCGGTTACGGTCAGTTCCGCATCCCCGGTATTCCGGACCTCGACCACCTGTTCGTTTGTCTCGAACACCGCAACGGTGTCGAAAGACACACGGCTCACCGACAGGTCCACGATCGCCGCGCCGAAGCCGGCCCCTTGCGTCGCGAGCAGACCGATCAAAGAAGCGATCAGCACCCGCACGGCGCGTCGGGCCTCACTCCCATTCGACTGTACCCGGTGGCTTGTGAGTCACATCGTAGAGCACGGCGCATATGCCTGGAAGCGACAGGATCTTCTGGCCCATCTCTCTCACCAACTCGGGGGAAAGCTCCGCGAACCGGGCCGTCATGAAATCCGGCGTCGTCACAGGTCGAAGGACGATTGTTTCGTCCTGACCGTTCGTCGTCAGCGGCACCAACACTGTCGGCATCTGCGAAACGGCATCTGAAGCGTCGTCCGTCCGCCCGTCCAGACCCGCCTCCCCGATCGCCCGCATCGCGATCGCGTCCGCCTCACGAAGCACATCCAGCCGGTCTCTCGTCAGAAACGAGCGCTTCAAACGTAGGTCCGGTGGCGATGACGGGACGATGAGGTAGATCACACGATTTACGTCACGCACTTCGTTCGTGATTCGCGTCGAAACGGCCTCGAGCGTCTCCCAGGTCGCTTTTCCCCAGACCATTGCCGGGTGCGCGTAGGTCCTGAAATCACCCTGCACACCGACGCTCTGAAGCGACAGCACCCGAGAGGAGAGCCCTGCTTCAGCCGCGATGGCGCTCACACGAGCCTCTGCATCGGTCAGATCTCCGGCAGCCTCGCCGTCCGAACAAAGGCATCGAACCGCCAGCCCGGGCCCCGGGAAGGGCTGTCTCCAGACCAGCGAATCCGGAAGCCCCAGCGTCGTACCCAGATCTCTCACTTCATCCTTGTAGAGCTGGGCGAGAGGTTCGATGACCTTCCCCTCGGCGATCATCTCCTCGATCACGTCGATTCGATTGTGGTGGGTCTTGATCAGAGCCGCGTTCTCGGTCCCACCCGATTCAATCGTGTCCGGATACAGCGTCCCCTGCCCGAGTACCCAGGCATCGGGGTCGAGAGAAAGACTGTCGACAACCCGATCCTTCACATCGAGGAAGGTCCGGCCGATTGCGTTGCGCTTTCTTTCCGGTTCAACGAGTCCCTCGACGCTCAGGAGGAAATCCTCGCTCGCATCCTCGATGTTGAGGTTCTCGAACCCGTTGTCCCTCATATTGGCGCCCACATCGGCCGTTTCGCCCTTCCGCATAAAGCCGTTGTCGATATGCAGACCCAGGACCCGGTCCGGACCCAGCGCGCGGTTGAACAGCACGTAGGCCACGGTCGAATCCACGCCGCCCGACACGAGAAGGAAAACGTTCCGATCTCCCGCGGCTTCACGAATCTCTTCCGCGGCCTGGTCGGCATAGCTGGCCATTGTCCAGTTCCTCGGCGCGTCGCAGACGGTCAGGAAGTTGTCCAGCATCGTCATCCCCGACGGGGTGTGCGCCACTTCCGGGTGGAACTGAAAACCGAAGATCCGGCGTTCTGGATCGCCCACCGCAGCGGCGGGGCAATCCGGCGTACTACCATACGTCACGAAACCTTCCGGCAGCCGTTCGACCGTGTCACCGTGGCTCATCCAGACCGTTTCGGTCACGTTCAGTCCCGAGAACACGTGGTCGCGCCTCTCGATGTCCATTGACGCCGTACCGTATTCGCGGACGGTGCCTGCCACCACGTTTCCACCCAGCCGATCGCACAGGAGCTGATGACCGTAGCACAGCCCTAGGGTCGGCAGGGCCAGCGACAGCAGGCCATCGTTGAAATCCGGTTGGTCAGGGTCGTAAACGCTTCCCGGCCCTCCGGAATAGACGATGCCCGATGCGCCCTCTATTTCAGATGGATCGGCCGTTGGCGGGAAAATTTCAGAATAAACTTGAAGACGGCGGATCCTGTTGGCGATGAGGTGGGCATATTGCCCACCGAAATCCAGGACCGCCACACCACTGCGCATAACACCTCTCCCAGCCCAAAAGTCAGAATGCGGGACACGGGCCGGAAGCCCGCATCCCGCATTCTGACAGATCTCACTGCTGACCTATCAAAGATCACATTCGGTCGATATAGCCCCGAATGGTCAGTCCAAAGTGATTGAATCCACCGAAATCGCTCGTAAAGCCGGCCGAAACCGTATACATCGACGTCATTGGATACGTCAGGTTCAAATCGACAAACGTCTTCTCGAATTTCGTGTCGAACACGGCCTGGCTGCCGATAATCAGCGATCGGAGCACCCCGTCCGGATTCGTCGTCGCACGTGAGGAAAGTGGACGCATATAGTAAGTCAATCCGACCGCATACTCCTCGATGCTTCCGAATCGCTCCATCCCCAGGTTCATCTTGAACTTGGGTGTCACGGGAAGCACAACGCCGATACCGTAGCCCAGACCCCGCTTTCCGATCGCGGAAAGTGAATCCGAAGCCAACAGACGCAGGCTGTCCGTCACGACCGTACGATAGGTGGAATCGATCTGCGCCTCGACGTCGGCGACCAAACCGGGATCGCTCTTGATGAACGTCGAGTCCCCGATCGTAATTCCGAAGTCGGCGGGGGCTTCCAGCGCTGCATCGGCGATCAGTCGACCCGCCACATCGACCGGCAGGCTGCTCGAGCCCTTGCCACCCCAGCCGACCGTCACCCTGAACGCGGGCTCGCCCACGCGACCATCAGGCGTCGGTGCACCGGAGCCGAACATCGGCCTCGTGAAGAATTTAGCCCCGACCGCGAGTTTCGCACGAGCCCCGACAGCAAGGTCGCCAACCAGGGAGGTACGATTCGACAGCGGATAGTGGGCGCCCAATGCGATCACGATCGAGCTATTGATGTTCTCCAGAATCGAATCTCTCGTTGCGGCCTGAGCCAGCAGCGTCGGGTCGTTCACCAGACCGAAAACCGAGTCAGGGAGATTCGTCTCGACCTTGCTGCCCCCCCCGATCACAATCTGAGGAATCACACCCTTGATCGGGCCATCCGGATTGTCGGTCTTCGGGAGCATCATCGTGTGCCGCGTGGTGGTCGGACGCATCATCACTTTCTGCGCATCCATTTGCTCGTCCGCCGTGAGAGACTTGACGCGAATCAGGCCCTGCTTCGACTCGCCGTCCAGGACGCGCAAATCTACACCCGGCGACAGGTTCAGGATCTCGGCTGTCGAATAGCGATTGAAAATTTCGACGACGCGAACCATTCCGAGGGGAACTTCCCCCCCGAGATTCTCGCCCGTCACGGGATGGATGATCGATTCCTGTCGGACCATACTAAACAGATCGTTCGGAATCACTTCATCTTGGATCCCCAGATCGATGAAAACCAGACGACCTTCGGCTCGTAGAACGTATCCTCTCCTGTCCTGGGCCTCCGAACTGCCGGCCAGTGCGCACAAGGTGATCACGACCGTGGCGAAATGTAGGATCGAGTATCGAGTCATTCTTCCGTCTCCGCAGGTTCGAGCTCTTCGGGTTCGGGGATTTCCTCGTTAAGGTCTTCAATCTCATCCATGTCGTCGGCTTCGGGGAATCCGCCGTCATCATCAGCAACGAGCCCATCTGTTCCTTCTTCGCCGCCTTCCTCTGCTCCCGGGGCAGGGCGTTTGAGGAATCGCATAGCGATCACCGCGCCGGCCCCAAGCACACCAATCAGCGGCGCAATCCACCAGTAGACCATATACCAGGGCGACTCCTCTTCCTCCTCCTCCATCGGTTCGAGAAGATCGTCGACGCCCCCATCCATCATCTCATCGTCCTGACCGGGTACGACTTCGGTCAGCGCATTGTCCTCGAACGAGAGCCTGAAAGTTCGATCTCCGATCAGGAGATGGATTTCTTCGGTCTCGTTGCGACGCAGCACGCGCAGTTCGCTCAGGTCATCCGACATCGACGCGGCCTCGGCGGAATCCTGCAGAACCATCGTCATCTGTTGCGTCTCGAGATCTCCAATGCGCGTTTCGATCGTCACCATCCGCTCTCGCATATTGGCCACGTCGTTTGCGATCGCGCGGAGCCTCTGCTCCGAACTGCCGATGCGACGCAGGGTCGCCCGCAGATCGGTAATCGCTTTCTTGTTCTCGCGAATCTCTCCGGCCAGCCCGTCAGCGATTTCCTTGAAACGGGCCTGCGTCACCGCGATCGACGCACGAATCTGGTCTTCCTCTGTGGGCGCCACCTCGATTGATTCGACCACGTCGCCGGCTTCGACGGGCGCGTAGTTCTCTACGAAGCGCCCTTCCGATGACACGGCGCCAACGGACGTAATCTCGATACGTGCGATCTTGACCTTTGGACTTCCCAGGTTCTCACCCGTCTTCGGATGGATCAGGGGCGCCGCCTGGCGGTAGATCTCGGCCAGCATACCGACACGTACGCCGCGGTCTACCCCGGCGCCGATCTTGATCGTGTTGTCGTCCGCCGACAGCACCGTAGCCTGGCCGGCCAGAACGGGCGACGCGGCGACACCAAGCCAGATCGCCAAGAACCAGAATTTGCGAAGGTGTGTCTTCATGCCATCTCCGAGTTAGGTCAGGGGGAGACCCAGGTTTCGAACCTCAGCACGATCCAGACCGGTATGGGGCCAGCCGGGACGAAGGGATTTTCTCTCCGCTTCTCTTCAGCAAAGCCAGGGCCATTCGCCCCGGATGCGTCCCGATGCCTCCTCGCACACACGACGAGGAGGCGGTCCCTCTCAAGAATCGGCCTTTACCGCCACCATCTGTTGCGTCTAATTGGCTCGCACCCCAAGATGCGGGCCGTTACTCTCCAGTGCAGAAAACAAAAAGGGGTCGACGGACGCCTCTGCCCACGCGACCCACGACCCTGATTTTCGGGAAGGATTTGCCGGTCAAAGCGACCGTGCCGGTTGGAATTTACGTCTCCGGCTTGACGATCTCTCGCAGATAGTCCTCGGCCGAATACTCGTTGCACCCAGAGGATTCGATCACGAAGTCGAGCAATTCTCGATGCGTTTTGCGATTGTAGATCAGATCGTCGAAAACATCCTTGGCCTTCCGTCGCCCAAGGCGCTCGCCGACCTCGTTCGGTGTCATCCAGGCACCTGATTCTTCCGCCATCCTGTCTCTCCGTAACTTTAGGCTAAACGATCACCAATGTCAATGCACTCAACTGACTGAACATCCTATAATATAGAAGGTTAGGACAGATAGTCCAACACGCCCCAAGGGATCTATGACCCTCTGGGCCCGAACATCGTTGCCCGCAGGTGAGATCTTGTTTATCATCCAAACTTCGTTCGCCGTTTGATTCGAATCCAGTTGGAACACCCCCTCTAAAGCCGGGTAGGGCCAAAGAGGAAACTCGCTTAGAAGCCTATGCTTATAAACAAGTTACATGATTCTTGCCTTCGACGGCATCCCTGTTCATTCGACACCGAGGGACACCCGTGAACGCGTCAAACCTACCGACCCTGAACGCGGCCCTGAATGCACTCAGCGCATTCCTGTTGATTATGGGCTACCGTGAGATCCTTCGCGGAGAACGAGACCGTCACCGGAAGTGGATGATCGGCGCCCTTGCCACCTCGATCCTGTTCCTGATTTCCTACCTCATCTATCACTGGCAGGTGGGTTCCGTACCTTATCCTCACCACGACTGGACCCGTCCTGTCTACTTCGCGATTCTGATTCCGCACATTATTCTCGCAGCCGTGAACGTACCCCTCGTCCTCATCGTCGTCCGCCGTGCCTGGCGCGGAGATTTCGAGCGCCATCGGGCCCTTGCGAAATGGGTCTGGCCCTCCTGGATCTTCGTCTGCGTGAGTGGCGTCGCCATCTATCTTATGCTCTACCACTTGTAACACCGGCGTCCCGACCTCAGCCCTGTCGTTCTCGACACCCCCGGTCGCTGGAGCTATCCGATAGCCTTTCCGACCCGTCATTTCTGGAGTGTCTATGGCAAAGATCGCGGAACACGGATTCAAGGAAAGCGTCGACCTGATGTTCGATCAGGCCGCAGCCACGCTCGACCTCCCGCCCGGCCTGGGGGACCAGATCAAGGCGAACAACAACGTTTACCAGGTACGGTTCTTCGTAAAGTTTCGAGACAATTACCGGATTTTCACCGGATGGCGGGCGGTCCACAGCGAACATCGCCTTCCGGTCAAAGGCGGCATTCGCTATGCCCCGTCGGTCGACCAGCAGGATGTCGAAGCGCTCGCCGCCCTGATGTCCTACAAGTGCGCCATCGTGGACGTTCCTTTCGGGGGATCGAAAGGTGGGCTCAACATCGACCCACGCGACTACAACGAGTTCGAACTTGAACGCATCACCCGCCGCTTCGCCCAGGAACTCATCAAAAAAGAATACATCAGCCCGAGCGTAAACGTCCCCGCACCTGATATGGGCACCGGCACCCGCGAAATGGCCTGGATCGCGGACACCTACCGGATGCTCCATCCGCACGACATCAACGCGATCGCCTGTGTCACCGGGAAGCCCGTCAGCCAGGGCGGCATCGATGGCCGCGTCGAGGCCACGGGCCGTGGCGTCTTCTACGCCCTTCAGGAGTTCTTTCGCCACCCCGAGGACGTTCGCGATGCCGGTCTGGAAGGCGGGTTGGAAGGCAAACGCTTCATCGTACAGGGCCTCGGGAATGTCGGTTTCCACGCCGTCAAGTTCCTGCAGGAGCTCGAAGGCGCCAGAATCACCGGGATCGCCGAACGGGACGGTGCCATCCTCTCCGAAAAGGGCTTCGACGTCGAGTCCGTCGCCGCTTACATTCGCGAACACGGCGGTGTTCGCGACTACCCGGATGCGGTCTATATCGAAGATGGCCGCGCTGCTCTTGAAGAGGAATGCGACATCCTCATCCCGGCCGCGCTCGAAGGACAGATCACCCTCGAAAACGCCCCTCGCCTGAAGACGAAGCTCATCGCGGAAGCGGCAAACGGACCGGTGACGTTCGAAGCGAACGAGTATCTGCGAGATCAAGGCGTCATCATTCTGCCGGATGCTTTCCTGAACGCGGGCGGCGTCACCGTCTCCTATTTCGAATGGATCAAGAACCTGTCCCACATTCGATTCGGGAGGCTGGACCGGCGCCACGAGGAGATCCGGGGTCAAAACGTGATCGAAGCCCTCGAATCGATCACCGGGAAAAGGCTACCCGACGAGTTCAGGCGGAAACTCACCTACGGGTCCAATGAACTCGACCTTGTCCGGTCGGGACTGGACGACACGATGCGAACGGGCTACCAGAACATCCGCGAAATCTATCGCACACGTGACGACGTCGTCGATCTGCGAACGGCAGCCTTCGTGATGGCCATCGAGAAGATATCGAGCGCGTATCTGGAGATGGGTCTGTGAACCATCGCCAGATACGCTCCCCGGTTGGAAGGTGAGTCGACACCGGGCCCTGGGACAGGCGGTTGCCACGATCCTTTCGATCTCGCTGTTTGGGATCGGTTGCGCCGAGCGAGCCAGTCGCGATATGATCCACGCCATCAGGCGGGACAAGGTGGACATCGTCAAGGCGCTGCTCGCGGCCGGACACAGTCCGAACGCGGTTCAGCAGGGTAACACACTCTTGATGGTGGCATCGAACGCTGGCCGAACCGAAATCGTCCGATCCTTGATCGAAGCCGGCGCGGAGGTCAACGCCGAACACTACGGATTCACCGCACTCCTGCTTGCCCTCAAGAAAGGCCGGGATGAAACGGCCCGGCTGCTGATCGACGAAGGGGCCGACATCCACCACGCCCGCTACGGCCTCACACCCTTGATGCTGGCTGCGGACAAGGACAAATCCGAAATCGTCTCGCTCCTGATCGGTCTCGGAGTCAACGTTCGCGCCAGCGATGAGGGCGGTTGGACCGCCCTCCACTTTGCCGTTCACTCCGACCGTGATGAGATCGTCCCCCTGCTCCTCGCTGCCGGTGCTGACATTAACGCCCCCACCCGGAACCACATTCACCCCTTGCAAATGGCCATTCAGATGGAGCACGATGAAATCGAAGCTCTCCTGAGGGAACACGGGGCGAAGGAATAGAGCATCAGCCATAGCTAACGGAGGCCCGCCATCTTCATACGATGGCGGGCCTCCGTTCAACAATGCGGAATGGTGATGTCCAGAACGGGACACTTCAATCCCCCACCCCTCGGAATGACACCCACCGAATCGACACCCGCCCCCATCTCTCCGAACCACATTCGAACGTCCTTTTCCATCGACTCTGCGATCATCACAACCATATGGCCGCCGGGTTTCAGAACGCGAACGACCTCTCGGAGTGAGTCCAGTACCGACGTACGGAGGGCCGACCGGAAGGGCGGCTCCGTAACGACCAGATCGAACCGATTCGCCTTGACCGGAAGACAACGAGCATCGGCCACCAGGCCGACGTTGGCACCGATCGCTCTGAATCCGGGCAGCAGGTCCCGATCGACGTCGGCAGCTACAACCTTCAGCCCCCGTCGGCGGATTTCGGAAACCAGCCGCCCGAATCCCGCGAACGGATCGAGGAGAAGATCAGACGACTTCGAACGGGCGACGTTCACGAGGAACCGTGCGTCGAGCGTGGACAGTGCCCGATGCGAGCGATGGCCGACCGCACGGCGTGTCCCGGCTCCTTGCCGAACCTCGAATCCGCGACGATCCGGAGCCAGCTCGAGCAACGCATCTGCATCCTGTACGTAAACCTCGGACTGGTACACCCGGGACGATCCTTCGCGAACCCATCCCGCGTGCCACCGACCCGGCTCAATCGGATCGATCTCCTGGCCGTCGTGGGGCTCGAACCGAAGATGCAGAATCGCCTCGGTGTAGCCCAGGTTCGACGCGACCGCAGAAACCTGCCCCGGATCCAGAGGCAAGTCGACCCGCATCTTGTGGCGAACCCACATCTCCCGGCCTACCTCCGGACTGTGCCCCTGGAAGACCCTGAGGAACTCCATCTTCGCCAAGAGGTACGGAATGCCGATTCCCCCTCGACTCGTCCGATAGTAAACCTCGTAGAGAATGCCAACCCTCCCTGACCCCTGGCCGCCTGGAGAGACGGTGGGGCCCTCCGGCGATGATGGCAGGGCCTCACTCGTATAGGAACGCGTCGATAGGGTTCGTCCGGGCCGCACGGATCGCCGGCCAGCTGACCGTCGAGAGCGCGACGACCAGAACGAAGAGACTTCCCCCCAGAAAGACTGCGCCGTTCAGATCGATCCGATAGGCGAATCCACCAAGCCATTCATCCATCGCATAATAGGCAATCGTCCAGGCGATGAGATTTGCGGCCGCCACCAGGTAGACCGACTCCCTGCAGAGTAGGGCCACCAGGCCCGGCACCGAAGCACCCAGCCCTTTACGAATCCCGATTTCCTGTGTCCGCTGTTGAGCACTATAGGATGCCAGCCCGAACAATCCGAGACAGGCGATCGCGATGGCGAGTAGCGAAAAAACTCGAACGCTCCTCGCCAGGTTGGCCTCCCCTCGGTACATCTCTTCAAGCCTGTCGTCCAGAAAGTCTGTCTGGGGCGGTCTGTCCGGCAGAAAGCGTTTCCAGGTCTCGCGGATGAAGGCCAACGTCTCGGGAACGTTCTCGGCTTGGATTCTGAGAGAGAGACGCCGGAATGCAGGTTGCCAGTAACACAGGAAGAGGGGCCCGATTGCGTCTCGCAAGGGGCCAAAGTGAAAGTCTCTGACAACGACGAATCCCCGAGTCAAGGAATTGGTCCATTCGATCTGTTTGCCGATCGGGTCGTCCAATGCCAGATAGCGTACGGCCGACTCGTTCAGGACTAACCCGACGTTATTCTGCGTGTCGTCCGCCTGAATCCCGCACCCTTAGACGATGTCCAGGCCGAAAGTGTCGAAGAAATCCTCATCGGCGGCGATCATCTCCAGTTTCCGCAGGTCAGGGCTGCCCTCGACGACAATTCCGGCACCGTCCGTGTTCATCCCGATCACATTCAGGGACGCAGTCGCGTGCGTAACATTGGGATGCTCAAGAAATGCCTCCTTGACCGTTCTGTACCTCGGGATCAGGTCATAGTCCTCCGAGAAGATGCCCATCGTGACGATGTGCCCTGCGTTAAAGCCGAGATCTTTGTCACGGATGTAGTCGATCTGGCCGTAGACCACCAACGTGCACACGATGAGAACGATCGAGATGGCGAACTGGGTCACCACCAGAGATTTTCGCAGAAGGCCGCCCTTCCCCGTCGCTGTGGCTCTTCCGAACACGTCCACCGGTCGGTACTTGGATAGAAAGAACGCGGGATAGCTCCCGGAAACGGCTCCAAACAGACAGATCATCCCCGCCAGACCCAGAAGCACGACCCCGTGTCCCGAGGCCATCAGGGATAGCGGAACGCCCAGAAAATCGCTGAAACCCGGTAGCGCGAGTTTGACAATCACGAGACCGATCAAGAGAGATCCCGCTGCTTGAATGAAGGATTCCCCCAGAAACTGCCCGATGAGCTGAGACCGGCTGCCCCCGACGACTTTCCTTAGACCGACCTCCCTGGCCCGTCCGGCTGAGCGTACCGTCGCGAGGTTCGTGAAGTTGATGCAGGCGATCAGAAGAATGAACAGGGCGATGCTGGAGAAGATGTAGACGTGACGGATGTCACCGAACCAGTCCAGACCGCAGTCCTGGTTCGAATAGAGATGCATCCGAGTCAGCGGCTGGAAGTGATAGGTCATATGCACCAGCATCCCCGTCCCGAAGTGATGCGAGACAAATCCGGATAGCTTGCCCTCGAGCGTCCTGGGGTCTGCGCCCTCCGCCAGTTTAACATACGTATGCACGAAGCGTCTGGACGCCGGTTCGGAAATCCACGTGTTCCAGTATCAATTCAGGGATCCGTGGGCAGTCACATTCGACATCAGAAAATCGAATCGCAGATGGGAGTTCGGGGGAATGTCTTCGAGCACCCCCGATACTCTGTATTCGCCCCCGAAACACGGATCTTCGACGGTCAGGGTTCTCCCGATGGGGGGCTCGTCCCCGAAGTACTTCTCCGACATCTCTTCCGTAATCAGAATGTCCGTAGGGTCGTCCAACCCTGTCTCGCGATCGCCCTCGACGAACGGAAGGGTCAGCGTGTTCAGAATGTCGGGATCGGTCAACAGGACCCGCTGATTGAATCCTCTCTCGCCAGACGTCACCCAGATGTTCCGGGGATAGAAGCGTGCGGCGTGTTCCACCTCTGGGAAGTACTCCCTGAGTGCGGGCCCAAGGGGCCCGACCGTCCGCGCTTCGAAACGCGCCTCCACTCCCTCCAGGTGAACTTCCCGCAGAACCCGGTAGATGCGGTCGGCGCTTTCGTGGTGGCGTTCGTAATTCAGTTCGAAACGAACGTAGAGAAGGATGAGGATGCACGAGGCCATCCCCACCGCGAGCCCGAGCACGTTGAGCAGGGAGTATGCCTTGTGTCTGAAGATGTTTCGGAACGCGACTCTGAGGTAGTTTACAAGCAAGTCGATTCCCGGTTGAGGATTAGATGGAATCCGAACTATCTTGACGCCGCCCCCGCGGAAGTCGTATTCACAGACCCTGTGCGCCCATTCGAAGTTTCACGTCGTACGGAAAAAAACACATTCAGGAGCTCGGATGGAAGATCGGCTGAATATCATCTATTTCGTCTGCCACGACCTGGGCAAGCAGCTCGGCTGCTACGGCGCTGGCGTGGAAACACCGAACCTCGACCGTTTCGCCGCGGAAGGGGTTCAGTTCAACCGAGCCTACACGAATGCTGTGGCGTGTAGTCCGTCACGAGGGTGCGTGATGACGGGGCAATACTCCCACACCAACGGACTGATGGGGCTCGTAAACCGCGGATGGAGTCTCCCTGCAGGGCGGCGCACGATCATGGACGACCTCAACGACGCCGGCTACGAAACCGTCAACTGCGGCCTCCAGCACGAACGTCATCGTCGTGAAGACAACCGATACGGGATCGTGAACGAGAGTCGCTTCGTCGAGGACGCGGTTGGGGCGGCGGTCTCCTACCTGAGCGGTCGTCAGGGTTCGGACCGGCCGTTTTACCTGAACATCGCGACGGCAGAGACCCATCCGAGCCAGTGGGGTAGCGTGAACCGAAAAGGTCGTACAAACGTTTACGAGCCCTGGCGCCCCGATGAAGTCTACGTGCCTGGGTTTCTGCCCGACACACCGAGAACCCGACACGAACTCGGCTACTTCCAGGGCTGTATCCGTTATATGGACCACCACCTGGGCACCCTCTTCGAGGCGGTGGATCATTTGGGACTCCGGGACAACACGGTCGTCGTGTTTACCAACGACCACGGCGTAGCCGCACACCGGGCGAAACCGACCGTCTACGAAGCGGGGTCCGGCATCTCCCTTCTCGCGCAAAGCCCGGGTGCCGAACCAGCACAGGTCGATCACCTCATCCAGAACATCGACTACGCACCCACCCTTCTGGACCTCGCCCACGTCGAGATCCCGGATCGGATGCAGGGCAGGTCGTTCGCTCCGCTGTTGAGAAGAGAGGCGTACGAACCCCATTCCGAGGTTTTCCTCGAGCGAAACTATCACAGCGGGACTCCGGACGGGGAACCCCTGTCGACCGACCAGCCCAATGCCTATTACGACCCGATGCGCGCGGTCCGGACGGACCGATACCGCTACATCCGTCACCTGGCCGACAGCCCCCGCCGCTACTGGCTGCCGGGGGAAGTTGAAAAT
Organism: Latescibacteria bacterium UBA6620; assembly: GCA_002433075.1. Classification (GTDB taxonomy): domain Bacteria; phylum Latescibacterota; class UBA2968; order UBA2968; family UBA2968; genus UBA6620. Next base: position 77,494 of record DJHM01000051.1, read on the forward strand.
CGACTCGCAACCGAATACGAGGTCGTCTGGAATCACCTGTGGCCGCCGATGACCGAGCCTCGGGATCGAGAGGAGTTGTTCGACCTCGATAACGACCCGGACGAAACTCGAAATCTGGCCGGCGACCCCGAATGCGAATCGATCCGGGCCGACCTCAGCGCTCGGGTCGACCGATGGATGACAGAAACGGACGATCCGATCCTGAAGGGCGAGATTCCGGATCGGCTGAATCCGTGGGAAGATGAACCCTATACGCCTGTGTAATCTATGACTTCAATCCGCCAGAAGTCTGTTTTCCTTCTCATCCTCGCTCTGGCAGCGAGGCTACGGATATGGGCCGTCGCGATCCCGACCGATGAGAAAACCAACGAAGAGAACATCATCACCCGCGCCCTGCATATGGGTCGGGATCGCTGGGCTGGTCCTATGGGTGCGACACGATTGGCGATTGGCGGCGATGCCTCTCCTGCCTGCCCTTCTCTACTGGGTCGTGATGGGATCCACTCGACACCACTTCGCCCATTTCAGTCTGCCGATGCTGCCTGCGGTAGCCCTCGGCGTCACTTGGATCCTGGATCGGTGCCTTCAGAGGAGGATGCTCGGTGAGAAGGTCCTGCTTGTGGTCTTCGCGTTAGGCGCCCTCTGGCCACTCGCGGAGACACTCAGGTGGAATGTGCAGAGAGCCTTGCCCGGTACGCGCACGCTGGCCACGGAATGGATCAAGAAAAACGTACCTGAAGGGACGCGGATTCTATCTCAGGCCTACGGACCCCGCCTGGTCTACACGCCGGGGCGGGCTCGGGAAATCGTGGCCTCGATTCGGAAGGAAAACCCACAGGCCGGCAAGAGGTATGCCTACCTTGCAGATCACCCTCCCTCGGACAGACCCGGTTACGACTTCACTCGCATTCCCACGCTCGAGAAAACGAGGCGGTTATCATCCCTGAACGACCATTGGTATTCGGCGGACCGTGTCCGCGCCTCCGGAGCGGAATGGCTTGTGCTCACAAGCGCGGTCTACGGGCGCTACCTCACTCACCCCGACGTCTTCCCAAGGGACGACTCGAAGAAGCAGTCGGTCGGTTGGGTCCAACGATCAGGATTCTACGACTGAAGGTTGCCGAGCCTTCCTGCGGGTCCGAGTAGCCTCCCCGAATCAGGAGATGCTGCGAAGATCGTCGAGCAGTGCCTTCCGGTCCTCCTCCGCATCGACCTGTTCCGCAAGCGCTTGTCCCTTCGCAACCAATCCCTTCGCCCCATTCGCGTCACCCATCAAGGCCTTTGCACGCGCCGCCGTCTCGTAGGCATACCCGACGAAGAACGGCGGCAGACCGGCAACGGCGTAAACTCTCGACAGTTGCCAGGTCCCGATCGACAGGTTCTGAGGCGTATGATCCTCCACCTAGGTCCAATGCCAGAACGACGCGTGGGCTACGTGGACCATTTCATCGATTTCCTACTCGCTCAGACTCGATTTGTCCAGATAGTCCCACACCTTGTTAAAGCAATTCGAAGCCAACCCACGGTGAGACAGGTTTTCCGATGAAGCCATACGCCCTCCTTTCAAGTGTTCCTAGCTCTCCACAAGGCCTTCTTGCCGGAACACCTCGAGGGCCCGATTGAAAACACCGAGGTCCGGATAGTCCCCGTCCGCCGCATCCAGAACACCATCCACCTGCTCGATCGAATTCAGACCGACGATCAAGCTCGCCACGATCGGGTGGCAAAGACCGAACTTAATCGCGAACTCCGTCCACGACGCGATATCTACGCCCAGCCTGTCCTGGAGCATCTGGCGACGCGCATAGGCGTCGTCCCACCCCGCGTCTTGGTATCGATCGTCGTCCGGAAGTTGGCTGCGATCGGCCCGTCGATCCGTCAGCAATCCCCCCATAAAAGGCCGAATGCAGAAGAACCCCTGGCCGTTGGCCTCCATCTGCTCGAAGTACTCGGCCATCTCCATCTCGATCGGATTGTAGTAAGCGACCATACCACTGAAGTCGCCGGTCTTCAGCGCCTCTCCTCCGAACCCTGGTGTGTAGGGGAAGGTCGTCAGGTAGCCCACCTTGCCTTCGTCCCGGAGCTGGCTGAAGCACTCCATCATCGCTTCGTGGGTCGTCGCGATATCGCGAATCCGGAGATCGTCGTCGTTCGGGCGAGCCCGCTGCAGGTGCTGAAGGACGGTGATTCGATCCGCGTGCAGCTCCTCCAGGGCTTCTTCGACCCGCAACCTGAACTTGGCCGCGTCGAACCGTCCACCGTCGTCGAAGTCGGGGACGGGTACCTTGATGATGTGATGAAGGTCGTGTCGTTGGGGATGGTCCTTCAACACGCGGCTCATCGCCCAGCGTGTGTTGTATCCATTACTCGAGTGGATGAAGTTGACACCACGGTCGATCGCGTGTTGCAGCGCTCGCTGCCCGGTCCGCGAGACGTCGTCGTCGCTGGGCGCTTTGGTGGAAAACCGCATCGACCCAAAGCAAATCTCCGAGACCTCAAGATCGGTGTTCCCGAATCGTCGATATTCCACAACGTTCCTTTCAATGAAGGTTCCCGAACACTCCCAGGCCGAGTTCAACACTCGTCGCTTCTGCAAGCTCGAGATCACCAACCGCATCTTCCAGACCATCCCAGGATGTATGGACCTTGAACAAGAAAAAGAACAGATTGATCCACACTCGCAGATAGGGAAACGCCAGTTGCTCCTCTTTGGTTAACCCGCACCCCCCGCCCCTCCTCGTAGGCCACCAGAAACCGTTCCCCCACATTCGCCCAAGCTCTCCCGCGATCCTTCTCCCACGCGCTGAGCCAGATGAACGGATAAGCGAGATCGTGAAGAAGCACGCCCCTTTGAAGGAAGTCGAGATCGATAATAGCGACGGGATCGTCTTCTCGATAGAGGACGTTCCAGAAATGAAGGTCCCCGTGAACGACACCACGCGGCAAAGCGTCCTGGATGTTTCGGAGCCCCGAACGAACAAGGTCCAGGATGTGCTCAGATCTTGCAATTACAGACAGATGTTCGGATTGTGTCCGCGCTTTCATCCGGTCGAAGTAGCCGAACAGAAGCGCGTCGTGTGGATGGTTACCGTAAGGGAGCGCGACGGCCGCACAATTGATCACAGACGACCCGAGGCGGTGCATCCTACCTACCATCCTGCCAACTTCAACCCAGCCCTTTACTGAAACGTCATCACCGGCCTGGGGATCGTGATCGATATAGGGCGCAACATCCAGGACTCTGTCGTTGATTGTGGGCACAGAGTCAACGGGAGCGAGATGCCTGGGCACGTTCGCCTCAGCGGAGACCACATCCCCCCACTCTCGAGCGAAGAGAACGTCCCTCTCCTGGGCCATAGCGCTCCGTAGGCGGGCGACATAACTCCGACCACCCGCACATCGAACCGATAGACTTCACAAAAGCTTCCCTGCTTGAGGAAGGAGACGGAATCGACGGTCAGCGCGTAAGCTCTGATTACCCGATCCAGTCGCTCTGCTGTCAACGACCCCTTCATTGCGACAGTCGACTACTCTAGCAACCCGTTCAGACGCAGCACTAGGTCGTAGAGGATCTGAACCGCGAACGTCACGTTCGTCGTCGACACACGCTCGTCGTGACCGTGACAGAGCTCGAAGAAGTCCATCCCCGCTTCGTAGCGCATCGGGATGTAGCCGTGGATGGCGATATCCAAGTGCTTCAGGAATCGAGCGTCGGTTCCGCCGGTCTGCATATAGGGAACGACGATGGCATCCGGTTCGTACTTCCGCGTCGACGCCGCGATAAAATCGTAAAGCGGGGTTTCGTGATCGAACTCGACGCCGGGATGGAATTCACCAGTGAGCTCTATTTCCACCGCATCGCCCACCAGAGCACGCACCTCGGAAATGAACTCCTCCTCCGTCACCCCGGGGAGCGGCCGGCCGCTCAACGCCGCCCGTGCATCCGACGGGATCACGTTCCGTTTCAGACCAGCGGACAGCATCGTCGGCGCGCACGTGTTGCGAAGCATCGCATCGAGCATCAATCGAGTCGCCTGCGGCGCATCCAGCGCCTCGATCGCCTCGTCCGCACGTTTGGGGTCAAGACACGCCTGCAGATGGGCGGCCGTCTGCTCGTCTGGATGAATTTTCGCGGCCTCCTCGAAGAACGCTCGTACGCTGGCCGGCGGTTGATGCGAAAGCTTCGTGCCTTCCATTCTGCTCAGAGCGACGCCAAGATCGACGATCGGGTTGTCGTTGTGGGGCACCGAACTGTGCCCGGGTCGTCCGCGCCCCACCAGATCGATCGGAGCGCTGCCCTTCTCTCCGACCTGACACAGATAGACCGGATGGCCGCCGATTTCGACCGCGAAGCCCCCGGCCTCGTTGATCCCGTATTCAGCATCGAAGAGATCCGGCCGATGCTGAGCCAGCCATCTCACACCGTGCACGCCACCTAGCTCCTCGTCCGCGGCCGCGACGAGTACCAGGTCCCTCTCGAGGGCCAGCCCCGCCCGATGCGCCATCAGAAGCGCCTGCAGCTGTGTGGCTCCTGTCAGCTTGGAATCGATCGCGCCTCGTCCCCACACGTGTCCGTCCGCAATCGTACCTTCGAAGGGAGGATGCGTCCATCGTGCTGGCTCTGCCGGAACCACGTCGAGATGCGACAAAAACAAAAGCGGCCGTTCCTTCCCACTGCCCTTCATCCTCACCGCCAGATTGCCACGACTCGCCGCGGACTCGATCACCTCCGCATCCAAACCCTCACCCCGAACCGACTCGGCCAACCATTCAACGAGTGGCAGTTCGTTCCCCGGAGGGTTCGTCGTGTCGAAACGCAACATCGCCCCCAATCGGGCGGCCGCTTCCGCACCTTCCTTTTCCCAGTCTATCAAGATTTCCTCCCAAATTGGACCATCTGTAAATCGTCAGGACACGCGTGTTGGACAGTTCCTCCCCGAAAATCCAGGCCCAGGGGTCTTCGACCCCGCCGCTCAGGCGCCGGAATCAGGTTCTGAATTTTCAGCAGCCGACCTGGGTTTGGCAGTCCCGGCCAGGTAGAACGAATAGCCCAGCATCGCTGAGGCGAGTGCTCCCCAGAGTATCCCCCAGAGCACCGCCGGGATCTCGGTCAGACTCATCAGGACATCTGCGTCGCTTCCTTCCTGGTAGACCACGATGAGGTCCTCGTAGATGTCGACAAGTACGTACAGACAGCTCGCCGTACCCAGAAACTGGAGGACGAGTCGCAGCATCCACTGAGGCAAATACCTGGACATCAGAAGCAGAACGATCGCGAATCCAGCCGTGTAGTAGACGCCGAACGTATTCCGAATCCACAGTACGGTCGCGATCATCATTACCAGCACGACCGTCAGGGCGATTCCCCGGCTTGCCCGGGTCCGAGCCGCGGCGACGAGGATCAGTCCACCCCAGAAGAGGCTCCCCAGATATCCTGCACTCGCCACGACCAGCGGGTTACCACCTCGATACTTGCAGACCCCGCCGATGCGTTCGCTCACTTCGATGCTCACGATCTCTCCACCTGTCGCCACCGCGGCAAGACCGTGACTGAGTTCGTGAAGCAGAACGACGAACAGCTTGATTGGATAAAGCAGAAGCGTGTTCCACAGGTATACGGACACGCCGACCATCACTACCAGAAGCGCGACCTGCGCGCCTCGTTCTTTCACGCGTCCCCCGCCACCGAGCGAATCTTCTCCAACATTTTCTCCACGTCACCGTCTCGGAGACAGACCGGATTGACCGATACGACTCCCTCACGCGCACCGGAGGTCCCCACGAAGACGCGGCAGGCGCCTGTCATAAACCGTCGAGCGGCATCGATTCCGTCCAGACGGTCAAATGCCAGCGTCAATGACGGGATCCCCCGCTCTCCTCCATCGCTCGCTATTGCACCCACACCATCGATACCCGCGACACCCTCCTCGAGAGCCTTGATGTCTGCAATCCATCCCCGCGATCGATCTTCATCCGATACGGCTACGAATCGCCTGAGGGCCGTCAACAATCCCACGATGGCTTCCTTCCCAACCTTGCACGGTCTCCCGATTCCGTGATGGGGCGCTCCAGGAACGTCCTTCTTGTCGATCCACTCTGCCGGCGGATCCCAGAGCTCGTAGTGCACGTCCAGGTCCAGGTGCTGGAGCGCCATCGCCGCGATCAGATCACGCCGCCCGCACGCGATCCCCGACCCCTGCGGCCCTCCGACCACCTTCCCGCCGCTGAAACACACCAGGTCCGCCCCTTGGGCGATGAATCGCTTGAGATTCGAAGCCGGCGGAAGCTGTCCGGCCGCATCTACGATCACAGGGACGTCCCGATCGTGCGCAACCTTGACGACCTCCTCCAGCGGGGGCCTCGAACGCGCATTCGCCACGTAGGCGATGGCGGCGGTTCGTTCGGTGATTGCGTCCCCGATCTCCCACGCCTCCGTATCCCGGACACCGGCTCCGCTGAACCGATCGGGAATCCCCACCTCGATCAGTTTCACACCCACCGACCGAATCGCGTGATCGTAAAAGTTGCGATGGCTCCGAGGCATAATTACCTCGCTCGGAAGCCCGGCCGTGTCAGGAAGCCGGTTCATCGCACCCGGATCGAGTCCTGTCACGCACGCAGCCACACCCAGCAACAGGCCGGCCGACGCCCCGGAGGTCACGTAGCCCGCCTCCGCGCCCGTCACCTCCGCGATGTAGCGACCCGCGGCCGCCTGCAATTCCGCGATGTCCACACAGTGGCCGGCCGCCTCCGCCATCGCCGCCGTCACCTCGGGATCCATCAAGGCTCCGCTCAACCGGGTCACGGGCCCGGCCGCGTTCACAATCGTCTCGACACCCAGCGTCTCATAAATGTGATCAGACATTCGCCTCTTCCTTTGGTAGAACCACCCTCACCGTCGTTCTGCGACCGACTTCACTGTCGATCGCCAACTCTCCTCCGTGGGCCTGGACGATTCGAAGCGCCGTCGAGAAACCAGTCCACAGAGATCTCCTTCCTGAGGGCGGTATCGAGCGGGAGGACACCGCGCGCAGAATACTGATCAAGACGATGGCGGTCAAGCTTCCCTCACGATTCGCTTGCACCGTCCCGGAGGCGGTCCTACCATAGCAGGCGTCACCGTAACAGTGAGGATCTACTATGGATACGCTGGAATACTCCACCAATCCGTTCGGGGGAGCGATCACGGACCCTGCCCATCTCCCGGACGACTCCCAGCAGTTCGAAGCTCGCCTCAAATCGTCGATCGGGGCCTGGACCGAGGAGGGTCTCAAGGTCGTCTGGCTCGAGGTCCCGATCGCGAAATCGGACCTGATCCCTGTCGCTGTGCAGCAGGGGTTCACGTTCCACCACAGCGAAGACGGCTACCTGATGCTGACGCATCAACTCGAGACCGGCGCCTTCGTCCCTCCGTTTGCCACCCACTACACCGGTGCCGGTGGCGTGGTTCTGAACGACAGCGAAGAACTGCTCGTCGTAAGTGAACGCTATCGGCGTTCGAAGACGCCCTCCTACAAGCTCCCCGGAGGTGCGCTTCACGCGGGCGAACATCTCGAACAGTGCGTCGTTCGCGAAGTCAAGGAGGAGACCGGTGTCGATGCCGAATTCGTCTCGCTCGTCTGCTTCAGACACTGGCACGGATACCGGTACGGAAAAAGCGACATCTATTTCGTCTGCCGGTTGAAGCCCCTCTCCCACGAGGTCACCATCCAGGCCGAGGAAATCGCGGAAGCCCTCTGGATGCCCGTCAACAACTATCTGGATGCCGAAGGCGTCAGCGTCTTCAACAAGGAAATCGTACGTGCCGCCCTCTCCAGCCCCGGGGTCGCGCCCGCCCACATCGACGGCTACTCAGATCCCGATCGACACGAAATCTTTATGCCGCGATCGAACGATCGCACTTGAGGTCACCGAAAAATGAACGGACTGCCTGAGAAGGAACTGGATCGACTCCGGAAATACGACACCCCCACGATCTGCAATGTCATCGAGGTCTTCGATGTCCAACCTCGGAACGTGGGATACGCAAACGAAACCATCAAGGCCTGCTTCCCCGAGATGCCGCCGACCGTCGGCTATGCCTCGACTGCAACCTGGCGTTCCGACGCGCCGCCCACCGACGGCATCGCCTACGGCAGTATGGGCGACCAGCTCGAGGCCTTTTCCTCGATCCCCGGACCACCGGTCGTTGTCCTTCAGGATCTAGACGAGCCCACATCAGCCGCGTCGTTCGGTGAGGTGATGTGCACCACCTACAAGACGTTTGGAGCGATCGGACTGATCACGAGTGGCGCCGCCCGAGACCTGGATCAGGTTCGGGAAATCGGATTCCCCGCATTCAGCAACGGCGCGATCGCCTCCCACGGCTACGGCCATATTGTCGATGTCCACCTGCCCGTCCACATCGGTGGCCTCCCCGTCCGACCCGGGGAGCTTATCCACGCAGACTGCAACGGCGTAGCCACGATTCCCGACAGTATCGCGGACCAGGTCGCCGACGTGTGCGACGACTACGTCGCCGCTGAACAGATCATTCTGGACTACCTCAACAGCGGAAACATCACCACTGAGGGTTTCAACGACGCCCGCAAGGCCTGCCTCGCAGAGCTGAACGCGCTGACGGACCGAGTCCAAAGCAGATAGGCCGCCGCCCCCTGTCGAGTGACGCTCTGACTCATCCACGCGAGTCGCAGTGTCACCCGGTTCGCTTCCCCCGTCTCACCGAAGCCTTGACGGAGGTGGATGGCCGGTGTCCATTCTGCCCCCTCTGGCTCAACCGTGGTGGGCGTCAATGAATCCATCACGGGGAGACACTTCTCCACCCCGACTTCCCGAGGCTTAACACACAATGAAAACAGGCGTCTGCAGTTACTGTTTCAACAAGCTTTTCCTGGACAACGAAATCGACGTCCCGACGGCGATCCGGTTCGTCGGTGAGCAGACGGAAGCAGACTGCTACGAACCCCTGTAACGTTACTGGGACCGAGACCCGGATGAAGCGGACCAGGCCCGTGAAGCACGAAGTGTTCTCGACGAAGTTGGCCTAGACGTCTCCTGCTACACGCTCGACAGCGATTTCGCCGTCTACGACGACGAGGCCAGCCAGGAGTGCATCGACATCTGTATCGGGCGGCTTCAGATCGCCCGGATCCTGGGCACCGATCGAATCCGACTCGACCCCAGAACGTCCCTTCCCAACGACCCCGAAGAGACGGACTTTGAGGATGTGCTGGAACGAATGGCCACCTCGATGCAGATGATCGCCGATAATGCCGCTGCAATGAATATCTCGGTCGGGGTTGAGAATCACCGACGACATCTCGGGCGCATCGAGCAGACCGAGCGTCTGGTTCGGCTCGTCGATCGTGCCAACTTCGGCGTCAACATCGATCCGACGAATTTCCGCGCCGTGTTCGGTCAGGACCACATCGAGGGGGTCCGACGGATCGCGAAAGACGTCGTCCACGTTCATCTCAAAGACCACCACATATCCGCCGAACCTCAGGACGACAGCTGGCGTCAGGCGCCGAACGGTCAATACCTCAAGAATGCCATCGGTGGAGAGGGCGATGCCGACTGGCCGCGAATCGTCCGCCTCCTCAAGGATGCCGGCTACGACGACACCGTATCCCTCGAAGTAGTCGACCTGAACGACATCCTCGCAAGCATCACCAAAGGCGTCGAGAATCTGAAGCGCGTCATCGAAAACACGTAAAACCGCCAAGACACGAAGACAAAAAAAAGACCAAAGGCCAGGAAGACCTAGTCAACTTGCTGCCTTGGAGCCTTGTTGGTTTTTCTTTCTATGGAGTGAAATCGTGAGAGTCGCCATCATTGGAGCGGGCAACAACGCTGCCGGTCACGCGAAGAGCCTCGATGCGATCGAGGAAGTCCAGATCGTCGGAATCACCGACCCAGCCACGGATCGTGCGGAAGGCCTGGTAGCCGAAGTCGGCGGAAAGGCCTATGACGATCATCGGGCGATGCTCGAGGCTGAGAAGCCCGATGCCGTCTGGATCTGTTCGCCCTGTTTTCTGCACGCACGGCAGACGATCGACAGCGCGGAGGCCGGGGCCCACGTAATGTGTGAGAAGCCGATGGCGCTCTCGCTCGAAGACTGCGACCGAATGATCGCAACGGCCCGGGATGCCGGGACCAAAATTATGGTCGATCAGTCGACACGATTTATGCCTGCCCTGGTTGAGATGAAAAACATCCTCGATTCCGGACGCTGCGGGGATTTCGTCAAGTCGTGGAGCATCCGGGAGAGCTATCACGTCATCAAGAACGAAGCGAACTGGCGACTCGATTTCGACAAGAGCGGCGGTATTCCCTTCGAGTGGGAAGTACACGAGATTGATTTCGTGCGCAGTATCGGCGGTCAGGTCACGGACGTGTACGCCCGGACGGCCTTCAGTCGCGCGGAGGCGCCGACCTTTCTCGATCACTTCTCCGCCATCCTGACTTTCGCGAACGGCGGCTACGGCAACCTCGAGGCCAGCCAGTCCCAGACGCTGCCTTCGTCGGGTCGTGGATTCTCGGGGACGGAGGGATCGGTCGTCGCGACCGGACGTGATACGCTGAAGATCAAGACCGCGAAGATGGACGCACCCGAGGAGATTACCGTCGGTATCGATCGTGCGTCTCGAGCACGTGGTGCCGCCCCACGTGCTCGAGACGCACGATCGATACCGAACAGCCAGTTTATCGAAGCGATCCTCAACGACAGTCCTTCTCCGGTCCCGGGCGAAGAAGGACGTATCAACGTCGCGATTGCCGCGGCCATCGTGGAATCCGGTCGAACCGGATCCGTAGTCCAACTCTGAGTCTCAAGACGTCTGGAACGTCTTTCAGCGCTTAAAAGTGGCCCCGAGGCCATAATATTTAAAATGTGACCTGCCCCCATCGTTGTCTCCCCTTCCGTGTTTTCCGTGGTCCTCTTGCTGTGGTTCCTATGCTACGCGATCGACGATTCCTTGCCCTGCTGTTCGTCTCGTTCCTGATCAGCTTCCTGAACGCGCCGCGGTATGCGTTGCTGCCCGTCTATGTCGAGGCCGATCTGGCCCGCAGCCCGTTGTTCGCGGCCGGACTTCGATCCACCTTCCTCATCCTGGGAGGCGTGATCGCCATCTTCGCCGGACGTCTGGCCGACCGATGGGGCGCCAAGCGCATCTATCTCGTGGGAACGATCGGACCCCTTCTTGCCGGAGCCGTCTTCCTTACGGGGGACCCGGCATCGCTGGCCGCGCTCTGTCTCGGCATCGGCGTCACGACTGGCTTTGACAGCGCCGGCGGACAGAGCTACCTGATCGCGGCCGTCGGCGCCGAAAGGATCGGTACTGCCTCAGCAGGCTATTTCATCGGCAACACGCTCGGGACCGCCTTCGGGAACCTGATCGCCGGCCCACTCGCAGATGCACGAGGCTACGCGGATCTTGGCCAGGCGGTCATTGTCGGCACGGTTGGGCTCGTCGTCCTGGCGACCGTCCTGCTCCCCAATATCGACGTCCAAACAAGCGATGACAAAGCAACCGAAGCGCGGACCTCCTTCGCTGCTCGCCGGGAAATCTGGTTTCTCCTCGGACTACGGTATCTGCCCACGACGTACTGGGGCGCCGTCACCCTGATCCTTCCCTTGTTGATCTATCGCCTCAGTGGATCGAACACGGAAGTCTCCACGTTCAGTGCAGTCACTCTCTGTGTCGCCGCCGTCTGCCAGATCGCCACGGGACGTCTATGCGACAAGATCGGACGATGGCGTCCGATCTTCGTCGCCGCGATCCTTGAAACCCTGAGCGCCCTCGGCCTCGCACTTTATTGTGACTCGATCGTGGGGATCTACGTTTTCGGAACCCTGGCCGCCGCCTCGGCCTGGTCTCTGTCGACCACGATGCCGGGGCTTCTGCAGCTCGTCGCCAAACCGGGCGAACGCGGCCGCCTCGTCGGCCTCGCCCACTTCGTCTGGAGTGCCGGAATGCTCACCGGCAATCTAGGTGGAGGGCGCCTGATCGACGTAGACGCTTCCCTGTCGTTCTACATCTCGTTCGGACTGATGATCGGTGCGTTGGCTTGTGCCGTGGGGCTATGGAGGGTAGATCAAGAGCGAGTGCAGAGTGCAGACTGACCCTGCGTCCATCCGGAATCCAGATGTTGCCCTCTCGGTCGGCGACAACCGAGTAGACGATGTTGCGCCAGAGGACATCATTCTTGGTGTATGTTGAGAACGCCCGCCCATCATAGCGACTCACACCACCTCCCCACGAACCGAACCAGAGATGTCCCCTGGTGTCCTGAAAGATCGATCGCACCTCGGTGACCGGAAGACCGTCCGCACCATCGTAGTTCCGCCAAAGGGCCCGTCCTCGCCCAGCGAGGACGGGCTGTCCTTCCCCGGCCCCTACATCCTTGCCGGGGCCAGCGGGTGACTCGAACTCGTACAGCCGGCTGAATGCGCTGTCTATCTCGGTTCGTATCGGTCGGTTCGACTCGACCACCCCGTATCCCTTGAGGAGGGGCTCCAACTTCTCCTCGTAGGTTTTGTCGAACCCAGCGACCTGCTCTGGTGGCATAATGATCGAATGACGTACAAGGGAGGGCTCGCTGGCTCCCATCGAGGAGGCAGCGGTCAGAATGCAGATGGGAGGATTCTTCTCATAAGGGTTAGGTAGGTCAGGGATGCGTTTCGCAACCAAGATAGCGATGGCAACAGCAGGGGCAAAAGGGAGCGTGGGTAGAGGTTTCTATCAGGGTATTTTGTGCAGGGATCTCTCACCCGCCTCCGCTAAAGCTACTGCGCGGCAGGCCCGAGATGTGACCTTCGGCGCAAGGGGGTTTTCTTTCGTGTATTTCGTGCATTTCCTGTATTTCCTGGTACGGCCTTTCGATTTACCTTGACCCTATGCCAGACACACTCCGTATCCTCGTTTTCGGCGCACATCCGGACGACTGTGACATCAAGGCCGGTGGTATCGCAATCAAGTACGCTGCCCTCGAGCACAACGTCCGCTTCATCTCCTTCACGAACGGCGACGCCGGACACCACGAGATCGGCGGAATCCAGCTGGCTCAACGACGACGTGCGGAGGCCGAAACCGCGAGCGCGGTCGCCGGCATCGAATACCACGTACTGGACAACCACGACGGCGAGCTCGAGCCGACACTCGACAACCGCAAGAAGATCATCCGCGCCATCCGTAGCTACACCCCGGACTTGATCCTCACCCACCGGCCGAACGACTATCATCCGGACCATCGTTACACGTCGATCCTCGTCGTGGATTCGGCCTATATGGTCACCGTCCCGAACATCTGCACGGACACACCCGCCCTCTCCTACAACCCGGTCATCGCCTACCTGAGTGACACTTTCACGCGCCCGTATCCGTTCGCGCCCTCGGTTGCGATCGACATCGACGACGTCGTGGAGAAGAAGCTCGATATGCTCCACTGTCACGTGTCGCAGATGTACGAGTGGCTACCCTACAACGCGGGTGAAATCGATCAGGTACCGGAGGGGAGCGCTGACCGGCGCAAGTGGCTGGAACATCGTTTGGAGCGATTCAGGGCTGTCGCAAATGGGGCCCGCGACCAGCTTGTCGAGCGGTATGGTGAAGAGAAGGGACGTCGAGTTCAGTATGCGGAGGCATTTGAACTCTGCGAGTACGGGGAGCGAGCGACTCCCGTACAGTTGGCCAGACTGTTTCCATTCTAGCCGTTCACTCCCCAGGAAACGCCTATCTCGTCCTGCTCCGTCAGGAGGAAGAATGACACCTTTCCTCCCCTGCGCCCCTGCCTGCCTTTCCGTAGCTTTCCTGGCTCGCCGAAGCCTTGGCGGCAGCGAAGGCGATCTCTGCGTTAAGAGGCTCTCCCTAGAACGTACTCACCAACCGAAGATGAACCTTGCCGCACGACGGAGCGTCGTCTCTGCTGAGTGCGTATTCGATGCGAAGATCTCCGGATCGCACCGCGGACTGGATCCCGACGCCGTAACCGAGCAATGAGAACCACCCCCCGTTCCTTCCACGCAGCAAACCTGAGTCGGTGAAAGCAAACGCACGCGCGCGGGGTCCCAGCAACCTCCGCCATTCGAATCTGGCCCACCCTGCAGCATCCGCCAGGAACTGCTCATCGACGTAGCCTCGAATCGACTGGGCCCCACCCAGCCGCCACCAGGCGTCTGCTGTGACCCCGCCCTGCTGCCAGACCCGCCGACCGTGAACGGACCCCACCAGAACAGAGCGTTGCCCGATCAGGTGAAGGCGTTCGACATCGAACCGCAGCCGTACTCGATCGGTCGATGCGTTCAGCCCTGTAGCGTTCCACTGGTCCCAGCCGATTTCCGCATCGACCCGGTACCCCTTCCTGGCGTTCCACAAACGATCGACCCGATCCAGACTCGCCTTGAATGAGGTGACCCACGCCGACCGATCGTCAATCACGCCGAGCCCAAGGCTGTCTGGTCGAACCGCCGCCCGTCCTCCGGTTACCCACACGCTGACACCAGGCGCCGGGTGGTACCCCAACCCTGCTTCCAGCCTCGATTCCGCGTAGCCGGCGCGCTCAGCCATCCGGATCGCGAAGGACGCATCGAGCGGCAGGTTCGCCAGATAGGGCTCGCGATAATCGAAACGAAGGTCTGATGACAATGGTTCGGGACGTTGCCAGAACAGGCTCACCTGTCGCCCTGTCCCCAGCAGGTTGAGCGCCTCCGCGTTCACCAACCCGGTAACCCGATGCCCCTCCGAAGATCCCGGGAGCACGCCGAAGACCCCCTCGATTCGCGTAGAGGGCGTTTCCTCCACGTCGAAATTCAACCAGTAGCGCCCCGTCCTCACATCCTGCTCCAGTTCGACGTCGGCAACGTCTGCCAGATAGGGCAACCCCCTGAGCGCTCGAGTCGCTCCCTCGATCGCTCGACGATCGTAGGGCCTCCCCACTTTCAGTCCCGTCGCCCTCAGAAGCACCTCCTCCTTCGTCCCGTTCAACCCGGAGAACCGAATCCCGTCGATGGTCACACGTGGTCCCGAATCGAGCGTCAACGTCACCGAAGCCCCGGGATCTCCTTCAGCCGGCGGATCCACCGCGAGGGCCACCTCGGGTCGAATCGAAGCGTAGGGATACCCCGTTCGCTCGTAGAGTGTGAGCAGGCCTTGGATGTCCTCCTCCAGACTGGACGGCACAAGGATCGAGCCCTTTCCTACGGTCAGATTCGATCGGAGCACCACATCCGAAACTACCCACGCTCCCCTCAGGATGACCGTGTCGACGCGGGTGGGTGGTCCTTCCTCAACCCGCACGCGCACCACTCCGGTGTCATCAGGACCCTCGACGGTCACCTGGGTGTGCCAGTAACCCTCTTCCTCGTACTCCTCAATCACGCGGCGTGCGTCTGAGGCGATCGTCTGCTCCCTCGCAACCATTCCGGGACGCATCACCATCCACGATGCCACGCTTTCGGGGCTAAACCGCCGGACGCCCTCGACCCGTACCTGGTCGACGCGCTGCTCGGCGTCGCAGAATCCGGGTGACCAAAGGAGCCACGTCCACAGGAGGATGAACCGCATCAAAACGAAGCCCTCATCTCCATCCGCCCGAAGTGGAGCAGTGGCCGCTCCGGTCGCAGACGCCCGTCATACGAAGCGAACGCAGTCAGATAAGACGACAGGCGGTAGTCAAAACCCAGCCGCCAGTCGACATTGTCGCCCCGCCGGTTCCCGTCAGCCAGACCCAGAAACAGCGGCACATCCCGGTTCACGCCCACCCGGGTCCAGCCCGCGCGTCCCGTCAGCCGTCCGCGTCCCGCGAGGGGTTTCCGGAATTCCGGGCCGAGCGTGATCCGGTCCACCTCGATCTCGCGGCGGGCCTCGAGGTCCCGCCCCAATGTGATCGAAGCGCCCGTCTCCCATCCCGATGTCAGACGTAGCAGGCCACGCACGTGAAGTGTCCGCGATCGAATCGCGTGGGCGAACGGGCCATCCCCCTCCCGCAAGCGGCGCTCACCTTCGGCACGCGCCTCTAGGTCGAACCGTCGTCCGAAACGAAACCGACCTTCCAGGCGCTGGCCGTGCCGTTCGCTGCGACCCTCTTCGGACAGCGCTCGATCCATCCGATGCTCCCGACGGTCGTCCAGGCGGAAGGATGCAACCCGGCTCCTGCGAAACAGGTGCAGTGTCGACCGCAATTCGCGGCGTGCAGCCCATACACTGTCATCCGCCCGGAAAGAACCCAACGACCAGGGCGCGAGCCCTCCGTCGCCCGTCATCTGTCGGTGCGACTCGATGGCCCCCTCGTAGGCAACAGCCGTCGCCAGCCTCGCGACCCCGGTCGCATCGCGCCACCGCCGCGAGGGATCGATCGTCGTCCGTGCACCGACTGTCGCCTCCCGTACCCGGGTCATTGGAAACGCGTCCGAAGCACCGGGAAATGCGATCTCGTAGTTCCCCCCGGCTTCATAGATGAATTCTTCAGCGTCCTGCGCGCCATCCCCATCGACATCCTCCCACAGGAAGCTGCCGCGACCGTCGCCGACGAAAACGTATCTCGTATCCAGCGGCCGCACGCCCGTCGTGGCAACCCGATACGTCAGCTGTTGGGAGACGGCCCCGTTCGCCGGTGTCAGGTTGAGCCGCACCCGCCCGAGGTCCGATGTGGTCGTCCCCCGTGAGGCTTCCTCCCGCCAGGTCCGGCCGACTTCGGCCGTCATATTGAGGCCGCGGGTTCCCAGCACCGCGCGGTGATGGTGAGCAACCGTTGTCGTACTGTCTGACCAGGCTTCGACAAGCTGGGAAACACGGCTGACGGATATCGTGGACGTCCACGAGCGCCGCCGGGAGCCGACTTCGACCTCGAGTCTCCCGTCCCAACGACGAATCCCTTCGGGGAGCCCGGCGTCCGACGATCCGGTCGCATAAAAAAGCGAGGATGCACGAACCGAGTTCCCCGTCCCCGTTTCATCCCGTAGTGTGATAGAGGGTCGAAGCCAACCCGTAGGACGGGAAACGTCCAATCCGTGAACGACCAGAGACCCGCCGGATCGTGTGAGACGCTCAATCGTGGCCTCGCCACGTGCGATATCTCCCCTGTCGAGCCTCGCCGACCCCGTGATCCGTCGGGACGTTACCGAACCTGTGCGCTGACCATACCCGATCGACAAACCCAGACCAGACCTGTCGGTGAAATGTCCGCCCGCTTCCACGATCTTTCCCGTCAGCAGTTCCGACTCGGGACGCCACCCCCAACGCCCTTCCTCGTTCACTCGGGTCACACGATCGAGCGCCTCGAAACCACGCCCGATGTCCCGATAGCTGGCACTCAGACTCAGTTCTCCTCGTCCTGCCTGGCGGGCTCCGGTCTCGATCCCCAGCTGAATCGCACTTCCGTTTGTCGCTTCCGCGTCCGACCCCTTCCCACTCAATCCGACTTCACCCGATACCCGAACGCCCTGCACAGAAGTGGCGGCATCGACCGCAAGCAGCTGCCTCGACCCTCCCGCATCGACAGCCCCGGCTTCGCGGAGAAACGTCGTTCCGATTCGGCCTTCCCCACCCCAACTGCGTCTCCCCCTGAACCCGAGCAACCGACCCCGGTCGTTCGGGTCAAGCGATTGAGCATCGACCGTGATCTGACTTTCTCCCGAGATCGGCTGACTCGCCGTGAACGTGATTTGACCTCGATCGTAGTCGATCACATAGTCCTGCCCTTCACCACGTCGCAGCCTCCGTCCATCCAGGTAAACGCGCTCGGAGCCAGCAGCCAGTACCAGTGACGAAACCCCGACCCGGTAGGGGCCCTGGAATCCGTGCAGAGCCGGAATCCGACGCGAGATACGACGACCCCGGGCCACTGCGCCGAACCCCTCGAATCGGTACCCCTCTCGTTCTCCGGACACCTGGATGCCCTGAAGCTGTCTCCGGTAACGCCCAAACGACGGCCCGTCGAAAGCCACCTCCAGGTCCCCCACACCGGCGCTCATTGACGCAGAAGTTACCCTGAACAGAACTCGATCGAGTTCGTCCAACCCACGTGTCTGTCCCCCGGCCTGCAACGGCAGGTGACGGTCCGTCAGGAGTGCCTGCAGTTCAACCCCGCCCGACAGCTCGCCCGTCATTTCGAGCCGCAACGACTGTGTAACGGTTTGCGTCGACCCCACTTCCACCTGAAGTCTCTTCACGCCGCCGATGCTCAGACGCGTCTCAGCGGGTCCGCCCCTAATCGGTCGACCGGGGGTACGACTTCGCAGCAAGGCCGGCGCCACGATTCGTTCGTTGACGTCGTCTTTCGCTCTTCGGCTGTAGACCCTGCGTTCCAACACATCCGGTATCCGCTTCGCACGGAATCGAACGGTCGCACCTCGTTGCGGCGGTCTGTAGAACGTCACCGTTCCCGAGGCGTGGTCGATCCTGTAGTCCGCATCTCGATCCGCCTCTTGCCCGTCGATCCACAGCTGGTCCGAACCCTGTAGGATCGGACCTCCCCCACACTGGAACGGGCCCCTGCTCCCATCCGCTTCGAAGGCCCGGTCCAGATCGAACGAAGAGAAGCGTCGCAGCTGGGGTGCTTCTCCAGCCGTCGCAGTCACTGCGATCAGCCATACGAAAAAGGGGAGCACACGGCACAATGCCGTCGTCCTCCCCTGAAAAACGGATTCTACGGATTCTGTCGACCGCTTCACTTTCGCAGCACCATCACCTTGTAGACAACCACACGATGATTCCCTGAATCGACGATCCCCAACAGGTCGTCCTCCAGCAACGCCAGGCCACGAGGCGTGTCGAACGCCTGGGGATCGTCCCCAGGGCGGGGGCCCCCTGCGCGACCGACGACCTTCCCCGACGCCAGATCGAAGGACACCACGCGGTGATTTCCGGTATCCGCAACGAACAGAACGCCCTTGGGGCCGAAGGCCACACCTTCTGGTGCATCGAGCACATCCTCCCCCAGCGCCCGTTCGTAGTTGCCAAATCGATCGAAAACGACCACCCGGTCGTTCCCCGTATCGCACACCGCAACGTGGTCCTCGTCCGACACATCGACCGCGGTCGGCGTTCGAATCTCTCCCGCACCGTAGCCGTATCCCCCGAAGGACCGGTCCGTCCGACTGAACGTGCTCACCTGGACCACCTGATCCAGATCCCGGTCGGTCAGGTAGAGCTCGCCCTCCCTAGACCCGGCGATGCCTCCGGGACGCCCCAGTCGAACCGCGCCTTCTACCTCCCGGCCTCCGACCGTCGCCACACTTCTCAAACGTGGGGTCAACACGACGAAACGCTGATTCTCGCTGTCCGATACGAAAAGCTCAAGACCAACCATCGTGATGCCCGTCGGGCGGTTGAACTGACCGTCTTCCCACCCGAACCCGCCCATCTCCGAGAGATAGAGACCGGCTTTGTCGAATCGGACCACCCGGTCGTTTCCCGTGTCCGCGACATACGCGTAGCCTGTGGTGTCGAATACAAGGTCCGATGGACTCAACAGTTCCCCGACCCCACTGCCTTTCTGCCCGAACGTATGCTCAAACCGAAGGGCCACGTGAACCCGAGGCGACTCCGCACTCGCTGTGCCGGAGACCGTAGCGGTCACCAGCGCAGCAGCCATCAGCCAGGCTACCCTCACAGCTTAAGATTGTCCCGAATGCTCTGCACGGCGCGCGCGATGTCCTCCTCGTGCCCGAAGGCGCTCAAGCGGAAGAATCCCTCCCCGCTCGGCCCGAACCCGGACCCGGGTGTCCCCACAACGTGCGTTTCTGACAACAGCTTGTCGAAGAAACTCCAGGAATCTATCCCATCCGGAGTCTTCATCCAGAGATACGGGGCATTCGATCCACCATAGACGGTCAACCCGATGCTCTCCAAACAATCTCGGATCGTCTTGGCGTTGACCTTGTAGTAGGCCACCATCTCATCCGACTGGCGCCGACCCTCCGGTGTCAAGGAAGCCAGCGCTCCGTCCTGGACGATGTTGGCCGGCCCGTTGAAGAACGTGTTCTGTCGTCGTCGCCACATTGTGTTCAGCTTCCCCTGTTCCGCGTCCTCGGCAACCAGCGCCTGGGGTACGACCGCCCAGCCCAACCGCAGCCCGGTGAATCCGTTGTCCTTGGAAAAGCTGTTCAGTTCGATCGCGCACGTTTCCGCACCCTCCAGCTCGTAAATCGACTTGGGCAACTCCGGATCCGTGATGTAAGCGCTGTACGCCGCATCGAAGAAAATCACGGCCTTGTGCTCCCGCGCATAGGTCACGAACGCTTCGAGCTGGGATTTCGTTGCAACGGCCCCCGTCGGATTGTTCGGGTTGCAGAGATAGATCAGGTCCACGTGCTCAGAAGGCGGCTCCGGAACGAACCCATTGGCCTCCGTGCACGGAAGATAAACCAGCCCCTCATACTGTCCGTCCACCGCGTCTCCCGTACGTCCACCGATCACGTTGGTGTCCACGTAAACCGGGTAAGCCGGATCCTGAACACAGATGACCGCGTCGTTCGAGAACAGAGACTGGATGTTCGCAGAATCGGACTTCGCGCCGTCAGAGATGAAAACCTCTGTTTCGTCCAGCTGGGCGCCACGTTCGCCGTATCGATCCGCCAGGGCCTTTCGCAGCGACTCTTTGCCTTCGCCGTCTCCGTATCCTGAATACGTGTCCGGGCTGCTCAGCTCATCGACGGAACCGTGAAGTCCTTCGAGCACGGCCTGCGTCAGGGGCTCGGTCGTGTCGCCGATGCCCAGGCGCATCACTTCGACCCCGTCGTTGGCGTTCACGAATTCCGCCGTGCGGCGTGCGATCTCGGGAAAAAGGTACCCAGCAGCCAGTTTATTGTAGTTCGCGTTGATTCGAGCCATTTCTCTCCTCGTTCATCGGTTTTCGGGCCAACGTGCGCCAACCGCGTAGAAGCGGCGGCCGCTCAATCTACGGAGGCACACAGTCAGAGCCAAGGAAACAGCAACGCCGTCCCCACAACGTGGGAACGGCGCGATACAGTGATGCGTTCGATCTGAATCAGACTTCCATAATCTCTTCTTCTTTGACCTTCAGGATTTCGTCGATCGACTTCACGTGACCGTCGGTCAGCTGCTGAACCTGGTCTTGCCCGCGCTTGGCGTCATCCTCGGGGACCTCGCCATCACGCTGAGCTTCCTTCAGCATATCGTTGGCGTCACGCCGGTGATTCCGGATCGAGACTTTACACTCCTCGCCCATCTGGCTGACGACCTTTACCAGTTCTCTCCGGCGTTCCTCGGTCAACTGAGGGATCGGGAGACGAACCAGGTTCCCATCGTTCGAAGGGGTCAGACCCAGGTTCGACGCCTGGATGGCTTTTTCGATCTCCGGGACCGCCGTTTTGTCGAACGCTTGGATCGTAATCAGTCGGGGCTCAGGCACCGAGACGTTGGCCACCTGGTTCAGCGGAACCTGCGTCCCGTAGTATTCGACACGAATGGCATCGAGCAGCGTCGCGCTCGCTCGCCCCGTGCGAACCGTCCCGATTTCGTGACGGAAGGCCTCGACTGCCTTGTCCATACCGGATTTGGCTTCGGACATAATCTCGTCAACCATCGGCCCCTCCTGACGCTTGTCTTCAGCTGTCTTCGCCCAGCACGAAACGCACGAACCGGCGGATTGTCACGTTCTCTCCGGATTGTGCGCGCAGAGCGTCCAGCAGATCCTTGATCGTCTGATCCGGGTCTTTCACGAACGTCTGCTCCATCAGGCAGACATCCTGAAAGTACTTCTCCATCCGCCCTTCCACAATCCGATCGACCACCTTCTCGGGCTTGCCCTCCTGCAGGGCCTGTTCCTTGAAGATTCGCTGTTCCCGCTCGACCAGTTCCTGATCGAGCTCTTCCCGATTCACGACGATCGGCGCGGCGGCGGCGATGTGCATCGACACGTCCTTCGAGAACGCCAGAAACTCATCGGTTCGAGCCACGAAGTCTGTCTCGGAATTGACCTCGAGCATCACTCCCAGCTTGTTGCCGGCGTGAATGTAGGAGGCAATGACCCCCTCCTCTGCAGCGCGCCCGGCGCGATCCTCGGCTTTGGCGATCCCACGCTTCCGGAGGATCTCGACGGCCTTCTCCATATCTCCGTCGGCCTCGGTCAGCGCCTTCTTGCAGTCCATCATACCAACGTTGGTCTTCTTCCGCAGCTCCTGAACCATCTGTGCAGTAATTGCCATCTTGTTCGATACCGCCCTTTCCTCGGCGTCCCTTGCTGTTGGGTCCTATCGGTTCTGTGCCGAGGTCGAAGTGGGGTTCGTCTCGACGATTTCAGTGATCTCCGGCTCGGAGGCGACCTCCACCGGGCGCTCCTCCTCAACCTGCTCGGCTTCCTTGGCCGCGTCGTCCCGGGCGCTCCGCCCTTCCAGTACGGCGTCCGACATCAGACGCGTCACCAACGTAATCGATCGAATCGCATCGTCGTTGGCCGGGATCGGGTAGTCGATCTCATCGGGGTTACTGTTCGTATCGACGAGTGCAACGATCGGGATTTCCAGACGTCGCGCCTCCGCGACCGCGATGCGTTCTTTCTTAGTATCGACCACGAACACCAACCCGGGCAGACGACCCATATCGCGAATGCCACCGAGTGATGACTGAAGTTTGCCACGCTCGCGGTCGAGCCGCAGCCCTTCCTTCTTCGTCAGCCGCTCATAGGTCCCGTCCTGGCTCATCTTGTCCAGGTTTTCCAGTCGCCGGATGCTCTGACGGATCGTCTGATAGTTCGTGAGCATACCACCGAGCCAGCGCTCCGTGACGTTGAACATCTCGCATCGATCGGCTTCGTTCCGGACGACGTCGCGCGCCTGTTTCTTCGTCCCCACGAACAGGACGGGCTCGCTGTTCTCCGCCGCCTCGCGAACGACCTTGTACGCCTCTTCGATCTGTCGAAGCGTCTTCTGCAGATCGATGATGTAGATTCCATTGCGCTCGGTGAAGATGTACTTCTTCATCTTCGGGTTCCATCGTCGGGTCTGATGACCGAAATGGACACCCGCCTCCAGCAATTCCTTCATCGATACGACTGCCATATTGCCTCCTGCGCCTGTGGCGCGTCGGGTTCCTGCCCGGTGGGCCCGTCAGCCCGTCGCCCGAACCACTCGATCCTCCAAGAATCGTAGCGGCACCCCGGGGACGGTCGGGACCCACGTGAATTCGGCCCCCGCACCGTAGCGCGAGGACCGTGAAGTTTCAACGTTTGGAGAACTGGAAGCGCCGTCTGGCTCCGGGGCGCCCCGGCTTCTTTCGCTCGACCACCCGAGGATCGCGCGTCAACAGCCCGTGATCGCGCAGCGGCTTGCGGTACGTCTCGCTCAACGCGAGCAACGTCCGCGAAAGCCCCAGCCGAATCGCGCCAGCTTGCCCGCTCAGACCACCGCCCTTGGTGTGTGCGATGATGTCATACGTGCCGGCTGTCTCGGTGACTTCGAAGGGTTGTTCGACCGTCATCACGAGCACTTCCCGCTTGAGATAATCCAGAGCGGGTTTGCCGTTGACGGTAATGTTGCCACTTCCGGGAAACAGGCGCACATAAGCCGATGAGGACTTCCGCCTGCCTGTCGCTGATGCCAGAGGTTTTGCCAATGGATCCTCCTGATTACAGATCGATCGGTTCGGGCTTCTGGCTCGCCTGCTTGTGCTCGCCACCGGCGTAAACTCGAACCTTCTTCATCATTTTTCGGCCGAGCTTGTTCTTGGGCAGCATCCCCTTGATGGCGTGTTCCAGAGCGAAGGTCGGCCGACTTTCCAAGACCTTTTCCAGATTGCGCTTTTTGAGTCCGCCGGGATAGCCGCTGTAACGGGTGTAGATCTTGTTCTCCATCTTGCTGCCCGTCACCCGAATCTTGTCGGCGTTGATGATCACCACGTGGTCGCCCGTGTCGACGTGGGGCGTGTAGATCGGCTTGTGCTTGCCTTTGAGAATGCGAGCGACCTCGCTCGCGAAACGGCCCAGGACCTTGCCCTCAGCATCGGCGATGAACCACTTTCGATCGACCTGTCCTGCTTTTGCGCTGATCGTATTCATTGGGTTCGGGGTGCTCGACGAAAGTCGCCAGACACCCGCACTCCATAAAATATTGAGACCGGAGCGAAAAATCCCCAGAAATGGGCATACTTCGCTCGATTTAACCTCAAAAGCTATAAGAAGCTCGAATCGCTGTCAAGCAGTTTGAGTAATGGAAGTGGATCAGCGTGCGTCGGTCGTTTCCCGGATTTTGCTCAGAAACGACGGCAGGGACACCCGGTAGGGTCGGGCATCGGCGGGCTTGAATGCGGCTCCCGCCGGGATCGGCGTACGGCCTCGCTGGAGTTCGACCTGGTCCTCGATCACCCGGTAGCAGCCCTGGGTCAGGCCGACGGGCCAGGGCGATCCGTGCGCACCGGGCTCAGAAAGAAAAATGACCGTCTCCTGGCCGATCTCGAACGTCGGCATTCCCGGCACGGTCACGTGACGACTCTCCAGCCGCCCGCCTGGTAGCGTGAGGACCACCGTAGACGCTTCGGTCCCCTTCACCGGTTCCAGGATTTCGAACGTCGTCCGGGTCCGGACCCGATCGTCGGAAGCCACCACCTCGACACCGGTCACCCGGACGTGCACGATCGTCGGCGCCTGTTCGCACAGCTGAGCGAAGTCGAATCGGACAACCGATGTCGCTTCGGCCCGAGTCGCACTCAGGGCCAGCGCGAAAACGACAACAACGGTGCGCATCACGCGCTTGTATCTATGGAAGGTCTCGATCACGTCCGTTCAACGCACCGTTGCCGGTTCAGTTCCCGTACGAGAAGGGAGGTGCTACTGTAGCACGAAACTCTGGAAGTAGACCTGCTTGACCGCCTCTGGTGGCGGGTTCGGGCTCAGGAACTCGTTCAGAACGGTCTTCATATGTTCTTTGATGTCATCGTGGTGGCGTGGATCGAGCTGGTCGATCGTCCTCTCCGACAGCACGGCGATCAGCCGATCGACGATCCTTGAGGCCAGTTTGTTGTTCTCGATCGCATCGAACACGGGCTGCGATGAAAGACCGAGATGCACCTGTACGCTGCAGAATCGCAGACCGCCGGTCCCCGCCGGGTTCACGACGATCGGATCGAGTTTGTCCCAGACCACCTCTTCCTGGATGGGAATCTCCCCGACCTGAACGGCAGCGGGTGCCCCATCCCCACCCTCGGCGGTCTCTTCATCTGAGCCACCAAAGATCAGTGCTGCAATCACGTATCCGATGATAAGCTGGACAACAAGAACGCCTCCGATCAGAGGCAGATACCGCATAAGTGGTGAACCTTCACCACTCTCCTCTTCTTCGCCCTCTTCGTCTCCCAACTCGTCCATCGAGCCAAGAAGATCACCTTCTTCGTCAGCCATCCTGTCCTCCTCAGTGAGACCTCATTGGCCTCAAAGATAGGGCACCCGCATCATTTATGAACCAGGTGTTTTCACGCCACCAGGCCGAGGCGAAAGGGCCGCCTACACCTCGATTATCGACCGAAATCCGTGTTTCTTCACCTCTGCGGCTCGCAACCTTCTGACGCCATCAATTTTTGAGCGAGGGCCAGAGCCTCTGTTCGACTGTCGACCGTTCCGTCCAGTTGCTCGTCCTCTACCCGGGCCAGCACCCTGCCGAAGGCGGGGCCCGGTGCGTAACCCAGGGCAATCAGGTCGTCACCCCGGATCAAGGGATGGGGTTTGATGTCGTCCGGTTCGAGCCGATCCAGCGCATCCACACAGAACGCGTAGTTGTCCAGGTTACCGTGACTGGCCAGACAGTCGATCCGATGCAGGGCGAGATGATCCTGGAAACGAGGGGTTTGCAGGAGACGCTTGAGCTTCGACGGCCGCATCTCCTTCACGTGCGTGAAGCGGTGGTGATCTGCGACAAGCCGAACCACGTGCGTCGACGCATCCGTCGACAGCACCAGGCGTCGACAAATGCGTTCGGCGATCTCCGCCCCTACTTTCGTGTGCAGGTTGAACCGGATCCTGTCTGCGACCTCGAATGTCGGCGGCTTACCCACGTCGTGAAGCAGAATACCCAGCGCCAGTTCCGGCGAGATCGTCCGCACACTGGCAATGCCGAGCATAATCTGCGTGTGTGTGAAAACATCACCTTCCGGATGGAACTGTGGCGGCTGCGGGACATCCACCATCGCCGCCACTTCCGGAAGAACCACATCCAGAAGGCCCGTGTCCAGCAGTAGACGGAGCCCCCACGCCCCACCACCCTCCGCGATCGTTCGCATCACTTCATCTCGAATCCGCTCCGGACTGATCGCATCGATGGCAGCGGCGGATCGTCGAATCGCCGACAGGGTTCGCTCCTCGACAGACCAGTTCAGCCGGGCCGCGAATCGGATCGCCCGCAACATCCGCAGGCGATCTTCCCCGAAGCGATCATCCGCATTCCCGATGGTTCGGATCGTCTGTCGTTCGAGATCTTCAAGGCCGCCGATGTAGTCCAGAATCCGATCTTCGAGCGGATCGTAGAAGACGCCGTTCACCGTGAAATCGCGACGTTCGGCGTCTTCTCGCTCGTCGGAAAAGACGACCCGCTCTGGATGACGGCCATCCCGGTAATCCCCCTCCCTTCGGAACCGCGCGACCTCATAGGCCCGATCCCCCAGGCTCACCCGCACAACCCCGAACGCAGCCCCCACATAGCGGGCGTCCGCACCCGGCGCGTTGGAGAATATGCGCACAATCTCTTCCGGGTCGGCATCCGTCGCGATGTCGTAATCCGTGGGCGGGATGCCCAGGACGCGATCCCTCACACATCCGCCGGCCCAAAGCGCCCGATGCCCGGCTCCCGCCAGAACCCGAACGACGTCGAGGGCGCCCTCTTCGAGAGCGCCCTCGTTGTTCGATTCCCGGGTCACGTCGTGGACGTGCGCGTTGTCGACCCTATCCACGGCTCGAAGGAACGCGTTCGATCATCGCTCCCAAGGTCCGCAGCCTCTCGTCGATCCGTTCGTAACCACGGTCGATCTGCTCGATGTTATCGATCACACTCTGACCCTCGGCACACAAACTCGCCAGCAGCAGAGCCATCCCCGCTCGCACGTCGGGACTCGACAGATGTTCGCCGTAGAGTTTCGACGGTCCCACCACCACCGCACGGTGGGGGTCACACAGAATGATCTTCGCCCCCATATCAATCAGCCGATCGAGCCAAAACATCCGGGACTCGAACATCTTTTCGAAAAACAGGACCGTCCCCCGGGACTGGGTCGCTACGACAATCGCGATGCTCATCAGATCTGCGGGAAAACCGGGCCACGGATCGTCGTCGATCTTGGGAATCGCCTCACCGATGTCGGGAACGATTTCGAGCTTCTGGAAGTCGGGCACGACGATGTCGTTCCCGTCGATTTCCACCTCTACGCCGAGTCGGCGAAACACCATCAGCGATCGGCGCATATTTTCGGGAGCCGCGTCTTCGATACGGATCGAGCCGTTCGTCACCGCGGCCAGCCCGATGAAGCTCCCGACCTCCATATAGTCGGGGCCGATCGTGTGATCTGTTCCGGACAGCGTCTGGACCCCTTCGATCGACAGCTCGTTCGTACCGATCCCTTCGATCCGGGCCCCCATATCGTTCAGGAAGTGGCAAAGCTCCTGCACGTGCGGTTCGCTCGCAGCGTTTCGGATCGTCGTGTGCCCCTCCGCCAGAACAGCCGCCATCAGGGCGTTTTCCGTCCCGGTAACGCTCCGCTCGTCCAGGAAAATATCCGCGCCTCTCAGTCCTTCAGGAGCACCGAGTTCGTAGATGTGATTGGTGTGGATGTCGGCACCCAGTGCTTCGAGCGCCAGGATGTGCGTGTCGACGCGACGCCGGCCAATCTTGTCGCCCCCTGGCCGAGGCACGGTCGCCCGACCGAACTTGGCCAGAAGAGGACCAGCGAACATAAACCCACCACGCACCTGGCGACACAGGTCCGCGTTGAGCGCCGTTTTTTCGATGCCACGTGCGCAGATCGTCAGCGTGTGCGCATCGGGTTCGTCGATCTCCGCGCCGATGTCGCGCATAATGTCCAGAATCGTCCGACGATCGCGAGTTTCGGGCACATTCCGAAGCGTGATGGTATCGTCTGTCAGCAGGCTTGCCGCAAGAACCGCCTGTAGGGCGTTCTTGTTGCCGGCCACCCGTATCGTCCCGGAGAGGGGTCGCCCTCCCTCGACGATGAATTGAGACATAGGCCGGTTCGCCTCCAACTGAAGGCGGGGAGTGATCCCCGCCTGTTCGACGGGGCTTAGACATTGTGGGGTTACCGCGTAAGTCCCACTATAACATATCCTTGCGCCGACTTCAAGAGCAAACTACCTGCGCTCTACGCCGGGTGAGGCCTGGTAGAGTTGCCCGCAACCGGCCGTGATGTCGGTGCCCTTGCTGTAGCGAACGATGGCCGTCATCTGAGCCGCCGCGATCGTCTCCACGAACGCCTCAATCCTCTGCTCGGACGGACGGCCGAACGCTTCGCCGTCGATCGGATTCCACGGGATCACATTGACCTTGCACGGAATGTCCCTGATCAGATCGACCAGCGCACGGGCGTGCTCGACCGAGTCGTTCTGCCCCGCCAGGAGCACGTACTCGAACGTGACGTACCGCCCAAACGCCCGTTGGTAACCCTTCACCGCCTCCAGCAGCACGGAAATGGACCATCGCCGGTTAATCGGCATAATCTTGTTCCGGAACGCGTCCGTTGTCGCGTTCAAGGAAACGGCCAGCATCACGTGAGGACCGTTCCGCGTCAATTCCTCGATCCCCGGAACGTGACCCGCCGTCGATAACGTGATGCGCCGTCTACTGATCGCCGGACCATAATCGAGGTTCATGATCCGGATTGCCCGGCTCACTTCCGGCAGATTCAACAGGGGCTCCCCCATCCCCATCAGCACGACGTTCGTCAGGTCCTCCCCCACTTCGCCCAGATGGCGACGCGCTACCACGACCTGGTCTACGATTTCGCCCGCGGTCAGGTTTCGGATCAGCCCCATCTTTCCGGTCGCACAGAAGGTGCAGTCCAGGGGGCAACCCACCTGCGATGAAACGCAGAGGGTCCGGCGATCGCCTTCGGCCATCAGTACGCTCTCGACGCGGCGTCCGTCAGAAAGCTCGAATAGATACTTCGTCGCCTGGCCCGACGGATCTGTCACCACCTCTGCTTCGTCCAAACTCAGGATCGTGGCCCGCTCGGACAACATCCGTCGATGCGCCTTCGACAGGTTGGTCATCGCGTCGAACGACCGAACCCCGTACCCATAGATCCACTGTGCGATCTGGCGTCCCCGATACGGCTCGAGATCGATCGAAGCAGCCACGTGCTCGAGTTCTTCGGGCAGCATCCCTTTCAGTTCTCTCGGGGACATTGACGCGAGGGTCTTGTCAGCCGGCACGGTGTGTTTGACAGTTTGGAGTTGACACATTTTGGGCTTTGGCCTAATTTCAACTCTCGTTGAAGGTAATAACCATAAATTACAATGATTTAGAAGCACTCTCCCTCAATGAAACCCTACACATTCGCCCGGCCCAGACCGAACGGACGCCCCCCTTTATCCAGGGGCCCCGGGCTCGTGATCCTCGTGCTCGGCCTGACCGCGCTCTGCGCGTCTCGAGTCGATCTCGCCGGCTCCGAATGGCACACCGCCGCCCGCACCCAACCTCCCGATCCGACACCCGTGCTCGAAGCGCCTGAACCCGAAACGGTCCTGACCGCGCCCGCCGAACCCAAGATCATCGAACTTACAGGCATCATCGGTCGTGGAGAAGTCTTTTCAGAGGCTCTCAAGCGTCAGGGCATCGAGCACGAGGCCGTGTTCGAGCTGGTCAGCTCCCTGCGAAAGGGGATTCATCGCGCGGAGTTCAATCCCAACATCGTCCAGCGCGGCGACCGATTCAGTCTGGGCGTCGATACCGCCGGCGTAATTCAGTCCTTCGAATTCGTCAAACGCGGAGCCTTGGCCACCCGTTTCGTCGCTAATCGCCTCGAAGGACGCCTCGAAGCCCGGAAGGAAGAGGCCGACCTCGACCGACAGGTTGTCGTTGTGTCGGCCGGAATCGAGGGCACGATCTGGAACGCCATCCGTGGCGCGGGGGAAAACCCCGACCTCCTCAGCTCACGACTCATCGAGATCTTCGAATACGATATCGATTTTATGGTCGACTGTCGCCCCGCGGACGCCTTTTCCGTCGCCATCGAGAAATTCTACAAAGACGGCGAATTCGTCCGGTATGGAGATGTACTGGCGGCCGAATACCGGGCCGCTCGTGAAAGCTACCACGCCTATCTGTTCGAAACTCCCGCTGGAGATCGAGGCTACCACGACGCCGAGGGTCGATCTCTCCGAGGTTTCTTTCTAAAATCGCCCCTGAACTATCGTCGAATCAGCTCCGGTTACTCCAACCGACGATTTCACCCCGTTCTCAAGAAATATCTCGCCCACCACGGTATCGACTACGCCGCCGACTACGGTACCCCCGTCTGGGCAACGGCAGATGGCGTGATTGTATCATCAGGTCGCAAGGGACCTCTGGGCCTTTACGTCGAGGTGCAACACAAGAACGGCTACAAGACGGGCTACGGGCACCTGAGCCGGATTTCCAGGACCGCACGTAAGGGCGTGCGTGTGAGGCAGAAGCAGATTGTCGGATATGTCGGAGCAACGGGACGCGCCACGGGACCCCATCTGCATTACAACTTCTACTCCAAGGTCGGCGGTAAGTATCGACTCTCGAACCCCTCTCGCGTCGTCAACCGCCCGACCGGCAAAACGATCCCACCAGCTCTGCTGGATCAGTTCTTCGCGCATCGAAATCACCTGGACGCGCTTCTCGACCAGGAAAGCGGGTCGATCGTGACCGCCCTGCTCGATCCTTTTCCCACTCCCGGGCTCGACTATCCAACTGAATAGATGACAGAAGACACCTCCAGCTTCTTTGATGAAATCGACGAACTCGCTCGCGCACACGCCCGATTCCGTCGCGAGGCCTACCTCTTCATCTATTCCGCCCTCGACCACACTGTGCGTAGCCTGAAACGGGACCGCTCCGATGAAACCGTCGGTCGCCACGTGTGCGGACAGGAACTATGCCTCGGAATCGCCGAGTACGGACGCGCCCAGTTCGGTCCTCTCGTCAGATCGGTGTTTCATCACTGGGGCATCCACACCACCGCCGACTTCGGTGACATCGTGTTCACTCTTGTCGACCACGGCTTAATGAGTAAGACCGAGGAGGATCGCTCTGAAGACTTCGCGGGGGTCTACGACTTCGACGAGGTCTTCGACCCTCGCAAGATCCAGAGCGATCTCCAGGAACTCGACCTCGAGGCATTCTAATTCGTGATCGGCTACTTCGACTGCTTCTCAGGCATCAGCGGCGATATGGTACTCGGTGCGCTCGTCGACGCCGGGCTGGATTTCGACGCGCTCCAGTCGGGACTCGAAGAACTCGATCTTCCGGGTGAATTCACCCTGTCGGTCGCTCGGGTCGAAAAGCACGGCATCGCCGCGACCAAGGTTGACGTCGACGCTCAGGAAGGTCACGTTCACCGGCATCTTTCAGACATCCTGACCATCCTCGACCGGAGCCGGCTGGAACCCTCCCTGGCAGCACGGGCGGGAGATGTCTTCAGAACCCTGGCCGATGCCGAAGCCCACGTTCACGGAACCACACCGGAGAAGGTTCATTTCCACGAGGTCGGCGCCGTCGATGCCATCGTCGATGTCGTCGGTGCCGTGATCGGCCTGGATCTCCTCGGGGTCGAAACCTTGCACGCCAGCGCCCTCACGGTCGGAACCGGTGTCACACAGAGCGCGCACGGACGCATCCCGATTCCGGTACCCGCTGTGCTCGCGATGTGCAAGAGCGTTCCCCTTCGGCGAACAACGATCGAACGCGAACTCGTGACCCCCACCGGGGCGGCGCTCATCACGACACTCGCAACCACCATCGGCGAGCCCCTTTCGATCACACCTACAGCGACCGGCTACGGTGCCGGTACCCGGGACCTTGAGGAGCGGCCGAACCTTCTTCGCCTCGATCTCGGCCACCCGGTCGACGCCGCAGGCACAGATCGCGTGGCCGAGCTGGAGGCCACGCTCGACGACATGACCCCCGAGGCCTTCGGCTACCTGACCGAGCTTCTGCTGGCCGAAGGCGCTCGAGACGTCTACCTGACACCTGTTTTCATGAAAAAGGGCAGACCGGGAACGCAAATCACGATCCTGTGCGACGAAAGCGAGGCCAGCCGACTTGGGAAGCATCTGCTCGCTGAGTCGACGACACTGGGCTATCGTAGAACACTCGCGGATCGTGTCGTCCTTCCGCGACGAGAAGAGACTGTCGAAACACCGTTCGGTCCCGTCAGAGTAAAGAGGACCCAGGTCGATGGTCGCGAGCGGCGGTCTCCCGAATACGAAGACTGCGCACGCATCGCCCGGGAAAGGTCTGTCCCCCTGCTCGAGGTCTACCGAGCCGCTCAGCATTAACCGCACGGGAAAAACGAAAGGGGCGGCGATACTCGTCGGCGCCCCTTCTCTCATCGGTTGGGCGAAGCTATTCGCCCGACTCCAGAATACGAATCAACTCTTCCATACTGGCGACCCCTTCCGAATGCCCGCCCCCCCTGTCCATCTCCCCTTCCTCAGAGCGATCGCCCTCGAACACGAACCACTCCAGGTCCTTCAGAAATTGCAGGCAGTGCCAGGTGCCCGTCGACTCGTAATCTTCCGTACACAGCTCGCGAGGGATCGGACAACCGTCGTAGAGCCCGCGAGGACACTGGCGTCTCTTCTTCCCCATAAGGCTCGCTCGATCAGAGCAGCTTCAGATCCCGCTCCAGTTCATAGCCCGTGACCTGGGCGCGGTAGGTCGACCATTCGATCTTCTTGTTTTCGATGAACTTCTCGAACACGTGACTACCCAGCGCCCGACGAACGAGCTCGCTCCCCTCAGCCTGGTCGATCGCCTGCGAGAGATCCTGAGGCAACATCGAAATCTTTAGCCGATCCCGTTCCGCGGCGGAGAGATCGTGGGCGTCTCCATCGTGCGTTGCCGGCAAGCGACGCTTCTTTTCGATTCCGTCGAGCCCTGAAGCCAGCATCACCGAGAAGGCCAGGTAGGGATTGCACGCTGGATCCGGAGATCGATATTCGACCCGAACCGCACTCTCCTTCCCGGGCTTGTAGGCCGGGACTCGAACGAGATCCGAGCGATTGACCGATGCCCACGTCGTGTAGACGGGCGCTTCGTAGCCAGGAACCAGGCGCTTGTAGGAATTGACCCATTGGTTCGTGACGAGGGTGATATCGGGAGCGTGTGCGAGAAGACCCGCGATGTACTGCTTGGCCACCCTAGACAGATGTTGGGCGTCACGTGCATTGTAGAAGGCGTTTCGCTCCCCTTTGAACAACGACATATGCGTGTGCATTCCGTTTCCATTCACGCCGTAAAGAGGCTTCGGCATGAAAGTCGCCCATACATCGTTCTTCAACGCGATTTCCTTCACCACCAGCCGGTAGGTCATCGCGTTGTCCGCCATCGTAAGCGCGTCCGTGTAGAGAAGGTCGATCTCGTGCTGACTCGGAGCCCCCTCGTGATGGCTGGATGCGACCTCGATCCCCATCTGTTCGAGAGCCAGGACCGTTTCACGCCTCAGGTCACTGGCCACGTCCAGAGGCGTCTGGTCGAAATAACCGCCCTCGTCCAGACCTTCGAGCGGCGGCTCGGGTCGTTTGAAGTAGAAGTATTCCAGCTCCGGACTCACGTAGAACGTATAACCGAGGTCGGCCGCACACTTGAGGTTGCGCTTCAGCACCTGCCGAGGGTCTCCTTCGTAAGGCCTCCCACTCGGCTCCAGAATATCGCAGAACATTCGGGCGACGGCCTGACCGCCCTGAGGACGAAACGGGAGCATCTGGAACGTGTTGGGGTCCGGCATGGCGATCATGTCGCTCTCGTCGATCCGTGCGAATCCCTCGACCGAGGAGCCGTCGAATCCTACACCTTCGTCGAGTGCCTCTTCGAGCTGCTCAACCGGAATCGCCACATTCTTCAAGAAGCCCAGAATATCCGTAAACCACAGCCGGATGAACTTGACCTGACGCTCCTTGGCCGCATTCAGAACGTATTCTTTATTTCCCTGGTCCATAAGCTAAAAATCTGGTTGTTTTTAATTGGGTTACTTAAAATCAGCACCGAGAACTGCCGACGCACGTGGGCGTAACATACGCAGCAATTGTTTCTCAAATGTTTCAAGAACG
The DNA here is from genome assembly GCA_002433075.1 of Latescibacteria bacterium UBA6620. Lineage (GTDB taxonomy): Bacteria > Latescibacterota > UBA2968 > UBA2968 > UBA2968 > UBA6620. The sequence continues at coordinate 111,742 of DJHM01000051.1, forward strand.
TTAAATTTGCAAAGAAAGAAGGGTCCCGGAGCCAGGCTCCGGGACCCTTAACTTTGTCATCGTGCGGAAACGCCACCTACTGGACTGCGCCCTTCAACCCCTTACCTGCCTTGAAGCGAACCGTTTTGCTGGCCGCAATCTGGATAACGGCACCCGTTTGAGGGTTCCGTCCTTGGCGGGCAGCCCGACTCCCGACAGAGAAGGTGCCGAATCCAGCGATCGTCACGCGCTCACCCTTTTGGAGTGCGCCTGTGATTTCGCTCAGCACGCTGTCTACGGCCGCCGAGGCGTCCTTCGACGTCAGATCCGCTGCGCTTGCCACCGCGGAGATCAATTCGGCTTTGTTCGGCATGGTCTCACCCCCTTTCATAGAGCTTGTAAAGCGTCTATCCTGATTCTGTTCAGAATCCATTCCTACCAACGAGGTCTTGCAATGTTGCTCGGCTCAATGACCTGGAACGCTGCCTCAATCGCCGTTGTTGTGGTGGTTACGCTCTTGATTCGAATCCCGGTTCCGGCCACACAGGGCTACATCAACCTGGGGGATGCGGCAATCATCGTTTGTGCGTTGCTCTGGGGTCCGCGCTCGGGGGGAATCGCTGGGGGCTTTGGTTCGGCGCTGGCCGATCTACTCGGCGGATACGCACACTGGGCACCGTTCACGCTGCTGATCAAGGGAGCCGAAGGCCTGATTGTCGGTCTTCTCGGTGGGGGAAATCCGAGGATGATCAGAATGGCATTGGCCGCCACCACTGGGGGGATCGTGATGGTGGCGGGGTACTTCGGTGTAGAGACCTTCCTGTATGGCTGGCAACCTGCTCTGCTCGCTGCCTGGGCCAACGGGCTCCAAGCCCTGGCCGGAGCGATCGTCGGAACTGGCGCCACCTTGCTGCTCAAGCGCGGGCTATCCCCGGGCCGGGCTTGACGGGAATATAGGTTCAACCCGTAGGTCGGTCAACCGGCGTTCTGAAAATCAGGGACGCCAGATCTCAGATGGGGACTGGATTTCCGGGCACAGACCGTCTCCGCATGCGAGCCTCGACGGACAGAAAAAGGGACGTGCGTGGAGGCACGTCCCTTCAAGTCTGAAGCGCTTTCAATTCCCGCCTATGCCGGTTCCAGCAAAGGCTCGAGCAAAGCAGCTCGCCTTGGATGGCGCAGTCGCACCAGCGCCTTTTCCTTGATCTGTCTGACCCGTTCGCGGGTGAGGTTGAACCGAACGCCGATCTCCTCAAGCGTCATAGGCTCATCATCCCCTCTCAGTCCGAAATAGAGCCGCAGCACCTCTTGCTCGCGATCATCCAGCGATTCCAAGACCTCCTCAACCTGCGTCTTGACGGAGTCTTCGAGGACTTCCGTGTCGGGCGCCTCCAGCGTGGGGTCGGGCAGGACGTTCAGGAGGGAGTGGTCGTCGTCCTCCTTGAAAGAGGCATCCAGCGACCAGACGTCCCTCGCTCGCAGCAGAGTGTCTTTGACCATGTCCTCCGACACCCCCAGCTCCTTTGCGATCACCTCGGGCTCCGGCTCGGCCTCTGTCGTCTGGAGCAACTCTCTGGAAACCTTCGAGATGTTGTGAAGGAGGTCGATACGGTTGATAGGGAGTCTGACAACGCGCGAATCCTGAGCGAGACTCTGATGGATGGCCTGACGAATCCACCACACCGCATAGGAGATGAACTTGAAACCGCGTGTCCCGTCGAACCGTTCAGCGGCCGTCATCAGGCCGACGTTACCTGCACTGATCAGGTCCGACAGCGGAACCCCGTGATTCTGATACTCCCGTGCCACGCTGACGACGAATCGAAGATTCGCCCGGACGAGTTCGTCCCGAGCCTTCTGATTCCCCTTGCGGATCAGACGAGAAAGTTCAACCTCTTCGGGACCAGACAGGGGCTCTGAGCTCGAGATGTCTCTCAGGTAGAGATCGAGGGCTTCGCTGTCCTGGATACTGATACTTGCCAAAGTGAACCTCCTGAAAACCGTCAGCGATGCGGGCCCGTTCGATTCAGGCGGGCATCCCGTCGTGGTGATTTGCGTTCGTTACGTGGTGGAACATCGCCTCCGGCGTCGAGCACGACATCAGTTGAGATCGTATCGCAGGCTGCGCGAAGGAGCGGCTCAAAGCCGCCAGGAAAGGCAGATAGTTTTCGGATTCGTACGTAGGAACCGCCAGCAGACACACCAGATGAACATCCTGAGGGTGGGTGGCCGTTCCAAAGTTGATCCCAGCCCTGGAAAGGCCGATTGAGGCCCCCATGCGGCGAACGGATCGGCTGCGCGCGTGAGGGAATGCAACTCCCGCTTCGACCACCGTGCTCTGCAGGTCCTCGCGCCCCAGGACAGCCTGCAGGAAACTCAAACTGTCATCCACCCGATCGGTGACGTGCAACCGATCGACCAGTTCCTTGATGGCCCCCATTCGATCGTCAGAAACGAGCGAGGGAACCATCATTTCGGGGTCGATCCACGGCGTCAGATCCGAACAGCCCATAGGTCTCGCCGAGGAAAGCGCGATTGAGGGGTCGAGGTAGTGCAAATTTTGCGCAGTGATCGTGCCTCTTGTGAATATTGCTGACATCTTTGCCATAAAATCAGCCGGCCCAGAGGCCCTTTTCTGACATCTGATGGTCAGCACCTGTCCGTTGCCAATTTAAGATTGCAAGTATAGTGCCATGACTTACATAGATATACATATCCCATTTACAAACAAAAAGATACCTCCATATACTCAGGATCAATGAGCAGTGCAGGCACCAAAAACCGAGAGAAAAGTGCAACTATTGCACTCTCAAGAGGGCGGATTCGCGCAATTATTGCATCTTGTTCTCGTCCTTCATTTTTTTAAGTTTGTATTGTAGACTCCGCACGCTAATCCCCAGGATTTCAGCGGCCTCTTTTCGATTGGAGGTCACATTTTCGAGCGTATCCAGAATCATCTGCGTTTCTAAAGCTTCGATGGACGACCCCCGCTGTACCGTTAAGACATCCTCCACGGGTCTGGTTGCCCTGACACCTGAAGGGAGAGCCTCTGCGGACACTTCGCGATCTTTGCTCGTCACCACGATCCGTTCGATCGCGTTCTTCAACTCTCTCACATTTCCCGGCCACCCGTAGTCCAGCATCTGCCCGGTGGCATCTTCGGTCAGATGCTTTCGCGACTTGTGGTGGAGCGCACAGAGCTGGTCCAGAAAGGTCTCGATTAAGTAGGGCAGGTCTTCGCGACGCTCCCGCAGGGGAGGAATCCGAATCGGAACAACGTTGATTCGGTAGTAGAGATCCTCTCGAAACCGGCCGTTCGCCACTTCCTTTTCCAGGTCCCGGTTGGTTGCAAAGATGATTCGTGCGTCCAGCGAAACCATCTGCGTCGATCCGACGGGCGTGAAGGTCCGTTCTTCCAGGACCCGCAGCAGATCAACCTGGTTGGCCAGGGGAATCTCCCCGACCTCGTCCAGGAAAAGCGTGCCCCCCGACGCTTCCGCCAGGATGCCTTTCCGGTCCGCTACCGCACCCGTAAAGGCGCCGCGGACGTGACCGAACAACTCCGACGCGAACAGGGTTTCCGGAATCGCACCAGAGTTTGTCGGGACAAGCGGCCCCCTGGACACTCGGGAACGCTGGTGAATCGCTCTGGCCACAAGCTCTTTCCCCGTCCCTGTTTCGCCCTGGATCAACACCGGGACGTCGGTCATGGCCGCCTGTTCAATCGTGTTGCAGACTTCCTGCATCACCGAGCTGCGGCGGACAATCACGTCCAGAGCATCGCCCGAATCCAGTTTGGCCCGCAGTTCCTTGTTCTCCGCTACAAGGGCTTGATGCTCGAGCAACCTGCCTAGGGAAAGTCGGAGACGCTTGATGTCTACGGGCTTGGTCAAAAAATCGAACGCCCCCATCCTCATCGCGTCGACAGCTGTCGAGATTTCTCCATAGGCCGTAATGATGATCACACCCGTCTCTCCCGACGTTTCGACAACCTGCCTGAGCAGGGAAAACCCATCGACGCCGGGGATACGCAGATCGAAAATCGCCGCGCTGTAGGTTCTGCGACGGAGCAGATTCGACGCCTCGCTGCCATCGTGCGCCACTTCGACCCGGTATCCTTCCCGCTCGAGGCTCTCACGCAGCCCCTCGCAGATATGATACTCGTCGTCGGCGATGAGGATTGGGAACTCGGTCATCGGGTCACTCGCTCACGCCCCCCGGGTCTCCGCTCGTTCCGCCTGACCGCGGTAGTGAAATCGCAAAGGTGCTTCCGACGCCCGGCTCGCTCTGAACGTCGATTGAGCCCCCGTGCTCGTAGATGACCCTTTGCGCGATCGACAGCCCGAGCCCGGTGCCTTCTGCCTTCGTCGTGTAATACAGCTCGAAAATGCGGGACAGGTCGACCGGGTCGATGCCTCGACCGTCGTCCTTGAGTGCCAATCGAACCATCCCCGACGGCCGATCGAACGACGTCGCCGCCCGAACGGTCCCTCCCCCTTCAATGGCGTGAAAAGCGTTGACGGTCAAGTTCAAGAGGGCCTGTCCAAGCTGACTTTCATCACCCTCGATCAGAGGAAGCTCGTCGGCAAGTTCCAGCTTGAGACGCACGCCGTACTCCCGAGCCTCCGGCGCCACGAGGTCGAAGACTCTCCGGACGACGTCGTTCAAACCGAGTGGTGCAAGCTCCAGTTGTGGGCTTCGGGAAAATCGCAGGAAGTTGCCCACGATCCCATCGAGCCGCTTGATTTCCGTGTTCGCGACACTCAGCCGGCGCTGGAGGGAGGTCCGTAGTTCCGGCTCAAGCTGTTCGATGTCCTCCGCCATCAGTTGCAACTGAATCGTCACGGCCCCGAGCGGGTTCCGGACTTCGTGGGCGACGGTGGCCGCGAGTCGCCCCAGCGCATTCATTTTCTCGACCTGGTAGACGTCTCCTTCCGACCGCCCGAGATCCGACCGATCTCTCAGAACGACAACCAGCCCCGAGTTTCCGTCCAGGTCCAAAGCCGACGTACTGACCACCAGGTGACCGGAGTCCGCGCTTTCAAAAGGAATCTCCGCATCAACAACGTAAGTGCCCTCGAGCCCTCGCCGGACAAGCGACAGCATCTCTTCGGACTTCTCGAACAGGACTTCGAAGGGAACAACCCTTCGATCCTCCACGCTTGTCAGGTCACACGCATACTGGTTGGCAGCTACGACGTTTCCTTCGCCTGACAGGGCTAGCACGCCCTCCCCAAGCCCGCTACCCAGACTGTCCAGAATGCTCTGATGGCGGTCTCCGGGACCACCTCCGAAAATGGAAGTTTTAGAGCCGATGGGCAGAAACTACGGCGGCCCCTGCAGGGAGGCAAGAATCGTAGCGATATACCATCACGTTACAAGCTCCGAAAAGGTATATTTGAACCGTTCGTCCGGGCGCCAATCCCCGGCATCTCTCGAGTCCTTCGATGCCCATATCCGCGATTTGAACGATTCCCTCACCAGCATCCAGCGTAACACCATCGACCTCATCGGTCGTCTCCGGAGAGACCAGGAGAAACTGATCGAGGCGTGGAAGGTCCGTATTCTGGAAGAACCCTCGATTCAGAGACGCGAAGACCACGACCAGAGCGCCCTTCCCGAGATCGAGAGTTACTTCGGGCTCATCCTCCAGAGCCTCGCGAATCCCGCCGATTCTCTCGCCTTGCGACGTCGAATCCGAGAGGGCGACCTGGGGGCCCTGACTCCTGATGCTGACCTGCCCCCCGGGATTGTT
>DJHM01000023.1 GCA_002433075.1 Latescibacteria bacterium UBA6620
GATCTGCTCTGCTGAATACCGCTCCCTCGACATAAAAAACCCCTCTGTTTGTCCCAGATTCTAACTCTGAAACTGGGAACAATCCAGGGGGTCAGATCACCCCGCCGAGCGACCGGCACGACCAAGACGACGAACGTCACCCAGACCGAGGATGCCGCTCATGACGCTGACGACGACGAGCGGTACGACCATCATCTTGAGCAATCGCAGGAACACCTCGCCGCCGATGTGGAATTCCATCGCGAGGTGGGTGAAGGCGAGGGCGGTACCGACAGCGGCAACAATGGCGCCACCGATCCACAGGGTGAGATGGTTCTGGCGGGATTCAGTCAAGTCTTTCGCTGCCTCAGCCGGATCCGCCGACTGCCTGGAGGAGCGCCTGCTGGTAGCCGATGGCGTAGGCGAACGCGACCAGACGGGGTTCGGGGCCCGCGATCTCGGGAACGTGATCGGGCATCAGCATGTAGGGGTAATCGACTTCCCGATAGACTTTCATTGCTTCGAGAAAGTCGATATCTCCCTCGTCGGGAAACGTTTCGACGAAATCGCAGAAGCCTCCCCGGATGTTCCGGAAGTGGACGTTGAAGATTTTTTCCCGTTCGCCGAAATAGCGGATGATGTCGAAGAGTTCCTCACCTGGCTTCTCGAGCATTTCGCAGACGGTGCCCTGACAGAAGTTCAGGCCGTGGTACGGGCTGGGCGCGATGTCGACGAAGCGTTTCAGTCCATCCACACTTCCCATTACGCGATCCACGCCTCGGAGACCCTTGGGACTCGGAACCGGGGGGTCGTGGGGGTGACAGGCCATCCGAACCTTGAATTCTTCCGCGACGGGGACCACGCGTTCCAGGAAGTAGGTGATTCGCTCCCACATCGTGTCGGCATCGACGCGACCCGCTTCGGTCAGCGGGGTCTGGTCGGCGTCCTTGTAGACGAAGGTTCGGTTCGACGAACCGCCCCGTCCCGCGACCTTGCCTGTGCTGACGACCCCGAGATAACTCAGGTAATACTTCATCGCCGGGATGTCGGCCGCAGCAGCAGATCGGATGATTTCGCAGATGCGGTCGATCTCTGCGTCACGTTCAGGGGTGCCGAGCATGATGTTGGGAAACTCGTCCCGCGCTGCGATCCCGATGTGTGCGATAGGGATGAGATCGAGCGCGAGGTCGTAGGACGCCATCAGGTCGCGGTGGCGGCTCAGGTCGTCCGTCGTCCAGGACGAAGCTTTGCCCGGAGGCGTGCTGCAGATGTGATCAACGCCCAGCTGCTTCAGATGCTGATAGTATTCGGGCTGTGCGTTCGGGGGCTCGTACTGTGTGCCGATAACCATATTCAATTGCCTCAATAGGGATTAACAATCAATCTCCGCCTGATTGTCACGACTGTTGATTACTTCCTCGCGACGACGACCATCATTTCGGGAGTGACGTCGGTTTCCTCGCCGATCAACGAAGGGTAGAAGGCAACAGATGTGAAGCCGCATTCCCCAAGCAGATTCCTATAGTCCTCATCCGTGTAGGCCTGGCTGGTCGACCCCATCGAGGACAATCGGTCGGACTCACCATCGATGATGTAGTAGCGTCGGGTTTCGGTCTTCGCTTCCGCATCCCACCACACTTCTTCCAGGGCCGTGTGCGGATTGTCCGAAAAGACGCTCTTCTCGAAGGTCCGCCAGGATGATTCGCGACTCGATTTACCGAAGGCGCTGAACCGCGAGGGCTCGAGAATGAGGGTGCCGGTTTCGTTCAAGCCCGTGTGCGCCCGGGTCAGAAGCTGACGTGCGTCTTCCTTCCGGAACACATTGAATTCACCGAACAGCAACAGGATGAGATCGTTCCCGACGCCATAGTCAGTGGTTCGGATGTCGCCCAGGGCATAGGTGACATTCAGGTTTCGTGCGACCGCCTTCACCTGTGCGTGATCGATCGCCGCAGGCGAAAAGTCGACTCCCAGACATTCACATCCGCGTGATGCGAGACGGTCCGAATAGAATCCCGGGCCGCAGGCGAGGTCGACCACCTTTGAGCCTTCGGAGAGCGAGGCTGCGTCCCATATCCACAGAATCTGTTCGTCGATGACGGGATAGGTTCTACTGGCCAGGTTGTGGGTTTGGTCCAGGTGCTCGCGGAGCATACGACGGCTGAAGTCAGGATCGTGCCAGGGAATGTTCTCGTCTTCCGCCCAGGGGATGGGAGGGGTCGTGCGTCTGTGGAGGGCGTCGAGGAGGCTCATCTGGATGACCGGGGCTTGGTGTGACGCACAGACAGACTTGAGTTCTTCAGTTGAAGAAATGCTTCCCTGTTAAGCTTGCGCAGCTTCCTCTAGGGTGTCCGGCCGTTTGCCGATCGATGGCGGGGCGAGCATGCGTGTCTGCTGCTCGGTCAAGCCGTCATACGCGTCGAGATCGTAGTAGTTGCCCGACCAGGCGGAGTGACCTGGGCTGAACTTGTAGAGATACGTGCGACGTTGATGGTTGGCGGTCCAGGGCGCGGTTCCGTGGACGAGGGCTTCGGTGAAGATGAGCGCATCCCCGGGTTCGGCAACGGGTTGGACGACGTAGTGCGCGTCACGCTCGAATGTGCGGACGTCATCAGGGATGCTGCCGAGAAAGTTCGTCTTGTGCGTCCCCGGGATGCAGGTGAAGCCTCCGTCTCCGGGACCTGCAGGAGAGGCGAAGAAAGTGACGACGGTGAGGCCTGTCCGGATAACCCCGTCGCGATACTTGTACCAGTGATCGCCCTCGAATCCGTTGTCTCCGCCGTGGAGTCGCCCTCGACTTTCGCCCTGGGACATGAAGATGGCGTAGTCGTGATCCAGACGGACCTTGGGGCCGAGCCATTCGGTAAGGTAGGGAAGAATCTTTGGTTGATCGATGAGGCTCTGGAAGACGCCCCCCCAGGATGAAGGCGAGCCGACTTCCTCACCAGCTTCTTTGGCTTTCTGCTGGTCGTTGGTGATGGCGTTCATTTCGGACACTTCGTCATCGGAGAGAACGTCCTTGATCACGATGTAGCCGTCGAGGTCGAATATGAATCTTTCTTCGTCGGTCATGATTTCCTCACGGCTCGCTACTTGAACCGCGGTTGAATCGTTGTGGGACACGGCTTGGGCGCCCCTGCCCGTGCGGTCGGTGCGTCTCCTGGCGAGTTCTACTAATTAACAAGAAGGTCGGAGAACCACAAACACCGCCCTCGCTGGGTTTTCTGATGAAACCTCCTTGCTCTACCGCCATCCGATTTCCTGTCGAGCTTCCATAATCAGCAGTCTGGTGGGTGGCGTTCGGGAGACGACGGTAGCTTTCGCGTTCAGTCCGAGGGGGACCTGGGGGCCAATGTCCTTTTTCGCTCGGAGCTCGATACGGCGATCAGGCCCGTGTTGGACACACGCCAGGGCTTGAGGAAGAGAACGGCGCGGAGGGGACCCTCGGATCCTTCTGGCGAGGTCATCTCCAGAGCCTGTGGATCTGGGGCGAGGGTCGCATCGTCGAGGATCTCGCGCACCTCCGAGCGCACTTCTACGATCTCAAAATGGGTCGAGAAGGTGCTGTCCTCGTTTTCGAAGTAAACGGTGAGTCCGTAGGCTTCGAGGGCGGCCGCGTCGGGCATGAGCACCTGCAAGCGGACCGAGTTGTCGGCAGCGGGACGGGGGACGGGAGCGACGCCACTGTAGACGGGGGGCTCCTCGATGCGAGAGTCGATAAACACGGGAAATACGCGCGTCGTGGGCGTCGCACCTGCAAGGTCCTGGCCGATCGTGGGTTGTGCGGCGATCCGCGAAAGCAGCAGGAAGGTCACAAGTCGATCTGATGCTTGTTGATGAGGATGATGTCAGAGGATCCGTCCGCCCGAATCGACTTGACGAGCAGGGAAACCCGATTGTCCTCGTACAACGCATCCCAGAATATCTGCGCCGTTTCGTTCGGATCGTTGGTGAGTTCGACAAGGTAGGGTTCGCCCGAGAACGAGGGAACAGGGTCGCCGTTGTCATCGTAGGTCGTGATGCAATGGCCGTAGCCGGGGAGGAATCTCTCGTAGGTGAAATAATGACGCGTGGGGTGGTCGGCGCTCTTGCCGACGGTTTTCAGGACGGCCAGGCGGTAGGCGACGTTTTCGTCGTCCAGGTCGACGATGCCGGAGATACGTGGGGTCAGAATGGGAGGATCGGGCTCGAACGACCGAGTGTCGAGGGCGGATTCGAACGTGCCCCCCTGAGAGAGATGGTCGACGATGGTGTCGGTCTGATCGCCGTTGGTGACGATGTGGCAGGCGCCGTGGATTCGGATGGGATGGTAAACGACGAGCGACAGATCCGGGACGATGGATTCGTCGAAAGCCCAGGTCCGGACGGTATCCTTTTCGTGGATGAAGATGCGGTTCCGGCTTCCTTCGCTGCGACCCATAATCCAGTAGACCTGGAGTATGCGGCTCTGGTCGGGAGACTGACCGATGACGATACCGCGACCGGGGTAGGTGGCTTTTCGGATTCTGTCGATCTGTGAAGTGTGGTTCACGGTAACTTCCCCTTAGGTGGACCGAAACAGGCCGGCATAGGTTTCGGGGGTCTCGAAGATACCTCCGCTTCGCGCGTAGTAGGACCCGTCGAGTTCGAACGCGCCGTCGTTCGGTCTCAGCCATTTGCCGTCGGATGCGGGGTAATCAGATACGAGGCGGTCCCAGGAGGAGGCCCCATAGTTTTCCGGACCGTTCGATTCCATCAAGCCTCCGTAGAGGCCGGGGAAGTGGGGGAGCCGGGCGGCGATGTTCTTGTTCCACTCGACGAGTGTGGGGACGCACGCGTTGTCGGCCACGAAGCATTCGAGCCCGGCTTCGCTCGCCGCTCGAACCATTTCGAAGGCGAGCGACATCGTCTTTCCCGCGGGTTTAATGGCGATGGCGCCGTATCCCTGCTCGGCGCGACGGAGGACGTCATCGACGGTGTGTACGCTTTCGTCGGCAGCGCATCGCGCGGGGAGATCATCCACGTGGAGGTCGATCGTTTCGACGAACGGCTCTTCGATCAGGACGATGCGGTCGAGCGCGTCTATCCGGTCGGCGTGATCGAGGAGCGAGGCCATCGACGCCTTCTCTCCATAGCGGCCGTTGGCGTCGAGATAGTAGAGGACGTGGCCGGATTCGGTACGGTCCCTCGATCGATCGTGCGCAAGCTCGTGGATCTGGGACAGCCACGCTTTGTCCTTCTCGAGCATCTCCTGTTCGTCACCCGGATGCCCGATCTTGATCTTGAGGATATACGCGCCGGCATCGATGAGGGTAGCGAGTTCGTCCATGGGCAGGGTGTATCCGATGGCGGGAACGTTGGCGACGTGGTCGAGACGATAGGAGAGGTAGGGGGCTGCCCATTCCGGGATGAGGTCGTCGAAGGAGGTGATTCCCTGTTCCTTCGCGTAAAGGAGCCAGGCGGCGTTGTCGAGTGCGACGAGCGCGATCAGGACGAACGTGAGGCGCAAGCCGTCGCGTCCGGTGATGCGGCGACCGTATTCATAGGCCGAGGGGAGGACATCCCCCAACATCGACGGAGGATCGGGATATTCGCGCCCGGTGACGTGTTGGAGGGCGTGTTCGAGAATAGCGGACTGGAGTAGGTTACCGCCGACCTCGGTATGCGCGGTGAAGACATCGGGGTCTGACCACAGCACGGCGAGTCCCCCGATGCCGACAGATTCGCCATCCTGCGATTGGATCCGGACGACGCAGTTCCATTTCTCGTGGAAGGCGGCGCCCTTGAATCCAAACGGGCGCGCAAACGGTTCGCGCTGGATTTCAAAGTCGGATGATGTGATTTTCATGTGCGTTGTCGTGAAGGCGATGCTGGCCTTAGGCCCGCCGACATACCTGGCGTCGAACGAAGTGCTCGTCAACGGCCGTAAGAGCGGGCATTCGCTTGCACTGTTTCACGTGCTGAAGGCGCGTCATCCTGCAGTCCAGGGCACCGGTCCCGCCGTAGCCTTCGGCGAAGACGGGACGGCCTGGGAAACTGCGCGCAAGGCAATCATATGCGGTCTGTAGGACCGTGACATAGCATCAACGAAAATCCATGAAACGAAAATCATCGATCATTGGCGTAGCGGGGGGATCGGGCGCCGGAAAAACCACGCTGGCGTCAGCTGTGGCCAGCAGCTGGGGTGACAGGCGGAGTGTGGTGATTCCACACGACGCCTACTATCGCGACCTTACGCATCTGGGTCCGGAGGAGAGAGCCACGCAGAACTTCGATGCCCCGGAAGCGTTGGAGACGGAGCTACTGGCCAACCATCTCGATCGGCTTACGGAGGGGGTAGGCGTCGACCGACCGGTATACGATTTTTCACGTCATACGAGGACGGCGGACGTGATCGCGATCGAGCCTCTGGACATCATCATCGTCGAGGGGATTCTGGTGCTGGCTGAACCCGCCTTGCGTTCACGCTTCGACCTCAAAATCTACGTGGACGCCGACCCCGATATCCGGTTGTTGCGGAGGCTCGAACGGGACGTGGAAGAACGGGGACGTGACCTGTCATCGGTCGCGGCTCAATACCGGTCATCCGTCAAGCCGATGCACGACGCGCTCGTGGAAGAGAGCAAGCGTCACGCGGACGTCATCGTTCCCGGAGAAGGAGATCTTGATCGGGCTGTCGAAGTGATTGTTGCTTACCTGTAGCTCCGCACGAAGTCGGCCGCGATCCGAATCAGCCCCCTGCTGATGTGTCGACGGAACGGATATCGTCTGCCCGTCTGTCGAGGGTCGGGTAGCCCACGTTTTTGTCGATCTCATTCTGTAGCGGCTCGCCGGCCATAAAGCGCACCAGGTTCTCGCAGAAAAAGCCGACGGTGCGATGATGGCGTTTGGGTGACGACCCTGCCGCGTGCGGGGTTACGAAGACGTTTTCCATATCCCAAAGGGGACTGTCGGCCGGCAGGGGCTCCTTCTCGAACACGTCGAGTCCCGCGCCTGCGATCTCTCCAGCCTTGAGACCTTCGATGAGCGCCGCTTCGTCGACGATGCCGCCTCGTGCGGTGTTGACGAGGTAGGCGCTTTTTTTCATTCGTTTCAGGAGGTCGGCATTAATGAGTTTGTCGGTCTCGGGCGTGTGGGGACACGCGATGAAGACGATGTCGGATTGCTCGACGACGTCGTTGAGACGGCTCATATCCCACAGCGATTCGACGTGGTCCGGCTTGTCGCCTTCCTGAACGTCGAGGGCGAGAATGCGAGACTGGAAGGCCGCGCATTGTTCCGCGTACTTTCGGCCGATCCCCCCGAACCCGATGATACCGATCGTACAGTTGTAGAGATCATCGAGCACCGGACGCTTCCATTCGTGGTTGCGCTGAAAGACGACGGATTGATGCAGGCCGCGAATGAGGGCCATCGTTAGGGCGAAGGCCTGTTCGGCGACCTGGATGGCGTGGACGCCGCTGGCGTTGCAAACTTGGATGCCGCTGTGCTTGAGCTCCGGCGGAATGCGGCTCCCATCCATACCCGCACTGGTGGTCTGGATCCAGTTGAGCGATCCCATCCCTGCGCGCACCATCTCAGCGTTGTAGTTGCCAAAGATGATGTCGGTGTCGGCCATTTCGGCCACGGCCTGATCGGTCTCGACCATCACGACTTCGGCATCGGGGGCGGTGTCTTTAACCTTCTGAAGAAGTACATCTTCGACGGGGGGATTGAGGACGATTTTCATGAGGGTCTCCGTGCTGGATCGAATGAGGCGTTAAATGAGTGGAGAGGATGGGCTGGCGAACCCCAAAGGGGCTCACGTCAGTTCTTCGATCAGACTCTTCATATACGCCGCGCTCTTCCCATCTCCGTAGTAGGGGTCGCCCACCCGCATTCCTTCGACGATGATGGTGCCGTCGAACCCGTGTTGGATCATCGCGGTCATCGCATAGCAGTAGTCGATGTCTCCGTCCGGAAGCGGGGCCTGGAGGAATATGGCGTGGTCGTGTTGGGGGAGGTGGATGCGCTTCAGGTTCTTGCAATGCCAGTAGTGGTTTGAAATCGGAGCGATATCGTGAATGGCCTGCTCGCTCGTTTCGTGGGGTGTGTCCCAGGTCCAGTAGATGTTTCCGAGATCGGGATTGATCGAAAAGTTCGGGCGATCGACGAGGGCGTGAATCTTGCGTGCCGCCCACGTGGTGTCGAAGATTGAGTGCTGATGAATCTCGAGTGAGATTCCAATGCCGAGGTCGGCGGCACGATCCGCGAAACCGCGAAGGGCTTCTGCGCTGATTTCATAATCGTGCTGGGACGCGCTCTCGCTCGATCCCTGTGAGACGGTGTCCCCTTTGAACGATCCAGGTTGTGTAAGGTCGGGCGGTGTCCCCATACTCGAGTTCACGATGGGAGATCCGATCCAGGAAGCGAACTGGATAGCGTCTTCCCAACGTTTCTTCGCGGTCTCGTAGGTGCGGGGGTTGGCAACGCTGCCCCCTCCCCGAATGCCGAATACCGCGAGCCCCGCGTCTGCCACTTCCTTCGCGATGTCCTTCACGTTGGATTCGTTGGCGGCCATTCCATCGGGCAGTTGATGCCCCATCTCGAAGCCGGCGAACTCCATCTCCTTCACCCTCTTCATCCACTTGCCCCGGATGGCCCTGGGTATCAGGTTCGTGCCTTGTCCGAAGTGAGGGTAGGATGCTTCGCGTCTGAATCCGTAGGCGAGGTTCAAGAGGCCCTCTGGGGGATGGAGAATGGAGGATGGAAGATCGAAGGAAGGCTACACACGGTGGTGGCGGACGCCCTTGCCGGCCTCGCGGCCTTCGATCCAGCGGCGACACCACTCTTCGTAGTCATCCTGTACACTCGAAGGATCCTGACGGCTCTGCACGATAAACTCGGGGTGGGTCGGGCGACCGGTGGGGGTGCCTGTTTTCTGGAAGCGGAGATCCATCGTCCATCGAACGTAGTCGGACCGATTGGGCTGGCCGCGATGGGGCGTATAGGCGCTCATGAACAGGAGGTCACCCCGGCTCATAACACAGTCGTAGGGTTCCGTCTGAGGCATCAGATTCGGCTTGATCCGTGTGCCACCCTCGGCTTCGTGTTGCAGAAGGCCCTGCGCCGTGACGCCGGGCAAAATCTGCAAACATCCGCTGTGGGGGTCGACATTGATCATGGGGATCCAGACGGTGAGGATCTCGGATACGTCCGCTTCTTCTTTCGTTACACCCTGGTCCTGGTGCCACGGCACCTGGCCTGGCTGGTTGTCGCCGCGAACCGGGATGTAGGGCCGGATGTGCTGAATCGGGCTGAGTGTAATCTCGGGGCCGATGATGCCAGCGACCGGGGACAGGAGATTTGGATTGAAGAAGAACTCGAACACGGCAGGAAGTCGGGTAATCATCAGGTCGAGATCGGTCGTCAGCGCTTTCATCCTGTCGGTGTCTTCAACAGGGATCTGTTCGGCGGCCCGGGCGAGGCGCGTGGAGAACCCTTCGTTCTCGATCGGGTCGTTCAGCTTGCCCTCTGAGACCCATTCGCGGATTCGTCGATCGAGCAGGTCGTTGTAGGCCGACTCGATGGGGGCAAAGTCGGTGTCCGAGAGCGCGCCTCGGACGATGAGAAAACCCTCTTTGTAGTACTGATCGACCTGCTCTGAGCTGAGTGTGACAGCCACCGGTTCTCCTCTGTTTGGATGACGCGCCTACAATAATACGCCCATTTCGGGGTTACAAGGGAAAAGGTGCTGAACGGCCCGACTCACGAGTGAAAGGAATGATCAGTAAGAGATGCGCAATGAAAAGGGGTTTTCAGTCTTCCTTTAACGAAGGGCCCAAAACCCCTTGCCTTTGTGGGAAACAAAGACAAGGCACGCCGTTTGCCGGGGCATGGTCTTGATCGGTAATCTGCGGCGGGCTATCTTTGGTTCGTGAGTCGATCGAAACGGTTGATCACACTCGATGGGGGAGACAGTGGCGGAAGAACTTGGTACATGAGATGTTCTGGAGCAGGTCGATAGACGCTTGAACAATGTCGAGCAGGACCTGCGAGCGTTTCGGATGGAAACGCGAGAAGAGTTCGGGGCCGTGCGGAATGAAATGCGAGAGGACTCCGTCTCCGTACGGAGTGAAATGCAGGACGGGTTTACGTTGGTGCGAGGTGAAATAGCCGAACTCCGGGGAGAGGTCGGCAGGATGTTGGAGGGACAACGCCTTGAAACGAACGCTCTACGGACGGAGATCAATGCGCGATTCGACAGGTTCACGCGCTGGCACGTCGGCTTTGTCTTCGCGACGTGGTTGACGGTGATGGCGTCGATCTGGCTGAAGCCGTAGACGCGGTCGCAATCTACACATCTATCGGGGGATCGTGAGCTATTCGCGATCCCTTTTTCGTGTCGGGATTCGACCGAATTCAGATCGTGACTATTCGATCAGCTCGACGGCCAGTACAGGGAGCATTCTGGACTGGCCATTGTCGTCCACGATGCGGAACCCTCGGAGCACGCCTCCCCATCGACGCGTCTCACCGGTCTCTATGTTTCGAATCGACCGTTGCCGTGGCGCGAGAGACACGATGAAGTCCTGGCCTTTTGGGCTACCACGCGCGATGTAGAGTTCGCGAATGCCGTCGTGGGCAATCGGCTCAATCGAGTCGAGGTTGCCTTCCCAGGTTCCGGAACCACCGCTGAATTTCTCGAGCGTCGGATCGGGTTCGGTCAGGGCCTGGTGGATCTCGGAGAGGGCGATGGGAGGGTCGGGTTCCTCCAGCGGTTCGAGTTCTTCCGGTGCGTCCGTTGCCAGATCTCGCGTCGCCGTATCTGCTTCGGCGGAGTCGGG
>DJHM01000028.1:0-16308 GCA_002433075.1 Latescibacteria bacterium UBA6620
TGTCCGAGACCCAGATCTCCACCAGAATCAACACCGCGAATCCCGCCGTTTGTTCCGACGTATAGCCCTCGAATGAACCGGCCCGAACCTGGAAGGCGAAGCTTCCCAGGACGCCCACGTAGAGAATCCCCATCAGTGTCGACTCCACGCTTGCCCACTTCGAACCTTCGCGGGCGGAACCCGTCGCGATGATGGCAATCAGGAGGATCGCCAGCGGCACCGCCAGTTCGGACACCCCGAAGTAGTAGACGGCAGCGCACCAAACGACAGAGGCTGCAACCCCCGGAATCGACCAAGGTTGCAGCCCTTTGTGTTCCTGCATCTTGTAGAATTCCAGCACGCCGCCCGCGACCAGAATCGACAGCACCACGAGGAGTGCCAGACCTCCGACCCAGAATACGGCCAGCAGCATCGGCCCGAAAACGGCCCCTACGGCGACGCGTTGCGTCAGGTTCGTCGGCAAGGCGCGTCCGTCGCGTTTTCAGCCGGGTGAGACGCCCGCCGGCTCCCCAATCGGCTCTTCGGTCGAGTGCAACTGTGCACTCGTTTGCCCGAAGCGCCGCTCTCTGGACTGGTAGGTCGAGATCGCCTCATACAGGTGGCAGCGCTGGAAGTCAGGCCAGAAAACCGGCGTAAAGTGGAACTCGGTATAGGCGCATTGCCACAACATAAAGTTGCTGAGCCGCACCTCGCCACTCGTCCGAATCATCAGATCGGGATCGGGCAGGTCATTCGTGAGAAGGTGTTGTTCGAAAATCGTGTGGTCGACATCCTCGGCCGAAATTTCTCCGCTCGCTACCGCCTTTGAAACGCGTTGTGCAGCCTGAACGATATCGCTCCGACCATCGTAGCTCAGAGCAAGGTTAAGCGTCAGTCCCGTATTCTTCGACGTCGACTGAATTGCCGATTCGAGAGCCAACCGGGCGTGCCTGGCCAGCTTGTGAGTTTCCCCCATAGCCACCAGCCGCACGTTGTTCTCGATCAACTCGGGGAGTTCTTCCACCGAGCAGTCTCTGAGCAGCTGCATCAGAGAGAGAACCTCACCCCACGGACGCTTCCAGTTCTCGGTCCCGAACGTGAACAGCGTCAGGATGTCGATCCCCAGTTCGCCGCAGGCCCGTACGGTCTCACGAACCACGTCACGAGCTGACCGATGCCCGTCCGAGCGTGTCAAATGGCGTCGCTCCGCCCATCGCCCGTTTCCATCCATAATAACGGCGATGTGGGCGGGGAGACGACCGTTGGCCTTCAGCTCGGCCTGGCGTTCAGCGTCTTCTGGGTTGATCGATGCGGCCACCCGGCCCCCCCTCATAAAAGCTCCGATTGCACCTAAAAGTTTGTAACCCTTAAATTTAGAAGCGTGAAAAAATAGTGTCAAGGAATGAATCCGAAACCGGACGGTCTGGGTTCGGGTCATAGGTCCATACGAGCCAGGACGCACCGATCTCAGAACCTGGAGCAGGTGAATGACGGAACCCGGACAACCCCTTACGCCGGACGGCCTCGAGAACGTTCTCAGCGACCACGCCCGATGGCTGGCGTCGGAGGGTAAGGAGGGGGCACAAGCTTCCCTCGCAGGCGCTTTTCTGTTGCGGGCCGACCTCGAGGAGGTCGATCTGAGCCAAGCGGATCTTCGAGAGGTCAACCTTAGCGGTGCCAAGCTTCAGCGTGCTGTCCTGCGAGGGGCCAATCTCGAGCGCGCCCGCCTGCCTGCAGCAAACCTGAGGAACGCCGACCTCGAAGGAGCCAATCTCAACGGCGCCCACCTGCAGAACGCCGTTCTGGCCTCCGCCTGTCTTCGTGGTGTCGATCTCGCCCCCGCGGACCTCGAACTCGCCAACCTGAACCGCGCCGATCTCACCGACGGGCTCCTGCAGAAGGCCACAATGCGCAGGGTGGACCTCAGCGGTGCGACCCTGACCGGGGCCGACCTTCGTCGCGTCGATCTACAGGATGCCAACCTCCACAAAGCCGTGTTCGATCGCGTAAACTTCCAAGCGACCAAACTCACGGGACAGGACTTTTCCCAGTGCAGTTTCGTCGGCGCCAACCTCCAGAAGGCGAGAATGCAGAACACGACCCTTACGCAGGTCGACCTGACGGACGCCGACCTTCGGAACGCGAAACTCTCCGGCGCCGATTTCTACAAGGTCACTTTCGACCGGGCCGATTTCCGAGGCGCAGATCTTCGACGCACCGTCAGCATCACCCAGAAGGCGCTCGAACCCGCCGTCACGGACGAAAAAACGATCTACCGCGATTGACCCTCTCTGCGTGACCTGCTTCCGGAGAATGAACGCGTGAACTCGCATCGTGTTCTGTTGCTCGATGTCGACGGCGTCCTGCTGGACAACCAGAAATGGGCCGTGGAAACCGCGCGTGTCATCGGGGACGCTGCGGTTCCGATGTTGGGAGGTCAGGAAGAAATCTGGGGAACGCGTCATCAGCACGTCTGGGACTCGGCCTGGTCACGTGCGAACGAAACCTACAAGTTCGATCTCGGTCTGAGACGGATGAACCTGTCACGATGGTGGGATTGGGTTCACGCAGACTGGATCGTCCAGATGTGCGCTGAAATGGGACTGCAAGCTTCGAAGAGCGTGTCGACACCGCCGAACGCAACTACCACCACGTTTACACCTACGCAGACATCTTGTTTCCCGGCACCCGAGAGGCGATTCTCGATCTGGACGAACGATTCGAGATCCATACCGCTTCGGGGAATCCGGGCTGGGTCATCGAAACCGTCCTCGACCGGCTCGGTGTTCGGGATCGCATCGGGATGCCGTTCGGTTCCAATCTCGCCGGTCTCCAGAAGGGTGACGATCGATTCAACCCCATCATTCTCGAAGCCATCGGAGCAGACCCCACGGAAGTCGTACTCGTTGACGATGACGACCGTGCCCTCGTAGCCGCCAGACGTCACGGCATCACCGCCGTGAAGATGGGCACGGATGGAGAAGGGGACCTTACGATTTCGCGTCTGTCCGATCTATCCAACCTGGACGTGTAGCAGCCGAAACCCAGCCTGGCCGTGACCCTCCTTGCCGTTCATCTCTCTCCTGACTATCCTTCTTCTTTTCCCCAACTCTCCCACCGATTCGCACCCTGACTTTCGACGTCTCAGATTCCGCACCTACCCTACCATCTTGCCCAACTCGCTGCGTTCTGCGAGTCAGACCCGGTCGGGCGCAAGGTCGTCTTTGCGCCCAGCGCCCAGGTCGGCTACGCGATGGTTAACGCCCTCGCGCTCGCCGGTCATCCGACCCTCAATCTCCACATCGGAACTCCCGAAGACATCGCTCGCCAGATTGCGGAGCCCAGCCTGCTCGCCGCAGGGCTGAAGCCGCTCGTGCGGGATGCGGACGCCATCGCGTTCGACCCGATTCTGGCCGAAATCCTTCGAGACGCTCCCGACAATCCCTTCAGCCGCGCCGGTCTCAGCCCCGGGCTTTCTCGAGCGATCCATCGAACACTCCGGGCGTTGCGAATCGGCGGCATCCGTCCCGAGGAAATTTCCCGGCAGAAGCGTGACCCTAAATTGCAGACTCTAGCCCGCATCTACGTGGCCTACCAGGACCTGATCGAAACGGAGGGCTGGTATGACGGCGCGGATCTATTCCCCAAAGCCTGCGAGATGCTTGGGAAGGGCGGGGTCCGCCGCCCGGACGCGGTCGCCATCCTCGACGAAACCCCGGTCCCCGGGATCGCGAGGGATTTCATCGGGGTTTATGCCGAAGACCGTCTCCAGCGGATCGGCCGGGACGGAGAGGGCATGCCGCGCCCGACCGACTTCGCCAGCTCATCTTGTGACCTTCCAGATCCTATCGATGCAGGAGAGGTGGCTCCCGCAGGTCACCTGCTCTCCCGGCGGGTGACTGCCCTTGATCTGGGGTCCCTGACCGTCGCAGAAGCGTCCGGGCCCGATGTGGAAGCGAGGGCGGCGCTGCAGATTTTCCTCGATGAACGGATCCCTCTCGACAGTGCCGAAATCGCCTACACGGCCGAGACCCCGTTTCTTGCCGCGCTCCACAATGCCGTCCAGCGCTTCGACATCAAAGCCACCTACGGCGCCGGCATCCCGGTCACCTACTCCAGACCTGGACGGGCGCTCGTCGCGTTTTACGAGTGGATGGCCGATGACTATGCCGTCGATACCCTCGCCCTCGCCTGCCGAACCGGTCTCATCTCCCTCGGTTCGAGCCTAGAACGCGGTGAGACGCTCGAGCCCTACCAGTTCGCCACCTGGATGCTCCGAAACGGGATCCGTTTCGGTCGGGACAGCTATCAAGGCGCGGTTTCCCGCGCCCAGGCAAGAGAAGGACCCCCTGACCTCAGAGACCCCCGCCTGGATGGACCTTGCTGCCGTGTGCTCGAAGCGCTCCTCGACGTGCTCCCGGATACTTCCCCGTGCTCCGGAGCAGACATAGCCACGTCAGGAATCCGGTTTCTGGAAGCGTTCGTGCCATTCAGCGGCGAGGGTGAAGCTCCCGCAAGGGATTCGATGCTCCGACGTCTGCACGAACTCCAGAAAGCCCTCCATGCCACAGGTCCCGAACCGGATCTGGCCCGTCGGTTCACCCAGCTCGTCTCCGATCATCGCATCCAGGCTGGCGCGCCTCAGCCTGGCCGGCTAAACATCGTCCCGCTGTCTCGGGCGGGATATGCAGGTCGGGACCGTCTCTGTATCCTGGGTCTGGACGAGTCGACCTTTCCCGGGGGTGCCGCGGAGGACCCCGTGCTCCTCGACGACGAACGGGGTCGCGTTTCCCCCGACCTCGATCTCATCCGCACCCGACCTAGCGACGCGGTGTGGCACTTCGTCCGACTCCTGGGTGCCGCCCCCGGCCCCGTCCATCTCTTCGCCAGCACCCGTGCCATCGCGGACGGCCGGGAGACCTTCCCCGCTCCCCTCATCCAGCAAATCCAGCAGACGATGAACGAGAAGACTCCAAGGGTGGGCGTGCTCGCGGACCCCGCCACCCCAGCCCTGTCGGAGAACCTCTGGATGCTACCCCGAAGAGCTCACCCCGGGTATGACAAGCTCCTGAACGCACGTTTTCCGTGGCTGGATAGCGGGTTGGACGCCCACAACGCACGCGCAGGCTACCGACTCACCCGTTTCCACGGCTTTACTTCCCAACCCGACCCGGACCTGGCTTTGACCTCTCACCCCCAGTCCGCGTCCCGGCTGGAAGTCCTTCTCCAGTGCCCATATCGCTATTTCCTCCGTCACGTCCTCGGCGTCACGCCGTTCGATGACGGGATGGGAGATCCCGCTCGGTGGCTGACCCCCCTTCAGTTCGGGGACCTGCTCCACACCATCCTGAGCAAGTTCATGCGGGAACTGACCGACCAGGGGACGCGCCCGGGACCGGAGCATCGAGACCGATTGCGGGAAGTCACCCTTGTGGAAGTCGAGCGACATCGCATCTGGTTCCCGGAACCCGGACCCGAGGCGATGAAGGTGGACGTTCAGCGGCTTCTCCAAGCGGGCGAGGTTTTCCTCGCCTCCGAGGGGGCGCAAGCCAGAGTCGATCCGCTCGGTTTCGAGGTCTCTTTTGGTTTCGGCGACGAAGGAGGCCTGAACCATCCGGAGATTATCCTGCTGGATCTGGGCAAGAATCTGCGCATCCCATTCCGCGGCCTCATAGACCGGGTCGATCGCCAGTCGGATCGATACACCATCTGGGACTACAAGACCGGCTCAGCCTACGGCTACGACGAAGCCGACCTGTTCTCCGGGCATCACCTCCAGTGGGCGCTCTACGGATTCGCGCTCCAAACCATCCTCGACACCCGGGGCGAGGACGATCGACCGATCGAATCAGGCTACTTTTTCACCAGCGATCGCGAGCACGGCCGTCGCATCAGGGCGACCCTCCCCGATCCTGCAGAAGTCGGCCGCCTACTCGAACCTCACGCATCTCTGGTCCAAAAAGGTGCATTTCCACCTATTCAGCGCGACGACCAATGCCGTTTCTGCGACTACGCCCCCATCTGTGCGGGTGAGCAGCTGATGCCAGCCGATCTGGACGAGCTCGCATCGGCCAACCCCGATCTCCCAGAAGCGATCGTGACGTGGCTGACCGACTGATCGACCAACCCGCCCGGGATCGAATTCGCGACAATCTCGACCGAAATGTCGTTGTCCTCGCCGGAGCGGGAGCAGGCAAAACCTTCGCCCTCGTCCAACGGATGGTCGAAGTCATTCGGGCCGGACTCGAACCGGTCGAGCATCTCGCGGCCATCACTTTCACCCGCAAGGCCGCCGGCGAAATGAGAGGTCGCTTCTACCTCGCGCTCCGAGCCGCGGCCGAGGAGACAACCGTCCCCGAACAGAAAGTGCGTTTTCGCGAGGCGCTTTCCCGGGTTGATCAATGTTTCATCGGGACGATCCACGCCTTTTGTGGCCGCCTTTTACGGGAGCGCCCTCTCGATGCCCGACTCCCTCCCGATTTTCAGGAAGCCGACGAGAGAACCGAGGCCCTCCATCGACGCCTAGCCTGGGATCGGTTCTTTCAGAATCGATTCGGCAAACAGGATCCTCGCCTTGCCGAGCTCGGCGCCGTAGGACTCCGCACGGAAGACCTCTACCGTTTCTTCGAGCGGCGCTGCCAGTTTTCCGACCTTCCCCTGCGCCCCACCCCTGCCCAGGAGGTCGACCTCACCGAAGATGCTGCGACCCTCGTCGACTTCGTCCGCGATGCGAGGCAGTGGGTGCCCGACCCGCTCCGAGAACCCCCCGATCGCTTCCAGGCACGGCTGATCTACGCAACGAACTTCGTTGATCACTACGGGCTTCGTACGAGTGCCGACCGAGTCCATCTCCTCAGTCGCTTCAGCGTCAAGAATACAGGCATCGTGCTGCGCAAGTGGTCTCCCAACGAAGACCACGCGCGTCTGATCAGAGATGACCGTTTCGCCGCCATCAGAGACCGCGTCATTCAGCCTGCCCTGACCGCCTGGCGACAATCCGTCTATCCCCGCGCAGCCAGCCTGGTTGACGATGCTGTCGAATTCTACGCGGAAGCGCGTCGTACACAGGGCGTGGTCTCCTTCCAGGATCTCCTCGAGCGGGCTGCCCAGCTACTCCGGCAGAATCCCGAGGTTCGCGCTTCACTCGGGAACCGCTACAGACGTCTCTTCATCGACGAATTCCAGGACACCGACCCGATTCAGGCCGAAATCATCTCGCTCCTCTCGAGCGACACCGTCGACGACGACTGGCGAGTGTGTGAACCCCGGCCAGGCTCCCTCTTTCTTGTCGGGGACGAGAAACAATCGATCTACCGTTTCCGGAGGGCCGATCTCGACACCTTCCGGTTCGTAACCGATCGCATCGAGGCGAGCGGAGGGGAGCGGTTGTCCCTCACCACCAGCTTTCGCGCCACCGGGAAACTCTGCGATTGGATCAATACCGGTTTCGAGCCCCTCTTCGCGCAGGACGATCCGCGCTACCAGGCAGAATTCGCGCCCCTGCACGCCGCACGCGAGCAGGGGCAGCTGGACGACCACGTCTACACGATGACGTCGCCGGCCGTCCCCTACCATCGGCGCCACGAAATCGCATCCCTCGAGGCAGATCGCGTGGCCCGTTTCATCGGCGCTTGCCTCGCAGGCAAACCCCCGCTTCCCGTCACCCGAACATTCGAGCCCTCCGACTTTCTCATCCTGTCCCGAACGACCGGCGCTCTCGAGGTCTTCGCACGGGCCCTCGAAGTTCATCACGTTCCTTTCGAAGTCGCCGGCAGCGGACAGCTCGGGCAGCGGGAAGAGATCGGTCGCATCCTCGAGCTCCTCGATGCCATCCACGTCCCCGACGACCCCATTCCCCTCGTCGGTTATCTGCGGGGTCCGTTTGTCGGCGCTGGAGACGACGACCTCTACGCCTTCCGGAAGGCCGGTGGCGTCTTTCACTTTCGAACGAAGGTGCCCGAGGACCTGCCGAGCCCGCATCGCGAAGTGTTCGTCGCCGCATTCGATCGACTCAGACGCTATGAGTACCAGCTGGAGAACGCTCCCGTGGCCGTCGCGCTCGAGCGAATCCTGGACGATCTCGGGTTCATCCCTTTCGTGGCCTGCCTGGAGATGGGTTCCTCCCGTGCGGGGAACCTCGTTCGTCTTCTCGCGATCTTCCGAAGATGGGAAGCGGAGAGCCGACATTGGGGTGACTGCCTCGCGGAGTTGCGCGACCTCGTCCAGGATCCTGTCTACAAGGTGGAAGAAATGACGCTCGAATCGGGCGGTTCGAACGCGGTCCGCCTGATGAACCTCCATCAAGCAAAGGGTCTCGAGGCACCCATCGTGTTCCTCGTCGACGCTTACGATACCAGTCACAGGCAGCACGGTCCCGAGTTCCACGTCGATCGAACCCTCGACCCGCCGCGTCTTTCTCTCCCCGTCACCCGACCTCTGGGCGAGCACATCATTGAAACGGTCGCCGAGCCGGAAGGATGGGAAGAGGATACTGCCCGAGAACAACACTTCATCGACGCCGAGGAAAAGCGACTGATCTACGTCGCCGCCACGCGCGCGGAAGACCTCCTTGTTGTGTGCAGGTACGCGGGTAACACGGAAAACGGTCCCTGGGCCCCGCTCTATCCGTACCTGGAACGAGCACCTGAGCTGCCCTCGGTCGAAACCACCGAAATCCCGGAATCCGACGATATCGACCTGGATGTCGAGGCAGCCTCAGGTTCCCGACAGACCGCCTGGGCCGCTCTGCGACAGGCATCGTACTCCGTCGTCTCCATCAGCGAAAGTCCGGCTGAAACGCAGACCGAGGAGGACCCACTTCCGCCAGGATATGGTGCCGACTACGGATTGCTCGTCCACAACCTGATTCAGAAGGCCGTCGACGGAGTCCTGCCAGACGACCTCGAGGCGTGCGTGCGGGTAATCGCCGACCCTTCTGAAATCAGTCAGGAACAGCAATCTGCAGCGATTTCTGCGGTCGAAGCCTTCAAGGAATCCCCGATCTGGACCGATCTCCAAACTGCCGCCGCCGTCTACACCGAGGTCGACGTCGCCAGACCCGAAAGTCTGATGGGCGTGAGTATTTCCCGAGGACGCATCGATCTCGTCTACCGAGTCAAGGGTGGCTGGCGCATCGTCGACTTCAAAACCGATCGCGCACGAACCCCCGCGGAGCAGGCCGCACTCGTCCGCCACTATACCGGTCAGGTTCAGGCCTACGCCAAACACTGGCAGGCCATTACCCGTCAGTCTGTCGTGGATACAGGGCTATGGTCGACAGAGACCGGCGTCTGGTTGCCTATCCAATCGTAGACTTGACTTGTCCAACATCCCCAGATGGAGTAGTTTTTCGGAGGTAGAGTATTACTGGTAATATTCTTACTACAGAGGTTCTGATGAAGGTGACCACCAAAGGACAAGTGACCATCCCGAAGCAGCTTCGGGAGAAGTATGGGATTGGACCCCATTCCGAAGTCCAATTCCTGGAACACCAGGGTCGCATCTACCTCGAAAAGACCGGCCGGGCCGAAGGTCCAAACCCGTTTGAGACCGCCCGGGGGACGGCGACCCTAAAGATGTCAACCGATGAGATTCTTGCACTCACACGAGGGTGGGATGACGATCGTTGATTCGAGTGTGTTGCTCGACGTCTTCGGTGATGATCCCGATTGGGTCGATTGGGCGATTTCCGCGCTGAATGAGCGACGTACGGAAGGAGACATTCTGATCAACGAAGTCATCTATGCCGAGGTATCGATCAGCTACGACAACATCGAAAGGTTCGAGCTCGTTTTGAAATCGACAGGTCTGCGTCTCAGCAGAGCTCCAAGGGAGGCCCTTTTTCTTGCGGGGAAGGCCTACCTGGCTTACCGCAACCGAGGCGGCCTCCGTCGATCGCTGCTGCCAGACTTTATCATCGGAGCCCACGCAGCCGTGGCAAAGGTGCCTCTGCTGACACGCGACACGTCCCGCATCAGTACCTACTTCCCCACGGTCGAAATTCTGGCTCCGTCCTGATGTCCTACAGAAGAATCCACGGCATCCCTGTATGGGGAACACCGCTCGACAACGCCGTCGACCAGATCGTCACCTGCAGGGAGACCGCCGAGCACGCCGCCCTGATGGCCGGCCACCATCTCGGTTACTCGATGCCCATCGGAGGTGTCTACGCGTACGCCGGCCAGATCAGTCCGACCGGTGTCGGTTACGACATCAGCTGCGGCAGCAAAGCCGTCCGCATCGATGTCGATGCCGAGCAGGTTCGTCGCGACATCCAATCGCTGATGGACGAAATCTGGGACACCCTCTCGTTCGGGTCGGCCTCAAAAACAAGGAGCAGGTCGATCATCCCCTCTTCGACAACGACGAAGCCTGGGACGTCCTGATTGCGCGGAGTATGAAGGGTCTGGCACGCGAGCAGCTGGCTAGCATCGGCTCGGGAAACCACTACGTCGACCTGTTCGTGGACGAGAGCGATCGTGTCTGGATCGGTGCCCACTTTGGTAGTCGCGGCTTCGGCCACCGCGTCGCTACTCACTTTTTCCAGCGTGCCGGGAAACGAAAGCGCGACCAGCCCGTCCTGTTCGGCACCGACTCCGAAACCGGTTGTGAGTACATCGCCTGTATGAAACTGGCAGGCCGATATGCATACGCCGGTCGCGACTGGGTATGCGAACGCGTCGCCCGCATCCTGGGCGCCAGATCTTCGAGGAGATTCACAACCATCATAATTTCGCCTGGGAGGAAGGACACTTCGGTGAGTCTTACTGGATTGTTCGAAAGGGTGCGACGCCCGCCTTTCCCGGTCAAAAGGGGTTTGTCGGGGGTTCGATGGGCGACGTTTCTGTCGTCATCGAAGGGGTCGACAGTGAGGAGAGTGCGGCGTCCCTCTATTCCACTGTGCACGGAGCGGGAAGGGTGATGTCGCGGACTCAGGCCGCCGGAATGAAGCGCTACAAGAAGGGCAAGATCATCAGACTCAAGGAGGGGGAGATCAGTCGGGAAATGATGCAGGCCTGGATTGCGGAACACGGGGTCGAGCTTCGTGGCGCCGGGACCGATGAATCCCCTCACTGCTACAAGCGACTCCTGGAAGTGCTGGAAGCTCACGGCGAGACCATCCGTATCCTCCACACCCTTCAGCCCATCGGAGTTGCGATGGCTGGCGAGGATGAGTACGATCCATACAAAGACTACGGAGAAGGCAGGAGGGAGGCAGAAGGAAAGGCGTCTCCACTTCTACCTGCCGCACGGTACAGAGAAGGCGTTGGGCGGAAGGCCGAAGTAGAAGCTTTTATCGTCTGCGTCCGTGTGTTTGCTCTGGAGAGTCAATGGTTCCTGTCACCGCATTGTTGCTACCGATCCTGATTTCGGCCGCGATTGTTTTCATCGCCAGCTCCATCATCCATATGGTCTTGAAGTATCACGAGTCCGACTTCGGAAAAGTACCGAGTGAGGACGACGTGATGGACGCCCTTCGTCCGTTCAGCATCCCGCCCGGAGACTATGTCATTCCTTGCGGGGGATCGATGGAAGCTCTGAAGGACCCGGAATATATCGCTCGAACAGAAAAGGGACCGGTCGCCATCGTTACGGTTCTACCGAACGGAAAGCAGGGGATGGGGGGAAGTCTCCTGCTATGGTTCTTTTATTGCATTCTCGTCAGCATCTTCGCCGCTTACCTCACCGGTCGGGCACTCGAACCCGGCGCCCACTACCTCACCGTGTTCCGGTTCGCAGGGACCGTTGCGTTCGCCGGCCACGGCCTTGCGTTGCTGCAGAATTCCATCTGGCTAAAACGGGCCTGGTCATCCACAATAAAGACGATCTTCGACGCGTTGATCTACGCTCTCCTTACGGCCGGCACCTTTGGATGGCTATGGCCTGAGTAGCGAGAAGGCAGAAGGGTCTTCGTACCTCTCTTTACAACCGCCTGATGTCTACTGTCTACCGCCCACAAGAGCAGTATCCGAAGTACAAGGTAAAATCAATGGGATACCCCTCCGTTTACCCCACCGGCACGACCATCTACTACCCCGACCACTGTCACAGCGGATACACGGTCTTCAATGTTCGTGATGTGGGCAACGTCCTCATCGATATGAACGGAAATGTCGTGAAGATGTGGAAAGGGGTCGCCGGATTCCCACCCAGAATCCTCCCCGGCGGGTTTATTATCGGCTCTACCGCCACGCGCAACCCGAAGCACGGCTATCTCGATATGGTCGATCTCATCCAGGTCGACTGGGAAGGGAATGTCGTCTGGAAGTTCAATCGGTACGAGCGTGTCAAGGATCCACGCCGAAAACCTGAATGGATGGCTCGCCAGCATCACGACTATCAGCGGGAAGGGAACCCGGCCGGTTATTATGCCCCCGGTCAAGACCCTCTCATCTCGGAAGGGAACACGCTGATTCTGGCGCACAAGAATCTTTACGACAGTCGAATCAGTGAGAAGTGGCTGCTCGACGACACACTCATCGATGTATCCTGGGACGGCGAGATCGTGTGGGAATGGATCTTCAGCGAACACATCGACGAAATGGGATTCAGCGAAGAGGCGAAGAATGCGATGGCGCGAAATCCCAACGTCGTGCCTGCGGGCGGAGGGATGGGCGACTGGATGCACGCCAACTCGATGTCCATCGTCGGTCCGAACCGCCACTACGACTCGGGGGACGAAAGATTCCATCCCGACAATGTCATCTGGGATGGCCGCCAAACGAACATCATCG
The DNA here is from genome assembly GCA_002433075.1 of Latescibacteria bacterium UBA6620. Lineage (GTDB taxonomy): Bacteria > Latescibacterota > UBA2968 > UBA2968 > UBA2968 > UBA6620. Next base: position 12,714 of record DJHM01000028.1, read on the forward strand.
CCATCACGGACCGGCGGAGCGGCAACATCGTCTGGCGTCTCGGCCCCGACTACGATGCTACCCCGGAATTGAGGAAGATCGGGTGGATCATCGGCCAGCATCACGCCCACATCATCCCGAGCAGTCTTCCCGGTGGGGGCAACCTCCTCGTCTTCGACAACGGCGGGCGCGCCGGCTTCGGGAATCCCAACCCCGGGGCGCCCACTGGGCTCCACAATGCGTGTCGGGACCATTCTCGCGTCCTCGAAATTGACCCCGTCACCCTCGAAGTCGTCTGGCAATACACCGCCGCCGATGGTGGCTACGCACCGCTCGTCGACGACTCCAAGTTCTACAGTGTACTCGTCAGCGCCGCACAGCGACTGCCCAACGGCAACACCCTCATCACCGAGGGGTGCGATGGGCGCCTGTTCGAAGTCACCCCGGACTGTGAAATCGTATGGGAGTACATCAACCCCTGGTTCCACAGAACCCTCAGACACAACCAGGTCTATCGAGCGTACCGGGTGCCCTACGACTGGATTCCTCAGCTCAATCCTCCCGAAGAAGCGGAAGTGGCTCGGCTGGACAACAGCAAGTTCCGAGTGGGACCGCAGTCCCGTGGTGCGAAGACGCCTGTTACTTCGTTAAAACGCGGCGGCAGGGTCAATCACGACCCGGCGCTCTGTGTGATTCCGGAGCGACGTTAACTCGATTGCTTTTGCCCTTGTCCCTTGACCGCAGAAAAGTGGCCCCGGGGCCACTTTGTCCGTGTCGACGATCCAGAATCTCTTCCAGCTTCCCCCGAGTCGCGCCAACGGCTATATTCTCCGCATCTCACTGAAACGATGTCGACAGGAAGCGCACCGATGGAAACGTTGAAGGCACACGCGAAATTCCACACCGCTCACCGCCAGCTGGACTACGACGGCAAGTGCCGCTACGTCCACGGCCATACCTGGCACGCACACGTCGTCGTCCAGGCAGAGGCGTTCCCACGGGATACCACCCTCGATATCTCCCTGGATTTCGGAACGCTCAAGGACATTTTCAAATTCCTCGACCACAAGATGCTCGTGTCCGAGCGTGATGAACTCTTCCTCAACTCCGATCTGTTCGAACCCGAAGGCGTCGTCGTGATGCCAGGGCGGAACCCCAGCGTCGAGAACGTTGCTCTGTATGGGATGAATCAGGTCATCGACGTTCTCGCCAAGCATTTTCAGGAGCGGGAGATCGAGTACCACATCCAGGTGAACATTCAGGAAACCGAAAACAACATCTGGACCCTGGAGAAAACGATCACGATCTAGTTGTGATGGCAGCGAGAACGTCAAAAGCCCCCGGTTTATTCCCGAGGGCTTTCGTTTCACCGTTACCTTCCGACCTCTCGATTACAGATCCCCCAACAGATCCGCAGCGTCCTCTGCGTCTTCCTCCCTGACCTGAATCTCGACCTGTCCGAACGCGTAGAGGTTCTGAAATGCCTGATCGCCGCGGATCACATATGGGATCCCGGCATCTTTCAGCATCGACTCCACCAGGACGGTCAGTCCGGGGTTGGCCGGCTTGAGAACGGTCACCAGTCTCAGCGTACGGTCTCCGTGAAGAACAATTGTTTCAGGTCTTCCGTGCCATTGGCGGCTACCATAGATCGCATCACGTCCTGCCTCGACACGGTCGCCCACACCGCCCCTTTGTTTTGAGCGATCACGCCCAGATCTTCCATTTCGTCCAGCCCGTCCTCGAGCGCGGTGTGATCCCTGAAGCCGACAATCTCCAGATAGATCTCGCGATCGGTAACCGACCCATCACGTTCCCACAGGTAGTTTAGAATCTGGAGCTGAATCGGTTTCAGTCGATGCAGCTCGGTGAGATCGAGTCGACGATCCGTCGCCTTGCCAATGGCGGCGTCGATTCCGCTGCGAAGCGTAGCCCCCCAAAGCGACATCGCCCCGACGGCGGCCATCGCCGGCAGGTTTCCATCCTGATAGGCGGCCAGAAAAACAAGGCCCTCGTTCACTGCCTTGCAAGGGACGATTACCTCCCTTGGCCATTCCCGTTCTGGCCAATCCTCTGGCCAGAGCCGGGTTTTTGGAACGGTCGTCGAAAGTGTCATCCGCCGACTCAGCCCCAGAACCCCATCCAGCCCGGGTTGCGCCCACACGGGCCCCGCGACCATCATCTCAACCAGAACCCAAAAGAAAGGTATCCGAAGTTCCACAACCGCTGGCGTTGCAAACCCGCTGCCACTGCGCCCACGAAATCGAATGTTTGTCTATTTCATTGTTAATGAATGGCTTACCGTGGGACATGATGCCCACCTCAATTTCACCAGATCGTTGGCATCCGTCACAGGCGTCCCTCCCCATCACACCTGGTCCGCACGAATCGAGACAACACTGAACCTCTACCAGGTTCAGGTGTATCATAAAGGCGAGCGGGACTCACCCTTTTTGCCGGAGTTGTCTTGAGGCTGTTCCAATCCGATCTGTCAGAGCTGGCCGACGAAGCGTTGATGCGCCGCATTCAGCGCGGCAACGAACGCGCACTCGAGGTCCTCTACGAGCGCTACAGTCTTCGACTCGTCAACTATTTCCACCGGATGCTTGGCGGAGATCACGACAAGGCGCAGGACTTTCCGCAGGACCTCTTCCTCCGACTCGTAAAGCGTCCCGAGGCCTTTGACACCGGGCGACCGTTCTCGACCTGGATCTTCGCCGTTGCCCACAATATGTGTAAGAACGATTACCGTCGACTGGAGGTCCGGTCCAGAGACTCGACCGTCGCCGAACTCCAGCAGGTGCTGCAGGCCCCCTCCGTGAACGACCTCGACCAGGCCATCGACGGGCGCGCATTCAGAGAGGCCGTCGTCGAAGCCCTCGCGGCTTTCGATCCCGATCAGAGGACGACCTTCCTCCTCCGTTATCAGGAGAACCGTTCGATTCGCGAAATCGGTCAAGCCATCGACTGCTCGGAGGGAACCGTTAAGTCCAGACTCTTCTACACTACCAGAAAGCTCGCCCGGATGCTCGAGGCGCTCAACCCCTACGCACCGGAATGCACGACGGAGTAAGAAAAATGAACGAATTCATCACTCGACTGACAGACGCCCTCGACCTTCGACGAAGTGCCGACATTACGCCGGATCCGGAGACCCTGCCGAAACTGAAGTCTGAACTCCGGGCGCGTCACAGCCTTTCAGGCCAGATGAATCGGAACGCCTTCGCGGCGCCTCCCATCGGTTCCTTCGGTGCCATCGTGGCCGCCGCATCGATCGTCCTTTTCGCCCTCGTCGAGCCCGACGATCTCACGACTCGGCCCGGAGCATCCGCGCTGACTTTCGCCCGTGCCGATTCCGGTGTCTACGTCGACTCCGTTCTGATTCTGCCCTCCATCGAAGTCGTTCTTTCCGACAGCCTGACCAGCACAGCCGCCGACTCCACGGCGCTGTGAATCCGTCTCGCGGCCGGCCGACCCCCCAATCATATTGACGTGTTCGGCCGATACGGATAAGTTTGGCCGCGAATGACGTCCTCCTCCACCGACTCATCTTACGACCTCATCATCGTTGGCGGGGGGCCCGCCGGTGCGGTAGCCGCCCTCTACGCCCGCCGAT
>DJHM01000028.1:16618-70903 GCA_002433075.1 Latescibacteria bacterium UBA6620
AGCCGCCCTCTACGCCCGCCGATCGGGCCTCAGCGTCCTCCTGCTCGACAAGGCCCGTTTTCCACGCGACAAGGTTTGCGGCGACGCCCTTTCTGGCAAAGCCGTTACGATTCTTCGCGACCTCGGGCTCCTCGATAAAGTCGCCGACCTGCCCGGTGCCCTCATCAACGTCGTCACCTTCGGTAGCCCCAAGCACGTTCACATCGACATCGACCTGAGGCGGTCCTCTCGACCCGACCTCTCCACAGGCTACGTGATTCGGCGCGAAGTGTTCGATCATTTCATGTTCCGCGAGGCTCGTCAGGCCGCGGACCACACGATCGAAGGGTTCACCGTCAAAGACGTCCTGCGGGAGGAGGGTCGCGTCACCGGCGTCATCGGCAGCGGCGAAGACGGGACCCAGCAGACCTTTCGGTGCCGCGTACTCCTGGGAGCGGACGGATTCAACTCCATCGTAGCCAGGAAGCTCGACCTCTACCAACACGATCCCCGGCACTGGGTCGTCGCCCTCCGACAGTATTACCGCAACGTCAAGGACCTCGACAACCAGATCGAATTGCACTTCATCGACGAGGTGATTCCGGGCTATTTCTGGATTTTTCCGATCGAGGACAATCTGGCCAACGTCGGCATCGGAATGTTGCACGAGTACATCAAGGCCAACGATGTCGATCTTCGTGTTGCCTTGAAGAACGCCGTCCGCAGCGAGGCATTTCGCGAGCGTTTCGACGGCGCCGAGCCGCTAGAGGAACCCATCGGGTGGAACCTTCCTGTTGGGAGCCTTCATCGGACCAACCACGGAGACGGCTTTATACTCCTGGGTGACGCGGCCGGCCTCATCGATCCGTTTACAGGAGAGGGGATCGGCAACGCGTTTTATTCCGCGAAGTTCGCTGTCGACACCGCTCGGGAAGCCATCGACGCCAACGACGTCTCGGCCTCCTTTCTCAAACGATACGACCACACTCTGTGGAATGAGATCGGAGACGAACTCAAGACGAGTCATAGGCTACAGCGCATCGGACGGTCACGAAAACTCCTCAACTTCGTCATCAACAAGGCCGCTCGAAGCGAAGAGGTCCGTGATACGATTATGGGAATGATCGTGGACGAGGTTCCAAAGCGCCGCCTGGCGAACCCTTTCTACTACCTCAAGCTCCTGTTTTCCTGATCCTTCGACCGACTCGTAAGGACGGGTTTCGCGCGGTAACGGTTGCCCTCCGGATGGGTGGAATGTAGGTTTTCGCGAAGATGATATTTGGAACACCAAGTACTGGAAGGACACACAGCGGCTCGACCCCCTGCGTCGTGCAGATCATCGACCGGCTGAACGTCGGGGGTCCGACGCCCTACGTGTGTCAGATCACGCGCGGCCTGAAGCGTCTAGGCTACACGGCCCACCTGACGAGGGGGCGCATCGCGCGTGGCGAATCCGAAATGGTCGAAGTCATTCGGGATTCGGGCGTCGAACCGATCGACATTCCAGAGCTGGGACGGTCGATCTCACCCTGGAAGGACGCCTGTGCATTTCACGCCCTCTACAGGCTGCTGCGAGAAACGCGACCGCAACTCGTCCATACCCACAAGTCCAAAGCAGGCGTCCTCGGGCGATTCGCCGCTCGATTGGCTGGCGTGCCCGTCGTCGTGCACAGTTTCCACGGACATCCGTTCCACGGCTACTTTTCCAGATGGCAAAGCGCCCTGATCGTCATTGCCGAGCGGCTACTCGCTCACGCGACCGACACGATCGTCGCCGTCAGTCGACAACAGCGCGAAGAGCTGCTTCAATACAGAGTCGCTCCGCGAAGCAGAATCCAGGCGATCCCTCTCGGATTCGACCTTTCAAACTTCCTCGATCCGCAGCGAGTCGACAGCACTTTCAGAGCCGAAATCGGGTGCCCCCCAGACGCACCCCTCGTCGGCGTCGTTGGCCGCCTGGCCCCGATCAAGGCCATCGACCAGTTTCTGAAGGCCGCCCGAATCGTCGCGGACCGGATCCCGGACGTGAGATTCGTCATCGTCGGTGACGGGGAGTGTCGGTCGGATCTTGAAGCGCTCGCCGCGGAACTCGAAATCGAGCACCAGGTCACGTTCGCTGGATTCAGACGGGACGTTGACCGGATTTACGCCGCACTCGATCTGACCGTATTGTCTTCATACAACGAAGGGATGCCCGTTTCGCTCATTGAAGCGATCTCATCGGGGTGCTACGTCGTCTCAACGAGAGTCGGGGGTGTTGAGGACCTGGTCGACACGGACGGAGTTGGCGTCACGGTCCCTCCTGGCCAACCCGACGACCTCGCTGAAGCCGTCGTCGATGCCCTGGACCGAAAATGTCAGGTCTCGGAGCCCCATCGTCGACGTGTCGGCTATCAATATGGAATCGACCGGTTGATGTCCGACCTGAATCGACTCTATGAGAGACTGCTGCTCAGAGCGAACGTGCGTAAGGTCCCCGACGTGCAGGTCACGGGAGGGTGAATGGAAGAAAAGGTCGAAAAGCTGATGAGGGATGCCGTTGCGGAGTTCAACGCCGATCGTCCCTCGGACCAGCAACTGAACGATGACACCCTCACCCCCCTCATCGGAAAGTCGACCCTGCTCGATTCGCTGGATCTGGTCAGGCTGATCGTCGCCGTCGAGGAACAGATTCAGGATACGCTCGACATCCGACTCACCCTCGCCGACGAGCGGGCGATGTCGGAATCGAGCAGCCCCTTCCGCACCCTCGGATCTCTCCAGGACTACATTCTCCAACGTCTGAGCGAGCAGGACGATGGCTGAGCCCCGCGTGATTCTGGTGACCGGGGCCCGCAAGGGCATCGGCAACAGTCTCGCCCGGCACTACGCCGGGCTCGGAGACCGGGTGATCGGCTGCAGCAGAAAGCCCGCTGACGAGTACGAAAATTACCGTCACCTGTGTCTGGACGTCTGCGACGAAACCGCGGTCGGCGAGCTGTTCTCGGAGATCAAGAGCACACACGGTCGAATCGATGCGCTCATCAACAACGCCGGCATCGCGGCGATGAATCACGCCTTACTCACCCCGCTCGACACCGCACGAAGGATCCTCGACACGAATGTCATCGGCACCTTCCTGTTCGCCCGCGAGGCCGCCCGACTGATGATGAAAAACGGCGGCGGTCGAATCGTGAACTTCACCACGGTCGCGACGCCTCTCCGGCTCGAAGGAGAAGCCATCTACGCTTCATCGAAAGCCGCGGTCGAAAACCTTACCCGGATTCTGGCGCGTGAGTTCGGCGAGATGGGCATCACCGTCAACGCGATCGGGCCTTCGCCCGTCCGGACCGATCTCGTCCGCAATGTCCCCGAAGAGAAGCTCCAGTCGTTGATCGACCGCCAGGCGGTCAAACGATTCGCCGAGACCGCCGACATCACGAACGTCGTCGATTTTTTCCTTCGTCCCGAGAGTGCGATGATCACGGGTCAGGTGGTCTATCTCGGGGGCGTGTAGCCTTGGCCATCGATTTTCTCCTGAAGCGCTTCCAGGACGCTGCCGAGTCCAATGCCATCGTCTGGCGGGGACAAACCGTCTCCTACACGTGGCTTCACGACCAGATCGCACAGGACAGCCAGACCCTAGAGAAACGCGGAGTTCGGGCAGGGTCTGTCGTGCTTCTCCACGCGGATTTTTCTCCCTCGTCCATCTCCCTGTTCCTTGCCCTGGCCGGCCTCGGCTGCATTGTCGTCCCTCTCACCAGAGACGCCACCCCCCAACTCGATCGCTTCGCCGACATCGCCAAGGCAGGAGTGTCCGTCACCACCGATGACGGCGATGCGGCAGAGGTTCGCTTTCTTTCGAGCCGGCCCGATCACGAACACTACACCACACTCCGGGAACGGGGACATCCCGGTCTCGTTCTCTTCACCTCCGGCTCGACCGGCGAGAGCAAGGCCGTCGTCCACGACCTTGACCTGATCCTGGAGAAATTCAAGACACCCCGCCCCGCATTCAGGACCATCGCCTTCCTGCTCTTCGACCACATCGGCGGCGTCAACACGATGCTGCACACGCTCTCCAACGCCGGGTGTCTCGTCACCATCGACGACCGTCGCCCGGAAGCGGTGCTCGCCACGATCGAAGCGCACGCTGTCGATCTCCTCCCCACCTCACCCACCTTCCTCAACCTTCTGCTCCTGAGCGAGTCACACCGCGACCACGACCTGAGCAGCCTGCGCCTCGTGACCTATGGCACCGAACCGATGCCACAGAGTACACTCAGGCGGTTACACGAGCTGTTTCCCGACATCGACCTCAGACAGACCTACGGACTCTCCGAAATCGGAATCCTTCGCGCCAAGTCACGGGGACCCGATTCGCTCTGGATGAAGCTGGGTGGAGAAGGCATCGATACCCGCCTGGTCGAAGGCATCCTCCAGATCCGTGCTCGATCGGCGATGCTCGGATATCTGAACGCCCCCAGTCCCTTTACCGATGACGGGTGGTTTGACACAGGAGATGAAGTGGAAGTAGAAGGGGAGTATCTCAGAATTCTGGGACGGTCGTCCGACATCATCAACGTCGGTGGGGAAAAGGTCCACCCCGCCGAGGTAGAAAGTGTCATCGAGGAAATGTCCAACGTAGCCCAAGCAACCGTCTACGCAGAACCCAACCCCCTGGTCGGACAGGCCGTGTGCGCCAGAGTGACGCTCGTGAATCCCGAATCCCGCAAAGACTTCTCGGTCCGGATGCGTCAACACTGCGGCGAACGTCTGCTGCGTCATAAAGTGCCCGTCCGCGTCGAACTCGTCGAAACGCATCAACACAATGAGCGCTTCAAGAAGCAACGCCGAACCGACGCGTCCTCAAACAGAGAGACCTATCCTTCGTGAACGTACGAAGGCTCGAGCGCCCCGACCTTGACGACTATCGTCGGGCAAGCCAGGTAGGCGCACCCTACTGGGCCTACCTCGAAGCCTTGAACACCGACCTCCGATTCAGAACGTTTCTCGATCTGGGTGTGGAGCTCGTCGTCGCGGAAGAAAACGACGAGTACCGCGCGGCGTGCTTCGTACTTCCCGATCTCCTCGACCACGGGGGACGTCCCGAGAAAATCGTGTGGCTGTTTCAGCTGGCGGCGACCCGGGATGCACGGAATGCGGGCGCTCTTCTGCTTCTCGCGATGCGCGAGTGGTATCCCACAATGATGAGTGTCGGCGTCACCGACGAGGCGGCACGCGTCTATCGGGCGATGGGGTGGAAGAGCAACGAGGATGTCTGGCGGTGCGTACGCCCGATCGACATCGGCGCCGTTCGGAACGAAGAGGGGCGGAGACTCGGAAGGTGGGCCAGACGCGGGTTGGGTGTGGGGGGAGTCGTCTATACGATCGGCACCCGCCTGGCCGAATCCAGCGTTGGTTTCGGAGCTACGCGAGTAGCACCCTCACAGCCGGAAACGAAAACCACCCTCCCCGTAGGAACGCACGATCGTGTGCGAAGCGTGGCGCACTACCTTCCCGTCCACTCCATCCAACAAGGTCACGACCTGCTACAAGCCGTGGATGTCGGTGGCATCGCCCGCATCGTGTCCGACAACACCACCGGCATCGGTCGCCACCGAGCGCACGCGCGTCTATGGAAATCGTTACGGGGTCAGGGCGTCCGCCTCATCGAACAGGTCGCGCTCTCGCCCGCCGCCTGCCGAACCAGTCTGTTCAGCGGCTACTTTCCCATCCGGATGCCCGTCTACGTGTGGTCGCGGACCGGAGATCCCTCTCCCATTTTCCAAGACTTTGCCCGATCTGGCTTCGGGTTCGCCGACTGCGACAAGATCCTCTGACGTTCCTCAAGCCTCGCGTACCTTCAGCGCATCCAGAGAGACTCGCGGAATCGTATCGGAACGTTCGGCTTCTTTGATCGTTGTCCCGATCGTTCCGAATCGATGACGGGACAGAAGGCGAGCCGTCCGTTTCGCCGTCACCCGCAGATTCTGGTAGTGGGTAAACCGTGCCTTCCGCTCCATCTGCACGTTGGGGTGATCCGGATCGAACTCCCAGGGATGGACGTAAAACATCGCGCTCTCCCCCGACCGGTCTCCCCGAACGAACGGACGTCGGGTCAGGATCTGTGGAAACAGTCGAAGGTAGGCCCCGCCTGAACCCAGTCGTCGACCCGCCAGAGACCAGGTTGACACCGTGAACTCCAGCAGCCCATTCTCCAACCGGAAGAGCCCTTCGGGTGCACCCTCGATCCCATAGCGCCACGTGACGACCGGCGAAATCGAGCAATCGTATTGATAGCCCAGTTCCGGGAGTACATCGCAGGCCCACAGAGAATCCAACGTCAGGGAGAAGAAGGGTGCCCGGAAGCCTCGAACGGCGACCCCCGACAGATCCTCCAGTCGCGCTTTCACATCGGCCTCGCTTGCCCTGAAACGATCCCGGTCCAGATCGTAGAGCTTTTCGTGGCATTCGCCGTGCGACCCGATCTCGTGGCCTGCAGAAGCAAGACGTCTCACGATGTCAGGGCGATGTTCTGCAACCCATCCCAGAACGAAAAACGTCGCCAAAACCTCCGCATCATCCAGAAGCCCCAAAAGGACATCCAGACCGTGGTCCAGCCGGTCAGGCTGACTCGGCCAGGCGTCGACCGGCATATCGATGCCCTGAAACCAGTCCTCGAGGTCTACGGAGAAGGCGTGCGTCACCATACGCCCAACATACGTTCCTCCCCGATTCTGAGCAATCGAGCCCCGAGCTTGAGTTTCGGTCCTCACCACCCTATATTCAAGACCGATCAGTCAACTATCCTGAAATCGGTCGGATATGGGACGAACGAGCGACGCGAAAGAGCGCATCATCGACACGGCATCAAGGCTCATCCACGAGCGAGGGTTCGAACACGTGGGTGTCCAGGAGATCTGTACGGCCGCAGACGTGCGGAAAGGCAGCTTCTACCACTTTTTTCGCTCAAAGGACGACCTGATTCTGGACGTTCTCGACCATCACTGGAAGAACGCCAGATCCCAGTACTGGCGGCTCGCCCTTGGAGACGACCTGCTCCCGATCGACCGGTTGCGTCGCTTCTTCCACATGGCGTATTTCTACTTCAGACAGACGTCAGAGGCCCAGGGCGCGCTATGGGGCTGTCCGTTCGGCAATGCCGGACTCGAACTCGGCGCACGGAACCGCAGAATCGTAGGTAAAATCAGTGAAATCTTCGACGATGCGGTAGATCATCTGCAGACCACCCTGCGCGAAGCGGTTCGAAACGGCGAACTGGAAAACATCAATCCGCAGGAAACCGCCGTTGCCACATGGGCTTTTTATGAAGGTACCCTCCTCCTGGCCAAGGCCAGACAGGAGCCCGAGTTGATTCGAGAACTCGGTGACACCTATATCCGAATGTTGAAAAACAGTGCAGGATAGGCCTTCCCCATTATAATTGACCATGAAGTCAACAATCAACACCAGGCAATCCTCGATATGAATCTGAGCATATCTCGGCCCTGTTCGATCGACGACCTTACCCGGTCCGGTGTCGTCTCCCGGGCCCTGAGCGACGGAGAGAAGGCGCCCGATTTTGAACTCCAGAGTAACTCAGGTCAGACTGTCCGATCGATGCTTGGAGGGGCCTGTCGTCCTCAGCTTCTATCGGGGAACGTGGTGTCCGTTCTGCACGCTCGAAATGCAGGCCCTGAGCGAGAGCGTTGAATCTCTGGAGGACCTCGGTGCTTCTCTTCTCGCCATCTCTCCCCAGTCTCACGAAGCCTCCAGCAAGACGGCCGAAGACCACGGGCTGACGTTGGACCTGCTTAGTGATCCAGGAAACAGGGTTGCGCGAACCTTCGGGATCGTGTTCTATCTTCAGGACGAGATTCAATCCATCTACAAGGCGTTGGGACTCGACCTTTCGCTCCTGAACGGAGACAGCAACTTCGATCTTCCAGTACCCGCAACCTTCGTCATCGACGAGAAGCGAATCATCAGACACGCCTTTGTCGATCCCGACTACACACGGCGACGGGATCCCTCAGAAATCGTCAACATCCTCCGTACACTTCCCGCATCGTAGCACCCTCACCTGCTTGACTCATTCATCCTTCTCGCACACGAGCGGTGTTCTCCTGGCCGCCCTCCTACTGCTCGTCTCGGAAATCCCTGGTGCGTCGCCGTGATCCTCGAAGATCCTCCAGAAACCTCGTCCATACAATTTGATCTGCTTCACAAAACGCTCCCTGGCTTCTCCCAGGGGCGGGATGACTGGGAAGTCTGGCAACCGCTCGTACAACAGGCCGGGATCCAGACCTAACACCCTCACCTACACGAGCTTCGCCCTGGATGCCGGACATTTTCGGAACTACCTGTGTTACAAAATGGACCCAAAAAATAACGGCTCCTTCTCAGGACCCAGGCGCAATCCCCGCTTCGATCGCAGCTCGGGCACGTTCACCGAAAAGTGGATTTTCCATCATCTCAGCCGCGAGATTGGCGATCGTCCTATTTTCGAGAACGTTCGCGACAGCCTCTTCAGCCTCGCTGCAAACAGACTTCATCGATTCCTGGATCGTACATCCAACCGGACAGATCTGGTTCGGCTCGGTATAGTGAAAGTGGAAAAGAGATCCATCCTCGGTCGCCCGATAGACATCGAGCAGAGAGATCTTTTCCACCGGTAGCGCGATCGAAAACCCTCCTCGGGCTCCCGACTGCGACCTCACCAGACCCGCTTTCCGGAGTTGGCCAAGAAGCCGTCGAATGACGACCGGGTTCGTGTTGACACTTTCCGCGATCATGTCCGACGTGACCGACTTCAGTCCGCTGTGCTCGGTGATCAAATGAAGACCGGTCAGGATGTGGGTTGCCATGACGAACCGGCTGCTGGGATTCAGGGGTCGCTCCTGTGAAATCGTTATTGTAACTAATACTGTTACATATATTCCTGTCAACCCCCGTTCCCCCGATTACCGGCCTTGCCCGTCCTGAAGCACCGCTGTAGCTTCCAGAATGCCATGCCGATCTCTCACGCTCTTCTGGCCCTCCTCGTCCTTTTGACCCTGCCTGAAAAGACCCGCGCGGAACCCGATCGCGTCCTGGTCATGGCCCATCGGGGTGGACTCGGGCTCTGGCCAGAGAACACCCTCCTGGCCTTCCGAAATGCCGCCGGCGCCGGCGCGGACGTGATCGAAACCGACATCTGGCAGACCCGGGACGGTATCATCGTCGCCCATCACGATGGGACCGTCGATCGCACGACCGACGGTGAGGGTCATATCGGGGACCTGACCCTCGAAGAGATCAAGCGCCTCGACGCGGGGTATCGCTGGTCCGGGGACGGACCCTACCCGTACCGCGGCCAGGGCCTCGAGATCCCCACGCTCGCGGAAGTACTCGACGCCCTTCCCGATGCGACCTTCAACATCGACATCAAGGACCACCAACCCGGCATTGTCGACGCATTGTGCGATCTCCTGCAGGCGAAGGCTTCGGAAGACCGCGTCATCGTCGGCTCCTTCGAGGCCGACATCACTCGCGCCTTTCGACGCCGGTGTCCAGACGTGCGGACGGCTGCTACCTCGCGAGAAGCGTCCCGATTCCTCCTTTACTCCAAACTTCACCTCGACTGGATCTCCGGCCTCAACGCCCACGCCCTTCAGGTCCCCCGCCGTATCGGACCCATCAAGGTCGTCACCCCCCGCTTCGTCGCCGCCGCCCATCGACGCGGGATCCAGGTCCACGTCTGGACCATCAACGATCCGCAGGAGATGATCGAGCTCACAGAGATGGGTGTGGACGGAATGTTCACCGACTATCCCGATCGTCTCATGGCGATTCAGAAGGGAGAATGAAGTGGAATCCGCAACGGGTTCTCTGACCGCGGGCCAGGTCGCCCGGTTCAACGCCGATGGCTACCTCCCGATCGGTAAGCTTCTCGACGACAACCTCGTGGATGTCCTCCGGGATGAGTACGACCGTCTTTTCGGCGAGGCCCGTGAGACCGGGAATTTCCGCAATCTCGCGATCGACAACACCGACAGCGTCGACGAGAAGAACGACGCCGGTACCCAGATGCTTCAGATTATGCAGATGTGCGAGCGTAGCCTGGTTTTTCGCCAGTTGCTCTACGACGAACGCATCCTGGACATCGTGCAGGATCTTCTCGGCCCCAACCTCCAGCTCTTTCACGACCAGGCCCTTTACAAGCCCGCCCGTCAGGGAGATGCCGTTTTCTGGCACCAGGACAATGCCTACTGGCAGTGCGTGCCGGCCAATCTCGTAAGCTGTTGGCTGACCCTTGATGACGTCGATCGCGAAAACGGCGCGATGCACGTCATCCCGGGATCGCATCTCTCCGCCATCGACCACGAAATGTCGCAACAGACCAACGCCCTTCTCGATTCGGGCGACCGGGTCGACCCCAGTCAGACCGTCGTCATCGACCTGCCCGCCGGCGGGGTGATGTTCCATCACTGCCAGACCCTTCACTTTACCCCGCCGAATCCGACCGACCGCCAGCGACGGGCTTTCGCCATCCATTTCATGACTCCCGGCACGCGCGGAAAAGATGGCAATTACCTCGACGTCTCTTTCTCACGTCCTTTGCTTCGGGCTCGGATGTAATTTTCGCGGCCCGTCTTTTTTCGTGTCTTTCGTGACATTCGTGGTCATCTTTCCAGCCTGATGGCATCCTTCCGGCTCAAAATCGGGACTCGCATCGGCGTCGTCTCGGACACCCACGGGCTCCTGCGACCCGAAGTCGAAGAAACCCTCCGAGGTGTCCCCGTCATCCTCCACGCCGGGGATGTCGGACACGTCGACGTCCTTCGCGGACTGAACGCCATCGCCCCGACTGTCGCCGTCCGGGGAAACGTCGACCGTGGGGATTTCGGTGCGACCCTGCCCATGAACGAGTGCGTAGAAATCGGGAAGCGGACGATCTATCTCTACCACGTCCGGGAGGATCTCGACATCGACCCTGTGGCAGAGGAGGTCGACCTCGTGATCACGGGACATTCGCATCAGCCGGCCCTGGACGAGATCGATGGCGTCACCTACCTGAACCCCGGCAGTTGCGGTCCCCATCGATTCAGTCTTCCCGTCGCGCTCGCCTTCCTGACGGTTACCAAAGAGGGGTTCGACATCGAGCAGGTTGATCTCGACGTGACCTGAGCGATCCTGGCAAAAAAAAGAGCGCCGACCCGATTAATCGGATCGGCGCTTTCCTCTGCAACATGGCGTATCAGTTCGACGCGAGGAGCGATTCCTCGATCGCAGCCACCGTCTCCTGGGTCGTCCAAACCGCGTTCGCCACGAAGCGGAAATTCACGAGCGCCGCTGCGTATCCGTCGCTTTCCGGAACCTTCGCCGCCGCCGTCGCGTCCTTCACCACGGCCACCTCGAATCCCTGTTCCAGCAGCTCCCGCAAATGGGACTCGGTACAGAGGTTGGCTGACATCCCCGCCAGGATCACCTTGTCGATCCCGCGTTTTCGTAGCTACAGAATTAGATCGTTCGTCTCGGGCCCATACACTTTATGTGGGCTCGTCACCACCGTCTTTCCGTCCTGCAGGTAGGGCTTGTAGCGTTCGAGCCAGTCAGCCCCCGACCCTTCGAACCCCTCCACGCTCAGCGCGTCCTTCCGATCGAACATCCCGATCGTGTGCATCAGTTTCTCTAACACCCCCTCGAACTCCCAACCGTGATCCGTCGGGTAGTAGTAGTGTGGAGACACGAAAACGGGCAGATCGCTCCCTTTCGCCGTCTTGAACAATGTCTCGATGTTCGCCACCGTGTTGTTCTCCGTCACGCTTGCTCCGACCATGCCCCACGTCACCCCTTCCGGACTCAGAAAGTCGTTTTGGGGGTCCGTGACCACCAGGGCCGTCTTGCCCGATACGACCGTCATACCAGGATTTGGCAGTTGGGCAAACAGAGTGGTTGTAAAGGCCGACGGAAGGGCCACACCAGCGACCAAACAACGGTTCAACATCTCCTACCTCCTCAGGTTTAGGTTTCTTCACCATCCGGTACCAACCGGATGTCCCTGCGTGACCTGCACTTCCTCTTCTTTCGATACACCTGGTCGATGTGCTGCCATTATGTGCAGAATCCTTCTCAACACCTGTGACAGACCGACCATTATTATGGTATTTTATTATTTTACAAATACTTATAGGTGTTTATCTTGTCCGGGTCGCCTGCAAAAATCAACGAAATATCGTTCTATTCTTGACATTCAACGATTTTTCGTCGATAATTCTCCTATGGCTCGAATCCTCCGCTACACCCCCAAATTCGACCCACTCAAGAATCTTCTCCTGGACATCGCGAAGGAAAGATCCTGCGAGTCCGTCCTCTCGACCATAGTCTCACGGCTTTCCGCGGGCCCTCAGGTCGCGCTCTGTCGCATCTGGCTCACCCAGCCCGGTGACCGCTGCGACACCTGCCCCATGCGTTCGGAATGTCCCAATCAGACGAAGTGTCTCCATCTCGTAGCCAGCGCCGGATCGTCGATCGAGGACCCGGGTCTTGTCTGGAATCAGACAGATGGAGGTTCGGGCCGAATCCCGATTGGGGCGCGGAAGATTGGTCGAATCGCGGAAGTCGGCGAACCCCAGGAGGTTCTCCACGTCGATCCGAACGAGGATTGGGTAAGGAGTCCTGAGTGGATTCAGCAGGAGGGCGTTCGAGGGTTCGGAGGACAACCCCTCATCCATAACGGGAAGGTGCTTGGTGTCCTCGCCATTTTCACCCGGATGCCGCTCGAGGAAGAATGGCTGACCTGGCTACGTATGATCGCCGACCACGCCGCCGCCGCCATCGCCAACGCCCGGGCGTTCGAGGAAATCGACCAGCTGAGGAATCAGCTGGCCTTGGAGAATACGTTTCTCAAGCAGGAAATTACGGACACGCTCGATTTCGGCGACCTCATCGGCGGCAGTCCGGTGATCGTCCAGCTTTCCAACCAGATCGATCTCGTGGCGCCGACCGAAGCGAGCCTCCTGATCCAGGGCGAATCTGGAACCGGCAAGGAACTCGTCGCGCGCGAGATTCATCGCCGTAGCCGGCGAGCCGATCGACCGTTGATCAAAGTGGACTGTGCTTCTGTTCCCGGAGAGCTATTCGAAAGCGAGTTCTTCGGCCACGTTCGCGGGGCGTTCACCGGAGCCGTGCGCGATCGGGCAGGCCGATTCGAGGCCGCAGCAGGCGGAACGATCTTCCTGGACGAGGTCGGCAAGATTCCTCTCGACCTCCAGGGGAAGCTGCTTCGCGTCCTGCAGGAGGGGGAGTACGAACGCGTCGGGGAGGAGCAGACCCGCAGGACCGATGTCCGGATCGTTGCCGCCACGAATCGCGATCTCAAGAAAGCCATCGCCGACGGAAGTTTTCGTGAGGATCTCTATTTTCGGCTCAACGTCTTCCCGCTCGAGGTCGCTCCCCTCAGGGAGCGGAAGGAAGACATCCCGCTCCTCGCCACGCACTTCCTACAGTGCGCCGTTGTCGACCTCAAACGCGAACCTCTTAAGCTCAGCCAGGCAACCGTCGACCGTCTCCAGGCCTACGACTGGCCCGGCAACGTCCGCGAACTCCAGAACGTCATCGAACGCGCCGCCATCACCTCACCCGGAAACACGTTACGCCTCGACCGTGTCGATACGGCCGTCGCCCCACCGCGCATCGTCACAGCGGGCGACACCGTCGCCAACGACGGCATCGTGACCGAAGCCCAGATGATCGATCTGGACAAACGCAATCTGCTCGCCGCCCTCGAGCGCACCGGCTGGAAAATCTACGGTCCGGGCGGTACCGCGGAACTTCTCGGGCTCCGTCCAACGACCCTCGCCTCACGCATCAAGAAATACGGTCTGACCAAGCCCACCGGTTAATCCGACCGATATACGCCTCGCAGACTCATCAAGCGGTCTCTCCGTGAACCGTTTCCCATTTTGAATTTCGCGGCTGCTTTGCCATCCTTGATGTATGCCCGTTGACGACGATCTCAAGACAGGTCTTCGATCCTCCTACGACCTCCACGTCGAAGAACGCGAAGCCAAGGTACAGGCCGACTGGAAGCTTCTCGAGAGGAACCTCTTCGTGGATCGATCGTCCATTCTCGACATCGGCGCAGGAACGGGCCCCGATGGCGCCGCGCTTCGAGATCTCAGATTCCGTGTCGTCACGTCCGATGGTCACTCACTGTCGAACGGTCGGGTTGGTATCGGTCCAAATGGACTACTACGACATCCCTTTCCAAGACGAAACCTTCGACGCCATCTGGTCTCTGAACACCCTGCTTCACGTTCCCCTGCATAGCCTCTCGACCGTTCTTCTCGAGATCCAACGCGTGCTAATCGATGACGGGCTTTTCTTTCTCGGATGCTACGGCGGGTCAGGCAAGGAGGGCATCCTGGACAAGGACCACTACGAACCGAAGCGTTTCTTCTCGTTCAAGAAAGACGATGACCTGAATCGCATTGCGCGCGATCATTTCAACGTTTTCGACTTCCATACGGTCGACACCGGTTTGAGCAACAATCACTTCCAATCACTCTAAGAAAATGAATTGATCGACGGCTCTTCCTTTCCTCATTCGGAAATCGGCAATCTGTCTTTCACCCATGAACGTTCTTCTCATCGTCTCAGAAGACAACGGCCCCCACTTCAGCTGCTACGGCGACCCCAACGTCTCGACTCCCCACCTCGATCGCCTGGCGTCCGAGGGCATCCGTTTCACCAACGCCTACACCACGCAGGCCGTCTGCAGTCCGGGACGAGCGAGCATCCATACCGGGCTTTACCCCCATCAGAACGGGCAGATCGGCCTGGCGACGCATATGTATCACACATTCGAAGGCCTTCCCAATCTACCGGCGATCATGAAGGAAGCCGGGTATCGGACCGGCATGGTCGGCAAGCTCCATATCCTTCCCGAAGCCGCGTATCCGCTCGATATGTGGTGGAACGATCGAGATTACATCAGCTTCCCCAACCGGGATGTCGTCAAGATGGCGGCAGTCGCCGATCGATTCATCAACGAGGACAACGCCCCGTTTTTCCTGACCGTCAACTATCCCGACTATCACCTTCCCTTTCACCGGCAGCAGTTCGGCGTTCCCGAGACCCCCTTGGACGCGGATGACGTCACGCCCCTTCCCCAGATCGGAATTGACACCCCGCGTCTCCGCCAGCACACGGCCGACTACTACAACTGCGTGAGCCGGCTCGACACCGCCGTCGGTCACTTATTCGACGCACTGCAACGTTCCGGCAAGTCCGAGGACACGCTCGTTCTGTTCACGACCGATCACGGTCATCAGTTCTCGCGGGGAAAGACGTGCTGCTACGAAGGCGGGGTGAAAGTCCCCTCTCTGCTGAAGTGGCCGGGTCAGGTGAAGGAAGGGCAGGGCAGCGACGCGCGATACAAACTCATCTTCAACTGTCTGGACGATCGCCCGAGCCCGAGTGCACGTAGCTATTCGGGGCCCGACCAGCAATGGGAACCCGGCGCGACGGTCGAGGAGATCGAGCGTGCCGATCCGTGGATCCTGGAGGCATACGCCACCTATCTGAATCCACCTCGCGAAGAACTTTACGACCTGTCGAACGACCCGTATGAGTTTCGCAATCTTGCAGGCGATCCCGATCGGGTCGACATTCAAGACCAACTGCGCGCGACATTGACTCAATGGCAGGTCGAGACGAACGACCGCATCGCAGATCCTGAAATTCTCGCACGCCTAACAGAGGAACACGACGCGGCACTTGCGGCACGCTATAAAGAGGGGGGTGGCGCCGACCAGCGTCGGCAAAATGAATGGCGCTATGCCGAGTATCTGCGATGATTCTGCGCCCCCGTGCACAGCACAGGGGCGAGCCCGTACTGCGCATCATAGACGAAACAGAAGCCCGTAGCTTCTATGGAGACTTCCTCGGATTCGAGATCGGCTGGGCCTATAAGATTGACGGCGAACCTGTCTACATGGGTCTGGCGATGGGTGAGGACATCCAGCTTCACCTGACGGAGAGTCCCAACAATGCGGAGGTCGGAGGCTATATCGCGATCGACGATGTGGATAGGTATTGCGCGGATCTGCGGGCCCGTGATCCGAACTTCGAGCCTGTCCTGGAGGATAAACCGTACGGGATGAGAGAGTTTCGTGTCGTAGACCCGTTCGGGAATCGACTCAAGTTTGCCTCTTCTCTCGAGTAACCTCATCCATGCTGACTCAGTCCCAGATCGATTCCTATCACCGAGACGGGTACCTGCTTGCCTCCGGTCTCATCCCCGACAGTCTCTCCGCCGCCGCGGAAACCAGGATGTGGGACCTAATGGAGATGGCTGCGCAGGATTCAGCCACCTGGTCCCGCCTCCCTGACGGAGCCCACGAGTTCAGTGAATCGAGGGGCGTTGTCATCTTCAACGCCCTTCAGGACGAAGACTTGATGGCCTGCGCAACGCCAGCCTACCTCGCGGCCGTCTCGCAGCTGATTGGTGAGAGCGTCGAGCAGCATCCACCCCAGACCGTACACACGCAGAATCTGCTCCAACAGCACACGGAACCCAGCACCCCTCGGCCGCACATCGACGGGATCCCGAAGGAACACATGCACCGCACCTTTCCTGGACCGTATCGCATCGCCACCCTCGTCTACCTAAGCAACATCGAGCCCGGAGGTGGGGGAACAGCCGTCTGGCCGGGTTCCCATCGGAAGATTCGCGAACTCGCAGAATCGGATCCCGTTCGATACGAATACCTCTTCGATTTCAACAAGGACATCCCCTCTCTCGATCTGGGAGATCCCCTCATCGTCGAACCTCGTCGTGGGGACGTCCTGTTCTTCCAACATCTGTTTGGACACAACGGAACCGCCAACACCCTCCGCCGGCCTCGCTTCATGATGCGCTACTTCTGTCGATGCGAGTCCTGTTTCACAACGTGGAAGAAGACAGAAGAATGGGGTCACTGGACGCCGTAGCATCGAGAATTGCTAAAGTCAGTCGTTCCGAGGCCGGGTTTCTTTTCACTCTTCACTTCTCACTTCTGCCTTGCTAACCAGTTATCTCAAAATCGCCCTTCGCACGCTCCGTCGGGACCGCGGGTATGCCTTGATCAACATCATCGGCCTTGCGATCGGGATGACTGCGTGTCTCATCATCGCGCTGTTCGTTCACGGCGAGCTGGGCTACGATCGTCATCATCCAGGCGCCGACCGCATCTACCGCATCCTGCGGGGCATCCACAACCCAGGAAAGGGCCAGGAGATGTCGGTGCGCACGTCGGGCGCCCTGGCCGATGCCCTCCAAACAGAGTTCCCCGAAGTCGAGGAAACCATCCGCATCCGACGGATGCCCCGCATTGCAATCTCCGCGGGTGCGCGAGGGTTCGATCGATGGTCGTTCGCGACCGACTCGAACGCGCTGTCCTTCTTCGACCTTCCTCTGGTGCGAGGCGACGAGGCGACCGCCCTCCAAAGTTCGGCTCCCATCCTGCTCACCCAACCTCTGGCGCGCGATCGAAACCTTCGTACGGCTTCGACCCGGATGCGGCGGCATTCGACCGCAAGCTCCCCGACCTCATGGCCAGAAGCATGGGCGAGGAAACAAGGGAGACAAACACCTGGCGCCTGCAGCCCCTGACGGAGATCTACCTGCGGTCCATCCCCGACTTTGGCATCCAGCGGGCCGCCGAAAACTTCGAGGACATCCGAGACATCTATCTGTTTTCGTCCATCGCCACGCTCATTCTCGGGATCGCCTGTGCAAACTACGTTAACCTGACGACCGCTCGCGCACTGAACCGGGCGCGAGAAGTCGGGCTCCGAAAGACCATCGGAGCGAATCGCACCCAACTCGTGAGCCAGTCCCTGGGTGAAGCCTCCGTCGTCTCCTTTCTCGCCTCGGTGCTCGCGCTTGGGCTGGTCGTGCTCGCCCTCCCTCGTGTGAACACCCTGACCGGGAAGACGCTGTCGCCGTCGAACGAGCCGCTGGCCGTCGCAGTCCTGACCCTGGTCTCTTTTCTCGGGGGTCTCACCGCCGGAAGCTACCCCGCGTTCGTCCTGTCCCGATTCGATGCCGCCCGTGTCCTTCGAGGTAGCGGTGAACTCGGTGGGGCCATCCTCAGGAAGGGCCTTGTCGCGGCTCAGTTCACGATCACGGTCGGATTGATCGCGCTGACCCTCGTCGTACATACCCAGATGGACTTCATTCGATCGCGAGATCCCGTATTCGACCGCTCTTTCCTCGTGACCATCCCCATCTTCGAAGTAAACCGCCGCCTCGAAGGACGACTGGCCAACTCACTCGTCGACCGCTACAAGGAGGTAAAACACTCGTTCCTGACCCACCCGAACGTGGTCAAGGCCACGGCGCACCGACGCACGCCTGGACGCCACGGAACAGGCCTCCAGCGGATCATCATGCCGGAAACGGAACCCGACACCGAGTATCCTATGGAGATCCAGAATCTCGATGACAGTTACCTCGACACCTACGGGATCGAACTCAAGGCAGGAAAGGACTTCACGTCGCTGGATACGCCGAGAGGCAAGGTGATCGTCAACGAGGCCACGTTGAGGCAGTTAGGGTGGACGCTGGAGGAGTCGGTTGGCAGGCGAATCGTGTGGCGACGGGGCGCGACCTTCCGATCCCCGATCGAAATCGTGGGTGTGATGGCTGACTTCAATCGGGCTTCCGTCCGCGAGCCGGTTCGCCCGATGGCCATATCCTTTGCACCGTGGCTGTATACCATGGTCACGGGATTCTCCGTGTTGTCGATATTCGTCGCCTGTCTCGGTCTGTTCGGTCTGGCGGCCTTCACCGCTCAGCAGCGCACGCAGGAAATCGGCATCCGCAAGGTCCTCGGCGCCACCGTGTCCGGTATCGTCCTGCTCGTGTCGAGGAGCTTCCTCACCCTCGTTCTGATCTCCTGCGCAATCGGACTTCCCCTTGCCTGGGTGACGGCCCGCAGTTGGCTCGACGACTTCGTCTACCGGACGGAGCTATCGCCGTTCATCTTCAGCGCCCTGCTCGCGGTCTGCGTGGCCTTCGTTGCCGTCATCTCGCAGGCCTTCCGCGCAGCGTGCGTCGACCCCATCCGGGCGCTCCATCACGAATAGCCACGAGGAATCGTCAGTGTCCACACCCGAAGACCGCGTCGCCCGAGCCCACTTCGACAGCATCGACCGAACGATCACCTACTGGATGGCCGAGACCGGAATGACGGTTCTCAGGATCGGTCTCGGCATCGTCTTTCTGTGGCTCGGAGTCCTCAAATTCTTCCCCGGCTTGAGCCCCGCAGAAAGTCTCGTTCGCAACACCATCTACTTCGTCGATCCCGATCTCTTCGTTCCCGTCCTCGCAACGTGGGAGGCCCTCATCGGCGTCGGTCTCATCTGCGGCAAATTCCTGCGCATCACGTTGCTCCTTCTTTTCCTGCAGATGCCGGGCACCGCCTTGCCGCTCGTGGTTCTACCCGACATCGTCTGGACCACGTTTCCGCACGGCCTCACGCTTGAAGGTCAATACATCGTCAAGAATCTGGTCCTCATTGGCGCCGGCCTGGTTCTAGGGGGGACGGTCCGAGGAGGCCGCATCGCGCCCGAACCCGATCCTGCAGGAGCCTCCACATGACGATCCTCATTCTGATTCTGCGATGGACCTTCGGGCTCGGCTTCGTAGCCGTCGGCGTGATGAACCTCCCTCTTCAGATCGCTCCTGGCGCCGCGTGTCTGGTCATCGCAGCCATCCAGTTGCCTCCCGCCAACGCGATCCTTATTTCCCGCTGGGACGTGCGATTATCACCCGGCTCCAAGGTCGGCCTCGTCTTTCTCGCGTGTCTGCTCATCGGGGTCACGGTCCGGGAAATGGAGATCCGGACCCAGATCGACATCAACGCTCAACCGGAGCGTGTCTGGGCAGTACTCACGGACTTCCCGAGTCACGCGGACTGGAATCCGTTCCTCACCATCGAGGGTCAATCGGAGGAAGGAGCCGTCCTCACGATTGTCGTCCAGTCTCCCAATGGGGAGTCGATGTCTTTCCGACCGACCCTCCTTGTCGTTCGCCCTGCCGAGAAACTCGAATGGCTCGGGCGTCTACTGATCCCCAGGGTTTTCGACGGCCGACACATCTACGAACTCGAACCACTCGACGACGGTAACCGAACCCGGTTTCATCACTACGAGAAATTCCGGGGCTTGCTTATCCCCCTGTTATGGGAGAGCTTGAACACCGACACACGACAGGGATTCGAAAGTATGAACAAAGCTCTCAAGGCCGAATCAGAACGATAGGTTCTGCGTTTTTCTGGTCACTTGTCACTCGTCAATGGTCATTGAAAGGGGGTTACCTGTGATGAATCCCATCTACATCGTCCACATCAGCGACACGCATATCCGTCCGGAGAAGTCCTTCGAAATCCACGGTCGTGTCCCCTATCGCAATCTCGAGCGGCTCGTCGATGCGCTGAAGGCACTTCCAACCACCCCGAAGTGCATCGTCCATACCGGCGACGTCGTGGGCGACGGAGAGCCCGAAGCCTACGAGCTCGCCACGCAGCTGCTGGGAAAGATCGGCGTCCCCATCTACTATGCGGCAGGCAACCACGACGATCCCGATCAGGTCCGTGACCTGCCGATGGGGGATACCGTGGCCACATTCGGGGGTTTCGCTTCCTACGCGTTCGACCTCGCGGGCGAGCGAGGGATCGTCCTCCACACAAAGGGACCGCACGAAGAGATCGGCGGGAGTGGGCGATTTCCCGACGGACAAATCGACTTCCTGGTCGAGCAGATCGAAGCGTCGACCGGGCCCGTGTCGATCTTCCTGCATCACTGCCCGTTACACCTCGATTGTGATTGGCACGACGACAAAATCGATCTGTTGAACGGCGAAGACCTCCACGATGCGCTGGTGCCCCTCAGCGAACAAGTCCGGGGCGTCTTCTTTGGTCACATTCACCGGGGTGTCCAGATCTTCAGGGATGGCGTCCACTACGCCAGTGTCGGGACTCCCTACGCGCCGTTGAATTTGTGGCCCGAAACGGAATCCGATGCCGCTCGACGAGATGGGGAGGCGCCCTTGCCGTTCAACTTCATCACCCTGACCGAGCAGACGACCATCGTCAAAGAGCATTCGGTTCCGCTCGACTCGTGAGCGGCTCCTACTGGTCACCCGGACTGCCGGTGGACGTCATGAAACGGGCCATCGAAAACTCGCTCTGCTTCGGACTCTACGAGGACGAACGCCAGATCGGTTTCGCCAGAATCGTCACCGACTAAGCCCGCCACGCGTATCTTTGCGATGTCTTCGTCCTGGATACACATCGAGGCAAGGGGTTGGGAAAATGGCTCGTCGAGTGTGCGATCGAATGTCCCCTCATCGCAGGAGTTCGATCGATCAAGCTCGACACCCGCGACGCTCAGGGGCTCTACGCACAGTTCGGCTTCAAGGAGTCCAGGGCCACGGGCGGTGATTCGCGATCCCGAAGGGCGGATCCTGTTCGTAAGGAGGAGCGACAACTCGGATTGGGTCATGCCCAGTGGAAGTATGGAACTGGATGAAACGGTCTACGAATGCATGGCCCGTGAGGTCAAGGAAGAGACCAGCCTCGATGTCCTCGAAGCCCGACCGATAGGCATCTATAAGACCCTGAACAACGTCACATCCTACAGCGATCCCTTCGAACAGGTCAGCGTGCAGTTTCTCGTCTCAGAATGGTCAGGCTCGATCGAGAGAACCACGGACGAAACCATGGATGCGCGGTTCTTTCCAGTCGACCAGCCACCCGAAGCCATCGACGATCTCTACAAGGGCATCCTCTCAGACCTTCGCCTCTACCTCGAACCCGGAGAATTTATCCTGAGAGAATCACGTTCTTCGTAGGACCTCGCCGACCTGTCTTGTCGTAGTGGAGACCGCGCCCCTACACCTCGGCCTCACCTCCCTCCTTGACTTACACGGCTCACCCTCGTTTCCTACAGCCTTGATTCGACCGGGTCATGCCTGGTCTCATGACTGAACACTGAAACCGGACCCTTCGATTGACCCGACGTGCCGTAATCATTTCCATCCTCATGGCCGCCATCGTGAACCTGTGGCCGGTCTACTCCAGCCTCGTATTGCAGTCGTCCCGCACGGATTACGCGCAGATCTCGGTCGGCTTTCTCATCCCCTACTTCTTTCTTCTGTTCCTCAATCTGCCCCTCCGACGTTTGGGGATCGGGCTGGCGCCCCGCGAGCTGGTCGTCGTCTGCTGCGTGGGTCTCGTCGCGGTCACGATGCAGGGCGAATGGTTGTCCGGATATCTGCTCGGAACGATCTCGACCCCCCTGTATTTCGCGACGCCCGAAAACCGCTGGATGGAACTGCTGATCCCGCCCATGCCCACCTGGGCCTACGTTTCGGACGCGGAAGCCGTCAGGACTTTCCACGAAAGCCTGCCTGCCGGAGAGTCGATTCCCTGGGCTCCCTGGTTATCGCCCCTGTTCTGGTGGGGAACGGTCGTCGTCGCCCTCCTGACGGCCGGCATCAGCTTGTCGACAATCTTTCGGAAACAATGGGTCGACAACGAGCGTCTCGCGTTCCCCGTCGCAGCGGCCCTCCTCGAGCTGACCGACTCGGACGAGGACGGTTCTGCGCTCGGGGCGCTCCTGCGATCGCCCCTGTTCCTGATCGGCTTCTTCTTCACGTTCGGTATCCTGGCGTGGAATATGGTGGGATGGAGCGTCACGGGTTGGCCCACGATTCCGATCCTCCGTAGCACGACGATCCGGCTCGGCCGGGATTTTCCCCCAATCTCTTTCACCGTCCACCCCATGACGATCGCGTTCGGCTACTTCACGAAGTCAGAGGTGCTCTTCAGCATCTGGTTCTTCCATCTGCTGGCCGCCATTCAGGCCGGCATCTACAACCGGATCGGATTCGACATCGGCGAGGGGGATCCGTGGGGGTCCTTCCACGCGGCCATCGGCTGGCAGGGGTTCGGCGGGATGATCGTGTTCGTAGGCTGGGGGGTATGGATTGCCCGACACCATCTGGCGATGGTCTACAGACAGGCGGTTTTCAAGGAAAAGAGACTCGACGACAGCGGTGAGCTCATGTCCTACCGGGCCGCATTCTGGTCGTTCGTCGGATGCTCCGTCTACCTGGTCATCTTTTTTAAGCAGCTCGGATTCATGTGGGGTCCGCTCTTCGCTTTCTGGTTCGGCCTGGCGGTCATCTACCTGGGTCTGGCTCGTGTGATCGTCGAGAGCGGTCTAGTTTTCCTTCGAGGCCCCATCACTCCGCAGGCCTTCACGTGGCATCTGTTTGGACCCGCCATCGTGAACCCCCAGACAGCGGCCGCCATCGGTCTCACGCAAACAATCCACTGCGATGCGAAGAGCATGGCCATGACCGTGCTCGCCCACGTCCCCCGGCTTGCGCAGGCCATCGAACGCGCCGGCAGGAGACGGATCCCGCCTCTGATCCTCGTCACCTGCGGCGTAGGAGCCATCTCCGCCATCGGCCTTACCCTCGTGGAAGCCTACACCGGGGTCGGCGCCTACAACTTCGGTTCCAGCAGCTTCAAGGGGGCAGGTGGTGGCGCGGCCGAAAGCTACGGCGTCGTCGTCGGCAAGCTACAGAAAAGCTTCACAACCGACTGGCAACGCGTCGGTCTGCTGGGTTTCGGGGGTCTCGTCACGGCCGGGATCATCGGACTACGTATTTGGAATCCGCTCTTCTCGCTTCATCCGATCGGTTTTGCCATTGGCGCCTCCCTCACCATGCGCAGCAGCGCCTCATCCATCATGGTCATCTGGATCCTCAAGACGATCATTCTCAAGATCGGGTCGCTGTCGCTTTACCGTCGGTGCATCCCTCTTTTCCTCGGCATCATGATCGGCCACATGATGGGCATCGGACTCGGCGTGATCGTCGACGCCATCTGGTTCCACGGCAACGGTCATCCTCTAAACCGTTGGTAACTCCGTTTCGCACTGGTCAGTGGTCACTTGTTTCACCATTACTTTTCGTCGCTCCACGATCCCTTCTCGAACAGGAAGTTCTTTTCCTCAAGGTAGCTCGCACATTCGTGGTCGACGAACTTTCGCTCTCCAGGAACGCCCTTCGCCTGTCCGCAGGCCCGTTCCAGATGAACGACCAACCTATATCGAACAAGTAGTACCCGAACGAGAAGCTGTTGTAGTCGATCGGGCACGCTGCGTCTCCCGTGAACACAACAGTACCCGGCATGAGCGTGTGGATCGGTCCCCAGAAAGGTCCTGACTCCCCCAGTTCACCCATCACCTTCTACACTTTCCCCACCGCACTCTCCAAAACCGGAAGGTCGGATTCGGGAAGTCGACCCTGTTCGGCCGCCCAACGCAGGACCACCAAAGCTGCGTTCAACTTCGCTCGGTCTACCCTCGGCAGAACGAACGCCTCGGGTGGATCCCACTGACGACTGTGCTCGTGCATCTTCCCGAGCATGGTACCCAGATGGCGGATGTCGTCCATCGACCTGCCGATGTTCCGACGATGATCCTCTGAAACTTCCTCCACCTCGACCCAGTCGAGGAGAGCACAGTTGACGAGTCCCGTGTCGACCTCGACCTGTGTCACGAATCGGCCTTCACGATTGGAGATCGGAGCCTGAACCGAGAGCTCGATGTCACGGTTCAGCACGTCGAACCATTGGAGTCCTGACTGGAGCACATCCGCTCGATCCCGGATCCCTGTCAGTCCGCCGAGCGGGTTCTCCACGTTCATCGGAGACGGATTGTAGACGTGGAGAGCGTAGGTCCGATCGCCCGAAGTCACCCGGAAGGCCAGGGGTCCGCCGATCACGATAATGTTTCGCACAAGCTATAATGTTTCGCACAAGCTCCAGTCCACCGGCCTCGATGTCGTATTGCGAAAGGGCTTCTTGAGCAATGTGGAGGGCTTCCTGGCGGCGTTCCTCACGACGCTCGCCCCGGCCGTACTCGTAGGCTCGGTCCTACCAGGACCAGGTCTGTTCCACGTTCCGCAGAACCTGCTGAACGAATCGGTCGTCGTTCGAAGGGGCGGTGTCACGAAGTGTCTGCACCTCGGTCATCCTTTCCTTAACTTTCTCGCGTGCCGTCCGGAGACGGTTGTCCACCGTTGAGACGGGCACATCGAGAAAGGTCGCGATCGTCTTTCGGTCGTAGTCGCCGGTGTAGAAGAGGTGAATCACTTGCCGTTCGGGCGTCGTCAAGCCGGCCATAGCGGTTTCGAGCTGGAGTCCTCGCTCCTTTTCGAGCAGTAGACCCGACGGGTCGGCGGATTCGGTTGCGGCATCCTCCGCCAGCGGACGTCCCTCGGGTCGGCTCCGAAGGATGCGATCGCAGTGTTTGTAGACGATCCTGCGGAACCATCCAGGAAATGCGGCTGGGGCCCGCAACGCATCCAGTTCCTGGTGTGCTTGCAGAAACGCTTCCTGAGCGACGTCCTCAGCCTGGTGAAAATCACCCAGGCAGGCGCGGGCGTAGCCGACAGCCATATCCTGAAACCGACGCACGAGCTTCGTAAACGCGGCAACGTCGCCCGATTGGGCATGTGAAACGATTGGACCTAACGGTTCCAGGGAAACCTCTTCGATGAAGGCCTTCTACACGAAAGACCCGGATTCGCGCGAAACTTGTACTCTCCGCGCCGATTCTTCAGAATCGGCGCGCCTCATCGTCTCGCCAAGGAGCTGAGATGACCGAACCTCTGCTTGAGACTCCCCAGAATCGCTTCCAGGAGCAGTTCGGCACACCCAAAGCCCGTACAGCCGCCAAGGTCCGGGATTCGATGTCCGAGTTCGTCCAGGAGTACATCCGCCATTCCTCGTTCGTCGTCCTCGCCACCAGCGACCGGGACGGAAAGTGTGACACCTCACCCAAAGGCGGCAAGCCCGGATTCGTAAAGATCATCGACGACCGGCACCTCATCGTTCCCGATGTCGCCGGGAACAGACTGTTCCAGTCCTACCACAACCTGGACCAGAATCCACACGTCGGTTTGCTCTTTCTCATCCCCGGTGTCGACGAAACAGTCCGCGTCAATGGCACCGTCACCATCCTCGATCAGGAAGAACTCCGTCAGCGTCAGATCGAGATGTCCATCCACAGCCCGGACGACAATTCTAGACAGCTCCAGGGCCTGCTCATCGAAGTGGACGAGTCCTTCAGCCATTGTCCTCGAGCCTTCAAGTTCTCAAAGCTGTGGGACGTCGACCAGATAGGCGCGCATCGGGTGGAACGACCCATCAGTCAGCGCCCGGTCGATGGCTGAGATCCGCTGAGGTCACGGGTTCAGGACCTTGCGTGACGACAAACCAAAATGGGCGAGGCGTGTGCAGCGATACAAGATCGCTCAGCTCTACGAACAGGACGCCGCCGGCATTGTCGATGAAGAACTGATCGACGAAGTCGGATTCGCCATCCTCACGCGATGTATTTCGATCCTGACCACCAGCGCCGCACATCGTGGTCGCGTCCCCTGCCCGGTCTGCGGCAAGATCATCGAT
The DNA here is from genome assembly GCA_002433075.1 of Latescibacteria bacterium UBA6620. Lineage (GTDB taxonomy): Bacteria > Latescibacterota > UBA2968 > UBA2968 > UBA2968 > UBA6620. The sequence goes on from DJHM01000028.1 coordinate 43,096, forward strand.
CACAAGTGGGATGAATTCGTCCACTGTGAGGACTGCGACTGGGGGCTGCCCTGGAAAGAGTATCATAAGACTTACAAGCGAAAGCAGCTCAGTGCCGGCGGAATGCAACCGTTCCTCGAGGCGTATGTAGACGAATTCCCGAAGGCCGCGACGCCGCAGCAGAAAATGAGGCTGATCGACATTCTCATCAGCCGATACCACGGTGAATACGAGGGCGGGGGACATCGTCCCGGCGGTCTCAATCTGATCGGCGGTAAGAACAGAGAGGTCCGTGCATTCCTCAACGAGCTGGCCAGAGGCATCACACTTCCGGGCCGGGAACAGACCCACAGGGAATGGGTCGAGAAAGTCCGAAGAGAACGCCCCTCCCCGTGGCAGGACCCCAACGAGACGTAAGTGGCTTGTTCCGGACCGGTCTTCCCGAAGTCTGAAACCGAACCATAGAGGTGATCTTGGATCCCATCCGAATAGGTGTCATCGGCTGTCGTGTCGGTCGAGCCTGGGTCGCCGGGGCAAAGGCCTGTGACGACACGGTTCCGTGGGCGGTCGCGGACCTGAACGAAGAGCTTGCGCAAAGTGTCGCAGAAGAGCTCGGCGTCACCCACATCTATAAGGACTATCGCGAGCTCCTCGAGGACGATGCGGTCGATGCGGTCGGTGTAGCGACCGCACCCGACATTCGTCTGGAGATGGTGACCGAGGCCCTGCAAGCGAACAAGCACGTACTCGTCCAGAAGCCCCACGGTCGCAATGCCGAGGACGTCGAGGCCATCAACGCCGTCGCCCGGGAAACCGGAAAGACGCTCGTCTATGCCTACTTCATGCGCCACGTGACGGAAAATCGAGAGACGCGACGGCTCATCACGGATGGAAAAATCGGAAAGCCGTATCACGCCCGGGTTCACTATCACTTCCGCGAGCGTGGCGTCGGTTTCGAACCCACTGCTGGTCGCGAGTGGCTCTACCGCCCCGGCTTCAAGGGGGGCGCACTCGGCCAACACGGCTCGCATTATCTCGATCAGGCCTGGTTCCTGATGGGATGCCCACAACCCGAGTGGGTCTTCGCCTCAGGTCACTCCGCATTTCCCACGACGCTCGATGTCGAACCCCATACCGACGACTACGTCAGCTTCCTCGTCGGCTGTGCCGGGGGCATCACGATTCAGATGGACACCTCCTCCGTCATCCCCACTTGGTCCGACCGAGCCTGGGACCTCGGGCTGCGAATTCTTGGTACCAACGGAACGATCGAATCGGAATCCGTCTCGCTGCCCGGAGGAGAAAGGCGATCCGGAACACGACGGTTACTCGGGTCGATCTTCACCGAAGGTGAGTTCGTCGACGAATACGTCGAACACGACCCCGGCGACTTCAACGCCGAAGTGGCGGACTTTGCCGCCGCCATCCGAGGCACGCAGCCACCTGACGTCTCCCCGGAGGATGCGCTTAGGTTCATGAAGCTCCTCGATGCCATCTACGAGAGCGCAGAGACAGGAGAGAAGGTGCGCATCGATGTCGACTGACGGGCGACCTAACATCGTCTGGATCATGTGCGACGAGATGCGTTTCGATTCGCTCGGTCTCCTCAGCGACAGCTATGTCCGAACCCCCAACCTGGATTCCCTTGCTCGGGAAGGCGTCCTCTATCGCAACGCGTATTGCGCCTCACCCGTCTGTTCTCCGGCTCGAGCGTGCTGGTTCACGGGCCTCTACCCTCATACCACCGGTCAGATGCGGAACTACGGACCCGGCGTGCGCGACCAACCCGGCTGCCGGATGCACGAGGATATCACGACCATCAGCGATGTCTTAAGCAACTCGGGGTATCGCTGTGGAAACGTCGGTGTCTGGCATCTCGGGAACGACGAGCACGCCCAGCACGGCTTCACGGACTGGAGCATCTATCGCTATCTGCCGAAGGATGTGCCCGACCCGTTGTTCACTTGGTTCGAACAGGAAGGCATTTCCAACCCCTACGCGCGTGACTGGCCGCACAAGGAGCGCTACGGCACCAACTCGCTCCCCTTCGGAAAGATCGACGACGTTCGTCAGAATCGTACGACCTGGACGATCGATCGCGGGATCGAATTCCTCGACACATCCGCCGGACAGGACGATCCCTTCTTTCTTCTTTGCGGCGTCAAGGACCCTCACCCCGAAATGCTCGTGACCCAAGAGCTTCTCGATCTCTATCCCGAAGACGAAGTCCCCCTGCCCGGCAGCCGCCACGATGCTCTCGATGGAAAACCCGCCTACCACTCGCGATCGAAGTTCCGCATCCCTCCCGGATCGCTCAGTGACGACAAGTATCGACGGATGCTTCGGCACTACTATGCGCTCGTCACCCACATCGACAACGAGGTCGGCCGACTCCTCGATCGACTCGAGCAGAACGGGCAGCGAGAAAACACGATCGTCCTCTTCAACAGCGACCACGGGGAACTGTTGGGCGACCACGGCTTCGTCGAAAAATGTCTGATGTATGAGGCCTCCGTCCGCGTTCCTCAGATCCTCTCCTGGCCCGCAGGATTGCCTGCCGGCCAGAACGTCACCACGCCCGTCGGTGGCGTCGCCATGATGCCCACCCTCATCGACCTTGCAGGTATTTCGCTCCCTTCACCGATCGACGGTCGATCCATCGCAGCTGCCCTCCAATCGGGGGACGAACCCGAGGGGGCACCGGTGTTCGCCGAGATCGCCTCGCAAGAAGCCATCTACGGAGACAGCCGAGCCGACGAGCACCTCGCCGCACACGCGATGCTTCTCGACGAGAGCTGGAAGTACGTCTGGAACCGGCACGACATCGACGAACTCTACGATCTCTCCATCGATCCCGACGAAATGGACAACCTCGCCTACCACCCCGATCATGCCTCCCGCATCCAGACGATGCGCTCACAGATTTCCGACATTGTTCAACACACTGGACCCGGTCTCTACCACTGGTGCACGTGAAGCGTTGGTCAGTGAGTAGTTGGATGTCATCCCGGCGGTGCTTTGAGCCGGGATCCATCTTGATCTTCGCGAAAGTCAAAGTGGACCCCGGCCTAAAACACTACCGGGGTGACAATCTCACCATCCAATTGGTTTAATGACTTGCTCGACATAGAACTCGTACCCGCAGACAACATACCCAGAGCCGCAGAGATCTTCTTCCGCGACGGGTTCGTCGCGCTGACCGGCGCCCTCTCCGACGACCAGCTTGCCTACGCGCAGGAGGGCGCCCGCCGGGTCGTTGCGGAGCAGATGGCGGCGATTCCGATCGAGGAGGCCAATCGGGGCTTCGCCCGCTACTCCTTCGAGTCCCAGATTCATCATCCCGAATGGGCGCAGTTGATCGAGCTCCCCACACTCCTCCCCATCCTGGACGAGATCTGGGGCACTCAGGACTACCATTGCTCCGGTGCCGGCGGCGACTACTCCACGCCCGGCGCGAAGATCCAGAAGCTTCATTCCGATATGCGCGACATGTTGAACGACCCGATCGGGCAGGTCAGCGCGTTCGACCTACCCAGCCCGTTCATCGTCACGAACTTCCTGATGACCGAGTTCAAAGAGATCAATGGCGCCATCCGCTTCATTCCCGGAACGCAGCGCACACGGGTCCGACCGCCCGAACTCAAGAACGAGCCCGATCATTGGAAGCAGTCGATTGTCTGCGCGCCCGTCGGCACAACCCTCCTCAGGGATGTCCGAACGTGGCACGGTGGGACCGCCAACCGCTCGGACGAGAATCGGATTATGACCTCCGTGGGCTACTATGCGTCGTGGTTCAAGCGGCCCGGCTTCGGGCGACCGCTGCCTCTCGATTTCTATCGGAAGTTGTCTAAGCGAGGACGCAGAATGTGCCAGGACATCGTCAACTGGGAAGCGGATGGATCGTGACCTCTGCATCCTCGACGTGGGATGTGGAACGGGCATTTATCTCGAGGCTCAGGTAGAGTGCTTCAAGGATCGCCACATCGTCTGGTTCGGTCTGGAGCCTTCGCGGGAGATGCTCGACTATGCGATACCAAAGGTCCCGACGGCTCACTTCGGAAGAGGCACGGCGGAGCGTATGCCGTTCCGGACGGATGTTTTCGACGTTATTTACACGTCCTTTGCATTCCATCACCGACAAGCCGATGGCCCTGGACGAATTCGCCAGAACGATGAAACGCGGTGGATACCTGACGTACACCAACGTTACCCCCGCGGGAATGCCCCATTGGGTCTACTATCGTTTCTTCCCAACCGCACGGAGTAACGATCTGGACCGGTTCTGGCCAGGGGATCGAATGGAATCTGAACTGTCCAGTCGTGGATTCGAGGTTACGGTCGAAATCGAATACCACCGCAAGGCCCGCCGTCACAGTGACCTTCTCGACGAGTTCCGAAACCGGGACGCTTCGCAGCTCTGGACAATCTCGGAAGAGGAATACCAGGCGGGACTCGCTGACGCCGTGAACGTGCTCGGTCGGAATCTCGAGGATACCTTTGATGATGAGATGGCCTTGATCACCCTCATCGCACGAAAGCGTTGAGGATTCCGTGCTCTTCAAAAGACTTACGTTGGACCGCATCGAAACGGGAGAAGTGACGGTTGCCTTCCAAAAGTGGCGGCGACCTTCCGTGAAGAAGGACGGCACGCTCAAGACGCGCGTCGGCCTGCTCGGCATTGACGCCGTCGACATCGTCGATGAAAAGTCGATCACACGATCGGACGCCAGGAAGGCCGGCCACTCCGATGTCGCCGATCTGCGGAAGGATCTGGAGGGACGTGAAGGGGACGTCTACCGCGTGGCTTTTCATCGCGCCGGAGAAGACCCGCGCATCGCCCTTCGCGAAAACGAAGATCTCTCAGGCGCGGAATGGGACGACCTCGAAAAGCGTCTCGGCCGTCTGGACAAGGCCAGCAAGTCCGGTCCGTGGACGTTGGCCTATCTCCGTCTCATCCGCGACAATGAGGCGACTCGGGCCGGTGATCTCGCCCCTCAGGTCGACCAGGAACGCGACAAGTTCAAGATCAAAGTACGGAAGCTCAAGAACCTGGGATTAACGGAGAGCCTTGGAACGGGCTACCGGTTATCGCCACGCGGGACGACAGTTCTGAACAGATTGAGTGACAGGTCAGTACCCACGGGTCACCCTGAGTGACCTCATCGGAAAGTGGTTGGAGCGAAGCGACTTCGCCACAACCTATGGAGGTTGTATCGAAGGGCGACCGGGGGGCCCATTGAGACGGGAGTTAGCTATGGCACAACTCACAGGCAAGGTCGCCATCGTCACGGGAGGTGCGACCGGACTCGGCGGCGGCATCGCAGACAAACTCGCGGCGGATGGCGCTCGCGTTCTGATCGTCGACATCGATGAATCGGGAGCCAATAGCCGCGCCGCCACCATTCTCGACAACGGTGGGGCCGCATCCGCGATGGTCGGGGACGTCTCCACGGAAGAAGTAGCCAAAGCAATGGTGGATCGGGTGGTCGACGAATTCGGTCGCCTCGACATCCTCGTGCAGAACGCCTACGGCGTCATCGGCCTCCAGGATGGAAGCGCCCTCGAAACAACAGTCGAGAGCTGGCACAAGGGGATGAGCCTTCTCGTGATGGCCCACTTCCTCGGCGCCAAGCATGCCGTTCCCGCGATGCAGGCGTCGGGTCCCCCGGAAGACTACGACCCCGGACCCTGGGAGGGTCACGGTCTTCGCCACGGGGATCCGCCACCACGTGAGATCGGCCGCATCGTAAACATCTCCTCCGTGCACGGACTGCTGCAGGCCGCAGGTACGATGGTCTACGAAACGGGCAAGGCAGCCGTCAACGGTCTCACCCGACAGATGGCCATCGACTTCGGCCCGCTGGGAATCACCGTCAACGCCATCGCCCCCGGCCATATGGTCACCGAGAACCTCGAAAAGCTGTGGAAGGATGTAGCGAACGAGGAAGGGTTCCACTTGGAGGAGCTTCAGTATCCCGTCCGTCGCACGGGAACGCCTCACGACATCGGCAACGCCGTCTCCTTCCTGTGTTCGGAGGAAGCAGCCTTCATCACCGGCGTCGTGCTCCCCGTCGACGGCGGTCTCAGCATTCAGCTTCAGGAAAACATCGTCCTGGAGCTCAAGAACTACATCCAGGAGAACCCCGGCCTGAAGACCTTCTTCGACGGCGGATTCGGCACCGGCGACCGACGATAGCCGTAGACCTTACCGCCAGGACCGACACTTCAACGAAGTTTATCCTGAGCGAAGTCGAAGGGCTCAGTGTGACGGCGCTTTGGGGGCACAAAATCGATGTCGACAGAGATCCGCATTGCCACCGAGGACCAGAAGGACTACGTCCACAACCTCATCCCCTACTACACAGCTACGATATGTCGGAGTATATGAGCTGGGGACCGAACCGGAAGGGCCAATACGGGAGGTGTGACAAGTTCATCGAATCCTGGGGGTTACCCGGTCACGCAACCTACCTCATCTATGAATCGGATGTCGTTGCGGGGTTTGCCGGCGTCCATCCTTACCCGCTCGAGCCGGAGAGAACCGAGATCCAGAAGTTCTTCGTCCTGCGAAAGTTCAAGCGACAGGGAATCGGCCGTCGGGCAGCCAATCTGCTCTTCAATCGATATCCCGGTTCCTGGCTTGTCCGGGTCATCGACGAGAATGAGAGTGCGATTCACTTCTGGGCAAACGTGATCGACGACTACACCGGTAGCGCGTACACGCAGACGTCCGAAGAATACGTCTGCGAGCATTCGGGGACGTGGCCGATGCAGTACTTCCGTTTCGAAAGCGTAAACTGAATGATCAACCAACCGCGCGCCATCGACTGTCTCCAACGCTACGAGTTGGACGCGCTCGTCGCCACATCCCCCGTCAACGTCACCTACGTTACAGGCTACTACTCCTGGCTCGCGGGACAATTCAAGGAGTATATGGTTCGCCCTGGCGGCAGTGCCGATCTGCTCCCCTCCTTTGGAGTCTTCACGGCTGCCGGCCACACCTCGCTCGCCATCGACGCCACCATGGCCTGCAACGCGATGGATCTGGAAGTCGACCGCATTCGATTCTTCGGGGGAGGGATGCTCGACCACTCCGCACCTCCCGTGGAGCTACCCGATCGTTTGAAATCTCTGCACACGTCGATGACGACCGAACCCTACGGGGCCTCCCCCGTGGATGCGCTTAAAGACGTGTTGTTGGACGCGAGCCTCGCTAACGGTCGCATCGGAATCGATCGCGATACGCTGGCTTCAACGACCTTCGAAGCGATCCAGCACGCCCTGCCGGATGTCCAATGGCGAGACGCGTCGAATTTGATACGATGGATCCGGATGGTGAAGACGAAGGAAGAAATCGAACGACTGCGCCGGGCGACGCAGATCGCGGAGGAGGCGGCGCACATCGCGCTCGCCGATGCGAAGGTGGGTGGGTCACTCCTCGAGATGAGACAACGCTTCCAGACCGAACTCGCCGCCCAGGGCGCCGAACCCGACCACTTCGCTTACTCCGCGCGCGGAATGGGAATCGCGACGGAGTCGGACTACCGACTGGCTCCGGACGACATCCTCTACGTCGACTACGGATGCGTCTTCGGCTATTGCTGCTCCGACAGCGGCCTCACCCTCTCGATGGGTCCACCGTCGGACAGTCATCAGCGTAGTTACGATGCGCTCTACGCGTGTCTCCAGGCCGGTTCGGAAGCGATGCGACCGGGCGTGAACACCTCCGCCATTTTAGACGCGATGTGGAGCGTACTGTGCGAACACGACATCCGGGTCTCTTTCCCGCACGGCCACGGCATCGGTCTAGAAGTTCGCGACTATCCCATCCTCGTCGGCGACACGAGATTGCGGATCAAAGACGATTGCATAGACGAGCCCGCCGACCTGCCGCTCGAAGAGAGCATGGTCCTCAATCTCGAAGCGCCGATCTTCATCCCGGGCACGGCCTCTCTCCATATCGAACAGACCTTCCTGGTCGAATCAGACGGCGCTGCCCTGCTTACGCCACAGGAGCGCGGTGCGCCCTTCTTACCGTAAGCGCTCACCTACGCCACCATTTCTCGCGTCACCTCTACGATCTGATCCACCTGCGGTACGACGGCGCCCTCCAGTGTCGGGCTGTAGGGCGTTGGCACGTGCAACCCGTTGATCCGTCGGATCGGCCCCTTCAGACCGGGAAACCCGTGCTCGCTCACCGTTGCCGCGATCTCGGCCCCCACCCCGCAGGGCCCGAACGTCTCGTCCGCGATCGCGAGCCGGCCCGTCTTCTCGACCGATTCCAGAATCCGATCCGTATCGAGCGGTGCGAGGGTGCGCGGATCGATCACCTCGACGGAGACACCCGACGCCTCGAGCTGTTCGGCTGCCTCGGTCACCCGATCCACCATCCCGCCGACGGCCACGATCGTGACATCCGTTCCCGGTCTCACGATTCGGGCCTCACCGAAGGGGATCGTATAGTCGCCTTCCGGTACCGGACCCGTCTGCTTGACGAGCAACCGATGCTCAAGGAACAGAACCGGATCGTCGCTGCGAAGCGCGGTCGCGAACAGACCTTTGGCGTCGGCCGGCGTTGTCGGCACCACCACACGGAATCCGGGAAGGTGCATGAACGTCGAGAAATAGCTTCCCGAGTGATGCGTCGCGAAGGACCCGCCGATCCCGACACATCCGCGGAACAGAATCGGCATCCGGATCCGTCCACCACTCATATACTGGATCTTCGCAATCTGATTGGCCATCTCACCGATCGCATCGAGCAGGAAGTCCAGAATCATGAAATCGACGACCGGTCGCGAGCCCGTCATCGCTGCCCCCCCACACATCCCGACGAAACCGCGTTCGCAGATCGGTACATCCCGCAGCCGCTCCGGTCCGAATCGGTCGTAAAGTCCCACGGTCGTCCCGAAATTCCCCCCTCTCGCGCCGATGCCTTGCCCGACCACGAAGATCGACGGATCCTGCTCCATCGCGGACGACAGCGCCTCCAACGTCGCGTCGGTGAACGTCAGTTCCTTCGTCGGGGCGCTAGGATCCGCCGGTGAAACGGCGACCGGTGTGTCACTGTAGACGAAGTCGGCCGCCGTCTCCGGCTCCGGATACGGACTGTCGTCTGCAAATGCGATGGCCTCGCCCACACGTGTCGCGACGTCCTCATCGATCGCCTCGAAGTCCGTCTCGTCGGCCGCTCCTTCCGACACCATCCTTCGTCTGAACGTGACGATCGGGTCTCGCGCTTTCCATGATTCGATCTCTTCCTCGGCTCGATAGCCCGCCAGCCGCATCCCTTCCGAATGGGGGCGCGTGCGGTAAGTCTTACACTCGATCAACGTCGGTCCCCCACCCGATCGAGCCCGGTCGACCGCCTCGCCCGCGGCTTCATAAACGGCCTGCACATCGTTCCCATCCACGATCATGCTTGGTAGTCCGTAGGCCGGCCCGCGATCGCCCACGTTGGGGTTCCCCGATGCGTTGGCGAACGGCATTTCCGTCGCGAACTGATTGTTTTCACAGACATACAGCACCGGCAGCTGCCAGATCGTCGCCTGATTGATCCCTTCGTGAAACGCGCCGTTTCCCACTGCGCCATCTCCGAAGAAAGCCACGCCCACCTGGTTCTTCTTCAACAGCAGAAAAGAGTAGCCGGCGCCTGTCGCCTGGAGAATGCTCGGACCGACAATGCCGCTCGTTCCCATCAACCCGATTTCGGGGGCGAACAGATGCATACTTCCGCCTCGCCCCTGGGCGCAACCCGGCTGCCTTCCAAACAGCTCCGCCGCGACCGCCCGGGGGTGGACACCCTTCGCAAGCGCGTGCCCGTGGCCTCGATGGGTGCTGAACACAGCATCGTTGTCGTTCAGATGCGCGCAGACACCCACCGCGATCGCCTCTTCCCCCACATAGGTGTGACAGGCTCCCGGAATCAGGCCATCGGCGTGCGCGGATGCGAACGCCTCTTCGCACCCGCGAATCGTCGTCATCTCTCGATACAGAGACAGGATCGTATCCTTCGACAGCAGCTCCATAGTCACTCCGTTCTCAGACCTGCTCGGCCGGTGCGTTCGGCATCCCTGGATGCGAGCCACCCGCATTCTTCGCCAGGTTACCGCCATCGAGTGGAATCAATGCACCCGTCACGAAAGAGGAAGCATCCGACGCCAGAAAGATCGCCAGCCCCTTGATATCATCCGACTCGCCCAGGCGACCGATCGGAATCCCTCGCAGGTACGTCTGACCCAACACCTCATCCGCCGCAATTCGCACGCGTAGTTCCTCGTTCATGATCTGCGCGCACACGATTGCGTTCACGCGAACCCCCTTTGCCGACCATTCCGTGCTCAACTCCCTCGTCATCTGGGCCGCACCCCCCATCGCGATACTGTAGATGAGATGATTCCGACCCAGCGCGGTCAGACCCGCAATCGACACCAGATTGATGATGCTCCCCTTCCCCACCTTGATCATCCGTCGTCCCGCCTCCTGGCAGCTCACCAGTCGACCGACCACCAGGTTCTGCAGCGTGAACGTCATATCCTCTTCAGACACAACCAGGGGCGCCTCACGTCGTGAGTTGCCCGCAATGTTCGCCACGATATCGAGCCGACCGCAGTCCGCGTCTACCTGACCATACATTTCCCGAATGGCCGCGGGATCGGACATGTCACACACGATCGGCAGCGCCTTTCGACCCGTCGCTTCGATCTCTTCGACCGTTCGCAGCATCCCATCGCGGTCGATGTCGGCCAGCACCAGATCCGCACCGGATTCCGCCAGACCTAGGGCGATGGCTTTCCCCAGGCCGCTGGCGGACCCGGAAACGAGGGCGACCCGATCCGTCAGGTCGAACAATGCGTGACTCATGAAAGAGGACCTCCGGGGTGAAGAAAACGTCGAGATTTCCTGGCCAAAGATGAGTAGATTCGTCCGCGTCGAACCCGACGTTAACAGGCCCGGCACGACGGGTCAAGCATCGAAAGGGACGTTCGCATCACTCCACCGATTCCGGAGGCACTTTGACCGAAGACAATCATCGTATCGAGACCTATCGGAAAAACGGCTACACCGTCCTCGAGGCGGTCTACAATGAGGCGCAGATGGTCGCCTTTCGGTCGGAAATCGACCGGCTCGAATCTGTCCACACGGGAATCCATCAGCAGCGGCGAAGCTGGTGGTTCGGCAATATGCTCGAACGGGCGCCCGCGTTGATGTGGCCGGTCGTGAACAACCCGGTCATTCTCGATGTGATCGAACAGGTCATCGGACCCCACATCCAGCTCGACAACCTCACCCTTGCCGCATTTCCTCCGGAGGAGGACGACGACGCGGCAGCAGAGGTCTCCGGTTGGCATCGCGACCGGTGGGCGCATATGCCCACGGGCGTCTATGAACGACCCCTCGCACTGAACGCCATCTGCTACCTTCAGGACCTCAGCGATGAAAACGGTCCGCTCAGGATCGTCCCGGAATCCCACATCGACTCCATCGCCCTGGAAGACGACCTCCGTCAGTCCTTCCATCCCGAAGAAACGTTGATCTACCTGAAGGCGGGAGACGTCATCCTGACGCACAACGGTCTGATGCATTCCGGGACGCCCAACCGATCCAATCTGAAGCGGTACTTCCTGAGCGTCTATTACAACTGCTCCTGGTTGAAGCATACCGATACCTACGAAGGACCGAACTGTCAGCAACTGATCCGCGAAGCCAGGGAGCGAAACGATCGACGCGCGCTTCGTCTGTTGGGCGAGGACGTCGCGTCGCGTTGCAACACCGGATTTCTTCGTCCGGACGAAGAGCGATGGCGGGAATGGATCGAGGAAGATCGACAAGCCCTCGAGACGAATTCGACGGAAGGAGTGCACTGAGAAATGTCCTCACGCGGAATACGAGTCGTTCACCCGTCCGACGAAGTCAAAATCACCTTCGGAGCCGGCGACGAATATCGCTACCTTGCGACGGGCGAAGAGACGGACGGCGCCTACTACCTCGTGGAAGCCATCGTTCCACCCGGCGGAGGTCCACCCACACCTATCCAGACCCGAGAGGAAGAAGCGTTCTACATCCTCGAAGACACGCTCACCTTCTACGGAGACGAGGGCGAAATCGAAGCGGGTAGTGGAACCTACCTGAACGTTCCGAAGGGCGCGAAGCACCGGTTCCGGAACAATGGAGACACGACGGCAAGAATGCTCTTCTTCTGTCCCGCCGTAATCGAAGGCCTCTTCGAAGACCTCGGGAAGATGACGCCGCCCGAGGACTTGAATTCGGCCATCACTACGCTCAACGAAATCGGCAGCGCCTACGGCGTCGAATACTTCCTGGAGTGAGGACCAGAGCGATGCCTGAATACGACGTCGATCAGCTGCTCGAGGAATGGCGCATCAACGGGCTTGTCGTCTTCGAAAGTCTGATACCGGAAGAAACCGTCGACAAGATTCGTGAAGCGTGGGTCCCCCTTCGCCAAGCCGGCGTCCGGGAGCAGGGCCCGGAACCGGTTCGCGGTACCGGGCGATACAACGTCCGGGTTCCGTTCCATCGACCGTTCGTCGATCCAGACATCTTCGAGCATCCCTCCCTCGTCGCCTTTCTCGAGGGCGCCCTCGGCGAAGACTACGTCTGGAATCACTTCGATTCGAACATCCCGATCGAAACCTGTCGCGATTACCAGCAATGGCATCGCGATACGCAGATCCCGTTCCCCGGTCTGATGACTCCGTCTTACACCGTCGGCGTCAAATTTCCGCTCGTGGACACCGACGAACAGAACGGTAGCATCGAGGTCCTACCCGGTACCCAGTTCGTGTCGGACACCGATCTCCAGAGCGACCTGGATCGTGTCTTCGGCAAGGGCGACGCCAGACGCGGCCACTACTCGTCCATCCGGCTGAACCTCAAGAAGGGCTCTCTCTGGATCCACGACGCCCGCATCTTCCATCGCGGGACACCCAACTTGTCCGACGTTCCTCGAGACGAACTCTGTATGGCCATGAGTCGACCGTGGCTCTTCAACAAATGGCAGTACGAACACACCGAGCCCCATTTCCCCAGAGACCTGTGGGAGAGTCTTTCCGACCACGCGAAGCAAGTACTCCGTCGCCAGCGGGTGAAGGATAGGTAGGGTCAACAAACGGAAACTTTCCGTCCTGTGTTTGCTTCGTTCCTCGCGGCGTCAGTTCGAGCGGAGTCGAGAACACGCCCTATGAATGAGCGAACAGGATTTCTTTACGGAGTCAGCTGAGCTTGACGAAGGGCGCAGGTGCACGAGCGAATCTCGAAAGGATCTATGGCACAGCAGCTAGTCAACAAAATCGCCGTCGTAACCGGCGGAAGCCGCGGCATCGGCAAGGCAATCGCTCACCGATTGGCGAGAGAAGGATGCGACCTTCTACTGGTCGCGCAGACGCAGTCAAACCTGGAAACGGCCGCAGCCGAGTTGTCCGCTACCGGCCGCAGGATCGAGATCTGCACAACGGACCTCAGGACACTCGACGGCTGTGAGGCCGTATCGAACTCCCTCGATTCGACCTACAGTCACCTCGACATTCTGATCAACTGCGCAGGCGCAACCAAGGGCGGCCTTTTTCTCGAAACGGCCGACGACCTGTGGCAGGATGGATTCGCACTCAAGTTCTACAGCGCCGTCCGCCTCTCCCGCCTGCTCTGGCCGAAGCTTCGCGAGCGTCGTGGGTCCGTCGTCAACGTCATCGGCGGATTCGCGCGCACGCCCGATCCGGATTTCATGATCGGCGGCGCCGTCAACGCCGCGTTCGCCAACTTCAGCAAGGCACTCGCTGGCCTGGGTCTTCGTGACGACGTGAACGTCAACGCCATCCACCCCGGCATCACCGTCACCGATCGGATGCAGGAGCTCTTCGAGGGTCGCGCAGAACGTGCGAACACCACCGTCGAAGACGCGGTGAAGGAAACGATGGACAAGGATGGCATCCGCCGTCTCGGTCAGCCAGAGGATGTGGCCGAACTCGCCTGTTTCCTCTGCACGCCACAGGCGAGACACATTCAGGGAACCGCAATTTCAGTCGATGGGGGTTCTACGTCGGGCGTGTATTAAATCTCCATCAGAGTGGACCATTGAGTTGGGTTCCACTACGTCCTCGTGTAGAGCACGAGGACGAGGAGCTGCTATGTTGAACGGGGCCCGGTCCTCATAAGCAGTTTTAATGCCGGGCGCTGTACAAAGCCAACACGTTTCGCTCGCCCCTGTGCTCTGCACGGGGGCGGAGAGTGGAGAACCAATGCCGCAATACTCAGACGTTCCGTTTGTTCTGAACAAAGATCTCGGGCGACCGCAATTGCCGCCCGAAGAGGCCTACTGCAAGTTCAACTCCGAGGAACGTCCCGTCCCTGAGTTGACGACCGAAGAGAAGTACGCGTTCGACCTACGCGGCTGGTTGCTCATCCCCGGCGTGTTGACCGAGGATGAGATGATCCCGATGCGGGAGCATTTGAAGCGGCTGCACGAAGACAAGGAATCGATCCCGGAGAAAGACCGCAGTTCGCTCGGCGGGCCATGCGTCAGTTTGATCGATCATCCCGTGGTCGTGGCTTTCATGAACGAGTTTGTTTACAACCCGTTCACCGACGGCACCAAGACACCCCCTCTGGGCAACCAGAAGTGCTACGGATTCCGGATGGAGTACAGCTTCTCTCAGTACCGCACGGCAGGGGAGGGAATGTTCGTACCTCACAACGGCGGAGGCTCGATGCGCGTGCCGGGAGACCATCACACCTATCACGTGTTTCCGGGACACGCGAAGTCGGTGTTGACCCGGGCCCTGTTCGAACTCAATCCGGTTGAGAAGGGAAAAGGCGGTACGCTCTTCGTCAGCGGAAGTCACAAGGCCGCGTTTCCAGCGCCCGAAGACGAAATCAACCGAATGGAATCCTCCTTCTGGGACACCTACGAGTGTCCCGCCGGCTCCGTCCTCTTCTTCACGGAAGCCGTCACCCACAGCTCATCCATCTGGACGGACCAGGCGAATCCTCGCATCGCGATCTTCAACTCCTACAACATGATCGGGAACAAATGGCACAACTGGGACCCCCATCCCGATCTTCTCGCAGAGATGCCCGCACAGCGACAGACACTGTTCCGACCCGTCTACGTGGCTGGCAATGTGACCGGGTAATTGCTTTTGTTCTAGCAATTGACTGAAGCGCTTCTTCGGACGTCAAAATGGACCCCGGCTCAAAACCGTACCGGGGTGACAACGATTCTTCCTGGGGCAGGCATGACCGATAAACAGATCAGAGGTGACTTCGACAGGGATGGCTACGTTGTCGTCAAGGACATCATCGATGAGCGGGAGCTCGATCCGATCCGGGATTTCATCGCTTCGAAAGTGGATGAATTCGCAATAGACAAGCACGGGAAGGGCGAGCTCACTTCGTTCCACGAGCACGAGTCGTTCGAACGACGTTTCGCCGCCATCTGCAAGGAACTCGACATCAACCCCCGTGGATGGGAATTCGGATCGTTCGGCCGGGAATTCTACGATCTCTACACCCTTCCCGGTGTCCTCAAAGTTCTCCGTCTCCTGTTGGGACCCGAAGTCTCCAACCTCGGCAGACCCTCACTGAGAACCAAGCTGCCTGGCTGTGTCATTACATCTTTCCCCTGGCATCAGGACAGTCAGTATGTCGACCAGAAAGGCGTGGGCGTCAGAGCGAAACACACGGAACATCTGCCTATGGTCACGGTGTGGGTCCCGCTGGTCGAAGCCACGATCGAAAATGGATGCTGCTGGGTGCTCCCGGGCAGTCATCGATGGGGATTGCTGGGCGGGGTGCGGGGGGAAGACCACAATATCAGAATGGAAGAAGACGTTGAAGCGAGGGGTGTCGAACCGGTTCCTGTCCCGCTGGAACCCGGTGGAGCTCTCTTCCTGTCGAACCTTTGCGTCCACACCAGCAAACTGAACACGACTGACGCGTGCCGTTGGAGCATCGACTACCGGTATTTCCCGACCCCGGGACGGGCCAGCCTGACACCCCCACAGCGCAAGGGCGCAGACTTCGTTCAGAACACGATCCTGGAAGGGGGCGGAGTACCCCTGGTCGTGATCAGCGAAAATGAGAGACCGACGTGGGAGGAGTGGGAGCGGGAGGTTCAGAAAGCCAGCGCATAGAATCAGGTTGTGCCCCACAGGACTGGAATCGGGAGGTGTGTCGATACGCGACATCTGCCCTTGCGCAGGCCGCGATCGGCCGGTGGGACTTCAAGTCGACTGTAGAAGCGATGTCCGATGGACGATTCTTCTCCGCCTTCCTGAGAGGCGCGATGGCCCAGGTTGGACAGCTCGACTTCACGAAGATCGAGGTGCTGGGTGCGGTGCCCGAGGGACCCTCCGTACAGCACGTCGTCACAAGAGCCCACGTGTCCGTGGGCTCGATGTCGACCCAGGCTATGGAAGTCATCTCGTTTAAAAAAGCGGGAAGCACCTAGAAAGTCATGATGCAGGCGAAGATGAAGGGAATGGCCGACCAGAAACGAGCTGATGGGGATTCAGTAAGAAGTGACTTCTGTTTAAATTGCCAACGTCCTGATCCGCGACCCTGAAAGGGTCTTGTCTCTCAGCCCGGGGTTGTTGTCCGCCAGGACCAACCCCGGGGGCACAAATGGTTGAGAAGATCCCCGAGCCCCATAGAAACCAGACACGGGGAACCAACCTCCTCTCGGGCCTGTCCAACAAAACCACAAGATGACAATCTCCGAAATCACATCCGTCTTGCAGACCGACGGCGTCGTGCTCGTTGAAGACGCAATGTCCGACAATCAGTGTCAGCGCCTTCTCGACGGAATCGAATGGGGCTTTCATAATCGTGAGGGACCCCTCCCGCTACAGCGTCAACGGACCTATGAATGGTTTCGCGAGCACCCCATCTTCATCGAACTTCTCGAGCACCCCCTCGTCATCGCTGTCGCCGATGCCTGTCTCGGACCTGACTATCACCTGATCTGCGCCGAGACCACGCGAAACGAAAGAGACAATCACTTTCTCGAAGCCGTCAAGAACGTCCACCAGGATCACTGCTTCTTCCCCGAGGACCAGGAGCGACTCGTGGAGATGCAAACCAGGATGTACGGTTTCACCGCTCAATGGGTGGCACACGATATCCCACACGAGATGGGGCCCACCGAATTCATCGTGGGATCTCACGTCGACCATCGACGCTACACGAACGAAGAGGCCCCGTCAGCGATCGACTACCGGGATCACTTTCCGAAAGGCAGCCTCGTCTTCTACGATCACCGGACCTGGCATCGCGGAACTGACAATCACGCAGACCGGCCTCGCGACCTGACGCAGAACTGTTACGCGTTGCACGCCGTCGACAAGGTGCAGATTCGAACACCGCAGCCGAACGGTCCCGATGTCTACGAGCCCTGTACGGATCTGATCGAGTCAGGAAGCGAGATCATCCGGAAGCTGCTGTCTCGCGTTTGATGCCCGTTAAGCACAGGCTTGAAAGGCAAAAGACATGACCGTCGAAAATCTCCGCGATGCCATCGTCGAAGAGGGGTATTGCGTGATCGAATCCGTCATCCCGCCCAACGAGGTTTCACGCGTCAAGGACAGCGTCCTTCACTCGGCGGCGACCCATAAGGTCTCGGATCCCCGAAGCAAGCTCGACAAGGTATCCGGATTCATCAACGTCGATCAGTCGTTCGCCCCGTATCTGACCGAACCTCGCCTGCTGGGACTGTGCAAGACCCTCCTCGGCGAACACGTGCGCATCTCCTACACGACCTGTATGGTCACGCATCCGGGGAACGAGCGAGGGCAGTGGCACGCCGACTGGCCGTTCAACCAGCAATGCGCCGGCCACATTCCGGCCCCCTACGGTGACGCCCTTGTGCATCTCACGACGATCTGGATGCTGACGCCCTTCACATCAGAAACCGGTACCCTCATTGTCCCCGGTTCACATCGCGAACCCAACAACCCGACGGGGGACAACGGCACGCCCCTTCGAGAGCCGCATCCCGGTGAAATCGCGGTCACCGGCGATCCGGGGTCGGTCCTCGTGATGGACAGTCGAATGTGGCACGCCATCACCCCGAACCGATCCGATCGTCCGCGTGTAATCATGCCCATCCGATACGCCCCGTGGTGGTTGAACCTCGAGTCCCTGCGGCCCGGGTCGGATGTGCGTGACAGACTGACCGAAAGCGGATTGAGCGAAAACACCGTGCCCCCTCTACCCCCGGACGTGTTCGAAGCCTTGCCCGAGGACGTGAAACCGCTGTTCCGTCATTGGATCGACCGTGTGGACAGCACAGCCGCACCTTCCCTTACCCCCGCACTCGACGAGTGACAATCGATATGTCGGTCCCTGAGACCCTTAACACCGATGGCCTGGCGATGGAGCGCATTCGGTTCGACCACGAACCCCTGCTCTATGGAATCCACACGGACGAACGAGTGACGGCCACGCTTGGCGGGCCCAAATCGGAAGATCAGAATCGAGACTGGGTAGTGGAGAAGGTGCAACACTGGGAGGACAACGGATTCGGTCTGTATGCCTTCTTCGACCGCGAGGGCAACTTCGTCGGGCGAGGGGGACTGTTGCAATCAGACGTCGATGGCAAGCGGGAGATCGAGATCAATTATTCAATCGTCTCTGAATGCTGGGGGCGGGGCTACGCCACCGAAGCCGCAACCCGATTCGTACAACTCGGCTTCGATCATCTGCCTGTGGATTCGATCATAGCGTTCACCAAGTCGACCAACACGGGATCGAGACGCGTGATGGAGAAAATCGGTTTGACCTTTTCTCACGATTTCGACCATCACGGCACGCTCCACGCGCTGTATCGTATCCAAAGGCCGTCACCCGATTGATTTAAAACTCTGCACTTTGCACTCGCCGTAACACTTCGCCCGGTCCCTTCATCTATCCACTTCCGCGAAAGGCGAAAATGCCCCTAAACAGTCGGTCCCCTTCCGAAATCATCGAGAGGATAGAGGGACGCCAGGATCCCGACCGTCAGGGTTACAATGTCGACACCCTGGAGGAACTGATGGCTCGGTAGGGCGTCCCGGGCGTGGGGATCTGCCGCCATCAAGGACTTCCAGATCCACTGGACCAGATCCTACGGAATCGCCGACGTGGAGACCGGCGCGGGGGTCGGCGAGGACACCCTCTTTCAGGCCGCCTCGATCAGCCAAACCCATGGCGGCAAGGGCGGTCCTGAAAGCCGTAGAGAGCGATCTGTTCGCGCTGGACGACGACATCAACGCCATCCTGAAAACCTGGAAGTTGCCGGAAAGCGAATGGACCGGGAATCGGCCCATCACCCCCCGCACATTGACCAGTCACACATCCGGAACAGGTGATGGATTTGGATTCCCCGGCTACGATCCCCACGCCCGAGCAGATCCTGAACGGAGAGGCGCCGTCGAACGTGGGGCCCGTCGAAGTTGTCCGCCCCCCGATGACCGCCTTCCACTACTCCGGGGGCGGTGTCAACCTGATGCAGAAGGCCCTCACCGATGCCGTGGGCCGTCCTTTCAGAAATTACGTCGAAGAGGTCGTCCTCCAAGCCGTTGGAATAACGCAGAGCACCTTCGAGCAGCCACTTTCACCCGAACGTGACCGGAACGCCACCCGCGCACACGACTACCGGGGTCGATCGATGGGTCCTAAATGGCACGTGCATCCCGAACTCGCCGCAGCCGGGCTCTGGACGACCCCGACCGATCTGGCGAAGTTCGCGATCCAAGTCCAGAAATCCTTACACGGCGAAGCAAATCACGTGCTTTCCCAAACTTCGATCAGCGAGATGCTCAATCTCGTCGGCGTCGGAAACTACGCGGTCGGCTTCATGATGGCCAAGCAGGGCCAGGGATGGTAGTTTCAGCCACGGCGGAGGAAACTGGGGGTTTCGATGCCTGTTGCGGGCCCACAAAGTCAAAGGCTACGGCTTCACAATCATGACGAATGGCGATGACGGTGGGATCATCCTCGATGTGCTGGGGGATCGCATTGACAACGCGTATGGCTACGATTCGCTCGATAGACACGTGATTCGGTGAGTGGTCCCGGTTTTCCGCAGGCGTCCGTGAGAACCAGGATGACGCGCGAGTCTCGGTTGTATATCATTAATGTTTAGGCTCCGAGGTCATCGGCAACGCAGCCCTGGACGGGATCCGAAGGGCACCACAGAACTTAGTGACGGAAGATCGCACCACGGAGGAAGACGTTGAGCAACGACTACCACGAACTGATCCCCCTCGGGGAAGACACCACCCCCTACGAGCTCGTAACAACGGACCACGTATCCACGACGACTTTCGAAGGTCAGGAAATTCTGAAAGTAGATCCTGAGGGCCTCACCCTGCTCGCCGATCGAGCGATTCGCGACAGCGCCCACCTGTTGCGCCCCGGACATCTCGAACAGGTCCGAAGCATCCTCGACGATCCCGAAGCTTCTGCCAACGACCGCTTCGTTGCCCTGGAGATGCTCAAGAACGCGAACATCGCCGCCGGGGGGGTGCTCCCGATGTGTCAGGACACGGGGACCGCCATCGTAATGGGAAAGAAGGGGAATCGCGTTTGGACAGACGGGAGCGACGATGCTGCTATCTCGCGGGGAATCGCAAAAGCCTACGCCGAAACCAACCTGCGATACAGCCAGATGGCGCCGCTCGGGATGTTCGAAGAAGCAAACACGAAAACCAACCTGCCCGCGCAGATCGAAATCTTCGCCGAGCAAGGAGACAGCTACAAGCTGATGTTTATGGCCAAGGGAGGAGGATCGGCCAACAAGAGCTATCTCTTCCAGGAAACGCGAGCGCTTCTCAATCCCGACGGCCTGCGCAACTTCATCGATGAAAAACTCCGAATGCTCGGAACCGCCGCCTGCCCCCCCTACCATCTCGGGATCGTCGTTGGGGGCACGTCAGCCGAGTTCACGCTCAAGATGGCGAAGCTCGCCAGCGCTCGGTATCTCGACACCCTTCCACCGGCCGGAAACGAATTCGGCCAGGCCTTCCGCGACCACGAGATGGAAGCGCAGGTCCTGCAAATGAGCCGTGAACTCGGCATCGGAGCCCAGTTCGGCGGCAAGTACTTCTGTCACGATGTACGCGTCGTTCGCCTTCCTCGTCACGGCGCGTCGTGCCCGGTTGGTATTGCGGTCTCATGCTCCGCCGATCGCCAGGTGCTCACCAAAATCACGCGTGACGGCATCTTCCTCGAGCAGCTCGAACGAGATCCAGTGAAGTATCTGCCCGAGGTCGAAGACAAGGAACTCGGTGAAAAGGTCTTCAACATCGACCTCACCCGCCCGATGGCCGAGGTCCGTGCCGAGCTGAGCAAATATCCTGTCAGCACCCGGCTCTCTCTGAGCGGTCCGATGATTGTGGCCAGAGACATCGCCCACGCCAAGCTCAAGGAGCGGCTGGACGCAGGAGAAGGCCTGCCACAGTACTTCCAGGACCAGTGCGTTTACTACGCGGGTCCCGCCAAAACGCCGGAAGGTCACGTCTCGGGATCGTTCGGCCCGACGACCGCCGGAAGGATGGACAGCTACGTCGAAGAATTCCAGGCCGCCGGAGGCAGTATGGTGATGCTCGCCAAGGGCAACCGCTCCCGTCAGGTCACTGACGCCTGCAAGACCCACGGCGGCTTCTACCTGGGCTCCATCGGAGGCCCTGCCGCCCGCCTCGCACTGGATTGCATCCGGAAGGTGGAGGTGCTCGAATATCCTGAACTCGGGATGGAGGCCATCTGGCAGATCGAAGTCGAAGACTTCCCTGCCTTTATTGTCGTCGACGACAAGGGCAACGACTTCTTCGCCACCTTCGCCAAGTCCTGACACGACAGTTCCGTGCAAGGGTCCATTCTGCTTCGACGGCTTGACCCGTGGGTTGACGAGCGAAAGGGATAGGGGCCGGACGGCGCACCAGAAGTACGAGAACGATCGAATTCTTGTACTTCAACTGCGTGGGACCACCCCGATGTCCGGCCCTGTTCTCTTCGTGTCTTCGCGCCTTCGTGTTTAGTTTTTCTTGGTGTCTTGGAGACTTGGTAGTTCAGGTTTGAAGTTCATTTATTTCACCGACATTCATCTGTGTGAGGGCTTCGATTCGGACAAAGGCTTCGAGCGATGCCTCGACTCGATGCTCGCTCACGATCCCGCGCTGCTCGTCAACGGTGGCGACCTGGGCGTCACACCCGAAGCAGTTTCCCTCTACCGCGAAATGACGAAGGGTCTGGGTCTCCCCCTTCTTCATAGCAACGGCAATCACGAAATGTGCAGCGGCTGCCTGCCACGCGATCTGGCCGGAACCGCAAGCAGCAGTACCGATGTGGACGGCGTCCACTTCGTCATCCTCGACGTCGTCCGCTATTTCGAACCGACCGAGGCCCATCCCGCCAACTGGCACGTCCTTGCCGATGAATCGATGCTGGCCTGGCTCGAGGAGGATCTTTCCGGGCTGGATCGGGACACCCCGCTCTTCGTCGCCAGTCACGTCCCACTCTCCACAACCTTTCCGTTTCGTCACGGCCAGCGGCCCGGGATGGATTTTCCCACGAACGAAGTCGTCAACGCCCATCGGATTCTGGCTCTGCTCGAGCCTTTTGCCAACGTGGCCACGCTCCACGGTCACGATCACGAGAACTGTCGTCACTTCGTGGGCGACATCGAAGTGATGACCACCGCAGCCGTGGCAGGAAACTGGTGGAGGAATGGCCTCGACAGCCGGACGGCGGGAGGTCGCGAGCCCCAGGGTTATCGTCTCGTCAACGTCGACGACAACGGCGCGATAACCAGCCAATACATTCCCTATTCGTCGGATCCAGAATCGACGGCGGCCTACGAACGTAGACTGGAGTCGGGTCGCCGCTTCATTAACGTGTTCGATGCATCTCCTCGCACCACCGTGGAAGTCGAGGGGACTCCGATGAACGCCATCGACCCACTCGCGGAATCGTCAATCCATTTGAGCACGCATCTCTACGAACTGCCCGCCGACTTCAGCAGCAACCAGATCTCCGCCCGCGTCATCTTCGAAGACGGACGTGTACATGACCTGGACCAGACGTGCGAGGAGGTTGGGTGAACGGGGCTGAACGGGCGTTCGCGGAACATGGGTTTGCCGTCGTGCGGAACGTCGTCTCTCGCGACGAAGTCTCCGTGATGAGAGAAGAAATCGAAAAAATGATCGCTGGGGCTCCGGTCGATCGGAGTACGTCAACCGATCGGGATGGGAACCCCGTCGATCATCCTCAGGACTTCTCTTACGGCCAGGGCCGCAACGGTTCTCCGGTCCTGAATCGCATCAGCAATCAGCTCGCACGTTCTTGCGTGATGCGCGAGGTTTACGCGAATCCCAAGCTTCTGTCGCTCGTCGAGGATATCTACGGGCCGGAATTCGTGCCCTTCGCAGAATCGATCGTCATCAAGATGCCGGAGAACGGATCGAGCTTCGCGAATCACCAGGATGGGCAACGTTTCGATTTACAAGACCGTGGCCTGAACGTCGGTATCTATCTGCAGCCCTCGACAGAACAGAATGGATGTCTGCGTGTGGTTCCCGGATCGCAACGCAACGGCAAAGTGGATGTCGACGCCATCGTAGCACGAGACGGATCCATCCTGTCGGACAGTCTCCCTGTCGAAGCAGAGGCCGGTGACGTCGTAATCCACGACCGAAGCGTGATCCACGGTTCGTTACCCAACGAGTCTCCTGATCTCCGCGTCACGGTCTACTTCGGGTTCCACAGGCTCGACTCCATCGAAGCCATCCACGACGACGGCCACATTCGAAGACGCGCTCAGGCCATCGGTCTCTGTATTCACGAGCGCCAGGCGTCCGGAAGATATGAGACGGAGACGTCCTTCGATTACGCCCTGTCCAAACTCGCCCCCGTACCCGAAACAGACGACGAAATCGAGACCGTATTACGGACACCCGCTCTCAAGGTATAGTGAGGACCCCACGTATGGAGAACAGTGAAAAGCGAAATCAATTCGAGCGGGACGGCTTCTACGTCTTCCAAAACATCCTCGACGCTGAGACGGTCGACAGCCTCAACACCCTCTGCGATCGCATCCTTTCCGAGCAGGATCCCGAGCATTTCGAGCTTCACAAGACAACAGGCAGTATGGTTCTGATCGACTACCTGACGGCCTACCAGCATCGTGTAATGAGCGACTTTATCACCCATCCCAACGTCCTCGGCGCGCTCACGAAACTCGGCTTCGACGACCCGAAATTCGGCCACGGAAGAATCATCACCAAACCCCCCCATAGCCCTCCGCTCTTCTGGCACGAAGACGGGCGCTTCTGGAACGACCCCGTCAGCTACACCACCCAACCCATTCAGGTCTTTCTGATGTACTATCTCGTCGACACCACGCCAGAGAATGGATGTCTCCGGGTGATTCCCGGCTCGCACCTGAAGCGTCACCCCCTGCACAACCAGATCTCTGAGAACCACACGGAGGATCTCAGAACGTACGCGAACCCTGACGATCCAGGATTCTCCCGTGTGGACGACGAAATCGACGTCCCCGTCAAGGCTGGAGACCTAGTCGTAGGTTACGGCAGTTTGCTCCACGCCTCCCACGCCAACGACTCTGACCTGAGACGCACGGTACTCACGATGTGGTACTATCCCGATTACGTGAACTTGCCTGAGCGTACACAAGCCACCGTCGCCACGTCGGAGAAACTGAGTCCGGTACCACCAGTGGCCGAACAGATCCCCGAACTGGAAGCGCTGCGGATTGAGTATCACGGGAATGCCGAGCCTATCGAAATCGAGTGGGTCCCCAAAGGCCTGAAGTGATCATCCATTCGCGGGGGCGAAGCTGGCCCATCCCCGAATTCAATATGTCACCTCACGACCTCGCAAAGCATCTTCACAACATCCACACCAAAACTGACGCCTATCGCCTCGACCTCCCCCAGGTCATCGAGGGGATTGGCGACGCCTACATCACGATCGATCCAGAAAACGATACCCGCTATCCCTCCTCTAACCTGAACGCGGTGCATTTTCTCGGCTGTACATCCTCCGTGACCTCCGAGGACGTCCGGGAAGCCGTCGGGCTTTTCGAGGATACGGGTTGCCCTCGGTTCTACTTCTGACTGAGTCCGTCCAGACAGTCTGAAGAGATCCGTGGCTGGCTGGGGGATCACGGTCTGGCTCCCTTCAAGGGGACGGAATACCCAACGCTATTGCGACGGACTGAATCGATGGAGCCGCACGAAACGGCATTGGACGTACGACGTCTCACAGCGTCGGATGCCGAAGAGCGTATCGACGAACTTGGGAAGGTATTCGACTCGCCGTAGCCGGAGTACGTCGTCAGGACGGCCGACGAAGACGGATTCGATCATCTTGGCGTCTTCGCCCGGGACCGGCTGGTGGGATCCGGTGGAATGTATCGCGTGGGAGATGTGGGATACCTCGAATGGGCGGGCGTCAAGAAATCGTTCAGGGGACGGGGTGCAAGTGGGTCTGCTCGGAGACCCTGTATCTCCTCAAACCTTCACTGAGAAACCTGCAGCGGAACGGCTTCGAGATCGTCTACGACAAAGAGGTGTACGAATGGAAGAGACCGTGATCCCCTCACTGCTTGTCTCCAACCCTTGTAGCCACTAGATTAGATACCAAGTGTGCGGGCCGTCCCCGAGACGGCTCAGGGTGAAACCCCAGGGTCTAAAAGGATTATTCGAACCGAAGATCTGCAGGCTGTCTTCCCCCCACATTCAGGGGGAATTCGGTTTTCGGAAAACGACCGTACGCACTTTCATCGTTCCTCTGCTTTCGTATGCTCAGGGCCGCTGTCGTCATCGACAGGCGGCCTTTTTCTATACGCAGAGGAGAATGAATGGGACGTGCGAAAGAGGAAAGGGGAATCCACAGGCAAGGGGCGTCATCATCGAGGAGCTAAGATCCCGATGGTTGTCACTTCTGCTCGTCGGCGTCACGATGCTCACGGGTGCGGCGGTTTCACTGCTCCAGCCGTTCTTCTACAAATCCCTGTTCGATGAGGCGATCCCTTCGGCGGATACGCCGATGATCCTCTGGCTTCTCCTCGCAATGGTGATCACTCCCATCGCCGCGATCGGACTGGCAAAACGCACAGGATTACCTGCGCGTCCGAATCGGCGAATACGTGTCGCAGGCGCTTCGGGAACGGCTCTTCGATCATCTCGTCCGGCTGAGGATACCGGAGATGGACAAGCTGACCCCCGCCGAGGTCTCTCAACGGATCACCGCGAGTGTCGGCAGAATCGGCGAGCTCTACATCGCGCAGGAGCTGCTCCCCTCGATATCTCACACGATCATCCTGGGCGGAACGCTCGGTGCGATGCTCGCCCTCAACCTGGAGCTCGCCGCAATCTCGTGTGCGGCCATCCCCATCACGTGGGTCGTCACCTCGAGACTGAGCCGGACCTCGAAAGAACGAGATCGCGCAATGCAGAGACATCGGGAGAGCGGTGCCGCCCACATCGTGGATGTTTCTGGAAGGACTCTGAACGGTCAAGGCGTATCTGGGCGAAGAACGGGAAAGGCGAAGGTGGCTCGACGAAGACATCGTGCTCAAACTACGGGCGACTTCACTACATCATATGCTTGTGACGTTCCCCAATGACATCATCGGAAATCTCGTCAACGGCATCATCCTCGGCTACGGCGCTTTCCAGGTCCTCGACGGCGCAACCACCATCGGGGCCCTCATAGCCTTTATGGCCTTCACTCCAAGAGCGTATCAAGCGCTCCGGGGCGTGCTCGCAACCTATACGGGAACCCAGCGCGTACACGCGTCGATCGAGCTGGTCGACGATCTGTTCGGACGGAAGATCGAAGTGCTCGAGGACTCGAGCCAGGCGCCCGGAGAGGGCGTACCGGGCGTGACCTTCGATCGCGTCAGCTTCCACCACAACCGAGGCTTTGGATTCACCGATCTGACCTTCTCTGTCGAACCTGGCGAGTTCCTCGGCATCGTCGGCCCATCCGGTGGAGGCAAGTCGACGATCTTCGATCTGTTGCTTCGTTTCTACGAGCCTGAAACCGGTACGATCCGCGTGGGCGACGTTGACCATCTTCGTCTTTCCACCGACGAGCTTCGACAAACCATCGTTTGGATCCCCCAGGACGTTTTTCTGTGGAACGGCAGCCTCACGGATAACCTGGCCTATCCCGATCGGCACACACCCGGCGATCTGGATCGGCCAGCGCGCTTATGCGGTCTCGATATTTTCGCGGAGAAACAACCGGAAGGCTACGACACGCAGGTCGGCCAGGGCGGCATCTTGCTGTCGGGTGGAGAACGCCAGCGGATCGCCCTCGTCCGCGCGCTGCTCAAGGACGCCCGGATTCTCCTTCTGGACGAATCCACGTCCGCCCTCGATGCCCTCTCCGAACTTCAGATCCAAGGAGGCGATCGAAACCGTCCGCCAGAATCGGACGACGATCGTCATCGCCCATCGACTATCGACCCTCCAACACGCCGATCGCATCCTCGTTCTCGATGAGCATGCCCGGATCGCCGAAATCAGCACCATGGCCGAACTCCTGTCACACGACGGTCTCTTCAAGAAACTCTGGAGCGCCCAATCCCTCGACACTTAGATCATCTCTCAGCCCCAGTCGAGGCCGGGGGCTACTCCATCGGAGGGCTCACAAACGATCGCGGCTTGGAAGCCGCTCCTACCCTAGCAATATCTACCTTAAGGCACAGCCCGTTGCCACTGCATCTGTTCGCAGCTCGGAGAGCCTGCCCTGAGTGGAACCGAAGGGCTGCTCCCACCCTTTGCACTTTGCATTCTGCACTTTGCAC
>DJHM01000047.1 GCA_002433075.1 Latescibacteria bacterium UBA6620
CGTTTTACACCCCGCACTTTGCATTCTACACACGTTCCCCCACTGAGCCGCACCAATTCTCCCCGAACACAAATTGGGGAACCTCGCACCCTCTACAGCAGTCTATGAGTGGATACAGTTTGCCAATCCACTGTCGGGGAGGGAGTGTCTATGCGTCCAAGTTACTCTGTTCCACTTCTGTTCTTCCTTCTACTCGCTACGACGTTCGACAGTCACGCGAGGAGCGCTCGAGTCAACCAGATTCCGAACGGGAACGTGCTCAGCTGCGGGGCCTGCCACACCAACGCGAGTGGAGGGGCCCCGAGGAACGCGTTCGGTCAGGCGATTGATAACGGGTTCCTGAACGGTTCGGGCGGGGGCGCCACCGTCAACTGGAACGCCCAACTCGCGGCTCTGGATTCCGACGGCGATGGTGCTTCCAACGGTACCGAACTGGGCGATCCCGACGGCGACGGGAACCCCGAAGCCGGAGTCACGGTGACCAATCCGGGCGATTCGACAAGCTTCCCTCAGATTCCGAATCGGGCCCCTGTTCTGGCCTCGATTCCTGCGCAAAGTGTGCAGGAAGGCGAAGCGCTCTCCTTTGCCGTGACCGCAACGGATGAGGACGGAGACACAGTCACGATCACTGCATCCGGCCTTCCTGCGGGTGCGACCTTCACGAACAACACCTTTTCCTGGACGCCCGATTTCGACGATGGAGGGCAAGTCACGATTTCCTTCGCCGTGTCGGACGGTCAGCTCGACTCAAGTGCGAGTGTGACGATTACGGTCGAGAATGTGAATCAAGCGCCGAGCGTTTCGGCAGTGGATCCCCAGACCGTCCTGGAGGGGGAAGCCCTGACCTTCAAGATTCCCGCGTCAGATCCCGACGACGACGGATTGACAGTGACGTCGGACAATCTGCCGGAGGGAGCTACCCTGTCCGGCGGCATGTTTGCGTGGACCCCGGAGTTCGATCAGGGCGGCCAGACATTTTCCGTCACTTTCAACGTGTCGGATGGAGACCTGGACCAGTCCACTTCGGTCGAAATCACTGTGGAGGATGTGAATCAGCCAGCTCGCATCGACGCTTTTGAGCCGTCGGAGACACTGATTGTCTCTGGAGACGGATCGAGCCTTTCGTTCTCGGTCGTGGCGGTTGACCCGGAAGACGAAGCCCTGACGTTCGAGTGGACGTTGAACGGGATCGTGGTCGAGAGTATGACGCCGATGTTCGACCTAGAAGTCCTCGGCGAGAGGGACGATATCGTGGTGGTGACCGTCACGAGCGCAGACGGAACTTCGGCAACTCAGTCGTGGACGATTACGCGTGGACTGAAGGGGGACTTCAACGACGATGGGAGGGTAGAGTTCGGGGACTTTTTGGCATTTGCGGGCGCGTTCAACAGCACCTCCGACGATGCCGACTGGGATCCCGTCTTCGATCTGAGTAGCGACGGGCGGGTGGACTTCACGGACTTCCTGACGTTCGTACAGTTCTTCGGTCTGTAAACGCATCGATCACCGAACCAGTGGGCCCCCGATCTTCGGATCGGGGGCCTTCTTCTTTAGAGAAGACCCATATCGCGTCAGGTCTCACGTAGCGGGATGTTACAGTCTGTTACAATCGGGCACATTCCTCCTACATACAGGGCGGCCCGGATGCGTTAAGCTCGTTTGCCGCCGGACAAGACCCTTTGGGAGGATGCGAGCGTGGCCGCGATTGCCGAAATGTTACCCGTCAAAACCGACTTCGACGACTTCGATGCCTTGGTGTCTGAGTATCGTCCACGCGTGGTGCGTCTGGCGGCTCGGTTTACCGATGATGCTGACGAGGCGGAAGACATCGCTCAAGAGACTTTCTTCAAGGCCTACAGGGCGAAGGCAGGCTTTCAGGGCGACGCCGACATCTACACCTGGCTTCATCGGATTGCGCTGAACTGCTGCAAGGATTGGGCGAAACGTGCGCACCGCCGCCTGACCGAATCTCGCGACCCCGGCTGGTGGTCTCAGCAGGATGCGCTCGGAGTGGGGACGGGCCGTATCGAACCGACGGATGCGGGGGTCGAACGCAGGGACACCTCCCGAGCGCTGTCGGACGCGTTGACTGAGATTCATCCAGACCTGCGCCGAACGTTCGAGTTGGCAGAGTTCGAAGAACTCACGTATGACGAGATCAGTCGGACCTTGAACTGCTCTGTCGGAACGGTTAAATCCCGAGTTTTCCGAGCACGGCGTCGGGTGAGGGTTGCGCTGGAAGCTCGAGGGATCCAGTGAGTGTGTCAGACTCTTGCACCGTGTCCGTGGTCCGTCCTACCTTACAGAACACGCTCGCTTCCGGGGTCCCTGGCGCAACGGAGAGTATCGAGATGCAGACGATCGTGCTCGTCGAAGACGATCTGGAATTGGCGGAGTTGACGAAGGAACGGCTTGAACGAGAAGGATTCTCGGTCCAGCACGAAGAGAACGGCGAGGCCGGTCGTGACGCCATCGTCGACGCTCAGCCAGACCTTGTCGTTCTCGATATTATGCTGCCGGGAATCGATGGATTCGAAGTCTGCTGTCAGGTGCGTCCACAGTACGTGGGACCGATCCTGATCCTGACCGCGCGCGACGAAGACCTGGATGAGATCCTGGGGCTGGAACTCGGAGCTGACGATTTTGTAACCAAGCCCGTCAAGCCCCGGCTTCTGCTTGCCAGAATCCGGGCGCTGCTCCGACGCACTCGAATGGAGCCCGTGCAGCAAGCACACGACTCGGTACACATCGGGAGTTTGAGTGTCGATGCCAGTCGACGGGAGGCTCAGGTCGAAGGAAGGGAGATCGACCTGACAACGACGGAGTTCGATCTCTTGTGGTACCTGGCGACGCACGCTGGGGAGGTGGTCAGTCGTCAGGATATCTACCAGGGCCTTTTTCAGTATGACTACGACGGTCTGGATCGGAGTGTGGACGTCTACATTTCTCGGCTTCGAAACAGGCTTGGCGATCAGCCGTCGTCGCCGCACTACATCAAGACGGTCCGAGGAGTTGGATATCTGATGGCTGGAGAAAAAAAGTGAACCGGTGACCGTTTCTCAGGGCGGACAATCACTGATCTCGTATGAGACGACTTTTCGTCAGGGTTTATCTCGGTATCGCCGTCGTTCTGCTGGTCGGGACGTCGGCGACTGTGTATTTGCTCCGAATGGGCTTCGAGTCCACCCGTCGGCAGGGCTTCGAGGATCGGCTGATTCAGTCTGCCACGATCTTGAGGGATCGGATCGAACTGAGCGATCCTGACTCCGTTCGTATGGCGCTTCGGGAGTTCGGGCGAGCGACCCGTATGCGCGTGTCACGAGTGCCCGTGTCGGATCTGATGTCCGAGTTCGTGTCACGTCTGGACGAAGGGGACATTTTCGTCGAGTGGGATGGGTGGGACCGGCCGAGGGTTTACGTCGCACGCACCGAATCGGTGGCGTTCATCGCTGAACTGGGATGGGGCCGTCGGTCCGGACAATGGCGTGGTGGTCGAGATCGGTTCAGGTCGAGCCGGGACAGCACGAGACGAGACCGGGACCGGTCGCCTCCTCGTTCGTCGTTCGGCCTGCCGGATGGTCGGCCCCCCTGGCCGGGATCGACGTTCGATAGCTTGCGATTCGACCGATCCTCGGCGTCGAGCATCTTCGTGCTGGGGATTCTGGGCATCTCGGTCCTGCTGGTGGGGCCCGCGATCTACTTCCTGATCCGTCCGATGGAGAAACGTGTGGCCGAACTTTCGGTTGCTGCCGAACGATTCGGGGCGGGAGAGCTCGATACGCGGGCCGATCCGGTCAAGGATGACGCACTGGGAGACCTGACGTCGACGTTCAACACGATGGCCGACCAGATTATGCGCCTGGTTGAGGGCCAGAGAGAGCTTCTGCGGGGTGTCTCGCACGAGCTGAGAACGCCGCTGGCCAGACTGTTTTTTATACTCGACGACGCGGAATCTGCCGAGACGCCTGAAGAGAAGGATATACAGATAGGAAAGATTCAGCATACGCTGGCCGAAATGAACGATCTGGTCGAGGAACTCCTCACGTTCGTGCGCCTCGATTCGGACCAGGTCGAAAGTATGATGAAGTCGGTGTCTGTGTCCGAGGTGTTCGACGAGGTCGTAGCGACGGCCACAGATCTGCGATCGGAAATCTCTATCGAGGTCGCGATCGAATGTGGGGAAGTTCGAGCGATTTCACGTTACTTCAAGAGAGCGGTGCTGAATCTGGTGACGAACGCGGTACGGCACGCGGAGTCGAAGGTTCTGCTGTCGTGTTCAAAGTCGGACGATCTTGTCGTGGTCCGGGTCGAGGACGATGGTCCTGGCGTGCCGGAGGATGTCCGATCCCAGATCTTCGAGCCCTTCGCGAGGGCGGACACGAGTCGGAGCCCAAGGATCGGCGGCGTCGGTCTCGGCCTCGCGATCGTCAAGCGGATTACGGATCTGCACGGGGGGCGTGTGGGAGTGGATATCGGACCGCTTGGAGGTGCAAGATTCAGCCTGGAATTCCCGGATTCGGCGAAATAGGGTTGCTTCAATCCACGCGACCGGCGATGTCTCTGCCGAGTCGCATCGTGGAAGGAGAGAGGGTGATGCGACGATGGATGCGTATTCTGAGTTTCCTCGCGATCGTGATCGCGGGGGTGGCGGACACGGTCGAGGCTCAGCCAGGAGGTCGAGGGGGCCGTGGGGGAAGAGGTGGTGTGAGTCCCGAGCAGATTCTGGGCATCGCAGCGTTTGACGCCAAAGCCGCGGTGACGGACCAGCAGCTCATCCGCTTGCGGAACACGCTGAAACCGATCCGTAAGCGTCAGCAGGAACTGATGGCGAGCGTGAGAAGCGGCGAACGTGACTTTGGTGACGTGCGTGATGATATGATGGCGTTGCGGGGGGAAGCGATCGGCGCAGTTTCGAGCGTCCTGTCGGAGGCCCAGGTCGAAACGATCAAGCAACGGATGCAACGTCAGGGACGCGGCGGGCGAGGTGGATGAGGAACGCCTGTTCTTAAAAGTTGGTCGTGGCACATAACTTGGTTCGGTATAGAAAACCGCCAATGATCCTGGCGGAAAACCACGACCGAAATTGTCGTCTGGAAGCTATATCTGTCGATCGGCTGCCTCACCCAGGGGAGGGAAGGAGGATGGTTGTGACACGCTCCGCTCGTCTATGTTCGGCAATCGCGATTCTTGTGGCGTCGACCGCCATAGAAGCAGGAGCCACCAGTGGGTCTCGCGCCCACGCATACAAGCGACCCGACGGCCGACATCTTTTCCCCGTGCGAGATATGCGTCGATCCAGACTGGAAGTCCGGCATAGGGCGGGAGATCTCTCCTCCTATTCGAATCGATTCGCTTTTCGTGTTCGCTCGGGCCCTGCTGTTCGTTCTACTCCTGCGACCGCGATTTCGCTGCATCTGGGCCGTGCTCACGTTCTCAAGCCTCGGCGATCGGTCTATCGACCCCAACGTCATCTGTCGCTACGTCTACCCGTAGGAGCTGTCGTACCTGTCCTGCCGGTCGACTATCGAACAAATACGATTCAGTCAACCTACTACTACGTCGGTACCGACTGTTACATCGATGATCCAGTTGGCTATCGGGTCGTGGACCCGCCCGGGTTGGTGTCGCTCGCCGTATTGCCTCCAGGGCTCGAAGTGGTCGCCCCGGGTAACGACCCGGTCTACTATGTTGACGGGCGATTCTATCGGTACGACGAACACAGCGGGCGCTATGTCCAGGTTGCCGTAAGACCGGATTGGACGGTGTCCGCCCTGCCTCCCGGATTCGAGGTCCTGCAGTACAAAGGCGATCCCATTTACCGTGTGGGTGAAGCCTATTTCCGCTTCGACGACCTGACCGAAAGATATTTGGTTGTTCTGGCTTCCCGTTAACGACTTCCCGAACTAGAGAATCCGGGCCCCGACGTGGTTTTCGCGCCGGGGTCTTTCTGTTGGCCACCAGACCTGGATCACCTGGATGACGTGTTACACAGTCTTACAATAAACTGGCAACCCGAGTCTGGCTCTGGCGTTTTACAAGAGTCACAGAGATGGATTTCGTCCCACAAGGGAGAGGGAAATGGAGCTGATCACGTCCTATCGGGATACCATCGTGGAGGGAGAGATCGTCGAGACGACGGTCTTGACTCCCGTGGGTTCACCTTCCAGTGTGCTCGTGTCAGAAGAGCTGCGGTGCTCGCTGCAGGAAGCCCATACGGGTTGCGTGAGTGTGGATCTCAGTCGGCTGCGCTGGTTGAGCGCAAAACTGATTTCGGCCCTGGTCCAGGGGATCGAGGCATTGAGACGACGTGGTGTGGCGGTTTCCGTCTTGGGGCTGAACGATCGCCATACGCGTGTGCTGGGTGCAACCGGTCTCTCAGCAGTGCTGGACAGGTCCGGGGCACTCTGCAGATCTCCTGGTGTCCTGGCGATGCCGGTCTGATTCGCTCCAGAGTTCGAATGTGGCGGGCATCTTCTTGGCGGAAGCGAGCCCGGTGGTTTCGATTGAGGCGCGGAACCACTGCCCTGTGGGCTGGAGTTCCGCGTTCTTTTTTACACGCCTTTACAAAACGCTCACCAACCCTCAACAGACTTCGGAGGTCATCGGGAGTATCGTTTAGCCAGGAGGGACGGAGCTCGGAGAAGCCTCGTTCACAGCCTATTACGCTCGATTAACACAACTCGAACAACCCGGAATGGCGCCAGGCGTCAAAGAGACAGCCGGGCAACGAAAAGCCTGCCGACCAACAGTAGGAGGTTGAAAGATGAAAAAGTGGATTGCAGTCGGAACACTGGTGTTCGCGTTCACGGCCGCTGATCAGGCCTACGCGCAGGCCGATGTTTTCGTAGATGAAAACGGCAACGGGATCGATGACACGGAAGAGGTCCGGCATCGATTCGGTCGCCGCGGAATGTTCGGCATCGTTTCCCTGCTGACGGATGAGCAGAAGGCGTCCCTTTCCGCCGAGATCGAGGCCCTGAAGGCTTCCGATGCGACGCGAGAGGAAATCCGAGACGCCGTCCACGCATCGCTCGAGGGATGCGGGATCGATCTTCCCACGGCGCGACTGGAGCTGCGATACGGCGAGGTGTTGAGCGAAGACCAGATCGCCCACCTGGCCGGTACGCTCGAAGGCCTCCACGAGGCGGGCGCGAGCCGTGAAGACGTGCGAGCGGCGGTTGACGCCAAATTCGAGGAGTTCGGCGTCGAACGGCCGTCCTTCGCTGGACGCGGTGGTAAGGGATTCGGGCGTCGAGGGCGGATGGGTGGCCGACACGACGCTCCTGCGGACGGTGCTGCGACCGAGGATGCCAACTGAGGAATGGGTCGTAGAGGGAGGACCTCGTGTCCTCCCTCTACAACCCTTGGGAGGGATTACCGTGACCTTCGCGATGCTTGTCCTTGTTTTGTCGATATGCGTGTACTCAGCCGACACGCGTGCAGAAACGATTGCGGAGATTTCGGTCGAATCGACCTATGACTCCAATGTCTTCGGTACCTCAACCAACAACGAAGATTACCTGACGCAGGCAGGAACCTACATCGCGCATCGAGAAAAGACCGAGGAGTCGGACTTTCATCTCTTCTATGCCGGCACAGCCTATCTGTTTACGAAGTCGACGGATCGGTCCTTCTCGATGCACGACCTGGGTGTGAGCTACTCCAGAAAATTGGGGGACGGGCGGAATCGTCTTTACGCGGGGTCGACATTCAGAGCACGTCTCGATCGGGATATCTTTACGGTCTACGACTTCGATGGCTTCCTGGCGTTCGTGAACACCAAGTTCTACGCCACCCCACGCACGATGTTGCGGGTGGGTTACTCTATGGAGAGGAGGAACTATTGGAATCTGGACGTTTCAGGTTATTCGGACCAGAACGTCTTTCTACAGGCCACGCGTTTCTTTCCGAGTCGCACCACCTTGCGAGGGGACCTGAGTTACGGTCAAAAGGACTACGCGGGATCCGAGGGGCAGGTGTTGATGGGTCTCCAGGTGGCTCAGGGACTGAGTGGGGGAACGGGTGTGAGCGTGAGATTCCAGCGGCGCATCAACGTGGAACCTGGAGATGCGGGAAACGCTCTCTCCGCGGACGAGGATATTCTGTTCGATCGCTACGACTACGGAGGGAACGCGCTTTCCCTGACACTGACGCAGCAGCTGCCCTTTGCTGCTCGCCTCATCGTCAATGGGGCGTATGAGTCGCAGAGCTTCAACGGCCAGCTTGCTTTGGACGAAAACTTGATCCCGCTTTCGACGTTTGAAGAGCGAGTGGACCGAATCAGCGGGGCAGGCCTCTTCCTTGAGTTGCCGCTGACTTCGCGTCTCGAACTGGGCCTGGGTTATGACTTCGAGCGGTCACGTTCGAACGATGCGACGTACGACTATGAGGGTAGACACATTGTCTCGGTCGGTTTCGACCTGGACTTCTGATTGGAGCCAAGTTTGAGACGATCTCTTCCGTGGGTTGTTTTAACCCTGACTATCTCGTTGACGGTTCAGGGAAATGCGCTTAGTGAGCGTACTTTCCTCGACCTGCTCCCATCCGCGGAGCTGAACGCAGAACAGAAGGAATCGGTCGAGCAACTGCTGGAAGCACATCGGGATGCGACCCGTAGAATCGATCAGCGTCACTCGGCAATGGTTCGGGCCTTCAGACGAGCGGTTGTTGCGGGGGATCCGAGTGTAGACGAACAGATGGCCACGCTGATCCGAATGGAGGCTGAACGTCTGGTCAAGGAAGCGCAACTGGGAGAGCAGATCAGAGACCTCCTGACTCCTGCGCAGATTGAACAGATCGTCTCGCTTCTACCCCAACTGAATGATGCGCGATCCACCGTGGGAAGTGCGCTTCAGACATATCACGACCGGGACCATCTCGTCTTTTAGTCCACATCCAGAAGGAGGTTTTCGATGAAAACGAATCTTGCTGTCGCTACTGTCCTGGCCGGGATCGTCCTCCTCACGGGAGACGTGTTCAGCCAGGAGCGAGGGCGCCATCACCGCGGGCGCCATATGATGAGACATCGTCTTGAAGCCCTCGACCTGACGTCGGAGCAGAAGACCAAGCTCAAGTCGTTGAGGGCCGATGGGCAGAAGGAAATCGCACAGCTTCAGGCCGACGTCAAGATCGCCCGCATCGAGCTTCAAGAGGCGATGCACGAGCCGACGATCAAGCAGGCTGACGTCAACAAGGC
This sequence comes from Latescibacteria bacterium UBA6620, assembly GCA_002433075.1. Taxonomy (GTDB): domain Bacteria; phylum Latescibacterota; class UBA2968; order UBA2968; family UBA2968; genus UBA6620. Next base: position 9,197 of record DJHM01000047.1, read on the forward strand.
TGTGGACAAGCTGAACACCGCGCGATCGAAAATGACGACGATTCGCGTGAACAATATGGTGGAGATGTCGAAAATCCTGACCCCGGAGCAGCGTGAGAAGATGAAGGAGATGCGACCTGCAGGACACGGTCGGAGAGGGGGATGGGGAATGCGCCATTGGGGCGGAATGGGTCGGGGGATGGGTGGTGAAATCGGAATCGATCACAGCTCTGGCAGGATCTGAATCTGAGGCCGGCCGGGGATAGCCGATTCGCGTTCAAACACCCGGCAGGCTTTGACGGTACGGTGCCCCGGCTGGCCTCGTTACAGCAACGCAGAACAAGGGAAGGCCGTCTCTCCGCGGAGACGACCTTCCCTTGTTCCAGACGACAGACGATACGTCGACGAAAGTCGGTTATCCAGTATTTGTTTCCTCCGGGTCGGAAAGATTCCAGCCGGGTTTGGTCCCAGTTTCCCATTCGTCGGGCAGAGGCTCGGTGAGGGGTGCGTACAGTTCAGGGCGCCTGGCGCGAAGATATCGATGACCGGACGACACTTCGATCTTCTGTGGCGTGCAGAGGCCGACAACGACGTCGTCTTCCAGCACCGAAGACTCGACAATGATCTCCCCGAAGGGGTCGATGATCATCGCATTCCCATTCTTGACGGTATCGTGATCGATGCCGATGGGGTTCGTGTAGACTGCGTAGACACCGTTTTCATACGCCCGAGTCGGGAGCCAGCGCATCAGCCAGCCCCGAGCCTTGGGGCCGAGGAACTCCTGCCGAAGACTTACGGGATCTTTCAAGCGATTGTCCCACAATGTTTTATCGATGATTCCGCGGCCTGGCATATCGGAGGGCAATCCACAGGTCACGTGAGGCATAAAGATGATTTCGGCGCCCTTCATCGCTGTGAGTCGCACGTTCTCGGGAAGGTTGTTGTCGTAACAGATGAGGATTCCACACCGGCAGCCCAGCAGGTCGAAAACTGTGAAACCCTCGCCCGAATCGATGTAGGGACTGATGAACGCGTGCAGCTTCCGGTGCTTCGCCAGGTACCCATCCGGTGTGACGGCGACGTATGTGTTGAACATTCGATCCCCGTCGCGCTCGACCAGTCCTGCCATTATGGGGACGCCGTGCTTGAGAGAGAGCTCGGTCAGAGCCCTAGTCGAAGGCCCGTCGGGCACTGGTTCGGCCAGCTCGAGCAGTCGCTCACGGGACAGCTCCTGGAGAAACGTGTAGCCGCTGATGCAGCACTCGTGGAAAGAGACGATCTCTGCGCCGTCGGCGACAGCCCGTTCCGTAAGGGTGTCGATGCGTGAGAGGTTATAGGCCTTGTCGGCGTCGTGGGCCTCGAACTGAGCCGCACCTATCCGGATGTCTTCCATATCTAGCTGTCCAGCGCCGTACCGTGAATCAACCCACGCATATAGCCGACCGCGAAGAGTCGGCCGAGAAAGTTGTACCCTCCGGTATCCTCTTCGTCGATCGCGAATGTGGGGGTGTGGTCGGGGCGGATAACGCCGTCGAAGCCGACTTCGCTGTAAGCTCGGACACAGGCGGCCATATCGGTTTCGCCATCGTCGTGGAACGATTCGCTGAATGTGGGAACCTTGCCGTGCAAGTCGCGGAAGTGGGCGAAGAAAATCTTCCCCTTACCTCCGAAGTGGTGGATGTTCTCGGCGATGTCGACGTCCATCGCTTTGAAGTTGCCCTGACAGAAGGTCAGACCGCTATGATCGCTCGGCACGAGATCGAGGACACGATCGAACGCTTCGGGGCTTTTAATGATTCGGGCCACCCCTCGAATCGGTCCCATCGGTGGATCGTCGGGGTGGAGACCCTGTTTGACGCCAGCCTCTTCAGCGACGGGGATCACGCGCTTCAAGAAATATTCGAGATTCTCCCACAGGCGGTCCTCGCTGATCTCCCCATACTCGGTAATCTCCGGGGCGGCCTCCATATCGCGATGATCGTAGGTGCTGGCCAGCGCGTCCCCGCGTGTCCGGGTGGTGAGCGATGTGCGCATCCAGCCGAAGACGGCCATCCAGTTGTAACACATCGTCGGAATGCCAGCCGCACCCAGGTTCCGAATGGTCTGACAGTAGTCGTTGATTTCTTCATCGCGGCCGTCCAGACCCAGCTTGACGGCATCCGAGATTGGTACGGACTCGACGACGGACCAACGAAGGCCGAGGTCTTCGATCCTCTTCTTGTGCCGGAGGATTTCAAGATAGTCCCACACGCGACCGTCTCGACGGCCGCCGGGCAGGGTGGTGACGACATCACGCACGTCCATCTGGAGCGCGGTCTTGAGGTTGTCGTCGGAGAAGGGGCGAATGACGAGTCCGATTTTCATGAAAGCTTCCTTCGCGAAGACCGACTGAATCGGTCGGATAGATACAGGCGTCAATGAGTTCGACTGTGACCTCGCGAAAGGACGCGAGCGCGTGGTCTGTCGTCAGAAGGACGTCGGAGCCGGAGGCAACCGCAGACGCAGCGTGAAGGGCGTCCGGGATTTCGTACTTATAGTGCGCGCGTAGAACTATGGCCAGGTCTACCACGATCGAAGTCAACGCGATCTTCTCCGCAGAATCAAAGAAAGAGTCGTAGCTCTCCAGCCACGGATCGTCCGATTCCTGGATCGGCTTGACACGGCACTCCATTCTCGTCAGATCGCTGACCACCAGCTGGTTCGCCGTATTTCCAATCCATCGATTGACTGCCTCCCGGAACTCCTCGGACTGCTCGACGAAATAGATGACCGGAGCCGAGTCGAGATAAATTCTCAAGGGTTTAGCCCCAGCCTTTACGTGCTTCGCGAATGCGTTCGTCGACTTCCTCCCTGTTGGGGGGCGTGTGTCCTCGTGCTCGTTGGGTCTCCCATATTCGTTCCATCTTTTCGAGAAGGCCTTCTGGGCTAGGGTCCCTATATCTGGGCCGAGAATCCTCCGCCACGCGGTCGGGTCTCGAGGGCTCGTCAAAAAGCATACGCCTCAGTGCCTCTCGAACGACCTCGCTGGTCGATCCATACATCCCTGACTTTACCCTCTCCCGCACCAGTCGGTCGAGTTCGGGTGTGAGGTTGACGTTCATTCCTTGCCTCCGTTCAGGCGGGGTGGGCCTAAAATGTCCCGAATAGAGCAAGGATTGTCATTAATTGGCCAATATTGGCCGATGAGGGCGAGACTTGAGGTTCTCGTGGCAGGCGGTTCTGGGGTTGGACGATCTGTCGACGGTCCGGTGTAAGACGATCGAGTAGCTCTGGTGACGGCTCGTAGCCGTGGCGGAAGTTGCCCCAGGAGGGGCCGTATCGATAGACGCAGATGCGGCGGGTCCCCTCGTTGACGCGTTTGGCAGAGCCGTGACAGCAGGCGTCTACGAAGACGAGAGCGTCTCCCGCATTCATATACACCTCCTCTGCATATTCCAGCCCGTCGACGGACCCACCCTCCTGCATTCGATGGAGATCGAATTCAGGTGGCGCGAAGTTCTGCTTGTGGCTTCCCGGGATAATCATCGTTCCCCCGTCGCCCGGCCCGATGTCTGTCAGGGCGATGAGGACGTTGACCTGACAACAGAGAAACTTGCCGTTATACACACGGAACTGGTTCCGCTTGATGCCGAAGTGGTTCCCCGAGTGGAGGCCGATGGCTTCGCCGGGCTCGCGAAAGTTGACGAAGTTCTCGTCGATGAAAAGGGGCCCGTGTTTGTAGTCGAACGTGTCTTCGCCACCGACGAAGGTCTTGAGGTGATCGAACCACGAGGGATGGTCGATGAGTTTTTCGAACGGCGCACCGGCTTCGTAAATCTGTTGATAGTTGAGACCGTCCGTCGTGCCGTAGTCGTGGCCGTGAACGTAGCCATACCACTCACCGGGCTTCAGCCTGGGGATGGTGTCGATTGTGCCGTTGAGCTCGGCGACCTCCTCGGGGGAGAGCGCACCCTCCAGCTTGAGGAAACCACGCAGGTCGAAAAGGTAGATGTCGCGTTTGGAGACAGGCATCGAGAGAATCCTGAAATCGGAGCAAGAGAAGAGGCGAATTCACGGCGGAAACGTAGTGTGTTGACGAAGAAGGGGCAAGTCAGGCAGAGGCGCCGGAGTAGTTGCGCAAACCGTAGCGCCAGAAAAGGCGGGAGACGGCAATCATCAACGTGGCGACGCCGATGTCGAGCCCGAGCGTCTGCGCGTCGAGACGTCCGATGAGGCCTTCCGCGGGAACGGTGATGGCAAAGGCGATGGGAACGATGAAAGTCAGAACGAACTTCAGCCAGTAGGGATAGAGACCGATCGGCCAGCGACCGGCCTGGTACATCGCGTCGAAAATGACGAGGATGTTGTCGATTCGGATGAACCAGAAGGACAGGGTCGACAGGATTAGAAAGAAACTGTAGACGATGGCTCCGCCGCACGTAAGGGTGACGGCGAACGCGATCGTTTCGTCGAATCCGACGTCGAGCCCGCGATTGAAAAGTGCATAACCAAGGACGATCGAGCCGAGCACGAAGTCGGTGAGTTTCCAGATTCGAACCTGTGCGATGCTCACGAGAAATTGGGCGTCTTCTGGTTTCGTCAGGGTGTAATCCAGAGTCCCCTCCCGCACGTCTTCCATCAGTCTGGACATACTGGGTCGGATCAGCAGTCCCACCAGCCCTCCCACGATCAGGTAGACGCCGAGCAATGCCAGGATGTCGTTCGGTCTCCAATCGCCGAGTGTCTCGGTATGGGAGAAGACGACGAGGAAGCCGACCAGGGCGGTGAGGAGGCTCATCCCGGACTGAAGTAGCTGGACGAGGAAGTTCATCCGATAGGCGAGCTCGTTCAGGATGCCGATGCGCATAAAGGTCCAGAAGAGATGAACTTTGTGCACGTCAGGCCCCCACGGCTGAATATTTGCGAACGCCACGCCACCAGACGATGCGGTGAAGGCCGAAACTGAAGACAAGCCAGAGGACCTGCATCGTAAGTCCGTGGGCGATCTCTCCGTTCGTCAGGCGACCCAACAGCAGTTCGACCGGGAACGCGAGCATCCATTGAAAGGGCAGCGCATCCCCGACCTCTCGAAGCCAGTCGGGGAGCAGCCCGAGAGGTGCGATCCTCCCGGTGAGAAATAGCCCAAGTAGAAAATAGACCTGGTTGAAGGCTTCGTTCCTGGTTGTCCAGAAGGCGACGAGGGCGAGCGCCCATTCGATGAAAAAGCGCATCACGTAGGACAACACGACGGCGAGAAGGAAGAGGATGAACAGATCTGCGTGGAAAGTAAAGACGGGTGCGAAGAGCAGCCCGATGAACAAGGCTGCGGGGAAAATGATAACGGTCATCAACACCTTGTAACCGATGTTGTCCGCAATATCGCTGTGAATGGGATGAATCGGTTTAAGCAGGACGGCGGACAATGTGCCACTGCGGACACGCCATTCGTATTCGTGCATAATCCACGTGAACGTGTATTGCTGAACGATCATCAGCACGATGTAGTAGGCGGCGAAGGTGCCCGGGGTGTAGCCGCCGACTTCACCGCCACGCGATTTGGCGACCGCCGTCCAGACGACCAGGTAGATAATGGGTTCGATCACCCGCCAGATCATCCAGATCAGCATCGAGGCCCGATACTGGAACATCACGGCGATGGACGTCTTCAGGTAGGCGAGGTAGATGGAGAGCATTGGGATTGCCGTATCGTGGAATTACCGTATTTGGAAATCCAAGAGCGGGATGCGTTGGCTCAGAGCTACGACTCCGCATTCTCCGAAGAAAAGACCTGCTCGATCACATTCTCTATCGGAGGGTCTTCGACGGTCAGGTCAATCACGGGCAGGTCCGCGAGCAGCCGTCCGGTGACTTCGGGAGTGACCGCCTTGTCGACGCTGATCTTGTAACGGGCGCCTTCCTGTTCCACAACGTCCCCATATTCGCTGAGGTCGGCAGACTCGGTGTCGAGTTCGATCTGGATGGTCTTGTGAGGAGAAAATCGGGCGACGAGGTCGGTGAGCGGTCCGTCGAACAGGACGCGTCCGTGATGGATAACGATCACACGATCGCACAGTGCTTCGACGTCGGCCATATAGTGGCTGGTGAGGAGGACGGCGGCTCCGTGCTCGCGATTATACGCGCTGATGAATTCCCGGATCCGGCGCTGCATCGTGACGTCGAGGCCGATCGTGGGTTCATCCAGGAACAGAACGCTGGGACGGTGAAGGAGTGCGGCGGCGATTTCGCACTTCATCCGCTCGCCGAGCGAAAGGTTGCGGACGGGTTTCTGAAGAAGCTCGCCGAGGTCGAGCAATTCGGTAAGTTCGTCGATGGTCGACTGATAGTCGCTGCGTGGTACCCGGTAGACAGCGCGGTTTCGCTCGAGCGAATCGATTACGGGGATGTCCCAGACGAGCTGGTTCCGTTGTCCCATTACGAGCGTAATGTCGCTCAGGAAATCGCGGTGCCGTTTCGAGGGTATGTGTCCGAGCACGTGCGCTTCGCCCGATGTCGGGTAGAGGAGTCCGGACAGCATTTTCAGGCTGGTCGTTTTGCCCGCCCCGTTCGGCCCGAGAAAGCCGACAATCTCTCCCTCATCGACGGTGAAGCTGATCTGGTCGACCGCTTTGACCTCGCGCGTTTTCCGGTGGATGAGGCTCTTGAACGCCGCCGAGAGGCCGGCCTCGCGTTCGGGAACCACATAGGTCTTGCTGAGCTGACTGACCTGGATCGCGGGCATCGTCATGCGGAGGCGATTGTCAGGGCCTTCATTTTGTCATCATCGAGTTCGACGCCGAGGCCCGGGCCGTCCGGGACCGTGAGGTAGCTGCCCTCGGCGTGGATGCGCTCGACGGCGGGAGAATCAAGGTAGAGCATTGGACCCATCGGGTCGCAGGGGAGATCGAGGTTGGGGACTGAAGCGCCGACGTGCAGCTGGCCGGCGATGCCGAGGGTCGACTCCTGGTCGGTGCCGATGAGACACTTGATCCCGGCGGATTCGGCGACGGCGTAGATGCGACGGATGTAGGTCGGCCCGCGGTGGACGTTGCAGAGGTTGAAGGCCGTGCACGCGCGCAGCTCGATTGAGTCGATCGCCTGAGCCAGCGTGCTGGTGTGGAGGCTGACGGGGAGATCCATCCGCTTCGTGAACTCTGCACACACGCGAAGGTTCCGTGACGGCTGTTCGAAGTGGAAGGGGTTGTGATGTCGCAGAACCTGAGCGTACTCGAGTGCGGCGTGCCAGTCGTTGAACCGACCGGAAAAATCGATCTGCTTGAGCCGGACCTTGTCCCCGAATTTGTCGAAGACGGTCGACAGAAAGCGATTGTCGAGTTCGGCATCGTCCCCTGAGATGTAGAACCGGAAGAGATGATGGCCGTGGTCGACGAGGCGCTCGACGTACCCCACCGTGGTGTCGAAATCTTCCTTGAGCTGCCAGCCCCAGGTCGGATAGCAGCAGTAGATGCGATCGCGAATCTTGCCTCCCATCAGACGGTTTGCAGACACGCCCAGCGTCTTTCCGTTCAGGTCGTAAAGCGCAAGGTCGATGGCGGACACGCAGTGGTTGTTCGAAACCGTACTCCGGAAGTCGTGCCTGCCGAGGTATTCGTTGATTTCCGTGATCTGCGTGGGATCCGTACCGACGAGAAGCTCGTTGTACTGGGCGATGAGCGCGGGGAGATCTTCGCAACGGCTGTCCGATGCTTCCCCCAGTCCGATGGGGCCGTCATCCACGTGGATTTTGACGATGACGTGACCCGAGACGTGTCCGTAGGCGCGACGCGTTTCGATCTGGTGGCCTTCGACTTTGGTAATTTTCATTCTGACCTCACTTGCTGTGAGCCACAGGTGTCTCCGGTTTAAGAAAGACCGTGCCTGAGCGCTCTGTTTACGGCCAGCGATCGAGTTCGGAGGGCAGGACGATGCAACCGCCCCCATACCAGCCGGCGCCAGCCTCAAGGTGATCAAGATACGCACGGCGCATACTCGTGTCGCGTGGAAGGTTCGGGAGGTCGCTCGACTGAAAGATGCGAAGCAGCCCGGACCGACCGCGACCCTTCGTCGATGGGAACAGACGGGATGCTCGTTGAAAGCGGACGAGATTTGAAGAAGGGGAGAGGTAATCCTGAAACTGCGGATCCAGAAGCCAGGAGCTGCACGCGAACGCCTTGAACGGGCGATCCGGATACCACGTCGAATAGGCGTCCACGGCCTGTCGGAAAGACGCACCGCATCGGGCGAAGTCCATCGGACCGTCCTCGGGGATGTGAATTTCGAGAATCGGATCCCCCGGCCCGACGAGGGTTTCCCAATGTGCGACGTCGAACGGAGTCGCATTTTCGATTGCGTGGCCGTTTTCGGTGATGAGGGTGGCCTCCCCGGCTTCGGGATCCCGGGAAGTAAACTCCGCCGCCTCATCTTCGTTGCAGCCCCACCCCGCTCGATCGAAATCGACGCCGGCCTCGGCCACGACGCGGACGTCCCCGGTTTCCCGGTGGCGTCTGATCGTGAATGGGGGCCGAAACGGCGCGTGGATGAACTGGAGACGCTCGACTCTGAGGATCTGGCCGATCAGGCTTCTGGAAATCCACGCCAATCCTCTCGCGTGAAGGCCGACGGGCATCGGATCGAAGGGTCGATGGAACCGATCGTCCGCGGGGATGCCACGCGACGTGTACTCGTTGATCCATACCCGGATGTCGCGGGCGGTCAGTCGCGAAATCGAATCGGGGATTCCGCGCTTTTTGTGATCCGTACACATCGCAAGGACACCCGAGAGGGCGACCAGGAGGTAGAAAGGGCCGGACAGATCGCCCAGGGGCTCGATGACGTTCGGGAAGGAGGATCGTAAATCGAAGAGGTCCCGGCGGACGAGCAGGCCTTCGCGAACGTGGTGGTAGAGGAGGTCGAAATCAACGTCGTCCTGGATCTTTCGTGCGGCTTCAGTGAGGAAGGGAATCAATTCTGGATCTAGGGAAGACCATTCGGCCGCGTCAGCGATGACCTCCGCATCGAGGACGACACGCTCATCCTCGTGGAGGCCCCAGCCGGTGGCCAGGGGTGTGCCGGTGAGAGCGGAAAGACGGTCGGGTAACGCCACGGGCGCTCAGGTCAGACGAGAAACGACGCGACCGACTGCGGTCACGATGGTCTCGATCTCCGCGTCGGTCATCCCCAGATTGAGCGGAAACCGAACGATCCGCTCGCGCCAGAGGGCTTCGTTGATCGGGGACAGGCCCGATTCATAGCCGCGGGACGAGTACGTCTCGGTCAGATATACGGGAGAATTGTGAGAGGGCATATCAATCCCCTCTTTTGCCATCTCGTTGGCGAAAACCCGGACGGGTTCGGGGGCGATGTCTCCGTCGATGGGTTCGGCGAAGACGGGCTTGCGTGTGTCGAAGACCGCCGGGTCGATGGTCGCCATAAACCAATGGAACACGTGATGTCGGTCCGCAAAAGTTCTGACAGGCCGAATGAACGGGTACTCTGCTGGCCCTTCGGTCAAGCGACGGGCAAGATCGCGACGCTCGTCGTTCATTCGGTCCAGCTTGGGGAGCTGCGCCCTCCCGATCGCGGCCCGAAGCTCGTCCATCCGGAAGTTCTCCCCAATGATGTCGCCTGTACCCCTGACATTGCGGAGCTGGGTCGCCTTCTTCTGCCACGACGAAGGTGCATCCGGCCCGAGCACGAGCATTCCGCCGTCTCCCGTGGCCATATTCTTCTGCTCCTGGAAGCTGAAGGCCGTGGCGTGGGCAAACTGGGCGATGGTCTGGCCCCGGTACCTGCCTCCGCAGCACCGGGCGGCATCGAAGATGAAGAAGAGTCCGTGGTCGGCGGCGATGTTGCGAAGACGGTCCATATCGGGAACGTGGCCTTCTACGAAGGGGTGATGAGGGCTTCAATGCTGCTTTCGTCGACGTTCAGCGTTTCGGGCTCCGTCTCGGTGAAGCGCACTGTGGCGTCGTGACGTAAGGCGTAGATAGCAGTTGCGATGTAGGTAATTGGATTGCTGATGATTTCGTCACCCGGCTTCAGGTCGACCAGCCTGGCGGCGATCGAGAGGGCGTTGCAGGCTACGTTGAGGGGAAGCGCGAACTCCACACCACAGGACCGGGCGAATTCACGGGCGAATCGGGCGCCCTCTCCGTCGGAAGTGAGCCCGCTTGCGTGGCCGCTTCGCATCGCGCGGATGACGGCTTCAATTTCCTCGATGCCAAAGCGTGTGGCGAGCGCATTCTGTATGATTTCCACGAGGTCATCCTCAATTCTGGCCTGTTTTCGGGTTCGGAACATATACAATGGAACTCCCGCGGAATCCAAACCAGATGGTCGGCTTAAAAGTGGCCCCAGGGCCACTTTTGGGATGCGGCCAATCAACTGACGTCAGCGGCCCGTGAGGAGACCCTATTTGATCCCTACAACCATCGAGTCTGGACCCACCAGGTGTTCGACGCGGGTCTCCCTGAATCCTGCCTCCGCCATTCACCCGATACAGTTGGCACCCGTGTAGTCGAACCCCCCTTCCTTCTCGATCAGCATATTCAGGCTCATCAGAAGCCCGAACACGTTCCGGGATCGATCGTCGTCGATGATCGACTCGTAGACGATGAAGGCTCCGCCGTCAGGGATCGTCTCGAAGGCTCTTCGGATCAGAAGCTTTTTCTCTTCCGGATTCCAGTCGTGGAGAATGTGGCCCATCATCACGACATCGACCTCTGGCAGGGGATCGTCGAAGAAACTTCCCGCGGCGAAGTTGAGCCTGTCCGCCAGGCCGTTCTTTCCGACGTAGGAGTCGAAGACGGGGCCCACCTGGGGAAGGTCGAAGCCCAGATCTGTCGGGTGGGGATGAGCGAGGGCGACCTGGACGGCGAGGTCACCCTGGGCGGTTCCCGCATCGACGAAGGTCTTGTAGTCCGACCACGGAAATTGTGCGGCGATCGCAACGTTCGCGCCACGACTGATGCCCGTTATCGCGGCAAGGAACTCTTCGAGTTGGGCAGGATCGGCCTAGAGGGCGTCGAAGAACGATTCACCGCCGCCCGCGGATTCATTATAGGGCTCCCCCGTTCGTAACGCGTCTGTAAGGTGATTCCGGTGGTCGAAGAGTCGCTGGTTGGCCATCTCCAGGATTTCACCGATGTAGGACGGCTTTTGCTTGTCGAGGAAAAGGTCCGACTCGACCCGTCAGAGCTTCGAGGTCTCCGGGCTCCTTGCCTAGCTCTGTGAAGAGTTCCAACTCGACTGCGCTCAGGAGCGTCTTGGATCCCCAGAATCCGAGGCCTACCTGCATAATGAGGTCGGGTGTGAGCTGTGACATCGAGCCATCCTTTCTTGAAGTGTTTTCCCGGCCCGTATGGGTTTATCTCAAATCCCGTATGTATTTGGAGGCGTAGGAACGGACTTCGTGTCCGTTCAAGACGTGAAACTGACGGAGTCGACCGATCGTTTGCAGGCTGAATCTGTTGAGAGGGATGTAGACGAGCTGCTTTTTGCAGCTCCGGGCGAGTCTGCGCCATCTTCCCTCTGGCGGGGTAGCCGATATCAGGGCGATTCGGCGCTCTCGCGAATGGAACGCGGCCCCGAGGATGAGGCGTTCTTCGAGCGACTGCGCTTCACTCAGGCGATCGTCTTTCCAGACGTCGGGGATCGGGCGAGGCGGGAACATCAGAAAGCACCCTCCGTAAACGGCCTGGGCGATCCCCGGGCCGATTACGTTTTCGCTGAATTGGGTCGCATAGAAGCAAAGAGTCGATTCTTCCTGGTGTTCGGCGTACCAGGTCGTTTGCCACGCATAGCGGTTCGGATCGGCTGGGGTGTCGAACAGGAAAACAACCACCTCGATCGTACCTCGGGCCGGGGGGAGTTCCTTGACGTAGATGTCCCCGGTATGCCAGTTCCTCAGTGTCTCCCGGATGTCTAGGCCATCCTTGAGTGAACTGGTGAATTTCTCTGTTCGGGCAAGGTCTTCCCCGATCAGGAGTCGAGCCTGTTCCCGGACGTGCGCGTTGAAGCTCTCGATCCGGTCGTCCTCCGGAGGGTAGGAGCATTGGCGAAAAGGATCCCACCTCGTTTGCCAGTCCCACTGTTTTTCGGGAGGGGGCGAAGGCTTCAACGGGAGCTCGCGCCAAAGTCGCTCGGTGCCGAGCAGACGATTCTTCGTGTCTGCATCGTTGCTGAGCCCTGCGGGGCCCAGGGATTCGAACACGCCGAGATCAATCCCGAGTGTCACATCGGGATGGGGTGACGTCAGCTGGCCGGGATATGCTCGAGCGGTTTCGATGATGGTTACGGCAAAGTCGTCCCCTCCGATCTGCTTGGCTGCCAGGGCGACAGTGTAGAGATCAGGGGACATTCGGCTGTCGAGCAAGGTGAGGTTGCGGATGTAGCGGAGCATCAAGGAAAGGGTCTGTGGCGTGAGCCAATGGTTTGAAAGACCGTGCTTTTCAATCCAGGCAGTCCTCGATTCGAGGATGAGGGACTTGATCCCATCGACGCCGAGGGTTTCGTCGGGCAACATCTCCGCGCGTCGATGCTCGTAGAGATGGGTGATGAACGGGAGTTCCCCGAGAGCGAAGTAGAGAGACCGTGGCGTTACGGAGAAGATCTCGGGTGCCCACACCGGGCCGTCGGGCTCGGGGGGCTCGAGTCTCTGACGGTAGGCGTCCCGAAGCCAGGGCCAGTCCTGGATGGCGCATACCATCAGGACACGTTCGTAATCCAGCTCCAGGAGATGGAGCTGGTGGGCCATCCACCGGATTCGGGCCTCGCGCTGGCTGTCGGGTTCGGGTGGGGGGAGGGCGGGGACGAGTGCGGCGGCAAAGCGCTCGAGAGGTACTTCCTTCAAGGCGAAAGGATCCGGGTGTACGAGCGTGTCCTGCTCGAAGTTGCCTACCTCGAGATCGACGAAGGCTGTGTCGATTTTCAGGAGTTCGGCTTCGCGGAGGGCCGCGATGACAGGCTGGCAAGGGTCGATCGGAACGAGCGTGTAGGCCGAAGGGTCCTCAGAGATATCCCCCTCACGTTGGGCCACGACGTGGATGCGTGGGAGCAGGTCGACCGCCTCAAGTACGGCTTCTTCGAAGACGGCGGGCAGGGGGACGGCTACGCAGTCGAAATTTCCGGCGTGGATCCGACGACGGACCTCCAGGGCGAAATCCCCGCTGCCGTGGAGGATGGGAAGCAGGCTGATTCGATCGCTGAGGTGAAGGATGTCGGTCAATTGTCCGAGTCGGGTCGGTTGGAATCGTCAGGGCCGAAAAAGAAGTCGCTGAGGTCGACGCCCGGAATCTCACCGCCGAGCGCACGCTTTCGCTGCTCAGCCAGCTTGTCGAGGTCGCGGGCTTCCTCACCCAGGACACGTTCGAGCGATTCGTGCCAGGCCGCGTCGCGCGAAAGGGGATGCTCGGAATCCTGCGCGAGTCGCTTGAGGGCATACTGAAGGATGTGGATGCCGTCCCGGGGAGAATACTCGAGGTTCAGGTCGTGCGCCCGTTGGAGGAAGTCGACGGTCAGGTCGAGCATTTCCGCCTCGGCGAAAGGAAGATGGTATTTGAGGATGGCGAGTTCATCCTGTCGATTCGGATACCCGACGGCGAGCGTCGGCTGCAGCCGGGAGAGAATGTAGTCGGGGATCTCATACGTCGATTCATCGTCGTTCATCGTCACGCAGCACCTGAAATCGGGGCTCGCGTCGATGGTGATGCCGGCAACTACGCTTTCGACGTACCGTCGGTGGTCGAGGAGCGGTGCGAGAGAAGCCCAGCTCTTCTCGTTCATCCGGTTGCCCTCGTCGAGGATGCAGATGCTGCCGTTGAGCATCGCGGTGACGAGGGGAGAGGCGTGGTATGCGATCTTGCCCGACTCTACCAGCACGGGCGTGACGAGAAGGTCCTCCGGACGCGTGTCGCTCGTGCACTGATAGATGTAGAGGGGCTGCGACCGTTCCCTTGCACCCGCCATCGCCAGTGTGGTCTTGCCGATCCCCGGCGGGCCGATGAGGCGGGGTGAGAGGGCGAGATCCTGCTCGTGCACGGTCAGCCAGCACGCCTGTAGCTGACGGAGAACGTCCTTCTGACCGATCCACTCTTCGTGCTTTTCGACAGCGGGCGAAAGATGAAGCTCAATGTCGTCTACGACGACCGTTCTGGGCTGATCTGCCATTCCTTTTCCCATCCTTAACGCCGTTTATATACACTACTTAACCGCGCTGGAATATAACCGGACAGATGCGCGTCGTCCAGACGGCATATGGTGCAGGGCCGGATGTCGAGGGGCTCTCCGTTTGCGGCAAGGGGCAGTTTAGCGGACATTGTGAGTCCCCCTCCGACGTTTCGTAAAGGACGGAGCAATGATCTCGATGATGGCCATTCTGCTATCTGTGCTTCTTTCGCCTTCCGACGGCTGGTCGCTTTCAAAGAGCCAGCAACAATTCGCGGAACGGTATCTTCGCCAGAACGATCCGCAGGTCGAGCGTCGGTTCAAGAAAACCAAACGATCGCGGAAAGCGGCCTTTCTGGAACGCTACTGGTCGGACCGCCTTGCCCCTCTCGGTCTGTTCTATTACGGTCACGTCGCTGGCCGAACCCACCTGAACGTCTCACAGACTTTTTTCAACGACGAACGTGCGATGCCCAGCGATTACTGGGTTCTTTCGGCGCCACCCGATTCCATTGAATTTCGGGAGACAGCGGAGATGCTGGAGCTCGCGCTGGAGGATGCACCACGTGATGCGGCGGCCTGGCTGGCTCTGGGCTACGTCCGTCTGGAGCAGCACCTGTATCCTGAGGCGGAAGCCAGCCTGATGTCGGCGATGCGAATTCAGAAGCAGTGGCCGGCCGTTCATCACGGTATGGGGCTGGCGAAGATGAAGTTCAAGGGCAAGCGACGACAGGCTCGCGACCATTTTCGCCATGCGATCGCGCTCGATCGGGATTACGAGGAAGCCACCTACAACCTGGCCCAGTGTCACCTGGCGATGAGTACGAACGACCTGGACTATCAGCTGGGGAAGGTGACGAAGCGGTTTCCGGACCACGGGGATGCCTACTTCAAACGTGGCGTCTGGTTCGAGAGACGGGGCGAGCTGGACGGCCAGTATCTGGACGTGGCTCGCGATGCCTACACCGCACAACTGTCGGTTGCACCGGGCCACAATGCCGCCCGTGTCAGGCTGGCTGGCGTGGAATTGGGGTTGGGGAACGCCGTTCGCGCGGTCTCGTTATGTCGGTTGATCCTGGATCAGGCGCCCGAATATCGCGTTCAGGCTCTCTCGACGCTTCTGACCGGCTACCAGGAGCTCGGCGAGATCGCGAAGGCGGATTCGATCGGGGCGCTCTACGTCGACCGACTCGATCCGGATACGCGGGCCCTGTTCCTCGACGTCACCCGGGTGGCATCGCTGAAGGAGAACCGGATCTACGAACGTCTACCGGTCGAAGAGCGGGACGCTTTCGTGACCGCTTTCTGGCAGCGACACGATCCAACCCCGGGATCACCGGGGAACGCGAAGCGAGTCGAGCACTATCGGCGTGTAGGGTATGCGCTCACCTACTACTCTGAATTCGCGGACCCGTGGGATCAACGGGGCGAGGTGTATATCCGGTATGGAGAACCTGCCCATAAGAGTCGATCGGGGAATATGCGATTCGAAACCGATCCCCGGGTCGTGCGGGTAAAGGACCGACTGTTCGCGACCCTGAACGAAGACGAAAAGCGCGAGATCTACTCGTTACATCGAAGGATTCGGTCTTCGACGCGGGACCCGCAGTATCATCCCGTCGCGGGCGGCGACATTCAGCAGCGTGATCGGGTCGAGGTCTTCGACTTCGAGAACGCGGAGTTCGAGCCCGACCAGCTGGGATCCCGAATGGGTCGGGGTGTTCAGGATCAGCCGGGAGGCCGCTACAGTCGAAGCAACTTCGTGGCCGCGACGGACCGTACCGGGATTCCCGAGATTCGGGGTGCTCCGTTGTTTCCGATCGAAAGCGGAAGACCGTGGGAGTACTGGATCTACCCCGACGTGATGGACGGGGTCGAGATCGTGTATATGGCGATGTATAGTGGAGGGCCGTATGAGTTCGCGACCCCACCAGGGTCGGGTCGGGCGATCTCACAACACAATGCGACAGGATGGCAACTCCGGCGGTCTGACAACGTGGTTGCGAGTGCGGTCAAGCGGCAACCCTCGCTGCTCCGTCTGCATCGCCGGCCCCTGCCCTTCCTGTTCGACACCGCGACGTTTCGTGAGACGGACGACACGACGCGTGTGGAAATCTACTTTGGCGTGCCGTTGCGGAATCAGGGCGGCGTTGAAGGGCTCGAAGCCAGCGCCGTGGTGTTCGACTCCAGATGGAACACACTCGGCGAAGTCGCCGCCCCCGTTCAAGCTGCTGAGGGCGACACGCTTGGCGTGGCAGAAGTAAACGTTGCACTCCCCGCTGATGGGGAATTCATTCTGGCCCTCCAGGCGACAAACCTTCGAACCCGGGCGTCCACGGCGGTGAAGTCGGCGCTTCCCGTCCTGGGTTATGGGCCGGATTCACTCCGGATGAGCGATCTGGAGTTTGCTGCGGGGGTGGATTTCGACGCGGGGGCGGAGCATAAGAACGGAATGCGTGTATATCCCAGACCCGGCCGCATCTACGGCCCCGGCGAGTCAGTGAAGCTGTACTACGAAATTTATGGATTGACGAGAGATGAGTTCGGTCAGGACACCTACCGGGTCGACTACACGGTGGAACCCGTGGATGGGGGGAACCTTGCCACGAAGGTCGTGGGGGGGATCGCACGAATCATCGGTGATGGTAAAGAGGTGGTCGAGCTTTCCTACGAACGTACGGGGACGGCCGATGTCGAGCACGAGACCGTAGAGATCGATGTCACCGGCAGCGAGCCCGGGATGTATCGGATCCGGGTAACCGTAACGGACACACATAGTGCGTCCCGTTTCGAGCGGGAGCAGACGTTTGTCATCACCAAAGGGTAGTGGGCGCCTGATTCGTCCTGTTGTCGCTGGTGTTCGATCTCCTGGGATCCCCTAACGCCGCTGTACTGACGACTTTTCTCCTCACGGCGACGTTGACGCTACGTGACCGAATCGCTATCTTAACGGCCGCAAATCGTATCGATTGCCGAGAATGTTCTGGAGGTTTTATGCTGAAACGAACGATGGTGAGCGTTCTGACGCTTGTGGCCGCGATGGGATGCAGCGATCGCCTCAGTCAGATGCAGGACGCCTGCAGGGGAACCTGGGAACTGGCCTCACGCGAGCTTGTGGATGGACGCACGATCAGTCCACCGATGATCGAAGGGGTGATGCATTGGGAGCCCATCGATGCCCGTAAGGCCCACGTGTCGATGACAGTGGTCCGGGAGGACGGTGGGAAACAGATGGTGGACCACGCGGCGAGTACGTATGAGATTTCGACCTCGGCCATCACGCGTAAGCGCCACGCGCTGATTCAGCGCGGCTATCGCGACCGTGAAGGAGCCACTCTCAGCCACTACGTCCGTGCGAAGACAGAGAAGGGCAAGGCATCGATCGAGGGCGGTCAGATTACCTATCACCACGCGGCCAAGGACGTAGCGGGCGGGACGCTACCGGGCGATGACGGCTACACGGAAATTTTCGGTGACGGCGTGATGACAGCCACGTATGCCGGCACCTTCAAGGATACGTGGCGGCGCATTAAATAGCCTGGCGAAGAGGGTTCCTAACAGGCCGACCTGTGCGTCCCGAGGACGTCGCGGGTCGGCCGTTTCTTTTAAGTGAACTTCCGATAGTCTTCCAGGTGGGTTCTACTCGATGCTTCCGATTCGGCCCCACCGGATGGCTTTGGCGAAGCGCCAGAGGGGGTGCCGGGCGTCGCGTGAGAACGCAATGACGAGCGGTCGGGCCTTGATATTGACGAGGGGAATTGGACCGAAGTATCGAGAATCGTAGCTGTTGTCGCGGTTGTCCCCGATGACGAAGATGTGGCCATCGGGGACGCGCTCAGGGCCGAAATTGTCGCGCGGGAGGTAGCGGGAGGGGAACACCCGTGAATCCGTGTGTTTCACGCCTGGCGAGTTCAGGTAAGGTTTTCCGTCGATGAAGAGTTCTTTGTCTCGAATTTCGACCGTCTGGCCCTCGACGGCCACGCAGCGCTTGAAGAGGTCCTTGGTTTCGTCCTCGGGAGATTCGATGATGACGAGGTCGCCCGACACAGGGCTGGAGAAGCCCGGTAGTCTGAAGGACGGCATCTTGGTTTCCAGAAACGGAAGCCGGTCTGGGATCTGAGTGCCGTAAGTCAGCTTGTCGGCAATCACAAAGTCGCCGGTGAGGATCGTGTTTTCCATCGAACCCGACGTGACGTGATATGCCTGGACGACGGTGGAACGAACGAAGAACGAGACCGCGATGACGAGGATGGCGCTTTTCAAGAACTCCACCGTACTGCCCGACGCGGTGGTTTTGGATTTTTGCAAGGATCGATACTCCTCTGAAGGTGGAAGGCCCCGTCAAATGTGCCAAAATTCGGGCATCGGGGGAAACAAATTCAACGTTCGGGCATCCTGCGGGGACCGACTTGACTGAGACTCCGGACAGCTACAGAGAGTCGATGACGGATTCGATGCAGAGCGAAGTGTTCGTTCAGTTTGTGGCCTCCGGCGCACAGCGCGGGCGTGACGCGAGATGGAAGAAGGTTACCGTCCGGCCGGTAGAAATCCGCCACGAGCGACACCTCCAGTTCATCTATCTGGACGATCGGAAGGATATCAGACGGAATTTTTCGACTGAGAGTGCGTGGCGCGATGCCCTCCGAGAGGTCTTCGACGGTGGTTTCGCGAATTTTCACCTTCAGTCCGATGCGGGAGACATCCACGTAAGGATCGGTAAACGCGGACGGCCTCTGGTTTCCCGTGGCCGTCCGAGTACGAAGCTGGAACAGGCCAGGCTCGCACACAATCGGGCGAGGGCGTCGCTGCTGCCCCCTGCGGTGGCTAAACCCTATCTCCGCACGGTCGGGATTGCCGACGAATCGGGCGACGTGAAACCGACAATGCGGGCCAAGTACCGGCAAGTCGAGGCATTCCTACGACTGATCGACCAGAAACTTCCATCGGCTTGTCCTGGCGGAATGCGTGTGGTCGATTGCGGCTGTGGGAGCGCCTACCTTACGCTGGCAGTCTACGCGATGTTAACTCAGGTCAAGGGTTGGAAAACGTCGATCGTCGGTGTCGACCGCGAACGAGATCGAGTCGAAAAATGCAGGGCCCTGGCAGGGGAACTGGGCTGGGACGACGTTCGATTCATCGAGTCGACGATCGGCGAGTTTGTACCGGAAGCGCAGCCGGATATGGTTCTGGCCCTGCACGCCTGCGATACTGCGACGGATGAGGCCCTCGCACGGGGCGTACGGTGGGAGGCCGGTCTCTTGTTTGCAGCGCCGTGCTGCCAGCAGGAGTTGAGCGGACAGATCGATGCGGATGATCACAACGCACTTCTGAGACACGGAATCCTGAAACAGAGAACGGCCGACCTGCTTACGGACGCACTCCGAGCGGCTGCGCTCGAGGCGGCCGGATATCGGACAGACGTCGTCGAGTTCGTCACGAGCGACGTGACATCCAAAAATCTGCTGATTCGGGCAGAAAGGAAGGGTTCCAGACCCAGATCGGAGGCTGTCGAGCAGTACCGGGTGCTTCGGGACTGCTGGCGAGCCGATCCGAGTATTGGACGGTTACTGGGAGGGGATTTCGTGGATTGAGGCTTCTTGTGCATCCGAAGGTGGGTAAATTGGAGGCCGGCCGGGGATTCCACAAAAAAGTTCAGAATATTGAATTATCCTGTTGACAGGCCCTTTTCCCGGCAGTAAATGCGTCTGCTGTTTGTGGAGAATCCAGGAAATTAGAGATCAATGGCGCAAATAAACCACAATCCATTCACCCTTAAACCGAACGAGCGCGATGCATCAAGTAAATGCAATCATGTCCGTGTGCGGCGATCATAAGCCGCTGACCACGGAAGCCAGGTAGAGTCCTGGAGAGATATCGTTCGGAACGCCCAGTAGGTTGCGTTTCGGACACTGTGAGTCCTCTCCCGGGCAAACCGAAGCTTCTTCGGTTTGCCCCGCGTGGGGATTTGCAGGCAAAATCGGGTATAAACCCTTTGTCGGCCGTCCCATTCAGGACGGCTTTTTTAATGCCACCGCGCGAGAAAAAGAACGCGGTGGCGATTTTTTTTGAAATGATCCGCACTTTTCCGGGTCTATAGAATAGGAGGTCGATCGTGGGGATCGATCTCGACGGTAGATGGAAGGAGGAGCGCTCGGAAGGTCAGAAGGACGTCGCGGCGGAGCGACGAATCAGGTGCGGATCCCTGATTCGCCATCTGGTATGCCAGTACGACGTGCCTCTCTTTATGGACGCGGTTTGGCTCCAGGGGTCGTCGGTCCGCGAGTAACAGGACTGGTTTCTGCACGTGGGAAACGGCGGCAACATTCGAAAGGCCGCTACGCCTGTTCAGTTGACGAAGCGGATGGCCCACCTCTTCCTGCAGGCTCCCGATGGATCCACGGTGGAAGAGGCGTTGCGGTGGGGCCAGATTCTGGGCCTGGGCGGAGATGTGTCGCTGGTCGAAGCGATCAATGCGACGGTTCTGGGCAGGTCGTTCGAAGAAGAGAGCTTCTGGTCGAAAGTAATTCACTTCTTTGTGAACAATCCGATGCTGGACCCCGATCAGGTGGGATCGATCGTCGACTACATTCGGCACCGAAAGTTCGAGCCGGAAGAGATCGTCCTTCCAGGTGGAGAGAGAAGGGTGGGGCCCCCGCCACAACCCAACTTTTCGGTTAAAGGCCGGAGTGTGAACAAACTGCTGCGGGAAGTCGAGGCGTGGCACCGACGGCTCGCTCGCGAAACACGTCTTCCGGATCGAAAGTGGGCGGCGTCAACACAGATCCAACCCTTCGAACACGAAGAACGCGAGAGACCCGAAGACGAGTCCACGCGCTGGACGATTACCGAACTTCTCAGTTCAAAAGAGTTGAAGGATGAAGGCAACGCGATGAGCCACTGCGTCGCGTCCTACAGTGGAAACTGCAAGGGTGGCAAAGTTTCCGTGTGGTCGATGCAGGTGGCCGAGACAGGCGCAACGCCCCGTCGGGTGATGACGGTTTCTGTTCACAACGGCTCCCGCCGGATCAACCAGGCCCGTGGTAAGCACAACGCCCGCCCGAACGGCTCGACCCCCAACGGTCGGAAGAGAACACTCGAAGGCACCTACCGTCGATACTTCCGACAATCAGGCCGAATCCTCCGCCTGTGGCTGGAGCAGGAAGGACTGATCATGTCCAAAGGCGCGTAGAGCATTGACGATGTAGCATAGAACAATGAACACTGGCGACATCTCTTTTGCATTTTGCCTTCTCCTACTTCCTCCTTTCTCCAGCGCCACGACGCGATCGTGCTTGCAGCCAGGTTCTCGGTTACCCCATATTGGCGCTCCAGCGACGGATATTTATAGGAGGCCGAGATGGCAGATCAGGAAGTGATGATTGCACGGATGACGCGGCGAGAGTTCCGGGAAGGGATCGAGGCGGGGCAGTTCCGAACAGCACTCATTTCGACGGGCAGCAACGAGCAGCATCTGGAACATTTGACGACCGGGCACGATACCCGACACGCCGTGCATATCGCTCGCGAAGCGGCGAAGACGATGCATCCCAACGTCGTCGTGACGGTCCCGATGAACATCGGTATTTCAGAGCACCATATGAGCCACAAAGGGTCGATGACGGCGAAGCCAGGCAGTTGGCTGGCGGTGCTGTTCGACGCGGTGGAAAGCGTGGTCCGGCACGGGGTCGAGAACGTGCTCATCCTGAATGGGCACGGGGGAAACGTGGCGCCGGTACAGCACAACATCGGTCAGTGGCAGCTCTACTTCCGGATGCGGGATCCGAAGACCAATCTTCACTTCGTGTCTTACTGGGATCTGATTCCAAAGGACTTCGCCGAGTCCCATCTGAAGACGAAGCAGTACCCCGGGCACGCACAGGAATTCGAGACCGCGACCGCGCTGTATCTGTTCCCCGATAGCGTCCGCCACGATGCGATGCAGGATCAGGATGACAAGGCGCCCCTGGAAGCGACGGCCGAAGCAGGGAAGGCACTGGTGGATGAGGCGATCCGCCAGGTAGCGGACTACACGCAGGGGATGATCGATGGCAACCGTCAGGATGAAGGGGTGAGCCATTTTTCGTAGGAACTCGCATTCAACGGCACGTGGCGATGGGCGACCCACGGGTCGCCCATCGTTTTGGGGTCGTGGTGGTCGAACCCTCTAGATCACCGAAGTCCGTCTACCTGATAGGTGCGGCGACGGCGTTCTCCCTGTTGGGAGATCAACTGCTCTACTCGGTCCTTCCTTCCTACTACACAGAGCTCGGGCTGGAGCCGATCCAGGTAGGGATCATTCTGTCCATCAACCGGTGGATTCGTCTGGTCACGAATCGACTGGCGGAGCGGTTGTGCAGACGGTTGCCGCTGATGCTTCTGATCACCCTTGCGTTCACGCTGGGATCCCTGCTGGCGTTCGCGTATGCGTTCTTGCGGGCATTCAGCCTGCTTCTTCTGGCGCGTATGCTGTGGGGTCTGTCGTGGTCGTTCATACGACAGATCGGGGTGATGACGGTTGTCGACAGCGCGGAAGAAGGCCGGCTCGGAAGAATGATGGGCCTCTACAGCGGGTTGTCGCGGACCGGATCGGTCGTGGGAAACCTCGGGGGTGCGGTTGGGCACGACCTGCTCGGGTTTACGGTGACGCTTGTCATTTTCGGATTGTCGTCTCTTCTGGCCGTGCCGTTGGGGATCGCGTCACGTCGTTCGGTGGTTCAGCGGAACCAGGGTGTGGAACGTAGAACGGACTCGGACGATGCTTCCTGGGCTCTACTCATGTCAGGGTTCGTGGCCGGGAGCGTGGGGCCGGGTCTGATGATGTCGACGCTCGGACTTCTACTGGCGTCAGAAATCGGTCGCGAGATCCACGTCGTGGGGATCACTGTCGGTGTGGCTTCGCTAACCGGGCTTCTGCTGGCAGGTCGGTGGATGGGTGAACTCCTCGGCGCCCCCGCGATGGGTCACCTGAGCGACCGTATCGGACGGCGGACGAGTATTTGTATCTTCTTTTCGATCGGGGGCTGCGCGATGGCAGCAGGGGGCTGGCAGGGCGATCCCGTTTCGCTGATCGGATCGGTACTCGTACTGTTTGTCTGCGGGGTGGGAGCCACGGTAGCCCTTACGGCGGAAGCCGGGTCACGCGGATCACGTGCGGTGGCCTCCTATTCGACGGCGTCCGATTTCGGGTCGGCCGTCGGGCCGGTCCTCGGTTGGTCGACGCAGCAGGTCGTGGTTTCTTCGGATCTGATTCTTTACTTGGGCTCCGGACTTTACTTAATCGGCGCCCTGGTCGCGATGAGGTTGGAACGCAGCCAGGTGGTGACTGCGGGGAAAGTGAGAGACGACGGCCCGCTGTAACACAGTCAGCTTTCGAAATCTGATCTTACGGAGAGCGTATGAGCAAAGGTGTTGCGCTGATCACGGGGATTACGGGACAGGATGGGTCTTATCTGGCGGAGTTTTTGCTGGAAAAGGGCTATCAGGTCGTGGGGCTGGTACGACGATCCACGCACTACGGGCATCCGAACATCGATCACCTGACAGGGCGCGTCACGCTCGAATACGGCGATCTGATCGATCCGGACTTCATCGATTCGGTGATGGCGAAGCATCGACCAGACGAGATCTATCACCTGGCCGCGCAGTCCGTACCGGCCGACAGCTGGCAGCAACCGATCGTTACGGCGGAGATTACGGCAATCGCCCCAGTGAGGATGATGGAGGCTGTCCGACGCCACGTGCCCGATTCGCGATTTTATCAGGCGACGAGTCGGGAGATTTTTGGCGGGCTCGAGGAACCTGTGCTCGATGAATCGTCGCCGTTACGCGCCAACAATCCGTATGGGGTGGCCAAACTGTATGCGCACCTGATGGTCGACACGTATCGGCAGTCTTACGGGCTGTTTGCCTGTGGCGGCATCCTGTTCAATCACGAGAGCCCCCGTCGAAGCCTGCACTTCATCACACGCAAGGTGACAATGGCCGTGGTCTGCATCAAACTGGGAATTCAGAACCCTCCCCTGAACGAGATTGGGGAGCCGCTGGTGTCAGACGGGAAATTGAGACTGGGGGACCTGGATTCGGTCAGGGATTGGGGCTACGCAAAGGAATACGTCGAAGCGATGTGGATGATGCTCCAGCAGGACGCGCCCCAGAATTATGTGATCGCAACGAATACCTCTCACAGCATCCGGGAACTGTGTGAAGTAGCCTTTTCCCACGCCGGTCTGAATTGGAACGATCACGTCGTGTCGGACGACGCCTTCCGGAGACCGACCGAGATCGCGGAGTCGCGAGGGGACTTTTCGAAGGCCCGAACGGAGCTGGGTTGGAAGCCGCGAACGTATTTCGAAGACCTCATCAAGCTGATGGTCGATGCCGATCTCGAGAACCTGTCGACCTGACCCGAACTGCCCGGTCCTCTATCGCTGAACGAACGCTTCCGAACCATCGTCCCGGGATCTTCCGACAGGTCGGAGCTGTCCACCGCCCGTAACGGGCAGATTCCTGCCGTCGTGCTCTGCGGTAGTCACGGTGGTGTACCAGTCCTCGAGTAGGCCCCGAAGTTCATCAATCCGACCGCAGAGCGACACGTCGTCGACACGGTTTTCCCGCTCGTCAGGGTCGTTCTCGAGATCGTAGAGCTCGTTCGGTCCTTCGCCGTAGCGGTGGACGTACTTCCACTCCCTTGTCCGCGCCATTCGGGTGGGCCCGTATTCGTCGTAGATCACGACTGCGTCACGGAGCCCGTCCTTCCCCCCTTCGAGATTCGCACGGAACGACTGTCCCGGAAGATTCAGATTCCCAGGTAAAGGGATCCCTGCGTAATCGAGCAGGGTGGGCATAAAGTCGATGGCGCTGATCATCGCGTTCGTCGTCACGCCTTCCGGAATCCGTCCAGGATGGCTGGCGACAAAAGGGACGAGGACCGAATTGTCGTACATGTTGAGTGGATAGGTCCCGTTGCCCTTGCCCCAGAACCCGTTATGCCCGCAGCTGAATCCATTGTCGCTCGTAAACACGACGAGCGTGTTGTCGCGGATCCCTGTAGCTTCCAGCCTGTCCAGAATCCTTCCCACGTCGAGATCCATTGCCGTCACGGCCGCGAAGTAGCCCTTCAGCATTTCCCTGTTTTCGTGTGAACTGTGGGTCAGCCCTCCGGCCCAAGGATGAATCGGCTCCTGAGGACACGTTTCGAAGGGGCAGTCGTCATAACTGTCCACGATGTCCTGGGGATGCCCGGTCCAAGGACTGTGAGGGGCGGTATAGTGTACGCTCAGGTAGAACGGGTCCTCATCGCTGGCGTGGGTGTCGATGAAGTCGATCGCATCGTCGGTGATGACGTTGGTGACGTATCCAGGGGCGTTGAACAGTTCGCCGTCGCGGATCATCGGGGCGTCGTTGTAGGGCCCACCACCCTTTTCGTGAACGAACCAGTGGCTGAAGCCCTGCTGCGGCAGGACACTGTTGCCGAGATGCCACTTTCCACTGATGCCGCAGGTCCACCCGTGATCGGCAAGAATCGACGTGTAGCCGGTCTGGCCTTCCAGATACGTTGCGGCGTCGTCCCCGTAGTTGCCCTCGCGGATCCAGTCGTGGACACCGTGACGTGACGGCACGGTTCCGGCGAGGAAAGAGGCACGGCTGGGCGAACAGACGGGGGAGGCGCAGAAGAACCTCTCGAAGCGCATTCCGGTGGTTGCGAGCCGATCGATGTTGGGCGTCCGGATTTCGTGATTGCCGCAGCAGCCGGTCGCCCAGGGGCCCTGGTCGTCGGTGAGGATGAAGATGATGTTGGGGGAGGAAGCCATTTACGCTAGGACCGGGGGGCGCTTGGGCGGGATCGGTTGGATGATTTTTCGACGTTCCGGAGTCAATCGCTCGAGCAGGGCATCGGAGGGCTCAAAGCCGAAGCGGTCGTGGCCCCAGTGTGGGCCGTAGCGATAGAGTAACGACAGGCGATGCCCCGGGGACGTTCGTTTCGCGGAACCGTGTGCGAGACAATCGACGAACAGGATCGCGTCCCCACAATTCAAAGGGACCTTGATCGCGTCCTCGACGGCTTCCATCGACACGTCTTCTCTGGTGAACGCGGGGTGTAGCACGTTCGATTTGTGGCTGCCCGGCACCACCATCGTCGGTCCGTCTTCGGGCCCGATGTTATTCAGGGCAAGCAGGATGTTGACCTGACCGCAACGAAACTGCCCGTCGTGATATCGGAACTGGGTGCGGATCCGGCGCTTGTGGCCTCCTGAATGGAGAGTCAGGCCGCCGCTCGGGCCCCGTTTATTCCACCAGTTCTGGTCGATGAAAAGTCCGTCGTCTCTCCCGACATACCGGTTGATGTGGTCGATCCACGAGGGGTGATCGATCAACCGTTCGAACGGCTCACCGGCTTCGATGATCTGGGACAGCCCTACCTGATCGGGCGGGTTCCCGCGACAATGCACGTGGCCGGACCACGTGTCTGCCTCGAGCGGAAGAAGGGCCTCCGCTGCCTCGTTGATTTCGGCTACGTGATCCTGCGTGACGGCATTTCTGAGGACGATGTAGCCCTGCAGGTCGAATAGATAGTCTTCCATTTCGGTCGGCTTCATTGCTCCGATCGTGCGGTTCACGGTCGTCATTCATTAATATGGGATCGGTGGTTTCGGTCTCAAAGCGATTGATTCAGTATTCCGATTCCAGTATGCTTCTGCCCATCTTCCTTCGTGCTGCAACAAGTTCGGTCGAAGAGCCGTTTCCTGAACGTAGGATCGAGGGGGGTACGGTCATGGACCGGGCGACGCGCTTCATCGCGCTCACGAGACTAGGTGGAGTTACTGAGTAGAAATGGTGACGGTAGCTGACAGGGACGTGCGCTCTTTCCGCGAACTGGGATATCACGTGGCGCGCGGGGTGTTCGACGATGGAGAGATCGAGCGGTTGCGCGACGGCTATGACTACATTCTCGAGTTGGCCGCAAGAGCGGATCTTCCGGAGAACGTTCTTCGTGGCAAGGGAGGCGAGGTCCATATCCACCTCCAGACGCCAGAGCCGTTGGTCGGACCCGATGCCTTGCCCTACTTGCGGAAAGTTCAGTGGCCCGCGTTGCTGCATCCTGCGTTCGAGGAGATTCGAAACAGCCCGAAGTTCCCCTGCCTGCTCGAGCCGTTGATCGGGAAGTCGCTCAAGCAGTTCATCAACCAGATCAATTTCAAGATGCCAGGTGGCGAGATCGCGTTTCCGTGGCATCAGGATATCCGTCCAACGCCTGCGTTTCGCGATCAGGTGAACAACTACGTGCAGACGATCATCGTCGTCGACGAAGCGACCGTGGGGAATGGGTGTCTCCACATCGTGCCGGAGAGTCACAAGCTGGGCAACTTGAAAGTGAAACGATACGCCGCAGGCCAGATCGAAGACCACGTAGATGTGTCCAGCGCGGTGCCGATGGAGGGGGCACCTGGCGATGTGGTAATGTTCACATCGTATTCCGTACACGGATCGAAACCGAATACGACAGACAGGCCGCGACGGTCCTACATCAATGGGTTCGTGCGAGCGGAGACCTGTGATGTCGGGAAGTGGGCGTTTCTGGGTGGGGAGCCTGTACCCATAACGAGCGATCACAGCTATTGCGAGATCAGGAAAAACTGAACCACCAAGACTCTAAGACACCAAGAAAACCGCAGAAGGCGGGGCAGAAGTCTCATAGCAGCATCGGAGGGAGAGATACGAGTGAAGATCGAGGCGGTTCTGTTCGATGGGTACGGGACGTTGTTCGCGGGGGGGATGGAATGTCTCTACGAGGTCTGTGGGGACATCGCGAACGATCAGGGACTCGATCAGGACGGAAGGGCGCTGCTGGAGATCTGGGACGGCTACTTTTTCCCGATGGTTCGTGAGGGGAAGGTTTTCTCGAATTTCCGGGAGATCAACAACGTCAGCCTGGGCAAAGTCTTCGAGCAACTGCAGATCGACAGTCCGACCGAGGGGTACATCGATCGGTTCTTCGATGCGCTCGGTCGAGTTTCTCTGTATGGGGATGTGAAACCCACATTGGGGCGCCTCGAGGTTCCACACGGTGTCGTTTCGAACGCAGATACCGATCATCTTCAGGCGGCGCTCTCCAGCAATTGCCTCTCCTTCGAGCTCGTCGTGAGCTCGGAATCTGCAGAATGCTACAAGCCCAACCCGAGCATCTTCGACCCTGCCCTGGATGCCCTGGGTCTGCCCCCCGAATGCGTTCTCTACGTCGGAGATTCACAGGAGGATGATATCGTAGGGGCGAAGCGCGTAGGCCTTCCGGTCGCCTGGCTCAATCGTGACGGCGCGGAGAAGAAGGATGGGGTTCCTGATCCCGACTTCGTCATCGAGTCACTCGCTGAACTCAAAGCGATTATAGGCGGAACCACAGATAGACACAGATGAACACGGATTCGTGAAGCTTTGTGGGTGGAAAGTACCGGCTTGCCGGGAAAGGGACAGCCTTGGTGGGTGTGCGATCAAGGTGAGTAATGGGCTGGGAATCGGGTCCCTCGAGAAAGTCTATGAGAACGCTCTTGTTCACGAACTCAGGAAGTCAGGACTTACCGTTGAGCAGCAGAAGTCTATGGCAGTAGCATATGATAACGTTGTTGTGGGAGATTATCTGGCCGACATTGTTGTAAACTCCGCAGTCGTGATAGAACTCAAAGTCGCACCCGAGATCTCAAACATTCACGAGGCCCAGTTGATGAATTACCTGCGAGCTTCGGGCCTCAAGGTGGGGCTTATACTCAACTTTGGCCAGCCAAGGCTGGGGATCCGGCGTCGCGTGATGTAGGCGCTCCACCAATCCTGAGACGATGAATCTGGAGGTTGGGGTCACCCCTACTCCGTTTGCAGGACTCCGTGTCTATCCGTGTTCATCTGTGGTTCCAGGTTTTTCGTGAGGTGAATTGTGCCAACTGAAATGGAAGAGTATCTGTTCGACCTTCGGGGCTACCTGTTGCTCGAGGGAGCCGTCGATAAAGATCACCTGGCCGAGTTGAACGCCATCGTCGATACCTACACGGATATGGAACTGGGTGAGTGGCGAGGTTGGGTAAGGCGGTCTCCGACGGTGAAGACGGCTAAGCATCTCCATCAGGTGTTCGAAATGGGGGAGGCGTTCGAACGACTCATCGACAATCCGGCCTGGATCGATCATATGAACCGATTCGTCGGAGGCGACGACGGTCTGTTCATCGACGAGTCGTTCGTAGATGCGCGAGAGAAGGGGGCGGCCACCCGGCTTCACTCGGGTGCTCACAAACGGCGAATTCGAACTCAATACCGCTACCACAACGATCAATTTCGCTGTGGTCAGATTAACATTCTGCTGGCGTTGACGGATGTGGGGCCGGGGGACGGGGGGACGATGATTCTTCCGAACAGTCACAAGTCCAACCTGATCCATCCGGCGTTCGAGGGTGAAGAGGGCAACAAGTCTCTGGAAGATGTAGAGGGCGCTGTCGAAGTCCACTACAAGGCGGGGGACGCTCTCTTCTTCGTCGACTGTTGCGCGCACGGATCCGCCGAGCGAGTGACGGACGGTGAGCGACGGATCGTGATCATTCGCTACGGCCCGCACTGGGGATGGGATCGGTACGGGTATCAGCCCTCGCCCGAACTGATCGCAAGACTGACACCCGAGCGACGGAAGATCGTTCAACCGCTGCCGCCCAAGATGCCACCGGAACAGCCTTCGATCTATGGCGTAGCTGAGACCTTCGACTACGATCGACAGAACTGAGCGCTGACGATGCCGACGGAAATGGAAGAGTATCTGTTCGACCTGCGCGGCTACATCATCCTGGAAAGGGCTGTGTGCGAGGATGACGTTCGCGAGATGAATAAGGCCGTGGATGCCATTCTTCCGATGGGCCCAGGTGAATGGCGGGGCCCTCTACACACACTGGGTGCTGAGGGGGACGGTTCCTCAGACAATCTGGTCATCGAAAACATTTTCGAGGCGGGCGAGGTCTTCGAGAGAATGATCGACCATCCGTCGTGGATCGACCATACGAGAAGATTCGTGGGGAGCACGGATCAGATGTTCATCGACGAGGCGTTCGTGAACGTTCGGCAATTGAAAGCGGGGCTTTCTCTTCATTCCGGCGCGCACAAGAGGCGCATTCGGACCCAGTATCGCTATCACGATGGGGAGTTCAGATGTGGTCAGATCAACATTCTGCTCGCGCTGACGGACATCGGATCGGGAGACGGGCCGACGATGCTGATTCCGGGTTCGCACAAGTCCAACGTGATTCACCCGGCGTTCGCCGATCGGCCGGAATCTTTGGAGTCGGTGGAAGGGGCAATCGAGATCTACCTGAGAGCCGGAGACGCCGCACTGTTTGTCGACTGTACCGCACACGGGGCGGGGATTCGAACGAACGAAGGGGAACGGCGAATTTTGCTCTATCGGTATGGACCTGGCTGGGCGAACAATCGATACGGGTACGGACCTTCGGAGGCCCTGATTGAACGCCTCACGCCCGAGCGGCGGAAAATCATCCAACCCAAGCCGCCGTTGCTGCCACCCGGCGTGAAGATAGACGGGGTGGCATCGCTAGAATCGTAACGCTAGACGACGTAGCCTCTCTCTTTATCCACGACGTTGACCAGGTCTTCACCCGCCAGATATCGCTTCATATTCTCGACGAGCAATTCCATACGACGAGCTTCCTGATAGGGGAAAGCCGAACGTCCGGCCACGTGAGGTGTAAGGATGACGTTGTCCATCTGCCAAAGCGGATGGTCGTCGGGCAACGGTTCCTGTTCGAAGACATCGAGCCCCGCACCCCCGAGTTTCCCGGCCTGAAGGGTAGAGGTGAGCGCGCCGAGGGAGATGACTTTGCCACGTCCCACGTTTAGGATGATTGCGGTGTCTTTCATGGCATCGATGGCGGCCGCGTCGATGAGGTGCTCCGTCTCTGACGTGTGAGGGACGCAGATGGCGATGAAATCGGACTCGGCCAGCATCGCGTGGAGTTCTTCGGGAGGGTAAATTTTCTCGATATAGTCTGGTTTGCCTTTCGGTGCGGGATCGACTCCTACCACGCGCATTCCGGACGTGTGGCCCCGTTCAGCGACGGCGAGACCGATGCCCCCCAGGCCGACGACGCCGAGGGTGCTGTGGCCAAGGTGGATAAAGGGCGTTGCCGTCTTTTCCCATCTGCGAAGCCGTGCGAAGACGTGAAGGCCCCGTGCAAAACACAGGATCATTCCATATAGATGGTCCGAAATGACGTCGCTGTAGATCCCGCGCGTGTTGGTGATGTTAAGGTCGCTTGCCCGCAGCTCGGGAAACCAGAAGCCGTCCATGCCCGCCACGCTGGATTGAAACCACCTCAAGGCCCTGGCTTCAGCTAACGCCTCAGGAGTAATGATGCGGCTGTAGTATACGTCGGCGTTCGGGATCGTGGAGACGACCTCCTCTTCATCTTCTGCGAGGCGAACGTCGACTCCGAGTTCGCGGAGCTGGTTCACCGTATCGTGACGCAACCCGGGTACGCGCGGGTCCTGCTCCGTCATCTGACCGGTCATTTCCGTGCTCGGCCATAGAATCACGATTTTCGCTGACATCACTGGGTCTCCAAGTCTGGTAAACACAGAGCAGCCTGCGAGTCGAACTCGCAGGCTGCTCTGTGTAACGGGATACCGAGCTACTTCGTCGGATCGGCCGTATAGCGCAGGTAGGGTTTCACGGCATTGTAGCCGGGGAACATCTTATCGGCCTCTTCGTCGGACACGGCGGGGACGATGATGCAGTCATCACCGGGTTTCCAGTTCGCCGGAGTGGCAAGCTTGCGTTCGGCCGTCAACTGCAGCGAGTCGATGATCCTGAGGATCTCGTCGAAGTTTCTACCCGTCGAAGCAGGATAGGTGAGCGTCAGCTTGACCTTCTTGTCGGGTCCGATCACGAAGACCGATCGAACGGTGGCCTTGTCGTCGACGTTGGGATGAATCATGTCGAAAGCTTCGGCAACCTGTCTGTCTGGGTCGGCGATGAGCGGGTAACTCATCGTCGTGTTCTGGGTCTCGTTGATGTCCTTGATCCACCCCTCGTGAGAGTCGAGTGGATCGACGCTGACGCCGATGACCTTGACGTTCCTTTTCTCGAAATCGGCTTTCAGCTTGGCGACAGTCCCGAGCTCAGTCGTACAGACGGGTGTATAATCCGCAGGATGTGAGAAAAGAATGCACCAGCCATCGCCAACGTAGTCATGCAGGTTGACCGTCCCTTCGGTCGATTCGACGGTCAAGTTCGGGATTTCATCTCCCAGTCTGAGTGGCATTTCGGGTCCCCCTGAGTGTGTCCCGGGCATCTTCGGTAGCGGAAAAATTCAGAGCGCCAAGTTTGCATTGCGCAGCGTTTCCGTCAAGCGAAATCTAAGGATGAGGTGGGGGTTATTGACGGTCCCTGAATTCCCACTTATGATTGAAAATCATAGTGTTACGCTGTCCTTTTGACCTGCGATCGACGGTGCGCCGGGTCCAGGTACTCCGTTGTTCGGTCATTGTCTCACGTCTCACGGAAAATTTGAATCTTGCCTGAAAACGAACCCAATCGTCTCGCCCTCGCGCTGAACGTCGAGCCCGGTGAGGGGGGGCGTCTCGCGTTGTTGTGGACGCAGTCCTTCGTGATGGGCATCGCGCTGGTGTCGTTCTATGCAGCAAGCAGCGCCCTTTTCCTGAGCGCCTACGGGTCGGATCGGCTTCCGCATATGTACATCACGGCCGCCGTCGTATCGACGCTCTTCGGCCTTGCCTACGCCCGTTTCCTCAAGAGACACAGTCCGGCCGCCATCCTGGTCGGAACTTCGGTCGCGATGCTGATTATGATCGTCGGCTTGCGGGTCAGCCTTGATACGGCGGACGGCATCTGGCCGCGGCTTCTGCTGCGTGCCTGCTATCCCCTCCTGCAAGCGATGCTAGCCGTTCTGCTGTGGGATCTCGCGGGGCGCCTTTTCGACGTGAGGCAGGGGAAGCGCCTGTTTGGTCTGATTGGGGCGGGCGAACAGCTTGCGACGGTGCTGGGTGGGGTGTCGACTCCGATTCTGGTCGCCCTCCTGGGTACGCCCAATCTTCTCTTCCTGTCCGTACTGGCCCTGGGCATCAATCTCGTGATGACCGTCGCGATCGTTCGTCGCTACGGAAAACGGTTCGGGATCGAGACTGCCACGCCACAGGATGACTCCGGACAGGAGCGAATGCGCGACCTGCTCCACTCTCGGTACGTCACGTCGATTTTTCTTCTTTCTCTGCTAATGATGACGGTTTACCACCTCGTCGATTTCATGTTCTACGACCAGGCGCGGTCGCGTTATTCCGATCAGAACGCACTGACCAATTTCTTCGGGCTCTACCAGGGCATCTCCCAGGCGGCAACCTTTCTCGTCATCACCGTCGTCACCGGACGCTTCATCAGTCGTTTTGGGATCAAGATCGGGATGCGGGTCCGTCCGTTTACAATGCTGGTCTGCGGAATCGCCCTGACTGCTGTGTGGGCGCAGGATAGCGGTTTGACGGTCTACTTCATCGTGGCCACAGTGACCAAATTCCTGGATCACGTGATTCTGAGGTCCTTCAGTGGTCCTTCCTCCCTCGTTCTATATCAGCCGCTTCCTGCGCGCCGCAAATTGGCAGTCCAGTTATTCAACAACACCACGGTCGGACCGATCGCTGGCGGCCTCGTGGGTTGTCTTCTACTGCTTCTCGCCCATCTTCAGGCGTTGGAGTTGGGCGTTTTGAGTAGCCTGATGGTGGTGGTCATCGGGGCCTGGATCGTCGCAGGGAAGAAGGTGTACAGTGAGTATCAGGGATCGTTGTCCGAAGCGCTCATCCGTCGCGTGCTCGATGGCGTGTCTTCGATCTACGACGATTCGATGATCGAGATTCTCAAGAGGCGTCTGGAAAGCCCCCATCCGGGAGAGGTGATCTACGCGTTGGACCTCCTGGATAAGGTCGAAAACGAGAGTTCTGCCGACCACTACGCGGAACTGTTGATGCATCCTCATTCGGAAGTGCGTAAGGAGGTCCTCCACAGAATCGGCCGTGAGCAACTGGGTCACCTGATGGACGATGTGCGCGACGTGGTGTTCGATGATGTCGATGACGAAGTTATTGCGGCCGCCCTCCGAGCCCTGTGCGCGCTGGGCGAATCGGACGTGCTCGACGAGGTGCTACCCTACATCGAGCACCCGGACCCCATCGTCCGTCGTGGGGTAATCTCGGGAATGTTGCGATATGGGGGGATCGACGGTGTGCTTCTGGCGGGTCAGCACCTGGTCGAACTGGAAAATTCCGAAGATCCCGCCGACCGTGTCTTCACTGCGCAGGTTCTGGGCGATGTCGGCATCACGTCATTCTATCGACCCCTCATCCGGCTGATGCGGGATGGGGATGTCGACGTCCGAATGGCAGCTGTTGCGGCCGCAGGGGATGTCCGGAACCCGAGACTGTGGCCGCTCGTCATCCAGCATCTGGAGACGACGCGCTTTCATCCTTACGCGGCCACCGCCCTTGTCCGGGCCGGTGACCGTGCGATCGTGCCGATTCGGGATGTCCTGGCTTCGGATGACTTTGGACGGGAAGTGAAGACCCGGTCCGCTTCGGTATGCGGTCGGATTGGGGGCGAGGCGGCACAGGCCCTTCTGGTCGAGCACCTTTCGTATTCCGATCGAACGGTGAGGACGTCGGTTCTCACGGCGCTCCATCACTGTGGTTATCGTGCTGGTGGGCCCGGCGTGGTCGACGTCCGGCGCTTGCTTCGGCAAGAGGTAGCCGACCTGGCCTGGCGACTCGCCGTGCACGCCGATATAGAGCAGATCGAATCCTGCCAGCTCCTAGTTCGTGCGATTGAGTACGAGGTCGATGAAACGCGTCGCAGGATCTTCCAGTTCCTGTCATTTCTGTATGACTCTCGGACGATTCTAAGGGCTGAGGAGAATCTCCGTCGCTCTTCCCAGCAGCGAGCGTACGCCCTGGAAGTTCTGGAGACGACGGTGTCGAGAGACTTGCGACGGTTGTTGTTCCCGATTCTGGAGTGGGAACGTTTACAGGATCAGAGAGTGGCTCTCGGCGACGCGTTCCCACAGGAAACGGTTTCGCCCGAGGACCGGCTTTCGGAGATTCTGAGCGAGGAAGAGCGCTGGATCAGTCCGTGGATGAAGGCGTGCACGCTGTTTGCGCTGAAGGACGTGAGCGGAGCCGCGTCATGGGCCGTCGCTCAGACCTTCTTCAACCACCCCGATCGGTTGGTCAAAGAGACCGCGCTCTGGGGGGCGGGTGAAACGGACCATCTCGAGGAGACGAGTGGGGGAAGACCTATGTTGCTGACGATCGAGCGAGTGCTGGCTTTGAAATCCGTGGATCTGTTCTCCGGGGTTCCAGAGGAGGTTCTGGCGGCCCTGGCCGCGGTGATGGAAGAGCACGAGTTCGAGGCCAATCAACCGGTCTACGAAAAGGGGGAGACCGGACGGTCCATGTACATCATCGTGGAGGGTCGGGTGAAGGTCCACGATGGCGATCGGACGTTTGTGGAACTGGAGGAGCGGGATTTCTTCGGTGAACTGACGACGCTCGATCCCGCCCCGCATTCGGCAACGGTGACGGCGACAGAGGATGTTCGGTTGCTCGGCCTCGATCGAGAGCCGCTCTATGAGTTGATGGCGGATCACCCGGAAGTGCTTCGGAAGATCATTCACGAGTTGTGCGAACGACTGCGGGGGAAGCGATAGGTGGGAAGATGAGAAAAAAACTGCTTTTCCTGATTGCCGACCAGTGGCGGGCGGATGCGCTGGGCTGTGCCGGACACCCGGTCGTCAAGACCCCGAATCTGGATGCACTCGCAGAAGAGGGTGTTCGATTCGAGCGCTGCTTCGTTCAGACGGCCCCGTGTGGACCGAGCCGGATGTGCATCTTTACAGGTCGCTACCTATGTTCTCACCGCGCCATCCACAACAAGACGCCCCTGATGGATGCGGAGGACAGTCTGCCGACGTGGCTGAGAGAGGCCGGTTATGCTCCGCACCTGCTGGGCTACAACGACTATGCGGTCGATCCTCGCACGTTGCCACCCGAAGATCCGAGAACCCAGGGCCTGAGTTACGACAACGTCCTCCCGGGCTTCGAAACGATTGTATACCACGAGTACGACAGCCCGGAATACTTCGCTTACCTTCGAGAACGGGGCTATCCCGAGCACCTGCTCAATCACAGCGCCATCCACAAGCCGAACATCCCGGACGACGGTCCGGGCGATCATCTGTCCCTGGTCTACCCGGCGCACTATGCCGCTGAGGATTCGGAGTGTCGATTCCTCACGAACCAGGCGATCGATTTCGTGGAAGCGAGGGAAGACGCGCCCTGGGTGCTGAACGTAAACTATATCAAGCCCCATCCGCCTCGGGTGTGCCCGGCGCCGTTCCACGAGATGTACGACCCAGGTAACATGCCACGTGCCGCCAGAGGGGAACACGAGCTGGACGAGTCGCACCCCTATCTCAGACACATCCACACCCATCCGGAGTTGACCGTAGACAGGGAGCTTCGGGAGACACAAGCCAACTACTACGGAATGATCTCGGAAGTCGACACTGCGCTGGGACTCCTTTTCGACAGTCTGAAGGCGTCGGGCCAATGGGATCGCACGACCATCGTGTTCAGCTCCGACCACGGGGAATACCTGGGCGATCACTACCTCACGGGCAAGGGCCACTTTTACGATGGCGCAATGCACGTTCCGTTGATCATTCGCGATCCCTCGGACCAAGCGAATGCAACTCGCGGCACCACAGTTTCCGACTTCGTCGAGTCGATCGACATTGCGCCGACCGTGCTCGATGCACTGGAGATCGACATTCCAGATCGGGTTCAGGGAAGGAGCTTGTGGCCTCGGGTGACCGGAGGGGCGAGCGGGGGCCGGAGAGAAATTCACTATGAGAAGGATTTCCGGCCGGTTGAGGGAATCGATGAGGATCGCTGCCTGCTCTGGGTGATCCGCGACGATCGTTACAAATACGTTCAATTCGCCGACGAATTGATGGCGCCGCTGCTCTACGATATTCAGGAGGACCCGGACGAACTGGACAACCTCGCCAGCCGTGGAGATGTGACTCATTTGCTTGTCGAATACTGTCAGCGTCTGCTGCGCTGGCGAATGGCGCACGAGGACCAACGTATGGAACGGTGGGCGTCGACGTTCAAGTAGCGGAACGAGGAATTCCGCTGGCTGAAGGCGGATTCCTGTATCTTACTCAGGTGGGGCGTAAGTCAGACCTTTAATGTATCCAGGGTATGGAAGATATTCTCGGTGACATCAAGTCTTCGGTCAGACAGCTGACCGGGGAACTCGAAAATTTCCAGGACATCGCGCGGTACATCAAGCCGTTGGCCGGAGAGCTACCCAAGCTTCCGGGACTCGACGTTTACGGCGATACGATTCCGTTGAACGCAATCGTCGGTGGCGACCACATTCTCTACGTGGACTTCAGTCGGCGATACGACCTCGATGCCAGAATCGCTCAGGCGAAGAAAGAAGGTCGGGGCCAGGTTGCGAGAAACCTTGAAACCTGTCGTCACCGGGCGGGCATCGCGATCGCCGATGTTTCGGGTCATCAGATCACGGATGCGCTTCTCGCGGCGATGCTCCACCAAGCGTTTCTCCTGGGCGTCATCTATGAGCTGGATTACCACGGCACGGTGACGGAACAGCTGTTCGAGAACCTCAATACTCGGTTTTACAACTCCTCGAGTGTTAGCAAGTTCCTGACGATGCTTTACGGCGAAATCGACGAGGACGGCACGTTCCGATTCCTTTCAGCGGCACATCCTCCCCCGGTCATTTTCTCCCGGAAGTTCCAGAAGATTGTCGAGGTTCCGAAGCAGCGGACCTTCCCGCCGATCGGGACTCTTCCATCGGGCCAGGACATCGACCGCCGGAATAACAGAAGTGTACTGGGATACAAGGATCCCTACCGGTTGAATGAACTCGACCTGATCGGGTCGGGCGACACCATGCTGCTTTACACGGACGGACTGTTGGAGCACATGAAGGGAGAGGTCTGCTACTTCCCGGGGCGCTTGGAAGAGATCCTGCACAAAACGAAGGAAGAGAGTGCGCAGGAAATCTTCGACGCCATTCGTGAAGATATGTTGGACTTCGCTCGCCCTGAAGACGATATCAGCTTCGTGGTGATCAAACGAAACTGAGTCCTTGTTCGATTCGCAGCATCGACGGCCCCGGAGGTAGACCTCCGGGGCTGTTTTGATTTCCGGCCTACTCTACAGAGCTTGTGCACCCACGCGGTCCCAGACAAGGAGCAATACGTGGCACAGCCGACCATCACGCAGATCGAGATTGTTCAGTTCGAGCATCAGATTCAGGGTATGGGTACGGACTATAATGGCTTCAATATGGTCTATGAAAAGGGTGGGACCCTGCCCCAACGTCCTGGCATCTTCCGGGTTCACACGAGTGAAGGGATCGTCGGTGAATACTTGGGAGGTCGGGTTGCTCAACTGGACTCGGTGGCCGGATATCTGATCGGGAAAATCCGTTCGAGCGTGAGAAGATCTACAATGATCTCAAGCGAGGGCTCAGACACACAGACCGGACCGCGATCTGCATGGTGGACGTCGCGCTGTGGGACATTGCTGGGAAGGCGTATGGTGTACCTATCTACCAGATGCTCGGGGGCTATAAAGAGAAAATCCCTGCTTACGCGAGCACGTAGCACGGGGACGAAAATGGTGGGTTGGATTCAGCGGAGGCCTTCGCAGATTTCGCCCTGCAGTGTCGGGATCTGGGATACCCGGCGTTCAAGATTCACGGCTGGGGGGACGGGCCGATCAAGAGGGAAATGCAGACCGTGCTCGAGACACGCAAGCGCGTGGGAGACGACATGGATCTGATGATCGATCCGGCCTGCGAATACGATACCTGGGCGGATGCGTTGAAGGTAGGACGGGCTTGCGACGACGCGAGGTTCTTCTGGCTCGAGGACGCCTACAAGGATGGCGGTGTGTCGGCGTTCGCACACAACAAGCTGCGCGGCCTCCTGAAGACACCCCTCCTGCAGACGGAACACATCTTCGGGCTCGAACAGCACGTCGATTTCATCGTGAGCGGGGGTACCGACTTCGTTCGATCCGGAACACGAATTACTACGAGCTTGGTCTGCTGAATCCAAAGGTCAAGCAGACCAAGCCACGCGTGTATCTAGAGGTCTTCCTCGATGAATTGGAATGCGTGGACGAGACAGGCCACGTCGTCGTTCCCTAGGGACCCGGTCTGGGCGTGGATCTGGATTGGGACTACATCACCGGTCACGAAGTAAGCCGGATCGTTCGGCCCGAGTGAGGCCATCTTGCCCGGCCAGGCACTTCATCCTATTTGCAGGAATTGCCCGAACCCGAGGAACGCGTGCCGAACTCCAGCTATACAATACTTTCGGTCGACAACGACCTGCCGATCCGGGAGATGATCGTCGAGATCGTCGAGTCGCTCGGCCATCGCTGCCTGCAGGCTGGCAACGCACGGCAGGCGATCGAAACGCTGCAGAAGAATGACGTTGATCTCATTCTCCTCGATATCCACACGCCCGGTGCGCGGGGCCACCAGTTTCTGAAGTTTATTCGAGACCGAGGGATTTTGACGCCGGTCGTCATCGTGTCCGGCTACGTGCAAAAAGAGGTCCTGGCTCAGGTCAAGGATCTCGACGTGCGTTCCGTTCTGGCCAAACCGATTCGCGTCGAGCGGTTGACAGAGGAACTCGACAAGGTGTTCGCGCCTCCCAAGCTGTGAAACGAGAAAACGAGCACGTGAAAGGGCCCCGGAGATCCGGGGCCCTTGTTTTTTTATGGTAGTAGGACCGTTCCCAGGGTCAGGTCCAATCGTCGAGGTCGTTGGACAGGTCGCTGCTCAGAACCTCGGACCGATAGAGCGGTGCATCTGCCTCGACCAGCCGTCCGTCACCCAGCACGATCTGGTTCGGCGTTTGGGGATGGATACGGGCGGGATAGCGCGATTTCCGATCAGCCGTTTCCTGCTTGCGTCTCTCCTCGACGTCTTCGAAGCTGAATCCTTCCATCAGGTGATCTTTCAAATCCGACCTTTCGTCGCCCGATTCCAGCACGTTGACCTGCTCGTCTGGATCCGATTCGAGATCGAAGCATAGATCGGGGCAGTCCCTGAAGGCGATGTACT
The DNA here is from genome assembly GCA_002433075.1 of Latescibacteria bacterium UBA6620. GTDB lineage: Bacteria > Latescibacterota > UBA2968 > UBA2968 > UBA2968 > UBA6620. The sequence goes on from DJHM01000047.1 coordinate 49,533, forward strand.
TGTGACTGCGCGTTCTGAGCATCCTGAATTCCGTACCCTCTCCCCAGCGTGGTACCAGGGCTTCGGTAATGACGCCGGGGCGTTCAACCAGGGTAGCGCACGTTCTCCCGTTCACGCCATTCGTGAGATCCAGACCATCCAGACCTTTCGGCGGATCGATCCCTGACAGACCGCAGAGGGTGGGGAAAAGATCGGCGAGACTGACGGGATCGTCGATGGTGGTCGCGGCCAGTTTTCCCTCGCGATGAGCAGGTGTCGAGATGATGAGCGGCACCCGGGAAGCCCCCTCGTGCCACGTGTTTTTCCACCAGAGCCCGTGTTCTCCAGCCAGTTCGCCATGATCGGATGTGTAGACGATGATGGTGTTGTCGAGTAAACCATCGTTGTCCATTACGGCTAGGAAGTCACCCAGGATCTCATCCAGAAAATCGACAGCGGCAAAGTAAGCCGCTCGCGCTTTACGACCCTCCTCGGGTTCCACCTCTGCCGTTCTGAATCCCTTGATTGCTCCGAGAGTCATGGGGTGGTCCGCACTGTCGCCCGATCGTCCGACCCGCGGTTCGGAGACGCCCTTTGGGTAGTAGCGATCGAAGAAACGCTGGGGGGCCGTCAGCGGGAAGTGGGGCCGACTGAAGGAGGTGTAGAGCAGCCAGGGCTGGTCCGGATCACGGTGACGTTGTTCGCGTGCCCAGGAGATGGCGGTTCGGGCCACGGCGTGCTCTTGAAGCAGGGCTTCGGGGATGTCACTGACCCCGGCATCCAGCGTTCGAGATCGCATGCCTCCGTCGGCGGACAGGGGATCGGGTTGGTGCGCACAGGGCCCGCCGAAATCGCCGTAGGGCCGGTCGCCGAACCCTGCGGTCTGGAGCGATCCCCCGATGTGCATCTTGCCGATGGTCGCAGTTGCGTATCCATTCCGTCCAAAGTGTGATCCAAAGGTGGGCAACTCGGGGTGCAGAACCGACCCATTGCTCCACGCCCCACACCGGTGAGAGTGGCGTCCTGTCAGCATCGAGATGCGACTGGGCGTGCACAGAGGCATCTGGCAATAGGCTGCGTCGAAGTGGGTCCCTCGTTCGATGAGTCCGTCGAGTGTGGGCGTGTTGCAGGGTTCCCCTCCTCTGTCACGAGAACGGGCTGAGAGGTATCGGAACGAGTGCTCGTCGCTATGGATGAAGAGAATGTTGGGTTTTGACACGTCAAGGCTCCTTCGGCGATGTGCGAGATGGTTCTTTCGTTGGATACGTTCGCGAGTTCCGACGGCCCCAGGCGAGGAGGCCCGCCAACAACAGGGCATCGAAGATCAGGAGAGATTTTCTGAGGAGCGACAGATTGCCGGAGATGTCTATCGTCTCCGCCGGGAATCTCGATGACGGCGAACCCCGCGGCGGTCATCCGCGTCTCGACTGGAACGCCGTCGACGCGCACACTCAGATCAGGGTAGTAGCCGTAGGCGAGTCGGGCAAAGCAAGGCCGGTTCGTGGAAACACTCAGCAACGCGGCCACCGCTAGGCTGCCCAGCACAATCCACCGCTGCCAGTCTGTCCCTCCGCCTGCTCGGTGTAGACAGTAGAAGGGGAGTGGGAGCAGCGTGTAGGACAGCGATGTGGGATAGCCGCCCATAATCAGGTCGTGCTGGAGGTGCCAGAAAGCCAGGACATACACCAGCCCGGCGAACAATCCCGCCCGCCGGCAGTTGACCACGGCGCGAACGAACTGATACATCGTGAATCCTGAAAGGATGTGAGTGGCGCCGAGCGTGATCTTTGTGGTGACGTGAAGGTCCCCCGAAATCGCCCCGATGATTCCTGCGATGTAGAAATAGAGGAAGCCGTAGAACTGCAGAAATGGGGTACCCGCGGCGACCAGGGGCGTCGAGACCGGCAGGATCCCCTGGGCGAGTCCCTCACTGGCGATCCAGACATAGAGGGTGTGGAGCGCTGAATCGGCGGCCCAGCTGAGATCGCCGGGCGTGAAGTAGTAGCGAGCGGCTACGATCGAGAACAGGACAACCCACACCCGGGCACGCGCATCGCGATCTGTGACCCAGGTGAGGAATACGGTCCACCGGCATGCAACCACTTCGAGGACGAGAAAGGCCGTTGCGCACAACCCGAAAAGGCCGACGAGGGTCAGGTCGAGAAGCGTCCACTCAATGTCGCGCAGGCGACTGACATATTCACCGATCGGGCCTCTGTAACTCGTCAGGATGACCCACAGCTTTGTCACGGTCGTGAACTGAAGGACAAGCAGCAGGACGCAGCACGCCGATACGAGAAGAAGCGTCTCTCTCGGGGGCTGCGGAGTTTCAGTGGAAGGAGGCGAGGCCACCACTAGCTACGAGCGGTTAACGCGACGGCCGACGATCGATGGCGATGGATCCAGATGAGACAACCGAGGCTGGTAAGTCCCACGATGATCCAAAGGATTCTACGCAAAGCCGACGTTCCGCCGGTGATATCTAGGATGTTTTCGCCGGGTTCCAGGCGAATGGCCACGAATCCGTCAGCTGTTTCGTGGATGGAAGCCGGCCGCCCGTTCACCAGAATCTGCAGGTTCGAGTAGTAGCCGAAGGCGAGCCGCGCAAAACAGGTAGAGGATACCTCGGTGACCAGACGAACCCGATCGACTCGAACTTCGTAGTCAGTCAAGGTCGTGGTCAGCTGCCCGCCCGATGAGATGTGGGTTGTGGGACCTGTGACCGGTATGTGATCGGTGAGATGTCTTTCCCGGTCGACGTTCATCTCCTTCACGAGGTCGAACAGTTCCGACTCCGAACCGGGAGTCAGAGCCGGCTGGTGAACGAGCGAGGAGGACACGACCAGCGGGCTGTGTGTGTTCAACGTCAGTTCGATTGTACCTCGTCTCGTCGCGTCGCCGACCGGTGTCAGGTGGTAGCGAGCGCCCGCCAGGTAGAGGGCATCGAGGAGCACGCGGGCCGAGTCCGATGTTGCCAGCCAGTTGTTCAGATAGGCACCGTGCCGGACGACTTCGCGCTCCACGAGGGGGATCAGCGGTCGTAGGAACCGATCGGCCGAAGGCGGGTGTTCGACGTAGACGCCTGCGATCGTGGGTGTTCGTGTCGACGCCACGAGGGTGCCGTTGCGCGGGGGGTATGTGTGAACCATCCGTTCGAGGGGATACGTCTCGGGTTCGTGTCGCGCTCCCATGCTTGCCAGGTGATCGTAGAGAGGGGCGGATATCCTGGACACGGTGCGGGGTGTGGAGAAGTGGTAGGGTTGTCGAAAGGTTGTGGGCATCAGGTCCAGACTGACCAGGAGCAGCCCGATGGAGAGGACTGTCGATGGGCGTTGGCGCACGATGCGGGCGAGAGGCTTAAGGGCCAGGCCCGCAAGCAGGGAAACGAACAGGAGGAGGAAGGTTTCGTACCGGCCGGCGTTCTGGGCATACAGAAATGGCAGGTCCCGGATGACGGGCCAGCGATAGGCGAAGATAAAGGTCCACGCGAGGACGAATCCGGAAACGGAGAACCAGAATGCAACGGGCGGCCTTGGCGTCTTCCGACGAACCACCGTTGCCGCAATCCCGGCGAGTGACAGGAGGACGGCGGACAGACCGATATATCCTCCGTACCAGTTGTATTCATCGCCGACATCTGCCAGTCCTGTGTTGTAGTTGGACCAGAGAAGGATCTGTGCGAGGGAGGGATCTGGCAGTCCTGACAGGCTGAACCCGGAACTGAGGTAAGTTTCGCTCCTTTCGAACACCAGGGGAACGGTCAGGACGGAAGACAGCAGGAGCGCGACGATGATCGATCCGGCGCCCTTCGGCAAGGTGTGCTCGCGCTGGTCGGGTGCGAGGAGCCAGTTGAGGCCGACGAAGATCAGGAAGAAGGTGCCCGCCCAGACTCCGTAACCGGGATGGATGAGCATCAGGAGGGCCAGGGCGAGGCCTGCGATGATGGTCTTGCCCGGTTTGTTTCCCTGCTCGAGGGCTGAGGAAAACGCCCAGAAAGGGAGGGGGAGCAGGGCGTAGATCAGGGCCACCGGATACCGCCCCATGACGAGCACCTGCTGAGTATGCCAGAATCCGAGCACGTAGACTGCCGCCGCTAGGAGACCGGCTCTCCGACTGCGACTGATCTGGTGGCAGAGAAGAAAGACGGTCAGGCCAGAGGCAATGTGCGCGCCGCCGAGGACAAGCTTCAGTGTGACGTGGAGATCCTTAATCAGGGTGTAAACGACCGCTGATACCCAGAAGAACACGAATCCATAGAACTGGAGGAACGGGGTTCCGGCCGCGACGAGAGGCGTCCAAGTTGGCAGGATGCCGGAGACAAGGGCCTCGCCAGCGATCCAGGCGTAGAGCGTATGGTAGGCCGCGTCGGCAGTCCAGGTTAGCCGCCCGGGTGAAAAGTAAAACCGGGCAGATACACATCCACCGAGGATCACGAACAGGCGGGCCCGGCGATCGGTGGAGACTGCGGCGTCGATGAACCGGGTCCAACTCCGGTGGCGGATTTCCTGGTAGAGGAGTGAAGCGGTAAGAAGGACGAGAACGACGCCTGCGGATCGGTCGAAGACGGACCAGGGTAGCCCTCTTAGCGCGGAGAGGAATTCGGACGGGTGGTCGAAGCGCGTGGTCTGGGTGATGACAGGCCACAGTTTGGGGACGGTCGTCCATTGAAGCAGAATCAGGAGGGCAGAGGCAGAGGCGGCAAGGAGGAGCGCGTCTCGTGGGAACCTCGAGGGCTCGGGCAGAGTGGGTGAGGCGTCATCCACGCGATGATCAGCGCGTCCAGTCGAAAAGCACGCCGAGCGTGTCGACTGGGGTTTCGGCGAGTTCGTCGTAGACTTCCTGGCAGGACTCCGGAACGTGGGTGTGCGTGATCAGGTCGTCGAGGTCGAGACGGCCCACGGCCATGAGGTGGAGCACCAGGTCGCGCTCCCGCTTCTTATAGAAGCGATAGTAGATGTGGTCGTCATCCGGGGTCTTCGGCTGGTGGGCGCCGAGGATGGACACTTCACGGAGGTGGACGTTCGTGAGGAAATCCATGTCGACGGTACCGCGCGGGGATCCGAGCGCGACGACCCGGCCTCCCTGGCAGGCGAGTGCGGCCGCAGTCGGGTAAACGACAGGTTTTCCGGTCGATTCGAGGACGATGTTGGCACCATCCTCTGCACAACGGCTTCTGATCTCTTCGATCAGGTCGACTTTCTCCGGATGGAGGGCGATGTCGCAGCCGTTTTGGATAGCTTTTTCGATTCTGAAGGCGTCGAGATCGATCCCGATCACGGGGAGGCCACCAGAGAGTCTTGCCAGCTTGGCTGCGATCTGGCCGACGAGACCCAGACCGAAAACGACGACCGATTCTCCCAACTGGACTTGGGCGACCCGGATGCCGTGGAGGGCGATGGCGCTCATGACCGTAAAGGCCGCCTGTCGTGGGTCCACGGCTCCTGGTACACGGTTGTAGCTCGTGCGAAGGACGGCGTGACTTGCGTGGTTCCCCTGCCCCGCGACGAGGTCGCCTGTCTGGATTCCCTCTACATCGGACCCGACCTCGAGCGCCCTTCCAACGCTGCAATATCCCGTCACGCGCGGAAACATCGATTGGCGTCCGGGTTCGCTGCCGTGAATCCAATTGTAGACTTCGGTCCCGATCGAGACCGCCGTGTAGAGATTTTCGACAAGGAGCCCGTCAGATGGAACCGGGCCCGGGTCATATGACTCGACCTCGATTTTTCGCCGGTCCGGGCAGATCAACCTTCGTGCATTCATATCCGTATCCGTTCTACGGTGGGTCGGCGGGGAGCTTCTGACGTTTGGGAATCAGCGGATCGTATTTGAACCCGCGGGTTTTCTTCTGAAACTCGGACCGCACCTTTCGCAAGGCTTCCGGCCGTGTCGCCAGATCGACGGCGGACCCGGCGAAGATTTTGGCCGCCTGGAAGACCGCTCGATCCGCGAATGGGAGAAGAGCCTGCGCAGCCATGTCCCGATGATGCCCGGGCGTCCCCTTTGCATAGCACGCGACGGTGAACCGACCCATCGGCGCCAGCCACGATACGTTGTCCTCATCGGACGACCCGCGCCCCTGTGTCCCGGGACCCTTCGTGACGGTACCGCTGAAACCCTCCTTGTAACCCATTTTTTCGACGGCGATGCGGTCCGCTTTAGATGCGCGCGAAGGACCGAAGAGTTCCACATTCTGGGCCACGAGGTCGCACATCGTGTCGTTGGGAAGACGCGGGTAAACGGCCGTAATGCGGTGCCACTTCATGTCGGTGTCGGTGGCAAGGGCGGCACCCCTGGCGCAGTTGGTCAGTCGCTCGCGTAGCTCGTCGACCTGCGCGCGATCCTTGCCTCGTACGAAGTACCAAACCTTGGCGAAAGCCGGTACGACGTTGGGGGCGTCGCCGCCGTCTCTGATGACGCAGTGGATCCTGCAATTCTCAGGGATGTGCTCGCGCAGGTAATTGGCGGCGACGTCCATGAGCATGACGCCGTCGAGCGCGCTGCGTCCGTTGTGGGCGCTGGCGCCGTGCGCGGTACGGCCACGGAACTCGTAGACGAGGGAGTCGAGGGAAGACCCTCCGAAATTGCTGACGCCCGTCCCGGTGCCGGGATGCCACGCAAGGACGACGTCCAGGTCACGGAATGCTCCATCCCTTGCCATGTAGACTTTGCCGGCCAGAGTCTCCTCGGCTGGACATCCATAGTAGACGATTCGTCCCTTGCGTCCGGTGTTTTCCAGAATGTTGGCAGCGGCGACCGCACCTGCGGCCGGGGCAACGCCCAGAAGGTTATGGCCTCAACCGTGACCCCAACTGCCGTCGGCGGCCCCGCAGTTTGGCAGCGCGTCGTACTCACCCAGCATACCGATCGCGGGTTTGCCGGTTCCCCGAGTCGCTCGGAAGGCTGTCGGAATGTTCTTGAATGGGAATTCGACGGTAAACCCCCGTGCGTCGAGGTAGTCGGCGAGAACTTCTGCCGACTGCGTTTCACGGAACGGGCGCTCGGCGAATCCGTGGATGGTGTGAGAAAGTTTACGGGCGGCCGTTTTCTCGGCTTTAACCGCCGCTTCGACGCGGTTTTTCTTTGTTGTTCGATTCATCGGGTGTCCCTCCGCTTGGTGCCTCCGGTGACGTTTATCCGCTTAGACTTCTGGTGCGACAACATCCAGACTCAGATTTCAGATGTGATCGCGTCTCCGACGTCCGTGGTGTTGGCTTTGCCTCCCATGTCGGCTGTATGGGATGTAGGACTTTCCAGCACGCGACTTACGGCGCTGTCTATGTGTCGAGCCGCTTCGCGAGCTTCATCATCGTCTTTTCGCATCCCCAGCCAGGTGAGCATCATTGACGCGGACAGGATCTGGGCAACCGGGTTGGCGATGCCTTGCCCGGCGATGTCAGGCGCCGTGCCGTGCGAGGGCTGGAAAATGCCGTACCGGTCCCCGACGTCTGCTGATGGAGCCATGCCCATGCCGCCGATCGTCCCGGCGCCAAGATCGGAGATGATGTCGCCGAACATGTTCTCGGCGACGACGACGTCGTAAAAGTCGGGTCGGCGAACTTGATGAACGGTGAATGCATCGACATATGCATAATCGAGAGCGGTCTCAGGATACGACTTCGCGACCCCATCGAAGAGCTCCCGGAAATAGGCCTGGCTCTTAAGGACGTTGGCTTTGTCGACGCAGGTCACCCGGCGCACACCGTCTTTCGGAGCTCCGTTGCGTTCCTGGGCGATCTCGAAGGCGTACTTCACGATCCGCTCCGTACCAGCTCTGGTAATGACCATGCTGTCGACGGCAACGTCGTCACCCACCCGAACCCCAGCACCGCGTGACGCATAGAGGCCTTCCGTGTTCTCACGCATGATGACGTAGTCGATTGGCGGATTCTCGGTGAGGAGAGGTGTAACGCCCGGGTACTGCTTGATGGGGCGGATACCCGCGTAGAGGTCGAGGACGAATCGTAGCGTGAGCTGTGGCGCGATCTCTGTGCCGTCATCGAATCGAATGTTGGGATCGCCCGCGGAACCAAACAGGACGGCGTCGGCGGAGCGGCACGCTTCGAGGGTGTCGGCAGGTAGGTCTTCTCCTGTCTTCTGATAACAGGCCGCGCCGACGGGATGCTCGTTCAGGATAAAGCGGAGGTTGGGAAACGGTTTCTCGAGGGCGAGCAGGACCTTGACCGATTCGGCAACGACTTCAGGCCCAATGCCATCGCCGGGTAAGACAGCGAGGTTGTATGTCGGCATACTTTCTCCTGCGGGTTATTCGTAGTCACTACGCACGACGGCTTCTCCGTCGGCGACCACGGTTCTACCGCGACTCCACACCTGATCGATTTCGTGGTCTCGATTGAACAGGATGAGGTCGGCGTCTTTACCAGGTGCGATTCGGCCTTTCTCAGCAAGACCCAGCCGTTCCGCTGGATTGCGCGTCACGAGCGGCAATACGGTCGGCCATTCAACGCCCTGACGGATGACAGCGCGCACGCTGTCGATAAGGGTCATCGGTTCGGCCATCGCGTAGCGCCCACGTGTGTCTCCAGGCCGGGGATAGGCGCCCCCACTGTCGGTAGAAAGTGACACGTTTTCGTGGGGCAGGTCGGTGTCAAACACCTCAAGGAGCGCGCGTTCGGGCTCGATGGCGTTCGGGTAGCCCCTGTCTTTCTGAATCTGAGAAGTGAGGTCGACTTGGCCTCCGGCTCGAGCGAAATCCAGGGCCTGTTCCCATAAGGCAGGATTCCGATTCACGTGGGTGGCTACGAAACGGTCAGGAGGCAAGCCGGAGAAGTCGATCGCCTCCTGGAGTGGCGACAGCCCGGGATCGAGATCGCCGATGTGGGCGTGAAGGACGCATCGTTTTCCGCCGATGCCGCCCCCTACGACGGCCGCATGAGCCAGCTGGCAGAGGTTCTCGAGCGACACGGGCGGTGCGGACGCTTCGGATAGAGCTACCTTGACACCGAGAAACCGGTCGACATAGGCCAGATCTGTCTGCACGTCCCCGGTCAGGGTCGGGAAGGGATTCCGCCATCCGCCGGTGTAGGCATAGGCGCTGATGCCCTCCGCGGTCAACGCGGCGGCTCGACTCAGCAGGGCGGGTAGAGAACGACTCAGGCTGTCGGTCCCGAGAGGAGAGACGACGGTGGTAATGCCGGCCAACGTCATCCACGAAAGCGGCATTTCGGGAGATCGATGGGTCGGTCCAGCTCCGCCGCTCGCGCCCATGACGTGAATGTGATTGTCTACCAGCCCGGGAACGAGGACACGCTCATCGGCCTGCACGATGGCGGGATCCCCGACGGGCCATAAATCTGTGCCCACCTCGAGAATATGGGCACCGAAACACAGGACATCGCAGATGCCGATGTCTTCCGGGGCGTAGACGTGCGCGTCTTTGATGAGAAGCGTGTTCATACGGTCGTCACTGGAGGAGACAGATAGATGTAGTATCCCGATCCAAGCTGGCTGCGGTCGTGCCGGTACGCGAAGTCCTCGCTGGGAGAGCGACCGCGGCGGGTGGTGACACAGGGATTGGCGAGGACGAGCAACGCGTGTTCGTTCGGATCGACACAGACGATGTTCTCACGAAAGTCTCCCAGGACGTCAACACACGCCAGGTTTCTGCCGTACTCGGCGCCCTCGGGAAGGTCTCCTTCAGGCACGTCCACTTCGTCGCCTGAATCCGTCAGTTTCACGATTCTTTTGTTTTCCTTGCGTACGACGAAAGCAACCTCGTCTCCCTCGTCCCAATGGACGGGAACGAAGTTTTTCCGCTGCCAATCGGATAGGTCTAGCCAATGAGATCCGTCGGGAAGGAAAATGGGGGAATGGTTCTTCTGCTCCCGACGCCCGTCCTCAGCCGTATGCGGGTGCAACCCGGCCACGCCCGGCGCGTGTCGAGCGATCCATCCGTAGTGGGCATGATCGAAGGCTTCTTTCCAGATGGTGCGGCCTTCGCAGTCGACCAGATAGACACCGGGATTGTCCTTTTCGACCGCATACCAAATCTGCAGACCCTTGCGATCCGGGTCGATCTTACAGGGTTTTGAGATGTCGGTGTGCCCGAACGCTTCCGCCTGCCACCTGACCGTGCCGGCTCCGTCGTAACACACGCCGCCACAGATCACCTCCTGCACTCCGTCCTCGTCGATGTCGGCTACGTCGAGGTTGTGACCCGCGCCTCGGTCCTGTTCGACGCGCCATCGAGTGTGACCATCCCGACCGTCGAGGGCGGTCAGGACGACGTCCCCGTAGGTTTCGTCCTGGACGACGACACTGGGAGGTTCGTCGATTCCGTCGAGGTGCCCGACGGTCATCATCACACGAGAGCGTGTCGCGGGCCAGGGCACGTGGTAGATCTCGTCGCCGGTTTCGCCATCCACGACGGTATAACGCTCTTCTTCGACCGCGGTGTCGTAGCGATCGGAAGGGTAGTCGGCGGGGAAGCTGTGGAAGGCGACCTCAGTGCGGCCGTCACCGTTCAGGTCCCACGCCAGGAAGGGAAGGTGGTGCATTGACCCGTCCCACCCGCCACTTTCCGGGAGACGCGTGTCGAAAGTCCACAGAGACCGTCCGTCCGCACTGTAGGCGCCGATGTGTATTGTCCCTCTTCGTACGAAGCGCAAGACAAACCCTGAGCGACCGTCGTTGCAGAGGTCTCCCACAACCACGTGTTGGACGCGCCCATCCGGATCCAACTCGATCCGGCGGGCAATGCAAGAGGCCTCGGACCCCGGATCGACGAAAACGGTTTCGGAAGGCGTGCCGTCCGCGGCCACGATCCGATACTGCTGCTCGCCGTCATCGGGGCACTCTAACAGGGCGGTCGTGGAGTCGATGAACGGATCGCCGACGTCGAATAGCCAGGTTCCATTGACCTTGCGCTCTATGAAGAAAGGGGCGTCGGGTGCGTCATTGTTGAGGAGACGCCAGGACAGGAAGACGTTTCTGTTCCCACGCGGCAAGGCGAGCAAGTGGCGGTGTTGGATGGGTGGCATTTGGCGTTTGAAATGTCAGGCGAGGTCGAACCCACCCTCTTCCCGCACCTTCTGCTGGACGAGCTCGGGATCGAGATCGAATCCTGTTCCGGGGGTATCGGGGACGACGATCTTTCCATCGCGGATGTCCCATCCGTCGAGGACAATGCCCGGCGTGTCCGCAGGCGCGGCTTCCAGAAGAGAGAAGTTCGGGACAGAGGCGGCGAAATGGGCGTGTGCGTAGCGCTCGATGAGGCTTCCCCAACAATGAGGGGCACAACGGGCTCCCCACGGTTCGATCCGTTTCGCCGTCTCACGCCACCAGCTGAGCCCGACAGCACGAAAGTCGTGCTGGACGATGTCGATCCAACCCGCTTCGACCATGTCGAAGAAATTCGGTGGAGGAGGTCCCGACTCACCGTCCGCGACCAGGGTGTCGAACCCTTCCTCCTGCATGAACAGTTTGAAGGGTTCGTTAAATGATCGGTCCTCCGGAAAAGCCTCCTCGAACCAGTAGATATCGACATCGCGACAGCGCCGCATTATGTCCTTGGCGATGTTCAGCGTGGTTCCGTTGTTCGCGTCAATCAGGATCTTGGCGTCGGGCCGGGCCGCTTCACGGACCGTGTGGATCACCCGAACGTCTCGATCCGTGCCTTCGATGACCGGCATCCATCTGGCTCCACGCCCGATCTTGATCTTGAAGTTGTGGTACCCGTATCGGTGCCCGGTCGCGACTTCTTCACGAAAAATGGTGTCGGCTTCTTCGTCGGTGGCGTCGAGATCGTCGATGTAAATAGAGCCGTCGTAGAGTTCGACTTCCCGGCTCCCACGTGCTCCGAGAAGCTGGTAGAGGGGCAGATTCGACTGCCTCGCCACCAGATCCCAGAGAGGGAGGTCGACAGCCTTTCCCACTTCGGATGTGCCGGTTTCGTCGATCAGGTCTGAAACAGGTCTTCCGATCAGGCTTCGAGCACCTGCTTCATCGATTCGGGACCATCCGATACCCGTCGCACCGGAGGAGCTGTAGATGCGCACGACGGGGTCTGTGAGCGTGTCGCCGTGGACGCCCCTCTTGGCATTCCGACCGATGAGACGGGGGCGCTTGAAAGTGAGAACCACCTTCTGTATGCGTTGTATGGTGCCTGACAGATCCATCTTTCTCCTTTCGTTTCAGGGAACTCAAGCTAACGTTCGGCCCCCCAAAAAGTCAACCGCCCATCGGACACCGGCGGCCGGGATCCGATGGGCGACTGATAGATGTTAAATTGTTTATAAACAAATATATGCGATTGTTTTATGGGGCCGCGGTGTGCTTAGAAAGGCCTTGACCCACACTACCAGATAGTGTATTATGCCAAAGCCTGACCCGTTTTCTTATACTCTTTGTAGTATCCACGGTCCGACTACCTAACCCCACGGGTGGATCGACGTGGTGACCACCCCCCAAACCCTTCGTATCTTTCTTTCATTCCCCGCAAAGGCCCTCGGTCGAAGTTTCGAGGGTGACCCCATGTTTCCCTCTTGCCGGTGAACCACCAGCGGGAGAGACCTGGAGAATCTGTTGTATCTGTCCCGACTGAACGCATTTGGGTTTAAGTCTTTCGCGCAGAAGCTCGATCTGAAGCTCGAAAACGGTATTACAGCTGTTGTCGGGCCGAACGGGTGCGGCAAGTCGAATGTCGTAGACGCCATCCGGTGGTGCACGGGAGAGCAACGAGCTCGAGCGTTGCGCAGCAGCCATATGGAGGATGTCATCTTCCAGGGGTCCCGGTCGCGGAAGCCCCTGGGCCTCGCCGAGGTATCGGTGACGATCGACAACTCCCAACGGCTGCTGCCCGTGGAATTCACCGAGGTAACGGTGACCCGACGGTTGTATCGGTCTGGCGAGAGCGAATATCTAATCAACAAGATCCCGTGTTTACTGCGAGACATTCAGAACCTGTTGATGGACACGGGAATGGGAGCGCACTCCTATTCGGTCATCGAGCAGGGGATGGTCGATGAGATCATCAGCGACAAGACCGAAGAGCGCCGCCGGGTTTTCGAGGAAGCGGCAGGCGTAACGCGTTACAAGGTCCGCCGTCGATCCGCCTGGAATAAACTGCAGTCGATTCAGCAGGATCTGACTCGAATCGATGACATCATCGGCGAAGTTGAGCGCCAGGTGGCGTCGTTGGCCCGTCAGGAACGAAAGGCTCGACTCTACAAGCAATTGACAGACGAGCTACAGACGCTCGAAGTGCAGGTGGCGCGGTACCGATATTTCGAAATGTCCGACCGATCCCGACCGATGCTGGACGAGATGTCTTTCCTCAAGGAGGACATTGAAGTCGGAACCACCGATACGGCGCGTCTCGAGGCACGTCTCGAGGAGATTCGGGCAGAACTTACCGTGCAGGATCAGGCGCTTGCCGCGGCCAACGCAGATGTGAGTCGCCAGGTCGGGCTCGTTCACGAGAAGGACCGGGCCATTCTGGTTTGTCGTGAAGAGATTCGCAGCATCGACAGCTTCCTTACTCGAGCCGACCGGCAGACCGAAGAATTGTCGTCCCGACGGGCCTCGGCCCTGACGGACAGCGAAAAGGCTCAGATCGAAGCAGCACAGACGACAACTCGTCTGGCTGAACTGTCAGAGCATCTGGAATACGAGGGAGTTGCCCTGGAGGCCCTGAGCCTAAAGGTGGCCGATCAGCGCAACCGGGCGCAGGATGAACAGTCGAAGTCTCACGCGCTGATGCAAGAGATCAACAGCCGATCATCGGTGTGGGAACGGAGCAAAGCCGAGGTCGAGGGCCTTTGTGAACGAAGGTCCAGACTGGTCGAGGATGTCGAACGAGTCGAGCGCCGTCGATCGGAGGCCCACGAAGTGCTCGAGGACGCCGGTGCCGAGATCGCCTCCCTGGAGGAGACGCTTGTTCAGGCGCAGGACGCCAGAGATCGACTGGCCGCAGAGCGACAGGAGACACAGGAGCGGGGTGATGCCCTCGTCGAGTCCCGGGTCACGCTGAGGGGGCGGCTCGAGGCCGACCGTGCCCGTCTCGCCTTGCTGAAAAAACTGGAGGAACAGTTCGAAGGGTACTCGGCAGGTGTTCAGGCTCTGGCGGCTGAAGGCTCTCCGTTCGCAGACAGAATCAGAGCGATCCTGGCGGATCTCGTCGGTGTCGATCCAGACTATGCTCGCGCCATCGAAGCTGCCCTTGGCCGGTCCCTCGACTGCCTGGTGGTCGACACAGCCGACGATGCCATCGAAGCGATGGCCTACCTGCGGGAAGGGGAACACGGCGCCGCGGGATTTATGCCAGCCGACCGTGTGTCCCACCCGACAGGGGCGCCGTGGTCGCCCCCTGTCGACGATGGGATCCTGGGGCGAGCAAGCAATCTGATTCGACCCCTGGGTCATGATTCGGAGGTTGTCACCGGCCTTCTTGCGAATACGTTCGTCGTACGTGATGCATCCACAGCGCTGAAGTGGGCGGCTCAGTTCCGTTCTCGAGGTTGCACGTGTGTAACCCTGGCGGGCGAGGTTTTTGCGGCTGACGGGGCGATCTATGGTGGTGCATCGGGAAGCGGCGAATCGAGTCTGATCGGGCGACACCAGCAGATCGAAACGCTGATGGAAGGCGTAACGACAGGCGAGTCCGAACTGGCCGAGCTCGAACAGAAGATTCGAGAGACTGTCGATCGCCTCGGCCGGTCTACGGACGATCTCCAGAGTGCCGACGACGCCCTGGCTGACCTGAAGCACCGGTTGGCGATCCGGCAGCGCGACCACCAGAATGCGCTTGACGAGGTCGAACGTCAGGATCGCACGTCGGTGGAGCTGGCGGAAGAGCGTCAACGCCTGGAGGACCACGTGTCGACCTTCGAGCAGGGTCTGGCGGGGGCTCAGATCGCTCTGCGGTCTCTCGAATCGCGGAGAAGGGTCCGGGAAGAGACAGAGCGGTCGGTGGCGGAGGCGGTTTCGGAAGTCGAGCGCGAACGAGCCGAGTTACACGAGTGCGTGTCGGCCCATCGCGTCGAGATCGCCTCGCTGAAGGAGCGCTCCCAACGTCTGGGACAGGAGGGTGACCGGCTGACGCGTGAGGCCGAGGCCTTGGAATCCGAGCGGTCGGGTCTGACCCAGGAGTCCGAAGAGAATCGGGGGCGCCGAGCCAAACTCGAGAAGGAGGTGGCTTCGGCGAGCGAAGAACTCCGAGTTCTTCACGACGGGCAGAAGGAAGCTGAGAACAAGCGGGACCGGCAGGCGGAGAGCCAACAGGAGCTGATGATGATGTCCCGCGGAGTCGAAGAAGAGTTGCGGGAGAAGAGTCGTAAGGTGACCCAAAACAGAGAACGTCTTCACGAACTCGAGGTGGGTCTGGCCGAACTCAAGACCCGCGCTGAGGAACTTCACTCACGCATGCTCAACGAGCGCGAAATCGACCTGAAGGAGGTCGGTCGGCTCGAAGATCCCGAGTTCAACGCGGACATGTCTTCTAAGAAGGTCGTAGAAATTCAGGAACGACTTCGACGGATGGGTTCCGTAAACCTCGCGGCTTTGGAAGAGTACGAAGTTCAGAAGGAACGATACGAGTTTCTGGCCAAGCAGCGGGACGACTTGTTGGAAGCTGAAGACACACTGAAGCGGACGATTCAGAAGATCGATCGGACTGCCCGCGCACGGTTCCTCGAAACCTACGGAAAGATTCGCGAGAACTTCAGGATCACGTATGCGAAGTTCTTTGAGGGTGGAGAGGCCGACCTCCTGATGACACCGGATGAGGATCCTCTCGAAGCGGCGATTCAGATTTCGGCAAGGCCCAGGGGGAAAAGGCTACAGAGCATCAACCTCCTGTCCGGTGGGGAACGTGCCCTCACGGCAATTGCTCTCCTGTTCGCGATCTATCTGGTCAAGCCAAGCCCCTACTGTATCCTGGACGAGGTCGACGCTCCCCTCGACGACGCGAACGTCAACCGTTTCGTTCGGGTCATCCGCGAGTTCTCGAAGGACACCCAGTTCCTCATCGTGACTCATAACAAAGTGACCATGGAGGCGGCGGACTGCTTGCACGGCGTGACGATGGAAGAGCCCGGTGTGTCGAAACTGGTCTCGGTGAGGTTGGGCGATCAGCAAAACGAATCTCGGGGATCCATCGCTGCAGAGGAGCTCGCTGCGGACGATTGAGCGCGAGAGATGACGATTCGGACGAGGCGCCCGGGTGTCCGGGCGCCTTTTTCTGTACAGCCTGTTCGCTTCGCCAATTCGGGTATATTTTCGGGACGTCCCGAGTTTGTGAAGATTCTGGAGGCCAGACGAGATTTCTCACCGCACTGGTGGCGGCGACCCTTTTGACGGCGTGTGGGGATTCGGCCCTTTCTGTGGGACCGCATTCCCCGACGGCGAGCACGAAAACTGCGATAAATGGGCACAAGCAATCCCGGGTATGGGTCGTTCTAAAGGACGGAGTGGCCCCGCTATCCGGCTGGACGGTCAAAGTCGTCTGATTGATTTCAGGCGTGGTGGAGGACGCGGGATGGGTTTCGGTGACCGACTCTGGAGGGAAGGCCACCGTGACGATTGAAGCGGGCACGGATCGGTCGTTCCGGCGGGGAGTGTCGGGCTATTATCGAATCCTGGCGATCGACCCGTCGACCGGTCTGAAGCGAGGTGAATGGGGCAGCGTACCCATCAACGGTCCAACTGAGAGTTTCTTTCTGCCCGTGGCGGGACGCGCGATTGAAGAGGTTCCTATCCTCCTTGCTGACGAGGCACTGGTGGACGCAGTTCGGGCACTACTGGTGGATGCACCTGAGGGGATGTTGAGAACGTCGGATGTTGCCCATCTGGCCTAACTCGATCTGGAAAGGTCGGCGGTCGCCTCGCTCGAGGGCTTGCAGCATCTGATCGGTCTCCATACGCTGATCCTCACACAGAACAGCCTCTCTGACTTATCTCCCGTGAGCGGGTTGACCGCTCTTTCACATCTGGATGTCGACCACAACCTTGTTGAGGATTTGACGCCTCTGGGACGACTGGGTGGCCTGGCGTTCGTCGATGTGGCGCACAATCGAGTGCAAGACGTGGGACCCTTGGCTCGCCTGAGGGCGCTGGAGACCCTGAATGTGGATGGGAATGAGATACAGGATCTGTCCCCCTTGCAGGGTCTGAGTTTGCGCTCCTTGCGCGCAGTGCAGAGCGAGATCGACGACATCGGGGTCGTCGCGACTCTGGCAAACCTCACGAAACTGGATTTGAGTCGTAATCCAATATCGAGATTCACGCCACTTTCGCGACTAACCGGGTTGGAGGAACTGGTTCTCGAAGATTGCGGCCTGACGGATATTACGGTTCTGCGGGATCTGGTGAATCTGAAGTGGCTCAGCCTGAACGGAAATTCAGTCACAGATCTGAGTCCTCTGTCGGGGCTTTCTTCGCTCGAACATCTGGACCTTCGGCACAACGAAATCGGAGACCTCTTCGCGCTGACAGGTCTCAGCGAGGTGACGACCCTGGCCCTGATCGGGAATCATCTTGAGGAAATCGATGCACTGGCCTCAATGACGGCCCTGGAGACCGCCGCCCTCCAGGAAAACGTCATTTCTGATGTCTCTACGTTTGGCGAATCTGCCCCATCTGGAGTGGGTTCTGCTGGCTGAGAACGAGATTTCCGACCTGTTGCCCTTGGCGCAGAATGTGGGTCTGGATCAAGGGGATTCCGTCGATTTACGTCAGAATCTGCTCAGCGAGGAGGCCCTGACGACCCAAATCGGGTCCCTGGAGGCCAGAGGCGTAACGGTCGAGCGGTGAAAGCCACGAAACTCGATTGACTTTCGGGAGCTGTTGCAATACTTTTTGGGTGTCCAAGAAGGACAATCCGGTGTCCAGGGAGGGCACCTCTATCCATCTGAAAAACAGGTGGATAGAGGTGCCTTTTTATTTTCAGCGAGGAACCGTCGTCGTTTTGATAAGCCGCGGAACATGGGTGCTTTGCGCCGCTCTTGTGGGGTTCATGACCCGGGTAGGTGACGCCGAGGCGCGATTCTTCACGGACGTCACTGCAACGCTGGGAATCATCGTGCCCGCCGACGCAGATCGTCTGGCCTGGGTCGACGTGGATGGAGACGGCGACCTGGATCTCTACGTCGGGGTGCGCGGACAACCGGATGTGTTGTTCCAGAACAATGGCGCCGCTTTCACCCGAACCACGAGTCTCGGGCCGCTTGCGATCAGCGAGACCGGAGCTGCGTGGGGAGATTTCAACGCCGATGGACGGCTGGACGTCTTCCTGGCCGATACGACGGCTTCGGGTCTTTATGTCAACCAGGGTGGCGGGATGTTTACGAACACCATCGGCGCAAGCGGGATTGCGCCGGGCGGGTGGCAGGGTGACGCGCAGTGGGTCGACTATGACGGAGACCTGGATCTGGATCTGACGCTGGTCGACACAACGGGAACGATTGCTCTGTATCTGAACGACGGATCGGGAAGCTTTACGGATGTGGGGGTGTCGGTTGGACTCACGGCTTCGGGCAGCTTCGAGGGCGTTACCTGGGCTGACGTAGACAATGACGGGGACCCTGATCTGTTCCTTCCGGCGGTTTCAGCGACGGAGGCGAGCCGACTCTACCGGAATGCTGGAGGATTGCTGGCCGACAACGCGGGCCCCGCGAATCTGACGTTCTCCGATAGTCTGCAGACGGGGTCGAGCTGGGCGGACGTGGAGGGGGACGGTGATCTCGATCTCTTCATCGCTCACCGGGCCCCCGCCCAGGATCGACTTCTCACGAATAACGGGAACGCTGTCTTTACAGACATCACCACTGCTTCGGGGGTTGGGGCGACAACTTCCAGTGTCGCTCACGGCTGGGCGGACTATGACAACGACGGGGCGATCGACCTGTTCGTGGCGACGCCGGATGCTCCGCTGTTGTATCGAAATCTCGGGATGGGCGTGTTCGCGCAGGTAGCCACACTCGAGGGAATTCCGCCCACGGGAGGGGTGACTTCGGCTGCGTGGGGCGACTACGACGCAGATGGGGATCCAGACCTCTTTCTTGCGGCGACAGCGCTGGCTTCGAGCGTGCTCTATCGGAACGATTCCGATGTCAGCCAACGGTGGCTGTCGCTCCGATTGACCGGTTCGGGAGGTGAAGCAGGTGGCATCGGCTCCCGAGTCACGATCGATGTGGATGGAGTCCGGCAGACGCGGTACGTCGGCCCTCAGGTGGGACGCACTTCGCATCACCAGATCGATGCGGTATTCGGGCTGGGATCAGCAGTGGTCGTTGACAGTGTCTCACTTCAGTGGCCTTCGGGTGACACGCAGACCTTTTTGCAGGTTTCCTCGAATCAGGTGTTGGCCCTCTCGCAGAGTGCGATCTCACCGGAGGTCCGGATCGAGATTCCAAACGTGTTCGCGACATCGAGCCTGGTTCAGATTCCGATTGAGATCTCACAGTTCCTGAGCCCGGATTCAATTCGCTCGGCGGAAATCACCGTCGCCTACGATGGATCCGAGCTCCGATTCGACGAGTTGACGTCAGCACTGACGAAGACCGACGGATGGAATGTAGTGACGAACGCAATTGACGGGGTCAACGACGTCGATACGCTCCGGGTCGCGACTTTCACCGACGCATTCGCCGTGACGGGCGACGGAACCCTCCTGAGGTTGACTTTCGAACTGCTGGAAGGGACGGCCCCGGTGGACCTGGTCAGCGTGCTGTTTAACGACGGGTCCCCGAGCGTGGGGCTCTTGTCGGGGGGTGTCGTAAGGAGCCGGGGCAGCAACGCCGTGTTGAGTGTCTCTCCGATTCCACTCGGGCCTCGGGAGGAGCTGACGATCACACTCGTTGATGTGGACGCGAACTCGAGTGATGCATCGAACGACTCTGCGGTAGTGGTGGTGACGAACCCGGCGCGTGGAGATACGTCGAACGTGACGGTTCGGGAGACGGGCCCGGCCTCCGGGCGCTTCGTGGCAGTCCTTCCATCCGATCACGGCACGGAGGCCACAGTTGGCGACGGTATCATCACGGGCCTGGCGGGGGATACGCTCGACGTCGTCTGGGAAGATCAGCTGACAGATACCGGCGTTTCGCAGACGGCGCTTGTTCGTGTCGCTCTGACGGGGGGGACGAACGGTATCATTCTGGCCCAGCCGGATACCATCAGCCCCACAGACTCGATCCGCGTCATTGTACTGGATCCGGATCGGGACCGGGAAATTACGCAGCACGACAGCCTGTTTGTCCGAGTTTTTGCAGCGGCGAATTCGGATACGGAATCTGTGTACCTGAGGGAGACCGATCGTTCGAGCGGTGTTTTCACCCAGACCTTTCCGACAGCGTGGGATTCTAACGGCGTGGCGACGGGAGGGGCAAATGACGATGGGACGTTTACGGTCGCTCTGACCGACAGCATCCAGATGGAGTATCTCGATTCGCTCGCGGAGTCTGGAGACACGACGCGCATCGGCGGTATCGCACACGTGATTCCGTGGCAAGATGCGGATCTGGCGGTGAGCTTTGTGGTCCAGGCGTCCCCTGGAAAATCAGTCAGGGACATCGTTCGAATACAGCTGGACGACAGTGACGAAAATGCTCTGCCCGAGCAGATAGAGACCATCACCGCACGGCTGGTAAATCGTGTGAGCGGAGAATTTGAAACGCTCAACCTCGTCGAAACGGAATCGGGATCGGGGCGCTTTCGGGTAAGTCTGGCCACAGTTCAGGACACGATGGGGACGGATGACGATGGGGTAGTGTCGATTTCCGCAAACGACTCGCTCAACGTGGCCTTCTTCGACAGTCTGACGTCGACCGGTGTTCCTGACTCCGTGTTCGCCACGACGTTCGTCGTCGAACAGTTCGGAGACCTCGATCAGAATGGGTCGATTCAGGCCTTTGACGCTTCCTTGATCCTCGAGTTTTCCGTAGACGAGGCGCTACCGGACGCCCCCGTCCGGCCTTTCGAAGACTTCCTGATAGGGGACGTTGACGGAAGTAGCACCATCACGGGTTTCGACGCGTCGCTGACGGCACGTTTCGTCGTCGGATTGATCCAGGAGTTCCCAGTCCAGACGGATCTGGTAATGACTCCCCCGGAGGACACCAAGAATCATCCTTTCCTGAAGCCGGTCTCGGGTCCACGGGCCCGAATCGGCACCCCTGTCCGGGACGGGGAGACGCTGATTTTTCCTTTGATTCTATCAGAACGGTCTCAAGTGGTGTCGATTGTTGCCGATATCATGACTGAGGGCGGGAGAATAACAGGGGTGCTCTCAGCAGAACCTTACGTCTCTTTTATGAAGTCCGGTAAGTCCCACGAGGAGGGTTATGCCTTCGCTCTGGCTGGCGCCGAGGCTCTTGAAGAAGGCGAAGGAGCGGTTGTTCGACTCATCGTGGAACCGGAACTTCCCGAGCGGATGACTGATCTCGTGCTTAGGCATCTTTCATTGAACGGGCTTGTCGTACCGATTCCTCGCGTCG
The DNA here is from genome assembly GCA_002433075.1 of Latescibacteria bacterium UBA6620. Taxonomy (GTDB): domain Bacteria; phylum Latescibacterota; class UBA2968; order UBA2968; family UBA2968; genus UBA6620. Next base: position 70,964 of record DJHM01000047.1, read on the forward strand.
TCCCAACCGTACTGCAAGACCTCCCTCTGCACTATGCATTCCGTCCCAACTTTCCGAATCCGTTCAACCCTGAAACGACGGTTGGATTCGACCTGCCAGAATCGAGTCAGGTACGAATCTACGTCTACAACGTTCTGGGACAGCTGATCCGAACGTTGGTCGACCGACACTATGAACCTGGAACACACACGATTGTCTGGGACGGACATGACGCGGTTGGAGCTTCGGCCGCTACCGGCGTCTATATCCTCCAGCTCCAAACCGAGGCTTTCTCGTCCGCTCAGAAGGTCCTTCTCCTGCGCTGACGTGTTCTCCGCTTTCCTCCTAGTCTGGCTCGTCACAATCCCCCAATCCATCGTTGCACAAGGGCAGGTTCCGGTCGAAATTCGCTTGCCCGAAATCACAGCTGAACCGGGTGAGACGATCCTCGTGCCGGTGACCGTCTCCGATCTGACCGGGCTGGGTGTGCTTTCGAGCAACCTGGTGATTGGTTACGACGCGCGTGTCGTTCAATCTGCCCGTGTCCTGTATCAGGGAACATTGACCGAAGGATGGAGCCACGCCGAACGCACACTGACTCCGGCATCTCAGGATTCGGTCGGACTGATGAGTATCGGTGTTTTCACTGTCGAGAGTCCGGCGATTGGCGCGGGCACTTTCGTCTACCTCGAGATGACCGTGGACGAGAGCGCGCTCGGTGAGTCCAGCCCGATCGTGTTCGACTCTGCGATTCTGAACGATCGGTCGCCTCAAGCCGTCGCACTGGATGGTCACCTTACCATCCGTGCATCGACGCCCGGCGACTTCAACCTCGACGGCAATGTCGATTTCACGGACTTCCTCCAGTTTGCGGAACACTTCGGGGAAGGGGAGGCCGACGAGGGGTTCGATCCCCGGTTCGACATCGATGGGAACGGACAGGTCGGCTTCGAGGATTTCCTGGTTTTCGCGAGCGGTTTCGGACAGTAGGAGATCCCAACACAAACAGAAGGGCGCCCACTCCCCGCAGGGGTGGGCGCCCTTCCTCTTTTTACGTCTGTTCACACTTTCAGGTCGATGCCGACCCGGGCAGGTTCCTCTTGTTTCGTGGGAACAGAGCGGACAGAGATCTGTCCTACGTTGAGACCGGAGGTCCTCAGACGATCGACAAGCTCGTCGCTGGCCTGGCGAAGCCACTCGGCCGTATGCGTGTCCGCAGTCGCGACGTGACAGGTGGTGTGGTCGCCGTGACGGGTCAGGGTGACGTGCACTTCTCCCAGCTCACTGAGCGTGACGCGCAGCGTCATCGAGTAGTGACGATCGTCGACGGTGGGATCCGCATCGTTTCCCTCCCGCGAAAGATGAAGGTCAATGGTCGTCTGTTCCTTTCCGAATACCAATGGGATCTGCAATCGAAGATCTTCACCCTCGCGACCCGGGAGTGCACCCAGGCGCAAGGTGTCCATCATCCGGATGGCGTGCTCGAGAAAGTCCGCCCCGTCGGTTTCCTCGTGCAGTTGTCCAAGTAGTCCTCGGAGCGCGTTCCCCTCAGGCAGTCGGTCGATCGTTCCGTTTCCAAGGCGATGTTCCAGATCGAAGCCGAGTCTGGCGATCCATGCCTTCACGGCTTTGCCGTCGAGGTTGTCGGCATTGGGGACGGCCGATCGGATTCGTTCGAAAGCAAGATGGAGGGCAGTCTCGTTCCTGATTCTTCGGGCGTGAGCCTTGAGGAGATCGCCGACCTGCTCGATGACTCCACCGAGGGCGGCGGGGGAGACAGAGCCAAAGAATGCGGCCAACGCGTCGGGTGTGACGGGAACGCCTTTTGACCTCAGAAGGAGAATCCGTTCTATCAGTTCATTGAGATCAAGGCCCAGACTTTCCGTGTCCAACTGCTGCATGACGGTGACGAGTTCGAGAACGGATTCCCGGTTGATGGGGAGCGCCTCTCGCACGAGCGATGCCAGGATTTCGCGATGAGATTCGTCTACGGGGAGCCCAAGCCTCTTCAGGGCGTCGCCCACCGCTTCGCTCTCTGAACCGGCCCTGCCAGCGATGGACAGCACGAGCGGGGGCCCGAGTTCCTGTACGCGCGCCTCGACGATCTGACCCTTGGCGAGATTCAGCCGGCTTTCCGCGACCAGAGTATGTCCCAGAAAACGAAGGGCCCAACGTCCGTCGGAAAGGTCCTCGACGACGCGGGCCTGGAGAGTCTGCCCTTCGGTGAGACGTGACAGAAGTACGTCACGTTCACCCTCGCTGATGAAACTAAACCGGAGGGTGGGTGTGATGGATGAGAGCACGCTGGCTCCGCTGGATACGTTTCAGGACAGGAGACACGGCCCTGGGATCGGGCTGGAGGTCATTTCGTTCACGTCGGGCAAGATTCCACGGCGTCGACTCCCAGGGGCCCAGCCCCAGTCTCGTCTTTTGGAGAAGAACGGCTGTGGGTGTGGCATTGGACTTGACGGACATTTCGCCCTGGAGGATTGAAACGAAAAGGGTATCGGTCACTCCGATATCGGTGTCGATGGGAAAGCTCGACTTGAGGGTCACGACTACTTTACCGTCGACGAATTTCCAGTCACCCTCGATTCGTTCGGCCTGATCGACGGGCGCATTGAAGAATACGAGTTGGAAGGTATCGCGCTCGAACGTCCAATCTACGTCGCCGCTGAGCGTGCGCCCCATGAGATTGGTGCCGTCGAAGGTGCCACTCCAGGTGCCCTGCATATCCGACGTTCGGATACCGGTCGGGGCCTCGCTGCCGCAGGCGGAAAAGAGGATCAGGAGGAGATAGCTGAAGCGAGAAAACCAGGGATGGGAAGCGTACATGGCCATCGTCCTTTCAGACAATGCGGGGTGTCACGTACCAGGGTCGGGAGATTTAAGTGTCTTCATTCTAGCGATCATGCGGACTTCGGCCACGCCGATGTCGAGTTGATGAGCGATCTCGACGGTCGAGCGACCCGCTTTCAGGAGCGCCTGAACGTTTTCGTATCGGTCGCCCGTTGAAACGGAATCAGGAGGCGAATCCGTAACTTCCTCTTCGACGGTGTCAGAAGGCTTGGGGGCGCTGGTTTCTTTGGCGTCCGGTCGCACGCTCTGCAGACGGTGCACTGAATTCCGGAGGTCTTCCAGTTGACGCGTGAGCTGTCCGTCGGCGGTCTGGAGGGAGGCCGTCGTGTGGTCGAGCATCTCCACGGCATCTCGAAGGCGCTCCGTCTGTGCTCTCAGCACCTGTAGCTGCTTCTCGGATTGTTCGCGAGTTTCTCTTTGCCAGCTTCGGCACCACAGCAGGATGGCGAAGAAGATGCCGAGGCCAAAGAAAGCGGCAAGGGTGACGACGAGGACTTCAAGCCCCTCCAACCGATCCTCCTCTCACCGGGTCTTCCGGCGCGGCTCTGAAGCGCATCGAGAATGTGGTCCCTTTTTCAAGGACGCTGTCGACCTCGATATGCGCCCCGTGCTTTTCGATGATTCCGAATATGATGGATAGCCCCAGTCCCGTGCCGCCGTGGTCCTCGCGCGTTGTGAAGAAGGGCTCGAAAACCCGGGGCAGATTCTCCTCGGGAATCCCCTCGCCAGAATCTTCGAAGCGGACACGCACGTACTCTCCGTCGCTCTCGAGCTGGAGGTCGATGGTTCCGCCTTGTGGCATGGCCTGAAGCGCGTTGATGAGCAGATTGAGGAAGACCTGTTCGATCTCGCCCACATTGCCGAGGATGCGGATGGGGCGCTCGTCGTCGGCGTGGATCCGTGCGACGACACCTCCCTTTTCCAGGAGGTGGTGCACGAGGTTGATGTCCTGATTAATCAGATAGACGAGATCGATCTCGCGGGATTCTTCCTCACCGCTGTTGTGGCGCGCAAAGTCCAAAAGGCTCCGGATGATTCTGGAGATGCGCTTCACATTCGATTCGACGAGTCGGAGGTCCTTTACGAGCCCGTCCTCTTCTTTGTGACGCATCATCAGGAGCTGGACGCGACTCAGAATGATCTGGAGGGGATTGTTGACTTCGTGGGCGACGCCCGCGGCCAGCTGCCCGACCGCTGCCATCTTTCCCGACTGTACGAGCTGGTCCTGGGAGGCTTCGAGCTGCTTTCTCGTTCGATCTCGATCTTCCTTCAGGTCCTCGAGTTCACGGACCAGAACGGGGAAGAGCTCGAGAATGTCCGCTGATGTGGGCGTGCCATTGGCGTCGATCAGGGCGCGCGCCTCAATCAAGAGATCCGCAATCTGTTTGGTCGATCGTGCCAAGGTGGTCAGGCGCCGACAGGCGCTCCGCCTCCGTCGTCTTCGGTCGTGGGGTTGTCGCCCGGCGTCTCGAAGAGTTCCCCTTCGAGATCGGTGAAGACACGGGCGGTTTCGATTTCCTCGCGGAAGCCCTCGCTCAGCCCGGCCAAGAGGACGTCATCGCTGATGTCGCGACCGTTTTTAAAGACTTCGGCGACTCCGGGACTGAGGGAAGCTCCGAGCCGGTCGCCTCCGCTTCCGATGCGGTTGTGCCGTGTCAGGGCATTCGCCATGTGCGTGATGATCAGGATTTCGTCGGGTTCCTCGACATCCTGTGGCGCGTGATGGTAGGCGATGGCCTCGACGAGCGATTCGGGTAGCTTCCATTTCTCCGCCAGCCAGCCCCCGATCTGAGCGTGGGTAACGCCGATGACCTGCTCTTCTGCTTCGGCGATGGATAGAAGATCGTCCCTCGCTTGGTCAAGGGCTTCGCCGAACTCATCGGGGAAATACTCGATGAGGACGAGCTTCCCGATGTCGTGGAGGACTCCGGCCACGAAGGCCTCTCCCTCCAGCTTTCTGTTCCGTCCACGAGCAAGCATTCGGCCGGCGACCCCACAGCCGATGGCGTGTTCCCAGAATTGCTGACGGTCGAACAGAGGGTGGTCGTTGCCCTGTTGGAATCGCTTGAGGACAGCCACGCTGAGGCCGAGGTTCTTGACGGTTTCGAATCCGAGCACGACGATGGCGAGCTGCACGGTGGCGATCTTGCGCGGGAAGCCATAGAACGCTGAGTTGGCCACCTTGAGGATCTTGGCGGTCAGCGCCTGGTCGGTGGAGATGAGCTGCGACACATCGCGCGCCGACGAAGCTGGATTGCCGACGATCGAGAGTAACTGCGTGACGACCGTGGGCAGGGATGGCAAACCGATGATCCGCTCAGTGACCTGCCGCAGACGCTGACGCCTTTCCTGTAACAGGTCCATCTCTGGCCGAATATGTTGGCTTTGCTTTGGCACAGTGGGTCAGGGCAATAGACGCATCCGCAGCTTGCCGCGAAGGCTGAGGACGGCCTTGGTATGGATCTGCGAGACGCGGGATTCGGACAATTCCATGACTTGCCCGATCTCCTTGAGCGTGAGCTCTTCGTAATAGTAGAGGGCAATGACGAGCCGCTCCTGGTCTGTCAGCAACCCGATGGAGTCGACGAGCAGGTTGCGCATCTCCTCCCGCTCGAGGTCCGTCAGGGCATCGGAATTTTCCTGGGATTTGAGCGTGTCGACGAGGGCGACGGGTTTATCGTTGTCCGAGCCGTACGTCAACTCGTCGAGCGACAGGAGGGTGGTCGACGATAGATCGTCGAGCAGCTTGTAGAGGTCGTCGATCGAGACGTCGAGGTTCTCGGCGATTTCCTGTTCACTGGGCGATCGACCAAGCGCGTTCTGAAGCTCGGATATCGAGCGCTCCATCTTCCTCGATTTGGCACGCGTGGACCGTGGCGCCCAGTCGATGGCCCGGAGCTCGTCGAGAATAGACCCACGGATACGCATTGAGGCGTAGCTCTCGAACTTGACCCCCTTGCTGGCGTCGAAGTTCGCGTGGGCCTCGATCAGTCCGACGACGCCCGCATTGATGAGGTCGTCGAGCTCTACGGACTTTGGCAAGCCGATGGCGATTCGACCCGCGATATACTTCACGAGCGGGAGGTATTCCATCAACTTCTCTTCACGAGTCGATTCAGTGTTCTGTGCCTGGGCCTGATAGGCTTGGGCAGACTCGGCGGGAGGCGTTTGGTTCTTTTGCATGACGTGAACTCTCGGTTCAGTTGAACTTCGTCAGACGGTCTGCGGATCGCCCACGCGATCGGCCAATCGCTCGAACAGGCCGGGGCCCGACCGAGGTTCGCCGTCTATAACGGGTATGAGGCTGTCGGCCAGCCCGGCGATGGCTCTGGCGGCATCGGAGCCCGGGTCCGCCAGCATCAAGGGCTGTTGGCTGCGAGTGGATCGTTCGACCGCAAGATCATCAACCACGTGTCCGACTTTGTTGACGGAAGCGTCCAGAAATCGATCGACGATCTGGTTGAATTTCTCGTAGAGATCGTGCGCCTCACGACTCGACCGGGCACGGTTCACGACGAGGCCGATCGGAAGATCTTCGCGAGAGGCCTGGCACACTTTAACCATGGCGTAGGCGTCGGCGATGGATGTGGGCTCGGGAACGGCCACGACAAATGCTCGGTCGGACGACAAAACGAAGTCCGTTACCTTGGACGAAATGCCGGCACCCGTGTCGATCAGGATCAGATCGAAGGCCCGTTCGAGCCGAACGAGCTCCTCGGCCAGTCTCTCTCGATCGTCGGGATGCCAGGCTTCGGCCTCGCTGATTCCCGAAGCCGAAGGCAAAACGGACAGACCTTCGGGCCCCTCGACGATCACATCGAACGCACTTGCGTCCCCCCTCAGCAGATCCTGCAGGTTCTGGTCGGGTGTGAGCCCGAGGAGGATGTCGACGTTTGCCAGACCAAGATCGGCGTCGACGAGGAGCACGCGTTTTCCGGCCGTTGAAAGGGCAAGGGCCAGATTCACGGTAATGGTGCTCTTTCCGACGCCGCCTTTGCCGCTTGTCACCGCCCACGAAATGGCTCTAGGGCCTTCTGGCTCACTTGAGGAGGCCATTGAGGCTCCTGTGGAAAAGGGCGGTGGACAGGAGCGCTGGGCGGGCGTGATGAAGGTCGCCAGGCACCATACGGCTGTTGGTGATATACGACATAGGGACGTCTGATTCAACCGCCATTGTGCACGCCGCACCGAAACGGGCGGTCTCGTCAAGACGCGTGAACAACAAACGGTCGACACCGACCGGGCCGAACCCCTGCAGCGCATCACGCATCTGCTGCAGGCCGGTCGTGGCGGCAAGGACCAGATGCACTTCGTTCGGCCCCGCTTCCCGAAGCAGATCGTTCAGAATCTGCATCTGCTCCGCATCGACGGGGCTGACGCCTCCGGTATCGACGAGGACGAGATCCACGTCTCGTCGCTGTTGAATCACGTCGTGCATTTTGTCTACGGTGTAAGCAACGTCGACTGCGAGATCGAGAATCCCGGCGTAAGCCCTGATCTGCTCCAGACCGCCCACGCGATCCGTGTCCGTTGACACCAACGAAACCTTGCCTCCGTCGCTCGTAAACCCCGCAGCGATTTTGGCCGCAGCAGTCGTCTTTCCCGCACCGGAGGGCCCAACCAGCGCCACGACCGATCGAACCTTCTCGTTGATCCGAGTCGGGATCGGTTTGGGGATACGTTCTGCCAGGCGTGCGGCGCCTTTCTTCTTCAGGGCGGAGGTGTTACCAAACCCTTCCTCGCCGGGCTCCGCCAGGAGATGTTTCACAAGGTCCTGGCTGATCGAAGATGCGAGGCCGTCGTCTTCGAGCTGCTTTGCGATGGGACCCAGATCGCCGGGAAGGAAATCGTGGCCCATCGATGGGGCGGGGGCTCGGATGGCCGACTTGAGGGCTTCGATCTGGGCGGTCAACCGGCTGAAGTCGACACTTTCCGCTGCTACCGGGGGCGGGGCAGCGGCAGTCGCCTGTGGGGCCGGCCGGGGTTTCGATTTCTGCTGGGCGGGCTTGGAGGGGGCCTTAGCGGTTGCGGGTTTGACCGGTTTCTTCGCTCGCACCGGTTTCCTGCTGCCCTTGGCACGTGGTTTCGTTTTGTCGTCCACGGCGGCGGTGACTTCGACCTGACCCTTCTTCCCGAGCAGGCTGCTCCGATCGACGGTTCTCGTATTGAGGACGACGGCCTTGGGCCCGAGATCTTTCTTTACGAGCTTCAGGGCCTCTGGCATGGAATCCGCCACGTACTTCTTGATCTTCATCGCTGCTCTCCAGCCTGGATGCGCCGTGCCCTTAGAACACTGGCCGAATCCCACTTGAATTGATCCTCACGGGATCCGATTCGGGCTCGTGTCGTGCAGGGTACGAATTCGTCTCCCGATCCACGTCTCAAACCGCTTCTCCCACGCTCAAAGCGATCATTCCGACAGAAAAGACATCGACCCCGGGCACAATTTCGTTGTAAGACAGGACGGTCAAGCTCGGAAACGTTGTCTCGGTGACTCGTCTGAACGCAAGACGGATATTGGGTGAAGTGAGGACCACGGGCGTCTGCCCGTTGGAAACCATTGTGTCGACGCCCTCCGACAGGCGGTCAGAGATCTCGTTGAGCGTCTCCGGGGGCAGGACGACCCGTATGCCTCCCGCGGCGCTCTGCATGGCGTCCGCGATCTGCTGCTCCAGTTCGGGTGCCACAGTGAGCACCGGGATGCTGTTTTCGTCGTTCTGGTAGAGCTGACAGATTGTGCGTCCCAATTGTCCCCGAACGTATTCGGTGAGGATGTCGGGCTCCTTGGTCACGGGGGCGTAGTCGGCCAGACACTCGAGGATCGTCTGGGTGTCCCTCACCGGGATACGCTCCTTGAGTAGATTCTGCATGACCTTCTGGACACCACCCACACTGAGATTATCGGGGATGAGTTCGTCGATCAGCGTCGGACTCTTTTCCCTGATCCGATCGACGTGGGTCTGCGTGTCCTGGCGGGTCAGGATTTCCGAGGCGTGGGACTTGATGATCTCCGTCAAGTGGGTCGCGAGAACGGCGGGAGGCTCGACGACCGTATACCCCAGGATTTCGGCCTGCTCGCGAGCTGTATCGGCGATCCACTTGGCTGGAAGCCCAAAGGCCGGCTCCACGGTGCCCTGCCCGTCTATTTCCCCTTCGACGTATCCCGGGTCCATGGCCAGCAGGCTCTTGGTTTCGATATCGCCCGTGGCCACGCTGATGCCGCGAATCTTGATCGCATACTGGTTGGGGCCGAGACTCACCATATCGTCTCTGATCCTGATGGGGGGAACCACGATTCCCAGATCCAACGCGGTCTGCTTTCGAAGCATCGTGACGCGGTCGAGCAGATCACCGCCTTGAGCAGGGTCGACGAGCGGAATGAGCCCATAGCCGATCTGGATCTCCAGCGGATCGACGTGAAGATAATCTTCGACACGCTCCTCGGGCTGCTCCTCCTCTTCGACAGCTTCTTCCTCGACGATCCTGTCCTGGCTGCGTTGAGCCGTGAATGCGACGGCGCCGGTTACGAAGGCCAGGATGAGGAAGGGCGTCGATGGGAGCCCGGGCACGAGAGCGAACCCGAGAAGCACCATGGTGGCAACCATGATGGCTCTGGGCTTGGACGTGAGCTCTCGAAGCAGATCGGTGCCGAGGTTGTCCTCGGACGTGGACCGAGTAACGATGATTCCGGCTGATATGGACGTGATGAGGGCCGGAATCTGGGAAACGAGGCCGTCACCGATCGTCAGGATCGTGTAAGTCTGTGCGGCATCGGCAGCTTCCATGCCGATCTGCAGCACGCCGATTCCGAGACCCCCGAGGATGTTGACGAGGGTGATCAGGATACCGGCGATCGCATCGCCCCGGACGAACTTGCTCGCACCGTCCATCGCGCCGTAAAAATCGGCTTCGCGGGCGATATTGTCGCGCCGGGTTCGCGCCTGTTCCTCTGTGATGAGCCCCGCGTTGAGATCCGCGTCGATGCTCATCTGCTTGCCGGGCATTGCATCGAGGGTGAATCGTGCGGCTACCTCCGCCACACGCCCGGCGCCTTTCGTGATCACGACGAACTGAATGATCACGATGATGAGGAAGACGACGAAACCCAGGATGTAGTTGCCTTTGACGACGAACTGGCCAAAGGCGTTGATGACTTCGCCTGCGTAGGCGTCTCCTAGGATCAGCCGCGTCGTGGCGACGTTAAGGGAGAGCCTGAAGAGCGTCAGGACGAGGAGGAGTCCTGGAAATACTGAAAGCTGGAGGGGATTGGTGATGTAGATCGTCATGAGGAGGACGAGCAGGCTGAACGCGATGTTGAAAGCGAGGAGCAGATCGAGCAGCCCGGGCGGCATGGGAATGATCATCACCGAGATCATCCCGATTACGGACAGCGCGAAAAGCACGTCCGTGTATTGGGCGATTCTCTCAAAGAACGAGTTCATGCGCGCCCTCCGACGGTTCTGTAATCTTCATAATATACTGACATTTCAAGGGTTTAGTCAATTCTGGGCCTCTCTTCCCGTGCGTTCGATGACAGCCCGTGGAACGGTGATCTACCATTCCGAGGACGGCTCGGCAACGGGGCCGTCGGGTACGGTCCTTCGCTGTAGACGGAAAACGTAGGCGAGGACCTCGGCGACGGCCTTGTAGAGCGCTTCGGGAATCTCCTGGCCGATCTCTGCGGCTTTGAAGAGGGCCTGACCCAGGGGCTTGTTTTCGACGATTGGTACGCCGCTTTCGCGAGCGACCTCCCTGATTTTCTGAGCGATCAGGTTCTGTCCCTTCGCCACGATGGCAGGCGCGGCCATGGTGGCCATGTCGTACTTGACCGCGACCGCGTAGTGCGTGGGATTGGTAATGACGACATCGGCTTCGGGCACTTCGGCCATCATGCGTCTGCGGGCGGCTTCCCGTTGCAGGCTTCGAATCCGCATCCTGACCTGGGGATCACCCTCGGTCTGCTTCTGCTCTTCTTTGACTTCCTGCTTGGTCATCCGAATGCTCTGATTGAACTCCCACCGCTGGTAGGCGTAATCAAGGGCCGCCAGGATGAGCAGGACGATGGCGGTGCGGACACCCACCTTGACGATCATGGTCGTGATGTAGGTGAACGTGTCGGCGACGCCCACATCGACGAGCGTGGAGATGAGTGCCAGCTCTGGTGCGATCGTGACGTAACTGACGTAGCCTACGATCAGGATCTTGAAGATGCCCTTGACGAGTTCGACGAGCGATCGCTTGGAGATGAGTCGCTTGGCACCCGCGATCGGGTCGAGGCGCTGGAGTTTCAGGTTCAATGCTTCCTCGTTCACCACGAATCCAACCTGACTCAGGCTGATGGCGAGTCCGGCGACCGACAGGAGCAGAAGCATGGGGCCGGTGACGGTAAAAAAGACCGTTCCCCACCGCACCATCAGGTTCCAGAGGGAGCTGGTCGTGATTTCGAATTTGTGGCTGTTGGTCAGGGTATCGACCGTAAACGAGCTCAGCCCCTCGTACATCGTGCTACCCAGCATCCACAGCCCACCCATGGCGGTGAGGAGCAGTGCGGCCGAGTTGAGCTCCTGGCTTCGGGCGACCTGCCCCTTGCGACGCGATTCTTCGCGACGTTTCGGTGTCGCCTGTTCGGTTTTTTCCTGAAAGGATTCTTCAGCCATGTTGAAGGGGGAAGTGAGAAGGGAGGAGGCAGAAGGGAATTCCGCTCCTCACGTCGTTCCTCTTTAGGGTGACATACGTGACAGCAGTGTGCTGAGATTCGGTCCCATGGTGTTGAACATCTTGACGAGTACCATCTGAAAGAGCGGCAGAGACAGGGCCAGCATGGCCATTCCGATGCCGATCTTGAGCGGGAATCCTACGATGAACACGTTCATCTGTGGCACGGTTCGGGCCACGATCCCGAGGGCGAGTGACGTGAGGAAGAGCGCGGTGATCACCGGAGCTGCGATCTGTATCGCCATGGTGAAGACCGCAGCTGTCATTTCGATGATCCCGGTGCCCACTGCTGCACTGAGCGAGATCCCGCCGATGGGGACCATGTCAAAGCTCTTGGACAAGGCCTGAAGAAGAATGTGGTGGCCGTCAATGATCAGAAAGGTGATGATGGCGATCAGGTTCTTGAACGTACCGATGATCGAGATCTGCTCGGGAGACAGAGGGTCGATGATGTTCACGACACCAAAGCCGATGTCGATGCCGATGACCTCTCCTGCGAACTGAACCGCAAAAAAGACCAGGCGAGCGACGAAACCGAACAGCATGCCCAGAACGAGCTCCTTGGCCGCGACGAGCACGTAAGAGACGAGATCGGTTACGGGTTCGATCGTGACGGGTACCGCTGCGAACAGGGTCATGGCGATCATCAAGGACAGGCCAGCTTTGGTCTGCCCGATGAGGGCACGATGCCCGAAGAACGGGCTTACCCCGACGATGCCTATGACGCGCACGAAGACCAGCATGAAAATCTGGAACTGCGCGACCGAGACATCCATCCAGGTGGTGTTCATGGATCAGCTCGCGAGCGTCGGAATCCGTGCGATCAGCGCGTGCATGAAGTCGAGCATCTTCTGAAGCATCCACGGAAGCGCGGCCATGAGTGCGATCGAGACGGCCAGGATCTTCGGGATGAAGGTCAGGGTGACTTCGTGAATCTGCGTCACCGCCTGCATAATGCTTATCCCCAAACCGACGATCAGCCCCGCGACGAGCATGGGTGCCGAGATCAGCAACATCAGCGAGATGGCCTCTTTTCCGAGGTGAACGACGAAATCGGGGGTCATTCTTCCCCTCCCATCCCAGCCTCGAGCGGGGAAACGGGGCACCCAGAGAGCAGGGGAGGGTGCGCCACGTAGATGTTGCGTGTCAGATGATCCAAGTGTGATCCGATCGTGGCCGAGTCATTGGAAGCTGGTGACGATGGACTGAACGATGAGATGCCATCCGTCCACAAGCACGAAGAGCAGGATCTTGAATGGCAGGGAAACCGTCACAGGCGGCAACATCATCATGCCCATGGAGAGCAGCGTACTCGATACGACCATGTCGATGATGATGAACGGGATGAAGAGGACGAAGCTGATCTGGAACGCTGTCTTGAGTTCGCTGATGACAAAACTTGGAATCAGGACGCGATTGCTCAGCTCGTCGACATTCGCGGGCCGGGGGCTGCGAGACAGTTTTGTGAAGAGCGCAAGGTCCTTCTCGCGAGTGTTGTTGAGCATGAATCTCCGGATTGGCTTCATCGCAAGATCGAGAGCAGCCTCGTGATCGATCTGCTCCTCGGTGTAAGGGACGATCGCGTCGTCGTAGACCCGTTCCCACGTCGGGCCCATGACGAACATCGTGAGGAAAAGGGACAGACCGACGATCAGCTGGGTCGGCGGGATCTGCTGGGTTCCGATGGCCATTCTGAGGAATGAAAGCACGACGACGATTCGGGTAAACGAGGTGAGCATGATGAGAATCGCGGGTGCGAGCGTCAGGATGGTAAGCAGGAACAGAATCTCGATCGTGACCGAGACGTCCTCCGCTGTGGAGGCTTCTCCCACTTCGAGACTGATGCGAGGCAGGCCCTGCGCCATTGCCTCGCCTGCCTGAACCAGCAGAGCGACGATGCCGAGGAACAGCATCAGGATCAGTCGGCGGTTCAATTGGCCACCTGCTTCCCGTCGAACCGGGCCTTGACGCTGTCGAACACGGACGCAAAGGCAGCCGTCCGGGATCCCCCCGGGGGCGGATAGGCTTCGAGCATCTCTTCGAGGTCCAGTTCAGTGAGTGTCGTGACTTGCTGATCGGTGACGCCCAAAGCAAGGGCTTTGCCGCCGACTTGAACGACGTAGACCGCACGCTTGGGTGCGAGGAAAGCTCGTTCGAGTACACGAATCTGTCCGCGGTTCCCGCTTCCCGAAGACTCGGGAGAGAGACGCTTCATGACCTGAACCGCGCCCCAGATCAGGGCAATGACAGCGAAGAGCGAAAGAAGGGTTCTGAGTAGCAACCCGTAGGTATCGGGAAGCTCGATTCCGGGTGTGAGGACGTCTGTGACAACAAGGCGAGCGGCGTGAGCGGAATCAGGCCAGCCCGCGGCCAATTCGGGGACCGTTTGAGGGCCAGCTGACAGGCTGCTGGATTGGGCCAGCGAATCGCTCTGTGCCTCTTCGGCGAATGCGGGCAGAGTGCCTGCGTAGGAGGCCGCGAGGAGGACGACAAGTATGATGAATCGCTTCATGGTGTGACTCCTGGTGCGTTCGATTGGACTCCCAACACCAAGGAGCAACGCATATGCCACACACAAAGCGGGGGGCGGCCCAAAGGGACCCACCCCATCTCAACCCCGGGGACGGAAAGAACACGGGGTTGAGATATAAACTTAAATAACTGTTAATAAATGTCTTATGTGGATCTATTCGATGCCGGGCGCATCCATCCCCGGAGGAGGGGGGCTTTTCACAGGGTCAGGCCCCGTCAGGGCAACTTTTTCCCTCCCGGCGGTTCTTTCCGGGGGTCTGGATAGCACTCTCGATCAGACCCGGCGGACTGGAACAGGCTGGATGTCAGTGATCCGTACTCCGAAGTTTTCCGCGATGACCACGACTTCACCGCGTGCATAGTGCTTGTTGTTGACGAGCACGTCGACCGGTTCGCCAGACACCTTTTCGAGTTCGATCAGGGATCCCTCCGTCCAGTGCAGGAGGGTCTCGATATTTTCGACGGCGTTGCCCAACTCGATGGAGACGGAGAGCTTAACGTCGAGGATGCGCTTGAGGTTGTCGGGTGAGACATCCTCTGGTAGATCGCCGAGGGCGCCAACTGCCGAGGCAGCGACTTCCGTCGAGGCACCGGTTTCGGCCGCCATGGCCTGGATCATCTGATCCTCCATGGGTGCCGAGGCCGTGTCTGCTTCGCCTGCCTCTCCTCCGGCCATTTCCTCCTGCATGGCCTTCAGTATTTCCTCATCGAAGCCAGCCGCGTCATCGTCCGCCGCTTCGGGTTCGGCTTCCGCCTCACCCTCGGCAGCTTCTCCGCCTTCATCGCCGCCAGCTTCCTCTTCCATCATTCGCATCATCTCTTCAGCGACATCGTCTTCCGAGTTTTTTTCAGCCATGGTTATGTCCTTGGGCTATTCTGGTGTGTCGGTCTGAGGCCGGTCCCGACCGTCGATGCTGATCCCTTCGTCCTCAATCCGGTTGTAAATCCTGGCCGGTGTGACGCCACGCTCGTTCATGTAGCGTATGTGAATTTCGACCCGCCTGTTCTTGACCATGTTTTCTTCAGTGTTGTTGGGGGCGAGAGGTTGGTACTCGCTGTAGCCGGTGATGGATACCCGCTGCGGTGAAACGTTGTGGCGGTCGATGAAGTACCGACCGACAGCCAATGCCCGCATCCCCGAAAGCTCCCAGTTCGATGCGAACCGAGGCGTATTTACCGGGCGCGTGTCCGTATGTCCCTGGATATTGACGTGATTTGGTAGAGGCTCGATCGCCTTGCCGACCGCATCGAGGACGAGGGCCGCACTCTCCTTGATGTTGGCATCCGCGGAGTCGAAGAAAAGCCTGTCGGATATGCGAATGATGATCCCGGCGGTCGATTCTTCGAGGTGGACGTCACCCTGCAGTCCGGCTTCCTCGACGGCGTGTTCAAGCTCCTGACCGGCTTTGTTCATCATTTCGGCCTGGGACAGATTCCCCTCCGTCTTGGGCATGGACTGCCTGATGGGCAAGCTCAGTTCCGGCTGGCCGCTCAGGACACCCAGAGCGCCCTGCAATGCGCCCATGGCGTGCTGGAAGCTCTGGATGTTCGTGGATGAAAAGGATAGAAGCAGCACGAAGAAGGTGAGCAACAGCGACATGAGGTCGCCGAAGGTCGCCAGCCATCCGGGCAGCCCTTCCGGGCAGTCTTCTTCTTTGATCATGGCCATAGATGGGTCTCCCTGCTATTCCCAGCTACGTTTTTGCAAGATGGGCGTTCCTGACTCACGCTCACCTTCGACTTCGTTCTGCTTGAAGGCCTCGGCGATAATCTCGAGATTGCCGTCGGACTCGCCCGCGTAGACGACGTGGATTTCCACCCTGCGGTTTCGCGCGCGCCCCGCTTCAGTCGTGTTAGGCTCCAGGGGGCGATATTCGCCGTAGCCTTCGGCCGAAACACGCTTGGGATAGACCCCGATGTTTTCGACGCGGCCAGGAATGGACTGGATTTCTTCCAGAGCCAGCCTACTGTCGTCGTCGGGAGCGATCAGGTAGCGGACAACGCTGACCGCACGCTGATAAGACAGTTCCCAGTTCGAGCCGTATCGGCCTCGACTGATGGGTTGATTGTCGGTATGACCCTGCACGACGACTTCGTTCGGCAGAAGCTTCAGCAGCATGACAATCTTGTCGAGCACGGGTTTAATGTCTCTGCTCAGCACGGCGCCCCCGATGTTGTAGAGGACGGGCGTCTGGATCCGAATGACGAGACTGCTCGCTGTACCTTCGAGGGAGATGTCGCCTTCGAACCCCTCGTCGGTCAGGGATTTCTCGAGCTCCTCGGCAGACTTTCGGATATTCTGCGACTGAGCGACGCTGCCGCGTACCATGGGCATGGCCACGCGAATCGGCTGGCTCAGCTCCGGCTCAGAATCGAAAACACCTAGAGACGCGCGCAGCGATCCCATCGCCTTGTTGAACTTGACCTCCTCCGTGGAGGAGAAGGACAGCAGCAGGACGAAGAATGTGAGCAAGAGGGACATGAGATCCCCGAAGGTTGCCAGCCAACCGGGCAGGCCCTCCGGGCACTCATCGTCTTTGATCATCTTCGGCAAGCTTATTCTCCTTCGTCTTCACCGGCCGGTCGCAGAGATGGCGCGATGAAGGTCGCGAGCTTCTGCTCGACGATCCGCGGGTTGTCACCCGACTGGATGGACATAATGCCTTCCATGATCATCCGCTTCTGTAGCAGCTCTTCAGCGGATCGGATCTTGAGCTTGCCGGAAATCGGTATGAAGATCAGGTTCGCGACGACGGCGCCGTAGAACGTGGTGATCAGGGCGGTCGCCATACCGGGCCCGAGTGCAGACGGATCGTCCAGATTCTGAAGCATGTTCACGAGTCCGACGAGGGTTCCGATCATTCCGAAAGCCGGGCCGGCCGAACCCATGTAGGTAAAGATGTTCGCTCCCGCCTTGTGGCGCTCCTCGACGAAGGAAAGCTCCGTTTCCAGGATGGTCTGAATCAACTCAGGCTCGGTTCCGTCGACGGCAAGACGAATCCCGGTCGACATGAAGGCATCGTCGATTTCCTGACCGGCCTGTTCGAGAGCCAGAATGCCTTCCCGTCTAGCCGTTTCAGCGAAACCAACGATTTTCTCGATCAGCTCGGACGAAGGCAGGCTGGTCCAGAAGAACGCCTTCATCCCAACGCTCACGAGCCCGACCATCTGCTGAAGCGGATGGTTGATGAGGGTCCCTGCGACGGTCCCCCCGAGCGTGATCAGCAGGGACGGCGTGTCGATGAACGCCGAAAGCTGACCCCCGTTCAAGATGCCCATAACGATGAGCGTGAAGCCGGCAATGAGGCCGACGATGGTTGTAATGTCCATGGTTACATCACCCCTTTAGGTGCAATGTGTACAAGAGCGCGGCGTTCGTGTTCATCGCGAACGGACCTCCGGGGTGGGCTGGAGAGCTCGTCTCTTGTATTCTACGACTTTACCGATGATGTCGTCTATGGAATCCTTGGCGAGGACCTTGCGGCCCGTCGTCAGGGTGACGATGGTGTCGGGGGTGGCTTCAAGAAATTCGATCATATCGGCATTCACGACAAGGACTGTGTTGTTCAACCGCGTGATCTTGATCATCTGAAGGTCCCCCTTGAGGCGTTTGCCTCGCGGATTTGGGCTAACGCTATTAAACCGGCGTGGGCGTCAGGCTACGATTACTGCTTGAGGTTGACCGTCTCGGCCAGGATCTCGTCGGTCGTGGTCACCACACGCGCGTTGGCCTGAAAGCCACGCTGCGTGATTATCAGATCAGTCAGCTCCCGTGCCATGTCGACGTTCGACAACTCGAGGGCACCCGAGATGATCTGAATGGCCCCCGGTTCTTCCCGGAGGTCCTTCAGCACGGGGGTCCCCGTGTTCTCCGTCTCGGTGAACAGGTTGCCGCCCTCTCGGTCCAGACCGCCTTCGTTCGGGAAGGAGGCGAGCACGATCTTGCCGAGCTCCTGGGTCAGACCGTTGCTGAACCGGCCTTCGACCACTCCGTCCGTACCGATGAAGACGGTTTCGAGGCTACCGGCCGAGCGACCGTTCTGACGCACAACCGCCACGCTGGAGGGCGAGGCGAACTGCGTGAGCCCGGTGATACCGTCTTCCGGCGAGCCCTTGAGGTCGAATGTAAGCTGCCCGACATCTGGCAGGTCGATCGTCACCTGGGCTGACCGGTCCGTGGCCGCCGAGTTGATGTCGAACCCGCGCGTTCCGGGCTGGATGGCCAAAGCGGCTCCGCCGGCGTCCAGAATCTGACCGGTGGCGTTGACCGAAAAGGGCACGAAGTCACGTGGCGGCCCGTCCGGGTTGAACGTGACGTGGCCGCGGGACCCGTCCGTGGGTGTGCGGTTGTCGACCAGGACTTCATACAGCCACGTTCGGGGGAGGGACTGCTTGGTGAACGTAACCGTCATGTTGTGTGCGCCACCCTCGGTGTCGAACACCGTCGTGGACACGCGTTGGACGTTCGTTGATGTCGGCGTGAGACCGCTATCGCTGCCGTCATCAATCAGCTGGGCGTCCAGCGTGAAGCCTGTGTGGATGTTCCCACTCGAATCTGTGATTTCGAGCTTACCCGTCGCATCGAGTGCGGCGGTGAAGGTGTCGGTCTGGCCTGCACTGAAGGCGGTTCCGACGTCCGTCAAGAACGCCGTGATCGTATCACCCGCAGCGAACGTATACGTGCCGTCGAAAGCGGTGCCATCGGCTCGCGTTCCCGAGAACACGAGCTGATCGGCAGCAGTCAGGGCCAGGTCGACCTGCGACAGGTCGTTGATGGCCGTTCCTCCGACAGCGGCGACGCCTGTCACCGCACTGGCGAACAGCGTTTCGTGCGTAAGGCTGGTCGTCTCAGCCGGATCGAGGTTACCCGAGAGGTTCACGAAAGAAGACGCGGAACCGGGGATCTCTTTTTCCAGCCCGATTTGGACATCCTGGAGGTCCGACGTAGCCGTGGTGTCGAAGCTGCCGTCGATCGCCACGTTGCCCTGGACGATCATCCCGTTGCTGGGATTCACGAGGCGTCCTTCACCATCGAAGGAGAAGCTGCCGTCACGTGTGTAGAAATTGTTGTTGCTGGCGTCGCGGAGGATGAACATCGCATCCCCATCGATGGCCAGATCCGTGACGCGGTCCGTCGTGGCGATAGTGCCCTGGGCGAAGTTGGTGTCAATGCTCTTGAGACGGACACCCGTTCCGGCCTGGACAGGGTTCGTGCCTGACGTCGAACCTTGCGGTCTGGTTGCCGCTTCGATCGTCTGAGCCAGAAGCTCCTCGAAGTTGGCTCGCCGCGTCTTGAATCCTGTCGTGTTGATGTTCGCGATGTTGTCGGCCACCACGTTCGTGCGCGTCTGGTGAACCTGGATGCCCGACAACCCGGTGAACAATGAGTTAAGAGACATCTGTTGCAGCCTCCTTGAGGCATCTGCCGCCTCAATCGGTCAGCGGCGAGGGGCTTCCTCAGGTGAGGTCCAGCCCCGGGGTGGTTGTTCGGTGGACGGTGGACAGAAGACCGTAGCCGGCTTCCATCTCTCGCCCCTTACATCTGGGATGAGTGCGGGCGAAGCCCGCTTTCACAGCTTCCTTATCGAGGCGTGCTGTGATCTCAATAGCTACTGTACAAATACAGCACTGTCTATGTTGGTGAAGACGTTGTCCGTGATGTGCTCGCCGTCCATGGCGGTGATGACCGTCCGGTTGGTCACGCTCACGACGAACGCAAGGTCTTCACCACGAGTGTTACCCGGCATCATCAGGAGCGCGTCCTTGGCTCCTTTCTGCTCTGCACGGGCCACGGCCTGTTCGAGCCGTTGCATGGCATCCCTGCCTAGGGTGATGTTGCGGGCGCTGAGTCTCTGTTGTGCGTGCGCCGACAGCTTCAGCGGCTGCTGGCGACCCAGCTCCCATTGAAGGAGCTCCGTGAATCGGCTGGATTGCGACTGGTCGGGCCCGCTCGTCGATGACGACCGGTTGTCGACCTGTCCTGTCCGCCCGATGCCCGGATCGATGGGCAGGGCGCTATTGGGGAACACGCGGTTCATGTTCAGCTCCCTTCGGAGACTCTCGAAATTGCCGAGAGCGGTGCTTCGCCCTCGTCGGTAATGAGAATCGGTTGCCCGTCCTGGTACCTGACACCCGTGACGATGCCGGCTGTTCCGGCTGAAACCGGCGACGGAACGCCCAGATATGTGGCTGATGGTACGATCCCGTAAATCCCCGAATCGGCCTGCTTCCCCTCGGCGTCCTTGCCGTCCCAGATGATCGAAGCGTTCCCTTGCTCGGGTGAGCCGTCGACCAGGGTGTTGACGATCGTACCGTTCTGATCGACGATGCGCAGACGAACGACATCCGATGGTCCTTCGACGTTGTAGCCGAGACGGACCGACCCCTCGCCCGTGTAGGCGATGGTATCGGAGGGTACCTGGACCTCCCGCCCGATAAGGGCGACCGCCGTGTTTGCATCTACGGCCGTCCTCACGTCGGTTGTGGCCTCGGTGCCTGCGTCATCTTCGATGTTCTCGTTGATGAGTGTCAACTGCTCGAGGGAGCTGAACTGTGCCAGCTGCGCGACGAAGTCTTCGTTCTTGACCGGTTCGAGCGGGTCCTGGTTCTGCAGCTGTACGGTCAGCAACCTCAAGAAAGCATCACGACCCAGCTCCTGATCGCTGTTGAGCGCCTGTGATATCGCTGCGTCGGCTTGCGTGGTTGATGATGTGATTCCGACTGACATGCTCTCTCACCTCCTTTCGTTAGAATTCATCCCTTCGATGATGCTTCAGTCGTGTCGACGAATGTCGTCTGGATCCCCTTCAGGCGACGAAGTCGACGCGGCCGTCTTGCGTCCGATTTCGATATCCATACTCCTCGGATGGAGACTCCTCGAAATCGGGATTCTGGTTCCTGTCTCGTCGTGCGGCGTCTTCACGGCCTGTACGCTCGCGAAGGAGGTTCTCTCCTTGACGATCGACGGCTGAACGCCCACCGGCATCGACCGAAACCTCGATCTTGTCGATCTGGATGCCCTGGCCGTTGAGTGAATCTTTCAGCTCGGCCAGGTTTCGTTGCACGATCTCCTGAACCGTCCGACTCTCGACGCGAATCTCACCCGTCACGGTCTGTTCGCGTGTGGCGAGTTCGACCGTAACTTCACCGAGTTCGGGGGGGTCCATTCTGATCGTGATCTGTGCCAGATTGCTGCGATTTAGGAAGCGCGCGCCACGCACGATCTGTTGCGTGACCTTCGCGTCTTCGACCGCGTCGGTCTGCGACGCTGTCGCGGGCGCATAGGTCACATCGACGGTGGACACGGGCTGGGTTTGAACAGGCCCCTCGATGTGGTTCGCCGGGATCGCCGTTTGAGGCGGGTCCTGACGGACCGGTGTCGGAGGTTCGTTCGATCGGGTCGTGGATTCGAAAGGTTGCTCGGATGGCGTGGAGCTCTCATCCGCAGTTCCCCTCTGAACCTCGCCCTGGATGGGCCGATCCGTCGGGATCGTTCGATCCGACTGAACGAATTGTTCCGACTGCTCCAACCGAGTCGATGATTCCGGCCTCGGCGCATTCTCTCTGAATGAAGTCCCCGTTTCAGCAAGGAATTCGCGTGTGGACGTTGGCGGTTCAGGGGTGCGCTCGGACGAAACCGAAGGGACTTCGGTTGTCGCCTGTTGCGAGAATCGTGTCTCACCGAGGGGTGCTTCGGACGTGAATGACTCGGCGTCCACGAGGGGAGCCGGTGTGCCCTGTGCAGGGAAGTCCGAAGGCATCCGATGGGGGCCCGACGCCTCTGCCTCGCCATCCTGAGCAATCACTTGATCAATCAGGTCCGCCAGGGAGGGGTAGGAGCCGGTTTTCTGGCCGTTGCCCTCATCTTCAACGAACTGAAAGCCCCGCATGATCTCCCGGAAAGCCGAGCCTTCGGCGACAGGAGGACTGCCGTCGAAAAGCCCGTCCGGAGCCGGCTCTGGCAGCAGTGGAAAGGGGAACCTACACGCAGGGGTTTTCCAGTCGCCCCAAAATAGGTGAGTCAGGAGCATGGGATGGGTCTCCAATTGGGATCTATTGGACTGCTTTGCCCGATCTCGCTACCGCGAGCACCGAGCGGGGTGGTGAAGGGATGGTTCCGGGATCTATGGCGTCTACATTTGTCCTTCCAAGAGCTTCTGTGACAGAGTGGCCTTGCGGGCATCATCGCCCAGGCCATTCAAGATTCGGGCCGCCTGGCGTTCCTTCAGCAGCGGCAGAATTTCGAGTACCATGGCGTCAGGCATCTGATCGAACACGGCAGCGGCGTCGGCCGGACGCATCGCCTCGTAGAGTACGCGAAGCTGTTCGAGTCTCTTGGCACGCTGCTCCGCCTGATCTGCCGACCCCGTCTGACTTTGCTGGGTGAGCCCGGCAACGGTCTCGGACAGGGTGGTCTTTTCAGCCTCCAGATTGGTTCGGTCCTCCTGGAGGTTGAGAATCTGCTGTTCCAGTTCCTGCTTCTGCTGCTGCAGCAGAAGCAGTCCATCTTCGATCTCGGCTACGGCGTCGCTCTGGAGGAAGGCCGATTCACCCCCGGGGAGCTGACCGCTCAAGAGCGCCTGAGCCTCGTCCATGCTCGTCACCGCGCCCGTCGCGAACAGGATGACGAGACCGATGGCGACGAAGGAGAGGGTCAGGCCGATGAACAGCAGAAGTATGAGAGCGATCTTTTTCAAGATTCCGAATCTTTCTTTTTCTGATCGAAGGCGCGGCGACCGGCTGTCTCGTCGAGCTGTGCCTGGTCACGCTTGCGCTCGTCCCGCTTGTGAACCTCGTGTTCTCTGTCTCGCAGGTTCTCGAGAATTTTCGTCTCTTTGGAGGCTTCTACAAGCGCTTCTCGCGCCTGCGAAACGGCCTCCATGGCTTCCTTGATGACGGCGTCCTGTGCCTCGATGCGCTCGGCGATGTTCTGCAGGAACGCGTGGGTGGTCTGCAGGTCTCCAGGGTTCAGTTTCCCCGACCCGCCGCCCCGGAGCCTCTCGTGTTGGCTCTCGCGTTCGGCCTCCAGTTTCGCTTTGGCATCCTCTGCTTCTCCCAGGTTCCGCTGCGCGAGGGCAAGCGCCTCCCGTCGCGAGTCGGCTTCTCTTTCCTTGACTCGCTTGACGGTGTCAAGGCGCCACCGAAAACGTTTGGCCACACCTTCCGCCGATCCGAATCGATGCTGTTCAGGTGCCGAGTAGGGTCATCAGTTGCTGTTCGGTGCCTTGAAAATCAATGTGTTCGTCGATGTCCTGTCGGAGGAAGGTGTTGATCTGATCGACGTTTCGAATGGCTTCGTCGATCTGAGGGTTGTTCCCCTCCTGGTAGGCGCCGACGTTAATCAGGTCTTCGGCCTCACGATAGTTGATGAGGAGTTCTCTCACCCGGTTCGCTTGCTCGTTGTGTTCAGACGAAACGACATTGACCATCACGCGGCTGACGCTGTCGAGGACGTCGATCGCGGGGTAGTGTCCCTGGGCCTGGAGTCGTCTGGAGAGGACGATATGTCCGTCGAGAATCGACCGGACGGCATCGGCCACGGGTTCGTCCATGTCGTCGCCTTCGACGAGTACGGTGTAGAGACCGGTGACACTGCCCTTTTCGCCCATACCGGCTCGTTCGAGCAACCGGGGGAGCATGGCGAAGGTGGATGGCGTGTAGCCCCGCGTCGTCGGAGGCTCGCCGATGGCCAGCCCGACCTCGCGCTGAGCCATGGCCACGCGTGTGACGGAGTCCATCATGAGCATCACGTCTTTGCCTTCGTCGCGAAAGTACTCGGCGATGGCGGTGGCGACCTGCGCGCCCTTGATACGGACGAGGGCCGGCTGATCGGAGGTGGCCACGATGACGACGGATCTGGCGAGGCCTTCCGGCCCCAGGTCGCGTTCGATGAAGTCGCGTACTTCCCGTCCTCGCTCGCCAATCAAGGCGATGACATTGACGTCGGATTCGGCGTTTCTTGCAATCATGCCTAGAAGTACGCTCTTCCCGACACCGCTTCCCGCGAATATGCCTGCTCGCTGACCTTTCCCGCAGGTGATCATACTGTCGATGGCCCGGATCCCGGTGCCAAGGGGCTCGGTAATGCGTTGCCGCTGGAGCGGATCGGGGGGTAGTGCGCTCACGGGGCGACGAGATTCGGTCCAGATCGAACCTTTCCCGTCCATGGGCTCCCCCAGCCCGTTCAACACTCGCCCGAGAAGTGCGTCGCCTGCGGCGACGGAGAAAGGCTCGTCGCTCGCAGTAACCTGGCTGCCAGGTGCAATGCCCTCCATGGGTCCGAGGGGCATCAACAGTACCTTGTTCTGTTTGAACCCCACGACCTCGGCGTTGACCGGGGCGACTCCAGGCGCAGGACTGATCTGGCAAAGCTCGCCGATCGACACTGGTGGGCCGTTCGACTCGATGACGAGTCCGAGCATCTGACTGACCTTGCCCCGGATACGGATCGATTCGGTCGACTCGATGGTGCGCTGGAGGGTTGAGAGGTTCACTGGGTTTCGCCTGTGTCCTTTCTGAGATCTTCCAAGAGGGCGTTTCGCACCCGGTCGAGTCTTTCTTCGATCTGGGCGTCGACATCTCCGATGGGGGTTTCGACCACGCACCCACCACGGGTTACCGTTGGATCGGATTCGATGAGCAGGTGATCGATGCTTTCGAGCGACTCGAGCCAATCATTTCGGTGACGTCTGACGGCTTCGAGGTCGTCGGGGTTCACCCGGATGATCACCTTGGTCTTGTCCTCGACGTAGCCCAGGCAATCGTGAACCGCCTGGAGAATGATGCTCTCGTCGATCTCGGCCGCGCTTCCGACGATGCGTCGGGCGAGGTGGATGGCCAGATCGAGCACGGCAGCGTCGTAGTTTTTGACCGCATCCTTCCACTGAACGGGAAGGGAGGCCACGAGATCGCTAAACCGCTCGATTTCGTCGGTGCTCTGTGCGAGTCCCTGCTTCGTGCCTTCGTTCGTTCCGTCCTCAAAGCCCGCGTGGTAGGCGTCTTCCTTTTCCTGCTGGAATCTCGCCTCGAACTCTTCCAGACGCGCCTCAACCTGCTTTTCGATGTCCATCGCCGACGCGGGCTGTGCCTCAGGTTCGGGTTCTTCCAGTTGACTTTCGGCGACCTCCTCGAGACCGATTAGCTGGTCGCCGTCTATTTCGCCGGTTTCGTCGTCACCCTCTGGTGGTTCGGGGACGGCATCGGCCTGTTCCTCCGACTGTTCGGACTCTTCCGATTCTTCCGGTTGCTCCGAGTCTTCGGTCTCCGACTGGCTGGAGGCGCCTTCGTCTTCGGAAGATGGGTCTTCGTCCTCGGCGGTCGGTTCGTCCGGCGCTTCGGCTTCTCCGCCACCCCCGAATGCCTCGGTCTCCGAATTTTCGGACAGAATGGAAATCGTGACGGGTTCGTCGGAGATGGAAACGGACCGCAATACTCGATTCATTCAGGTTTACCCGCCGCCCTGGCGTGACCGCTGGGCTTCTTCGATGAGCATGGTTCGGATGAGCTTGGCAGCATCCTCGGGACGTTCGGAGATCAGCTGGGCAATACGGCCCAGGATGATCTCGTGGGGTGTTTCGGGAAGTTCCTCTGCGGCGTCGTCTTCTTCGAGCTCGCGCTGGGCCTCCATTGCGATTTCTTCTTCACGGGCGACACCACGGCCGATGGCCCCAATGATGGCTCGCAAGATGAGCAGGGCGACCACGATGGCGATACCCTTGGCCACGTTGAGGGCGACAGACATGATCAGTTCCTGTGTCTCTTCGTCCTCCTGCTTCTGTTCGGCCGCCCGCTTGAGGTCCTGCGTCGCGAATGGGAAACTGCTCGTTTCCAGAATGTCGCTACGGGCTTCGTCGATGCCCAGGGCGCCGCGCACGATCTTGGTGACGTTCTCGATATCTTCGGGGGTTCTGTCCTCGAACTGAGACGGTGCATCGGGCTCGAGCCCGACGACAGGTTTGATCGAGTTGATCATCAAGGAGGCCGTGATCCGTTTGATGGATCCGACCGTCCCTGTAATTCTACGAACAGCAGTGTTGACTTCATAGTTCGCGACGGAATTTTCTTTGGTCCCGGCTTCCGCCGATTGCTCTTCGCTTCGCTGCTCGCTTCTGAGTACAGTCTGGTTCGGGTCGTAGGTTTCGATCGTTTCTTCGCGCTGGTCGAAGTCCAGTTCGATGGAAACCCGGATAAACGCCTGATCTGGGCCAAGTACGCGGTCCATGATGGACTGGGTGCGCTTTTCCAAATATGTTTCGACATCGCGTTGCATTTCAAGCTGTTTCGCCGTTGCGCGGGCCAGCGGGTCCATCTCTTCTGACAACACATTTCCGAAGGCGTCGACGACCGTGATCATGTTCGGATCGAGGCCTTCCACGCTGCTACCCACGAGTCGCTGAATGCCCTGAATCTGTTTGGCGTCCAGACTCATGTTCTGTCGGAGCCGGAGCATAATGGAGGCTGTCGCAGGGCGCTGTTCGTTGGTAAAGAGGCTGGGTTCCGGAATGACGACGTGCAGTCGGACTTCTTCGACCTGTTCGAGCTGAATGATCGTCTTCTGAAGTTCTCCCTCGAGCGCCTGTTTGAGTTTGACATCCTGAAGGAATTCGGTCATTCCGAGCGGGATCTCGTCGAAGATTTCGTAGCCTACGAATCCCGTTTTAGGAAAGCCCTCGCCTGCCAACATGTTTCGCAGCATCAGTCGATCCTCGACAGGAACGAGGATCACAGAACCGTCTCCGGAGATCTGGAAATCCTTATTCATCTCCCGGAGCCTTGTGCTGAGCTCTCCAGCTTCTTTCATGTCGATGTCGGTGTAGAGGGGGAGATACTCGACCTGCGGCTCGCTTCCCGACATGGTGAAGAACATCAGAACGAGGAGGAGGGCACCACCGCCTGCGCCAACCACGATCTTGCGGTTGCGGTCCATGCCTTCGAATTCTTCTCTCATCTTGCCGAGAAATGCTTTCAGTGAGTCCATTGAACGGTTCCGTCGTTGACGTATGGGGCGCAGTTATCTGCGCTGAAAACACCGAGATTCGCGCGAGGTGGTCATCCGGGTCAGACCTGGATGCGCATGATCTCCTGGAACGACTCTACGACACGGTTTCGAACTTCAATCAGTAGGTCCATCGCGATACCAGCTTCCTGGCTGGCGACCATGACCTGATGGAGGTCGGTAATTTCGCCTGCAACAAAGGCCTCCAGCGCGTCTCCGGACCGGCTCTGCAGGGCATTCACGTCTCCCAGGAAGTCTTTGACGAGGCCGTAAAACTCGCCGTCAACCTGTCTGTTCTGCTCGGCCGCCCTCGCTTCGGTCGGACCGAGGCTTCGACCGCCTTGCTCCAGCTGGCGGAAAGACCGCTGCGTGAGGGAAGAAGACCCGGTCGGGCCTTGTGTGGTGGCATTGACGAGAGATCGAATCGGCACAGTCAGGTCCCTTGCTGGTCGAGGAGGTTCTTTACACGAAGAACCTCGGGAACGTAACGCTTGGTCTCGAGAGGCAAACGCCGTCTCTTTACAGATTCAGGGCCGGCGTTGTAGCCCCAGAGCGCGAGCTCGGGGCGTTTGAATTCGCCCAGGAGTTTGGCCAGGTATCGGGTCCCACCGTAGATGTTCTGCGCCGGGTCGAGTGGATTTCTCACACCCATGTCCTGGGCCGTTGCCGGCATGAGCTGCATGAGGCCCTGGGCCCCTTTGTGGGAGCGCGCATCGCTTTTGCCAGCCGACTCGACATAGATCACCGCCCGAATAAGATTCGCGTCGAGCGCGTGTACCTTGCTATAGCGCTGAATCAGGGGATCGAAACCTTCGATCCTCCGGAGGACGCGTTGGCTGAGGCTGGCACGTCCAGACGGATCGAAAATGGGAACGGGCGGTGTGATGGGGGTCGGACGAAAGACAGGGCGTTTGAGCGGATCGGGTTCCACGAGTCCATCGAGGTTGGACACCTGGATATTCTTGGGAGGATCGATCGACGGCAGACGACGGCCCGTGCTCAGGTAAAGAATGCGCTCGGCCACGGAGGGCGCGGTGCTTCGTTTAAGCAGACGCTGAATCGAATGGGGTTGCGCTCCCTGAACCTCTGCGATTGCACCCACGGGATAGAGCATCGTGGCGATGACGAGAAGTGTGGGGTGGATTCGAAACATTTGTTTCCTCAGACGCTCAGATCGAGATGTTGGCCGATAGGATGAGGGCCGCCAGTCGTCCGTCCGTCTTTGCGGTACCCGCTTTCGGGCCGAACGAACGCACTCGTGATTGCGGCGTTCTCTTCTGCGGTGACGATGTCGAAGCTGGACAGTGATGAAGCTTCGTCCGCTCGCTGCGGCTGTGGATGGGGCGAAGCGGGTTGATCGAGGGTAAAATCGATTCTGCCGCCAGGCGTGTGGCTCACCGTAGCGGCGAGTGACGATGGTGTCAGAGGGCCAAGGTTCATGTCGGATTCCGATCAGGATCGATCAGCCTGTGATCTGACCTGAAATCGCCTTTCTGAGTCCACGGAATTTCTGGCTGACGAGATGGCTTCCGATGTTATAGAGGAGGTGGTTCTCGGCGAGATCGGCCATTTCCTGGTCGATGTCGACGTTGTTGATTCCGGTCGTGTTGGGTCCTGGATCGGGTTCGTAGACGCGGGGGCCGGCTACAGGGTCCGGGAGACCGACGGGCATGTGGCGTCCGTCCGTCTTGCGTCCGACCACTGGCGGCTTATTGACCTGGGCCCGGAGATAGTCGGCGAAGTTGACTTCTTTTCGAGCGTAGTTCACGGTATTGGCATTCGCGATGTTGTTCGAAATCGCGCGGTGTCGCGCTGACGAGACGTTGAGTACTTTGTTGAGAAGCGGTACGTTCGTCTTGTTGAAGACCAGGTTTCGAACGAGCATGAAGCACTCCCTGTGGCATGTGTAGTGGGCCCACGGCGTCGCCCGACCTCGAGGACGGACGGAGCCCCATTCCGACCTTCGGGTGAGCAAAGCCTGTACCGATTCAAGGGGGCGCAGTCTGGCGAAGTTGTCCTATGTCTCATATGGCTGTTAATAAACGTGTTATGAAAATTTCGAAGATACCGGCGTCGCTCTTCTGGGGCCGGGTTGCGAAAGAAATTCCTTCCCCGAGTCCGCTCATCCGGACGAACCTTGCCGGTTTCGCCACGGTCGACCGGCTTCCCTCGTGAATCCTCAAGCCCTTGAAATTGTCTGGTTGTCTCTGAAGGTCGCGGTGGCCTGCGTCGCGATCAGTCTGCCACCGGGTGTTTTGTGCGGCTGGCTTCTGGCTCGTTCCAGTTTCCGGGGCAAGGTGCTGCTGGATGGGATCCTGCACCTCCCCCTGGTTCTCCCTCCGGTGGTGACCGGGTATCTTCTGCTGATGCTCCTGGGCCAACGTGGCCCCGTGGGGATGCTGCTGGAACAGGTGGGGATCCAGGTGGCATTCGATTGGAAGGGGGCGGTCCTGGCGTCGGCGGTGGTGGCCTTTCCCCTGTTGCTGCGGTCGGTCCGATCGTCGATCGAGAATGTGGATCCGAGGCTGGAATCGGCCGCTCGGACCCTCGGAGCGGGAAGAATTCGGGCTTTTTCGACGGTCACGCTGAGGATGGCGCTGCCGGGGGTGTTCGTGGGCGGGTTGTTGAGCTTTGCGCGAAGTCTGGGCGAGTTCGGAGCGACGATCACGTTCGTGTCGAACATTCCCGGTCAGACCCGGACTCTGCCGCTGGCCATCTACACCTTCATCAACCAGCCTGGAGGCGATCGGGCGGCGCTCGGCCTTGTCCTGCTTTCGATTGCTCTGTCGCTGGCTGCTCTTGCCGCGAGCGAGGTGCTGACAAGGCGGGTGCGGCGTGGCTGATTTCCTCCAGGTCCGAGCGATCAAGCATCTGGGCCCATTCACGCTCGATGTGGACATTCGCTGCCCCTACCTCGTGACGGCATTGTTCGGGCCTTCCGGAGCGGGGAAATCGACACTGCTGGGGATGGTGGCGGGCCTGATGGACCCCGACGAGGGCGAGATTGTGATCGGAGACCGCGTGGTCTTCTCGTCTGCGCGAAAGATCCGAGTCCCGCCGGAAGCCCGGGGAATCGGGTGCGTGTTCCAGGACGGTCTGCTGTTTCCGCACCTGAGCGTGCTCCAAAACCTCCACTACGGCTACGATCTCCTTTCACCCGGCGACCGGAGGCTGGATCCCGAAGACGTGATCGATCTGCTCGATTTGGGGCCCCGGCTCGCACATCGACCCCGGCAACTGTCGGGGGGAGAACGGCAACGGGTGGCGCTGGGGCGCGCACTTCTCCGATCTCCTGATCTGCTGACGCTCGACGAGCCCCTTGCGGCACTGGATCCCGGGCTGAAGAACCGAATTCTGCCGTATCTACGTTCGATTCGGGATACGCTCGGCTTGCCGATGCTCTGCGTCAGTCACTCGGTCGGCGACATCCTGCAGCTCACAGGCCAGGTCGTCATCCTGTCAGACGGAAAGTGCGTCACGCAGGGAGACTTTTTCGACGTGGCCCACCACGAGACGGTCGTTCCCTTGCTCGGGGACTACGGGTTCGAGAACGTCCTGCAGGTGCAGGTGTCCTCGAACGATCCTGATGCGGGCCTGACGCGGGTGGCGTACGAGGATCAGGTCATCAAGGTTCCGCTGTGCGACCGACCGGTGGGGGATCGACTGTTCATCGGAATCCGAGCGAACGACATCATCCTCTCAAGGACGGAACCTGAGGGTCTAAGTCTTCGGAATGCCCTGCAAGGTCGAGTCGGAGAGGTTCGCAGAGCGGGCGCAGTGTCGATGGTTTCGGTGGACGTGGGAAAGCGCTTGCTCGTGGAGGTGACGCCTGAAGCGGTCGTGGAGCTTGGATTGAAGGAGGGTGAGCGTGTTTTCTGCCTGGTCAAGACCCACTCGATCCGAATCGGGCCTTCCGTGGCTCCTGACCGTACGTAGCGAAGGCGCGCCCACGGGAGGGTTGGGCGCCTTCGACTTCCGTGTGGGGGGCCTCAAACGCCCCAAGACCGCGATTTTCTGTCTTACAATAATAAGATACGCTAATTTGTATACTTACTGTACAGTGTCTTTCTAATGATTTGTCGTCTTTAACGACTGTGAACTTCGTGGGTTCCAGTGAGCGTCCGGGACGTTGGTATGGTTACAACTACTTGAAATTTAGAGTCTTACATTGCAAATTTTGGAGTCCGGGCTCCAGTTTTCTCGAGGCCGACCGATAACGATAACACATTCGCTATCATTCCTGACATTCCTCTTCAGGAAGGTGATCCGTGCGCATTCTCCCCCTGCGCCTGGGTCTCTGGCTGGCGATGCTCTCTGTAATGGGATGTGGACAGGATGGCGCGCTTTCCCTCGCACCCGAGGTCCGTCTCAAGCCAGCCATCCCCAAGCGACTATCGGTGGTTGTGACGCTCACCGACACCGGTTTGCCGATCGAAGGCGTGGAGCTCAAACTCCGTCCCTCGGGTTCCGGTACCCCTCTGTATGGTCTGACGGACGACCGCGGGAAGTCCACATTTCCGCTGGCTCCAGTCTCCGGTTACTACGAGGCGTTCGCCGAGCAGGCAGGGCGTCCGCTGGGGGCGTGGTCGAGCCTTCCGCTGAACGCGGGTCGCGAATACCACCTTCAATTGGACCTGGACGGTCGTCGTTCCTCCTTTGCGATCCCTCATCCACAGGAAATCCGAACCTTTTCGCTTCCGGGCGGCGGGGAAATCGAGATGGTCCGGGCAGGCCGTTTCAGGATGGGTTCTTCCGAATCAGAGCCAGGTCGGTCCGCCGACGAAGGTCCCAGGGTCGATGTCGTATTGATGCGTGACTTCTACATCAGCCACCACGAACTCACGCAAAAGCAGTGGGTTCTGGCGATGGGGATGTATCCCTGGCGCACCTATCGGGATGTCATCGAGCGAATCGGGAATCCGGATGGTTTGGTGTTCGCGCCAGAGGGAGATGCCTATCCAGCAGAGAGCACGTGCTGGGCGGGTGTCCGAGATCTCCTGGACGTGCTAAACGCCCACACGGGTGGCGAGGTCTACAGATTGCCGATTGAGGCCGAATGGGAATATGCGGCGCGGGCGGGGTCACAGTCGTCGTGGGGGGCTGGCGCGGAACTGGCGGAGTATGCGTGGATCCAGGCCAACACGGGTGACCGAGGCGAAGGCTACGTCCACCCGGTCGCCACACGACGTCCCAACGGGTGGGGAATCTACGACGTGCCCGGAAACGTGGCAGAATGGGTGGAGGACTGGTATCGACCCTACACTGGAGGGTTCCAGATCGATCCGCGAGGCCCCGCATCGGGAATCCACGCTGACGCAGGTTATCGTTCGCAACGCGTCATCCGGGGGGCTCGTTTCGATCGACGCAAGCGGGGGTGCGCTCCGCAGCCAGAGCTTACGCGGAAACAGAGGGCGCTGGTGCGGGTATCGGCATTCGGCTGGTTCGCGAGGTCGGGCCCGAAGTGGACCGCTATCGGTAAGGGAGGCGCGTAGGGTTCGAACCGGGGAGTAGAGGAAGTGGGCCGCTTCGTTCTGGACGAGGCGGCCCTTTTGTGCTCAGGCAGCGCTACCGGCGACGTAGTCAGTCAGCTCGTTGACCTGGCGCTCGTAGTGGCGAAGCTGAGATTTGACCAGGTCGCCGATGCTGATGATGCCGACGAGCTTTCCGTCCTGGAGAATGGGCATGTGTCTGAATCGTCGCTCGGTTATCGTGGCCATCACGTGTTCGACGGTTTCGTCAAGCTGACCCGCAACGATGTCTGTCGTCATACGATCCCGAACGTGTTCGGACTTGAGGTCGACGTGCTCGTGAACCGCCCGCATAAGATCACGCTCGTTGATAATGCCGACGATATCGCCCGCTTCATCCTTGACGGGCAATGCGCCCACTTTATTCGAGACCATCGTCTCGACGGCGTTCGCGAGGTCGGGGCCGACGAAGACCACGCGTGTTCCTTTTGTTCGAGAATGTCGCTGACTTTCATCGGTACCTCCAGGAAAGGGAGGATGTGTTGCGGGCGCGACGGAAGGAATCGCCGCGCCCGCTTGGACTGCCCGGTGGCATCATTCCCTCCGAAGGTTGAGGTGTCGGCTCGCGACGCACGCTCCCGGCCGGCTCGATGTGCTCGACGATTCTGACGGGATGTGCGTGGCGTGGGATCTCTTGGACCCAGGGGACGATGTTGCTGCCCGTTGCGTGCACGACCGCGGTCGTCAGGACCGGAGACAGGCCTTGTGGAGAGGATGCCGTATACGATGCTTTGGGGTTGGGAAAAGTATAGAGTCCTGGTCGACCTCCGACAATCCATAGTAATGATAATTATTAGCTCAATGCATATTCATTGGTGTTCATCATTACTCAACCTGAACATCCGCTGAGGGGGTGGCTCATACGTGGAACGACCGAACATTTTCTGGGTCTGTACCGACCAACAGCGATACGACACGATCGCCTCGCGGGGAAATCCTCACATTCGCACACCAAACCTGGATCGTTTGGTGGATTCCGGTCTGGCGTTCACGCACGCCTACTGCCAGAGTCCGATTTGCACCCCGAGTCGGGCCAGTTTTCTGACGGCTATGTATCCCAGCTCAGTCCACGGATGTATGAACGGGAACGCACATTGGGCGGATGCCGCCCCTTTGGTGACGAAGCTGCTGGCCGACAGCGGCTATGATTGCGGGCTGGTGGGCAAGCTGCACCTGGCCGGGGCCCACGGGAGAGTGGAACCGCGAGGCGAGGATGGCTAGCGGGTTTTCGAGTGGAGCCACGATCCCTGTGATCAGTGGCCGGAGGGTCACGCCTACAAGGCCTGGTTGGCAGAAAAGGGCGTCGACCTCGGGACCTTGCGAGAGCGCCCGAGTGAGATGCCGCCCGAGCTTCATCAAGCGTCGTGGTGCGCCGACGTGGCGATCGATTTTATGAAGGCCGATTGGCCGATGCCGTGGCTGATGAGCGTCAATGTGTTCGACCCGCACTCTCCATTCGACCCACCACAGCCCTTTCTGGACGGTTATGACCCGGCGGACGTACCACATCCCCTGTTTCGAGAGAGCGACCTCGTGACGCAACGATACCTCGAAGGGATCGATTTTCAGACGTCGGGACAGACTCCTGAAGAGATGGGCGTCAGCGAGAAGATCGCCGCTTACTAAGCGATGGTCGAACTGATCGATCACGGCGAAATGCTGGGGGACCACGGCCTGATCCTGAAGTGCTGCCGGTTCTACGAGGGCCTGACGCGGGTTTCCCTGATTATCTCGTGGCCAGCTCGGTTTGGATGCGCTTGCTCGGATCGTCTTGTGGAACTCACCGATGTAGCGCCCTTCCTGTTGGAGGCCGCCGGTGTCGCGTGCCCGGAGGGAGTTCAGGGGAAATCCCTGATGCGGCTCCTGGAGGATCCGGAGGCGGCCCACCGTGAAACGGTACGATGATCCGCGACGAGCGTTACAAGCTGTGCGTCTACCACGGTCACCGGGCGGGTGAACTCTACGATCTGGAGGAAGATCCGGGTGAGTTCGAGAACCGCTATGAGGATCCCACGCTCGGGCAAGTCCGGTCCGACCTGATGAAGCGCAGTTTCGACGCGCTGGCCCTGTCGACGGATGTGGGCCCCGAGCAGGTGTCTCCGTTCTAACTAGGTGAGCCTGAAAATGAAAACGCCCCGACCGTATTCCTCACGGTCGGGGCGTTTTCTCTCTCGATCCGGACGATCAGGCGTCAGCGGCTTCGGAGGCGGGGCCCCCCTTCCTGTAGATGCCGGCCATCCCGTATTCGTGAAGCTTGTTCCTGAGGGTGCGGGAGCTGATCCCGAGTAAATCGGCGGCGTTGGTACGATTACCGTCGCTGGCTTCGAGGGTCTTGAGGATCAGCCGCTTTTCCATCTCTCTCACGGTGGTTCCGACGCTGACGCCCTCGTCTACGCCGCCTGTCCGGGGGGCGCCCGTGAGGATATCGAGGGGCAGGTGGTTTTCGCGGATCTGTGGCTCCTGGCAGATGACGACGCCACGCTCGATGTAGTTCTCGAGCTCGCGGACGTTACCTGGCCAGTCGTAGGCCATCAGGATTTCGATCGCCTTTTCGTTGAAACCGCCGATCTCTTTCTCGTTTTCAGTGTTGTACTTTTGGAGAAAGTGCTCGGCCAATTGCACGATATCGCCTTTCCGGTCTCGAAGCGGGGGCATCTGAATCGGGATCACGTTGAGACGATAGAAGAGGTCCTCCCGGAAATTCCCCTTGTCGATTTCCTCGCGCAGATTCCGGTTCGTCGTCGCGACGATTCGAACGTCGACGGTGATGGTCGCGCCGCTTCCGATGCGTTCGAATTCCCGTTCCTGCAGGACGCGCAGCAGTTTGGCCTGGAGCGGCGGCTCGATCTCGCTGATTTCGTCGAGAAGAAGTGTGCCGCCGTCTGCCAGTTCGAACCGTCCCTTGGTCTGCTTTACGGCGCCGGTAAACGAACCTTTCTCGTGGCCGAAGAGCTCGCTTTCGATCAGGTCCTGTGGCAGCGCAGCACAATTCAGCTTGATAAAGGGCTGATCGGCTCGTGGGCTGTTGTAGTGGATGGCGCGGGCGATGAGTTCCTTGCCCGTCCCGCTTTCACCGTTGATCAGGACGGTGGACCGGCTCTTGGCGACGGTCTCGACGAGTTCGAAGACCTCATCCATCACCTTGGTCTTCCCGACCATATTGCCGAAACTGAAGCGCTCTCCGAGTTCGGTCTTGAGCCGCGTGTTCTCCCTCTTGAGCTCCTGAACTTCCAGGACGCGATCGACTCGGAGGCCGAGTTCGTCTCCCACGACCTCACCTTTTACCAGATAGTCGCAGGCGCCCTTCCGCATTGCTTCCACCGCTGTGTCGACCTGATCGAGGGCCGAAATCATGAGCACCCTGATGTCGGGGTGGCGTTCCGTGATTTTATCGAGCAGCTCAATCCCAGACATTCCCGGCATCCGGATGTCAGAGAGTACGACGTCGAAATCGGCTTCGGCGAGTTTCGTAAGTGCCTCGTCGCCGTTCTCGGCCTCTTCGGTTTCGTACGCATCCTCGAGCTGGGACACGAAAGACGATCGGGAATATTCGTCGTCATCCACGATCAGGAGCTTTTTCATTTTGGGTTCCTCGTCGTTGCGGAGCGTGTTCATCCCACCGGGAGAATCACACTGAACTCCGTGCCTTTCCTGGGTTCACTCTGAACGGCGATGATGCCGCCGTGGGCTTCGATTATTTTCTTGGCCGTGGCGAGGCCGAGCCCGTTCCCGTCTTCCTTAGTCGTGAAAAAGGGCCGGAACAACTTCGACTGCACGTCCGTGGACATTCCGATTCCCGAATCCGCAACCGATACGACGGCGACCGGCGAAATGGGCGCGGATGTTTCACCCCATTCGCAGACCTCCTTCGGGTCGTCTTCGGATCGCACGCGGATCCGAACCCAACCTGTTCCAGGGATGGCCTGCACGGCGTTGTGGAGGAGGTTGAGGACGATTTGCTGTACCTGTTCTGGGTCGATGCGACAGGGCAGTTCGTGAATGGCGTAGTCGCGTTGCACATCGATCTCGTCGACGCGTGACCCAGCATCGATTTCGAAAAAGCCGACACAATCTTCGACGACCTCGACGAAGTCCACCGGTCGTAGGTTGAGCTGAGCGGGTCTCGTGTAGGTCAGGAGATTGGAAACAACGTTGTTCAGTCTATCGATGCCTTCGGTGATCTTGACGACAAGATGCCGTCGGGGATCGTCGACATCGAGCTTCCTCGCCAACACGTCTGCGAAACCCCCGATGCCTCCGAGAGGATTCCTGATCTCGTGCGCGACGGTGGCGGACATTTCGCCAAGTGCCGTCAGCGTGCTTACGCGGCTGGCCTGACGAGAAAGTTCACGAACCCGGGACACGTCGTCGATGATGGCCAGCGCCCCAAGGATGGTCCCGTCTCGACTTCGCAGGCAGGCGGTCTTGAATCGGACGGGCAACCTGTCGTCGTTCGCCAGGGAGAGTTCGCGCTCCTGTTCTGGAGCTCCTTCCCCGGCAGAAACGGTGAGCGCCAGGAGGCCGGCGGTTTCGCCGAGGACGGTTTCAACCGGTTCGTGCAGGACCGATTCCGGTCGGCAGCCGAGTAGGTCGGCGGCCGCTTCGTTGATGAGGGTCACACGGTTCTGCGTGTCTACTGCAACCACGCCCGAGCCCAAACCCTCGAGCATACTCTCGAGATAGGCGTTGAGGCGGCTCTCTTCGTCGAGGCTGTTCTGAAGTCGTTTGTTGGTTTCCTGGAGCTGGTCGTTCAACGTCGTGAAGTGGGACTCCAGGTTGCGCTGTGAGGCCGCGAGCTGATCGAGTGCCCGGTTGAACGCTGTGTAGGCCTCGGTGAAGGCAGTGACATCTTCTGGCGTGAAGTCTTTCATCCCGGTGTCAGGAGACCGCTTTTTTGGTTTGTGGTGTGATGCGTAGCCCCTTCTGGCTCACGGTCTTCACGTTGGCGTCCACTCGATCTACGAGTTCTTTGAATGACAGCTTGAGGCGCTCGAGTGAGTCAGCGCTCAACCGGCCCTCTGGCGCATCGGCGAGGGCCTGGATTTCGACCTGCAGGAGATTCACGACTTCGACTTGCTCGGTCATATCCTTCAGGAGTGCGGTAGCGTCCGTGCCTTCGGCCAGTTGCTTGCCGATTCTTTCGGCCAGTTCGCTGGCCCGGTGCTCGAGCCGCCGGATGTCCTGAAGGCTCACTGCGATTCCTCCGGTTCGGGGGGTTGGGCGCGTGGTGCGCCATACGCGCCAGGCAGTGCGGTGGGACGTCCGGCTGCCTGTGGACTTCCTCCGACGGGACGACCGGGCGCATTCCCACGCAGTCGAGTGATTTCCTGCTCCTGGTCGCGGACCTTCAATCGAAGGGTGCGTACTTCGGCCTCGAGCTTTTGCACCCGAAGGCTGCGTGCCACGGCGGCCTGCACTTCCGGCATCTTGAAGGGCTTGATGATGTAATCTTGGGCGCCTCGCCTCAGGGCGTCGATCGCCGTCTGGATACTAGGATAGCCGGTCATGATGATGATGCGGGTGTCGGGAGAGCCATCGATGATCGTGTCCACGACCTCCAGACCGCTCATATCCTCCAGGCTGAGGTCGATGAGGGCCACGTGGTACTCGTGTACACTGATGTGATGAAGGGCTTCCTTGCCGGATTCAGCGACATCGACGTTGAATCCGGCCTCCGTGAGGGACTCCTGGAGGAGCTCCCGCATAAAGGCATCGTCGTCGACGACGAGGATCGATTCGTTGGCCAAGGTGAGATATTCCCAGGGGTTGACGACCGGGTGAGGAAAGGACCGCTCGGTATGGGGAGACCGGCAGCGTGCGCCATCGGCCGGCCGGATGTCCCGAAATCCTTCGTGCAAAGCGGAATCCACACCGCCGGGGGAGGGCGGTAGACCGAACATCGAAGACGCTAAACTGTTGTCAATACCGAACTTGAATGTAGGCTCCCGTGTGGCGGGAGTCAAGGATGGCGCGGATAAATTTTCCGACTTACAGGAATATTTTTCCAGCTTGGCGGTGGGGGCGTCCCCGTGCGATGCACGGGGACGCGGCAGGCTGTGTAACGAGGATGGGAGTCGACTATCTGACCGCGGAGAGCCAGAGGCTTCGGCCTCCGTCGACGATCAGATTTTGCCCGGTGACGAAGCCGCTGGTGGCCACTCCGTAGATCGCTTCAGCGACATCTTCGGCGAGCGCGTTACGTTGCATCGGGGTGCCTCGGGCGTGCCCCTTGTTGTTCTCTTCCCAGCCTTCGACCCACCGTGTCTCGACCAGACCGGGTGAGACGGCATTGATCTGGATCTCCGGGGCCTGGCTGACCGCCAACGACTGGGTCATACAGATAATGGCTGCTTTAGATGCGGAATAGGCGATGGAGCTGCCCTGACCGGTCGTCCCCGCGATCGAGGCGATGTTGACGATGCGTCCTCCACCGTTCGCTTTCATTTTTGGAATGGCTGCACGGCAGACGTAGAAGGTGCCCTTGACGTTGACGGAGAGAATCCGGTCCCAGTCTTCGTCGGTCAGCCCTTTGAGATCATCGAGCGGGACCATCCGGGTCGTGCCGGCATTGTTTACGAGGATGTCGAGCCTTCCAAGGGTGTCGACCGTCTCGTCGACCATTCGGCTGACGGACGATTCGTCCGAGACGTCTGCCTGGATGGCGACCGCTTTTCTGCCCAGGGCTTCGAGGTCTGCGACTGTCTTGTCAGCGGCGTCTTTCGACCGGCTGTAGTTAACGGCCACGTCCGCGCCGTCTCCGGCGAACTTCAGGGCAGTGGCTCGGCCGATCCCGGTTCCTCCGCCGGTGATGAGTGCGACTTTTCCATCGAGTTGGCCCATCGTAGATCTCCTCTCGAGTTCAGATGTCCGGGTCTGGAAAGGACAAGGTGTCTTCAATGTGAGGTACGTTCGAAAGCAGCATCAACAGACGGTCGAATCCGAGTGCAATTCCTCCGGCCGGAGGCATTCCTATCTCGAGCGCATCGAGAAACGCCTCGTCGATCGGATGCTCGGGCATTCCAGTTCGAGACCTCTCGCGTCGCTCGACCTTCAGTCGGCGTCGTTGTTCGTCCGGGTCGTTCAGTTCCGTAAAAGCATTGGCAAGCTCAACGCCGGCGACGTAGACCTCGAATCGTTCCGCCGCGGGCGCTGTGGTTCGACACTTGGACAATGCAGCCATCGATTCGGGGTAATCCATCAGGAGGGTGGGTTTCTGACGGCCGAGTCGTGGCTCGACCTGTTCTAGGAAGATTTGGAAGAAAGCGTCTTCGAACGTGGCACCGCTGGAGGGATGCGCTTTGTGAACTTCCGCGGTGAACCCATCGGGATCCGTCACCGGAGACGTCTGGATCGTAGAAAACCGGCGGAACGCCTGTTCGACCGTCAACCGTTCCCAGGGAGCGGATAGATCGATCGTGTCCTTTCCATACGCAAGAGGGGTCGCGCCGTGGAGTTTTCGTGCAAGGTGAACCACGAGTCTTTCGACGTCCCGTGCGATTTCCTCGTAGGAGGCGAAGGCGCGATACCACTCGAGCATCGTGAACTCTCCACTGTGATATCGTGCGAAGGGCTCGTCCCTGAAGGTCTTGCAGATCTGGTAGACGCGTTCCTCGCCGGTGCTGAGGAGTCGCTTCATCGCGTATTCGGGAGAGGTGTGGAGGAACCTCAAGGCTCCCCTGCTGCTACGGGTGGAGAAGCTGCGGAGGTGGGGCTCCATCCCCGGGGAAGGAACGAGACAGGGTGTTTCGACCTCGATGAAGCCCAGGTCGTGGAAGTACGCACGCGTTTCACGGAGGGCGTTCGCTCGGACGCGGATCGCCCGACGGGATGTGGATGCATCCAGGGCCCGGGTTGAGGGCGTGAGCCGTCTGAAGGCCTCGACGCTGAACGTGGGTGGTCGAAGCCGGCCGGTACACTCGACAATCTCGTGGATCTCGCCGGGACGACTGTCGATGGCGATTTCACCGCTGGCGTCCCGTATTCGCAATGACCCGGAGGATTCGATCAGGCGCCCCGCGATGGTGACGTACTCGCCCGGACGGAGATCGCCGACCCGGGTGTTTCGGATCGTTCGGGCGGGGAAGGCGTTGGATTCAGTTCGGGCCATCGGCGAGATGTGAGGTGTCGTTGAGGCGGACGACGATACAAGCGTCGGCGTCGAATCGCAGGGTGTGAATGGATGCGGGAGACGTTTCGAAGAACGGGCCCTCTTCCGTCGAACTCGACTGGTGGCCAAGAAGGCTGCGCAGGTAGGCCACGATCGAGCCGCCGTGGGTGACGACGGCGATCTTTCCTTCCGGATTCCGGTTGATGATTTCGCCAAGGGCCCGGCTCACCCGGTCCTGAAGCCGCCCGTAGGATTCCGCGTCGGTGCCCCCGGCCTGAGGTCCGTGAACGACGAGATCGGGGAATCGTTCGTACGCCTCCTGGTAGGTGAGCCCATCCAGCGATCCACAATCGAGCTCACGCAGATCTTCGTGCCTCTGAGGCACGACCTTCAGCTGGTCCGCGATGACGTGCGCAGTCTGCACCGCTCTCCGGAGGGGGCTCGTGTAGAGGGTGGTAATGTCGGACTCAGCCTGAAGACGGACGGCGACGAGCAACGACTGGCGGAGACCGACGGTGGAAAGAGGGACATCGGACCACCATCCGAGCAGGTTGTCTCCCTGTTTGGTCTGCGACAGTCCCTGACAGACGATGTGTAGTTCGGTCACTCCGCGTCCATTGGGTTTCGGGGGTCGAAAAGTGACAATATAGGGGCCGAAGAGGCGGATTCAAACTGTCGCGACCCAATCTCGGCCCTTGAA
Organism: Latescibacteria bacterium UBA6620; assembly: GCA_002433075.1. GTDB lineage: Bacteria > Latescibacterota > UBA2968 > UBA2968 > UBA2968 > UBA6620. Next base: position 112,378 of record DJHM01000047.1, read on the forward strand.
CGGGATTTTGCTGTGGTTTTCAGCCGTTTCACCGGTCAAGGCACAGGACAGAACGGCCGATCTAAGAATGAGGGGTTTTGCGTCTCCGTTTCGCTATCTGACAGAAGGTTCATCGATGGGGTTGCTGTCCCGAATCACACTTCTCTGCTGCCTGGCCCTCCTGCTTTGGACGCCCGAGGCGTCTGCCGGCGGCTTTGATGGAAAAGCCCTGCTGCTCGACACGGCGGTGGAGGAAGCGCCGCCGATCGTGAACGACAATGCGCGGTCTCGTCCGCCTGTCGCGCTGGGTGAATTGCTGATGTTCGATCTGTTCATCGAGGACGGTGAGGGGTTATCGATCGAGGGATTGTCTCTGGCTTTCGAGAATGATGAGATCCAGGGTGACCGGTTCTCGTTTACGAGCTTCTTCAGTGTGCACTCGATCGAAGGACTCGTGGGCCGGGCAGGCCCTTCCCGGAGCGCTCTCGTTTCGGTTTTCAACAGCGGCGGCCGAACGATCGGAGCGAATGGGTATATCGCCACGGTCAAGCTTCAGGCCCTGCAGGATATCGTGCAGGGGACGAGCGTGCGGATCGAGTCGGGGCGCACGCAGGTGATCGATGCGCGTACGGGTGAAAGCGACTCCGTGTCGGTTGAGGCGGCCACGTTCATCGTAACCAACACGCAATTCGATCTGAGCCTCGATCTGGACGTAACCCCGGGTAATCAGAATCGCGATCTTCGATTTGGCATCGAATCGAGTTCAAATGTGGAAATCGAAGTTCACGGCAACCGGATCGGGAGCGCAGTCGGGTTTATCCTCGAGTTTGTCGCTCAGCCGGGACTCACGTTCGATTCGTTCGAGGCCGGCGACGTCTTCGGGGACGGACGCACCCTGCCGGCGGATACGACCGGGGCCTCGATTGTCGTGACCGTGGCCGATGTGGCCGGCCCACTCGTGGCCAACTCCGGATTCATCGGAAAAATGATCTTCTCTCCGGATGACGATTTTCGGGAAGCTCGGGTTTCGCTCGTTCGCGGCGAGATGTTGCGTGGGGGCGGATTCCTGTTTTCGGGTACGGGATCCGTGCTTGTGTCCACCTCGATCGACTTCGACGAAAGTGGCGAGACAGATTTCAGAGACTTCCTGTTGTTCGCGGCCGCCTTCGGCACCTTGTCGACGCAGGCGGGTTTCGACGGACGATTCGACCTGAATGCGGACGGCAGTGTGGAGTTCGGGGATCTGGTGATTCTGTCGGGGATTTTCGAGAATGCGTTGGGTGGCAATACGGCCGCATCGGGGCCGTAAGACGGAGCCACAGATGCGCTAAAACAGGCCTCTCCCTTTGCGTGATGAAGGAGAGGCCTGTTTCGTGCTGTGACGTCCGGGCTCGACGCTGCGTGAGTGACTAACGGAGAAAGGGGTTGGTCTCACGCTCCTGACCGACTGTGGTGAAAGGTCCGTGACCGGGATAGAGTCGAGTATCGTCCGGCAGGGCCATCACTTTTTCTCGAATCGACCGCATCAGGGTATCCGGATCGGATCCCTCAAGATCCGTTCGTCCGATCGATCCAGCGAAGATCACATCGCCGACGATGGCGTGCCCCGGCCACAGGAAAGTCACGTTGCCCGGAGCGTGCCCGGGGGTATGAACGATGTCGAGCGTCTCGTTGCCGAACGAGAGGGTATCGCCTTCTTCGATGAAGCGGTCTACGGTCGGCGGCTCGTCGGTTTGAATGCCGAGGAAGGAGGCGATCTCGACGAGCCCTTCGACCATAAAGAGATCGGCCCGATGAATCGTGAATGGCACCCCCCATTCTTCCTGCAGCGACTTGACGCGACCGATGTGATCGAAATGGCCGTGGGTGGCCACGATCTCGACGACGACGATGTTGAGTTTCGCGACGAGGTCGATGATGCCGCCCACATTGTCGCCCGGGTCGATGACGATTCCCTTGCGGGTTTCCTCACAGGCAAGAACCAGGCAATTGACTTCCAGAGGTCCGACGACGATTGAATCGAATATCACAGGTTGCTCCGTTCAGCGACGACCGTGGTTGTGATCCGCCCGAAAATGCGACTGCTCGAAAACGATCGATGTCTTCACGACGCAGTCGCCGGTTGAACCGGTGGTCCGTGTGGTGCAGGGGCTCGTCGCGTGAGGGCCGTCTGCAGTCCGACGCCTAGGACGGCGACGCCCTGGATGATGATGACGATGTCTCGCGGCACCCCAGCGACGAGTTGTAGCCATCGGTCGGCAGTCCGAAGCGCACCGAACAGAACGGCGACAGGAATGATGGCGACAGGGTGGCTCTGGGCCAGCAGGGCCACGGCAATGCCGTCGAATCCATAGCCCGGAGAAAACTGCGCATACAGGGTGTGATGCAGGCCGACGACTTCGAGCCCGCCGGCCAGGCCTGCGAGACCCCCCGCAAGGCCCATCCCGAGGATCATCTTGCGCGTGTCCGCGATCCCAACGGCTCGGGAGGCTTTCGGATTGAGACCGACGGCCCTGAATTCAACGCCCCCTGCCGTGTTGAACAGCCACCACGCGGTGGCTACGCAGGCCGCCAGTGCTACGACGACGCCCCAGCTCACCGGGACGGGCTCGACAGACCAGAGCTCTGGCATCGTGGCCGCTGGCACGATCGGGTGGGTTCGGGTGGCATAGCCTCCTGCGTTGAGCGGGCCAGAAACCAGGTAATCGACAGTCTGAATGGCGATGTAGTTGAGCATAATCGTGTTGATGACTTCGTGAACGCCCCTGCGGGCCTTCAGCCAGCCAGGTATCACGCCCCACACCGTGCCTGCGGCCAATGCCGCGAGCAATACGGCGGGCAAGTGGATGAACGAGGGCAGGCCGAGGTCGGTCGCTCCGAGGGCGGCGGATACGAGGGCACCGGCGTAGAGTTGTCCTTCGCCCCCGATGTTGAACAGCCCCACCCGAAACGCGACCGCGACTGAAAGGCCGGTCAGGATCAGGGGGACGGACTTTGCGATGACACCTGCGATGTTGCCCGACGTTCCGAAGGCTCCGTAGAGGAGGACGGCTCCCGCGTGGAAGGGGTTTCCGCCCGACAACGCGACGAACGCGCACCCGACTGCAAAGGCGACGGCGAGGACTCCGACCGACGGGGCGATCTGACGGACCCGAGTGACGCCGAGCGGTGGGTCGACGGCGTGGGACCGGTCCTGGAGAGGCTCGGATGTCACAGGGAGTCTCTCCCCACAGTCATCATTCGGGCGACTTTGCCCGTATCGAACGCGTTTCTGCCGAGCTGTCCGGCAACCCGTCCGGCGTAAAGGACGACGATGCGGTGGCACAGGTCGAACAACTCGTCGAGGTCGGCTGAGGTAACGATGACGCTGCCCCCTCGCTGCGCGACCTCTACGAGCTTTCGACGGACTTCAGCTGCCGCGCCGATGTCAAGACCCCGGGTAGGTTGCGCTGCTACGACAAGCCTGGGCTGCGAAGACAGGGCTCTTGCAACGACAACCTTCTGCTGGTTTCCGCCCGAGAGAGCGGCCATCGGAGCGTCGAGACCGCTGCCCCGTACGTTATAACCCTGGATGAGTTCGGCTGAACGCCGACGAACACGGTTTCGATCGAGCAGGAAGCGATGGCCGTAGCGGGTGTGGTTACCCAGGACGACGTTGTCCACGACGGAGAACGGGGCCACCATTCCCTCGGCGTGACGATCTTCGGGAATGTAGGCAACGCCGTCGCGACGTCGCTGGCCTGCGGTGTGATCGGTGATGTCGGTGTCAGCGAGCACGATTCGGCCCTCGTGTGGGACCAACCCGGCAAGTGTGCGAATGAGGGTCTCCTGCCCGTTTCCGGCTACGCCAGCAACACCAACGAGCGTCCCCTCGTCGACTTCCAGAGAAACGCGATCGAGGTTGCGGATACCTGCCTGATTCGTCGAGAGCCCGGCTGCCCGCAACTGCAGACGGGATCCGGACGTGGACGCGAAAACGTTCCGCTCCACATTCGTCTCCCCGACGATGGCGTCGACAAGCTCGTTCTCATTCCAGGTGCCTCGCTGAGAACGATGGACGACACGACCCTGACGAAGGACGGTCGCCCGATCGGCGTAGTCCAGGATGTCCTGGATACGATGGGTGACGAGGAGGACGGTGGTTCCGCCGTCGAGGATCCGGCGAAGGAACGCGAACAGCCGTTCGGATTCGACCGGAGACAGGGTGGATGTGGGTTCGTCGAGGATCAGTACACGCGAATCGCGACCCAGAATCTTGAGGATTTCGACGATCTGACGATTGCCGACCGTGAGATCCTCGATCCGGTCGTCGATTCGAAGATCGGCTCCAATCTGATCGATCAGGCTCCCGGCGTGCCGACGTGCACGGGAACGATCGAGAAGGCCCCACCGACCGGGCTCGACGCCGAGCGCGATGTTCTCCCAGACGGTGAGCGTTTCTACGAGGGCAAAGTGCTGGGCAACGAGTCCCACACCCGCCCGAATCGCGGCCACCGGAGACCCGAGCGGTAGCGATCTTCCGTGAATGGCGATCGTACCTTCGTCGGGGGCCACGCTCCCCGCAATAGCTCTGATCGCGGTCGACTTTCCGGCTCCGTTTTCTCCGAGGAGACCGTGGAGCTCCCCGGCTCCGACGGTGAGATCGATCCCCTCGTTGGCCACCGTGGCACCGAAGCGTTTGGTCAGGTTCTGGACTTTAATGGCGGGTTCGCTGGACATCGTCTTTCAAGGTCGTTCGGGGTATCGTTGCTCTTCGTCTCTTGGCCGTCGTGATGGTTCAGACCCGTCGAAAGCTTGGACCTGCAGCCGTCGTGCTTCGGCGTGACTTCCCCACACCTCCTCGTGACGCTGAGCCCGATCGTAGTGGCTTCTTGCCTCGGACCGATTGCCGGCCAGATCCGCGAGCTTGCCCAGAAGGAGCTCGGACGGCCCGGCCAGCCAGTTATCATCCTTCCCGTCTACGGCCGCCACACGCTCGAGCCTCGCACGGGCTTCGTCGTGGCGACCCATTCCGTAGAGTCCCGTTCCTTCGATGAAGAGGAGCTTCAGACGTCGCCAGCCGATCAACGTCCAGCCTCGGGCCCGAGCTATGTCTCGAATGCTGCGCACAGAGTCGACGAGGGTGGAAGCCACACGGTCTCCTTCTTCCAGGTGCAGTGAGAGCAGAGCATCCACTTTTCGGATCCGGTAGTCGAGACTGTTGGGATACCGTTCGAGGAGGTCGTCGATTCGGGCCAGAGCCGCTCTTCGATCCCGCTCGTAGTAGAGATCGATATAAGCCAGGGCCGATCTCGCATCGGTGATGGCATAGTTTCCTTCTCGGACAGTGTGCTCGAGCGTTGCCAGGCCGCCGTCCCGGTCGCCAGCGGGAAGGTTGAACAGTCTCTGGACGACCCGCAAGATGCGCGGCTTCGTCGCCAGAATATAGTCCGACAGGGCGAGCCCGAAGCGCGCATCGACGAGACTCGGATCGAGCTCGATCGCCTCGGCCAGATATTCTCGACTCTGGAACCCGTCGACGATTCCGCTCAGCACCTCGCGACGAAGCATCTCCAGTCCGGTCCGTAGGCCGTAGGCGTTGCCGAGCCAAAGGAAGAGATCGGCCGACTCCCCGTGTTTTCGCATCCGGTGTTCGGTTCTGGCGATCGTGGTGTCCACGTATCGATGAATGTCGGAGTCGAACCTGGAGCCATTCTGGATGTTCATTCCCTGTCGCCAGAATACGACGGCTTTGTAGAAGGAGGGCTCCGGGCGATCGGGATGCGCGCGCATCAGAGAGTCCGCCAATGTGTGCGCGTGTTCGAACCGTTCATCGAGGCTCAGGTGGATGAGTCGATGGATCGGAGCTTCCCACGTTGGCTGGGCAGACGTGACGGACGGGAGGAACAGACAAAACAGGAGTGCGGGCATCAGAGATCGGGCGTGGCCTCGAAGCCGACCTGCTGCTCGACCCAACGTGCCACGGCCAGCAGGCGAGCCTCGTCGTACGGCTGTCCAACCAGCTGAATGCCGATCGGAAGACTCTCGCTCGAGAGACCGATCGGCAGGACCACGGTCGGGTAGCCGCAGTAACTCCAGGGGACGTTGAAGGCGGGGTCGCCCGTGGAGTGGAGACCTCGCGGAGCGGGGCTGGGCGTCGCGGGCGTGACAAGGACGTCGATCTTGCGGAAAGCGGCCCGCATCTCCTGGGTGAAAACGACCTTATGTCGTCGCGCCTCGATATAGGCGGCCGCGGGCAACAGGAGCCCTTCCTCAACGAGGGAACGCAAGCCGGGTCGGAAGGTATCGGGTTTCCGGCCGAAGCGGTCCGCGTGATAGGCCGCCGCTTCTGCATACATCACGAGTCGATGCATCTTGTGGACGTCCCTGAAGCTCCTGGGAAACGCGACGGTAGACAGCTCGGCCCCTGATTCGATGAGGGCGGTGGTCAGTTCGTTCGTGGCGGCCACCACGTCGGCATCTGCGGCGTCGAGGAAGAACGCCTGGGCCATTCCGAGGCGGGGCGCATCGCAGGATGATGGATCGTCTCGGGTAAATGCGTCTTCCCGACAGACAGAAAAGGGATCCCCCGGATCGTGGCCGGTCAGGACGCGGGCGAGCAACGCGGCGTCGTCGACCGAGCGTGTCAACGGCCCGAGGTGGTCGAGGCTGTAGCTGACCTGGTAGACGCCCCGCAGACTGATGCGACCGTAGGTGGGTTTGAAGCCGACTACTCCGCAGTAGGCGGCCGGTCGGGAAATCGACCCTCCAGTCTGGGATCCGATGGCGGAAGGGACCATTCGTGCCGCAACGGCAGCTGCTGTGCCGCTGCTCGATCCGCCAGGCGTGTGTTCTCGGTTCCAGGGGTTGCTCGTGTCGGCCGGGTCGAAACACGCAAACTCGGTCGTCGCCGTCTTGCCCAGGATAATCGCACCTGCATCACGCAGGCGGGTGACGGCGTGGGCGTCCTCTTCGGGAACGTGACCGCGCAGGAAACCGGATCCGGCCTCGGTGGGGAGCCCGGCCGTCTGGACGATGTCCTTGACGCCAATCGGCACGCCGTGGAGGGGCCGGGTGTCGGATGGAGCCTGGGTATCGCAGCGTTCGGCGGCCAGGAGCGCGCCTTCGAAATCGACGAGCGCCCACGCGTCGAGGTCCGGCTCGATCGAGGCGATGCGGTCGAGAGAAGCCTGGACGAGATCCACGCTTCGAAGCGAGCCCTCCCGTATTCTGGAGGCTGCGTTCGTGAGGGAAAGGCTGTGCAGCATCGCGTGAGTGTACGGACAGCGTGAGGCAGGCGCAAACCGTTCGCTGGAAAGGGTGGCTATGCGTAGCAGTCGGCGAAGAGATAATTGTGGCCCCGGGGCCACAATTGGGGAGGAGAAGGCTCAGTTCGCCTTGAAGGCTTCCGTGAAGCGGAGAAAGTCTGTGAAGTCGATACGGCCATCTTCGGCAAGGTCAAACTTCGGGTCGACTTCAGATGCCCCGAATCGCTGGACGAAGAGGAGCAGGTCCGCGAAATTGTTACGGCCGTTTCCGTCAAAGTCGATGGATTTGGGAGCTGCACCCGGGAGAGCGGTCGGTGGAGCGACACCTCTCGCACGGTAGATGCGATGACCCGAGCCGTCAGCGATGTAAAGATCGCCACGGGTATCCACGAAGACATCCTGGGGTGTCCTCGGGACCCCAGCGCCCTGGGGACCGATCAGGGTGTCGATCGTTCCGTCGGTGCGGACGACTCGGATGCGACCGTTACGAGAGTCCGTAATGTAGAGTGTGCCGTCGGCATCGATGAAAAGACCGGCGGGACCGTTGAGCGCAGCCCGGCTTGCCGCCCCCCCGTCGCCCGTGAAATCGGGAAGACCAGTGCCCGCGATCGTAGAGATGGTCCCGTCCGGATCGACGCGCCGAACGCGTTGGTTTCCGAGATCGCTGAAGTAGACGGTACCGTCTTCGAGTACGAACACCCCGTTCGGACTGCTGATGCGAGCGTTGGTGGCGGGTCCTCCGTCACCACTGAATCCGCTGAGACCTGTGCCGGCGACTGTCACGATGGATCCGTCGGGCTGGATGCGTCTCACTCGATGGTTGCTCCATTCGGTCAGGTAAATCTGGCCGGTCCCGGTTCGGAAGACGGAAGATGGGTTCCAGAGTCTGGCGAGGGCGGCCTGCTGCCCCTCTCCCCCGTAGCCGTGCTCACCGGTACCGGCGATGGAGGTAATGCGGCCGGACGCATCGATCCGTCGGAGACTGTTACCGTTCCATTCCGCGAGGTAGAGGACACCGGCCCCATCCAGAAAAACAGAGGTCGGACCGAACACGCCCGCTTCGATTGCCTCTCCATCATCCCCTGATCGCCCGTCTTCTCCCGATCCGGCGATCGTGACGATCGTTCCTGATGGATCGACACGCCGGACCCGTCGGTTTGTGATGTCGGCGATATAGACGTTCCCCTCTTTATCGACGAACACCCCCGACGGGACGTTCAACTGGGCTTCTGTGGCGGCCCCCCCGTCGCCACCGAAGCCGGCCTGACCTGTTCCAGCGACGAGTTCAAGGACCTGGGCATCGATGACGGCGGCCAGCAGGAGGGATAGAATGAGGGGTGCCATCGGGTAGGCGTCTGTGGATCGTGTGCGTGGGCGGTGAAGACTGTGAGGATCAGAACCCGATGGCGGCCTTGAGTACACCAGGAAGGTCGCCGATGGTGATGTGGCCGTCGGGTTCGAAATCGAGACGAGGGTCGAAACCGTCGGTGTTGATCCTGCTGCCATAACTTGTGAACACGCGCAATGCGTCACGCAGGCCGATGGGTTCCGGCTGGTAAAAAGGCCGCGCCCCGGGAAGCTGAGCTGCGAGGATTGTGGGCGCGGCGATGCCTTCGACCCGGCGAACCATATGGAGCGAGCCGTCGGTGATATACAGATTGCCGGCGGGATCGACGAACACGTCCGACGGGCTTCTGAGCAGGGATTCCGTCGCAGGCCCCTCGTCGTGGGGGGCTAGTTCTCCTCCCCCGGCGACGGTCTGGATGATTCCCTGGCTGTCCACTTTTCGGACGCGCTTGTTCCGGGTATCCGCGATGAAGAGGTTACCCGCGGAATCGACGAAGACCCCTGAAGGTCGATCTAGTTGGGCGTCCGTTGCAGGCCCTCCGTCGCCAGACCAGTCCGCAGTTCCGGTGCCGGCCACAGTGGTGATCGTTCCATCCGGGTCGACACGGCGGACACAGCTGTTGCCGAGGTCGGCGATGTAGAGGACACCGTTGTTGTCGACGAAGATGCCGTTGGGACTCCGAAGCGAGGCTTCCGTCGCGGGTCCCCCGTCTCCCTCGTATCCGGACCTGCCGTTGCCTGCAACCGTGGTGATGATCCCGTCGGGGCCGATGCGACGGACTCGCTGGGCGTGCCATTCGGAGACATACAGGTTTCCGTTTTTGTCGATGAAGATTCTGCCGGGCGTCCAGAGCGACGTCTCTTTGGCGTTCAGTCCCTCCCCGACGTATCCGGACTGCCCGTTGCCGGCAACGGTCCACACTCTGCCGTCAGGGTCCACTCGACGGATCCGATGCCCGCTCCATTCGGAGATGTAGAGATACCCCGCCCCATCGACAAAGACCGATGAGGGGGTCATCAATCCGGTCTTCAGGACGTGTAGTCCGTCCTTCGAATAGATTCGTTGTCCGTTCCCGGCGACGCTTTGAATTCGTCCATCGGGTGTGACCAGGCGGATGCGATTGTTCGACGTGTCGACGACGTAGAGCCGTCCCGCGGGGTCGGGGAAGACCATCGACGGGACGTTGAGCTCGGTATAGACGGCACGTTCCTCCGCGCTGTTGAAGCCGGACTTGCCCGTCCCCACGACTACGTGGATGTCGCCGACGGCACTTTGGGCGATGCCCCAGGCACCGACGAGGACGATTGCGACTGCGATTGCGGTGGTTCTGAATCCGATCACTTTATTTCCCTCTCTTGACATCGACCGTGCGAATGGCGGTCGGTTCGTCGTTGCGCATCAGGTCCGTGACTCGCACGTCGACCTCGATTTCGTCTCGATCGACGGGATCAAGGTCGAGTGCGATGTAAATCGGTTCCGATGCACTGAACCCCTGGTGTTCGTAGGAGATTCGCATCGCATCGCCCTCGGAGGTCGTGTTGACCAGCCGCGCGAGGCCTCCCAGTAACCGGCGCACACCACGGGGTCTGCCCCCGCGGACCTGATAATCTACGCGATATCGGCTCTGGCCGTCTCGATTTCTGAGGAGGTTGTAAACCTCGTAGTAGAGATAGATTTCAGAGTCATTGTCGAACATTCTGGATGGAAGGGGAAGTACTGTCAGGCCTTCCTTGATGAACTGCGAACCGAGCGTACGATCCGCGTCCGTAATCCGGGCAGCGATCTCGACTTCGCTCAGGGAGAATCTCGCGTTCTGGAAGTCCTCGACTTCGACGCGTTTGAGCAAGGCTTGCGTTTTGCGCGTTCCCGGATCCTCGACCCCGACGGCCACGAAATAGGACCCTGGCTCGACAGGCACCCGTACCTGGTCCACCATCAGAGTCCCGGGCCCTGCCTGGGATTCGTCGGGGATCCCTTGCGCGATGTTTACCGTGTCCGTGTAGACCGGTCGAGCGTCTTCGTCGTAGACGACGATACTGCGATCGAGCTGTCCGAAGAGGACGTTTCCCCGGGGCTGAAGTCCCAGATGATTCCAGGGAACTCCCACGTAGATTTCGACGGCGGAGTCTGTTTCGCCGCGGAAGACCGCGTGATCGACGTAGAGGTCGAGGGGCGCACCCTTGTAGTTGTAGGTGTAGTAGGAAGGTCGTTTCGATATCGCCCTATGGAAGACGGTTTCAGGTGCGATGGAGAGCCAGAGGTCGAAGTGGGATGAGCTTTGCGGCGGGCGCGCAAAGTCGTAGCGTCCATCTCCGAATTCGTCGATGAACGTAATTTCGAATCCATCAAGGATGTCACCGTAAATCCAGAGCTCCCAGCGGGCGTCGAGGCTGGCCGCGTCGGCAGAAGGGCTGCCTCGATGAGGCACGGGGAAAATCGGTATCCCGCGGATGTCACCATACTCACGTGAGAGGAACAGGCCCGACATCGTATTCAGGTCCGTGGGCATAATCTCGCCCTTGGCCCGATGGGCGAGCTCGTTCAATCTGTTCTTTACACGCACCGCTTTGGGGTTGGTTTCGAACACGAGATTGCCCGACCACGAACGATGATCTGGATGACCGAGGCGGATGTAGACTTCCCCGCGGACGTCCCACGGCTTGATGCCCAGGCTGAAGTTCCTGAGCGCGTAGTGGACGCGTCGGTAGTGTTCGAGCTGACGTTCGTTGATCCGACTGACGGGGGTCGGATCCTTTTGGAGCCAGAACTGCCGCATCCGGCGAGCTTTCTCTTCGGAGGTGGGCGCCGCTTCGATGTGCGCCTTCTCCTTCCGCGTGGCGATGAGGGAAATGTCCCTGAATAACTCGAGCTGGTGTCCCGGGGCGAGTTTGAAGTATCGATCATATGCCTTCTGGCATTCGACGTAGTTCTCTTTGGCCAGGTAGGTGGCTGCGAGCAACGGAAGGTAGCGGAGCGGGTCCTGCTCCACGAGAGCCTCGACATCGGGAATGTCATAGTGGCGCCGTCGCGTCCAGGACATTTCCAGGTTGACGCGTGCGAGACGGGCTCTGGCGTGGCGATGGTCGGGGCTGACCATCAGCTGCCTGGAATAGGAGCCGGCTGCCTTCTTGTAGTCGTAGAGTTCTTCGTAGACGACACCCAGCTTGTGATGCGCGTCGTGGTGGTTCGGAAATCGCTCCACCACCTGTCCGAACCGGTGATCGAGGTCGATGCTGCCCATCGCGAGGTGGCACATCGCCAGGTTATACCACGCCCCGGCATAGCCCTCGTCGCTGGCGATGGCATCCCTGAAGTGGTAGAGCCCCTCCATCAGCCGCTTGTTCTGTCGGAGGTAGGTCAGTCCCCAGCCGTTTCTGGCCTCCGGGAAGTCGGATTTCAATTCACACGCGCGCAGGAACAGGGCTTCGGCTTCGACGGCGCGATTGGCTTCGAGCAGCACGTAGCCCCTGGCGTTCAGAACGATGGGGTCGTTCGGGAGTGCTTCGAGGAGGATGTCTGTGAGTTCGACGGCCTGAGTGACGATGGAGGAATCGGACGCGGGCCAGTCGCAGTGATACATCTTCGGTATGAGGTCCTTTTGCTCGAAGAAGGCGTCCGACACCGTGAAACGTCGTCTGCCGAATTCGTATCCGTAATAGAATCGGTGCAGGAGGGGGTTATGCTCGGCCCAAAATCGATCGAGAAAAGATGCTCTGTGGGCGGCGTCAAGCGCCTCGTATTGCTGTCGGCTGGCCGAACCCGCCACGTGCTCGATCAGGCGTCCAGCAAGTGGATGACGGGTGGCGTCGACGTCCGCTACGAACCCTGTCTGTTCGACCTCATCGGCGCGCGCCCAGGTCAGGCAAGCCGTGCAAGCAAGGGCGAACAGAAGCGTCACGGGGGTGATCCATTCACGCGGAGGGTGCGTTCGGTCTGGGGTTGTTCGGTCGCGACGAGGTCAGTCACACGGACTGTGATATCGACGAACTTCGCGTCGAGTTCGGGCAGCGAAAGGCTGATGTGCATCGACTCGTCGGACGTTGTGCCGGTGTGCTCGTAGGAAACCGATGATGAGATCTCCGCAGGGTCGCCTCCCAGAAGGCGGCCCAGTGCGGCTACGACCGTGACGCGCGATCTGGCGGATGTCTCGTAGTCGAGACGATAGCGCGTTCGCCCGAACTCGTCCCGTGCCAGGTTATAGATTTCGAAATAGAGATGGGCCAGCCCTTCCTGTAAACGACTCGTGGGCAGAGGAAGGACGTCCAGGTCGCCCTTCGTGAAGGGGTTTGGCCCCCGGGTCTGACTGATCCGACCTGCCAGCTCGAGGTCGCTGATCAGGAGCTCGTTCCCGCTGAGGTCGGGAATGGTCACGAGCGACTTGTGAATCTGCAGGTTGCCGGTCTCGGGGTCTCGTACCTGCAATGCCAGAAAGTAGTCGCCGGGATCGATCGATTCGTCGATCTGGTCGATATACAGATCGCCTTCGGAGGGCCTGGAGATGAGTCGCTTTTCGACCGTTCCCTGGATCGTCCGAATCAGCCGCCAATCCCAGTTGTAGAGGGCAAGCCGGGTTTCAAGCTGGATCTCTCGCCCGTGGGCGATTTCGCTCGTGGGGAGGCCGAAATAAACTTCCTGGCGAGTGCTCTCGTTGACATCCCTGAATCCAGCCTTGGTCACGAACAAGCTCAGGGGCTCACCGCCATACGGGTAGTCGTAAATCGAAGGGTTGTCGCCCACGATGCGACTCACGACGACTTCGGGTGACATCTGTCGCCAGAGCAGAGGATACCTCGACCCGGGTGGCGGCACGGCGAATTCGTAAAACCCCTTCCCAATCTCGTCTATGAACGTGACTTCGAAGCCACCGGCGATCTCTCCATAGATCCAGCTCACCCACTTGTAGCCCGATTCGACGCCGTCGGTGAAGATGGTGGTTCTTCTGGGCAACGGGAAGGTTGGGATGCCCCGAATCTCGACGGTGGAGGCGTAGGCGCCCCCGATACTAGCGCCCAGGTTCTGCGCAGGCAGCACCTCGATCAGCGCGTTATGAGCGAGCGCGTTCAGACGGTTCTTGACCTTCGCGACCTTCGGGTCCGTCTCGAAGACGAGGAAGTCGCTTGAGGAGGTGTGGTCGGCGGCCCCGAAACGCACGTAAAGGTCCCCCCGACGATCCCAACCGATGTCCGTGAACTCGTCCGCGCCGTCGGAGAAATGCCTCCGGGCGTGCGAGACGCGGCGATAGTGCTCGACACGTCGCTCGTTGACGGGCGTCGTCGGCGTCGGGTCCTGGAGAGCCCAGAAGCGTCGCAGGGCCCGATTACGTTCTCCGCTCGAGTAGATGGCGGCGATCTCATCGACTTCTTCGCGTTTCGCGATCAGGGAAATGTCTTCGTAGTACTGTCGTTCAGAGAAAGGAAGGACCTTCAGGTAGCGTTCGAAGGTTGCCTCGGCCCCGAGATACTCTCCCCGTTCGATGTAGGATTCGGCGAGAAGCGGAAGGTAATGCCGGGGCTTCTGCATCGAGAGCTCGATGAGCTGTTGGTGGGTGAGGCGATCTTTGTTGCCGCTCTTGAGCTGGATGCTTACCCGTGCGAGCCGTTTGGAGGCCGATTCGTGGTTTGGGTTAACAGCGAGTTGGCGGGAGTAGGACTCGGCGGCCTTGTCGGTGTAGCGCAGGCTCTCGTAGAAGACCCCAAGCTTGAACCAGGCGTCGTGATGGTTGGGTTCCAGCCGCACCACTTTGCCGAAATATTCATCGAGTCCGACACGGTCCTTTCCCATCATTGCCAGATGGCACATCCCCATTGCATATGCCGCACCGACATACTCGCGGTCCATCGCGCAGGTTTCACGGAAGAGCTTCAGAGCCTTCGTCTTCTGCCTTCGCATCTTGAAAATGGCGAGGGCTCGGCCGTTTCTGGCTTCCACGAAACTGCGGTCGGTGGTAACGGCCCTCAGGAACAGCTTCTGGGCTTCGTGGATACGGTCGATTTCGAGGTTGAGGTATCCGAGGGCGCACAACGCGACGGGGTCATCGGGATCGATGTTCAGTGCCGTCTGGACCAGATCGATGGCTTCTTCGACGTTGTCTGGGTGGATGGATGGGAAACCGGTTACGTAGCGGCGCTGGAACAGATTCCCACGCTCGAAGTAGGATTCGGATATGGAAAATCGCCGGCGGCCGAGGTGGTATCCGTAATAGTATTTGTGGAAGAGCGTGCTTTTACGTGACCAGAGCCGGTCGAGGTAGTGGGCCTTCTCTTCGTCGTCGAGCGTCTTGAAGAGATCGGCAGCCGCCTGGCCGACGGTCCTCTGGATGAGAACGACGGATGTGCTGTCTTCGGTCGCGCCGTAGCTGCTCTGAAGAACGGCCGGGGTTTCCTGCGGTTCTCCGGGGCGCGTGAGAGGGCTTTCGGCTGATTTAGTGAATATGATGCGGGTGTGGGGGATGGCGATTCGGCCGAAAACTTCGGTTTGAAGGATCAGACTGTCGGTTGTCGAGGCTTCCATTCGGCCTTTGAGGACCGATCCGTCGTCGAGAACAACCTGTGTGGCCGAAATCTGGGTAGGATGTAGCGAGAGCAACATCAGGGTTGTGAAAAGCAGGCGCATAACAACCAAGGTAACTCATTCGGCGGCTTCGGGACAGTGGCGGTACCGAAGTGCTGAGTGCAGGATGCAAAGTGCGGGGTGTAAAACG
>DJHM01000021.1:0-28955 GCA_002433075.1 Latescibacteria bacterium UBA6620
CGGTAGGCGGTAGGCGGTAGGCGGAATGTAAGCCGTCTCACGTTACTTTGGTGCGACCATTTCGTGCCGGGTGGGAGCGGCTTCCAGCCGCGACCACGATACGGCGCGTTCTGACCACGCACACCCAGGGTAAAAGAAAGGCTCCCAAGCATCGATGCTCGGGAGCCTTCAGTGTCTTCAATATCCAATCCGCCGAAGACCCTGACGGTGGACCGATAATGCTGGTTAGTCGTCCGCGGCCGCCATCGTGGTCCCTGATTCCGCTTTCGCGATTGCCGCCAGCGCGTGCTCGACGTTCAGGGCGATCTGTTCTTCGTACTTCGGGAACATCCCGGCGATCGTCGCGTCACCCGGTTTGATATTCGCGAACACATACTCGAACGCTTCGCGCACGTCTGCCTG
Organism: Latescibacteria bacterium UBA6620; assembly: GCA_002433075.1. Lineage (GTDB taxonomy): Bacteria > Latescibacterota > UBA2968 > UBA2968 > UBA2968 > UBA6620. The sequence continues at coordinate 403 of DJHM01000021.1, forward strand.
CGTCTGGCAACGGCGTGTCGCGGCCAGGAACTTGAAGGCCAGGCACTGTTTGTCCGTCGACTGGATGAACCCGATCATCTTCGGCGGGTCTTCTGGATCGAAAATTTCCTTCGAGCCCTGGTTGAACGGGTCGACCAGCGCGCTCTCCCGCTTCTTCCGGCTCAGGTTGTAGAAACACGTCATATAGAAATCAACGTCCCACCCCTTGTTCTCGATATAGTCGAACACCTCGGGGTTGTGAGACGCGATGCCCACCTGAACGCCCGTATCCCGCATACACTTCAGATAGTCTTCGGCGTCGTCGATACGCCCGTCGTGCCAGAAATTGTCTGTCCGCGTCCCGTGAAAGTAGATCGCTTCGGCTCCGGTCGCGGCAATGATCCGGATGTTCTCGAAGATATCGTGAAACTCTGACGCGGTCTGAGCGATGAAGTGGAGCTTGCCCCCCTCACGCTTAAAGAGCTCTCGCCAGTAGAGGATGCGATGAAAGTCGCCCCGAGCCTGCAGCGTGTTGATCCCTTGCTTCTCAAGCTCGTGAAGGAACGCCACCACTTGCTCTACCGTGAAGTACTCGCGCATATCCTCGCTGAGCTCTGGCGACAGATGAGAGTTTCCACACAGAGGATTCCCTCCACTCATAAAGCGTGTGATCTCGATATCGGAGTTGCCCAGTTTGACTTTGGGTAGCGTGTTCACGTACATAGCCTCCCATTAGGGTTTCAGGGGCGAATGCAAAGAGTATAAAGAGGACACTGTGCCCGGGCAACCATCCAGAGCTCAATGTGTGACGTGGAAACCGACGGCCGGCCGGATCCGGACCCGATGGACCCAATGGGAGACACACCAGCCGCACGGGCGGCGCGGTTCCGCAAACTCGGCAACTTCTGCGTGAGCGCCCCGCTAATCTGGCACGGCGTCCACGCCGCCGAGCCCATCCTCTCGATCGCCCGCCACTTTCTCGGGGACGATCTTGTCCTCAAGTTCAACACCGTGTTCGTAAAGCCCGCCAGAACGGGTAGCGAGACCCCCTGGCATCAGGACAACGGCGTCTGGCGAGACGGTGAAACAGATCCGTTCAACTTCTGGATGGCCCTCGACCCATCCACCCGTTCCAACGGATGTCTTCAGTTTGTCCCCGGCAGCCACACCGGCGACATCATCCAGCACGTGCTCTAAGAGGACGGAATCCACGCAGAACTGCCTCGTGATCTGATGAAGGACACTCTTTCACGTGGTGCGGTCGCCCACGTCGAGCTCGAACCGGGTGATATCGTCTGCTGGCACAGCAGCGCCTAGCACCACAGTCCACCCAATACGAGCGATTAGGGACGAATCGGGGTCGCGGGAGTCTACCCCACCCCCGCCATTGTCCAACGTCGGAATCGAGGGTGGCCAAACTATCGCTGGGCGATGAACGGCGGCAAAGTCGTCACGACGTTCCCACCCGAAGTCTATCCCGACGACGGAAGGGAAACGAAGCCGGCGACGCCTTTTCCGAAAATGTGAAGGGTGGCTCAACAGCAAGGAACTGGAAATGAAGATCACGGACACGAAAGTCTACACCGTCGATGCTGGTGACGTCGGGCGCGAGCCTGTGACCTGGACCTACCTGCGTGTCGACACCGATGCGGGCATCACGGGATGGGGGCAGGCAGGCGCCTGTCATCGAGATGCGGCGCTGGTCTGTCGAACCGGCCTGGAGGAGATTCGTGAACTGCTCGTGGGAGAAGAAGCAGCCGACATCGAGCGAATCTGGCACAAGATCTATCGGCGCTTTACTTACTTCGCCTCGCGAGGATTCGCTACGGCGATCGCGGCTGCCGTCGACCTTGCGCTCTGGGACATCAAGGGGAAAGAAACCGGGAAACCCGTCTACGACCTGCTCGGAGGCCGATTCCGCGACCGGATTCTTCTCTACAACAACACCTGGTTTACCGGCGCACAAACGCCCGACGAATTCGCCGACTGCGCGCAGAAGAGCGTGATCGATGTCGGATACACCGCCTCAAAGCTTGACCCGTTTCTCACGATGCGGCCATTCCATCGGATGTACCAGGATGGCCAGATTACCGAGGAGGGCGAACAGCTCGGCTACGATATCGTGGACGCTGTCCGAAGTGTCGTCGGCCCCGAGCACGAAATCCTGATCGATGCCCACGGTCACTACAACGTTCCCACGGCGATTCGTCTGTCCAACACGCTCTTCGAATTGTTCGGCATCCACTGGTTCGAGGAACCCGTGCCCCCCGAGTCCACCGACGCCCTCCAGACAGTGAGGGAAAACACCAGTGCGCCCATCTGCGTCGGTGAACGACTACACACACGATGGGACTTTCTTCCCATCCTTCAGAATCGTCTCGCCGATTACATTATGCCCGACACGCTGTGGACAGGCGGAATCACGGAAGTGCGGAAGATTGCCAACCTCGCCGAAATCTACGGCGTTCCTCTTTCGCCACACTGCGTACCGATGGGACCGCACGAGATCATCTCCGCAGCCCACGTCTGCTCGACCATCCCGAACTTCTATCGCCTCGAGAGTGGATTCCACGCCATTCCGACCTACGAAGAAATGCTGGACACGCCGATCCTGTTCGAAGACGGGCACCTCGTCCTGAACGGGAAACCGGGTCTGGGCTACGATCCTCTCGAAGACTGGCTCGAAGCTCACAATCTCGACTGAAACCATTCACGAACGGTTGTTCTATGTGCGCCTCGTTCCAGTCCGCCCTCTCGAGAAGCCATCGAAAGAGGAAGTGGGACGAGGCCAAGACCTACATCCGGCTCACGGCTGACGTTCTGCTCTCGACTACAGCCGCCACGTAGATCGGGCAACCGCTTTCTACAAATAGAAAGAGCCGACCCTCTCATCGAGGACCGGCTCTTTCGCTCTACCTCCTGATGGCTCTCGAGGGAGTTCGCGGCCAGGAGGCCGCTCCTACCCTTGGGTAGATCCAGAATCGCTGCCGCAGGCTCCGTCTACCGCCCACTGCCTACCGCTACTCCGGACCAAACGGAAAGGCCTCGATTTCTCCTTCCACCGCCTTCAAGAGCGTCGAGATCTCCCCCTTCAGCGTGTCGTCGATGGGGGGCTGGCGGTTCGGTGACCGTTCGACCGTCGCCGTGAATACCCCTCGACGCTTCAGGATGTATCGCATAAATGGATGCGATTCGAGATTGATCAGCGGCAGGACGCGTCTGTGTAGATCGCGCGCAGCTTCTTCCTTCCCATCCCACCACAGTTCCACGACTTTGGTCAGCACACCCGCCAGCTCACACGCCGGCATACAGCCGTTCGCACCCCGGCGCAGTTCATCAGGCAGGTTCTTACCCGCGGCACCCCCGAACACGCACTTCAGCCGACCGCCCACACGATCGCAGACTTCAGAGATGTGCTTCGGCCCCGGCGGTCGCTCCTCCTTCACATACTCGATCTGAGGGACGTCATCGACCAGCTGTTCGATCTGGTCGCCCGTCAGCGGCGTGTACTGTCCGCCCGCGTTCTGCACGACCAGCGGCCCGTCGAAAACCTCCGCGATCCGCCTGTGCATATCCATCGCGATCTCCGCCGTGGCCCCGACCGGCGGCATCGCGATCACCGCGTCCGCGCCCGCTTCGTTCGCCACCCGTGCGAACACGAGGACCTGATTCACCGAAACTCCCGAGCAGCCGAACATCACCGGCGGGCGACCGTTCACCTCGATCATCACCGCGTCGAGGTTACGAATCCGCTCTTCCTCCCCCAGGTGATAAAACTCACCCACCATCACGGGCCAGACGATGCCGTGCTGGCCCGTTTCGCAGCAGAAGTTCGCGACCGAGCCAAGATCGTCCGTATGGATCTCGAGGTCTTCCCGATAGGGCGTGGGAAGCAGACCGAACAGGCCTTTCATCGACTCGAAACGAGCCATCGTTCTCCTCTACTGTGCTACGGCCAACACTCGCGGCTTGAATTCAAAGTGTCGAGATGGTCAGGTTCGCATAGCGAGAACATCTCGTTGCCATATGTCGAAGTCCGATGCGACCGCGGGTCAATCGGTCGAAGCGCGAAGTGTCCCACGTGAAGAGGCCGGATCGCTCGCCATTCGAGGCCTGAAACATCAGTGTGTCGCCGTGCTTGATAAACGTGAAACGGTGGGGTACTCCGGGCTCGAACAGACCGGTTTCGAAACTGTCAGGTGGAAGAGCCAGGTCGCCGAACGCCAGATCGTCCGATGTCGGATAGCGGCGTGCTCTCACGTAGTCGCGGTCTGGTTCATCGTACGCGGCGAAGCTGACGTGCAACGTCTTCATATGATTGTAGTACGTCCGCATATAAGGGATCACACGAAGGTCCGACCAGGTACGGATGTCCTCGTGGTGCTGTGCATCCCCATTACCCGTCGCCTGGATGTAGATGATATTCACGAACTTGAAGATCGTATCCAGTCGACAGTAGTCGAACTCGATCTTTACATCCCCTTCGAAGGTCGCCTTTGTCCACAGGACACAGTGCGAACCGTGGTCTCCGGCGATCGGCCCAGCACTCAGCACCATCCCTTCAAGCGTATTGTCGACGGTCGCTCTCGCTCCATCGAGAAACCATCCGTCGCGCCAGTCACCCGTCCCGTCGTCCTCGAATGCAGTCTGCCAATCGAGCATCTTCAGTTCATCGAATTCAGGCATTGGAGGAGGCTGGTTCTCTGCCAGCGTCGGTTCACGGCGTGCCGTGACCCTACCCTTGGGGTAAAACGTTCGCTTCTTCGGTAGATGGATTTCGCGACAAACCGTAAGGGACCCACCAGGAGCCCCGATACGAGGCCCGGTCTCTCCTCTCCCCGCCGCCCGATCTCCCGCTCTGCATTTCACCACGTTCGTTTCTTCAGCATCTCCTGGATGGCTTCCTTCGGCACAGGAAGTTCATCGATATGATCTTCCAGCCACCGGGAGAAATCGACTTCGATATGATCTTCCCACTTGCGATCGATTTCACCTGAAGTGTAGGTACCCTCCTGCAGACGAAGCTGTCCGAACTGGTCGCGCAACGTAACGAGTTCCGACGTCTGCACGACCATCTCCGCCAGGTGGGGTGGAATGAAAATGACCCCATCATCCTTGCCGAGGACCACATCTCCCGGCATCACCGTCACGCCACCGATCCGGGTCGGGCAATTGACGCCAACGAGCATAATCGTAGGCGACGCAAAGCTCGGGTGGTATCCGCGAACGAAGCTTGCGAATCCCTCCAGTTCCTGAATCCCATCGATGTCGCGAACGGCCGCATCGTGCACCACTCCGTTCCCCGACTTCGCGTGGATCGACGTCGCCAGATTGTCCCCGATCACGGCCCCGCGATCGATCTTGCCGAACACATCAGCCACGTATACGTCACCCGGCACAAGCATATCGATCGGCCACGAGATCTGATCCCCGATACACCCGCTCTCTGCGCCCTTTTCCTCCATAATCGTGCGCATCTGCGGACGGCGCGGCATATACATCGCGGTCAACGCACGTCCCACCAGCGTCTCGCCCGGATGCGTACACACGAATCCATCTTCGTACGCCCACTCGTAGCCGTTCCCTCGAAGCACGCCCCACGCCTGCGTGATCGTGACCGCTCGCATTCGATCGAGAATGTCGTCCGGCACGCGCGGTCGCCCATCTTCGAACCGATCGCCCGTCCATTCGCGAGTGTAGTCTTCGAGTTCGTCTTTCATCAGATTCAGTGGTGCAAATTTCATCGTTTCGCGACCGGAGAGCCTGCCCTGAGCGCAGGCGAAGGGTCGCTCCTGCCCTTCCCAATGTTCTATCTACAATGTCTCTATCTTCGATATCTCATTTTTCGATGCTCACACCGGCATCGTTCGCTTGGTGTATTCCCGCCCTGCGGTAGCGATTTCTTCCGATGCACCGCTGATACGCATTCCCTCGTCGATCCGTTCCTTGAGATTCTCCGCCGTGCCGCCCGACAGGAACGCGATCCCGTTGGCTTTACACGCGTTCTTGACGCGTTCGCGCGCGGCGACCATCTCCGGTGGGAGTTCCGTCGGTCGGGGATAGAAGCCCATTGACATACTCAGGTCGCCCGGCCCCATCTCGGCGAATCCGACCCCCGGCACACTCAGGCTCTGTTCGGTGTTAGACACGCCCCTTACGTTTTCAATCTTCAGCCCCAGCAGGATTTCGCCGTCCGGGTTCAGCGGCCACGGGTCGCACTTGCGCAGATATTCATCGCGGCTGCATCCCCAGATGTGCATCGCGTCCGCTTCGGAACCGACACCGCGGCGGCCTTCCTCCAGACCTTCTCCGATCCCCAGACGATTGATGGGATACCGGCATTCCTCCACGAACGTACGAACCGCATCGGCTGACTGGGCCATACACAACAGAAGACCGTGGACACCACGGCCGAGAATCTGTCGCATCTGCCACGCGTTCGCTCGAATGACGTCCTCATTGGTCCCATCGACGGGAAGCTCAACGATCACGGCCGGCGTCCGATGCCCGCTGTTCGTCGGACCACCATCGACCAGACCCTTCATATAGTTGGCTAGGCCCGTCATATCGTAGCAGCCGTGCTCCATTCCCACGTTGATGTAGTCTGCGTAGGTTTTGGCGTCCTTCTTGCCCTGCTCGTAGGTCAGAATGTGACCGGTATGTGCGCCGGTGTAATAGACGGGCTGGTCCTGTTCGAGTAGCTCGATTGCTCGGTTGATTCGCTTTGCCATTGTGTTCTCCTCGTTTGCCGACGCGAGACCCGACACTTCGACTCCGCTCAGTGTGACGGGATCTGGGTCGCCACGTTCGATTTATCAGTGCGATCCGCATACCCCGTGGTGCCTACCCGTAGACATCCTGGATGAGGCGACGGATGTACCCGTTTGCCCACGCTTTGCCCAGTTTGGCGGAATCCATCCCGACGGGGAAACCTGGGGTGTGGTCCATCATAAACGGCCCGTTGAATCCGTTGTCCTTGTAGATCTGCATCGCCCGCTTCATATCGATATCGCCCTCGTCCATAAAGACTTCTTCGAAGCAGGGCAGCTGACCTTTCACGTTCCGGAAATGAACCCAGGCGATCTTGTCCCGGCCCGCCATCTCCGCGATCCAGTCATAAACACCTTCGCCCAACAGCTCCGTCATACATCCTTGGCAGAACAACATCTTGTGATTCGGGCTCGGTACCGAGTCGTAGATTCTGCGCCACTGCTCGACGGACGAGCAGATCTGCCAGACGCCTCCCAACGGCTCGGGTACAGGAGGGTCGTCCGGATGGAGGGCCATAATCACTCCCGCGCTCTCCGCCACGGGAATGACCGTTTTCAGAAACGCCTCCATCCGTTCCCACATCTCATCTTCCGATACCTCCGGGGAATAGACCTTTGCCGGGTCGCGTTCCTTCATATACCGTTCGTAATCGAACGTGCTGTATTTCACACCCCCACGTCCGGTTGCGGACTCCGTACGGAAATTCCCCATCGGCTTGTAGTTCCACCCCAGCATTGGAATGCCCGCTTCGCCCAGGGCCTCCAGGAGTTTGCACCAGATGTCCGTCATCTTGTCCGCACCGTCGAGACCCAGCGGGATCTCCCTCGGCGCAGAGTAGAAGATGTTGTTCAGCTTCAGACCCTTTGCCTCGACCTTCTCTCGCGCCTGGGCAAGCGGTTGCGAGCTGATTTTTCCTTCGCTGATGTTCAGCTCGTGGCCTTCTTCTGAAACCATTCCTCGTGTCTCGAGGTGAATCGTGTCGACACCGATCGACGCGTAGAAATCGAGCCAATCACTGTCCAGATCCTTCCAGCCTACCTGGTCCTGAAGTAACATCGCCCGCCCTTCCTCTCTGGTTGAAAAGCGACTTCGTTATCCTGAATTACCTATCCGTAGACTTCCTGAATCAGTCGTCGAATGTACCCGTTCGCGAAGGCCTTTCCCGCTCTCTCGGAATCGCCGCACGGCAAATGCGGTGTATGGTCCATCGCAAAGGGTCCTTCGTAGCCGTTGTCGCGATACGTTTCCATCGCCCGCCTCATATCGATGTCGCCTTCATCGATAAACACTTCCTCGAAGCGGGGCAGTCGACCGCGCACGTTTCGGAAGTGCACCCAGGCGATCTTGCTCTGCGACGACATCTCCGCGATGAAGTCATACACGCCGTCCCCCAGGAGCTCCGTCATACATCCCTGGCAGAACAGCATCTGGTGGCGATCGCTCTGGACGGTGTCGAAGATCCGACGGAACTGGTCCGTCGTGGAACAGATCTGCCACACGCCGCCCAGAGCTTCCGGCACCGGTGGATCGTCCGGATGAAGCGCCATCGTCACCCCCGCACTTTCCGCCGCGGGAATGACTGCCTTGAGGAACCCCTCCATCCGTTCCCACATTTCGTCTTCGCTGACTTCCGGAGAATAGAGCGTCGACGGATCCCGCTCGCTAAGGAAGCGATCGTAGTCGAACATGCTGTACTTCGAACCCCCACGTCCTGTGGCCGGCTCCGTGCGAAAGTTCCCCATCGGCTTGAAGACCCAGGTCACCACGGGAATCCCCGCTCGACCTGACGCCTCGAGCATCCGGCACCAGGCCTCGATCCTCGCCTCGGCTTCCTCCAGGCCCAGAGGGATCTCCCGAGGACACGCATAGACGATGTCGGTGACCGTCAGCCCTTTGGCTTCGATGGTCTCGCGAGCTCGCTCCAGTGGTTCCGGGCTGACCCGGCCCTCACTGATGTTCATCGGGTGACCGGGTTGCGCGAAGGCCTGCCGGGTTTCCAGATGAATCGTATCGACCCCGATGGCGGCGTAGAAATCCAGCCAATCACTGTCCAGGTCTTCCCACGACAGACGGTCGCCGATCAACACGCGGTACTTCCTCCATTATCAAAGGCAGGATGGTTCCCTTCGGCTGCGCTCAGGACAGGCGCGAACCGTCCCTACGAGGTTACGACCTGCGAGCCAGCTTCGCGTTCAGACTCTAGTAATCCGAAATCGTGCCGTCGCGAAGCCTTGCGTTCGGCCACTGGAATTTGCTCTCCGTGGTCTGCCCGAACTCGATGGCGGCCTGTTCGTTGACCTCGACCCCCAGACCCGGACCCTCCGGCAGCGAGACCATCCCATCGTCGTCCATCGTCCAAGCTTTCTGCGCGATCTCGTCCGGGACACGCTTCGCGTAACCCTCGTGAATCAGGAACATCGGAACCGAAGCCGCGACGTGCAGGCTCGCGGACGTCCCCAGGTAGGTCATCGTACAGTGAGGGGCGATGGGCACCAGATGCGCTTCCGCGATGGCGGCCACTTTTCTCATCGAAGTAATCCCTCCGCCGTGACCGCAGTCCGGCTGCAACACATCGATCACCTGCGCCTCCAGGATCTCTCGATTCTCCCAGATCGTCCGGTCGCGTTCTCCCGTCGCAAGGGGGACGGGGACGGATTCCCGAATCTTTTTCATCACCTCGATGTTCCCCGGCACCCACGCTTCCTCGAGAAACAGGAGGTCATCGGGCTTCAGATACTGCGCGAATTGTTTGACGATGGGTGGCGGCATACAGCTATGGGCGTCGAACATCACCGCCCCATCCGGCCCGACCTCTTCACGGGCCTCCTTCACGCGATTCACGAGATCCTCGACCTCGGCCGGTGTACCCGCGAAGTACTGGGGGCCGCCGGGCCCGATCTTCTTGGCCTTCGGCCCTGGATACATCCAGATCTTGTCCCTGCACGGTCCCCCGAGCAGACTGTAGACGGGAACGCCGTGAAGTTTGCCCGTGATATCCCACAGAGCCATATCGATGCCCGAAATGGTGTGCATCATCAATCCGCCGTTCCGCAGGTTTCGATGGGCGCGGAACAGACGTTGCCAGAGGTGCTCGGTGCGCGTAGGATTCTCGTCCACGATCAGTTGACCGAGCGAGCGAGCGAGTTCGCAGGCCACGGTCGTTTCCATATTGTTGATCTCGCCCCAGCCGGTCACGCCCATATTCGTCTCGACCTTGACGTAGGCTTTCAGCCCTAGAGGGATCGCCGTCACTTTGCTGACCCGAATGCTGGTGACTCTGTCTTCGTGAGCTTCGCTCATATTTTTTCCTTTCGATAACCTACGGAATCTGAACATCACGCGTCCCATCTGACCCTAAAATCATCGTTCTGCTTTAGCTTGCAGCCCTCAACACGGACACAATCGCAACCTTGTCCGGCCTTCTCATCCTTTTCGCCGTCTCGGCTGGCGTGTGGCCCCCTTCGCATTCGGCCGACTGATGTCCGCCCCTCTTGAAACCAGAAGTCCCACCATCGCCACCATATCCGCTCGCTTGCCGGCCTTGAACGCATAGAAGAGGGGCGTGTCTCCATCGTCGGCCAAGGCGCTCGGATCGGCGCCACGTTCGAGGAGCACGCGCGTCGTCTCGAGGAATCCAGCTTTCGCCGTATAGTGCAGGGGCGTGGCTCCACGAAGTCTCGTGTGGATATCCGCCCCTCGGTCGAGCATCGCACTCACCAGGTCGGGATTGTCACGCTGACTGTTATTCCCCGTGCACGATCTCCACACCCATTCCCCGTGCGGATAATTGACATCCGCACCCCTGGGGTCCAGGAGATTGACAACGTCCGGCGACAACACCCAGCTGCCCGGACCCACGCGTGTCGCATCTGCGCCGTGTTCGAGCAGCAGCTGCGTCAGAGGAACATCCGCATTGTTCACAGAGTGGCGAATCAGGGGCGTGTCGTTCTTCCCCGGGGTAGCGCCCCGGTTGAACAGAAGCCGAACCGTGTCCATATGTCCGCCATAAACCGCGTGATGGACAGGGGTCACCTCCAGCACGTCGCTGGCCGGCGCCTCGTCCAGCAGCTTCTCGACCGTACCGTTGTCCCCAGAAAGCAGGCCGTGTAAATGTCGTAGATCGAACCCCGTGCTTCGAGCATATCCGCGGCTTCATGGCGCCCCTTCGCCAGCGCAGCGCACAAGGGCGCCAACAAGAGGCTCTGAATGATGCACCCTTCCTTGTAGGGAGCTGGAATGTTTGGATCGACTCCGGCACCGAGAAGTGTCGAGAGCGCGGCCGTCTTGCCGCAACTCGCCGCCTCCATCAGGATCTCCGCCATTTCCAGCTCGTCATCCAGAAGATGTGGGTCGGCGTCCAGAGCTTTCTTCAGATCGCTGGCCTGATCTCCGCCCGCCCTCTGCTTCAACGGGCGAAAGGCCTGCACTCGATGGCACCGGAGATGGTTCGGTCGACCCGGCTCCGTCTCCTCGTTCACAAACGCCATCGCCATCGGCCGTGCGACGGCCATCACTTCCTTGACGAGGTCTTTGCTGGACACCGCCGCCCAGAGTGCCGAGTTCAGATGCCCCAGCCATCGCTTTGCAGACGCGGGTGTAATGTGAATGTGACCGTGCCGATGCTGGAGGCTGCTGTAGACGTGATGCTGCGTGTATTCAGGCGTACTGCCGAACCATTCCTGAAAAAATCCTTCTGTTTGACCCGTTCTCCCTCCAGTTTCGAGATGAACATCGGCCGGATCGTCGGATCGTTTTCGATTCCGTCGTAGAGCCCGTCCACGATCCGTTCGATGGTCTCTCGCCCGCCGATCCGCTCGAACAGAGTCGGGTCTGGCCGCAGTTTCTGCACCCATTTGGGCAGCCCACCCCGATGAGCAACGTACTTATGAATCGAACGGCTCCGCATCAGCACGACCTTTCATCCAGTTGCCGAATGGAATGACTCCTTTCGGATCATTCGCCAGCTAAGTAAGCACACACATCTCGGAAGGTCCAGCTACGTTCCTTCCGGTCGTCCGGTTGCGACTGAAAGAGCCAGGGGGTATACTCATCGCGTCGCTGAAGTGGGTCGGCCTGTTTCTCTTTACCCCACGCTGGAGCGCCTCCTTTGCATTCGATTCCCGGCCCGATCCAGTCGATCGTCTGGGTCGCCGTCCTCACCTCCGTCACCGCATTGTCCTCCGAAGCCGCATCCGACGCCCGCCAGGAGGGCCTCAGATTCGCAACGATCCACGGGCGCGAGCTCTACCTCGACCTCTATGTGCCCGAGACCCCTCACTGTCTGATCATCTGGGTCCACGGAGGACGTTGGTGGCGTGGCAGCCGAGACGCCTGTCCCACCGAACTCGTGGATAAAGGCTACGCGCTCGCGAGTGTCGATTACCGGTTAGCGACCGAAGCTGTTTTTCCCGCGCAGGTTCACGACATCAAGTCCGCCATTCGCTTCCTGCGCGTCCACACAGACTCTCTGGGCTATCCCGCCAGCCGGATGGTCGTCGGCGGCGCATCGGCCGGGGGTCATCTCGCCGCCCTCGTCGGCACGACTAACGGGAATCCATACTACAAGGGCGAAGTGGGGACCCATCTGGACGCGTCTTCGTCCGTCCAGGCCATCCTCGACCTGTTCGGCCCGACAAACCTCCTGACCATCCTCGACCAGTCGACGCTGCACGGCTACAAGGTCCGGGCACCCGCCGTAGCCCTTCTCCTCGGCGCCGACGTGATCGCGGTACCCGACCTCGCCCGGAAAGCCAGCCCCGTTCACCAAGTCGATGCGTCAGATCCGCCCCTGCTGATCATCCACGGCGATTAGGATCTCCAAGTCCCCATAAATCAATCCCACGAGCTGGTCGGGGCGTATATTCAACACGGCCTCGACTCCAGGCTCAAAGTCATTCACGGAGGAGGCCACGGGGGAATGAACACACCCGCATTCATCGAGGAGATGGATGCTTTTCTCCGCGGACTGCTCGAATTGGATCTCAGCAAACCGTGATCGGTCGAAGAAAGGAAGCAGATGGCAATCCAGAAGGACGACGTCGTCGGAATGCACTACACCTTGAAGGATGACAGCGGCAAGACCCTCGAAACCTCGAAGGGTCAGGACCCCATGATCTTCCTGCAGGGCGCGGGCAATATCATCGATGGGCTCGATGCCGCCCTGCTTGGCAAGGAAGTGGGGGACAAGGTCGACGTTACCGTCGAGCCTGAGGATGGCTACGGTGAGCGAGATGACGCGCTGATCCAGGATGTCCCCCGCAGTGACTTCGAGGGAATCGAAGACCTCGAAGTCGGGATGCGATTCCAGGCGGAAACCGATAACGGCCCCCTGCCCGTTCGAATCACAGCGATCGAAGGGGACACCGTGACCGTGGATGGAAACCACGAACTTGCGGGTATCCGTCTCCACTTCTCTGTCAGCATCGAGAGTGTGCGGGTCGCTACGATCGAGGAACTCGAACACGGACACGCCCACGGGCCGGGCGGGCATCACCACCACTGATCTAACGGAGATGAACCCACACCAGGATGGCCTAACGAACGACTGCTTCAGGCCGTCGATGTACTATGTACGGGAGACCGTGATCTTCCCCACATCGGTGGACGGCACGGCCCTCCAGCGATGTGGGTAAGACGACCCGCCTTCACGACTTTGCTCCGGATCATTCTGGAGCAGCAGGTGTCGCTGGCCTCCGGGCGCGCCGCCTACCGTCGGATCGAAGGCCGGATCGGAACCGTGGAAGTGGCCAAGGCGGTGCAGGAGAATCGGCTGAACTTGCAGCGTCTCACCCGTGCTCCCGATGAAGAGGCGCGGGCCGAACTGCTCGCACTGACGGGTGTCGGCCGCTGGACGGCGGACGTCTACCTCCTGATGGCCCTGAAACGACCCGACATCTGGCCGCCCGGTGACGTCGCCCTGTTGATCGCCGTGCACAATCTCCGCAGATCCACCCGTCGGCCATCCAACGAAGAGGCCCTTCAAGCGGCCGAGGCCTGGCGTCCCTACAGGGCGGTTGCCACGCGCATCCTCTGGCACGGATACCTGTGAGCGCCACCCAGGGAGCCCCCAGACCATACGCCGCAACCATCAAGCCCCCGATCAACAGACCGATGGCCCTCGCCACACTCATCCCGAATTCGCTGAGCGCATTGGCTGCCTGCAGCTCGACCTTCGTTACGATCTGGGAAACGAGGGTCCGGCTGGACGATGCGCCGAGTCCCATCACAGCACCCGAGGCCACGGACAGAACAATCACGTGCCAGACCTCGATCGGGCCGAACAGCACAAGCGCAGCTGTTCCTGCCGCAAGGGCGAGGAGCACCAGCCGATCCCACAAGAGAATCGCCCTCCCCCCGAGCCGATCGATCAGAACGCCCGCGGCCAACGACACGAGAACGGCCGGTACAACGCGGTAGCCTGCTGCGGCACCCACGTCGTACTGGGTCCCTCCCAGTTCCAGAATCAGCCACGACTGGGCAAGAACCTGGAGCTCCATCCCGATCCCGGTCGTCGCGTTGCTCGACAGGAACCACCGGAACGGTCCGGTCGCCAGCAGAGACCTGACCGGACTAACTGAGGTCGGCTCTGATGAGGGTGTACTCAAGCGGTAACCATCTCCTTGCTCGTGCGTCCAGAAACAACTAACGGACTCCTCGCGGCTGATCTATACTGCGAGAGCGGAATCGAGCGACTTTCAAAGGAAGATACGTTGACGGACCACGAAAAATTCCTCTTCGACGTTCACGGGTATCTCGTCATCGAGAGCGCACTTTCTCCCGAGCAGGTCGCAGCCGCCAATGCCGCCGTCGACCATCACGCAGACAATATCAACCTGCGGCCGAACGACCTGGCCAGAGGATCGAAAACCCTCGCCGGCCCCGAAGGGCGGGGCGACCTCGCCGGAATGCTCACCTGGGAGAAACCACATTGCGATCCTTTCCGCGAGATGATGGTCAGTCCCAACACCACTCCCCACCTCGAGGAACTCCTGGGTCCGGGGTTCCGTCTGGCCGGCTTGAGTATGATCACGATGGACGAAGGGGCCGAGGGGTTCTGGTTCCACGAAGGGGGCGAACCGCACGACCGTTCCCGCGGGTATCAGTATCGGAACGGACGGATGTTCACGGGAATGACCAACGTCGCCGTCCAACTGGCCGATGTCGGCCCGGACGACGGCGGGTTCGCCGTCCTTCCTGGCAGTCACAAGGCCAATTTCCCCTGCCCCGACGATATTCGGCTCTACGAAGCCTACCAGGAACGGATCGTACAGATTCCTGCCAAGGCCGGCGACGCTGTCCTCTTCTGCGAGTGCCTGATGCACGGCGCCCTACCCTGGACCGCCAAACACCAGCGACGTTCGGTTATCATCCGCTATTTCGACAGCGTTTCTGCCGAAGGCTTGATGGGAACCTACACCCCGCCCGAATGGTATGACGACCTGACCGAAGAGCAGCAAGCCGTCATCAAGGCTCCGGCATACCAGTTCGAAGACAAAGGTTCAAAGCTTTACAAGGACGCCAGTGACGGGTGATTCCCCTTCGCCACTTCGTAAGTCTTTCGGTCTGATCTATGATTCGCAAGCGCATCTGGGAAATCGTTGAGATTGCTCGTCCCGGTGATCGTGCCAGCCGGGTGTTCGACCTGACGATCCTCTCCCTCATCTTCCTGAACGTCCTCGCGACCATCGTCGGAACCGTCCCCGAGATTCACGCCCGTTTCGGCCGTCTCCTCGATCGGTTCGAGCTCATTTCCGTAGCCGTGTTTACGGTCGAGTACCTCACTCGACTGTGGGCGTGTCGCGCGGACGAACGCTACGACACGTTCCTTGGTGGACGGCTGCGTTTCGCGTCTCGCGGCCTGTTGTTGATTGACCTGATGGCGATCCTTCCGTTCTACCTGCCGTTCGTGGGTATCGATCTTCGGTCCTTCCGGGTGCTGCGGCTTCTGCGCATCCTGAGAATCGTTCGAATCGGACGGTACTATACCTCTCTCCATATGATTCATCGGGTGGTGCGAGCAAAACGTGAAGAGCTCGTTCTGACGTCCGCCGTGATGTTCCTGCTCCTCGTCGTCTCGGCCAGCGTCCTCTACTACTGCGAGCACGACGTCCAGCCCGATTCCTTCTCCAGCATCCCCGCGACGATGTGGTGGGCAATCGCCACCCTGACCACCGTCGGATACGGAGATATGTATCCGGTCACGATGCTGGGGCGTCTCTTCGCTTCGGTGATCGCCGTCCTTGGCATCGGGATGTTCGCGCTACCCACAGGCATCCTGGGCGCGGCCTTCGTCGACGAAATCGAGCGCTCAAAGAACGACGCCACCACCTGCCCCCACTGCGGCAAGCCCATCCATTAGCAATCGTCCAAGGTATAAAAGCGTAGGGCCACGGCATTGCCGTGGCCCCACTCAAAGTCGTCGCGACGCCTTTCGCCCGGTCTAGATGTACCCTGTCGAGCCGTCGGGCCTCTCGGGACACGTCCGCTGCCAGTAGGAATACTTGCCTTCCAGCGCGTCCTCGTTCACTTCCACACCCAGTCCCGGCCGATCGGGTCTGAGCTGCAGGTAACCGTCGGTCGGCCAGTACGCCTCGTCCAGCCAGTCCTTCGCGATCTCAGCATCGGGTAGATGATACTCGAGAATCTTGAAGTTGGGCGTCGCCGCGCAGAAGTGAAGATTGACTGCCGTGGCCAGGGGGCCCATCGGGTTGTGCGGGGCGATCGACACGTAATGGGATTCCGCGAGAGCCGCGATCTTCCGCATCTCGAGCAGACCACCGCAGATGCAGATATCGGGCTGGATGATGTCCGCGCCGTCCTTCTGCAGGAGATCCAGAAACTCGAATCGTTGGTAGAGGGATTCCCCCGTAGCCAGAGGGACGGTCAGTTGCGAGCGTAACCGCGCCCACGCGTCGCTGTTCTCCGGCCGGAGGGGCTCTTCATAGAAGAGCGGGTCATAGGGTGCAAGGGCGTTTGCCAGCTGTACCGCTTTGATCGGCTCAAAGATTTTCGCGTGGGGATCGAACGCGAACTCCCAGTCATCGGGGCAACTCGTCCGAAGCCCTTCGAAGTATTCAGCCGCAGCCTTGCACACGAGCCCCCATCGATGCCCATCGGCGGGCAGCCGCCACGGACTCGTCTTGAAGGCCGTGAACCCGTGCTCTTCGTTCAGCTTGTGCGCGGCCTCGACGGCTTCCTTCACATCCTTGCCACCAATGCTGCGATACACCTGCACCTTGTCACGACAGTTTCCACCCAACAGCATATAGACCGGCACGCCCGCCGCTTTCCCGCTGATGTCCCATAGCGCGTGATCGAGTCCGGACATCGCCGACAGACCGATGGCCCCGGGAGGAAAACGCATCTGCTGGAACAGCTTGAGCATAATGTACTCGATGCGACGCGGGTCCTCCCCCTTGATCATCTCGAAGATGTAGTCCAGGGTCGGTTCGATCGCCAGATCCGGCCCGGGGCTGTAGCACTCGCCCCATCCGTAGATCCCTTCGTCTGTCTCGACTTTACAGAGTGCGCGGGAACGGTGCCCCTCGCGTGTCATAAAGGTCTTGATCGCGGTGATCTTCATTCGGTTCTCCTTGTAGGGTCACGACTGCCGTCGGTCTATTGCAGCGCCAATATGGGAACGTTTCCACTGATTTGCCACCCCTGCGACTACCGCGTGTGGCGATGCATCTCTTGGATGAAGGTCGGCATCGCTTCCCAAATTTCGTCCACGATCGAACGGGTGTAATCAGGAACGAGTTCCGGTGCGTCTTTCCAGTCCGGCATCGCCTCCCCGACGTCCAGCACGGGTTCGTCCAGGTCGAAGCACACCTTCTTGAACAGCGGGATCGATCTCCGGAAAACCTCCTCGACGTAGGCCTGATGATTCAGGCCCATTGCGACGGCCAGGTCCGCCTCGTCAAGAATTTCTTCGGTCAGCTTCGTCTGTTGATGATCGGACAGATCGGCGCCCAATTCGATCAGGCGCTCTCGAACCGGTTCGTACATCGGAAACGGATCGGCCTCGATACCGGCTGAGCGCACAAGATGAGGCGTGTCGCTTTCCAACACGGCCTTGAGCGCATACTCGGCCGTCATACTGCGGAAAATGTTCCCGGTGCAGATAAACAGGACAGTACTCATTTCCTAGAGGTTCCCTCCCGAGGATCCTGCTGGCAGCCGCTTGGCAAGGTGTGACACACGAAAAGTCAGACCCGTCGCCTCTGGCAAGCGGGCTTCAACGATCATCCCGGTATCGCGTGGGAATGACATCCGACCGAATGCAAGAACCCACTTGCACGGCTGCTCGTACACCGACCATACTCTCTTGTAAACAACTCGGCACTCTCTCCATCACCTCAACTGCCGGTCGCTATTCCGGTCACCGCTGAAAGTGGGTTGGTTTCGACCCCAGTAGCAAGCGAGATGTCCGAATACTTCACAGTCAAAGAGAGCGACGATCGATGGTGGATTATGTCCCCCGACGGAAAGCCGTTCTGGTCGATCGGGATGAACCACATCGACTCCGCCACCCTGCGCTATCCGGAGAATGGATCGCTCTGGAAGGACCGATACGATCGAAGCGAAGAGCGTTGGATCAAGGAGCGGGTGACGCCCGATCTCATGTCGTGGGGGTTCAACACGATCGGCTGAGCGCAGGAGGTGATCATCCGGACACAGACGATCCATCGCCACTCCAGGGCCTGGACGCACGAAGCGTATCAGTGGGCGGATATG
This sequence comes from Latescibacteria bacterium UBA6620, assembly GCA_002433075.1. Classification (GTDB taxonomy): domain Bacteria; phylum Latescibacterota; class UBA2968; order UBA2968; family UBA2968; genus UBA6620. The sequence continues at coordinate 18,889 of DJHM01000021.1, forward strand.
CCCTACTGCCATCTTCTCCCCTTCACCGAAGCGCATCAGTGGGAAGTCGAAACGCGTTTACCCGATGTCTTCAGCGAAGACTTTGAACAGTGGTGCGACACGGTCGCCAGGGAACACTGCGCCCAGATGGCCGAGGACCCAAACCTGATCGGCTATTTCTATTGCGATTGTCCTACCTGGGTTCATACCCGCCCGAACAGCCCACCGGACCGTGGTTCGACCCCACGCGTCTCGAATCAGCCGAGGGGCGCGATGAACTCGCACGAATGACCGAGCGATACTACAAGGTCACGCACGACGCCGTCCGACGATACGACCCGAATCATCTGATCCTGGAGGATCGCTACGAAGGCAAAGGCCCTGCTGCCGGACGAAATCCTGCTGGCCGCGTCACCCTGCGTCGACATGTTGAGCTATCAGTATTTTTCAGAGCCGAACCAGATCGCGGATGACTTCCATCGGTGGGGGGAACTGATCGGAAAGCCCGTCCTTCTTGCCGATGCGTGCGCCCCGAAGCGGGACGCGTCACGCTATCGGGAAACGATGGAGACTCTGACTGCGGTGGACGACTGCGTCGGGTGGCACGTCTGTGGGGCGTATCTGAGAAATCGAACGAGAGGTGCCGGATTCCTCGAGGAAGACGAGACGCATACGGATATTGTGGCGCCCGCTACAGAGGCGAATCGGGAGACGTTGGCCTGGATGGGGAGGGGAAAGGTGTACGCCTGCCGGGCCGAAGCTTATAAGCGAAGGCCGGAGCGTGCGGCGGGCAGGTGAGGGTAGGAGCAGCTTCCAAGCTGCTCCTACCCTCAGAGACGCGTGAGTCGAGCTCAGCCGGCGAAAGTGTCAATCGTCCGACGTCTCTTCAAGGGCGTCCCGAACGGCGTCGAGCAGTCCCTCGGCCGTGAAGGGTTTCGAAACGAAATGCCGGATCCCGGCTTTTGCAGGTCATCCTGCACCTTGTCCAACAACCCGGAAACAACGACGATCCTGGTATCAATGCCCCGTTCCTGAAACGAGGTTGCCACCTGGGCACCGTCGATGCCGGGCATATTGATGTCCAGGGTGATGAGGTCGTACTGCCCTCCCATCGCGCTGCTCAGGAGCGTCGCCAGGTAGGGCGAGACCGTCACTTCGTAGCCTTCGGACTGAAGGATCTTTTCGATCGCCACTTGAATGGCAGGATCGTCATCCACGACAAGGACCTTGGTAGCCATTCCCCCTCCGCAGGCAGATCCGATCAGATTACCTCGAGATCCCGGACATCAGCACGTCCACAGCGTTCCGGGCCGATTCGTCATCAATGGTAAGTAGGTCTGGCTCCTGAAGATACGCTGTGAGCTGGATCAACACCTGTCCCAGGATGGCCAGCGTAAGCTGGATCGGGTCTCCTGCCAGTTCGTCCCGCTCGATCCCCTCTGTCACAACCCTCAGAACACCTTGAAAAACAACGCTCTTATCCGAGGTCTTGTCCACCTGAGGCAGCTCAGCCTGCGGACCGTAATAGACAAGAAACATGAATCGCGCCAGGTCAGGGGTGCTCCTCGCCAGCTCGAAATGCGTGTCGATCAGTCGGGCAAGCTTCTCTCGCGTCGAAAGTTCAGCGTCGTCCAGAATCGACTCCTGCTTCTTCTTCATATTGTCGCGGCAGGAGTGAAAGATCGCCTCGTAGAGACCCTCCTTACTCTGGAAGTAGTAATAGACCATCGGCTTCGTCGTGCCCGCCGCATCGACAATCTCCTGGATCGACGCACCCGAATACCCGTGGTCCGCGAACAGTCGCGCGCCCTCACTGAGAAGTCGGTCTCGGACCTCTCCGGTCTCGGTGTCCGTCGGGCGTCCTGGTGCACGGACGGTCAAGAGAGCACATCCTCTCTTCGCCCTGGCGTGGGACCTTCTCTCTTGAGCAGGCGCTCCCCGTCTGTGAACCCTTCGGGACGACCCGTGAGACTCTCAATCATCCGTGACCGCCACAAAGCCACCTCCTCCTGACGGTCGGTCGCATCGACCTGGTTCACCATTTCGTTCGGATCGATCTCCAGATCGAAAAACAATTCTTCGTCGCGACCAGGATACCACGCGAATTTCCGCTTTCCGTCGGTCACATACTGCATCCCGCTGTCGGTCGACGGAACGGCCGCACACTCGCCGTGAACGTATGCGCGCCAGTCTCCGCCCTCGTCCTTCAGAATGGGAAGCAGGCTCTTCCCGTCGACCGTATCCGGGACCTCGACGCCCACCAACTCCAGAAGCGTCGGCATCAGATCCATCAGTTCCACGGAGTGCTCGAGAACCCGCCGCTGAGGGATGCCCAACCGATCGGGAAACTTCCACAGCATCGGGATCCGGGCCGAGGCCTCGAACGGGTTGCGTTTTCGCAGCCACTGATGGTCGCCCAGCATTTCCCCGTGGTCGGACAGAAAAATCACAACCGTGTTTGATGGCAACACGTATTGCATCAGAAACCGCGCAATCTGGTGGTCGATGTGCTCGATGCTCCCGTAGTAGGCGGCCCGAATCTGTTTCATCACGACCGGATCGAACGACACCCGCCACGGTTCGGGCTCGAGTCCGCGAACAGGCTCGTCGTACACCCGGGCCCAATCCCCAACGCAGGGTTCTGGAAGGTCCATCGCCAGGTACTTGTCGTAGTAGAAGGAGGGAGGCGTCAACGGCTGGTGCGGATGCAGGAAGTTGGCCATCAGGAAGAACGGACGATCGTCTTCTCGCTCTGTCAGAAACCGCACCGCCCCGTCAGCTACCCAATTTGAAAAGTGAAACCGATCCTCCAGATGCCAGGGCCGTGCAGGATAGCCATTCGATAGGGCGCCGTGGGCGTCCGACGCACGGGGCCAATCGATTCCGTTGTCCACGAGGAACCGTTGGTAGTCATTGTCGACCCCCGCCCGGGGACTGTCCGCCCATACGGCGGTCTCGAACCCCGCTTCCGTCGGTAGCAGCCCGAAGTGACCCTTTCCGACGAGGTGCGTCTCATAACCCGCCTTGCCGAGTTCGCCCGGAAGCGTCGGGAAGGGCAGGGGCGCATTCCCGTTCATCATCAGCCCATGATTCGGCGCCGACCGTCCCGTGATCATCGTCCTTCGGGCGGGGACGCAAACGGGGCAGGCCGAATAGGCGTGGTTGAACCTCACGCCCGAGGCCGCAACCCAGTCGAGATAGGGTGTCTGCAGGACGGGGTGCCCCTCGATCCCGAGGCAGTCGCCACGCTGCTGGTCGGTCGTGATCAGGAGAATGTTCGGTCGATCGTCCGGCATCTCATCAATCCTTTCATTCTCAGTTACCGCATCTTGCAACCTGTCCGGATGTCCTGCCCCGTATCGGATATGCCAATCGGAGGTGCCGATCCGCTTAGTCGGCAGCCGCCGCCATCGCCACCGGTCGTTTGCGTTCCGTCCATCGCCAGATCAGCTGGACCATCACCGGTACGACGACCAGGGTCAGGATCGTGGCGAAGGCCAGTCCGAACACGACGGCGATCCCCATCGGTCCCCACCATTCGCTGCTCCGTCCGCCGATTTCCCAGCTGAAGGAGAAAAAGTCGAAGCTGATTCCCGTCGCCAGGGGAATCAGTCCCAGAATGGTCGTGATGGCCGTCATAATCACCGGTCGGAAGCGAGTTCGGGCAGCCACGACGATCGCCTCGCGGGGCTCCATCCCCTCCCTGCGCAACCGCTGGATGTAGTCGATCAGCACGATGGCGTTGTTGACGACCACGCCCGCCAGACTGATTACGCCAATCCCCGTCATCAGCACGCCGAATGGTGTGGCCGTCACCATCAATCCGATGAGAACGCCAACCAGCGACAGGATCACCGAGGTGAGTACGACGAACGGCAGTGCGACCGAGTCGAACTGCGTGATCAGGACGAGCGCGATCATAAAGACCGCGACGATGAACGCGTTGGTCAGAAACGCCTCCGCTTCGTTCTGATCCTCCGTCTCGCCCGTGTAGAGAATCTGATAGCCCGGCAGCAACTCGAAGTCCGCGAGCGCCGCCTGGCAATCCGCGAGCGCCGCATCCGTCGTCCGCCCCACCACCTTCCCGGACACGGACACCACCCGCTTCATATCCTTGCGTTTGATGCTGCCCAGCCCCCCACCCGTCTCGACGCGGGCCACGCTACCCAGCGGAATCTGTTTACCGTCTTTCTCGACGATAAGCGTCTCGAGGTCCGCGAGCCGGCTTCGGCGATCGGACCTCAACCGAACCCAGATGTCGTGGTCGTCCTCTCCGGCTCGAAACTCCGACGCCTCCGAGCCGTAGACGGCCGTACGAACCGTCGACGCGATCCGCCGTGTGTCCAGACCGGACAGGGCAGCCGCTTCTCGATCGATCTGGATCCGAACCTCCGGCCGACCCTTGTCATAGTCGTCTTTCAGGTCGACGACCCCCGGCACTTCCTCAACGATACGACGGACTCGTGCAGCCAGGTCCCCCAGGGTGTCGAACGAATCGCCTACGAGTTCGATGTTGATCGGAGGGCCGCTGGGCGGGCCCTCGCGCTCCTTTTCGATTTCGACTTCCGCCCCCGTCACCTCCGCCAGCTTCTCTCGAAGCTCGTCGATGATCTCGAATCCTGTCCGGGACCGATCCTCCTCCGCGACGAAGTCGACCGTCACCCGGCTCTTGTGCGGCGTACCACCCCCCTCACTGAAATCTTCAGGATCCGACGAGGATCCCACGGTCGCCACGTAGGTATCGACTTCGGCCACATTCGCAAGCATTGCCTCGATCTGTTTCACGATCCGGTCGGATGTCTCCAGCCGGGTTCCCGACGGGGCACGCACGTCCACATAAGCCTTCCGAGGATCGACATCCGGAAAGAACTCCACCCCTCGCCCGAAGAACCCGTAGAGGATGACCACCAGAACGAGCGACAGGCCAGAAAACGCCATCGTCCTGAAAGGGTGATCGAGTGCGCCGTCGAGGACGCGCTGGTACCGCCCGAGCACCCCCAGAAGCTGTTCCGACCGCGCATCCTCACGATCCACCCGCATAAAGGACGCGCAGAACGTCGGGTTCATCACCAACCCGACCAACAGCGACGACGCGAGCGTGATGATCAGCGTGATCGGCAGGTACTTCATAAACTCACCCATCATACCCGGCCAGAAGATCATCGGCGCAAACGCGCACAGCGTCGTCAGCGTCGAGGCGATCACGGGCACGGCAACCTCTCCTGTACCGACGCTTGAACCCTCGTCGTTCGGTTTACCACTCTGGACGTGGCGATAGATGTTCTCCACGATCACGATCGCGTTGTCGACAAGCATCCCCAGCGCCAGAATCAACGAAAACAACACCACCATATTGAGCGTCATCTCCATCGCGTCGATCACGACGAAAGAGATCAACATCGACAGAGGAATCGCGATCCCCGCAAACACGGCGTTTCGGAATCCCATAAAAAAGAAGAGGACGGCGACCACGAGGATCAGCCCCGAAAGAATGTTGTTCTCCAGGTCGCGGACCATCATTCGGATATTCGTCGACTGATCACCCTGGACCGTCGTGACCGTCCCTGTCGGCAGCACACTTTCCATCTGGCTCAGTATCGCTTTGACGCGATCCGAGATCTCGATCAGGTTTTCACCGCTTCGCTTGATCACCGACAGGCTGACGCACGACTGTCCGTTCAGCCGGGCATAGCTCGAACGATCCGCGAACCCGTAGGTCACCTCCGCCACATCCCGGATGTAGACCGGTCGCCCGCCATCCCCCTTGATCACGAAGTCGGCAATTTCCTCAACCGACTCTACCTCACCCGGAACCCGAACCGAGTAATTGTAGCCCCCCAGGTCCAGACTGCCGCCCGGCAGCGTCACGTTCTCCCGCTGGATCGCCTCGACCACATCCTGCAGCGAAAGCTGGTAGACCGTAAGCCGGTCCGGATCCACGTCCACCTGCACCTCTCGCTCGAGCCCTCCAGCCAGCTGGACTTCCAGCACGCCTGAGATGGTCTCCAACTCGTCGGAAAGGTCTTCGGCGACCTCTTTCAGGCGAACCAGGCCGTAGTCTCCCGACACGTTCACGATCATAATCGGGATGTTGGAGAAGTTCACTTCCGACACGATCGGGTCTTCGGCATCGTCCGGCAGGTCCTGCTTCGCCAGGTCGACTTTGTCCTTCACCTTCTGCAGAGACTCGTCCACATCGAGCGAGGCTTCGAATTCCAGCGTAATCGTCGAGACGCCTTCCGCCGACGTCGAACGCATCTCCTTCACATCCTCGAGGCCTTGAAGCTTTTTCTCGATCTTCCGAGTGACCAGCGTCTCCACATCCGCCGGTGACGCCCCCACGTAGACCGTCGTCGTGACGATGAACGGGATCGTGATATCCGGCGCCGCTTCACGCGGAAGCGTAGCGTAGCCGTACGCTCCCATCATCACGAGCAACACCACCAACACGTAGACCGTCACGCGTTTTCGAATGGCAAAATCGGTCAGAATCATCGGATCACGTTCCTGATGGCGACGCCCTCACCCGAGATCAGGTCCCGACCGCCGGCAACGACCAGCGTGTCTCCCGCAGCCAGACCCTGGCGCACAACCACGCGGTGGCCTTCACTCGGGCCCAGCACCACATCCCGCAGAACCGCCTTCTCGTTCTCGACGACGAAGACGATCGGCCCCGATTCCCTTTCGACCAGGGCGTCGCGTGGAATGACCAGGACATTCTCCATCCGCCGCCGCTGTGCCCGCAACTTCCCCGCCATCCCCGGCTTCAGCTCTCCTTCCCCGTTCTCGATCCGCACTTCCAGCGGATACACACGTCGTTCCGTTTCGGCCGCAGGCCCCACACGATCGACTTCCCCCGTGAACGATCGGCTACCCAGGGCGTCGATCTGAACTTCCACGCTTCGACCCACGGCGAAGTCGCCGATGTCTCCTTCCGGCAGCCAGGCAGTCATCCTCACCGTATCCCCTTGAACGAGCCGAACAGCCGGCTGACCGGGCTGGGCCAGATCACCCACCTCGATCCATCGTGCCGCAACTTCTCCGGTGAACGGAGCCAGCAGCGTCGCGTTCTTCAATCGCTGTCGAACCGTGGCGAGCGCCGAAGCCGCCCGCCTCTCTTCGTACTCGGCCGCATACAGATCCTGTTCCGAAATCGTTCCGTCGTCGAACAGCTGTCTGGAATTCTCATAGTTGTAACGGTGAAACTTCGCCCCGGCCTGTGCCTCGATCAGGGCAGCATCCAGGAGATACGTATGCAATCGGGCGATTAGATCGCCCTTTTTGACCGAGTCGCCCAGCGCACGCTCGATCTTCGCCACGGACCCCGATTCGAGGAACGACAGCTGCACATCTCGCCACGCCTCCACCGATGCTGGATATCTCCCGATCTGCGTCATCGTGTCAGGTCTCACCACCACGACCGCCACGTTCGTCTGCCGTTTCGTCTCCGGCTCACCGACCCCGAGCTCGGAGTCCTCCCCGCCGCACGCCACCAACCCGACCAGGCACAACGCCGCAATCTTGCCAAACCGCCTCATTCCCTACCTCCAGCTTCAACTTCCACGAACGGGGAGATCCCCACAGCCTGCTCGAGACCGACAAGCGCCCGGGCGAGATCGAACCGCGCCAACACGAGGTCGCTCCGGCTTCGAGTCAGAACGACCTGCGCGTCGAGTACCTCCAGTTGCGTACCGAACCCGATCCCGTAACGCGATGTGGCCAGCTCGGCGTTGCGCTCGGCCACCGTTCGGATGTCTTCCTGCGCGTCCACGCGTTCTCGCGTCTCCTGAACGTCGTACCACGCCTGACGGACATCGCGACGCACCCGCTTTTCCAAACGCGTGACCGCCACTTCCGATCGTCGACGCTCGACCTTCGCTTTGTTGACGAGTGCACGGTTTCTCGTCCCGGCGTACAGCGGAAGGTTGAGTGCAACGCCTGTGACCCAACTCTGAATGAAGTCGTCCCCGGCGAATTCGAACGTGTTGCTCTGAGCCTGCAACTGACCCGTCGCCACGAGGTCGAGCGAGGGCCTCATTTCGGACTTCTGTGCACGAATCGCCGCCTCTCTCATCGTGACTTCGAAACCGGCCTGCACCAGGTCGGGTCTTCCCCCCAGAGCCTGAGACACCAAAGCTGCAGGATCATCCAGGTCAAGTGGCGTCTTGTTACGGAAGGTTCCGTCCGGCACGATCTTTTCGGTCGGAGGCACGCCGATCACATCCTTCAGATCCAGAAGAGCCACCGCTCGACCATGGGCAGCCCGAATCGAATCCGGACGCAGGGCGGTTACGCGGACGGTCGCACGGAGCAGATCGTAGTCCGAAACACGACCGGCCTTTCGCAATGAGGTGACCTGATCCAGATTCGCGCGCGCTTGAGTCAAAGCCTCGCGGCTGACCTCCACGAGTGACTCCGCCAGCAACACGTTCGAAAACGCCACTTCCGCTTCTGCAGCCACCATCTGCTTCGCCAGAAGATGTCCCGACTCGGTGAGACTTCTGAAAGCGCGCGCTGCCTGAAGACCCGCACCCACTTTCCCGCTCGACCAGAGAACCTGTCGCACCGACAACACACCTGTGATCGTGTTCGATGTGCCGATGGAAAAGGTCTGTTGTCCTTGCGGAGTGTCGAACACAAACGACGGCAGCAACCAGGAACGATCGTAATTTCCGCGAACCGTGATCTCCGGCAGGGCTTCCGCCCATCCTTCCCGAATTTCCTCTCGTGCCCGAAGGCGATCCAGACGAGCCTCCTCGATCGCTTCATTCCGCGCCAGCGCCAGTTCGACCGCTCCCTCCAGCGTCAGCGCTTCCGCCCCGGCGGCCACGAAAATCCAGATGATCAGTCCCAGCATCCGTCCTCCAACATATTTTATTTACCGGTAAGTAAATCACCAGAGCCGGCCTGTCCCCGTCAACCTCTTGTTGGATGTTTCAGGAGCTCGAAAGATTCAGTCAATCTCCGGCATCTCTTCGATCCACCGGCGCACCAGGGCGACGCCTTCCCGGTCGACATCTCTGCGAGCCAGTTCCGGCATCGCCACATCGGGCTCTTTCGATATCAGTCGATACAGCAAAATCGATGCGTCAGGCCGACCCGGAACGATGTCGTAACGTCGATCGCTGGTCCCCCGGCCCGCCGCTGAGGCCGTCTTGTAGACGCCCAGCAAGGAGGGATCAGTCGTCGACGCCCGGAGATCCAGACCCGTGTTCCAGGCCGAAGCCCCCGGACTGTGGCAGTGTGCACAATTGGCTTCGAGGTAAGCGCGGGCTCGATCCTTTACACTTCCCGTGGCAGGGTCATCCCAAACCGCGAGACCGGCTGTACGACCCACATCCGGCAGCCCATCGAGCATCCCGTGATCGCGCCAGTGATCGAGCTGGTTTCGCGTTCCGTCCTCGTAGTCGAAGTCCTTGTTCAGGAACCTCGCCTTCACTCCGATCGGAACCATCTCACCGTTCATATTATGGCACTGCGCACACTGATTCGTGTTCGGAACCATATAGTCGTTGACCCGTACGGCCCCCGTCCCGTCGATCCAGGACACCACCTGATCGTCCCCCGCAACTTCCAGATAACCGTCCTGCTGGCCGCGGTTCCACACGTAGGTCAATGCGCCCCATCCCTTCGCGCCCCGAATCAGCAATCGTGTTTCGAGATGTCGCCATCCCTTGTCCGCATTGCGAGCGTCGACCGGATATGAGAATGTTTTCGAAAGAAGGGTGCCGACCGGCAGGTCGAACGTCTCCTCCGCGTCGTAGACTAAAGGGAGGGCCGTGCTCCCGTCTCGTGGCAACCGGATGAACCTGAACTTGTGGGAATAGTCGGAGAAAAGCGGCGTCGTCACGTCGTAGGGCATCACGCCAGGAGCCGGGCGATGTTCGTGGACGTCGCCCACGAACAAATCGAGGTCGGAGAGCCGATCAGGTGGGTTCGCCAGGGGATCGCGAGGGCCGCACGCGACGATCAGAGCACACGCCAGCAGAGTGGCTGCAGATCCGGTTCGTCTCACCTCGCCTCCAAAACGATCTGGGGAAGCGGAGGGTGCGACCCGGCATAGGCGGCCAGGTCGGTCTGGAGATTCG
>DJHM01000021.1:29319-41848 GCA_002433075.1 Latescibacteria bacterium UBA6620
TTCGCGAAGGTAGCACCACCGTTCGGACCGATTTTCAAGGCGAATTCGTCGGGCAGAGCTCCATCCACAGCCTTGGCCGGGTCCTCATCCCCATCGTAAACGATGTCCGGCCCACCCGCTGTTCTAAGCAGGTCGGCCAGATCGCCCGCAGGGTTCGTGCCTCCGCCATCGAAGCGATTGTCGTGGATGTGGATGCCCTCGCAGTAAGGGTCGAAGTACGGATCCTTCAACTTCCGGCCTGTCGTCAGGAAACTCAGCACGGCTACGTTCACCGTCTGATTGTCCGCGAACACGTTCTCGAAAATCTCTACATCGTCGTGAGCAATGACGAGCAGTCCGGACCCTGGGGGGATGTTCCCGGCCATCTGTCCCGGGCGTGCGAAATTCTCCCGATTGTTCGCCCGAATCTCATTCCCGAAAACGCGACATTGCCGACCTTCCTTCTTCGGAAGGTTCGGCAGTGTGAACACCAGCATTCCGCCCGTATTGTCTTCCGTCGTATTTCCGTAGACGTCCGCCCCGATCGTGTTCTCGATCTCGATCCCCGCCACGTTCTGCCTCGCCACGTTGTTCCGAACAATTGCGTTCTCGCATTGCCCCACGTAGATCCCGGCATCGGACGCGCCGATCGCCTCGCACTCCTCGATCAACACGTTCCGGCTCTCGACAGGATACAGGCCGTAGGCACCGTTGTCCGAACTCGGGCCGCCCGTCCATTCCACGCGAACACGTCGAATCGTCACCCCGTCGGCCCCGGTGACCTTGAGTGCGTCCCCCCTTGGATCCTCGATGGCCAGGTCCTCGATCGTGAACCCGCCCTTGGTCACCAGCACCCCCTCGCCTCCGGACCCCGTCGTCTGATTGGCGAATCGAAGAATCGTGCGGTTCGACCCCGCGCCTCGAATCGTCACACCCTCCACCGCCAGGGACAACGTTCGTGTAAAGTCGAAGGTCCCCGACCTCAACAGCACCACGTCTCCCGGTTTTGCCTGGATCAGTGCCCTCTGAACGACCTTCTGTGCATCACGACCCGGTGCAATGGACCCGTCACCGCACCCCACCAGGGCAGCGGCGATGAACGGCCAGATTTTCACTCAGCTCTCCCATCGATAGACGTATTAACCAGGAAAGAGGGGAATATAGGGAAAACCCTCGGAGCCCCAAAGGCAGGCCAGTCCATCCTTGCAACGTAGACATAAAGAAACCCCGAGCCAGCTTCTGACTCGGGGCCATGCCCCTCCGCTACGCGCACACGGGATGCACACGCACAGGGTTATTATCGAATGTGAACGATCTCAATGGGCCGACCCAGTTTCGTAACCGGCCCTTTCGGCTTGTCTTCTTCGACCGGTTTCTGCTTGACGACCATTGGCTGCTTCGAATCCAGCTCAGCCAGGCTCCTCAGTGTAGCAACCTCCAGAAGAATCGCCGATACGAAGAGTGCTACGATGAAGGTCAGCATTTTACACCTCCCGGGGAATGGGAGAATCGTCCGCTGCGTCCGTGGGCAACCTGCGTGCACACCCATAAGTATGCAGTACACGTGCCAACCATGTAAATAATTAATTCTAATTAATATCTCGTGTGAATTTTTAGAATACATAATATTCATGCGCTTTCCAGGTGACGTGGAACACCCCCGTGACAGGGCTCACTGGTGCAGTTGAAGCACGGGCGACGGGCCTCAGCTACAGGTCCAAAATCATCTCCGATTCTCCTACAAACGGATCGTTCGTGACCCCGATCACGGGGTAGTACGGGACGTTCGCCCCTCCGAATCTGACACGATTTAAGATCAATAAAAACAGTACTTTATGGGTTTCACCCGTTGGCACTCCGGTTGCAATTCCTGACCCCGATACCAACCATCATTTCGTCGGGGCTGGACGTGATCGGGTATGAGTTCATATTGCAGAAGATCGAAGTCGTGGAAGGTTGAGCAGAGATCGGTCTGGTTCAAGGCATCCGATTCGAAAGGCCAAGGATGAGTGTTGCAAAGAAATACCTGATGGACAATATCGAGGTCGTCAACTTCATCGTCACGGGTTACCACCTGGTCGAACTCGACATCCCGGACGAAGTCAACGCATCGGTCGCATCACAGCTCGATGCCCTGTAAAGCAATCCGGGTGACGCCATCCTCGATACCGTCTCCGAGCTCTGGCAGGCCATCGAGCATCCTGCAACGCAAGGCGTGCTCACGAGGTCCGGATTTTGAGGTCCGTTCGCATCGACACTGGCACTGCAAGCAGCCCGGGTCCGGGTTTATGCAGTGGCATCAGGACGGCACCAACAGCCGCGACCTTCGAACCAACCGCTTTCTGGGACTCTACTATCCGACGGACATCACCCCGGATATGGGACCCACCATCATCGTTCCCGGAACCCAGTACCGGAACGCGCCCACCGATCGGATGGCCCCCTACACGAACATCAAGGGGCAGGTTCCGTTGACCGTGAAAGCTGGAACGATGGCGTTCACCCACTACGACCTGTGGCACGGCACCGCCGCCAACCGGTCTGACGTCAAGCGCCATATGATCAAGTTCCTGTTCGGTCGAACACGGGACAATACGGAGCCCACCTGGGACCACGACCCCGATTGTATGAACAGACCCCGCGACTGGAATCTCAGAGGTCAATCGAAGGACGCCAACAACCTCCTGTCCTTCGGAAATCCCATCGGCGTCTCCCAGTCCGATCACTACAAAGAGCGGAAGATCCGACGCCAAGCCTGGGACTATCTGTGCGGGACGGGTGAACTGATCGAAGGATAGCTCTCTCCCGTTCGAATAAATCAACGACGGCCTCCGCGGAAGCGAGGGCCGTCGTTGTAATTATGCCCTGTGTGGTACGTCTGAGCTGTCCATTCTCGATTCGAGTTCAGTACGGCTATTTGACGCCGGGTCAGGACTGTGTACGTTAGGGGCCATCCGTTCATCCCCGACTGAGGAGAAACTCAATGTCCGACGAACCCACCATCCAGGATCTGTTCGACCTGACCGGCAAGACCGCCCTGATCACCGGAGCCACCGGCTGGCTGGGAAGCTCCTTTTCGCGTGCCCTGGCGGAAGCGGGCGCATCCATCGTCATCTCCAGTCGCGACACGGATCGAGCGAAGGCAGCTGCGGACGCCCTCCCTTCGCCCGGGCCCGCAGCCCATCACGGTGTAGGCATCGACCAGACCGATCCACAATCGATCGAGCGCGGCTTCGCGGATGCCGTCACGGCTGGCGGCTCCCTCGACATTCTCGTCAACAACGGCCTCGATCCCGTCGCGAAGGACCTGACGGACTGTACGTTCGAAGAGTTCCTCGACCAGCAACGCAACACCGCCGCCTACTTCATCCTCGCGCGCCTGCTCTGCAATCACGTCGTCGAGCGAAAGGCTTCAGGCAGCATCATCAACCTCGGGTCGATGTATGGGCAGGTCGCGTCCTATCCCGATGCCTACGCCGGCGTCGCCACGGCCAGCCCGGTAGCCTACCACGCCCACAAGGGCGGCGTCATCCAGATGACGCGGCATCTCGCGGCCTACTACGCAGAACACAACGTCCGCGTGAACTGCATCAGCCCCGGGCCTTTCCCCAGAGACGATGGCCCGCCCCCCGAGATGGTCGAACGACTGTGCGCGAAACTCCCGATGAAGCGAATGGGACGGCCGCACGAACTGAAGGGCACGCTGCTCCTTCTGGCGAGCGACGCCGGGAGCTACATCACCGGCCAGAACATCACGGTCGATGGCGGATGGATGGCGTGGTAGGCGACCCGCTGACCTTTCGTCGAGTCGGGTACAACGAGAACGGATCCAAACGATGAGAATCTGGCAGGTATTACTGACGACGGCCTTGGCCTTCGGCCTGGACGGCTGGTGTTTCGCCGACTGGCCGCAGTGGGGAGGCCCCAATCGTGATTTCAGGGTCAAGACGAGCGACCTCGCTACGGACTGGCCGGACGGTCGCCCCGAAGAGCTCTGGCGACGGAGACTGGGCGATGGCTACGCGGGCATCACCGTTGTCGACGACGATCTCTTCACGATGTATCGGAAAGGGGAAACGACGGAGGTCGTCGTCGCAATCGACGCGGCGACCGGTGAGACTCGATGGGAGTACACCCAGGAAGCCCCCGAATGGCCCCAGCACATCAGAGGCTATGGGCTGGGACCGCTCGTCACTCCCCTCGTCGTCGACGATCGTGTTTTCGTTGTCGGAATCCGGGGAACGCTACTCTGTCTGAACCGTAAGAAGGGTCAACTGCTCTGGAGACAGGATCTGTGGGAGGACTTCAACGGAACCCGACTCGAACGAGGCTACGCCTCCAGCCCGATCGCGTATGGGGAGACCCTCATCGTCCCGTCGGGAGGACGGGGAAAAAGCGTCATCGCCTTCGATCAGTCGACGGGCAAGGTTGTGTGGGAATCGGGTAACTTCGAGAACGCCTATTCGTCCCCGATTCTCATCGAGCACGGCGGCTCCTCGCAGGTCGTCGTCTTTATGGCGAACGAGGTGGCGGGATTCGATGCCGACGACGGTCGTTTCCTCTGGTCTCACCCGCATCGAACGCGCTATGACATCAACGCCTCCACCCCGATCTGGGGAAGCGACAACACCCTCTTCATCTCCTCGGCCTACGACACCGGAAGCCGGGCAATCGGACTCGAGTTCAAAGATGAGATCATCGCGACGCGCGAACTCTGGTATCAGAAGAGGATGCAGATCCAGCACGGCACCGCGATTCGGTTGGGAGATACGATCTACGGATCAAGCGGAGACTTCGGGCCCAAGTTCCTCGTCTCTGTCGACGTACACTCTGGTGAGCTTCTCTCACGTCAACGGGGGTTCGCAAAAGCCAACCTGATCGCCTCGGGGAACCAGGTTATCATCCTGGATGAGGACGGCCAGCTGGGCATCGCGACCGCCCACGGCGACAGCCTCGCCATACACGACACCGCCACGATTCTCTACGACCGATCCTGGACCGTCCCCACCCTCGTCGGCACAACGCTCTACGCCAGAAACCAGAGAGAGATCGCCGCGTTCAACCTCGGCAAGGAAAAGTAGAAATCAGTCTGCCTTCTTCACTTTTCATTTTGCCTCTGTCCCCACCCGTTCGGCTTCGTCTGTATCGTATCCCCATCCGGCCGCTCGATAGGCAACCAATAGCCGCTCGGATCCTCGCCCCGTGCGATCACCCCGTACTGGTGATCCGGATCTTTCCCTCTCACATCCGGCGGCATATACCGTAGCGTCAGCCCACACCGCCGCCGATCGGTCCTGTTCGGCTCCGACCCGTGCAACAGCAGATCTGTATGCATCGAGATCTGACCCGCCTTCATCACGAAAGGTACAGGATCGCCAAACCGGTCCGCGTCGGGCACCGTCTGACCCAATACGTTGTTCTCTTCTTCCGTGCTTGGGTCGAACGGGATCTGCCCGTGGCGATGCGAACGTGGAACTACCTGCATCGGCCCCATTTCCGAGTCCACATCGTCGATCGCCAGCCAGACCGTGACCACCTTGCTCGGCGTCAGAGGCCAGTAGGATGCATCCTGATGCCAGCTCACCTGCTTCGGATCCCCCGGCATTTTGCAGAAGTAATGCGTCATCGTGCAGACCAGATTGGGTCCCAGCAGGTCTTCCACGAAATCCAGAATACGACTGTCCTTCACGAGATCGTAGATCCCCGCGCACGACCGGTGCCACCCGTTGATCGAATAGCTGTTTAGTCCCCCGTCCGCCGCCATCGACATCAGACGATCGAAATAGGCTCGGTTCGCGACCACTTCCGACGAAGACATAAGATCCAGCGGAAACAGGTAGCCTTCCTCGTTGTAATGATCGATTTGTGCGGGGGTCAGAACACGTGGTAACTCGTTTTTCGCCGGATAGAATCGGAGTTCCCGGTTCATCTCCGGCAATGCATCGGTCAGGGACACGTCTTCACTCCTTGAAAGGTCCGGTGGGTGGCGGCAACCCGTAGTCTACCGACCTGGAGTAGGCGACGCAAACCGAACCACCAGACCGTGCTCCTCGCTGCGAGCGCCGCGAGAACTGGAGAGCTCTCCAGCTGGAACCCGGAAGAGCGGAGCTCAATTGTGGCCTGCGGGGCCACAATTGAGAAACACCCTAAATAAGCACAATAGACAAAAAAAAGCACTTCGGGCTATCTAATTTTTTTGACAGCCCCCTCTTCCATCCGCATTTTATAAGACCTGTTTTTGGAATGTATTACGCAAGGAGTCGCGAATGATCCTCCCCATCATTACTGCCATTTGCCTTTGCGCATTGGTTGCAGGGAAGTTCCTGACCGCCGCCAGCCTGCAAAGTATGCGCAAACGGGCTGCCGAAATCGATACCGACTTGCGAAAGGCCAGAGGCCTCGCCAAAGCCGCCGAAAAGGCCAACGGCGTCGCTGGGCGAGGTATCAACACCAAGGCCAGAAAAATGAAATCCCTCGAAAAACAGATCGAAAAACATCGTAAGGAACTCTCTGACCTGAAAAAATAGCCGGCTCAAAAAACACCAAGACCCACAACGGCCCCGTGCATCGCACGCGGCCGTTTCTGTTTGCCCCCCTACCGCTCCTCCCCTACTCCTTTCTCCAGAACCTCCACCCTCTGCGCCGCTCTCTGCCATCTTTCTGTAGATGCTCTGCGGGCACAGCCGAAAGCCGACCAAGCACGGATGTCGTCGCCCCCTTCAGGATAACGGACGCCTTCTCCTTGTCGCTGTCGGCCAGCGTCAGCCCGAGGGCGACCGTCTGCTGTACATCGCTCGGGAAGACGTGGTTGATGATCGCATCGTCCTCGCTGAGCGCGCGCCCTCCCGTCCGGATGCGATAGGCCTCGATCGCCGCATCGCGAAACGCGTCCGGGGCCTTGTCCTGAATCGTCGCTCGAATCCCCTCGCTCAGCACGGCTGCGATCTGATCTGTCATCTGTCCTTCCGTCACACGCCCTCCGGTGAAGTATCGAAAACGACATAGTCTCCATCGCGAATCACGGCACAGGCGGCTCCATCCTCCGCAATCAACGTCACCTCTGTCACCTTGATCGCGCTATCCTTCGCGTAAACGATGTCCTGATGGAGAACCCGATCGGGCGACGAGAAAGCCTCCGGCCCCACCGTTCCCCCAAGGTGCTCGCTCCTCCCGTAGGCCCAGTGAAACCCGGCCTTCTCGTCCTCCAGCACGTTCCCCCAGACCACGGCCTCCGGATTGCACCCGAAAGCGAATTCGGCAATGTTGCCGTGCGCCGGCTCCTCTGCGAATGCTGTTCGCAGTCTCTGAGCTTCACGGCCCATCCCCTCCACGTCGACCACGCAATTCTGTTCGACGATGAAAACTGCCACGTCGTCGTCCAACGCCACCGGAACTTTGCCTGCGGTGCCACTCGGTTCACCATCGCGTTCCCCTTCGTACGGAACCTGGAAACCCTCTCCACCCGGCAGGTTGATCACCCGACTCGCCTTGTCCCGCGACAATTGCCCGTCGTCGGTCATCGCTGTCCTGTAGCGCAGGTCAACCTGCCACTCGTGGCCCGTATCGAACGTCACCTTCGCCTCGACCGCCTGGTCCAGCAGGGACCTCAACCTCTCACATCTCCTCGCCACTTCACCGTAGTCGGCTGATAGCGCGGTCCCCTCGGTTCGTCGCGCCACCCCCGGGAGCGTGGCCGCTCGCGTGTCTTCGTGAGATGTGCACCAGGCCACCATCGGCGCCGAGGATGAAAACTCGGTAGGTGCCACAACCGCGGTCGCCCGACTCAGCGCTTTTTCAAGACTTATAGGATCGCCCGCTTTCAGGGGTAGGTCGGCATTGTGACCACCGGTCGCGGGAAACGTCACGAACGGAAGAACCTCGATGCCCAGTTCCGCCTGGCGATCCACAAGCAGGTCGTGCCACTCAGCCGCCATCTCCCTCCGCTCTCGCCAGGCGGCTGAATCTTGCCCCGATCCGGGCTCGTCCGTCATCACCAGGACGCGCTCACCTTCCTCGGGATGGAACACATCGACGAACAGTTTGAGAAAATCGAATGCCAAGCGGGTGTCTCCTGAGGTTCCCTTGTCAGGAACCGATTGCGCCTACAACAAGGTAGACTAAATTGGGGCCGTCTGCACCCGGAGAAAGTACGTCAACGCCTCCATATGCGTATCCGCCGGGAGAGACGAGAGGGGTCATTGAGGATCGAACACGACGAGCGGACCTCCGAGGTCGTTGCAAGGCACGATGGAGACTTCTGGTACGTTTCCATCGACGAAGTCGAACCGTCGGCGGAACCTCTACGAGTATAAGATCAACCAACCATCCGATGAAGCCGCTGCCTGTCGGCGAGGCTGGGAGCTGTTCGCCAGGCGTCATCTCAGCAAGTGAGGAAATGGCCAGAATTCTAATCATCGACGATTAACCCGAGATCCGGATCGCGACACGGCGAATCCTGGAGCGGGCGGAGCACAAGGTCGTCGAAGCCTCTACCGGAGAAGACGGCGTCGAAATGTATCGCACCTCACCAGCCGACCTGATCATTACAGATATTCTGATGCCCGGCCAGGGGGGCGTCGAGACCGTCGCTCAACTTCGCGAAGAGAACCCCGGGTTGCGCATTATCGCGATGTCCGCCCACGCGCTCGACGAACTCCTGGAGGCGGCCAAATTCGGCGGCACCCGCACGATCGTCAAACCCTTCGCCGTCGACACCCTGACGAAGATGGTCGACGAAGTGCTCCGCGGCGACGAACCGGAGGAGGAAGAGGAACTGGACGGCCTGGATGAGCTCGTCATCGACGATGACATCGAATGGGCGATGGACGACGAGGAAAGTAATTCATAGATCAGGAAGTGAGAATTACCTCACGGCCTAATTCCATCAAGTGGAGTGATTATGCATATCTCGGTTTGGGACGGTAGATTGACTGACAAGTACCTCACACAGGTCACACAGGTTGGCGCGGAGTTCGTTGACTTCGGCGGAGACACGGCCTTCGAGAGCGTCAAGGAGCAGGGGTATCCCGATCTCGCCGAAGTCGTCGAAAAGCGGAAGCGGCTGCAGTCCTACGGACTCGACGTCAACCGAGTCACCTTACCCAACATTTCGGACGAGTTTATGAACGGGCAGGGCAACGAACAGGACGTCGAGAACACGGCCAAAGCGATGCGTGTCTTCGCCGAGGCCGGGGTCCCGATCGCTCGCCAGCGGTTTGGCGGAGACACGTTCCCCGTGATGGACCGCTGGCGTGGCACACACCGCGGAGGTTACGTTGCACGATCCGAGAGCCTCGCCCGCCCCGCGGTCGAGTGGCCCGATCGGGAATCACTCGAGAAGTGGTGGGGCCAGTTCCGCAAGGTCTACGATGCCCTCGTGCCCATAGCCGACGAAACCGGGATCAAGCTCGCCCTCCACCCGTCCGACACGCCCAACCAGGACACGCCTTTCGGCGGCATCGGCTTCCATCGCGTCATCGACGATTACCCCAGTCGTCACGTCGGCTACCTCTACTGCTGCGGCACGCGCGCCGAATCGGGCGGCTCCGCCATCGTCCTCGATGAGCTCAACAATTACGGCCGCAAGGGCAAGATCTTTATGATCCACTTCCGCAACGTCCGCGGAAGTCTCGCCACTGCCAATGGTTTCGAGGAAGTTCTCCTCGACGACGGCGATATGAATATGTTCAAGCTCCTGCTCGAGCTTCGGAAGGTCGGATTCACCGGTTGCATCAATGCCGACCACCATCCGAGTCTCGAGGGGGATGATGGATTCGCCGCGGTGAGTTATTCCATTGGATACATCAAGGCGTGCCTGGCGGCGCTGTCCGTCGTGTAACCACCAAGACACCAAGAAGAGCGATACGCAGGCTTGGAAAACAGAAGGGCTACGTCGACTGACGACGTAGCCCTTCTCGTTGTACAGTGTAGCGAGTGTCCCTTGCCACCCCCGCTCTCCCCACCCCCTGTTCAGCCTTCATCGAGGGCGCAGTCCTTGCTAGAACGTACTGTCCTTCGTCGTGAACGAGCACCACCTCGTCGTCTCCATCCACGCCAGCAGCGCATCGACCGCCTCAGGAGTCCGGATCTTTCTCAACGCCGTGACGGCGTGACCGCTCGCGTAGCGGTTGTCGTCGTTGAGAGCCTTCACGAGGGCGGGTACGGCGTCGGCTGCGTCCGTGCCGAAACAGGCCAACGAATAGGCCGCGTTGTAGCGCACCTGCGCGTCCTCGTCCTCCAGGGCACGGGTCAGCGCGGGCACGGCGACTTCCGCATCCGACGCGATCGTCCCGAGCGCCTCTGCCACGTGGTGTCTCACCCTCTCCGAACCATCCGTCAATGACTCGACGAGACGGGCAACAGTTCCCTCGCCCCGGCTGCCCATATCCCCCAGCGCGAAGGCTGCGTGAGACCGAACATCCTCATCCTCTTGGCCCAATGCGTCGGTAAGTCCTTCGACCGCCGGTCGACCTGCGACACCCAGTCCGTAGGTCGCGGCTCGTCGAGCGTGTTCGTTGTCCCCCAGAAGCGTATCCACAAGCACGCCGACCGAAGCCTCTCCGTTTCGCCCTAACCCATAACCTGCGTTCATCCGATCCGGCTCGGATTCCGACGACAATGCCGCCGCGTCCACCTCACCCATCGGCCCCGACTCGCGACCCTTCAACCAGTCCCAGTGCTCCGACCAGACAATATCGTGTGGCGATCCATTGCCCGGCCAACCGCCTCCCTCGTCACCACTCTCCGGTTCACTCATCCGGTGGAACTGGAACTTCATCATATACCGATTGTCATCCGTCTGGTTCGCCGTCGCCTGGTGCCACACGTCGAAATGCACGATCGCGATCGTTCCAGCCTCGCCCAACACGGGCTGGCCAATGTCATTCAGCGTGTCGAATCGCTCGTCGTAGAGGTGAGATCCCGGCGCAACCCGTGTCGGTCCGTTGTTCGGATGGATCGCCTGAGGATAGTAGAAGGCCATCGCCCATCGGGGATGGTGGTAACGAATCTTGTGGTATCCCCAGTAGCTGTCCTTGTGCCATCCACGATCTTCCGATTTGCCCTTCGTGAGATGGCCGTGTCGATGCACGTGCATCACGTGGTCCGTCCCCAGGATGCTGTCGAACGCGCCCGTCACCGTGGGATGGTCGAACAGCTGTTGTAAATCCGGGATGCGCGGCAGAATGTTGTTCCCCGGATTCCCCTCCACCTCGTAGATCTCTTCACAACGGTCGTAGATTTCCTGATGGAACCCATCCGGCATCGCCACATTCAGCACCACGAATCCATTCATCACGAACTGCTGCAGCTGCTCGTCTGACAGAAGATTACTCGCACTCGACATCGATCGTCTCCATCTCTTTTTCGTTGTCATACCGCATCGTCAACGCCTAAGAAAAACACCTTCCGCAACAATCGTGTCAAGACCCAGTCTCTTTTCGAGCCCCGTTACGCCCCAACACAGACCTGTGGGCGAACCTGCCCACCGACCTGTCCCGCCGAAGCCTTGGCGTAGGCGGAAGCCTTGTGCGAAGGTGGGTTTCTTGACACCCCCAGTCGAAACGAGTAATTTTCAACCGCTCGATGAATCCCGGGCCCGGACTCACTGCCGAAGTGGTGGAACTGGTAGACGCGCTGCGTTCAGGGCGCAGTGTCCTTAGGGACGTGGGGGTTCGACTCCCCCCTTCGGCACCAGAAAATCGCTGTTCTTGCGGGGCTTACGTGCACACGCGCGTGGGCCCCGCTTTCGTGTACGCGCCGCGACCACGGCCACGAGTGACTACCCGTGGACACTCTGTAGTCACAGGAGGTCGAGATGGCCGTGCGAAAGAAGGGCAAGAGATGGGTAGCCGACTTCTACCTTGGCGGCAGAAATGGCAGGAGTGTCCGTCGCTCCGCTCCCACACGGAAGCTCGCGGAGGCCGTGGAGCGGGATGCGAAGCTGCGTGAGCTGAGGTCCGAACTCGGAGCAGACGAGATCAAGAGCATCAGTCTTAAGGAATTCATTAAGCACTACAAGGATCGGTACTCCCCCAACAAGACCAATGACCCGGTTGTGATCGACCTGCTGAATCGACACATCTTTAAAAGACCTGCCCTCGGACAGTCTATGAAGCGCTGAGATTACAAGGAGATCCCGAAGTACGATGCGAAAATCAGAAAATCACTAAACCCTACGCTGTCGTCCCCATCCAGATCGAACGTGGGATCCCAGCTTGGCGACGCCGAATTGCTCCCGAACGCCCCGGCGAATGGCAGGAAATCAGAGAAGCCCACCGTATCGTCGCCGTCAAAGTCGCCCACCAACCCCGTAATAACCGACCACGACCGGGACAGTTCGGTCCCGTCGCTACCCGTCACCGTCAGGACCACATTCATCAGATCGGTTCTATTTACTTCGAGGTCGAGCTTAGGCGTCTCGCCCGAAAGAGAACTTATCCAGTGTGCGAGTTCGCCATTCACCTTCCACGCGTAGGTGATCTCGTCTCCCTCGGGATCTGTTGCGTCGACCGTAAACTCGACGGTCGAACCCATCGAACTGATAACCACA
>DJHM01000058.1:0-121 GCA_002433075.1 Latescibacteria bacterium UBA6620
TCCTCCTCGACTGGGTGGACTCTGAAACCCGCTGCCTGGGTGCCGCGGTTTCGGAACTTCTTTATACCCGTCATGATCACTATCGTCGTCGTAACTGGGGTGATGTCCGGGTCCACCTGGG
>DJHM01000058.1:506-28434 GCA_002433075.1 Latescibacteria bacterium UBA6620
ATGTCCGGGTCCACCTGGGTGATGGCCGGGTCCACCTGAGGAATGGCCGGGTCCACCTGGGTGATGGCCGGGTCCACCTGGTGGATGGCCGGGTCCACCCTTCGGGGGGGCAGCATCTACATTGTGTATTCGTACAACTGCGTCGGATTCGAACTGCCGAGTGCCTTCCTTGGACCCGAACGATCCGCGAACGACTCGGATCCCCGCCGCCCTCCCCATGCTCCGTGCGGCCTCGAAACGGAACTTGCCGAGGGACCCAGCATCTTCGGTCAGGGTTCGGCCGCCCAAAATGGCTGTGCTGATGACAACACTTGTCGGGGTCGTTCTGGGTGGCATCGACATAGCGCCCGTCATCAGACCGCCCGCCTGGAATCCCTTGAAAATCAGTTTCTTCGAGTTGAATCCGATCTCAATCTCGAATCCGATCATTCCCTCGGCCCCGCCCGAAGCCAGCAGTTCGACTTCAACGAGTTCCCCCGGTTTGACTTTGGATTCACGTACCCCCTGGTCGCCTGGCGTGGGATCAAGATCAAGCAAGGCTCCGCGTCCCTGGGCCGCTGGTGTCCACAGCATCACGGCAAGACAGGTGAATACGATCAGTTGCTTCATGGTTTCCTCCTGTACCGGCGCGAGATCGTCGGTGAGTTTGGCTACGTCCTTCGCCTCGGTTCGATCCGAGGCGTGGGCCCCTCTAAGAACCCACATAGTATAACTTTATCGATGGAGTCGCACAGTGATAATCGTCACCCTGTGGCTGTGACGACTGTCACCGTTTGAGGCAGAATCCGGGAAAAAATGAAAAAAGGTGCACGTGGAGGGCACGTGCACCTTTCGAAAAAGGTGGTGGCACCCGCCGGAATCGAACCAGCGACACAGGGATTTTCAGTCCCCTGCTCTACCAACTGAGCTAGGGTGCCCCCATCTTTTTCGCTCGCGGAAAACCCCAGCGACAGGGGCCAAAATACAGGAATCCGGTTCGACGGTCAAGCCAGCGATAAGGAACGGCAAAGGATGTACCTCGTGCAAGTCGGGCCTGTCTTCGCACCCATGAGGATCGTCGGTGGCTGATTACATACCTTTTTTGGCGGATATCCGCAACTCACGTTGACGATTGACAGCCCGCACACCTGCCGGTATAATCTCGCGCCCTCCCTCCCGCTCGGCCCCCCAGATGAATCCATGAGTTCCCAAACCGACATTTCGAGCCTGGATTCGACTCCAGATCGTGGAGAAGATCGAAGGGCACTCTCCTCGCGATCCATCCTGCTCGGGTTGTTCCTTGTCCTGGCGCTGGATGCCGTGGCCATCCACATCCGGTACGTCTACCACGGCTCCCTGATGACTTACAGCCACGTTCCCATGGCGATGCTGATGGTGTTCGTCTCGATGCTGATGGTGCTGAGTGTGGTCGCCCGTCTGACCGGATGGTCGATCACCTCGGATGAGTGGCACGTCGTGCTCGTGATGGGGGTAGTGGGTGCGACCCTGCCGTGTTTCGGGCTGACCGGATTCCTGTTGGGGTATCTATCCGCCCCGATCTATTTCGCGACTCCGGAAAACGTGTGGTTACGGTGGCTTCATCCGTATATCCCGAACTGGGTCGTGCCGTCGGATGAGAACCAGGCCATCTCCTGGTTCTACGAAGGGATGCCACAGGGCGCGGCGATTCCGTGGGACGTATGGGTTTTGCCGTTGTTCTGGTGGTTTACAATGATCGCGGCGGCCTTCGTGACGATGGCGTGCGTGGCCACGATCTTGCGCAAACAGTGGGTTGAGAATGAGCGCCTCGTCTTTCCTGCCATGGCGCCGTTGATCGAGATGGCCGAAAAACCCGGAGATGGCACAGCCGGATGGCTCCCAAGGTTCACACGGAGTCGTCTGTTCTGGATCGGTTTCGCCATTGCGTTCGGCATGCTGGCGTGGAACTGTATCAACTACTTCCTGCCCGGCTTTCCTCGATTCCCGATCTACCGAGGTCGATGGTACTGGATCGACCGCCAGTTTCCCCCGATCCGAGGCTTCCTCGGCATCTTCACGATCTTCTTTTCATACTTCGCCAGTCTCGATGTCCTGCTGAGCATCTGGCTCTTCGACTTCATATTTATCGTGGAAGGGGGGTGGCTCAACCAACTGGGCTTTCGAGCCATCTCTCCCTACTACTACCGGGGCGCCTACTCGATGCAGACCCGGGGGGCGTTTGTGGTGCTGGGGCTTTCCGTGTTCTGGTCCGCAAGGAGACACTTACGGGATGTGTTGATGAAAGCGCTGGGTCGGGACGACCGGGTCGACGACAGTGGAGAGTTCATGTCGTACCGATCCGCCGTCATCGGATCGGTCGGTGGGATGCTCTACATGTATATCTGGTGCGTGGCGCTGGGCTTCGACGCACTCTACGCTGCCTTCCTGATTCCGGCGGTGCTGTTCTGTTACGCCAGCATGGCCAAAATCCTGGCGGATACGGGCATTCCTTATGCTGGGGTTCCAACGAACGGATGGGGCCTGCTCGCCATGTGGCTGGGGGACAAGGGACAAAGCCCGACGACACTCGTGGCCTATCGTTTCACATCGATCCTGCTGGGTCACTTCAAGGGACTGTTTCTACCTGCGCTCGTCCACGCGGGGAAGGTTTCGGAGAAGCCGCGCACCGACAGGCGACAGGTGATGGCAGCGATGTCTCTCTCGTTCGTCTTGAGCTTCTGCTTCTGCATCGTGCTGATCCTCTATCTGGGCTATCGGGATGGGGCCTAC
This sequence comes from Latescibacteria bacterium UBA6620, assembly GCA_002433075.1. Classification (GTDB taxonomy): domain Bacteria; phylum Latescibacterota; class UBA2968; order UBA2968; family UBA2968; genus UBA6620. The sequence goes on from DJHM01000058.1 coordinate 3,255, forward strand.
AATTTCAACAGCTGGGAAATTACGCGGGCAGCGGAGCGTAGGTTCGCAAGCACCGCCAAGGACATCAAGTCGCCGGGCGATCCGTTCTTCGTCAAACATCCGGAAGAAGTGGGTTTCTTTGCGCTCGGGATGGGGCTGATGTCGCTTCTGATTTACCTCCGTCACACGTTTACGTGGTGGCCGATCCACCCCGTGGGACTTGCGATATCGGGCTCTTACCTCGCTCGACGCACTGGGTTCACGGTCTTCGTGGCCTGGCTGATCAAACTCGTGATGCTGAAGGTGGGGGGGCCGGCGCTTTACCGGAAATCTCGGCCCCTCTTTGTCGGGTTGCTGGTTGGGTACGTGATGGGCGTGCTCCTTTCGTCGGCGATCGACGTGATCTGGTTCCCCGAGAGGGGTCACTCAGTTCACCGATATTGACCTATGACACGGCTCGTGAAGACCACACGGATTGGGATGCTGGTACTGGCGGCTACGGCTTTCGTGGCCGTGGGGATCGGTCCCGATCACGTCAGTTCCTGGTTGACGGGGACATTCGACCTGCACGCTCCGCCTCCTCCGCCGGAAAGTCCGATCGATCGCGCAACCGAAGTCCAGCAAAGAGTCCTCGAACAGGTGAGTGAGGCCGCGGTTCGAGAACGAATGGCGACGCTGACGGCTTCCGAGAGCCGCGTTCCTGGTTACCCGGGACACGAAGCGGCCGCCGATTACGTGAGGGCCACGTTCGTGTCTGCGGGACTCGAGGACGTGCGGGAAGAATCCTACGTGGTGACTGCTCCGATCGATGAGGGGGGTGAGCTGCGGCTCGATACAGGAGAAGCGTTCACCCTCAAGGGAGTCTGGCCGAACCTGGTAAAGACATCCACACTTCCCTACGACGGTGTGACCGCACGTCTGCTCTACGGGGGGTACGGCGAATACGCGGATTTCGACGGGCACGCGCTCGACGGGGCCGTCATCCTGATGGAATTCAATTCGTGGAACAACTGGCTGAACGCGGCAACGCTTGGGGCAGGTCAGGTAATCTTTATCGAGCCAGACACGACCTCCTATTCCGAGGCAGAACAGAAGTTTCTGCAGGTGCCGAACAGCGTGGAGCGGTTCTGGATTTCCAGACGGGATGGGGAGCGTCTCAAATCCATCCTGGGGGAACGGGATGAGGTGAACGTCCGGCTGAAAGCCCGTATGACGTGGCAGAATCGTCCCGCCCGAAACATCATCGGGGTCATTCGGGGAACGGACCCCGTCCTGCGGGACCAGCTGATCGTTATCTCCGCCTACTACGACGCCATGTCGGTCGTTCCCTCCCTGGCCCCGGGGGCTGAGATGGCGGGCGGTATCGTCGGCCTGCTGGAACTGGTCGACTATTTTACGCGCCATCCTCCGGGACATACGGTGATGTTTCTGGCCACTTCAGGGCATCATCTGGGGTTTCGCGGGATCTGTGACTTCCTGAGTCGTCACTCTCGGAAGGAGAAACACTTTGCAGAGTTGATGACGGAGCCTTTCGACATCAGGCTGTTCATCGGTCTGGATCTCACGAGTCAGACCGATGAGGTGGGGGTCTGGAACAGCACCCGCACGTTCTACTACAAGCGCTTCTTCACACCTTTCGGTCGGACGTTTGAGGCCTACGCGGGGGCAATCGCGGAAGGACTTGGACTGAACAAGAAAGATGCGCTGATCGACGGCGTGAATCCGGGTGGCGGGATGACGTGGGATATGTACATCCCGGGAGAGCAGCTCAAGACCGATGGCGAAGTCGTCCTTCATACGGGCACGCCATCGCTGTCTCTGATCACGGTCAACGATGCGCGATTCCGGGTGGATACGCCGCTGGACCGGCCAGAGCACGTGAATTACGCGAACCTGACAGGTCAGATTCGGTTGATTGCGGGTGTGCTGGACCTCGCGCTGAACAGCGCCAGCCTGATTCCCGATTACAGACTCGAGCCGGACGATCGGATGCGGGGACTCAAGGGCTTCGTGCGCACGTTCCCGCGGCGGAGCATCGTGCCCGATCGTCCCAAAGCGGGGGCGATTGCGGCTCTCCGGATGGGTGTCGACAAGTCCGTCAAGGGTGTGCGACGGGTTTACTACGATCTGGCCGACGAGAACGGCGAATTCTACATGCCGGGCATCGCCGAACGTCGAGTGCGCGTCTCGGCCTATTATCTCGATCCCGATACGGGTGAGATCACCTACGCCCCGAACTTCGGCCCGCAGGCCAAGATCTACCGGGGTGAGTTCGACATGGACTTCTGGATTTCAAAGCGAACTGTGATTCTGTTCCCGTGTGTGGCGACGGATTTCTACGACACGGTCGATCCGCGCTATCTGACGAAGCTGCAGAGCCTCAGCGTTTACAACGAAGGGAACGTACGCCCTCAGGAATACGGCTACGCCATCGGGTTCGGGCCGGACGAGCCGGTGGGCACTGTGTTTACGACACCGGGAGATCGAGTGAAGCTCGCCATGCGCTCGGGTGTGATCGGGATTCGCTACCTGCTGCTGAACGCGGAGAGCGCGGCGACGGAAGAGGAGGCAAGAGGGGTCGGTTTCCAAACCCTGTCGAGTGGGTCCTTCGCCCGGACGTCCTTCCATGCCCTCAAGGACATGTGGATGTTGAATGAGGCCCGAATTCGCGAATTGCGCTCGTATTCGATCCACAACCATCGGTTGAACACCCTGCACGAACAAGGCCGCTACCACATCGAACAGGCCGGGCGTGCGGAGACCGACCTGGCGTGGGGGGACTTTATCCGCCACACGCGGGCGGGGCTTGGCGTAGAGGCCCGTGCCTACCCGGATGTCAAATCGACGCAGAACGATGTGATCAGAGGCATCCTGTTCTTCATGCTTTTGGTGATTCCGGCGGCTTTCTTCGCGGAGCGTCTGCTGATTACCGCGTCCGACATTCGATGGCAGATCGTCGGGTTCGGCGGCATCTTCCTGGTGATCTGGATCTTCCTCTGGCAGGTGCATCCTGCGTTCCAGCTGTCGAACCCGTTTGTCATCCTCCTCGCGTTCGTGATCCTGGCGCTCGCCATCTTCGTGATCTCGATCGTGTTCTCAAGATTCAACGTGACAATGCGCCAGTTGAAACACCATGCGTCCGTGGTCCACGATACCGACGTAGGGCGCGTGAGCGCATCGGTGGCGGCGTTTCAGCTGGGGATCGCGAACATGAAGCGGCGGAGAATGCGAACGGCGCTGACGTTCGTCACGCTTCTGCTTTTGACGTTTACGGTGCTCTCCTTCACGTCGATCAAGGTGTCGCTGGAGTATTACCAGATCCTTCGGGACAGTGAGGGGGCCTATCCGGGAATCCTCGTTCGAAGCAAGTTCTGGGGGCCGTTGGAAGACGCCGCGCACGACTACGCTAAAGTACACTTCGAGGACATGGGGATCGTTGCGCCCAGAAGCTGGTATATGACGAGGGACAAGAAGAAGACGCCGATCGAAAGTGCGGAAAAAAGTCACAAGGTCGAGGGGATTCTGGGGTTGACGGCTGCAGAGTCGCGCGTGACGGGCGTGGATTCTCTGCTTGTCGCAGGTCGGTGGATTCGTGACCGAGAAGAGGCGTGTGTGCTCCCTTTGACCGTAGCGGAGAAGCTCGAGATTCCAGTCAAGGCGCTCCAAGGCCAGCGAGTCAGGCTATTCGGCAAGTGGCTCGAAGTGGCGGGGGTGATCGATGACGAACGCCTGGACGAGTTCGTCGACCTTGACGAAGAGTCACTCACACCCGCTGACTTCAAGGTGACGGCGGACGAAGAAATCTCGCGAATGTCCCGGACGGAGGAGCGCGAGAAACAAGGGCTCGAACAGCCGGAGGTGGAGATTATGCCGTTCGAGCACGTCCCGGCTTCGAACATCGCGATCGTGCCCTACCACCTACTCCGCGATGTCGGAAGTCCACTGCAGTCGGTGGCCGTTCGGTTTCACCCAGGGGTCGACATCGAAGCACAGGTGCGCGCGTTCTTGTCGCGCCTTTCGGTCGTCCTGTTCGCAGGGATACCGGACGAAACGGGCCGGATCGAAGTCTCGGTTTACAGTTCCCTGGGGAATACATCGTTGAGCGGCCTGGCGGGACTGTTCATTCCGATCCTCGTCGCGTCGCTGATCGTGTTGAACACAATGATGGGGTCGGTTTACGAGCGATTCCGGGAGATCGGAATCTACTCAGCCGTCGGACTGGCTCCAGTTCACATCGCGTTTCTTTTTATCGCCGAAGCGTGCGTCTACGCGGTGCTGGGTACGGTGAGCGGCTACTTGCTCGGACAGGGGGTGGCAAAGGTGCTCCTGTGGCAGGGGTGGCTCGAGGGCCTGTCTCTCAACTATTCGGCTCTCTCGACCGTAGCGTCCGCCGGGATCGTAATGATCGTCGTCGTCCTGTCGACGATCTATCCGGCTAAGCAGGCATCGAGGATGGCCGTGCCCGATGTCGCCCGACGCTGGCGGCTTCCCGATCCGGAAGGCGATCGATGGCAGTTCGAGTTTCCGTTTACGGTTGGGGGGGGTGGAGATGTATTCGGCCTGTCCGTGTTCCTTTCGGACTACTTCGCGGCCCACGTAGGGGAGTCGATGGGCGCATTCTACACGGATGGGGCGACCTTCAGCGCCCAAGGGTCTGCGACGGGTGAGTGCTATGTGATCGATACGACGACCTGGCTTGCCCCCTACGACCTCGGTGTGAGCCAACGTGTTCGATTCGAGGCTTCTCCCACGGGTGAGCACGACTTCTACGTATTGTCCCTGACGATCGATCGTTTGTCCGGGGACGGATCCTCGTGGCGACGCGTGAACCAGGGGTTCGTGAATGGGCTGCGAAAGCAGTTTCTGATCTGGAGGACCATCCCGGTCGAGGATCGGGACGACTATCGGACAAAGGGGAGAGCGCTCCTCGGGCAGGAGACGGCGGGGGGGACAAGAGTGTGAGGTCCGTTTCGGTCCGTAAAATCACCATGGGCCAAACCAATGCCCTTCACCGTGGCGGGCGCCCCTGATGGCGCTCGCCAATTTCTTCCGGCGGGGCAAGACCTCACAGTTTCAAGAGATCGAGGAGTACCGGGACCTCCTCGAGACACCCGACCGCTTCGAGGACGGGTTCAATCTGAAGACGATCGTCGGGGCTCTGTTCGTGTCGATCGTGATGGTCCCTGGCAACATCTACCTGGAATTGATGATCGGTGGTTCGATCGGGGCGGCCGCTCAGTGGGTCACGATCATCCTGTTCCTGGAACTGGCAAAGCGTTCGTTCACGACGCTCAAGCGCCAGGAAATCTACCTGCTTTACTATGTAACGACCTCCCTGATCAATCGCGAGTCCGGAGCCTTCGAGGGGTTGCTGTGGAACCAGTATTTCGTGCAGTCACCGGCGGCCAAGCAGTTCGGAATCGCGAAACTCTTTCCCTGGTGGTTCGCGCCACCGGTGGACTCTCCTGCGCTGGTCGAGCGCACGTTCTTTCACGAAGACTGGTTCTGGCCGATCACGCTTCTGGTGCTGAGCATGATCATGGGGCGTATCGCCTGGTTTTCGGCGAGCTACGTCCTTTTCCGGCTGACTTCGGACTACGAACGGTTGCCTTTTCCGTTTGCGCCGATCAACGCCCAGGGAGCCATGGCGCTGGCGGAAGAGAGTTCGGGAACGTTCACCTGGAAGTGGCGGGTGTTCAGTACGGGTGCGGTAATCGGGGTGGTGTGGGCCACGATCTACGTGGCCGTGCCCGCGATCTCGGGCGCCTTCATGGAGCGTCCGATTCAGCTGATTCCGATTCCGTGGGTCGACTTCACGCCCTACACGGGGTACTTCCTGCCCGCCACGCCTATCGGGTTCACGCTTCACCTCGGGCCGATCCTGGCCGGCATGCTGGCGCCGTTCTGGGCGGTCGTGGGTTCCTTTCTAGGCGTGCTGGTCCACACGATTGCCAGCCCGATTCTCCATAGCTACGGAATGATGCCGCACTGGATGATGGGCATGGACACGATCCAGACCCACTTCGTGACGAGCATCGACTTCTGGATGAGCTTTGGAATCGGGATCACATTCGCCATCACGGTCATTGGTTTCTACCAGGTCTGGACAGGTGTGCGGAGCGCCCGCATCGAGCAGCACGAGAGAGGGAGTTGGACACCCCCTCCAGGGCGCGGTGACTTCAGGATCTGGATCTGCATTGTCTTGTTCTGTCTGGCCAGCCTCTACACGATCGTTCTTGCGAAACTTCTGTTCCCTCACCTGGTTTCCAGGACCCTCCTGGTTTTCTTCTTTCTGTTCGCGTTCGTCTATACCCCGCTCATCTCTTTCGTGAACGCAAGGCTCGATGGACTCGTCGGTCAGAACGTGAATATTCCCTACGTGAAGGAGGCGACGATCTTCCTGAGCGGTTTCCGGGGAATCGAAATCTGGTTTGTCGACTTCGGGATCGACAACTACGGGGCTTCAGCGGAGCGATTCCGTCAGATCGAACTCACAGGTACCCGTTTCACGAGCATCCTGAAGGCCGAACTGTTTATGGTGCCGCTCGTGCTCGTGACGAGCTTCATGTATTGGTCCTACATCTGGAAACTCGCGCCGATTCCATCGGACGCCTATCCCTACGTCCAGCTGATGTGGCCGTTGAGGGCGCTGCAGCGGTCGGTCTGGATTACGGGCACGATGCGGACCGAGATCGAAGTCCACGAGGAAGAAAATCGGATCGAATGGACGCCGGCGAATCTGCCGGATGGGGCTTGGTGGTACTGGCGGGCCCGGGCGTCGGCGGATGCCGACAGAGAGGTCAAGGAACGACGCTTCGGGCCCTGGTCGGAGCTGGCCTACTTCTACACGAACTTTGATGGGACCGACCCTCCGTCGGCTCCTCCTTCCCGCCTCCGGGAGGCCCCTGTGGACCTGTCTGAGGCCATTGCGGCGGGCTTGCCGTCGCCCCCCCTACTTCTGGGACCCTCAGGTGGGGCGCGTGTGGCCACTCCCAACCCGGCGATGACGATCGCGGGTGCGCTGGACCCGTATGGACGCGAACTGGTCTACCAGTTCGAGGTGGACAAGGTGCCGTCGTTCGATGGATCGTTCTTGCAATCCTCGGATGACCGACCCATACTATTTGACGCCCTGAAACCGGAGGTCATTGGCGTCGGATTCGTCGTCGGAGTCACGATTTTCGTCGTGCTCTCCATCTTCGGTCTGCCCATCCTGCTGGTTTTCGGCTACATCCAGAGCCTGACGCAGATTCCCCACGTCCTGGTGACCCAGATCGTGGGTGCCTTGCTGGCTCGCTTCTATTTCTGGAAGAAATACGGCCGACAGCAATGGCGTCTGTATGCGGCGGTCCTGGTGGTTGGATTCTCGGTCGGGATGGCACTCGTGGGAATGGCCTCGGTGTCGATCGCAATGATCCAGAAATCCGTTTCCGTCCTACTCTTTTAGTACTGGCCCATGCCTGACACTCCCGAATTCGACTTCCTTCGACAGGTCTCCCTGTTCGAGTGTCTGGCCGACGCAGAGGTTGAGGTTCTGGCCGACGTGGCCGGCACCCAGACGTTCGCGAAGAACGCCTTGGTGATTCTGGCTGAGGACAAGGGCGACGCCTTCTTTCTGATCAAGAAAGGTCGGGTCAAGGTCAGCGTCACCGGGCGAGATAATCGGGAAATCATTCTGTCGCTCCTGGGTGCGGGGGAATACTTCGGGGAACTGTCACTCCTCGACGGTCAGCCCCGATCCGCCGATGTAACTACACTCGATCCCTCCGAGTTCCTCGTTGTTCGTCGCGAGGATTTCCTGACGGTCATCCAGCAGCACTCGGCCATCCCCATCCACTTGATGGTGACGCTGGCCTCGCGGCTGCGCAATTCCGATCGGCAGGTCGCCGGGCTGGCCCTTCTGGGTATCTCGGAACGCATCTGCAGCGTCCTTCTGTCAATTGCGGATGAGCAGGGCGTGGAGACAGAAGAGGGTATCGTGATCAAGAAACGCCCGACCCATCAGGTTCTTGCGGCCATGTCGGGAACGGCGCGAGAAACGATCACGAGAGTGATGCGCAGGCTGACCAAGGAAGGTTACATCCGGTCGAATGGCCGAGAGCTCGTCATCTTGAGGCAGGCCGACGATGTCGCAGAATCTCGTTGATGCGCTGATACGGATCCCTCTGTTCAACGGCTTGAGTCCCACGGATTGTAAGCCAGTCCTGGGGCTGTGCAAGTCTGCGAGCTACGAGGAGGGGGCAAAGATCTACGAGGCAGGATCACCGGGGACGGAGATGCTGATCCTGTTGAAGGGCTCTGTCCACGTTGTGCTGCCCGACGGAACGGAAGTGGCAACGGTGTCCGCGATCGATACGGTGGGAGAAATGGAAATCGTCGGAGGTCTTCAGAGGACGGCCGATATCGTCGCAGCAGAAGAGGTGTCCGGCATGACGATCGGGAGGGGGGTCCTGGAGGGTTTGTTCCAGAATGAGCCGTTTCTGGGCATCGCGCTTCTTCGAAACATTGTGGAAAACATCGCGAATAAGCTGACGGAGACAGATAAGGAACTGGCCGCCCGTATCAGCAACGAGTCGGGCGGGACAAAAGGATAGAGAATGTCAGAGGAACGCTTTTTGGTCACGGGCGCGCTGGGGTGTATCGGCGCGTGGACGGTCCGCAATCTTATACGGGACGGGGCGGATGTCGCCGTCTTCGATCTCGACTCGGAGCCACGACGGCTCAAGCTGCTCCTGACCGATGAGGAACTCGAACGGGTGTCCTTCGTGGCGGGGGACATTACGGATCTTGAGGGTTTCGAACAGGCGCTCGACGAGCACGATGTGACCCACGTCATTCATCTGGCGGGGTTGCAAGTGCCGTTCTGCAAAGCCGATCCTCCGCTGGGCGCACGGGTCAATGTCGTGGGGACTGCGAACGTGTTCGAGGCGGTGAAACGCCGCCAGGATCGTATCTCTCGCGTGACCTACGCGAGCTCGATCGCCGTTTTCGGCGCGCCTGAGGACTACGAACCGGGTCGGGCACTGACGGAAGACGATCGGCCGATCCCGCACACGCACTACGGGGTCTACAAGCAGGCGAACGAGGGTACGGCCCACGTCTATTGGGCAGACGATGGACTGCCCTCTGTCGGGCTTCGACCCTACGTCGTTTACGGGGTAGCGCGGGACCAGGGTTTGTCGTCGACGCCCACGACGGCCATGCTGGCGGCCGCGGCCGAAATACCCTACCACATCTCCTATGGCGGACGAACGGTTTTTCAGTACGCCGAAGACACGGCCAACGCGTTCATCCAGAGCGCCAGGTCAGACTATCAGGGTGCGGGCGCCTTCAACCTCGGCGGCCAGACGGTTTACATGGAAGAACTCAAGGAGGCGTTGGTGGAGGTCGTGCCCGACGCGGCCTCTCTGATCACGTTCGAGGACTTCCAGCTGCCATTTCCGACAGAGATCGACGGCTCGGGTCTGGTCGAGGCGGTTGGCCCGATCCCCCACAAGTCTTTGAAGGATGGCGTGGCAGAGACCGTGGAGATTTTCAAGGGTCTGATTGACGCGGGCAAGATCGACGCGAAACAGTACGTTGCTGAGCGATCGTAGCCCTAAGGTCCTTCCCGCGAAGCTAGAGCCGGTCCGTCAGGATCGGCTTCACTGTTTGGACACCCGGAGAATCCATTGTCATACGATCTGATCATTCGAAACGGTCACGTCATCGACCCCGCCAGCCAACATGATTCGGTGGCCTCAGTGGCAATCCGGGACGGTCGCATTGCGGAGGTCGGCGAGATCGAAGCCGATGCGAGTCCGGAGTTGGACGCGGGTGGACGGTACGTCCTGCCAGGATTGATCGACCTGCATACACACCTGTTCAAAGACTTCTCGATGTTTGGCATTGACGTGGATGCTCTCTCACCGAGAACGGGGGTGACGACGTCCGTCGATACGGGGACGGCGGGCTGGATCAATTACGCCGGGTTCCGAAAGGTGATCATGGAGCCGGCGGAGACGAGAGTTCTGGCCTACGTGAACCTCTCTGGGGTGGGCCTTCCCTGGCGCAGCGGAGAAATGGTTTTCGAAGGCTACGTGCAACCCGCCGCCTGTGCTCAGGCGATCCTGGATTTCCCCGAGAATACGGTTGGGGTCAAGGTGCGCCTGTACCGCGGGGTTGGAGGCGATGCCGATCTACGTGATCTGCTCCAGATCGCGATCGATGCCGCTCAGCGCTGTGAGAAGCAGCTGATGGTGCACATCAGCGGGTCGGATGTACCCGTAGCCGAACTCCTGTCGCCGTTGCGGCCGGGAGACGTGATCACGCACTGCTTTCACGGAGGGGAGATCGCATCGATTCTGGACTCGGCAGGGAAGGTTCGTCCCGAGGTGAGGGACGCGCGCGACCGGGGCATCGTCTTCGACATCGGCCACGGTTTCGGTAGCTTCAGTTTCGATGTTGGCAGGGCGGCCATGGAAGACGGCTTCCCGCCGGATACGATCAGCAGCGATATTCACACGCTCAACATCGATGGTCCTGTTTACGACCTGCCGACGACGATATCGAAGTTTCTGCATCTGGGCATGCCCTTGGACGAGGCCGTGCGGCGCTCAACGCTCGAACCAGCGAGGGTCCTCGGAATGGAAGATGAAATCGGGAGTCTGGCTGTCGGCTCGGTGGCCGACGTTTCTGTGTTCGATTTGGAAGAGGGTGCATTCGAACTGGTGGATTCAGACGAAGTTAAAGTAACGGGGGACCGGAAGCTCACGTGCTATGCGACGGTCAAGGATGGACGTGTCAGCTACCGAGCGACGTGATTTCCACGATCCGGATGATCTAAACCCAAAATCTCTGGGAGGACAACATGGCGGTAGATACCGCGAACGGTGCGCTGAGGAACCCTTTCGAACTGCCCGATTCAGATGGCTACGAATGGGTGAAGGGGAACCTGCACTCTCACACGACGAATTCTGATGGGCGTGTGGATCCGCAGACCCGCGTGGACGGCTACGTGGGGGCGGGCTACGACTACCTGTGCCTGTCGGATCACCGCAAAATCACACGGGTCGACACCGTCGAAGCGCCAGATGGGTTCGTGCTTGTTCAGGGTGTGGAGTTGCATCCGGACAATCCGTTCGGGGGCCAGCGCCACCACTTCGTGTGCCTGGGTATGGAAGAGGACATGGATGCTGACGTGATGCCGCCCCAACTGGTCATCGATCGCGTGCGTTCACAGGGAGGCCAGGTCTGGCTGGCTCACCCTCATTGGAGTTCGGTGAACATCGCAAGGGACACGATGCCGCTGGACGGTTTCTCGGGGATCGAAGTCTTCAACACCGTCTGCCGGTGTATGGGCCGGGGGGAGTCTTCGGTTCATTGGGATGACTGGATGGAACAAGAGCAGAAGCTCTACCCCATGCTCTGCAACGACGACCTTCACGGCGATCCGGAGAATCCCAAGAAGGGTCGTTACGACTGGTATCAGGGGTGGACGATGGCGCGGGTGAAGGAGCGCACTTCCGAGGCTGTTTTGGAAGCCCTGTCGAGTGGCGCGACCTACGGTTCGACGGGCCCGACGATCGAACATATCAGTCTGTCAAAGAGCGGAGACGAGGTGGAGGCGACGGTAAAGTGTTCGGAGGCCCAGCGAATTTTCGCCGTGTCCGACAAGACGGGGGCGGAATACCAAGAGAAAGGCGAGATCTTCACGGAGGCGACGTTCCCGGTGAGGCCTGGTGCCCAGTGGGTGAGGTTCGAGGTGGTGGGACCTAACGGCGCCAAGGCGTGGTCGAATCCGTTCGATCTGACGGAACTTTAACGCGAGTCGATGTCTTTGAACCATCTGACGAGCGAACAGAAAGATGCCTTCAGGGAGGACGGGTATCTGGTTGTAGAGTGCCTCCTGGCGGAAGAAGAGGTCGCTAAATTCTGTCCGCCCAGGACCAGCCTGTAGATTACTGACGTAAAGGCGCTCGGGCTAAGACGACACACGGCCGATGCGTCGTGGAACGCCATCGCGTCGCATTCCACGATCACGGGGATGGTCCGCGAGCTGCTGGACGGTCAACCGCAGATCGTCCAGACGATGTATATGGCAAAACAGCCTGAGGGTGGGACGGGGGTCGCCCTGCATCAGGACACGCACTACATCCGGAACGAGCCGAACACGCTGATGGCGTGTTGGGTGGTTTTGAGCAACACCGATCGCGATAACGGCGGGCTGTGTGTGGTTTCGGGAAGCCATAAGCGTCCTCTCTACCGGACACGTCTGCCGAGTGACGACACCCAGCACGCGTCATGGGAGAAGGACTACGAAATGCGCGATGCACAAGGCAAGACCTGGACGGAATCGATGCATTCGCACGAGGTCGATGGGTTGGATCTGGAGGAGATCGAGTACCTGACGGTCCCTCGAGCCGGAGGGGTTTTTTTTACCAGCATGACGATCAACGGATCGTTCGCAAACGCGTCGAGTGACCCAAAGAGGTTGGCTTTTGCGACGCACTACGTCCGTGAAGGGACCTGGGTTTACCGAAGGGACATACAGAATACGGTTCCGGTTACGTCGGGAAATTAGGATGACAGGAATCATCAGAAGGAATTGAGGGATTTGCCATGCTGATTGTGGATGCGCATCTGGATCTGGCGATGAACGCGATGAGCCTGGATCGCGATCTGGATCTGCCGGTGATGGAGATCCGGGAACGCGAACGGGATATGACGCAGAAGGGACGTGGGCGAGGCACGGTTTCTTTTCCCGAAATGCGAAAGGGCGAGATCGGTCTGTCCGTGGCGACGGTCATCAAGCGCACACAGTGGCAGGGCAGCCCCGCGAGCGGCGTGGCCAGTCAGGAAATTTCCTACGCGGCGGCTCAGGGTCAGCTGGCCTACTATCGGGTTCTGGAATCGCAAGGGAAGGTGAACCTGATCGAGAAGGTGTCGGAGCTGGATGCCCACCTCAATGCCTGGGAGAAGGACCCTGGACAGACACCGCTCGGGATCATCCTGAGCATGGAGGGCGCGGATCCGATCGTGTGGCCCGAACAGGCGGCATCCTGGTGGAAGGACGGGCTGAGGATCGTGAGTCTCTCGCACTATGGGTTCAGCGCTTACGCGTACGGGACCGACACGGAGGGCGGGGTGACGGAGCGCGGCGAGGCCTTGTTGAGGGAAATGTCGAAGCTGGGAATGGTGCTGGATACGACGCACCTGGCCGATCAGGCGTTCTGGGAAGCGCTGGACCTGTTCGACGGTCGGATCATGGCGAGCCACCAGTGCAGCCGGGCCCTGGTCCCTGGTGTACGACAATTCACGGACGAACAGCTGAAGGCGGTTGTCGATCGGGATGGTGTCATCGGTGCAGCACTCGATGCCTGGATGCTTTGTCCTGGTTGGATCAAGGGGGAAACTCAACCCGAGGTGGTGGGACTCGAAGCCGTGGCGAACAATATCGATCATGTATGTCAACTGGCGGGCAATCGACGGCACGCAGCCATCGGGAGCGACTTAGATGGGGGATACGGAACCGAGCAGACGCCACACGATTGCAACACGATCGCCGATCTCCAGAAGATCGCCCCTCTCCTGTCGAAGAAGGGCTACAGCGACGAGGACATCGAGGGGATCATGCACGGCAACTGGATTCGGTTCTTCCGCGAGGTCTTGCCCGAAGACTAGGTTGTAATTCGCTTCGACCTCTGGATCGATCCTGACGATGAGGTCGGCCACGTTTTCTCTTTCAATCGAGGTTTCACGTGTACCGACTGGCCAAACCTGAAGGTCCATACCAGGTCATTTTGGAAGATGTGCCTGTGCCCGAAATCGCGTCAACGGAGGTGTTGATACGGGCGGAAACCTCCCTGATCAGCCGTGGCTCGGAGATCTGGAGACGCTACGCCAGGGAGGAAGCGATCGATCCCCGTATGATGGGGTACTCGATGGTGGGATCGATCGTTACGGTGGGTGCGAACGTCGAGGGTGACTACTCGATGGGCGACCGTGTTGCGGCATTGTCCCCGCACGCTGAGTACGTCGTGGTGGAGGTCAACGATGGCCGCCACGATCCTCCGCTCGTGGTTCTGCCGAACGACGTCTCGTCCGAGGCGGGTACATTCTGGCCCCTGGGCACAAGCTCCGTTCTGTGGATGGACGAGCTGGGGGTATCGGATGAGGACACGGTCGTCTTCATGGGGCAGGGGCTCGTGGGCAGTGGGTGCCTGCAAGCGCTGAAAGCCCGATCGAATGCGCGTCTGGTTGCGGTGGATGCGATTTCGTTACGGTGCGACCTGGCCGAACGTCTGGGCGCGGATGTTGTTATCGATGTATCGAAAGAAGATCCTGTCGAGGCGGTGAAGGGCCTGACGGACGGACGGGGGGCGGACTACGCTGTTTACGCCGTCGGGGGGCGATCGGGGCCCCGAGCCTTCGAGCAGGCGGTCGATCTGACGCGGCGAGGTGGCACGGTTCAGGTGATCGGGCTCTACGAGGACAATCCTCTCCCATTAGACTCCGGGAAAATTCAGGGGAAACGAATTGTGGGCGGTTATGTAGATGGGACGAAGCGGCCTGAAGCCTCCGACAGGTGTATTCAGTTCCTGGCGGAAGGGCGGTTCGCCGTGGAGGACATGGTGACCCATCGGTACGACTTTACAGATGCACCCGAGGCGTTCGATTTGCTCTACAACAGACTTCACGAGACGATGGCGGTGCTGTTGCAGTGGGGGGGTGAGGAAGAGGCTCCGTAGAGAAGGGCAGCGAGACGGAAACGAAGGGGAGAAGATGAGGAACGGGTTTTTCAAGGGACACGGGCTGGGGAACGATTACATCGTGATGGATCCGAAAGAGCTGGACTTTCGGCTGACGCCGAAGAACATCCGGCTGATCTGCGACCGGAACTGGGGAATCGGGTCGGACGGCATTCTGACGCTCGAGCGATCGAAGAAAGCGCATTTCGGACTGAGGATCTACAATCCGGATGGCAGCGAAGCAGAAAAGTCGGGGAATGGTCTTCGCATCTTGGCCCGCTACCTGCACGCGACACGGAAGACGAAACGCCGGACATTCACGGTGGACACGAAGGGGGGCCTCGTGTCGATCGATTTGCACGTGGATCGACACGGAGACGCCAGTGCAGCGACCGTCGAGATGGGACATGCGACATTCGCTCCCAAAGCGTTGCCCTGCTCCCTGAAGGTGAAAGAGCTGGTCGAGCAGCCGGTTTCGGTGATGAAGAAGAAGCTGACGTTCACAGGGGTGAGTGTGGGAAACCCTCACTGCGTGGTGTTTCGGCCCAAGGGTCAGAGGTGGACGCGCGAGGAACTTCTGTCTCTGGGACCGGAGTTGGAGAATCACAAGATCTTTCCACGGCGAACGAACGTTCAACTCGTCGTCCCGACGGGACCACGCAGGATCTACATCCAGATCTGGGAACGGGGGGCTGGCGAAACCCTGGCTTCGGGATCGTCGTCGTGCGCGGCGGCGAGCGCTGCCGTTCGGCTTGGGCTTGTGAAATCACCCGTGAGAGTGGATGCGCCTGGAGGGACGTTGAACATCGAGATCGACGAGGCGTACAATCTTACGATGCAGGGTCCTGTGGCGGAAGTCGGCCGGGGTGCCCTGAGCGCCTCTCTCGTGAGAGAACTGAAGGGGTAGCCGCCGGGGCGTGACTACGGAGCGGGTCTGGACAGGTGCGCTGGACTCCACCGGGTATCTTGAAGGGGGCGTCGATCGCAGGCGGGAATCAACTGGATCTGGACACGATCGGCGAAAGCGCCGAACGGGAGCGCATTTCCAACGAGCTACACGAAGCGTGGGTCCGCAAACTGCACGTCTGGTGGGATCATTACAACGAAGCCTACCTAGATGGCGCCCTGGCTCGGCCCGTCATCCTTCTTTCGAACTCAACTTACTCGCTCGGCCATTGGGATCGATCGCGAAGGTCGATCTCCATTTCGTCCACCCATATCGAATCGCACGCGTGGGAGGACGTCCTGGATACGCTGCGCCACGAAATGGCGCATCAGTATGTGGACGATGTGTCTGGGGCAGCTGACGAGACGGCACACGGCCCTGCCTTTCGCGAAGCGTGTCACCGGCTTCGCTGTTCCGATCGAGCGTCGGCGGACCCGGAATCGCTTGGAACCCAGGACGACCGAGTCCTGAGGCTCGTGCGAAAATTGTTGTCGCTGGCCGGCAGTCCGAACGAGCAAGAAGCGCAGGTGGCAGTTCAGAAAGCGCGCAGGCTGCTTGTGAAGTACAACATCGATCTGGTGAATCTGGATATGGAGCGCCGGTTCGAATCGCGTTCCCTGGGCGAGGTCAAAGGGCGGCATACGTCGGCCGAGATCTGGCTCAGCGCGATCCTGAACCGGTTTTTCTTTGTGGAGGCCATCTGGTCTCAGAGCTACGATGCGGTCGACGATCGGCAAGGTACGCGGCTGCAGATCTACGGGACGCCCCAGAATCTGGACATGGCGGAATACGTCTACGGCTATCTGACGAAGCTGCTCCCTCACCTGTGGGAGTCCTACCGTGAGGGCGAGGGGCTGAAGGGCAACCGGGAGCGGCAGCGTTACTACACCGGTGTGCTCGAAGGATTCCACGGGAAGCTGGAAGCGCAGGAGCAGCAGCTGGAGCGTGAAGAGGCACTGGTCTGGAAGGGCGACAAGGCGTTGAACGACTACTATCGGTACATCAACCCGAACGTGCACACCCGATACGGAGGCGGGGGGCATCGTAACGAGGTCTACGATGCGGGGGTGGCAGAAGGAAGGAACGTGAACATTCATCGCCCCGTGAAGGATGGGGGCGGAGGGACGAAGGGGCTGCTGACCGAGTGACCGTCCGTCAGGCGACGCGGTAGCGATCCACGGTCGCTTCGTTGATGCTGATGCCGAGCCCGGGCCCCTCGGGTACGTGCACGTAGCCATCGACGACTTCGAACACCTCGTTGGTCAGCTCGTGTCTGAGCGGGGAGCCCGCCATGCAGAATTCGAAGAGGCTTCCGTTCGGGCAGGCCGACAGGGCGTGAAGCGAAGCCGCGATAGTAATGCCGCTCTTGAAGCTGTGGTTGACGACGCGCCGGTGATGGGTGTGGGCAAAGCGTCCAGCTTCGACGAACGTGGAGATTCCGCAGCGGCCTGGATCGGGTTGGATCCAATCGAGCCCACCGTCGATGACGAGTCGCTGGAAATCCTTGAGTCGTGATTCGGCCTCGCCCGTCGCGATGGGGACAACGCTTTCGCGCGTGAGCTCCCGGTAACCGTCGATGTCCTCGGGATGAAGCGGTTCCTCGATCCAGAAGGGACGATACGGCAGGAACTGCTCGGCGCGCCTCCGGGCCGTCTTCCAATCCCAGACCTGGCCGGCATCGATCAACACGTCGACGGTGTCGCCAACGCCCTTGCGGGCCTGTTCGACCAGAGCAATGTCGTTGGCCTCACTCTCCCCCATTGGGCCCCACCCGAACTTGATGGCGGTGAACCCGAGATCCGCGTGGCGTCTGGCGAGATCGGCGGTTTCGGCCGGCGTGTCTCCGAACAGGATTGAGCAGTAGGCCCTGAATTTCGATCGTACCGGCCCACCCAACAGCGTACTGATGGGCAGTCCGGCGACCTTCCCTGCGATATCCCAGAGCGCGATGTTGATGCCGGCCATGGCGTGACTCCCCGCGCCTACCCGACCGTAGTAGTTGGCCGCTTCATCCATCTTCAGCATACAGACCTCGATGGCGAGCGGGTCTTCGCCGACCAGGGCGTTGGCCAGGCCGTTGCAGATCTGGTGAGAGAGCGGTGCTTCGATGACGGCTTTAACGACGGTGGGGCAGGAGTCGACTTCGCCCCAGCCGGTTACGCCTTGGTCCGTGTCGATGCGGATCAGGCATGTGTCCTGCGTGCCGTCACAGTCGGCTGTGACCTCGGGCAACCGTAACACGATTGCGGTGACGGATGTGATTTTCACGATCGACTCCTGATGAGATAGGCGAAGACGGCTGTGGAGGAGCGATGCAAGATAGTTCGGGCGACGCTTCGAAGCCAGTGATCCGAGTCAAGAGAAGCGGTTTGCTGGCCACGCTTCGTGGGCCCATCTTGTTCGGGTCGACCAAAACCAGGGTGTCATACGAGGATCGTCTATGTCTGTGATCAAAGACCACAAGTCGGAATACGAAGAGAACGGCGTGCTTCCTCGAATCGATGTGTTCGGCTCGGACGAAATCGATCAATATCGATCTGCGTTCGATGAGCTGGAAGCTCGAGAAGGAAAAGAGAAATGCCAGATCGGTCTCCAGGCCCGGCATATGGACGAACGGTTCATCTGGGACCTGGCAACAGAGGACCGGGTCCTGGACGTTATGCAGGCCGTGATGGGGGAGGATGTGCTTCTTCTCTCCACGCATTTCTTCTGCAAATACCCGGAAAAGGCCGCCCAGTCTTTCGTGGCCTGGCACCAGGACATCACCTATTGGGGGCTGGAGCCGCCCGAAGCCCACACGGCCTGGATCGCGGTGGATGACAGCGATGTTGAAAACGGTTGCATGCGCGTGATTCCAGGTTCCCATAAGAATGGGGTGGTCACGCACGGCAAGTCGGATCGGGACGGGAACCTGCTCAGCATCAACCAGGAGATTCCGGACGAGTTGGTCGACGACAGCGAGGCGCTCGACCTGGAGCTCCGGGCCGGTCAGATGTCGGTGCACGACGGACAGATTTTTCACGCGAGCATGCCGAACGGTTCGGACCGGCGACGGTGCGGACTGACCGTCCGTTTCATTCCTCCTTACGTCGGGCAGGCGGAACTCAACTCCGTAAAGCAGAAATGGCATCCGATCGTGGTTCGCGGGCAGGACACCTGCGGAAATTTCGAGGTGACGGACCCTCCGTTTTAGTTTGAGGGAGTCACGATCGACTCGATAGAGATCGGGCTATGACATTTCGGTGGATGAGCGGGGAACCCGAAGGCCTTGGACTCGATCCGCAGCGCTTGAATCGGCTCGAGGCCGAGCTGATCGGGCGAGGGACGAAGACGTTTCTGGTTGCCAGGAAGGGCCGGATCGTTCGAGAATGCTACGCTGAAGGATTCGGCCCGGATGTCAAGCATCACACGGCATCGTTGGCGAAGGCGCTGGTCGGTGGCGCCTCCTTGATGTTTGCGATGGCCGACGGGTTGATCGACCCCGACGATGCCGCGTCGGAATACGTCCCGGAGTGGAAGGGAGATCCGACCCGGGAGGAAATCACAGTTCGTCATCTCGCGACGCACTCTTCGGGGATCCAGGACGCGGAGATCTATAACCGGTCGCACGAAGATCTTCCAGGATGGATGGGGGACTTCTGACGGAGGGAACCGAATCCGTTCACAATCTCCAGAGATCGAGCGCCAGAAATCTTCAGGTCCGGGTCAGACTGCCATTACAGCAATCCTGGCATGGCGATGCTGGCCTATGTGGTGACGGCCAGTCTCCGGGACTCGGATCATACCGATATTCGGTCGCTCCTTCGGGCTCGGCTGATGGTTCCGATCGGAGTATCGGGCGAAGCGTGGTCGTGTGGTTATGGGCAAACCTACGCGGTCAACGGTTTGCCGTTGGTGGCAAACCGGGGTGGAGGAGGCTACCGGCTCGGGCGGTCGCCTCGATCGCCAGGCTGATGATGCGCAGGGGGGACTGGGATTGTCGCTCGCTTGTCCCGCCATCGATCGTCGATCGAGTGCTGTCCTATGCCGATACCCCCGTTCCACGACGTCTGGAGGGAAACACGGTCCCAGCCTGTGGCCTGGGATGGTGCACGAACTTCGATGGGAACTGGCAGAACGTGCCAAGGGACGCTTTCGCGGTGGCAGGAGCCGGCAATCAGGTGTTGCTTGCTGTGCCCAGCCAGGACCTGATCTTCGTGCGTAACGGACGGGCTCTTGAAGAGGGTCCGGGCCGCGCCATGTCCTGGCGAGGTCTCGAGCGGTATCTGTTCGATCCGCTCCTGGAAGCCGTGCGATGAACGAATTGGAGATGATTGAATGCCAAAACTAAAGGTCGTGGTTACGGGTGCGGCAGGATTCCTGGCGGGGCGAATGCTCCCGACTTTCAGGGATCGCTACGAGTTGGTGCTGCTTGATGTTCGCACGACGAACCGGGATGGTGAAGAAGTCGAAGGGGTGGAAGTTTGCGATCTGATCGAGCCCGACCGCGACACCTATCGGCACCACTTCTCGGGTGCGGATGTGGTGGTGCATTGTGGGTTCACGCGCGCGAAGCTCGTGGAGACACCCTCTGACAATGCCCAGTCAGGTTCTTCCGGAGATATCCGATTCCAGGGACGGAGCTCGAACCGGGGGGGAGACGCGCGTTTTGAGGCCGAAATGGCCAACGTTCGGATGGCCTACAACGTCTACCAGGCGTGTGTCGAGGAAGGGGTGCGCAGGGTGGTGGTCCTGAGCTCCAACCACGCGGCAGACTATTACGAAGTGCTGATCTGGAACAAGCAGATGGGTGGGCTGGTAACGCCGGATATGCCGGCCTATTCAGATAACTTCTATGGTTGGGCGAAAGGGGCGTACGAATCACTCGGGTTTACGTACGCGACGGGGACCGTGTCGGACCAGAAGCCACTGGAAGTTGTGCAGTTGCGAATCGGGGGACCGCGCGAGAACGATGCAGACAACTTTACGCACGAGCGCCCGGAGCAGATGCATCGTGGGTTGGGATGCTACCTGAGTGCCCGCGACCAGACGCAGCTGACGGTGAAGAGCATCGAAACTCCAGACATTACGAACGAACTGGGTGTGCCCTTCCAGATCTTCTACGGGATCAGCGACAACACGCAGAAGTTCTGGGACCTGTCTAATGCCCGGCGGGTCATCGGCTACGAACCAGAGGACGACAGTTCCGTTAAGTTTGGAGATCGGGTTGGAGAGGTGCTGAAAGAAGCCAAGGAGTGTAAGTATGGGCAGTAGCGCTAAATTCAAAATGAAAAGTGCCAAGTGCAAAGTCCAGAGGGTCACAGATGAGTAAGCGGAAGGTGGTGGTGACGGGGGCGTGTGGGCACGTGTCGGGGCGCATTTTGGAGGCGCTTCGAGAACGGTACGAGTTGACCCTGCTTGACATCAAAACGACGACGAGGGATGGGGACGAAGTCGATGGGGTAACCGTGGTGGACCTGCTGGATCGGGATCGTGATTCCTACCGCCACCTGTTCGCCGGAGCGGATGCGGTCGTTCATAGTGGGTTCAAGGGGACGGTCAATCATCGTCATACGGACTTCGAGAAAGAACACGACAACGTGATGATGTGTTATAACGTCTACCAGACCTGTCTGGAGGAGGGGGTAGGACGCGTCGTGACGATGAGTTCGAACCACGCCGCAGACTTCTACGAACCTCTGATCTGGGAGGACCGCGTCGAGACGGTGCGCACGTCGGATTATCCGCTGACCGATAACTTCTACGGTTGGGGGAAGATTTCATATGAGACGCTAGGGTTTGTGTTCGCGACAGGATCGATGAACGAAGGGCGGCGTCTGGAAGGCGTGATGATCCGTATAGGTGCCCCACGGGAGAGCGATTTCGAAGACCCACCGAAAGATCTCAAGAAACTCCATCGATCCCTGGGCGCCTACTTCAGCGGACGTGATCAGGCTCAGCTCGTGATCAAGAGTATCGAAACGGAAGACATCTCGGACGAGCACGGGGTGCCCTTCCAGGTCTTCTACGGGATCAGTGACAATACACACCGGTTCTGGGAAATTGCCAACGCGCGCCGTGTCGTCGGCTATGCGCCGGAGGACGACAGTGCCGTAAAATTCGCCTCCCAGGTCGCGCCGGTTCTGATCGCGGCGCAGGAAGGGAGGGAATCGTGAAGATCACGGGGTTCGAGACGGTGCCGATCGAAGGTCGGGCGATGATTCTGAAGATGCACACGGACGAAGGCCTGACCGGGTTCGGCGAGCCGATGAACTACGAACACTGGCGCGTGGTTGCCCAGGCGGTTGAGGATATGGCGGAATACCTAGTGGGTAGGGATCCCTTTCAGATCGAGGATCACTGGCAGGCGATGTATCGATCCAGCTACACACGCAGCATGCCGATTCTGGTCGGGGCGCTGAGTGGAATCGAAATGGCCATGTGGGATGTGATGGGAAAGGCGCTGGGGGTTCCCTGCTGGAAGCTGTTCGGGGGATCCGTGAGGCGCAGAGTGAGGGTTTACACGGGCATCGGCGGAGGGGAATCGCTTGTCGATGTGGCGCAACAGAGGGTTGAAGAGGGGTTCACGGCGTTGAAGATGGGCGGGTCTCCGAAGCCGGTCCGCTACGTGGACAACGCGAAGACGGTGAAAGACGTGGTTGCGCGAGTGGCCGCCGTCCGGGAGGCTGTGGGAGATGAAATCGACATTGCCGTCGATCTCCACCGACGGTTCAGCCCGGCAATGGCGACGATCGTCGTCAAGGAACTCGAGCCGTTTCATCTGTTGTTCGCCGAGGAGCCCTGTCACCCGGAAAACGACAAGCCGCTCCGGGATCTTGCCCGCTCGACCACGGTCCCGATCGCGACGGGGGAACGGCATCTGACACGTTGGGGCTTTCGCGAGATCGTCGAAACGGAAGCGTGTGCGGTGCTGCAGCCGGACATCCGCCATTGCGGGGGAATGTCCGAATTGAGGAAGATCGCGAATCTTGCGGAGACCCACTACATCGCAATCGCGCCACACAACGCGGCCGGCCCCGTCGGAGTGGCTGCGTCGATTCACGTGATGGCGACCGTTCCAAACTTCCTGATCTGCGAAGGAGGGCACAAGCTGGGTCAGGATCTATTCAACACCCCGCTGACGTTCAAGGATGGTTTCATCGAGTTGCCCGAGGGGCCCGGTTTGGGAGTGGACATGGAAGATGCCGCACTCGAAGCCGTGCGAGACGAAACCTACCGGTCTCGGGGTATGTTTTGGCACGAAGACGACGGATCGTTTGCCGACTACTAAGACCGGAGAAAGGCCAGGGACCATCTCTCACGTTTTTTCGAGACCGGCTCCGCACACGGAATACGCGGAAGGTTGTCGTGCGGTAACGCTGGACCTGAGAAGGTTCGTGTGGATGGTCCTGTCGTTTTGTTCGCTCGGCACGGTCGTGCTGGTGTCGGAGGGCGTCTACGCGGCGAACGATGAGGCCCTTACCCTTCGGCAGGAATACAACACGGTCACAGCGCGTATCGACAGTCTTGTGCGGACGATGGGAGTGGACGATCGAAACGCGCTCGACACGACGCGCCTGCCGGAGGAGTTGGAAACATCAATCGTGCCGGATGGGCGCGATGTGGTGTTGATCTTCTGGGCGGATGACGAAGCAAAGGTCTGGGTCAACGACTACTTCGTTGGAGAAACCCGACTGACGCCGATCGAGGTCATTGTGCCCTCTCTGTATCTTCGGTCGACCAACCGCATTCGAGTTCGCTGCTGGGACACGGACTGGGTGGAGAGCGGTCTTTTACTGGGTCTCTACCTTCGGGGTGAAGGTGGCACACTACATCCTATTGTCACGAGTGACGCGTCCTGGGAAGGGGTGGGAGGGTCGGTCGAGGAGATTGCCTATGCCCATAGCTTGCCCGACATCCCCGACGCGGAAGTTGTCTGGGGGCCACGGGTCTTTGGCCTCGTCGAGATGACGAAGTCGTTCGACAGAACCCACATCAGAGAGGCGGCCGCACGAGATGCGAACCAGGCGAGAGGCGAGGCCCGCGAAATGCGGTATCACGACTTCGTTGGGCAACTGGCCTTACTTGAGTCAGAGCGATCCCGTCTGTCGGAGGAACTGCGGAGTCGAGCTACCGCGTCTGCGGTGCCCGGGTTTTCCGGCGCGGGGGTCGGAGCAGGGTTGACGCTGGGCAAGGCGGGCCCCCTCGAGGAAAAAGCGTCGCGCCCTGTTTCCGCAGCGGTTGGCCGCTGGGCGAAGACTCTGCGACCAGCGATACGGAAGCTTGTCTACCCGGATCGCCGTCACTTGCGCGGTGAAGGATCCGCCACCGAAGCTGGAGAGGCGCCAGCATCTGGAGACGAACACGGTGATCGTACCGCGACCTATCGGCCCCCGAGCGACCGGCGTAATTCCCAGCCCGGGATGGAGACGGGATCGAGTTCAGACGATGGCGGGGGGGGCGGGGCGCCCGCCATCCCGTCCGGAGGCGGTGGAGGGAGGGCGACTCGCCTCGGTCTGCTGATCCCAACCGGAATTCTTTCGGCGTATGTGTTGTTCGTACTTCTGCAGTTGCGTAAGGCGCGTGTCAGGGAGGCTGTGTGAACTGGATCGAGATCGTGCTGGCCGTCGTTTTCGTGGCGGCTTCGGCTGTGGCGGGGGCCCTGGCACTGTTGCAACGAGCCGAGTTCGTGTGTAAGGACGAGGCTCGGTTTGGGCTGATGAAGGGCAATGCGCCCTTGATCGGCGCCATCATCGGGGGCGTGGCAGGACTGTGTGCGGGCGTGCTGCTCGTGTACTACACCTTCACGGCTCCCAGGCCGACCAGTTGGATCGAATGGGCAGGACGTGGTTCCTATCTCCTGATAATCGGCGCGTTCGCTGGCCACCTGAATCTACTCGTCCACTTGTGGCAACGGGTTCTGGACGAAGAAGCTGCAACGGAGACGGGAAATGATTCGGGGCCTTTCCAGCCGACGCTCACGATTCTGCGCAGAAGCGAGTTCAGGCAACTCCAGGAGGGCGGCCACGAGGGGCCGGACCTTCGGACCCGAGACGACGAGGTCGTTGAACGACTCATTGCCGTGATCGGCGATCGCGGCATCGACGGGCAGCGTGCGCTCAGTCGCCTACCCTTCTATGGATACCTGGGAACGGTCTGCGGCATCCTGCTGATGGCTAACGAGTTGACGCGACTGGATGAAGCGACGGAATCTTTCCAGGTGCTCCGCGACATGGCCAGCGGCTTGGTCCTTGCGTTCCAGACGACGCTGGCCGCATTACTTGCCTACCTGCCGTTGCGGAAGGCTTTCGATATGCTGCTGAGTCACGTGGCACAGGTGGAGAGGGCGTGGCTCGAAATGCGAGACGAGGAACAATGAGAGAGGATCCTGTCCGAAGTGCGTAACCGCTTCCTGAAACGGGCGACGGTCGAAATCGAGGAGCACGACGTCAGCAAGGAGTTGTTCCTCGGAATCATGATGCTGATGCTGACCCTGGGTATCATGATTCTGAACGTTTCCCAGCCCGTATGGCGGGTGCACCATCAC
>DJHM01000058.1:28755-39483 GCA_002433075.1 Latescibacteria bacterium UBA6620
GGTGCACCATCACGACCCGGATGAGGGGGACGCCGTTCTGATCTACACATCCAGGGGGATCGGTGTTTCAGTCGACGGCCGCAATGTTCGGCGGATGCTTCGGCTTGGTGAATACCGGACCATCGTCGACGGTCTGGTCGCCCAACCTGAGCGGAATCTGCACTTGTTTCTGAAGGGGGGAAGCCGGGAACGCATGGTGAACGATGCGGCTTATGCAGACTCGTTGCTTTCAACCTCGACTTCAGGTGAGAAGGTGCGGCCGGCGGTGTTCGTGCATATGTGGTAGGGAAGGCAGTAGGCAGAACGTCAAAATGAAGCGGCCAGGTTTCTTGGGAAACCTGGCCGCTTTCTATGTATTGGTTGAAGGAGGCTATTGTTTGACGATCGCGAGGATGCGTTGGCCCTGTAGCGTGTCGTCGATGAAGGTGATGAGAGACTGGCCGGGCGGGCCCTGGCTCACCTCGTACTCTTTTCCTTTTTCGAGTTTGCCATGTCGGTCGCATAGCGCGTCGAGTTCGCCGTCGAGGGCGAGGGTTTCGCCGAGGGAGATGCGCATGACGGCGTCCCGTCCTTCGCCCTCGAGCACGTCGGGGAAGGATGCGATCTTGTATTTCTTCCGGAAGAAGGAACGCGATGTTTTGAGGTAGCCCTTGCTTTTGAGGTCGTCTTCGGTGCCCTGGATTACGAGCACGGAAGTGGCGGCTTCGGAGAGCATTCGCTTCTCCTCGAGAGCCTGCTCGAGACTGGACTCGAGACGGACAAGCCGCACTGTCTTGGAGTAGAGGGCCGTGTTCAGGCTGTCGACTTCGGACTTGAGAGAGCGCACTTCCTCGGTCGCCTGTTCGCGTTCGGCTCGAACCTGCTTGAGTTCGCTAACGAGCCGCTCGTTGGCCTTTTTCTGCTCGCCATAGAGACGTCGGTATTCCTTCATTTCGCTCGTGACTTTTCTAAGCGAGCTGAGCAGCACCTTGTTGGATGCTCGAGCGCTGTCCATCTGTGTTCGGAGCGTGTTGATACGATCGTTCAGGCCGATGACGACATTGTCCATCGAGTCGATCTGAGCCGTATAGGTGGCCACTTCGGCCTCCAGGCCCACGACGTAGGGGTCCACTTCCGGCTCGTTGGGGACGAGCGCGACTATAAACACAATCGCGAGGATCACGGCGCCGATCCCGACGGCAAGCAGAACCTTCTTGTTATCCAAAAGGGCCTCCGAGGCTGATCACGAGGATTTTTCGAGGTGGGTAAAGTAAGGAGCCCGAGTTATCCCGAGCAAGGACATTCGGTCAGTCGGTCGCGCGGACTGGCGCGACGCGTGGACGCTTGAGCACTTTTCGGTAGACCGAATCGATCGAACTCTGGAGAAGGATCAGGGCTTCGGTGTGGGCCGAGGTCTGGCCGATCTGGGTCTTGAGCTGCCTGATGATGTTTTTCTCTGCGGTGGCAGCTCGGTCCTGCGCCTTGTTGAGGTCCTTGCGTATTGCGCGAAGGTCTTTTTCCTGGCGGTCTGAAAGCGCGGTCCTGGCGGCGAGCTTTCTCGAGGTTTCGTTGAGGCTGGATCGGGTCTTACGATGGGCCTTCTGCTCATTGTCGAGAGCGGAGCGGGTGTCGCGATGCCGGGCGCGTTCGGTATTCAGGCTGTCGTGGTAGGCATTGTGCGCGTCACGCTCCTGATTCCGGTCCCACTCCATACCCTGCAAGCTGAAGTTCGTTTCTGCGAGGAGGCGTTGGGTCACAGCGTGTTCGGCTCGCTCCTGCTGGAGGTTGCCCCTCACTTCCATTTCGGACTGGGTCAGCTCGGCCTTTTCCTCGATCTGGCCCATCAGACGCTCGGTGATTTCGCCCAGCCGAATACGGAAATTGTCGACCTGCTCGCTCAGCAGCGTCGTGGTATCCGTCAGGGCGGCCTTCTGCTGCGTCATCGAGGTGTTGATAACGACGAAAATCAGGAGGGTGGTCACCACGCTGAGGTAGCCGCCGAGTCCGAGTATGTGTTTCTCTTCGATCGGGGTGATCCACTTGAGGAGGGTGATGACACCGGCCCATAGGAGTAGCAGACCACCGAAGATAGTGAGGAGTATGATCTTCATCTGACCGAGTAGGTTGGATGCAGGTTCCGGAAATGCGTGGCTTCGCGCTCAATGAGTCAAAGGTGGGTCAATTCAGGAGAGGGGTCAAGGCGACAAAGATCGAGGGCAGCCATCTTCCGATGGCTGCCCTGTATAGAAAGGTCCTGTTGGATCGACGAAGTCAGCAGAACGTTGCAAGACGCCGGCCGTAGCGGGACTGCCTGAGCCGCTCGAGGGCCTCTTCTTTGAGTTGGCGAACCCGTTCCCTGCTGACCCCGAGTTCAGCGCCAATCTGCTGGTAAGTGTGGGGTGACTGCCCGTCCATTCCATAGTGCAGGGCCAGGATGTATCTTGACCGGGGGGCCAGCGTTTCCAAAGCCGAAGCGACCTCGCTTCGGAGCGCCTTGTCGAAAACCGGGCTGTCTATCGGAGGGGCTTCTTCGTCGGTCAGGGTCTCGACGAGGGGGACCTCGCCGTCTTCGTAACGCAAGGTGTCCAGAGAGACGCTCGGGTAGGTGGCTCCGAGTGTGTGACGAACTTTTTTTGAGGAAAAATCTGTGGCATCAGCCAGTTCGCAGTCCGTGGGTTCCCGCTCGAGCTGGTGTCGAAGTGCAGCCTGTTCGCGCCGGACCTGGGTCAGGTCGTTCAGGACGTTGGCAGGGACCCGGACCGACCGCGATTGAACCTCCAGGGCCTTTTTTATGTTCTGGCGGATCCACCAGACGGCATAGGTGATGAACCGTACCCCTTTGCTCGGGTCAAACTTCCGCGCGGCGGTGAGCAGTCCGAGGTTGCCCTCGTTGATGAGATCGGGGAGGGTCAAGCCCTGGTTCTGGAACCCCTTGGCGACGTGGATGACGAACCTGAGGTTTGACGCGACCAGCTTCTCCGTCGCCTTCTGGTCGCCACGGGAGACCCGACTGACGAGCTGACGCTCCTCTTGAGGCTTGAGCAGCGGATACCGGTTGATATCGCGATAGTATGCAGCGAGGGCAGCGTCTTCTCCTGTTCGGCGTCTGGAAGTCATAGGGACTCCTTATATAAGGTGTGAGAGGTGTCTTCGAGGTGTTGGAAAGTGTCCTCGAATGAACGGGTCAAAGTATACTGCACGTTTGTATAGCAGTCAACGGAAAAGTGCACGTGTGTTCAGGTTTCTGTTTGCAGGGCGTCCTAGAAGCGTGTTCTGCGTAAAAGTTTGTTTTATAGTTATTTGTGAGTTTTTTTGGGCTTTGTTCGAAGGGAAGGTGTGTGCGGGTGAGGGCCGTGTTGGGTCCGTGCGATTGACAGAACTCGTGCAAGTGGCGTATGTTCATCTGGTTACGTTCAGACAGGACACGACCGCGCCTTTGCGGACGCGTCCTTCGTTTTTTGATCGATGAGGTATAAGATGCGAAGATCGATTCTGTGTCTATTCCTGGGGCTGATGACGGTCTCGTGTGGGGACGATCTGCTAACGAGCACCCCTGACGAGGCTCCCCTGTCGACGAACCCTGGCATCCTCGAACTGGGCCAACGTCTTGCCGACGAAGTGGTGACCCTGGATCTGGAGGGTCTGTCTGCGGCCTAGGTCAACCAAGTCTATGCAGGCAGCTACCTGATCAACGGCGCTTCGTCGTGCACGGCCTGCCACAACTCCCAAGCGGGTTACCTTGCCGGCGGGGCCGAGTTTCCTGTCAGGTTTCTTCCTCCGGGACAGAATGGAAACACGCCGGTTTTCATCAGAAACCTAACACCGGATCCGGTCACGGGAATGCGTCTTACGGAGAGCGAGTTCATCGAGGCCATGCGAACGGGGAAGGACTTCTCGGACAGCGAGGGGTTGTGGAGCGCTTCATGAACCGCGAAGGATTCAACGTCGATACGGCAGCGGGCGGTCTTGCGGGTCTGGAACGTGCACGAGCCTCACGACCCGAGGTGATCATTCTGGATGTGATGATGCCAGACCTGGATGGATGGTCCGTGCTTCAGCGGTTGAAGGTGGATCCTCTGCTTGCAAATATACCTGTCGTGATGCTGACGATGGTGGACGACAAGGGGCGGGGATTCACGTTAGGCGCGTCGGACTATCTCACGAAGCCGATCGACCGCGGTCGTCTGGCGGCCGTGCTGCGAAAATACATCAAGGAACAGCCGTTCAGCATCCTGGTGGTCGAGGACGATGGTACGTCGAGGGAGATGTTGTTGAAGCTTCTGAGCGAAGAGCCGTGCCAGCTGATGGAGGCTGAGAACGGGCGCGATGTGCTCCGAGTCATCGAAGAACAATCGCCCGACCTGATTCTGCTGGACCTGATGATGCCGGAAATGGACGGCTTTGAGGTGGTGGAACGATTACGCCAGGACGAGCGGTGGAAGTCGATCCCCATCGTCGTCGTTACGGCCAAAGATCTGACGAACGACGATCGACAGAGACTCAGCGGCTACGTGGAACAGGTGATTCAAAAAGGCGTTTACACACAGCAGTAGGTGTTGGAGGAGGTCAGGAATTGCGTGGCCGCTCACGTGGCATAAACATTGAGAATCGAAAATAGAATATCGATCATTTAAAGGCTACTGTGCTCTCAGGATTAAGGGCCAGTGGAGGTCGGCGTAGAATCGATGTCCGCTGGGGCCCAAGTGGTGTTCGAAGCGCTCGGGTGCATCGGCGGCAACATAGATTGGCCTGAGGGCGTCCACGGCGCGCTGCACCTCATCGACGGGGAACAGCTTGTCCTGCCGCCCGTTGACCGCACACAGATGGCGAGGGGCGATCAGCGCGCAGATATCCCAGATCTCCCCGAATCGGGCGATGCCGGGGACAGCGTTACAGTCACAGTGGTGGATGAAGCCGGTTCGTGATGCGAGCGACACGAACGAACAACTGGGTACGGCGCACGCTACGCGCTGGTCGACGGCGGCAGTGTAAATTGTGACCACGCCGCCTCCGGAGTTGCCCATTACGAGGATTCGTGATGGATCCGTGTCCTTACGCGCCACCGCCCAGTCGATGAGCCGCATCATATCCCATACGCGTTCACCGATTCCCGTTCGGCCGGCGAGGATGGCGTGCATAAACTGGCTTCGGCAGTCACGTTTGCCGTGCCGCCCGCCGATGTCGGGAATACCGAAATGGCTCTGCCCCCGTGTGGCCGGAGCGATCGACAGGTAGCCTTGTTCGACAGCTTGGACCGCAACGTTACGGTCCTCGGTTTCGATCGTCTTTCGGTGGGCATCGTTGTGGGGGATTCCGTCCGCCGTATCCTTGCCCACCCGGTTGTGACCGTGCGGGAGTACGGCGATGGGGAAGGGCCCTGAGGTCGTCGTAGGAATCAACAAGTGAAACGGTAGCGTGAAGCGAGGTTCCGTTTCGATCGTGCACAGCGAACGGGTATATCGTTCAAACGATTCCGTCTTCTGCACGGAGCACTGCGGGACGTGGCTGCCCGCACTCCGCGCGATGACGTCCAGCCCGAGTAGCGATGAAAGGATCGGTCGCGCCAAGGTCTGATGGGCAGCGAGTTCCGAGGCGTTTGTGGCTCGACACGCGTGTTCGCGTGCCTCTGCAGGATAGAGACCGGCGACGAACGGTGCGATTTTTTCTGGATACATTTGGTCACTGAAAAGTGAAAAATGCAAATTGGGACTGTTCAATAGGGACGTCCGCTTTTCGCGTGGCAACCTCGTCCGAGCGGGAACGGAAATCCACACTTAACTGATTGAAGGGCCTGCGTGTCGGAACCTACCTTACAGGAATTGCTGGAGTTCGCGACCCACGCGGCGTGGGAAGCCGGGCGGATCACCTTGAGCCATTTCCAGACGGGCGTCGAGGTGGAAACGAAGGCGGATTCATCGCCGGTTACCGTGGCCGACCGGTCGGCCGAACTTCGGTTACGGGAGATGATCAAGGGGCGGTACCCTGACGACGGCATCGTGGGGGAAGAGCACGGTGATAAGGAAGGAACGACAGGCCGGAAGTGGATCGTCGATCCGATCGACGGCACCAAGGCATTCGTCGCAGGAGTGCCCCTCTACGGCACGTTGGTCGGGGTGGAGATCGACGGTGAGATCGAGGTAGGCGTCATCAACCTGCCTGCGGTGAACGAGATCGTAGCGGCGGCGACCGGGCTCGGATGCTGGTGGAACGGAAGAAGGACACGGGTGTCCGAAGTGGACCGCATCGAGGATGCCCTGGTCATTGTGACCGAACACAAGAGTTTCGAGAAGCACAAGCCAGGCGTTGCGGATGAATTATTCGACCGGGCACGCCTGGTCAGAGGGTGGGGCGATTGTTACGGCTATGCAATGGTCGCTACGGGACGCGCGGATGTGGTGCTGGATCCTGTGATGGCGGTCTGGGATTGCGCCGCGCTCGCGCCGGTGATCGAGGAAGCGGGAGGAACGTTTACGACGTGGTCAGGTGAAGAAACGATCTGGGGAGAGGAAGCCGTGGCAACGAATGGTGTCCTGTTCGATGAGGTGATGTCACTCCTCGATTGAGACCGATCCATCTCGTACAGTAAGAGCCCCGCGGGGCTTCGTGTTTTGCCTCTTACCTTTTGATCTTGCTTTCAACAGCGTCTACACAGCAAAGATCGCCCGATTCGAGATGCCACAGGGATAGTCCGGCGTCATAAACCCGCCAACGTACTGCGCCGTGCGTCCCGCGGGGGCAACCCCTTCGTAGTAGGCCGAGAAAGAGGTATTGAAATCGACGAGCCACTGGCGGCTGGCTTCGGTGTCGTCTTTGGCGACGATGTAGGCGTTGTTGAAGATGCCGTTTTCCCGGAGTCCCTGACCGCCGGCGGCCTGGATGTGACCATCGATCTGACCCAGGATCGTCCCCGCGTCGTCTCCTCCCACACCACTGACCATCACCTCCCGCACGCCGGACCGGTTGAAGGCGGCCCAGGTCGAGAACCCGTCGACGATTTCGCCAGATCGCTCGATCTCGACCCCGTCACCCACAACCACGCGAGGCTGTGGTTCCACGATGCCGTCGAGGTTGGGAATGCGTGAGACGGGATAGATCAGTCCGGCGGGCCGATTGGCCCCGAAGTAGTCCTCGATCACTTCATTGAGCGTGTCGACGCGGGACCAGCCCTGCGCATGATCGTCGTCGACACCAACGAGAACCTCCAGCCACAGGGTGTTGCTCTTGAAATCGACCCCCTTCTCGGCCATCGGTTTCTCGTATTGCTCAACGAGGACGAACTCCATCTCCTTGCGCAGGTCGTCGCCGAGGGTCGAGACGGTCTCCCCGTCAGCGTTTTGATGCAGGACCGATGCGCCGCTCGGCTGGTGGTCCTGCCAGTCCCCGTAGTCGATCACGCCTCCACCGATCGAAACGCCCTCACCCCGAACCGCCTTGATTTGAACCTCGAACAGCGCATCAGGATCGGGGAAGCCCTCCTGGTGGGTAAACCGCGCCATCCGGTTCGAAGACAGGGCGCAGCCCGTGACGGAGTCGATCATCGCACCGTAGACGGCGTTGAAGTCGTTCTTGTAGTCGTCGCACTCGTCCCTGTCGCCCGACGGGGTGGTCCAGAGCACGTCGGTCTTGTAGACATCAGCCCAGGTTGCGCCCCCCTTGAGGAGCCCCGGGTTCAGGTTGTGGATCGTACCGAACCACTGCGAGCCGAGCTCGTTCGGATACTGGGTGCCGATGTTTCCGCTCGGCTCGACGTGACGGACAACCGAATTATCGTCGTAAGTAATGACTGTTTCGGTCGTCCCGCTGAAAATCGCGATCGGGTTGTGACGGATGATGTTTACGCTGGCCATCTTGTCCTCTGGGGCAGAAACGAATGGAACATCGAGTGTCCGTCTTCGAATGTCGAAGGGGACTCCTGCGCTTTCTGTTCACGCGGGATCAAAAGATGCAGGTCTGGGGCTGAAACTCCAACTGAGAAGTGTAGAAACCTACTCTCCGAACATGCGACGCGCCTGCTCGAGCGACTCGGGGTTGCCGATGTCGAGGATGGTCCCCTCGATGCGATGGGCGTAGACGGGGATCCGAGTGTAGAGCCACTCGACGATCATCCCTGGTGAGTCTCCCGTGATGCCGGGGGTGCCGGCGCCTTCTTCCAGATAGTCGTCGATCAGTGGGAGCGAGGCCTCCGGATAGATGTAGAGCGGAGGAACGACCCAGTTTGACTTCGGGACTTCGGGTTTCTCGATAAAGTCCACCAATCGGTCGTCGTCGTCGAGTGTCGCGTTTCCACGTTTCTTCAAATCCTCGACGTCCGTTTCGTGGCGGACACAGATGTGGAACTCGCCATTTCGCTTCCACGTTTTGATCATATCGTGGATCGACCACTGCAGGATGTTGTCGGATGCGCAGACGAAGATGTCGTCGTCGATGTCGGCGGCTCCGATGGTGTAGCGAAGGTCGGAAATTGCGCCGAGGCGATCGTCACTGGAGGTCGTCCCGTCGTCGTGGATCGTAATCCGCAGTCCCCGATGTGCGCGGTCTTCCCTTTTTGCCTTGGTGCCCATCGCGGCGAGCCAATCCTGTAAATGACCGACAAACCGGTGATTGGTCACGAGGTGCGCGTGGTCGATCTCGGGGATTTCTCTCAACTGATCGACGAGATGATCCAGGATGGTTTGCCCCCCCACCTCGAGAAGCGGTTTGGGGAAGTTTTTCGTGAGGGGGTAGAGGCGCGTGGCGTAGCCCGCGGCGAGGATGACGGCTTTCATTCGCAAAACCCTGAGAAGCGAGTAACACGAAGACACCCTTCGGTACGCACGACCTGAGGTTGTGTAATCAGGACAGGCAAAGACGCGAAGGGCTCACACGGGCGAGCTCCTCGTCGCCGGGCACTTGCGGTTCCGGTATTCATAGGATGTGCGCGCCGTCGGCGGGACGGGCTACGATCACACCGTCGTTTTCTGCGCGCTCGGGATGTTTTTCGCGGTAGCGCTCGGCGACGTGCTCGGCCGCTGCTTCTGCCTTGGCGGGATCGCAGAGGGCGATGCTGCAACCGCGGAATCCGGCGCCGCTGAACCGTGCCCCGTAGACGCCCTCGGTTTCGATCAGGATGTGGTAGAGGCTGATCAGAGGCTCGGACCCGCACTCGTAGTTCTCAATAGAGCTTCTTCCGGATTCGGAAACCAGGCGCCCAAACCCTGCCAGATCTCCCTCCTTCCAGGCCTCGATGCCTTTCCGCACTCGATCGCATTCCGTGAAGAAATGTCGCGCCCGCTTCGCGGGCTCTCCCCTGAGTACTCCCTGGTGCTCGGAGTACTCCTGTGGCGTCACACAACCGAGAAGCGCCTGCGCTTCTCGACCGGCGGCTCGTAGCAGTTCCTGCGCAGCCGCCGCACATTCATCCACGCGCTTGTTGTAGCCCGTCCCGACGAGTGCCTGTTTGACGCCGGAGAAGGCCACGAGGATCGCGTAATCGGGCATCGCCGCAGCCTGGTGGATCAATTCGTAAGTGACGGTGGCACAGTCGATGACGGTGAGGTGACGGTTCCTCGAGAGCAGGATCGCAGATTGGTCGAGGATGCCGTTGCGAAGGCCGAGATAGTCATTTTCGATCTGCCGGTCGAGTTCGATATTGTCTTCGGCCGACACGGAAAGATCGTTCGCATTCTCGAGCGCGAGCAGGTAGGCGCAACCGACGGCGGCAGACGAACTCAGTCCCCCCTCGGAAATCTGGCCGGTGGTGATGCCGACGATGCCGCGTGAGAGGTCGTGGGACGACCGGATGGCCTCCACGGCACCCCGTGCGTAGTTACCCCAGTCGTCCTCGTGTCGCGTCGGGACGTCTTGGATGTCGAACTGGACTTCACCCTCGAACGTCAGACTGCGAAGCCGAACCTGAGTATCGCTGGACGGGGCGAAGGCGAGATAGACGGCTCGATCGATGGCCATTGCCGTGACAGGACCCAACTGGTGGTCGATGTGGGCACCCATCGGGCAGATCCGATACGGCGAACGTACGATGCGCACTTCGTCGCGATGGCATCCGTAGTGGCGCACGGTCTCGTCGATGAGAAGGTCGAGGTCCATTTGGGTTGAGAGCATAGGGCAGTGGAGGGTTCGGCGCAAGCCTGAGAGCGAGGAAGTGGTGTCGCGCAATCTGTGGGCGATGCTGCGACAGTGACCGATGACAAATTGACAGGTGACAAGTGGTGGTTTGGTTACGAGTGATGCCGCCACGCTTTGCCGCTCGGGTCGTTTCTTCTCGCCGTTGTGACTGATTTGCCGAAGATTCTGAGAAGTTGACGGCACTCATCGACCAGGATGGACAGGTCGTCGGGGATTAGACGGGACTGGACGATCAGGCGCAACCAGAAGTACGATTCTCGGAGCTCCTTGAGCGCGATGCTAATTTTATGGATGAAGTCCTTTCGGCTTTCTGCGGCACAGGCTTCTTCGTAGTTCGGTCCTGGTGAAGTCCCACTGCGGACCAGTTGATCGGGGATCTGATTACCAAACCGTGTGTTCGGGAGTCTGTCGCACGTCTGTCCGATTTCGACTGCCAGGTTCAAGAGTCTCTCGTTCGTCCTATTGTTCACCTCTGCCCTCCTGCGGGGTTTCCTGGGGACCGCAAGGCAAAACCGGTACCACCAAGAAACCTCCCTGTTTCAGCATCAAGGAACGCTCAGGTTGAAGGAAATTTTTCACACACGGACTTAATGTGGCCACAATTGTCATCGGTCATCGGTCATCGGT
>DJHM01000058.1:39840-48761 GCA_002433075.1 Latescibacteria bacterium UBA6620
TCATCGGTCATCGGTCATCGGTCACTATGTTTCTGAGCTTCAAGGAGAGATTATGAGCAAGCACTCAATCAAGGTCGGCAAAGGTTTGGGCGATATCTCCGAATCGACGCTACAGTTCTTCCGCCAGGTAGGTGTGGAGGCGGTGTCGATACCGAAGAAATACAATGAGAAGAGTGATGGCGTGCTGACCACCCGGCCGCTGGTTCCGCCGACGCAGACGGGGCCGGCTGGGCGGATGGGAAAGCCGTGGGACGAAGCCGAGGTCCGGCGCGTGATCGATCGTGTTACCGACTACGGGTTCAGCATCGAAGGGACTCGACTGGGTCTTTCAGGGAACATCGTGATGGGAGGGGAGGGGCGTGAGGCGGACGTGGAAACGGTCTGCCAGAACATCGAATTGGCCGGCAAGCTGGGGCTGAAGGTGTTGAACTACAACTTCACGGCTCTGCGCGCGTCAGAGGGATACGGCGCATTGCCCGGTGAAGGAAGGGGCGGCGCAACGCTTCGGGATTTCGACTACGATCGGATCAAAGAGCTGCCGCCGCTCGACAATGTGGGCGCGCACTCGATGGATGAGATGTGGGAACGATTTCACTGGTTCCTGGAGCGCGTGTTGCCTTCCGCGGAGGCTGCGGGCGTCAAGCTTGCAGTGCATCCGAACGATCCTCCTGTGCCTGTCTATAGAGGGGTTGCCCAGCCGCTGGGGGACTTCGAAGGATACAAGCGAATAATCGATCTCGTGGACAGTCCGTCCAACTGCGTGTTCTTCGATACGGGCGTGACGACGGAAATGGGATACGATGCCGCGGAGGCGATCCGGTACTTCGGAGCGCGAGGGCGGATCGGGACGGTTCATTTCCGCAACGTCCGGGTGATCGAGGATCGATATAAGTACGTCGAGGTGTTTCACGATGACGGGGATGCGGACCTGGCCGAGTGTATGCGGGCGTTTCACGAGGTGGGATACGAAGGGCTGATCGATCCTGACCACACGCCGTATCTGGCCGGAGACAATGAGGGGACGCAGATTGGCTGGGCCTTCGCAATCGGACAGATCGTGGGGTTGCGAAATGCCTGCGCATCTTCAGAGCAAAATGTGAACTGAAAAATGCAAAGCTTCGTTTTGCATTTTTCACTCTGCACTATTCTGGTCGATCCTGTAGATGGCGGACGTAGGATCGGGTCAGCAGGACGACCCCGACGACGACACACGACAGGACAGCGATTCGGTACTGAGCGACGTGCGCGTAGCGAAAGACGGCCCCTGTCGCGCCCTTCGAGACGACGAGAGACGGGAGCGCGGTGTGGAACAGGAGGAAGCCGGCGTAGCCGTTTCTCGCAGCGGATGCCAGTTGCCACTCGTAGTGCTAAGCCCAGACGAGAACCACGTGAATGACGACAACGACGACGAACAGCCGCCAGATCGGGGGGAGCGGGTGGCCGAGGGAGGTCACGACAGCGCTGATCGTCAGTCCGATGTAGCCGAGGACGGCGAGAGGAAAGGTGAAGTCAGCGATCGCTAGGGCGAACTCCTTGTGAATGAGCGATGAGGGATTCGATGCAATGAGGTCAAGCAGTCTTGCGACCGTTGGTAGGGCGAGCACCTCCTACGACTTCGCCGTGATGACCTCCACCAGCTCGCCGCCCTCCACTTTAGGCTTCCCCTTGATTTCTGTTGCCTGGATCGTGACGCGGCGGTTGTCCCAAACGATGGTACCCGTGGCCATCCCCTTGAGCGAGACCTCGCCCTGGGGGGTTTCGAAGGTGAGCGGCTTGGGTGTCTTGCCGTGGTATCCGGCTGCCCACACCTTGCCTTTCTTGCAGCCGTAAACCCACGCCGCTTGTTTACCGCACTTCAGTTCGCCCCCCATCACGGCGACCTTGCCGCTCCGGGATTGCCTGGCCTGGGCGCACCGGAGCATCGGCCAGTCATCGTCGCCATCTCGCGTCCATCTTCGACGCAGGTCCCACGTCATCAGATCGACCTCCAGCCCGATGATCATGTTGTCCCGAGCGTAGCCGAGTTGCCAAACCCGTGCCTCCCCTTCGTAGTGGGTCGAGGGAGGATCGCATTCGTCGAGGATCAAGCCGTCCGCGACACGTTCGCCGAACTCCCACCCGCCGCCGTACTCCTCTCGCTCTCCCAACTCTAGGTAGAACCCGCACTGCGGCAGTCCCTTGAAGAAGGACCCGGGATGAGCCTGTTCCCAGAAGGTCTTCTCGGGGCCTTCGTAGTTGGAGAGTTCGAGGAGCAGGTTCCCGTGTCGCTCTACGAACCGGATGGGTGCGTTGCGGCCGAGATCGGTGATCGAAAAGAGGCGGATGCCGAAATGGACGTTCCCACTCGTGACAACGATGGTGGCGTCTCGCGGGACGTCATGCGGGAGTGAGGTGACGGGTGCTCCGTCGATGAGGATCTCGTCGATCAGGTCCCTCCGGTCCCAGATGAGGGCGGCCCTGGCGATTCTGCACCGACTCCAGCCATCGACGCCGGATTTGGTGGCGGACGGCCAGCACGGTGCGTAAACACCGATCGCCCGGGGTCCGTCCTGCACTCCGTGAAAGCGACCTTCCTCGGCGAGGAGGTTGGCGTCCCGGGAAGGTGTTTGTCGATAGTCGCCGACCCAATGGTCGTTCGTAAGGTAGCGGGTGGTGAAGAGTCCGTTCGGCGCATCATCGCGCGTGAAGTGCGCAATGCATACGTTCGACTGAAGCGCGATGAATCGATTCGCCTGCGTGGTCAATTCCTGGGAAGCCACACCGAAGTCGTAGGCGGGTGTGTGGTAGGTCGAGATGCCCACGCCCCGGCTCGCGTTGGCGGTTTCGATGACGCGCAGATGACTGGGCCGAATGTCGATGACGTTGGATAGCCAGTCGGGCAGGATATCTGATTCGAACCATTGTCGTGCCGTTTCGAGCTCGGATCTGGCCGGGTCGAAGATGGTGTCGAGGTAGGCCCGACTGTAAGGGCCCGCCAGCCGGCCCGTCTTCGGATGCAGGTGAAGTGCATAGCTCAGGCCCAGCCGGGTCGCGGCGGTACGCGCCCGGATGGCGGTCTGGCGATCCTCCGCCAGGCGATAAAGCCTGTCGAGGACACGGATGGCGACAGCGGCGTAGCCAGGGTTGTTGTACTCGGATGGAATGCCCGATTCGTCGGTGTAGGCGAGCCATCGGACGAGTTTGTCCCGACCCCGTTTTCGGATGCGGCGATCTTTCAGCAATTCGCCGCCCAGAACGCTGTTCGTGATGTCCTTGAGTACGATGTTCGTGTAGTCAAGGTGGACGTCTATACGCTCGATCTCCTCGAGACCTAATCGCACCGCCTCGCGCATCCTCGCGGAAATGGCCTTGGACAACCGATCTTCCCACTGGGTCAGGATTGGAACGAGCTCGAAAAGGATGAACTGAACCGCATTCAAGTCCTCGACGACCTCGTCCTCACGTTCCCAGAGGAAGTTGCCGCGGTGGGGATCGCTCGGGTTGCGTTCCTGGCAGTCGAGGACGGCGTGAATTGTTCGCTCAGCCTGGTCGAGGTCTTCGCGTGCTCCGTTCTGTACGAGGTCGTAAGCCAGCTGAAGGGCGGTTCTCGGCGAACGGTAGTGACGCCCGTCTACCTCTCGAGCGAGCATGTCTGTTTCGGGATCGAAGTTCTCTGGCAGCGTCAGCAATGCAAACCTCAGATTCGAAAAGTCAAAACGCAGGGATCTGGTACCGCACGCAAGAATATATGTTCCTGAACAGAGGGTGTTGTCCCGATGGCAGTTGGCGTTTTCATCCGAACGATTGTTCGAAGCGCTCGTTCCAGAAATCGCTGCCGTTCATCACCATACTTTGCTGACTGACGACCATTCCCTTCACTCGAGGCAGATATTCGTTCACCCAGCGAGGGTCATTTCGAAAGGCTGGTCGCGCCTCTTCGAAATGTGCGTAGTCCCGGTAAGCCCAGATGTGCACGACTCTGTGGAGCTTGCCCACGTCAGGCGTGTACCACCCGGCGAGCTTGATGCCCTGAGCTTCTCTGACGGGCAAGGCAACCTCACGCACGGCTTGCATGTAAGCGGGAACGGAGCCGGGTGTCAGGTCGTAGGTTCTCATATCGTAAATCATTTACCATCCTCGTCGTTCCAAAGTCGACGGATCGCGGAAAACGGTCCGCGTGTTGACATCGCGGGGTGAAAATAAGACATTGGCCCGCCACTGGAAACGGAGGAATTCGGTTGGAGCTGCTTCCGTCGGAAAAAGCCGTCTACACAGACGAACAAACGGGACGCACCGTCTGGCAGATGACCGGGCGACCCGGGTCTGAAGCCGAGCGATGCAAAAACGTGAGCTGTTACCAGGAAGTCGAGGGGTTCACGGCTGATGAAAAGTACCTACTGTTCAAGTCAGACCGCACCGGGTGCTTCCAGCTCTACCGCGCAGAACTATTCTCAGGTGAAATCGCACGGCTGACAGACGTGCTCGACCTCAGCGCGTTCTCGTTCGCAATCGGGCCGGATGGACGCACCGCATTTTTCTTCGCCGGGTGTCGGGTTTGCTCCGTGGATGTGGAAACCGGCGAACAGACGGTGGTGATGGACTTTGAGGGTGAGATTCTGGGAACGATCCCGGACGCACCACCGTCGTTTTCGGGGAACGGGGACTGTCTGGTACTACAGTTCGAAATCGCCGAAGGCGTTCGTGCGGCTACGGTGGGGTGTCTGGCGACGGGCGCGCACACCCAGGTTTTCCGATGGCAGGGGAAGATGAACCATCCGCAGGTCTGCCCCGGTGACGACGACTTGATCACGTTCGTACCGGGACCGGACACCCAGAACGATATGTCGTTGCCACAGGAGAAGCGGGCGCGAACGTGGGTCTGGGACGGGAAGTCCGGGGAGACGCGTCCCTTCCTGACGATGCCCAAAGGGTATCGGGCGACGCACGAGTATTGGGATCACGCGGGTGACCGATTCTACTACCACCGGAAGACCGTCCCGAGTGGAGGATCGACCGCGGTCGCGTCTGTCGATCGCGACGGTGGGGACGGGCGAATCCACTCCGAACACGCACGCAAACTGGGTCACTCGTCCATCGATTGGACCAGCACGTTTATCGTGTCCGACGTGCAGGTGGACGGCGAGAACGAACTGTTTCTGATCGATGCGGAGACCGGGAAAGCGGAGATTCTGTGCTGGCCGAACACGAGATCGGTTTACGACCAGACGAGCCACGTTCATCCGTCCATCTCCGCCGGTGGGAATTTCATCGATTTTACGTTGGATCGATGCGGGCCGTCCGACGTATATGTGTACCCGTTAGAGCAAATTTGACGCGTTTCGGTGGGAGCTGTGCCTCATTGCTCGAGGCTGGCGACAACCCCGGATCGCGGACTCACACCGGAAGGAACTGAGGTCTACGCGATGTCGAAGAAGAAAGTATTGATCACAGGTGCTGCGGGCAGAATCGGTAAGGTTCTCAGGGAGGGACTCAAGGACCGATACACGATTCGAATCTTGTTCAATCGGACGGTGACCGATACGACGCCCGATGAGGAAGTCTTTCAGGCGAACGTGTCGGACCTGGCCAAGATGGAAGAAGCTGTCGACGGTTGCGACGCGGTGATTCACCTGGCGGGTAATCCATCGACCAAAGCCTCTTTCGAGGAGGTCCAGGTAGCGAACAGCTTGGGCACCTACAATATCTACGAGGCGTGCGTCCGAAAAGGATGCCCGCGGGTAATCTTCGCGAGTACGAATCACGTGACGGGAATGTACGAGAAGGATGAGGGTGGCCCTACCTACGTGACACCGGAGATGCCCGTTCGTCCCGACAGCTTTTACGGAGCCAGCAAGGCGCACGGTGAGTTTTTAGGACGATACTACGCGGACAATCACGGTCTGGG
Source organism: Latescibacteria bacterium UBA6620 (assembly GCA_002433075.1). Classification (GTDB taxonomy): domain Bacteria; phylum Latescibacterota; class UBA2968; order UBA2968; family UBA2968; genus UBA6620. The sequence goes on from DJHM01000058.1 coordinate 45,725, forward strand.
TGTCATCTGCCTGCGGATCGGCTCCTTTCAACCGGTCGAGAAAGTGAAGAACCGGGAGAACGATCGATTCCTGTCGACGTGGTTGAGCTATAAGGACACCGTGCAACTGTGCTGGCGCGGGATCGAGGCGGAGCACCTCAAGTTCGGGATCTACTTCGGAATTTCGGGCAACACACGGGCCTATTGGGACATCCAGAGTGCGAAAGGCGATCTGGGATACGAGCCGATCGATAATGCCGAGGACTTCGCGTAAAAGCTTGCACTACCAAGTCACTAAGACACCAAGAAAAGCTGGAACACGAAGATTGCGAAGAACGCGAAGGTGGGGAGTGGGGGGCTACGGGAGGACTTTCCCCGGATGCATTGATTTTTCCGATGGTGATCTCTTGGGGAAACGATAGCCACCTTGGGAATGCCCTCGGCATTCAGCTAGCGATAGACACCGAATTCCCGAGTGCCCTCCTCAGCGGAGCTGAGGAGGGAGCGGCGAGTTGTACTCGCCGTGGGGCGTAATGCCTTCGGCATTCCGCAAAGGAGAAGCTGCTTCTCACTTGCCAGTCCCTCATTAACCAGCAAATGATCTAAGAACTGACCGCGAGCCAGGATGTTCTGGTCGCGGTCGTTATCGTTGGGGACGAAAACAGTCAATGAAGTCGCGGTCGTCCGGTCTGGTGGAGCGGATACTCCATATTCGCTCAAGCCATATGCTGGCAGGATGAGCGGAATCTAGGTGAGCGCGACCGCTTCCGTCAGTGATCCCAGAATCCGGTCTGCCTGTGAATGATCTTGATGCTCGGTGAAGAAGTGGGGGACAGCGAACACGGTCATCCCTGCCGATTTGCCAGCCATCACGCCGGCCTGGCTGTCCTCGAGCACGAGGCACTTCGTGGGGTCGACGTCGAGCTGTTGTGCGGCGAGGAGGTAGACATCCGGGGCCGGCTTGTGGTGGACGACGTCGCTGCCGGAGAGAATCGTCCCAAACACGTCGCCGAGCTCGCTGGCTTCCAGGTGTGGCAGGAGACCGTTCCGGAGAGTCTTCTCCATTCGGGGCCGTTTCGTCGAGGATGCGAGGCCGAGGGGATATCGACCCAGTACGTGATCGATGAGATCCAGGATGCCAGGCATCAGTTCGATCTGGTCCGGGTCCGAGATGGAGGTTTCGAAGCGATCCATCCAGGCTTCGCAGTAGGCCTCGGGCGTGGTGCCGATCCGAAAGCGATCGACGGCGTCGGCGGCGTTCGTTTCAACCGGGATGCCCACGCACGCTGTGTACTCATCGCGCCGAAGGGTCTTGCCGAAGTCGGCAAGCGTCTCGATGTAGGTACGAGAGTAAAGCTCTTCCGTGTTGACGATCAGGCCGTCTACGTCAAAGAGGATGGCTGAGAACAAGGCGAAACCTGGAGAGAAGAAGAGAAGGATGAAGTGAGAAGGGAATCTATGCGAAAGGGCGGCTCGCTGCAATTCTGCGAGACCGCCCTTCGTTCGTTCTACTGATAGTTCTCATACAGGATAGACGATCGACTCGTTGTAGGGGATGATCAACGGGAGCGGTCCGTCTTCAGGAAATTTCTGGATGTACTCGCCCGGATCGTAGTTGCGGCTGACGAAGCACTGATAGTGGGCGGGCACGACCGTGCGCAGGCCAAGCTTGAATGCGGTTTCGACGGAGCCGTCGAAGAAGGGGAACTCACCTTCTGTGGGATGAGTGGTCAGAATCCCGATGTCCGGTTCCAGTTTAGCAATGGGTGCGATCAGTTCCTCGTGGTTGGCGAAGGTGTTGATGGGGTCGCCGGAGATGTAGAGGTTGGTCACGCCAAAGCTGAGTACGAATCCAAGATGCTGGACGCCGGGAGGCTCGATGTTGTCTTCGGGGACACCCTCGGGCGGTTTGGCCCACACCACGTGCGCCGTGACGTCACCGAGTCGCGCCTCTTCGCCCGCAGTGACTTCGGTCGTGAGCTCCATCGGTATGCCATTGTCGAGCAGGTTCTCGATACTCTCAGAGGGCCCGACGTATCGGCAGTCCGGAAAGGCTTCGTGGATGCGTCCTATCGACTCGACACAGGTGTGGTCGCCGTGGTCGTGTGTGAGGATGACGTAGTCCGTCTCGAGGTCCGACTCGTTCAGCGGCGGCTCCGCGTGAATGAAGCGGTCGGCCGGTCGATCGTGCGGGAAGTAAGGGTCGCACTGAATCACGGTCCCCTCGCTCGATTTGAATGCAAACGAACTCTGTCCGAGCCAGTGAAGGGCGACGTGATCGGGTGGTACGTTAATTTCGTTCAAACGATGCATAGCGGCCCCCGATTTTCCATTGCGGATCTGAAGTGACAACGTGGTACCGGATCAATTATCCCAATCGGAAGGTATGTGTCAAGCGGAGCTTGGTTGGAAAGTCAACGGCCGATATATTCGAGCGTGGACCTACTAACCGAGAATCGAGATTGGAATGAACCGAATCGTTGACCGCGGATACACACGGCTCCTTCGCCGCGTCCTCGTGACAGGAGGGATCGTCGCTGTCTGGGGTGTCTCCCGGGAGATCAGGAGGACGGGGCGACCGGGCAGGCCGTTCGTTCGGACGAGCGGACGGCACAACCTCCGACTCGAGTGCCACTCGAGATCGACCCCCGGATCCTGGAGACGCGCATGTTCCAGGAAGCGCCGATGCTTGCCCCCCGTGTAGCTGACGGGACGCTACCGCCGGTCGATGAACGACTGCCCGAGAATCCGCTCGTCGTCGTTCCGATGGATGAGATCGGGAGATACGGCGGAACGATTCGGCGGGCACTGACGGGAGACATCGTACAGACGGCGGGGGTGAACAAGACGTTGAGCGAAGGACTGGTCGGGTATCACCGTCCACTGCCGACATCGATCGAACATAACCTGGCCGAGAGCTACCACTACGAGGATGAAGGTCGCACGGCGATTTTCAAGATCTGGAAAGGGATCAAGTGGTCGGACGGACATCCGTTCACGGTCGACGACGACGCGCGTGACAATCCCGTGGATGCCGACGGTCTGGCTCGTGGACGAC
>DJHM01000058.1:49075-157220 GCA_002433075.1 Latescibacteria bacterium UBA6620
ACGGTCTGGCTCGTGGACGACGAGCCGATCCAGATGGAAAAGGTGGACGATCACACGCTACGTGTGTTTTCGCCCAAACCTCTGGGACGTGTGCTGCAAGCATTCTGTTCTAACCAGATCGCGCGGCCCAAACATTACTTCGCTCGATTTCATCCTCGATACAATCCGGCGTCGACCTACGAGACGTTCCGTGACAGCAGGACCTCTGCCCAACTCACGCTTCAGCCGGGGGTCCCTCGGATTTCGGCCTGGCGGTCCGTCCACTGGGATCGTGGCCAGAGGATCGTCTACGAGCGGAATCCCTACTACAGGAAGGTCGACACAGAAGGAAATCAGCTGCCCTACGCCGATCGGATCGAGTTCAACGTTATTCAAGACTCGCAGGTCATCTCACTCAACTTTATGACCGGGGAGATCGACCTCTTCGGCCGGTACGCCCAGACGAGTATGTATCCGACGCTGAAGGCGGGCGAACGCAACGGGAAGTTCAAGGTCCGCGTGACTGGACCTGAGCGAGGTCTGACGCTCTACTTGAACTGGGATGCGCCCAACCCGGCTCTGAGGGAAGCTTTTCGAGAGAAGCTCAACCAGATCATTTTCCACGGGCTGCTCGATGAATCAGGGTATTCGCTTGCACGTCAGAGTCCCTACTTCGACGAGCGACTTTACATGCTCTACACGGAATTCGATCCGGAGCGTGCGAGGACAATGCTCGCGGAGGCGGGCTATCCCGATTGAGACGGAGATGGCATTCGCGAGCTGAAGGATGGATCGAGCTTCTCGTTGAAGATGGATGTCGTTATCACGCCATCGATGTGGGTGGACGCGGTCGAACTGATCGTCGCGCAGTGGGAGGCCGTCGGAGTCAAAGCTCATATCAACGCGACACTGAGAGACATTCTGTGGCCGCGTCGACAGAACGGGGAGTTTGACATCCACGTATGGGGACTGGAAGGGCCGGCCGACCCGCTGGCGAGACTTAACGACTGGGCGCTTATGGCCCCGACGGTTCCGTTCTGGCATCGTAACGCGTCGAAGGAGGCCCAGCCGTGGCTGCGCGAAGTGACGGAGTGCATTCACGGCGCACTGACCACGATCGATCCGGATGTGCTACGGGGGCATATGGAGCAGGTGAACCAGCTGCACACGGAGAACGTGGCCGCGATTACGATCGGCGCGAGTTATCGCGTCTATGGTGCGGGTACGCGTCTCGGAAATGTGCCCTACGAGAACACGGCGGCGACGGTCTTCCAGGGTTGGAGCCGGCCGGTGTTCCACGAACAGATTTACATCAAGGAGTAGACCGGCAGCGGTAAGTTGTCGGCTCTGGCGAACCTTCTACATCGATCACGTCTCTATGGACCGAACGATTCGGATGACTGAAAACAACTTTCTCGAAGGTATTCCCGAAGCCGTCCCGGACAAGATGCCGGTGCGCGGTGACGGGAACACCCTTCAGATCAACGAGATCTTCTATTCGATCGAGGGTGAAGGCGCACGGGTTGGCCAGCCGACCACGTTTGTGCGATTGGCGAAGTGCAACCTCGCCTGCTTCTTTTGCGACACGGAGTTCGACAGCTACTCCGATATGTCCGTGACCGAAATTGTGGAGGCAGCCAAGGCCCACCCGGCAGAGTGGGTGAGCCTGACAGGAGGCGAGCCCCTGGGGCAGGATCTCCGTCCCTTATGTCGGGCGCTCGGAGATGCAGGCTATCGATTGCACATCGAGACGAACGGCGTAACGAAGCCCGATGCCGAGCTCTTCGAGTTGATCGAATACTGGACGGTCAGCCCCAAGCGACGTCGCGTGATCGAAGGATTCGTCCGAATCGACGAACTGAAATACATCGTCGGGAAGTCGTTTCGAGAGGACCAGGTCCAACCGGACATCGCGAAAGTGATCTACCTCCAGCCTGAATCGAGTAAACCGGAATTCATTCAGAAGACGCTCGGAATCCTTACTCGTCACCCCGACTGGCGACTGTCCTGCCGCATTCACAAGATGCTTAAACTACCTTGACGCGGAGCGGGAGACCGGGAGAGGAGAGAGTGGGTGGGGCAACTGTCTTGGAGGGCCAACGGCCCGAAATTCCAGAGCCCAGCCTGCAGGTGTGGGTTTCATTCGTGAAGACCTACAGCGGGCTGAAGGCCCGCGACTCTTTGACTCTTTTGCCTTTTCCATTTTGACTTTTGAAATGATCGAGTCTCTCTCCACACCACACGGTGATCTGTCACTGCCCGCGTTTCTTCCCGATGCAACGCGAGGCGTAGTGCGCAGCGTCGATGCCAACGATGTTCGTAGTGCGGGGATCCGTGCGCTGATGGTGAACACGCTTCACCTTTCTTCGCAGCCCGGGACGTCGATCGTGAAGGAAGCTGGAGGTATCCATCGCTTCGCAGGGTGGGACGGGCCCGTGGCCTCGGATTCGGGCGGTTTCCAGGTGTTGTCGATGACAGCGGGCGGACCTCGGGGCGTTACGGTGAGTCGAAAGGGCCTCTCTTACAAACTGGAGGGCCAGTCGAAGAAACGGCTGCTGACGCCCGACCGGTGCATCCAGTACCAGGTTCAGTTGGGGGCCGACCTGCTTTTCTGTCTCGACCATTGTCCTCCAGCCGGCGCCGATCAGGCAGCCCATCGGGAGAGTGTTGACCACACGGTCTCCTGGGCGAGGCAATGCAAGGAGGCATTGGAAAAGCGATATCCGATATCCGATGTTCGATATCCGAAATCAGAAGAGCAGCAACACCGCCAACTGCCTGCCGCCGACCGCCCACCCCTGTTGTTTGCCGTTGTCCAGGGCGGCGACGATCAGGGGCTGCGCGCGGAATGCGCGGAACGGCTCCTCGAGCTGGGCTTTGACGGGTTCGGGTTCGGAGGATGGCCGATTGCTGATGATGGAGGACTGGTCGATGCCGTGGGACAGGTTTCCGATCTCCTCCCGGATGACGTGCCCCTGCACGGGCTGGGAATCGGGAAGCCCGAGAACGTGCAGGCTGCGTGGGAGATGGGCTACCACACGTTCGACTGCACGTTGCCGACGCGGGATGCCCGTCAGGGTCGACTCTACTTGTCGACATCCCGGTCCCTCACGAGTGAATACGAGTATCTCTATATCGAGAAGGAACGATTCAACCGCGATCAGGGGCCGGTCGACGAGAATTGCGACTGCGCAGCTTGCTCTCGCTACACCCGTGCTTACCTCCATCATCTGTTCTGCATCGGGGAACCGGCCGGCGCCCGACTGGCAACGATTCACAACCTTCGATTCTATGCACGGCTGATGGACGCGCTGGCGTCGAGGTCGGGCACGTGAGTGCTGATGTTAATGCCACTGCGATCGTGAAACGCATTCAGCGCACGAAAAAGTACGCGCACCTATGTGAGTCGGTCATCCGGCGGGCCTCCGATCAAGCCGTGGCCCGGTATCGGACGGAGAAGGAAGCGGAAAAAGCGGCTCGCCGTCGTCTCCATCAGGTCTATGGGGCTTATCTTGAGGAGGATTGGGTCGGGGAAGTGGGGCGTGCGCTGGACGCCGTGGATAAGGATGATCTGGCTGAGCCTCGGGCGTTTTGTCTGCCTCTGCTCGATCTTCACGCGTCCACTCGGGAACGGGTGGACAACCTGGACACGCTCTTTCCGAGGATCTTCTCAGAGACGGGAACGCCCTCTCACGTCGTGGATCTTGCGTGTGGCCTGAACCCGTTGACGGTTTCTTGGATGGGGCTGCCGGAATCCTGTCGCTACACGGCCGTCGATCTTCACGAAGGTCTGGCGCTCGTTCTGAATCGGTTTTTTGAACGGTTCGGTCTTACGGGGGAGGCCGTCTGCGGGGATGTGCTGGAATGGGACGACTTTACCGCGGACGTGGTTTTCCTGCTCAAGGTATTGCCGTGTCTGGCCCGTCAGGAGAAAGATGCCGACCTCGCGACGGTGGCCCGGATTCCGTCTCGCGATGTCGTCTTGTCCTACCCTTCGAAATCCCTGAGTGGGCGGGATGTAGGGATGGTCGAACACTACGGAAATCGAGCCCGCGAGATCGCAGATTGCTGTGGACGAGATCTTATTGAGATCGAAGGTGCGTCTGAGCTGGTCTTCGTGCTTCGAAAGGGAGCGTAAGGTATTGATTTCAGGAATGTTGACTGAGATTTCCGGGATCGGTTTTTCCCTTGACTCTTTTCAGGCGTCCTAATAGATTCAGCCCACTGTGGTCTAAAGTGAAATTCATTCTTCCCCGGAGGCATCTCGGGACGGACATCTCCATACCCCATTTGCAGGAATAGGACTCAGGACGCGCAGATGGTGGATGGCGCGTCCATTTGCGTTTATGGCCAACCGAGAAATCACCGTCACTCTGCCAGATGGGTCGAAAAAGGCCTATGAGGCGGGCACGACCGTGCAGCAGGTCGCCGAGTCGATCGGTTCCGGTCTGGCGCGCGCGGCACTGGCTGGAAAAGTGGCCGGGCGAACCGTCGATCTGAGCCACGTGATCGAGGACGATGCGGACGTTTCGATCCTGACCTTCCGGGACGATGACGGGAAGGAAGTCTACTGGCACAGTACCGCCCACGTGATGGCTCAGGCGGTGCAGGACCTGTTTCCTGAGGCGAAGGTCACGATCGGCCCACCAATCGAGAGTGGCTTCTACTACGATTTCGACGTGCCCGAGCCGTTCACGCCGGAAGATTTGACCAAGATCGAAAAGCGGATGGGCGAGATCGCGAAGGAAGATCAGCCGTTTCAGCGGGACGAGCTGCCGCGTGACGACGCCTACAAGATGTTCGACGAGATGGGGGAGAGCTATAAGCTCGAGATCCTCGAAGACATCGGGTCGGACGAGACGATCAGCATCTATCGGAACGCGGATCGATTCACTGATCTCTGTCGCGGCCCCCACGTTCCGGCAACCGGGCGAATCAAGTCTGTCAAGCTGCTGAGCTCGTCGGGCGCGTACTGGCGTGGCGACGAGCGGAACAAGATGCTGCAACGGATCTACGGCATCTCGTTTCCCGATAAGAAGGGGCTCAAGGCTCATCTCGACCTGATCGAGGAAGCGAAACGTCGAGACCACCGAACGATCGGGACGCAGCTCGACCTCTATTCGATCAGCGACGCTGTCGGACCGGGCCTGGTGTTGTGGCATCCCAAAGGTATGCGGGTCCGACATCAGATCGAGGATTTCTGGCGACAGGCCCATTTCGACGGGGGCTACGAGCTGGTAGGGTCCCCCCACATTGGGCGATCGTCGCTATGGGAGACGAGCGGGCACCTCGACTTTTATGCGGAGAGCATGTACGCGCCAATGGACATCGACGGGCAGGCGTACTATGCCAAACCGATGAACTGCCCGTTTCATTCGATGATTTACAAGAGCCGGCTCCGGAGCTACCGCGAATTACCCTTTCGCTGGGCGGAGATGGGGACGGTCTACAGATACGAAGCGTCGGGCACGCTCCACGGGATGCTCCGGGTTCGTGGGTTCACGCAGGACGATGCGCACATCTTCTGTCGGCCCGACCAGGTTGAAAAGGAGATCACGCACGTCATCGACTTCACGTTGATGGTTCTCCGGTCGTTCGGCTACGAAGACTATGAACTCTACATCAGTACCCGGCCTGAAAAATTCGTGGGCGATCCGGAGCAGTGGGATCGGGCAACGGAAGCGCTGAAACGAACCGTCGAAGAGCGGGGTCTTTCTTACAAGCTGGACGAGGGAGGCGGCGCGTTCTACGGGCCGAAGATCGACTGGAAGATTCGGGACGCGCTCCATCGAGATTGGCAGTGTACGACGATCCAGTTCGATTTCAACCTGCCGGAGCGGTTCGATCTCAGCTTCATCGGGCAGGATGGAAAACACCATCGACCGTTTATGGTGCATCGCGCACTGCTCGGGTCGATGGAAAGGTTCTTCGGAACCCTGGTCGAGCATTACGCGGGGAACTTCCCGGTCTGGCTGGCGCCGGTTCAGGTCGCCGTCCTGCCGATTTCCGATCCGTTTCTGGATTACGCAAAACAGGTCGGGAAGGATCTCTCCGCCGCGGGGATCCGGGCGGAGGTCGACGACCAGGATGCCAAGTTGGGCTACAAGATTCGAGAAGCCGAGACGCAGAAGATTCCGTATATGCTGATCGTGGGTCAGGCGGAGCAGGATGCGGAGGAGGTTTCCGTCAGACGGCACGGGGAAGGTGATCTCGGGAAAATGGTACTTGCCGATCTCATCGATCGGATACAACGTGAAGTCGCATCAAAACAGCCACACTGATCCTAACCCTATCGGAGGAAACCGGTATCAATAGAGGCTTTAGAGGTAGAGGAATGCGCGGGCGCGCGCCCACGCGAGAAGGGCCAAGGGTCAACGACGATATCCGCATTCCGCAGATCCGCCTGATCGGAGCCGATGGAGAACAGGTTGGAGTTGTGGAGACGAAAAAGGCCCAGGAGATGGCGGGCGAAGCAGAGCTGGATCTGGTCGAGGTGGCGCCGAACGCAAGACCGCCGGTCTGCCGGATAATGGACTACGGCAAGTACCGGTACGAGCAGAGCAAAAAGCAGAAAAAGAGCAAGCAGGCCGGGTCACAGCTCAAAGAAATCCGAATGCGTGTACGCATCAGCGAACACGACTTCGATTTCAAGGTGAACCACGCCGAGGAATTCCTGAAACAACGCCACAAGGTTCGCGTGGCCGTGATGTTCTCAGGCCGGGAGAACGCGCACAGAGAACTGGGCCGCGATGTGCTCGGTAGAGTGGCCGAAAGACTGCAGGAAGTGGGTACGCCTGAGGGCGAGCCCCGAAACGAAGGCCGGGCAATGGCCTTTATTATCGCACCGAAGTAAAAGCGGAACGCAGAGGCCGCAGAGAAAGAAAAGAACACGCAGAGAGACTGGGTGCGACCGGCGAGTCGACTCCTTAAACACGAGGGTGTGACCCCCTGAATCTCTGCGCTCCCTGCCCGCCTTGCCGTAGCCTTGGCGAAGGCAGGCGCTCTCTGCGTTGGAAAGTTTACCACAACGCGAAGCAGGGATCGAACTGAGTACCCGCTGGTACTCGTCCTGCCCGCGGTCACCCCAGGGAGGGTGTTAGACATGCCGAAGATGAAGACGCACAAATCAGCGGCAAAACGGTTCAAGCGCAGGAAGTCCGGTGGGATCGCCCGCGCTCGAACCCCGCAAGCGCACTACCTCACGAAGAAATCGTCCAAGCGAAAGCGACACATGCGTCAACAGGGCACGATCAGCGCGGCTGACAAGCGCCGTGTTGAACGCATGTTGGGTGTCTGAGCGAAAGGAGAACGACTGTGCCCAGAGCAACCAATAGTGTCGCTAGCCGAAGGCGACGAAAAAAAATTCTGAAGTCGGCAAAGGGATATCGAGGCGGCCGGAGCAAACTGATCCGAACAGTGAAGGATGCGGTCGACCGGTCTGGCAGCTACGCCTACCGCGATCGACGGCAAAAGAAGCGCCAGTTCCGGTCCCTGTGGATCACCCGAATCAACGCGGCCGCCCGACTGCACGACATCTCCTACAGCCGGTTGATCGACGGGCTGACGAAGGCGGGTGTTGAGGTCAACCGCAAGATTCTGGCCGATCTGGCGATCACGGACGACGCGGCATTCGGAGCGCTCGTCGAGGAGGCGAAGAAAAACCTGGATTAGTCCGGCTGATTCGTGATTGCCGGGAGTATTGGAGAAGATGGAGATGGGCGGGATCGCGGTGAGCGATTCCGCCCTTTTCCGTTGGGGATAGGGGGTTGCCCTCCTTGTGGGAGGTTGACTTGCCCTCCTTGAGACGTTACATTCACCCCGTTGTTGAAGATCCTTAGAAGCTGTTGATTTTGACCAATTTACCCCTTTTCGAGAGGATGCGATGAGCGCCGATAGTCAGGCGGAAAAGGCGGTCAGCGTAGGTATCGACCGCCTGTTGGGAGAGATCGATCGAGCTGTAGCGTTGATCGATCAGTTGAGGGGCGACAATGCGGCGTTGAAGCAGGAAATGGCGACACTCGAGTCCCGATTGGCAGCGCAGACACAGGAAACGGACAGCCTGCGTGCAGATCGGGACCGACTTCAGCGCGTGTACGATGACAACGCGTCCCTGATCGAGCACAAAGGCGAGATCCAGAGTAAGATCGATCAGATGCTCAGCCGGCTCGACGGTGTACACGCCTCTTAGCGATCGGGAATAGATCGCGATATGACCGACGGTCCAGTTACGAACGTCAGTATTTTCGGGACGGAATACAAGATTTCGTCCGCAGTCGATCCCGAACGGACCCAGCGCGTCGCCCGTCTTGTCGACCGGCAGATGCGCGAGGTCGCCAGCAGTCTTTCATTACGTTCTGTGACTACGATCGCCGTCCTGGCGGCGGTAAATCTGGCCGATGAGCTCCGGCGTGAACAGGCCGATGCCGAGCACCTGTCCAAGTCCGTGACCTCATCTGCGGAGAAGCTCGCACTCGCATTGAAGTCCTGAGAGCGCGCGGATCGCCATCGGGTGCAGTTGCCCGGTTTCTATTCCCTTCCATCCAGATTCGGTCTGCGTGGTTTCCACGCCGGTCGGTGACGCGACCTGGATGCAAGGGATTTTTTATTTTTGAGAGGGATCTGCGATGGATGCTGCCGTTGGGACCCTGCCGGTCATTCTGCTTTCCGGCGGTCTCCTTTTTCTCGGGTTCATCCTGGGATGGTTGTCGAGCACAAAAGCCGCGCACAGCAAGATCCACCGTGCGGAGGCGACGGCCGAACAAATGATCGAGGACGCCGCACAGGAGGCGGACTCGATGAAGCGCACGTCGGTGCTCGAAGCCCGGGATCAGATGCACGAAGAGCGCATTGTGTTCGAGCGGAAGATGGAGGCCGCCCAGGAGGACGTGAAACGTCGACAGGTTGAGTTGACGAGCCTGGATCGACAGCTTGAAAAACGGGCGGATCTACTGAATCACAAGGAAGAGACGATCCACCAGCGCGATGAAGAGATGACGACCAAGGAGGAGGCGGTCCAGACCGAACGCGTCGCGCTGCAGGAAGCTCTCCAGCAACAGAACGTGAGGTTAGAGCGCATCGCCCAGATGTCCCGGCAGGATGCAAAGCTGGCCCTGATCGAGTCGCTCGAAGAAGAGGCGCGGGCGGACGCAAGCTGGCGGATCAAGGAGATCCGCGACGAAGCTCTCACCCGAGCCAACGACGAGGCCCGCGAAATCATTTCCAACGCGATCCAGCGACTGGCGTCCGATCATACGGTCGAGTCGACGGTGGCCTCGGTGAAGCTCCCCAACGAGGAGATGAAGGGTCGTATCATCGGACGGGAAGGGCGAAACATTCGCGCCTTCGAAATGGCGACTGGCGTCGACGTCATCGTGGACGATACGCCGGAGGCTGTTGTCCTTTCGGGTTTCGACCCAATCCGGCGAGCCGTCGCGAAGATGACGCTGGAGCATCTGGTATCCGATGGACGGATCCACCCAGGGCGAATCGAGGAAGTGGTCAGGAAATCACAGGACTCGATTCAGGAGGCGATCCGGGAGTCGGGAGAGCAAGCGGCCTACGAGATCGGCGTGACCCGGCTGAACGAACGTCTTCTGGAGATTCTGGGACGGCTCCGGTTCCGGACGAGCTACGGTCAGAACATTCTCAATCACAGCAAGGAAGTGGCTCACCTGACCGGCATGATGGCGACTCATCTTGGACTGGACGCCCAGCTGGCCAAACGAGCCGGACTGCTGCACGACATCGGGAAGGGGCTGTATCAGGAGGCCGAAGGTACCGTGGGCGAAGTCGGTGCCGATCAGGCGCGCAAGTATGGCGAGACCGACATCGTGGTGAACGCGATCGAGTCCCATCACAAGGAGGCGGATCCGGCGTCTCCGATCGCGGTGCTGGTCGATGCAGCGGATTCGATTTCACGCGACCGACCCGGTGCCCAGCGGGAAGTGATCGAGAATTACGTTCGCCGGCTGCAGCGGCTGGAAGATCGGGCGAGCGGGATCGATGGGGTAGAACAGGTCTTCGCGATTCAGGCCGGCCGCGAAGTGCGGGTGGTCGCGAATTCCGAACAGATGAGTGACCGGGACACGGAGCGCCTTGCGGGAGAAATCTCGAAGGGCCTGGAGAAGGACACAACGTTCCCGGGACCGGTCAAGGTGACTGTCATCAGAGAAACGCGCGCGGTCGAGTTCGCGCGGTAAAGGCAAGTAGACGTGAAGATACTGTTCGTAGGCGACATCTATGGACGAGCAGGACGACGGGCCGCCTCCGAGGTCGTTCCGCAACTGATGACGGAGTACTCGGTCGATTTCTGCATCATCAATGGTGAGAACGCGGCGGGTGGGTTCGGCATCACCGAGAACATCGGCAAGAAACTTCACGCCTACGGAGCTGATGTGATCACGACCGGAAACCACGTCTGGGACCAGAAGAGCGGCGTGCCCTACATCCAGTCCGGAGATCGTATCCTTCGACCCGCAAACTACCCACCGTCGGTCGGGGGAATCGGGAGCGGTGTCTACGAGGCCCGGAACGGTCGCTTCGTGGGTGTCGTCAACATCCAGGGGCGCACAGGATTGCGGCCTGTGGACTGCCCCTTCCGTATCGGTCGACGGCTCGTGGATGAACTGAAGAAAGAAACCCCGATTGTGTTCGTCGACTTCCACGCGGAGGCGACGTCGGAAAAGATCGCGATGGGCTGGTATCTGGATGGTCGTGCCAGCGTGGTCATCGGCACGCACACTCACGTCCAGACCGCGGATGAAACCGTACTCCCCGGAGGCACTGCTTACATGACGGACTCCGGCATGACGGGCCCTCACGACTCTGTCATCGGCGCGGAGAAGGAAGCCGTTATTCAGCAGTTTCTCGACCGCATGCCGACCCGCTACGAGCCGGCCGAAGGCGACGTGAAGCTGTGCGGCGCGATGATCGACGTCGACCCCAAGTCCGGTCGAGCCACAGCCATCGAACGACTGCGCATCGACGTTCCCGAAGCCTGAAGTTGCTTCTGCGTTGGGTGCGTCCGTTGCAGATTCCGCGCCCCACGCCCCTCCCTGAGAATCTGAATTCTGTCTATATTCCACCCACAATCGAAGCCTTCGAGATTGTCATAGTTGGAAGAGAGAGGTCGGCTTTGACCCCTCTCAATCGGCCGGAGAGACTCTGAAACCCGAAAAACGAAACGCGTGGCCTCGAACATCTGACACTACGCGGCCCTCCTGTGGCTGATCGACCCTACAGCGTGACCGAAATCACGCGCGCGCTCAAGCAAACCATCGAGATGGAGTTCCCCCCGCTCTGGGTGGTAGGCGAACTGGCGTCCTACACCGAACACGCGTCGGGGCACCGTTACTTTACGCTCAAGGACGACCAGTCCCAGCTGCGGTGCGTGATGTGGAAGTCAACTCAGCTGCAGCGAGACTTCAAGCCCGAGTCGGGGATGGAGGTGGTGGCCAGGGGACGGCTTGGTGTCTACGAGCGCAGCGGGCAATACCAGTTGACGGTCCAGCGGATGATGCCGGCGGGTCTGGGTGCTCAGCAGCAGGCGCTAGAAGCGCTTAAACGAAAGCTGCACAAGGAAGGGTTGTTTGATGAGGAGCGGAAAAGGCCGTTGCCATCTTTTCCGTCGGCAGTCGGCGTGGTTACATCTTCCTCCGGAGCGGCGTTTCGTGACATTCTGAACGTGCTTTCTCGACGATTCGCAGGGCTTCGAGTCGTATTGCGCCCCGCGGTGGTTCAGGGGGCGGGTGCTGCGACGAGTATCGCCGATGCTATCGCCGACCTGAATGCGCTGGGTGGGCTGGACGTGTTGATTGTTGGGCGCGGGGGCGGTGCGGCGGAGGATCTGGCGGCGTTCAACGCCGAGGGGGTCGTGAGGGCGGTGGCGGTCAGCGCGACCCCGGTGATCTCGGCCGTCGGGCACGAGATCGATGTCACGCTGACCGACCTGGTGGCCGACGTGCGCGCTCCGACGCCCTCGGCCGCGGCCGAGCTCGTGGTCCGCGACGCAGGCGACCTGCGGTCCCGGGTGAGAGACCTGCATAGACGGGTGATGGACTCTATGGACCGTCTCATCGCAGAGAACGACGAGTTGCTCGAGGGCTACGGAGAACGCTACGGACTTCGACGTGTGGAAGACCTACTGCGGCAGCACGAACAGACCGTCGATGAACTGGCGCGCAGTTTGGGGCGGGAGACCGCCCAAGCCATTGAAAGAGGCTACGCCGACTACCGAAGGCTGACAGCGTCCCTCGATTCGTTGAGCCCTCTGTCCGTTCTGAGTCGCGGATACAGCATTGCCCAGGCTGAGGACCGTAGGCCGGTAAGAGATGCGTCATCGCTGTCCAAGGGGGACCGTTTGTCAATTCGGCTTCAAAAGGGTCAGGTTAGGACCACGGTCGAGGCCGTGGAACCGGAGGACGAAGACGGTCAGTTCAAGCTGGGCCTTTGATCCAATCCACGGAGGTGCGATGAGCGAAGACCAGGAGGAAGTTAGTTTCGAAACGTCTTTGAAGGAGCTGGAGGAGGCGGTCGAACGTCTGGAGAGCGGAAATCTGCCGCTTGGTGATGCGCTGAGGTATTTCGAAGCGGGTCTGAAGGCATCGAACGTCTGCCGGGAAAGACTCGAGGAGGCTAAGCAACGCGTCGAGGTGCTTATCAAGGAGAGCGGCGGTGGATTGAACCTGGCGCCTTTCGAGGAGGAAGACGAGGCGACAGGGGACGAGCCCCCGTTTTAGCGACAAGCGTGACATCGAGTGCCAGGCTTGTCGCCTACGGAGGAAGAGGGTATTTTGGGGTCCGGCGTGAGGAGCTGAACTTGTTGTGGGCCAAAAGGATACCGGCGAAGCCATGAAGCGGATCGGGATTTTTGCGAACGTCACACGTGAGGACATGGGTCATCACGTGGAGCGGCTGAGCGGGCTCCTCAAGGCCAGGGGAGTGGAGGTCGTCCTTCACGAGGATCTGAGGCCCGTGTGCGCAGGCCTGGATCCGTTTATGAGTGGTTCGGAACTGACGAACCAGTCCGAGCTGGTGGTGGCGATGGGAGGGGACGGCACGCTTCTTCGCACCGCTGCCCTTACACGCGGAACAGACACTCCGATTTTAGGGGTCAACCTGGGGCGCCTCGGATTCCTGGCGGGTGCAGCGCCCGATACCCTCGATCGAAGTCTCGATCGTCTCCTGACAGGAAGCTACGAGATCGAGGAGCGTCTCGCGTTGGAGGCGTCGGTCGGGGACTGTGGTGCTTTCTGTCTGAACGAATTCGTGATTGAAAGAGGTACACTCGCTCGAATCATCCAGTTGACCTCGCGAATCGACGGTGAGCTGGTCAGCGGCTTCTGGGGAAACGGGCTTATCGTGTCCACCCCCACGGGATCTACGAGCTACAGTTTGTCCGGTGGAGGGCCGGTCCTTCACCCTTCGCTGGAGGCGGTGGTGATCACACCGCTGTGTCCACACTCCCTGTCACAGAGGCCGATCGTGGTCCCTGCCAGACAGACGATCGAGATCGAGGTTTTTGCCGAGCACCAGGACATTATCCTGACCGCCGACGGCCAGACGGTCACGACGCTCGAGCCGAACGATCGCGTGACGATCCGCGCGACGTCCCACCCGGTACGACTGGTTAACCTCGAGGGGCTTTCATTCTACGAGCTTCTTCGAACCAAGCTCGATTGGAGTCTGGCGGATCCCGCGGCGGCGGACGCCGATGCTTAACCGGCTTCGGGTTTCGCATTACGCCCTGATCGATGAGGTAGAGATCGAGTTCGGTCCCGGTCTGAACATCATTACGGGAGAGACGGGGGCTGGGAAATCGATCCTGATGGGCGCCCTGGGTCTGGTCTTGGGCGTACGGGCAAACGCCGATGTCATTCGGACGGGTGAATCCAGATGCACGGTCGAGGCCACCTTCGAGTTCTCTGAAGGACATCCCTCACTCGGCTTTCTTGCCGATATGGGAATCGAGGTCGACGATGGTGAGCTGATTCTTCGTCGAGAGGTCAACGCCGAGAGTCGCAGTCGATGCTTCGCGAACGGATCCGGGATTCCCGTACGGTCGCTGCAGGCACTGGGACGACTTCTGGTCGATCTGCACGGGCAACACGATCACCAGTCTTTGCTCGACGTCGATCGACATCTCGAATTTCTCGACGGCTACGCCGGCCATGGCGATCTGGTGTCGACGGTGCAAAAAAGCCACGGAAATCTTGCGGGATTGCATAGCCGCCTGAGCGACCTCGAAGCGGAGGTGGCCCGGCTGGGGGAACGGCGCGAGCTGCTGTCGTTCCAGGCGGAAGAAATCGCGTCGGCGGCGCTCCACCCGGGCGAGGAGGAGGCGCTTGTCCGCGAGCGTGCACTGCTCGAGAACGCCGAGCGTCTGATCGACACGGCCTCGCAGATCGAGCAGTTGCTCTATCAGGGGGAAGACTCGATTGCCGACAGGGTGGGGCTGGCCGAGGGGCTTCTGGCGGACGCGGCGCGAGTCGACACGTCGCTCGAGACGCGCGTGAAAGAACTGGAAGCGATCGGGTACGAGGTGGAAGAACTTTCGCGCTTCTTCACGAGCTACGGGCAATCGATCGAGCACGATCCAGAGCGACTTGGGGTCGTGGTGGATCGCATCGAAACGATCCAGCGGCTGAAGGCCAAGTACGGCGATTCGATCGAGGAGGTCCTCGCTTACGCCGAAGAGGCCGAGCGCGAACTGAAGCGCGCCAATGCCTCTGATGGGGACAGGAGGTCCATCCAGGCAGAAATCGAAGCGGCAACTCGGCAGTTCGCTCAAGCGTGCGAGACCCTGACGGCTTCGAGGCAGGATGCGGCCGGACGAATGACCGACGCGATCGAGTCTTCTCTGGTCGATCTTGGCATGCCGGATGTGACGTTCGAGGTCGTGTTCGTCCGCGACACGAGGCCGGAGGGCGCGAGCGGTGAGGGCTGCGAGGCGGGCGCCTGGGGTGCGGAACGATGCGAATTCTATCTGTCGACGAATCCCGGAGAATCCGTGCGGCCCCTCGTGCGCATCGCTTCAGGGGGAGAGATTTCGAGGATCATGCTCGCGCTGAAGTCGGTCCTCGCCCAGACGGACACAGTACAGGTGCTGATTTTCGATGAGATCGACATCGGCATCTCGGGCCGGATCGCTGAGGTCGTGGGCAGACGGCTGAAGACCTTGTCTGCATCGTGTCAGACGGTGTCGATCACGCATCTTCCGCAGATCGCAAAAATGGCCGACCGGCACTTCTCCGTACAGAAGGAGACGGACGGTGGAAGGACCGAAACGTTTGTTCGCTCCCTGGCGGAGG
This sequence comes from Latescibacteria bacterium UBA6620, assembly GCA_002433075.1. Classification (GTDB taxonomy): domain Bacteria; phylum Latescibacterota; class UBA2968; order UBA2968; family UBA2968; genus UBA6620. The sequence continues at coordinate 64,363 of DJHM01000058.1, forward strand.
AGGACAGGATCTCCGAACTGGCCAAACTGCTCGGCGGTGAGGAAATCTCGAACCTGACAGTCGAGCACGCGCGCGAAATGTTGTCGAAAAACTGAGAGGTGTGGTGTGACGTCGATGATGTCCGATGAGATGAAACCGATCGAGGCCAAAGTCCTGGCAGGCGAGCGACTGACCGCGGAAGACGGGATGGCGCTCTACGAGGCGGATCTGAACGAGGTCGGAGCTCTGGCGAACACGGTGAGAGAACGGATGTGTGGGAACGTCGCGTGGTACGTTCGGAACCAGCACATCAACTACACGAACATCTGCAACAAGTTGTGCAAATTCTGCTCCTTCTACGTGGCTCCAAAAGACGATCGAGGCTATGTCCTGTCGCCCGAGGACGTTCAGGATCGCGTGCGACAGCATCTGGAGATCCCGATCACTGAGATTCACCTGGTCGCGGGTATCAATCCGAAGCTGCCCTACCAGTACTACATCGATCTCATTCGTGCGGTGAAGGAAATTCGCCCGGATGTTGCCGTGAAGGCGTTCACCGCGATCGAGTGGGTGCAGATCGCGTGCGCGGCCAAGAAGCCGATGAAGGACGTCATGCTCGAGCTGAAGGCTGAGGGGGTGTCGTCGATCCCAGGCGGCGGGGCGGAGGTTTTCAGCGAGCGGGTTCAGGACGAGATGTTCTGGACGAAGGCGGATTCCGAAGAATGGCTGGATGTGGCGCGAACGGCACACGATGTCGGATTGCATTCTAACGCCACGATGCTCTACGGGCATATCGAGAACCCGAGGGAACGTGTGGAACATCTCGTGAGGCTCCGCGACCTGCAGGATGAGACGAACGGATTCCTCTGCTACATTCCCCTTTCGTTCCACCCTGAGCGGACAGAAATCGATCACCTTCCCGGGCCGACCGGCATTCAGGATTTGCGGGAAATCGCAGTCGGGCGCCTGATGCTCGACAACTTTCCCCATATCAAGACGTTCTGGATCATGAATACGATCGAAGTCTCTCAGGTCGCGCTGTGGTACGGGGCGGACGACGTAGACGGGACGATCCAGGAATACGAGATTACCCGGAGGACCGAAGAAGAGACACGGCAGGTGTTGACGCGAAGTCAACTGGTAGAACGAATCATTGAAACCGGGCGAGATCCGGTGGAACGAGACAATGTTTACAACGTGCTCTCGACGAGCAGAGAGATCGAGGACGCGGAGCCTGTGGGTGTGGCGGGCGAAACCCCTGTTGCTTCCTGATTACCACAAATGTAGCGAACGACCACGTTCGCGCTACAGCACAGAAGCCGACCTGGACACATGATTGAGTTCAAGGACATCGCACAAAAAGTCACTTCCGGTGAGCGAATCACGACGGAAGATGCACGCTTCCTGTTCGACTATCCCAACGTGGCCGAGATCGGGCTTCTGGCGGATCACGTCCGCCGCCGGCTCCATCCCGAAGATCGGGTGACCTACAACATCGGTCGAAACATCAATTACACGAACGTGTGCTGGGTCAAATGCGATTTCTGTGCCTTCTATAGGCCGCCGGGTTCGTCTGAAGGATGGACGATCCCGAAAGCGCAGATCTTCGAAAAGATCGAAGAGCTGGTGGCGGTCGGCGGGGACGTGGAGAGGGCAAACGAGATTCTGATGCAGGGTGGGCTGAACCCCAAGCTCCGAATCGACTACTACGAGGATCTCTTTTCCTCGATCCGAGACCGGTTTCCGCAGGTTCACCAGCACTGTTTGTCGGCCACAGAGATTCTCTACATCGCCCATATTTCGAAGTTGTCACTCGAGGATTGTATTCGGCGGCTGAGAGACGCCGGGCTGGATTCGATTCCCGGGGCGGGGGCTGAAATCCTGTCCGACGAAGTGCGAGACGTGATCGGGTTCCGGAAGGACCGCACGCACGAGTGGCTCGAGGTACATCGGGTCGCGCACCAACTCGGAATGCACACGACGGCCACGATGATGTACGGCCACGTCGAGACGATCGATCATCGTGTCGAACATCTCGATCTCGTTCGGGATCTTCAAGACGAGTCGGGAGGACTCACGGCCTTCATCGCGTGGAATTTCCAGCCGGATTCGACCGATCTGGCGGCAGATGAGAATCGGTGGGGAGGAAAGAAGGCGACGGGGTACGACTATCTTCGCACTATCGCGATTGCGAGATGCTTCCTTGACAATGTCCATAGTTTTCAAGCGTCTTGGGTCACCCAGGGGCCGAAGGTGGCACAAATCAGCCTGAAGTACGGGGTGAATGACTTCGGCAGCACGATGATGGAAGAGAACGTTGTGTCGGCCGCAGGGACAAGCCACACCGGAGAGATGACCCTTCAGGAGATGGAGCGCCTGATCCGGGATGCCGGTTACGATCCGGTTCGTCGGAATACTCGTTACGACATTCTAAACTAGGGACGACACGAAGTCTCGAAGTCGCGAAGAACCCCTGGGGAAGTTTACGTGCCCGGGATCTTCGGACCTTGGAACTTCGTGTTTCTTTTTATGGCAATACGACTCGGCGTTGTCAGTTACCTCAATACAAAGCCGCTGGTTCACGCGTTCGAAATGGGCGAGGTCGACCACGATTTCGAACTGGTCTACGATGTTCCGTCGGTCTGCGCCCGCAAACTTCACGATCAGGACACCGATGTAGCGTTGATTCCAGCGATCGAGATCGCCCGGGCGCCCGAGCCCTACTCGATCGTCGAGGGGGTGGGAATCGCGTCTCGTGGCCCCGTTCGCAGCGTCTTTCTGGTCCTGAATCGGGATCCCGCAGACGTTCGGACTCTTGCCCTGGATACAAGTTCGCGTTCTTCCGTCGCTCTTTCGAGAATCCTGCTGCAGAAACGATTCGGGGCGCATCTGGAAGACACGATCGATGCAGAACCAGATGTCGATGTCATGCTGGACAATGCGGACGCAGCGGTGGTCATTGGGGACATTGCACTGGAGCTGGACCGATCCCGGTACCGGGTCGTCGATATGGGCGATGCGTGGACAGAATGGACGGGGTTGCCCTTTGTCTACGCGTGTTGGACCGGTCGCAAGTACGCCATCGATAGAGAAGGTTGTGACGCCCTGGTCCGGGCCAAAGCGAGCGGGCTTCTTCACGTCGACGCCATCGCCGAAGCGTATGCCGCGGATCATCCTTACGACGCGGTATTCTATTCAGCCTACCTGAGTCAAGCGATTCACTACGGACTCGGTGATGCCGAGCTGGAAGGCATGCATCGCTACTTTGCCTACGCCAACGAGCTGGGTCTGATCGATCGGGTTCCCACGATCGATTTCTATTCGGAATAAGAGAGAAGGCCCGAAGCGATTGTCGCTCCGGGCCCTCGGGAGTCCTCATCAGGGCTCCCCTCGTATTTCGGTCGCTCCGCTCTTACTCGGCCTTTACGTCGCAGACCAGCACCCCGATCCCCTCGATCTCACCTTCGACCCGATCCCCATCCTTCAGGAATTCGCCAGTCGTGGCGCCAACACCCGCAAGCGTGCCGGTTGCTATGATGTCTCCGGGCTCGAGGGTGACCAGATTGGAAGACCATGACACGAGTTCAGCGACCGAATACGTCATTTGCCCCGTGTTCCCATCTTGACGAACCACGCCGTTGACGGAAAGCTTGATGGGCAAACCCTGAGGGTCGTGGATTTCGTCCGTGAGGGTGAGGTAGGGGCCACACGGCGCGAACGTGTCGAACCATTTGCCGTTGAGCCAGTCGAACCACTCATCCCCGTCTTGTGGCTCGCGGGCGTCAGGAACTTCGAGGCTGCGTTCCGAAACGTCGATGATGACGGTGTAGCCAGCGACGTAATCGAGACCCTCGTCAGGTTCGACAAAACGGGCGTGCTTTCCGATGACGACGGCGAGCTCACATTCCCAGTCGATCTTCTGGGCATTCCGGGGAAGAATAATCGTGTCGTTCTGCCCGATGATGGTCGTGCTCGGAGGCTTCATGAAAACACGCGGCCACGTTTTCTCTTTTCCGATGAAGGTCCCCCCGCCTTCCTCCACGTGAGACTGGTAGTTACCTGCCAGACAGAGAAGCTTGTGCGTGTCTGGAACGGGGGGGCGAATACGGACGTCGTCGACCGAGATCGAAGCGTCGCCTCGCTCGATGAGATCGTTCGCTTTGGAAAGGTTCGCCTCTCCGCCTTCAAGGAAGGCCTTGGCCGATCCGAAGGCGTCCGTCAGGTCGACGATTCCATTGCCCTTCAGGGCGCCGAATCCCTGACGTCCATTGTGTTCGAAGGTGACGACTTTCAACGCTATTCCTCCTTTGTGCGGGACAGACGCACGGGAACGACCTCGATCACGTGCGAAGACGCGTCAATATAGGTGGAGCTTGGAAGGGTATCAATAGCATTCCCAAGAATTGACCCGGTCACACGCCCCGCTTACATTTTCGACGATCTTCCGAAAGCAGGACAGGTTCAGAACCTCAGGCATCGGAGCACACGTCATGTTCGGAGAGAGGGAGCGGTCGATCAAGAATCTGGTGATCGATGCGCTTGGGGGGGCGGAGTCGTATCGGCGCGCACGACAGCAGACGGACGAAATCGACGACGCATATGTACAGATTGAATCAAGGCGATCGTCGGTCGTCGTCCGCCGGCTGGCGATTTTTGTCGTACTCTACGTGCTTATCGTAATGACGGCGATCGTCGTGGTGCGGTCGCAGACCGGCCAGATGGACGTCGTCCTATGGGTCGGCGTGGGCACCTTCAATGCGGCGAGCGCAGGCATCTACTACGCTCAATATCAGAAAAGAAGGCTCGCCCTCGAGGTCTTGAACGTATTGAGGAATAAGGGCGAGGAGTCAGCGTCGTGATCTCGCTTCTGACGGGACAAGTGGTGCTGGCTGGCTACGGAGTATTGATGATCGCCGGGGGCTTGATGGGGTACCTGAAAGGGGGCAGCAAGGTATCCCTTTTTGCAGGGGCGATCGCCGGAGGGTTGTGCGTGGGGGCGACCTGGTTGAGCGTCGAGCAACCAGGCGACGGGCTGACGCTCGGCGCGCTGGTTGCCTTTCTATTAGCAGGGGTGTTTATCAATCGGTTTGCGAAAACCCGGAAGCTCGTGCCGGCCGGAGTGATTCTGTTGCTGAGCCTGCTCGTGGGGGCGTTGCTGATGGCGTTGCTTCAGGATCTGGGGTTGTCGCCTCCGGAGATAGAAGCTTGATCTGGAAAAAAGAGTGGGTGATCCCAATGGGATCATCCCCTCCGCTTATGAGGTCCTCGCCTTTACGGTCAGGCGAGCTTACCTCCAAAGTTCGAGTGCATCGTGAACCTCCTTTCGGATGTGGCTTGGTGCGACCGGTCACACCGTTTGACGGCCGACGTGAAGCCGATCGGGATCAGCTTCCGGGCGTTGGTCCCGGCACTTAACCCCGAAACGGATGCATACGACGCTCAGGCGAACCCGGTCGGAGTCACGCCGTGATCCCGGCAGAGGCTCCGGATCTTCTTGATGGCTCCGCCCACGTGCTTGCCGTTTCGGCGGATGCCGAACAGATGCTGGCTGACGACCCGGCGAGACATGTCCAGAATCTCTGCGATTTCCTGCTGTGTCTTTCCGTGCTGGAAGTAGAGCAGGAAAGCTTCGCGGTGTTTCCGCGTCAACGTGCCGAGCAGATTATGGTTCACATAGTGGCTGAGTTCGAGGTGTCGCTCTTCGAGTTCGTAGCGTGATTGCCTGTCGTCGAACGACTCGAACCAGATTCCACTCTCCTCGGACATACGCTCCAAGTCGCTGTGGTCGACGATGACTTCCCAGAAATCAGGGTTATACGTGGATCGATACATACCTCCGGTGAGGGTCTCTTCGATTCGAAGAGGGCACAAAAAAACGCCCCGGGCACACTCAGCTCGCGGCACCGGAGGACGTGGCACCGATCTGACACCGACCCAACTGCGGGCAGGCTACATTCGAACGGTGATCAGACCATGCGACGTGCCCTTCGGGAGGCAAGCGGAGTTCTCTTTGCGACGTTGCTCCTGGCGATATGCAGCATCTGACGCCTCCTTTCGATGTCGTTGGCATTTACCGAACAGGGAAAACTTATTCGTCGAATAAGACGAAGTCAAGGTTCGCCCGGTTTCGACAATCGTGCTGCTGAACCTGGTTTCTCCGCGATTACACGGTCGCGGATGCACTTTTGGGGTGGATTCAGGGAGTTTTTTGAACTTTTTGAGAAAACTTCGGAGATCTGTGATCTTTATGCCCGGCGGGTGATTCCGCTTACATTTCATTGCCATTTCACGATGAAGGGGAGAGCATTTGAACCACCCGCGGCTGACGCAGGGCAGTGTGCCAGGGACGATGTTCCGGCTGAGCGTACCGATGATGGGCGGCATCTTTTCGGCCATCGCCTTCAACCTGGCGGACACGTACTTCGTTTCGGAGTTGGGCACGCGGGAACTCGCAGCAATGAGTTTCACGTTTCCCGTCGTGATGGTGCTCGTGGGGATTGGGCTCCGGGATGACGGCATCGGTTTCGCGTGGAATCGGGGAGGGAGACGAGGAACGCGTCGTGCGGCTGTCGAGCGACGGGCTGATGCTGGGGCTCGTTTCGATGATGATCCTGGCTTCCGTGGGGATGGTGACGATCGAGCCGGTGTTTGGGGCGCTCGGAGCCGACCCGGATCTACTCCCGCTGATCGCCGAATACATGTACATCTGGTACCCGGGGATGGTTTTCCTCGTCGTCCCGATGGTGGGAAACGCGACAATCCGGGCGACGGGAGACACGAAGACCCCGGCCATGATCATCATCGGCGCGACGGTCTTCAACGTGATCCTCGATCCGGTTCTGATCTTCGGATGGTTCGGTGCGCCGGCCCTCGGGCTGCGCGGGGCGGCGCTGGCGACTGTGATCGCTCGCGGGACGACGATGGTTGCGACCGTGCTTGTCCTTTACTCCAGAGAACGGCTGCTCGACCTGCGGCCGCCCTCGATTCGGGACGTCTGGGCATCGTGGAAGACCATCGGATCGGTCGCGGTACCGGCGACAGCCACGAACCTGTTCACGCCTGCGGCGAGCGCGGTGATCACACGCCTGATCGCGGGCCACGGGGCGGCCGTCGTCGCGGCCTGGGGGGCAGGGCTACTCGATCAGGTGAAAACGGCGCGGAACATTGGCTATGCGTCGGCTCTAGGGTGGGGCGTGCTGGCTGTCGTGGGACTCAGGTTTTTTGGGGAGCACGTTGCTGGCTTGTTCAGTCAGGACTCTGAGGTCGTGAAAGAGATTGCGCATTACCTGTCGATCGTTCCACTGGGTTACGCGATGGTGGGCACGATGAGCGTAACGGAAGAAACGCTGAACTCGGTTGGGCGCCCGGTCCTCGCGTCGGTTCAGACCCTCATTTACAGCTTCGCTATGGCCACTCCGCTGGCTCTGGCGGGCGGTGCGTGGTGGGGACTGACGGGATTGTTCCTGGGGCTGGTCGTAGCAGACTGTGGGGGCGGGATCTTCGGGATCGCATCCACGGCCTGGTCGTGTCGAGCATGTTTCCTGGATCGGGAGGTCGACTCCGCCTCGACACGAATGGCTGTAGCGTGAAGGCTAAGCAGGTTGTTGGATAAAGAGGCGACGGGGCATTTCCCGTCGCCTCTCGTGTTTGGATCGGATCAGACTTCGGAGGGCTCCCTTTTTCGGGTCACCGCCAGGGCGATTCCGCAAAGGATGACGACCCCGCCCGGATAGATCAGAGGCGGCGGGAGTTCATCCAGGATGAGATAGGCCAGGGTTGCGGACAGGACGGGCTCGGCCAGTAGGACGAGGGCTACGACGGAAGGACTGACGTGGCGAAGGGCGTAGTTGAAGCTGCTGTGGCCGATCAGTTGGGGCCCGGCAGCCAGAGCGACGAACAGCAGGTTGGTTCTGAAGCTGTATCCGGTCAGCGCTTGCCCTTCCCAGAGGCAGAGGACGAGGACGGCGAGGGTCGCGATGATGTTCACGGGCGTGATGTAAGGGAGCAACGAGGCCGTGGCTCGTGCCCTGCGACCGATCAGCAGGTGACCCGACATGGCGACAGCCCCGGTGAGCGCCAGGGCATCCCCATAAAGGGCCTGTTCCCCGTTGCCGTGATCCCCGATCGTGACGAGAACGGTCCCGATGAGGGCGACGGCAGTACCGATGACGAGACGCGGTCCAACTCGCTCCCTGAGGATGAGCCATGCGCCCAAGCCCACGAAGATGGGATTGGTGGTGACGAGGAGTCCTGAACTGGCCACCGATGTGTGCGAGAGCGACGTGATCCAGAAGGAAAAATGGAGAGCGAGACACAGCCCGCTGCCGAGGAGGGCAGAGCGATGGCTGACCAGGATGGCTCGTAGTTCCTCCGGAACGCGTGCAAGGGCGACCGGGACGATAACGAGACTGGTGAGTCCGAGCCGATAGGCTGCAACCACGAGTGGAGGGGCGTCGCACAGCCGGATGAGAATGGCGGCAGAGGATGCCGCACACAGACCGACGAAGAGCACGAGAAAGACGCTCACGGCTTCGGGTTGTGCTCCCTGTGCGCCCTGAGTTCGCGCCAGTACTCCATCAACGCCTGAATGTTTTTTTCGTAGCCGCGGTCTGTGGGGTGGTAGTACTCCCGGCCAGCAAGATTTTCGGGGAGGTAGTCCTGCGGGGCGTATCCGTCGGGATCGTCGTGGTCGTAGGTGTACCCCTTGCCATAACCAAGGCCCTTCATCAGGCCTGTCGGCGCATTGCGGATATGGAGGGGGACGGGAAGGTTGGGATGGCTCCTGACGTCCTCGTTGGCCTCGGCGTAACCCTTGTAAACCGCGTTGCTTTTGGGAGCTGTAGCGAGATAGACGGCGGCCTGGGCGATGGCGAGGTCGCCTTCGGGACTGCCGAGGAAGTCGTAGGACTCGCGGGCGGCGAGGGTGATCGACAGGGCCCTCGGGTCGGCATTCCCGATGTCTTCGGACGCGAAGCGCATCATTCTTCGAAGGATGTAGTGCGGGTGCTCGCCCGATTCCATCATCCGCGCGAGCCAGTAGAGTGCCGCGTGAGGATCGCTTCCCCGGAGACACTTGTGCAGGGCGGAGATGAGGTTGTAGTGCTCCTCTCCGCTTTTGTCGTAGAGGAGGGATTTTGCCCCCAGGACGTCGGGCAGTGATTCGGCCGTCACGGTCCGATCGCCGATGGCTGAAGCGGCAGCCGCGACCGTTTCGAGCGTGTTGAGGGCCCGTCGCGCATCCCCTTCAGATGCGTAGGCGATGGCCGCCAGCGCATCGTCTTCGAAGATCAGGCTGTCGAGCCCGGCGTGTTCGTCAGCGATGGCGCGCTCAAGCACCCCACCGATCACATCGGTGTCGAGTGGGTTGAGGACGAACACGCGTGTTCGAGAGAGGAGGGCAGCGTTCACCTCGAAGCTCGGGTTCTCGGTCGTGGCGCCGATGAGGGTGATGGTGCCGTTTTCGACGTGGGGCAGAAACGCGTCCTGTTGGGCGCGGTTGAACCGGTGAATCTCGTCGATGAAGAGAATCGTTCGTCGACCGAGCTTGAGCTCTTCGGCGGCCCGGGCAATGATTTCACGGACTTCCTTGATGCCCGATGTGACGGCACTGAAGAATACGAATCGGCTGCGGGTCGTGTTGGCGATGACGCGGGCGAGCGTGGTCTTCCCGGAACCCGGAGGACCCCAGAAGATCATGGACGGGGTCTGGTCCGACTCGATCAGGCGTCGAAGGGGCGCATCCGGCCCGACGAGATGGTCCTGGCCGAGGACGTCATCGATCGTCTGTGGGCGCATTCGTTCGGCGAGCGGGCCCTGGGTTGCCTCCTGGCGCTCAAAGAGATCGCTCATCGGCCGCGGTCCTCCGGCGACTGAGGGGGATCGTCCCCATCCGAGTCGGAGCGGGATCCGAAATCGAATCCCGCGCCTCCCCAGTCGATCCCGCGATCGCTGATCCGGTCGGGGTCGATTTTCGGGGGAAGTTCATCCTTCACGGGGTCCAGAATAGCAGCGGCCGAGTTGGGAGGCGCCGGGGGCGCGAAGTGGGAAGCATCCGTTGTCGCTCCAGTTGGAGCACCCGAACTCAGCGACTCGAGGAGCTCGTTGACCTCTTCCAGAATGGCCATCCTGTCGTCGACGGACACTTTCGACATCTTACGCATCTCGTCGATGATGACGAGCATTTCGTCGGGACCGAGTTTATCGAGAATCCGGCGGGCGTGAATCGGCCCGAGCGCGATGAGCAAGACGGCGACCTTTTGAATCTCATCCATTCTGGGATCCCCCCGGCCGCAGCCGATCTCTCCAGCCCCTGGGTCTGGCTCCTGCGGCTTCAAGTTTCCTGGCCAGAACCTTCTCGTTCACGCGGTAGACGAAAACCTCCTCGCCATCGATTGAGACGACGGGGATGCGCTCACCGTACCTTGTCGTCAGGTCTTCGTCGTGGCTGATGTCGACGAGATCCAGATCGAAGGAAAGTCGAGCGCGGATTCTGTCGATCCGTTCCTTCGCGATGTCGCATAAATGACAGTCGGGCCTGGAGTAGATGGTGAGGGTTGGCATGAGCGGACACTGTGGGGAGGCGGGCCTAAGTCCAAAGTAACGGTGGCGCAATCCCACGGTCAAGGCTGTCGGTTGTGCGAGGGTTTGGAGACCCTATCTTAGTGGCTTCGCGGAGCTTTCGTGGATTCAAAGACGATGGAGTGTCGATGGAGCAGGACGCGATCAAAGCATACTACGGTTGGGCGGAAATCGATTCTGTCGATCCGGTGGTGGCCGGTTCGACGGGCACGTGGCGTATTACCTACCACGTGGGTAAGTACGGAGTCGACGATGGCGGCGTGATCAAGTTTGCTTGGCGGGACGTGAGCGACTGGGCCTACCCCCAGTTCGACGATCCTGCCGCGCCGAATTTCGCGTCGGTCAAGGCGACGGGCGCCTCTTCCCTCCGGGCGCAGTTCGAAAAACAACGGTTCGTCAGGCCCTGGCGGCTGTGTGTGACCGTCGACGTATTCGATGATTCGCTGGAAGAGGGCGACACGGTGACGCTGACCCTGGGGGACACCTCGGGGGGCAGTTCGGGTAGCCGGGCCCAGACCTTCTGTAAGGAGGCGTTCGAGTTTCGCGTGGCCGTCGACTGGTGCGGGACGTGGAGGTATACGGTCGTTCCTTCGCCTGTGTTCGAAATCGTATCGGGTCCCCCATCGAAGCTCGTTGCGGTAGGGCCGTCACTTTCCACGCCCGATGAAGAGGTGTGGATGGGCGTCAAGGCCGAAGACGTGTGGGGGAATCCCTGTCGTTCCTACGATGGCGAGGTTGCGATCGACAGTGGCGGGCTGACCGGCTTGCCCGAAACCTTTCGTTTCGAACCGTCCGACCGGGGAGTTAAGCGGTTCGAGGGGCTACGTGTTCCCGGTCCTGGGATCTACCGAGTGCAGGCGAGCGACGTGGGCAATGGGCTGTACGCGGAGTCGAACCCGCTGCGTTGTGTGCCGGAGATCGATGGGCCCAGACCCTACTGGGGCGATCTTCACGGTCAGAGTGAGGAAACCGTGGGGACGAACCCTGTGAAGTCCTATTTCGAGTTCGCTCGCGAATCGGCTCTGGTGGATTTCGCCGGACATCAGGGGAACGATTTTCAAATCACGAAACCGGTCTGGGACGAGATCAAGCAGCAGGCGAATACACAGAACGATCCGGGGAGATACGTCGCGTTCGTGGGATGGGAGTGGTCGGGGAACACGCCGGTCGGTGGGGACCACAACGTCTACTATCTCGGTGACGACGGACCTCTCCATCGGTCCAGCCACGTGCTGATCGATGACACGTCGGACATCCAGACCGATGCTCAACACGTAACGGACCTCTACGCAGCGCTGAAGGGGACAGATACGCTGCTCGTGCCCCACGTAGGCGGGCGCTATGCGAATCTGACCTGGCACGACGGCGACTTCGAATCTGTGGTCGAGGTCTATTCGGAGTGGGGTGAATTCGAGTGGTTCCTGAAAGAGGCATTGGAGAAGGGCTATCGAGTCGGGTTCACTGCGGGGAGCGACGATCACAAGGGGCGTCCCGGCGCGGCCTATCCAGGGAGCGGTTCATTCGGGGTCTACGGCGGACTGACGTGCATCCAGGCCGAGTCGCTGACACGAGAGGGGCTGTGGATGGCGATTCGCGAACGGCGTTGTTATGGAACGACCGGGCAGCGAATCCTTATTGACGCGACGGCGGACGGCCATCCAATGGGATCGGCATTCGAGGCGGAAGAGGCGCCGGAGATTGTCGTCCATGTCGTGGGAACTGCGCCGATCGAACGAATCGACGTGCTCCGTGGGCTGGATGAGGTCTACAGCTATCCGGAGGCACCTGAGCGCTCAGAAGACCGGGTGAGGATTGCCTGGTCGGGCCAGCGGATCCGAGCGCGCAATCGACTTGCACGTTGGGATGGATCGCTGGCCATCGAGGGAGGATCCGTCTGGAACGTTGGAGGCTACGCGTTCGATTCGGCGTCTGAAGGAATCACCGATTGGGACGACCACCGGATCGAGTGGACTTCGGTGACGACGGGCGACGCGGACGGGGTCGGGTTCTCGATCCGGGGAAGCGATGATACGACTCTCGATTTCCAGACTCCCATCGTATCCAGATCCCTGAAGCTGGGGACCTTAAGGATGGGACCCGTGACGGTCGACGCCGGGGGCGTGGACATGAAAGTGGTGTTCGAGATGGAGCCGGTGGGTTTGGGGCGCGAGGCCACGGTTCGGTTCAGAGACGACGAGGCACCCGCCGGCACGCACCCTTATTGGATTCGGGTCGTACAGACCGACGGAGCGAAGGCGTGGGTGAGCCCGTTCTATGTCACCCTGTCCTGAACAGACAGACATGAAAGGATAGAGCATGCCGACAGTCGGATTGTTAAGCCCCGGGGATATGGGGCACGTGGTGGGAAAAGTGATGGTCGATCACGGCCTGAAGGTGCTGACGTGTCTGGCCGATCGGAGCGAGCGCACACGCGGGTTGGCTGCGGCGGGCGGCATCGAGGATACGTCGTCTTACGAGGCCCTCGTCGAACAGGTCGACCTGATGGTTTCGATCATGGTGCCCGCAGAAGCTATGGGGGCAGCGACCCGCGTTGCAGAAGCCCTGAAGTCGACGGTGTCGACGTTAACCTACGTTGACTGCAACGCGATTGCTCCGGAGACGGTACGGCATATGGCGGACATCGTGACGGCTGCCGGCGCTCGATTCGTCGATGCGGGGATCATCGGAGGCCCTCCGCGCAAGCCAGGGGGGACGCGGCTCTACGCGTCAGGCGAACACGCGGCGGACTTCGCGGTCCTGAACGACTACGGGTTGGAAGTCCCCGTGATCGGAGAAGAGATCGGGCAGGCGTCCGGGCTCAAGATGTGTTACGCCGCACTTACGAAGGGAACTTCCGCGGTCATGATCGAGCTCTTGACGGGCGCGAAGCGGATGGGGCTCTTCGACAGCCTGATCGGCGAGCTGGAGAAGAGCCAGCCGGGTCGCCTGGAGATGATGCAGGGACTGACGAACGTGCCCAACCGGTCGAGACGATGGATCGGTGAAATGGAAGAAATCGCGAAGACGTTCGGAGACCTCGGGCTGACGCCTAAGATCTACGAAGGGGCAGCGGATATCTATCGCCTTGTGGGGGGCACCGAACTCGCGGACGAAACACCGGAAACGCGAGACAAGGACCGCACGTTGGATCAGTTGGTCGAGGTGGTTGCTAAAGAGTAGGCTGCGGCCCCGTGAGACGAGAAGGTGGTTGTCATGCAAGTGGAGGGGAAAAGGACCGTCGTCGCGATCAGCGGTCCCTCAGGCGCAAGGAAGACCACCATCGTTGTCGAGTCGGGTCGGGTGCTGGGCGACGCGACGCTATTGTTCTTTGATTGCTACGGCTCTGCTGCCAAAGTTTACCCGAATCAGACAGAGTGGGTACGAGAGGGGTGCGACCCTGACGCCCGGATCTCCGTCCCTCAGCTTGTGACGGACCTGCAGAAGCTGAAGAAGGGAGACTCGATCGAGCGCCCCCCTGGAGATCGTTTTCCGTCCAACGTTCCAAGACAGCCAGTCGTGCATTCAGCTCGATATATATTGCTGGAGGAACCGTGGGGGCGAGACCGGACTGAGATTTCATCGCTGATCGATCTCGTGGTTCACATCGATGTGCCCCTGGATGTTTCTCTCTGTCGGCGAATGATTCGGGACGCACTGTTCGAAACCCCACTGGATCGGGCGAGGGATTACCTTGAGTCCTCTCTGCACGACTTCTACGCCCGACAGCAGAAAGTGGGAGACCGTGCAGACTTGGTTGTCGATGGACGTCGGTCGGTCTCGGAGATCGTAGGGGTGGCTGCTGATTTCATCCAGAACACAACAGCAGAAGGATCGCCCTGAGACGCCTGAACTTGGGCAAGCCAATAGGGTTCGACAGATGTCGAACCCTATTTTTCTTCAAGAGACCGAGCGATCAGACTCCGAGCTGGCCGTGAAAAGTAGGAATTGGCGGAATCAGACATTCGTCGTTTTTCAAGATCGACCAGATTAGATCTGGTCTCGACTTCCTCGCTGTCAGGTGGACATCGGAGCAGGGTTGACCTGACAAACATTGCCCCTCTTTTAGTAATTGGCGACGCGATTTCGGCGACGAATTTTGACACGAGAGGCGATCCGATTATATTCGACACCCTCACTTCGAACGTAACACGGAGATTGCCCATGTTTGCCGCCCAGATCGTGGCTCCCCGCCGAATTCGTGTCACAGATGCGCCGGAACCTTCGATCGACGAGGGGCAGATCAAGATCCGAATGGAAAGGGCGTGTCTGTGCGCGTCGGATACGCCCTTCTTCGATTACGACCACAACGCCTTGCTCGATGAGGCGCATCGAGATCAATCCAAGCGCTACAACATTCCGTTCCTTCCTACGGATGGGGATCCCTACCCGATGCGGCTCGGCCAGTCTGTTCACGAATGCCTGGGTACGGTCGTCGAGTCCAGGTCACCCAGGTTCGAAACGGGTGACTTCGTCCTGGCTCTTCCAAACGCACAAGACGGTCTTGTCGAGTATATGGTATCGGAGACTGATCGGGCGATTCATTTGCCTGTGGACTCGGTGCCGAAGGAGCAGATCTTGATGACCCAGCCGCTCGGGACGGTGGTGTGGGCGTGCCATAAGCTGCGGAGCGTGATGGAGCACGAGGTGGTGGTACTCGGGCAGGGGCCGATGGGCCTTCTGTGGACCCGCATGCTTGCGAATCTTGGTGCGCGGACGATCATTGCGATCGATCCGATCGAGGCTCGGCTGAAGGCGGCTCGAACGATGCATGCCACGCACACGATCGATCCATCCACGCAGGATCCGGAAGAAGCGGTTCGTGAAATCACAGGTGGCAGGATGGCCGACCTGGTCGTTGAAGCCGTCGGACACCAGATGGAGACGATCAACCAGGCGATCGACCTGACTCGGCCCCTGGGTACGGTGCTCTGTTTCGGAGTCCCCGACCGGGCGCTCTACGATGGTTTTGCCTACACCGATTTCTTCAGAAAGAACCTGAGTCTGGTCAGTTCTGTAGGACCGGACGTGGTGCCGAATTATACGATGGCCCGAGACCTGATTGCCCAGGGCCGAATCGACGTGGCCCCCCTGGTCACCCACGTGCTGTCGTTCGGAGAGGTTCAGGAAGCCTTCGAGCTGTTTGTCGACCGGAAAGACGGGGCGATCAAGGTGGTTCTAGACTACGAGTCGTAGATGATCGACAGGGACGTCAGAATTGGCTTGACGTTGTGGGTAGGAACGATTAATTAAGAGCCTGTAAGTGGAAATTTCACCCGAGTTTATGGGATTCAGACGCTGATTTGACTCAGAAGAAAACCAACCGCTTTCAGATCCTCTGTGGGGCCTCCGTCGACTTCGCGGGGGCTCTTTGTCATGTTCGGATTGCGTCCAGTTTTAAAGGGGGTGCGATCTTATGGCCTTGACCTTCCAGGGGGGGGCCGTCGTCGGGCAGCCCGAATCCGATGGCGCAGGAGTGACCGTCCTCAAGAAGGGTGGGAACGCAGTCGACGCGGCGGTGACGTCCGCCCTGCTGGGTGCGGTTCTGGCGCCTTCCTCGAACGGTATCGGGGGATACGGTGGTTGGATGATGGTCCACAGCAAGGGCGAGGTACACTGCGTCGATTTTCACACTCGAGCTCCAAAGGCCGCCGACGCCAAGATGTTCGACGTGGGTCAATCCGATGGCCGGTTCGGGTCGAACGTGCGCGATCACGCGAATCAGATCGGTTGGAAAGCCGTGTCGGTACCCGGCGTTCTGGCCGGGATGTCCCTTGCTCTCGAAGAATTCGGCACGATCTCGATGGCGGACGCGCTGGCCCCTGCGATCAAAGCGTGTGAGAAGGGGTTCCGAGTCTCGGCGTCCTACGCGGCGTCCGTGGCCAATCACGAGGACAAGATCAGGGCCTTCCCCGATACGGCGAAGCTGCTCCTCGTCGATAAAGAAGTGCCGAAGGCGGGTGACCGCGCGAAAAGTCCCGATCTGGCCAAGATGCTCACGCAAGTGGCCAACAAGGGCACCCGGGAGTTTTATGAAGGCCGCATCGCCGACCGTATCGTGAAATACATCCAGGATGGCGGCGGGATCATGGCCAAGGAAGATCTGGCTGAGTACGAAGCCAAACTCGTCGAACCTGTGAAGGGCGAGTTCGCCGGGGGCGACATCTACGCGCCGCCGCTCTGCAGCAGCGGACCGAGCCTCGTCCAGATGTGCCGCATTGGCGAACAGACCCAGCTCGATCTGTGGTCCCGCGACTCGGCGCGGTTGTCACACGGCATGGTGGAGGTCATTCGGGCGGGGTGGATGGATCGCTACCGGCACTTCGGCGATCCCGATACGACGCCGGTACCCATGGACATGCTGATGTCCGACATCTCCCTCGGGGCCACGGCGATCGAGATCTCCTCGCATATTTCGGAGGGCACGCGAGGCCAGTGTCTGTTGAGACCGTTATACGCGGGGGGAACAACACACATCTCGGTTGTGGACGGGGAACGAAACATGGTGTCCCTGACCCTGACTCACGGTCCGGCATTCGGGTCGTTCGCGACGATTCCGCGGATGGGTCTGCTGCTCAATTCGGGTATGTCCCGGTTCGACCCCGGTCCGGGGTTAAAGAATTCGGTCGGGCCGGGGAAGTCGCCGATCGTGAACATGGCGCCCGCGCTGTTGCTGCGAGAGGGGCGCCCCTCTATGACGATCGGCGCATCGGGCGGAACGAAGATCCCATCGTCGGTTTTCCAGGTGCTGTCACGCCGCCACGTGCTTGGCGAAGATTTCGAGTGGTCGGTAGGGGCGCCGAGAGTTCATTCCGAGGGGAACGAATGGGTACGGATCGAGGATGAGTTCGGTGAAATGGCGCCCGACTACCTCGAATCGATTGGTTACGAGGTGCGGGATGGTGAAGCCGCGGCGAACGTGCGCGGAATCGAGATCACGGAGGACAACGAGCTGATTGCGGCCTACGATCCCAGGATGAAGGCGAAAGAAAAGGGGTACTGAGGATGGATACGTCTCGATGAACAGCTATCCTTTCGGCAGTGGTCGCCCCGATCCCAATTCTTTCCCGAATCGGGGTCTGGCTGACGCCGCGATGCGCATCCTGCCCGAACTGGGAGGTGAGTTGGCGCTCTACCCCGGGCCCCGTGGCTACGAGCCCATGCGCAAGTTGATGTCCGATCGGTTCGAGCGACGGGAAGGGGTCGGCCTGCCCGTCGACCAGATTTCGTTGACCACCGGATCGATGCAGTCCGTGACGCTGATGGCTCAGTACTTCGTCGAAAAACCGGGCGACACGATCATCATGGAGGAATTCTCCTATTCGGGGACGATCGGCGCATATAAAAAGGAGGGTGCGGAGCTGATCGGGGTTCCGCTGGACGAAGACGGCATGCGGATGGACGCGCTGGAGGAGGCGATATCGTCGGCCACCGCACGGGGTAAGAAGCCGAAGTTCATCTACGCGCTCGTGACGTATCAGAATCCGACGGGTTCGATTATGCCGCTGGATCGCCGGAAGGAGCTTCTCGATATCGCGCACAAGCACGATATCCCGGTGGTCGAGGATCATTGCTACGCGGACACGGTCTACGAAGACTGTCACGTGCCCTCGTTGATCACCATCGATCACGAGGCCACGGTGCTCCACATCGAGTCGCTGTCGAAGATTCTGGGGCCTGGGGTGAGGGAGGGCTACTTTTCTGGACCGGAGCCGATTTTCAGTGAGATCCTGGCGCTCAGACGGGATGGGGGGCCGAGTACACTCAACGCGGCCATTTGCTATGAGTTCTTCCGAGAAGGCCTGGTCGACCATCTGGCATCGATCAATGGGATCGTGAAGGAGAAACGCGATCTGATGTTCAAGAAGCTGGGCGAACATCCAGACGCGTTCGAATGGTTCAGCCGTCCGAAAGGCGGGCTGTTCATCTGGGTGAAGCTACCCGATGCCACCGATGTCATCACGTGCGAGCAGGCGGCGGAATCCCGAGGCATCGATTACGCGACGGGGAAAGCGTTTCATGTGTATCACGACGACGTGCCTTACCTGAGGCTGGCCTTCGGATACGCGACACTCGACCAGATCGAGGAGGGGATTCCCCTGTTGGCAGAGTGCGTACTCGAGCACCAGGGGTAGGAAGTACGATCCGGGTTGAGCAGGGCCGACCGAAGGGTCGGCCTTTCTGCTGTACTGCCGGCCAAACGGCCGTGCCGTTGACGCTGTTACAGCCCCCCGGTATATTCCGCGAATGAGGACTATCCGATGAACCAGGCTGAACAACCAACCCGCCCGGCCCTGCCGATTCCGGGCATCGATCATCTCGTCGCAATCGCGAGCGGAAAAGGGGGCGTGGGCAAGTCGACGACGGCTGTCAATCTCGCTGTGGCACTGGCCTCCGAGGGGGCCCAGGTGGGGCTGATGGACGCGGACATCTACGGTCCCAACGTGCCGGTGATGATGGGAGGCAAGGATCGGCCGGACCTGAATCCCGAAGGTCGGATGATCCCGCTCGAAAGGCACGATGTGAAGTACATTTCCCTCGGCCTGATCGCGGGTGACGGCGTGCCCATCGTGTGGCGAGGACCAATGCTGGCCAAGATGATCACCCAATTTCTGCAGGATGTGGCCTGGGGAAGCCTCGACTATCTGCTGATCGACCTTCCCCCCGGCACGGGCGACGTCCAGCTGACGTTGACGCAGACGGCGCCGCTCACGGGAGCCGTCATCGTTACGACGCCCCAAACGATCGCACTCGAGGACGTTCGGCGAGGCATTCAGATGTTCGAAACCGTCAACGTTCCGGTGCTGGGTGTGCTTGAAAACATGAGTGGGTACCGATGCGGAAATTGCGGCTCGGTGCACCATCCGTTCGGCAGCGGGGGCGGGGCAAGGACGGCTGACTATTACGATGTTCCTTTCCTTGGGGAGATTCCGATAGACCCGAAGATTCAGGCAGGGGCCGACGGTGGGACCCCGGTGACGGCCGCTTTTCCCGACAGCGAAGTCGGGAAAGCCTATTGTGTCGTGGCGGGCCGGGTGAAGGACCTGGTGGCGAACTGAGCCGCTAGATGCTGCCGCAAGATCAAACGACCTGTCCCTTCCGGAGTATCTGTGGTGAAAACGCGCAAAATTTACATTCCAGCAGGTCTGGCGGTCCTGGCCGTGTGTTGACTCCTTTCTCAGTGGGGGGTCCCGCACCCAAATCGGCGGAGCCCGCGCTACGCCCCGAGGGGGCCCTTGTGACGCTGGTGGCGGGCGACGTCAATGTCGTACGCGTCGGAAAAGGCAGCTCTGTCCCGCTCTACGGGCGTGACTACGTTTTTCCCGGAGACCGGGTGGTAACCGGAGCCGACGGTCGCGTCGAGCTGACGATGCAGAAGCCAAACCGTACAGCCCGGATTGAACGCGCGACGGTTGTGACGATGGAAGGACGGGTGGTCGGTGACCGATTGTCGCTCTCGGGTGCGCAGGTCGATACGGGCGACGTCTGGATCGAAACGGCCTCAGGCGGACTCCCATTCGCTCTCGACCTGGGGACGCGCCGCGGGTCACCGGGGCGGAAGGTGTGGTGGCCGTTAGCCGGCGAGCATCGACCCGTCTGATGGTATTCGAGGGCGAGGCCCGGTTTGATTCCGGTGAACAGATCCCGCCGGGCTCCGAGATTGCCCTTGGCGAATCCGGCCATAGGCTGATCGTGGACGTATCCGGATTCCTGACGCGGAGCGGGTGGCGGGCTGAGCAAGCGCCCATTGCGACGGCCCAGGACGAAAGAATGCTCTCTACAGGGCCGACTGTCCTGACCCGGGCGATTCGCGATCTCAACCCGAGAATCTACCTGGGTGTGGAGTTGGAATTCGAAGGAGAAGACCGGGACGAAGGGTTCAGAGCATCCGAAGCGCGGATTCGCAAGATCAGGGTACGGTCGGAGGCGTGGGACCGGCTGCAGCCGGGGAAAAGGTGGAACTGGTGAACGATACGTTCGACGTCCTCAAGCGTCGTTACCCGGGAATCGAGAATACGGTGGTTCTGGAGTTCGATGATGCCCGGCCCGAGCTTCAACTGAAGTATGCGTTGGATCTTCGGAGCTGACGCCCTCGCCGACGGTCATCGAATGCCCGGCTTCCTTTGGAAGCGGGGCTTTTTCTTTTGTAGAATGGGGAAAGAGCCAATTTTCCGACAAACCCCTTGAGACAATCCGGGTGGATGGTTACGTTTAGGTGGGCTTAAGTGAGTGATTGCTGAATTGAAGAGGCGCTAACGAACGCATTCGCCGAAACATCCTGGCCTCTGTGCGCGTCGAAAGACGTATGGCGGGTTCCGTTTAAGGGCAATTAGACAAGGGTCGAAGCCGGTGCGATTCAGAATCATGATGGTGGTGAGCGCGAGTCTGCTGGTCGCTGCGACGTCCTGTGGGGAGGGAGAAGCCGGGGACGACGAAAAGACCGCCTCGGCCGACTCGACCAAGACGGACAGCACGAAGGTCGAGGAAGGCGTCCCGGTCAAAGTGCGCCCGGTGGAACTTGGCTGCATCTCGGACTACGTCCAGCACACCTCGACGATCGAGACCGAGGAAGTCATCGATGTCTATGCCCAGACCAACGGGTTGGTTCGCGAGGTGTTGGTCGAGGAGGGTGACGAGGTCACAAAAGGCCAGGTTCTGGTGCGGCTGGTGGACGACGAACTCAGACTGGGTGCGGCGGAGGCTCGTGTCAACCATCAGAAGTTGGCGAACAAGTTCAAACGATCCGAGGGTTTGTTCGAGCGAAACCTGCTGTCGAAGGAGGACTTCGAAGAGCAGAAGTTCACGCTCGAGGAATCAAAAATTCGTTGGGAACGTGCTAACGTTGCCCTCGCACACGCGTCTGTCCGTTCCCCTGTTAGCGGAGTGATCTCCGAAAGGGCTGTCAAGCTGGGGGATCGGATCTCCACGACGAACAAGCTGTTTTCTCTCGTCGATCTCAAAAAGCTGATCGCTTACGTCCACGTGCCGGGTCGTGACATGCGCTACATCACCAAGGGTCAGCGTGCACGGCTTACGACGGACTTTCTGGCCGGGGAGGCTTTCGGCGGCTACATCCTTCGGATCAGTCCGGTTGTCGATCCGCGCAACGGCACGTTCAAGGTCGCTCTTGCGGTTGACGAAAGTGCGGACCGACTTCGACCGGGGATGTTCATCACGGTGAACATCGTGACCGCCACACGCAGCAATGCCGTGCTTGTTCCCAAGCGCGCGATCGTCCACGACGACGGATTTCCGCACGTGTTCGTCGTTGAAGACAGTGTGGCGATTCGCAAACGTCTTGAAGTCGGCTTCGAAGATTCGGACAATCTGGAGGTGCTTTCAGGTACGGCGAAGGGCGACCTGATCGTCGTGGTAGGACAGAACGGGTTGAAGGATGAGGCCAAGGTTCGCGTAATCGAGGGTGAGGGCCTCCAGATTCCAGCTAAACCGGATTCGACGGACGAATCCAATCAGGCTTCCTGATTCGCTTTTCCAATGTCACGTACAGGCACCGTGGGGCACCCGCGCGTGCCTTTTTTAGTGCACCCACCGAAGAGAGCATTTCGTGAGCGAAGATCCCAGGTCTGACTCGGGAGAAACGACCGAGGACCGGATTCGTCGGACGTTCGAAGTCACGACGCAGCGACCGGTGGCCATCTTCATGGTGGTGCTGGCCGTTGCGGTGTTCGGGTATGTCTCCTACCAGCAGTTACCGCTGAACCTGATGCCCGACATCTCCTACCCCACGCTGACGATTCGCACGGACTACCCTGATACAGCTCCTGAAGAAGTCGAGAATCTGATCTCCCGTCCCATCGAGCAGCGGCTGGGGGTCGTCAGTAACCTGGTGAGCATCACGTCGATCTCGCGCGCTGGCATTTCCGACGTGATTCTCGAGTTCGGCTGGGGGACCAACATGAACGACGCGGTCCAGAGCGTTCGCGAAAACCTCGATCGTCTTCAGCTGCCTCGCGGCGTCAACCGCCCTCTGATTCTTCGATACGACCCGACTCAAGACCCCATTATGCGGCTCGGCCTGTATGGGGGCGAAGACCTGTTCGGACTGAGGTTGATTGCAGAAGAAGAAGTCAAACAGGTCCTGGAATCGCTCGAAGGCGTCGCTGCGGCACGGGTGTCGGGAGGGTTGGAAGAGGAAATCCGTGTTGAGATCAGTGAACTTCAGCTGTCAGTGCTGGGACTGGGGATCAATGACATCAATCGCCGGCTCCGAGAAGAGAACGTCAACCTGGCCGGAGGGAGCTTGCTCGACGGACAGACACAGTATCTGGTCCGCACGCTCAACGAGTTCAGGACGTTGGGGGACATTTCGGAGCTGGTCGTAGGGGAGCGGAACGGGGTCGAAATCAGGGTCAAGGATGTGGGGACAGTTTCGGGCACGAACAAGGAACGTGAAATCGTAACCCGAGTGAACGGGGTGGAGAGTGTGGAGATCGAGATCTTCAAGGAAGCCGACGCGAACATCGTTGCGACGGCGAGGAGGATCCGTAACCAACTCTTCGGAACGCCTGAACAGCTCGAGTATGTCGACAAGCTCAAGCGGGGCGAGGTAAAGCTCAAAGCGGAGGGCAAGCGGAAAGAGCAGGTTCGGCAGTTCGTGCGGCTGAAGGAGATGACGAGCTTCGTGACCTACGGGCTTCCCGATGGGATCCAGTTAGAGTTGCTTTCCGATCAGTCCACGTTCATCAAGAACTCTGTCGATGAGGTCAAGCAGACGGCCGTGATCGGCGGCGTGTTGGCGATCCTGATTCTCTACATTTTCCTGCGCAACCCGACGCATACGGGCATTGTCGGACTGGCCATTCCGATCTCGGTAATTGCGACGTTCGCTCCGATGAACATTTTCGGTGTTTCGCTCAACATCATGTCTCTGGGTGGGCTCGCCCTGGGCATCGGAATGCTTGTCGACAACTCGATTGTCGTTCTCGAGAGTATTTACCGATGTCGCGAGGAAGGGGACGATCTGGTGACAGCCACCGTGCGGGGAACGGGGGACGTGGGGGGGGCGGTTTTCGCGTCCACCCTGACCACTGTGGCGGTGTTCTTCCCGATCGTTTTCGTCAAGGGCGTGGCCGGTCAGATATTCGGCGACATGGCGATGACGGTGGTGTTCGCCCTGCTCGCGTCCCTAGGCGTCGCGCTGTTCTTCATACCGATGCTGGCGTCACGCCGCATGAACCTGGGCGGGGAGGGAGACACGGACTCGACGGGCACACTCGGAAGTGCGGCGCGTTCCGGGATCGCTCAGCTGAAGTCGGTCGATCGACTTCGCAACCTGGCGGATGACGAAGGCTCTGCGGGGCGGAAGATCGGGATCGCTGCGATGTGCGTGCCCCCTCTTCTCTTTGAATTCGTTGTCAGGGTTCTGTGGATCGTGTCGAGCGCCCTCGTGGTTGCTCTCAAAGCAGTGGTCCTCGTCCTGGCCACCATTTTGTTTCCTCTGGCGGTAGGGATCCAGAGGCTGCGGGGGAAGCGGCCGCCTGAGCTGTGGCACGGGTTGCAGCGTTTCGCTGAAGACGAATCGCTGTTCGGGAAACCCTTTTCCAGCCAGATCTGGAACGACCTGCTTGCGTACTCGACCGTGGCGACGGTGGGACACGATCTGCCAGCAACGTTTCTCTGGGCGGTTCGGTCGATCCTGAAGCCTCTCCGATGGATCCGACAGACGACCCTGATCAAGCAGGTA
Source organism: Latescibacteria bacterium UBA6620 (assembly GCA_002433075.1). Lineage (GTDB taxonomy): Bacteria > Latescibacterota > UBA2968 > UBA2968 > UBA2968 > UBA6620. The sequence continues at coordinate 88,622 of DJHM01000058.1, forward strand.
CCGCGTGCGATCTCGGGACTGGTCGGGTCGATCGGCGTAATCGTGCTTATTCCGGTCGGTCCCGCATACTGCCTCGCCCGATTCGTGATCTTCACGGCTGTGAGTCTGACGGGGAAGGTCCTGGTTCATGCGTTGATACTGGTCTTCCTAACGGCGATGGTGGTGCTCGTCCTATCGGCCATCCTCCTCCTGCCCATACTGGCCCCTATGCTCTATGTGTTCGAGCGATCGTTCGCCCAGGTCCGCGACGCTTATCCCATCGTTCTACGTCTCGCCCTGACCCACCGGAGCTCGGTGATCATTCTTGCCGTTGTGCCATTCGCAGCGACGGTGTTTTACCTGGTTCCCCGGCTCGGCTCCGAACTGATTCCACAGGTCTATCAGGGTGAGTTCGATGTTGAGCTTGCGCTCCCGGTCGGAACTCCTCTGCCCGCGACGAATGAGATGATCGAGCGAATCGAGCAGCGGATTCTGGAGGAACCCGAGATCGAGCAGATTGCCTCGTCGGTCGGTGTGGACCGAACGGAGATTTCCGAATCCGATCGTGGCGAGCATACGGCCGAGTTAACGGTCGTGCTGAAGAGCCAGGCCGTATCCGATTCAACGAATCTTCTGCTCGGTTTGGCCCAGGACGCGATACGGCTGCCGGGCAGGATCTGGGGGGGCATTACGGGAGAGAGTGAACTTGCAAAACGGGAAGAGATCCTGATGCGGAGTATCAGGACACGGTTGTCTGATTTGCCCGAGGTCCGCGTTGACTTCTCCAGGCCCGCTCTGTTTTCATTCAAGACCCCGATCGAACTCGAAATACGTGGGTACGACCTGAGTACTCTGGGAAGCCTGGGAGCGGAGGTCGAGTCTCGTCTCGAGGGGATTCCCGGTCTATATGACGTAAAGTCGAGCCTGCAGCGAGGGAGCCCGGAAGTCCAGATCGTCTACAATCGAGATCTGATGGCTAAGTACGACCTGAACGTACGAAACGTCGCACAGCTTGTCCGAGAGAAGGTGCAGGGCGACGTGGTCACCCGGTTCCGGAAAGAGGACCGGCGGATCGATGTGCTCGTCCGAGTGGACGAGGCAGACCGGGCAGGGGTAGCGGACCTTCGACGGCTGGTCGTGAACCCCGGCGGCGAAGTGCCGATTCGGTTGGCGGCCCTCGCGGACATCCAGGTCCACGAAGGGCCGAGCGAAATCCGGAGGATCGACCAGCAGCGGGCGGTCCTGATATCGGCCAACGTAAGTGGTCTCGACCTTGGCACGGTGACGGGTCTCATCCAACAGGCACTCGAAGGACTGGACGTGCCGGCCGATGTGACGTTTATCATCGGCGGCCAGAACAAGGAAATGCAGACGTCGCTCGAAAGTCTGACGCGGGCGTTACTGCTTGCGATATTCCTGGTCTACATTGTCATGGCATCACAGTTTGAATCGTTCCTTCATCCTCTCGTGATTATGTTCACGATTCCGTTGGCGCTGGTGGGGGTGATTCTCATCCTGTTCGCGACGGGGGTACCGTTGAGCGCGGTCGTTTTCCTGGGGATGATTATGCTGGCGGGAATTGTCGTGAACAATGCGATCGTCCTGGTCGATTATATCAACCAGCTGAGGCGGTCCGGCATGAAGAAGATGGATGCGATCATCGAGGCCGGGTCGATTCGCCTCCGGCCGATTCTGATGACAACCTCCACGACGGTGCTGGGTCTACTGCCGATGGCGCTGGGGCTTGGCGAGGGGGCCGAGATCCGGACGCCGATGGCGATTACGGTGGTGGCCGGTCTGATCAGTTCTACGTTGCTGACATTGGTGATCATTCCCGTGGTCTACTCCGTGATCGACCAGGGAGAATGAGGGGCGGGAGTATTTCCATTCTAAACGAAGAAAAAGAAGGCTGCTTTTGCTAACTTTTGGGCAGTCGCCGCGTCTAATTTTGTGTAGATTTGATGTTGAAAGTTAGTCCTTACAAACATTCGGGGATCGTTTGAAGATGAAGTTCGGTATGACCGTGGCAAGGGTAATCGTCCTGGCTCTGTTGGTTGTCCCTTCTGGTGCGGGCGGGCAGGACTCGATGGCCGTGGGGACCCTCAAAGAGTTGAGGCTCTCCCTGAAGGACTGTGTAGATCTTGCCCTGGATCAGAACACTCAGATCTCTCAGGGGAAGTTTACACGGGATTTTGAGGACTCCGGCATCGATCTGGCGAGGAACGCTTTTCTTCCACGCCTGTCATCCAGTTGGGGGATTTCAAGGACGATAAACGGGCCCCGGGAAGGGCAGTTCATAGATGAATCCACAGGACTCCTGACCACGACAGTTGGTGAGAGCCGAGCCAGCGGAAACCAAAGTGTGGGCGGAACGCTAAATATGTCGGTGTTCGACGCATCCGACTTTGCATCTCTGTCAGCCAGCAAGAACAGCTATCGAGCTTCTAGCCTGATTCTGGAGAACACAGAACAGAACGTGATGTTCCAGGTCAAACAGGGCTATTTCGAACTTCTGAAGTCGATGAGTCTTCTGGAGGTGCAGCAGGAGCAGCTTCGAGTGTCGGAGGAGAATCTTCGTCGAAGCGAAACACTGAACGAGATCGGTTCATCGCCCATTTCAGAGGTGTTTGGTGCAAGGGCACAACTCGAACGCGATCGGGTACTGCTCATTACCCGCGAGAATAATGTGGAGTTGGCTCGGCTCGACCTTGGGTTCACGATTGGTTTCGGGACCAACGTGCGCATCATCCCAACAGAAGACGAGTTCGACCAGGACTGGGAAACAACAGATCTACAGACCGCGCTAGGCCAGTCCGTTCAACACCCGGCCCTGATGGCCGATCGCTACCAGATGCTCGAGGCGAAGGATAACCTTCGAGCCACTCAGTTGGGCGTGAGAATGCCTACCCTGAGCATGACTGCTCGTTATAGCTGGGATCTTGGACGTGACGAGGAATTTCGAGGAATCGAAGACCTCTTTCTGAAGAACTACCGCTATGTCGTAAGCTTCAATGTGAATATCCCGATCTTCAACAACCTCAGTACTGCTACGTCTGTCCGCCGGCAAAAGATCCTTTATATGAGGAGTCTGGAACATTACGACGAAGCCAAGCGACAACGTGCACTGAACGTTGAGCGGTCTCTCCTCAACATCGAACGACTCAAGCGAAACATCCAAGCGAGTGAGGCTGCAGTCACCTCTGCGGAACAGGAATTCAGGCTTCAGGACGAGGCGTACAACTTCGGGGCGGGCACTTTTCTCCAGCGACAGACCGCTCAGGTCAACTTGTTCAATCAGCGCTCGACCCTGGTCCAGGCTACCTACGATCTCCAAATTGAGAAGGCGAACTACGATCGTCTTGTCGGAACCCACGTAGATTCTAAGGCACTCAGGGATGAGATCGATTAGCGCGGAGAATATGCGATGAGAAAAGTAGTCCCCTTTCTACTCGTCGTGGCCTTGCTTGCGAGCATGCCTGCTCAGGTGCTCGCGGTTGACGGCCTTTTCTCACGAAAGGTATACGGCCTGCTCTCAGCAGGGTTGGGTACGTTCCTTCTGGTCGAAGCCAACAAGGCACGATCCGACGCCAACGACGCCTACGCCCTCTACGAGACGACCGGAAGCCCGGTCCTTGCCCGGGAGTTTTACAACACGAGCCGGGAGGACGACACGAAGGCGGCCATCTTTCTGGCTCTGGGGGTAGGTACGATCGGCTACGGCATCCACCTGCTCTTGAAGAGCGATCCCAGGCTCCCCGACCCCGAGGATCGGGCGCTGGCGGAGGTGAAGGGTGTGAAAGTGGACTTGGGGGGAGATCCCCGGTCGGGCCTTGTGGGAGTCTCCCTGAGACGAGGGTTCTGAGTCAGGGTAAGAAAGAAACAGGGCCGGTCTCCTGTATGGAGACCGGCCCTGTTTCATACCTGAAAACGGGGTTCAGATGCCGAACTGATCTAGCAGCCGGTCGGCGATGACGCCTCTGACTTCGTCGCTGTCGAGTTCGCCCGATTCGATCCGGGCCTTCACTTCCGCGATTCGGTCTTCCCTCACATCGGGGGCCTGTCGGGCTTCGTCGGCCATTCGGGTGGCGAGCTGGGCGTCCGAGGAAAGATCCACCCGATCCGTCGAGCTGGCTTCTCCGGCTTGCTCGGTCCCACGAGCGGGTTCTTCGCGGCGTCGTGTCTGTTCAGTGCGGCGCGGGCCTTCCGGCTGGGATACATCGCCGATTCTGGGCACGTCGAAGTCCTCCGAAATGGTCGTAAACACGTCGACATACTGAAGATACGCTGGACGACGACCCGCGTCAAGGCGCCTTCGCGGGTCGGTTGACCCAGTGGATAGACGGGCGTATGATTCCCCTGTCCCCTCGAATCATCCTTTTTTCACCGTCTGACGGGCGTTCAGCCTTGGCACACTATCCACCCAGGCTATCATGCGCTTTTTTGCACGCGTTCTGCAGCTCCTCGGCCTTGTCGAAGCTGGATACGGCCTGTTCATCGGGCTGTATGAGCAGGACATTGTCCGCGAACTCCAGTTCGCCGCATTCGGAGCGGTGCTTTTCCTGGCTGGCTGGCTCATCCAGCGCCATCTAAGCGAACCGTGAGGTTGGGTTTCTCCCTCGTGGTGTCGCTGATGGCGTTCGTTGCGTGCGTGGATGGCGATCCGCCGGCGAGGGATCCCGCGCCGGCTTCAGCTGTGAACTCCGCTCGCACGAGGGATTCCCTGGTATCGACCGTCGAGGGGCGCGATCGTCTGGCTGCGGATTTGTCGAAGAACCGTGGCCGCGTGCTCGAGGTCCTCGCAAAGGCCTCGCCGCCTCACGATGTGGCTCTGGCTGTTCGGTTGATGGTCGAGGCTCGAGGTGAGGACAAGCTGACGTTCGCGTCCTGGCTCGTCGACCGGGGGCCGCGTAGTGCGCCGGTTCTGGTCGAGCTTCTGGGAACCGCGACGGATCTTTCAACGACGGTGCAGACACTTCAGATCCTGGGCAAGCTGAAAGAATGGAAGGCCATACCGGTGATCAAGACACGATTGGGCGATCGGGACGCGTGGGTGCGAATGGCTTCGGCGCACGCGCTTGGGGAGATCGGGGGGCAGGGCGTCGTGTCGGCGCTGGGGGAGTTAATGACGGACAGCGAAGCGCCGGTCGTCGCCGCGGCTGTGATCGCCATCGGAAAATCCGGTGATCGAGAAGGTCTTCCGCGGGTGCTGAACGCGCTCGGCCACGCGAATCCACGCGTCCGGGGGGCTGCGGCTTCCGCAGTTGGGCGGCTCGGGTCCGTGACCGATGCGGTACGGCTCCGAGCTCTCCTGGAGGATCCTGACCAGGGGGTTCGCTATAAAGCGGCCGAGGCGCTGGACCTCCTTGCCGCTGAATGAGGTCGATGTGCGGTGGTGCTGGACTTTTGTGGTGCTTTCGATCGCGACGTTGGCGTGTGGGCGCAGTTCCCTGGTCAGCGTCGATGTGTTTTTTGGAGATTCCGGCGCACCCGGTCCCGCCGATCCTCCCTACACTGAAACGGTGACGTTTGCCAACGGTCTGCGACTTGCGCTCACAGAGTCTCCCGAACTGACCCTCACGTATCCCGGGGCTTCGGGAAACCCGTTCGGGGCCGCCCGCACGGGTCACTACCAACCCGTTCGCTTCTTCATTCCTCTCCAAAGCATCACCCTGTCACACCCGTTGTCCGAGAACTTTGTCCTGTCTGAATTCGTGGGTCCCACGGTCGAGCGCGGTGGGGTGTGGGCCTACGTCGATGCCCAGATCGCCGATCACGTCCAGCGCATCCGATCGGGCCTGGGGCGTCCCGTCATTCTGTCGAGTGCATTCCGGGCTCCCGAACATAATTCGGTGGTCGGGGGCGCTTCCTACAGCAGACACCTCTACGGAGACGCGGTCGATATCGATGTGGATCAATCTCGATCCGACGCGAATACGATCGGACAGGAGGTGTTCAACGAGGCGATGGACGTGGGGGTGGATTTCGTGCTTCCCCTGATCGATACCTCGGTAGACGTGTCCGGGCAGACTCGCGTTTCCTGGGTGCACATCGACGATCGGGGGTTCCGGTGAGGGCGCTCTGCGTCATGATCCTTCTGATGACCGTCCATCCCGTGGAGGCGCAGTGGATCGAACAGGTTCGGCTCGGCCGCGCGGACTTCGACGGGGACGGTGTGGCGGAGATCGTTGCGGGGGGACGTGTGGGTCCTTATGTGGCGTCCCATGTGCCCCTCTCGATGCGCCGTGCCCGTATCGAGATCCTTCGCGATGGGAACACGATCGGTGCTCCACTCGCGACGACGGGCGAGTTGAGAGTTTTGGAAGACGTGACGGCCGGCGATCTGGATGGGGATGGGGAGCCCGAGGTGCTGGCCGTAGGGGGTGGGTGGCTGACCGCCTTCAAGAAGGACGGCCAGCAACTGAGGAACGTCGCAAGCCTCCATCTGGGGGGCGTCACCGCGCGCGTGGCTTTATCCAGACTGGGGGTCGTCGCGGTGACGGTTTACGACATTGATGACGAAGGCGACTCCGGTCTGACGACCGTTTTCTTGCTTGCCCTGATGAACGGGAAGTTCGTGGAGCGCGGTGACATCCGCGTTCGGGGACACGTCGGGGATCTGACCTTCTTCGGTTTATCGGAACGTCGCCACGGGCTGGTGGCGGAAACGGGCGGAGGAGAGGAAGGCGGCGATGCAAGCGTCTGGGACGTGTCACTTCCTGGGTCCCCTGTGCCGGTCTGGTCGGGACGGGTGAACAGTGGAAGAAGGGCGCTGGTCGTGACGTCACTGGGAATGTCACACTCGGTTGCCTTCGGGAGTCTGGATGGTACCGTCTCGGTATGTGAGTGGACGGGCGCCGGGCTCCGCGTGGTCGACAACGTTCGGCTGGGTCCCGTCGAGGATCTGCTCCCGATGGCTTCGTCCTGGCTCGTTTCTTCTTCGCTCGGAAACCGACCCTTGCGAAACTTCGCCCGCTGACGTGCCGTCGGGGCGGACCCATCGCAGGATCGCCTGGTCGATTCTGGTCGCCGCGGGGGTTGCTTATGTTTTCCTCCGGTCGCGACTTAACGAGTTCGTTTCGGGCGACGCGCCTTTCGAGCTTGCTGTGCTGGTTGCCCTGGGCTTTGTCGGAGGAACGGTGTTGCTCCCTCCCGATCTCGACCTCAGGCGAAACGATGCGTTGCGGAACTGGGGGCTCCTGGGAATCCTGTGGCGCCCCTACGCGGCCGTGTTTCGACATCGTGGGCTCTCACACATCCCAATTATCGGCACTGCCACCCGGGCAGCCTATCTGGCTCTGGTGGCTGTTGCACTCGCAGCGCTTGCCCGGCCCGTGCTCGATGTGGTAATCGACCCGTCCTCCGTGGGGTGGATGACCCGACATCCGCTCGCGTTGCTGGTGGGCTGGGTAGCCGCCGATTGGGTCCATATCCGGACGGACTCAGCGTTCGGAAGCTGAGCTAAAGCCTTGAAAATTTTGACTTTCGATATCGCCCTAGTTATATTGGTTGCTTCGGTGGCGATCCGACCCGAGGGGGAGGCGTGGCCAAAAGACCAAGACGGCAGCTGTCGGTCCTAATCATTCCTGATGATGGGACCCAGACTCGAGAATTCAAGCTCGAATACTGGCTGTTGCACGCATTTGTGGGTGTACAGGTGCTTCTCCTGTGTCTCGTGTGTCTGGGCGGTGTCTTCTTCTGGCGTTCTTTACAGTGGGAGGGTGAAGCCCTCAGGCTTCGGCACGACAATCAGCTTACCCGAGCGGAACTCGAGCGGGTGGACGATCTGGCGGCGACGCTGACGAGAATGAAGCTGGTCGACCAGCAGCTGCGCACTATGCTGTCACACGCCACCCGGATCGATCCTGCCGCATACTCGTTGCTAGCCGATTCGCGTCCGGCTGAGGCGACGAGCGCGTTCGAGCAACAGAGGGTCACGGTTCGCCAGGCGACGATGCCTCAGAGCTCGTCCACGGATCAGCGTGGTGTGCCGTCGATCTGGCCGGTGACGAGATCCTCAGGATGGGTCACTCGAGGGTTCCAGCCCGAGGAAGGTGTCCTGCTCGACGGGCATCCGGGTCTGGACATCGCCGCGGCCGAAGGGACGGTCATCCTTGCCGCGGCCGATGGCCGTGTGGTCTTTTCGGGCGAGGACGAAACGCTTGGGCTGATCGTGGCGGTCGACCATTTCGGCGTCTATATGACGAGATATGCGCACAATGCGGCCCTCATCGTGGAGGTGGGGGAACGCGTGCGAAAAGGGCAGCCGATCGCGCTGGTCGGAAATACCGGACAGAGCACAGGCCCTCATTTACATTTTGAAATCTGGGAGCGGGGTTCTCCTCGCGATCCTCTGGCTTACCTGCCGGAGTAGAGGAAGTGGATTGGAATGGGACGTAAGAAAGGCGAGGTGGAGCGGACTGGCGTCAATACCGTGGTCGGCATTCACTCTGAACTCGATGGACATTTCGCAGTGTGCGAAGGAATTCGGGTGGACGGTGTCCTCCGCGGAAGTCTCGAAGCCGCAGGTGTGCTCGTTGTGGGGCCAACCGGTACGGTTCAGGCGAATCCGATACGGGTAGGGTCCGCGGTGATCGCGGGTCGCGTGGAAGGTAACATTCAGGCGGAGGGTGAGGTGCGGCTCGATGAGACGGCTACGGTCGTCGGAAATATTTCAGCTCGCGTGTTGACGGTTGCGCAGGGCGCCCATCTTCAGGGGATGTGTGATGTGGGTGATGTAAGCGAGTTGTCCATCCCTTCTGAAATGAGGCAGGCTGCCGGTCAGTGAGTGCGTCATAGGTATAAACAGAAAAGGAAAGGCCCCGATGGATGTCGACCATCGGGGCCTTTCCTTTTCTGTGTCGTCTGTGTTTAAAGCGTGAAACGTCCGTTTGGCACAAGTCGTTGTGCGTTTTCCTCACTCAGTTTGACGGTGAGCAGTACGTTGTTCCCTTGATATTGAGTACTGATGACTTCGCCAACGCGATGCAAGTCGGACAGGAGCTTCCCTTCGGCTTGAGGCACGTTGAGGTCGAGCGTGACTCTCGTGCCTTCGAGACGCTGGTAGATGGCGTACTTCAGCTGATCGAGACCCTCGCCAGTCTGTGCCGAAATCCAGACCGCATCAGGGAAATCGGACGCGAGTCGTTCACGATGTGCGACATCGTCTACGGTGTCCAGCTTGTTGAACACCATCAGCGTAGGGCGGTCCTGGATACCCAGTTCGGTGAGGACCTCGAAAACGGTTTCGATCTGTTCGTCACAGTGCGCATAGCCTCCGTCTACGACGTGCAACAGCAGGTCGGCCGAGACCGCTTCTTCGAGCGTACTCCTGAAGGAAGCGATGAGGTGATGGGGAAGCTTGCGGATGAACCCGACCGTGTCCGTCAGGAGGATGTCGCGGTTATAGCCGAGATGGACGCGTCTCGTCGTGGAATCGAGGGTCGCGAACAATCTGTCCTCGATGAAGACGTCAGCGCCCGAAAGTGCTCGGAGAAGGGTTGATTTCCCCGCGTTCGTGTAGCCGACCAGAGCCGCGCTGAACAGACCCGATCGTCCCTGTCTTCCCACGTCGCGTTGTTTTACGATCTTGTCGAGCGCCCGCTCAAGGGCGGTGATGCGGCTGCGGGTTGCCCGCCGGTCGACCTCGAGCTGTGTTTCCCCGGGACCCCTGGTTCCGATGCCTCCGCTCGCACCCCCTCCTCCGGCCTGGCGGGAGAGGTGTGTCCATTGACGCGTCAATCGGGGCAGCATATAGGTGAGCTGGGCGAGCTCGACCTGAGTTTGCGCTTCGCGGGTTTGGGCGCGACTGGAGAAGATGTCGAGGATGAGACGGCTTCGATCGATGATCTTGCGGTCGATCAGCGTCTCGAGGTTTCGGGTTTGGGCGGGAGAAAGGTCATCGTCGAAGATGACCACGTCGATTTTCAGTTCTTCGACGCGTTCCTTTATTTCATCGACTTTACCACGACCGACGAAGTGAGCAGGGTCGAATCGGGGGCGTTCCTGGATGGCACGATCGATGACTTCGGCACCGGCGGTGTCCGCAAGAAGGGCGAGTTCGTCGAGCGTATCGTCGACAGCGGATCGACTCGTGCCAGGGAGGGCGACACCCACAAGGAAAGCCCTTTCTGGACGCAGGGCTTCCGTGAGGTCGTTACGTCGGGAGTCAGGCCTTTCGTGCGGGTTCAATCGAGTGGATTCGATCCCTGATTTCGGCGGCCTTTTCGAAGTTTTCGTGGGCAACGGCTTCCATCAGTTGGTCGTGGAGGTCCTGCGAGAGCGTGCGCGGCCGATCCTGGCGGATTTCGGTCGCCCACTCTTTTAAGAATTCGATTTCCTCGCTCTCGTCAACCAGGTCGGGTCGATCGAATTCGGCATAGAGAGATCGAATTTCCTCGATGCCTTCTTCGATGTCGGTTATGGCGCCGTCGTAATCGGAGGACTCGAGTTTAAGAAGGGCCGATGCGCGAACTCGGTGCCCAATCACGAATGGCCGATACTGCTCAAAGGCCAGCTTTTCTTCGTCGTCGGCTGCGTAACTCTTGACGAAGTCGAACAGTCCAAGGTTTCGTTCGGCGTCGAGGCGCGCACGGTCGTAATCTTCGAGTTCTAGGAAGCTGATTCGTCGATGGTAGTACTGGAGCGCTTCGATCTGAAGCATCATGCAGGTTTCGGAATCGAGAGAATGGTCTGTTTCTTCGCCCCGGGCCTTCTCTTCGGCCGCTTGAGCCTGGGCCTGATGGTAATGTAGGAGGGATTCGTAACCGTGGGGTCTCTGCCCATCGGGCCGTCCTGTAATCTCCATCTGCAGGATGCCCATTTCTATTCTAAGTTGGATTTTCTCTCGTCCATCCGAGCCTTTGATTCTACGAACGCACAACTTGCCCGAATCGTAGGGCCAACTGTCGAGCAGGGGCTGTATGTCATTGCCCATTGTCACGATCCTCCTTGCCGATCAGGACGAAAAATTCCCTGAATTCGGCGTGATTGGTGCTTCAAACTCACCGTTTGAGTGTACGATAATGGTTGGGGCATGTCAAGCCGACGGCCTTTGAAAGCCGCGCTATGAGTGGGATTCAGACGAAACGGAGGTTGTCGAGAGAAACTTTTCCCGTCGTTTTGTCTCGGTGGCTCTTAATGTTTGAAGGCCTTCTTTTAACACGATACAACCGATGAGGAAAATGTCACAGCCCGATCGACATACCACGCTCGTTCTACGCGCGCAGGCGGGCGATGTCGGGGCCTTCGACCGGCTTGTCCACGATTTTCAGGATATGGCAGTGGCCTATGTTTACACACTGTTGGCTGACTTCCATCGTGCCGACGATGCGGCCTAGGAGGCTTTCCTCACCGCCCATCAGAAGCTGGGCGACCTCCGGGATCCAGCCACCTTCCCTGGCTGGTTTCGAGCGATTGTTCGGACGCGATGCAACCGTCACATGCGGAGGAAACGCCTGAATACCGTAAACCTGGACTCTGCGGGCGAGGTGTCGGATTCCACTTTTCCCGAACAGGAAGGTGGCGACGATATCCTGGTGGCAGTTCGGAGTCTACCGGAAGCTGAGCGATCGGTTGTCGCGCTGTTCTACGTGAGCGCCTATACCCACAAAGAGATCGCCGAATTTCTCGGGCTCGAAGTCACGACGGTGCAGGGTCGTCTTCGACTGGCGAGGGAACGGCTGAAAGAACGGATGCTGACGATGGCCAAACAAAAACTGAGTGAGGATGCTCCATCACGAGACGGGCGATTCGGAGAACGAGTCAAGCGGCTGGTGCGTCCAGATGAATTGAAATCAGAACAAGAGATGCCCTGGTCTGGTGGAAAAGGAACGGACGTGTGGACGATGATCCGAGCGGCGCTCGAGGGCGACCTCGAAACCATTCGAACGCTCGTGGACACAGACTCACGGTTGGTCGAGTGCTACTACCAGTATCGGCGTCCGCTTCATTTCGCGGTACAGGAAGGTCACGCGGACGGCGTTCAATTTCTGCTCGACCGTGGGGCGGACGCAACCTACAAGTCGGGCAACCGATGGCACGAGCGCCCGATTGTGATCGCCGAGGAGCGAGGCCACGAGGAAGTACACCAGATTCTCGAGGTGCACCTGTCAGAAAAACGCATCAGGTCACCGAGGTAGGAGAGCGTCTTGCAGAAATGTTCAGGGAACAAGATGAAGACGGCATTGTGGCGATGCTCGACGACGATCCCGCCGCTCTGAACGCAGCTGATGCACGTGGTAATTTCCCGATCCACTGGGCGGTGCTCACGAGGAACATCCGTTTGATCGACGTATTGATCGACCGGGGAGCCGACGTGAACGTGCAGCGACCCGATGGAGCCAGGCCTCTCGACCTTCACAGTGGAGACTATTGGTACCGCAAGAACCGAGTGCCGGAAATGACCGATGTCGAACTTCGTGGGCTGATCGATCATCTCGTTGAACGGGGAGCAATCTACGATATCTCGATCGCTGCCCGACTCGGAGCCGCGGATGGCGCCGAACGGACGGGTCCTGATGTCGGCCGTCGGTCGAGGAGACCTGGAACTGATCCGAAGGTTTCTGGATCAAGGCGCCGATCCGAACGCCTCCGTGGAGTTTTCCGGAAACGCGATGTCCGCTGCGCTTCGGCGTACGGATCCGGACGTTCTGGCGCTTCTGGCATCCTACGGTGGGGTCGTTCCGGAGCACTCCGATATGTCCACCCTCGACAGATCTTCGTTACGGGCGATCTACCAGGATGCGCTCTCGTTGCGATACTACGTGGACGTCCAGGATACCGAGGTTCTTTCCGATCGATTCAACGAGGATCCCGGAGCGGTACGGGAAGCGATCGCCCTGACTCTTCGCGGGAACGATCTGATGAAGCTCGATGTTCTGCGGTTGTGTCTGGAACGCGACCCAGACGCTGCCAAGACGATGCACGCCAACAAGCTGATCGGTCTCTTACATTGAGTCGAAGAGGATCGTGTGATGGAACCCCTCCAGTGGCTCCTGGAGGCGGGGATGACACCCAACGACCCGGATTGGATGTGGGTGACCCCTCTCCACCGTTTTGTGGTTTGGGAATGGTCGCACGGTACCGATGGGCGAGATTACAGCTCGAAGTACAAAACCGCGCAGTTGTTCATCGAGCACGGCGTGGATCTGGATTCGCGCGACGAGGAGTACTCGTCGACACCGCTTGGTTGGGCCGCACGCTGGGGAAGGGTGGATACCGTGCGGTTGCTTCTTGAAAGGGGTGCGAAGCCCAATCTGCCCGACGACCCCGAATGGGCAACGCCATTGGCGTGGGCCTGCAAGAAGGGCCACGCCGAGGTCGAACGGATTCTGCGGGAGGCCGGAGCGGAATAAGGCCGGGCTGCCGGCCCTCGGTGGGTTACGCTTTCGGCCTGATCCTGCACGTCGGACAGACATTGCGAAGGTGTCGACGGCGAGTCTCGACAATCAGGCGGGCCTGTACAAGCGTGGCGATGGCTTCCCCGATTCGTCCTGAACGCTGCCGTTTCGCAAGCGCTTGATTGAGTTTTTCTGGCGATACGGGACAGGTGCCGTCGCGCCAGGCCAGACCGGGTACGCTCTCGACATCTCCCTCGATTGTCACGATACGGCCTTTTCCGCCGAAGGGATCGATGCACCGGCAAGGAACAGATAGCTCGCCGACGTGGTAGGCGGTGCTCGATGTGTGGGTCACACCGAGAGAGAGGACGTGACCGCTCTCGGCGACTAAGCGAGCGATGGGACTCTGCGCGGTCCAGAGCCCGAGGGCGACGTGGTCGCGACAGAACGTTTCCGCCTTCGGACCGTACGCCGCGACGGCGTGGGTGGGGTGATCGCTCCGCAGGACCCCGGGCCGTCGCCAGAAGGCATCGGGCAGGGCGCCGTTGGTGGTGGTTGAGGTCTTCGGGTTGTAGACGTGTGCGGCACGGTGGTTGAAGGAGGGCATCATCAGGGTACCCTTCTTTCCGAGGATGGACAGCATCGCGTCGATGACCGTGTTGGGGCCTCCGTGAACGTGACCGATCGATGACAGGGAACTGTGGACCATCACGTCCATCCCCGGTCGCAGGCCGAGACGACGAAAGTCCTCGATGAGGGTTTTCCGGGTGATGATCCGGTCCGGTTCTACGAGATCGACGTAACCCAACTCGTCGTGAGCCGTGAAGTATTGAACGACGCGATCGAGGGAGACGTCTTTTCCCGATTCGATCGAAACGAGACGCGTGATCTCGCCCAGGTTCCGCCGGCCGTCGGCCCAGAACAGAGCCCACTGCGAGAGTTGCGATGCCTCGATCTCTCTCTTGATGGGGACGGGAGTGTTCTCGGTCGTAGGAGCAAGAGGACGTGTCCGCCGGGGCACGATGCGGGCTGCTGCTAACCGGGCAGGCTTCGGTCTTCCACGCGGTCCTGCTTTTTCGACAGCCGCTTTCTCCCCATCCAACGCCTCCAGCGTCTCGGTCCGATCCCCTTCCCACATCCATCGCGCAAGACGTTTCATCGATTCGGCGTGACGCTGTCGGAGGTAGTCGGCCTGGTCGACGGAGCGAGTTCGTGCAAGCGCAGCCTTTGTCCGAACGGTCTCTGCCTTCGCCATCTCCATCACGTCCTGTGTTCCCGCATTGGCCAGGTAAGCAAGGTAGCCCGTGACCGCCGCGGAACAGGCCTGAAGGCCGGCCGGACTGAGAACGTCGGGTGTGTCGGCCGAGGAGTGGTAGGCCTTCCACGCACGGTCCCCGCGACGGAGGTGCGTGTTGATCCACGGGCAGGGAAAGCCGTAACGCGGGTCTCCAATCTGGGTGTCGCTCGTTGAGATAAAGCCGCCCTCGGCCAGACGATATCCCGGTCGGGTCCGACGCAGGGTGGCTCGGATGATGGAGGCGCCGACGTGGTCGACAAATCCGGCAGACGATTCGACGGTGGCGCGCCAGGAAAGTCTGCCATCGCAGATATCGGGTCGCGCGCCGACGGTGTCCACGCAGATGCCGGCGAGGGGGGGCTGGTACCGACGCTGGTGTTCGAGGTAGTGGAAGAAACCGTAGCATTCGAACCCGGACAGGAGACGGATCGTGCGCTTCGGTCGTGCGATACGGCCATTCTGGATGAGCGACTCGAGGACGCGAGCCGTCTCCAGGCAAAGCGCGACGCCGGAGGCGTTGTCGTGGGCGCCCGGTTCGGCACTGTGGGCGAGGACCCATAGTTCGTCCTGGGGATCGGCCGAGCCTTTGACAAGACCGCTGACAAGGTCGTGGGTTCCGACGTTAGGTCGTACATCGACTTTCAAGTGAAGTCGGACATCACTCTTCTTGGCGAGTTTTCGCAGCGCGATGCCTTCGTTAGCGGACAGAACGAGACCCACAAGGCGAGCCGCGCTCGCTTCGAGCCCGATCGCGCCCCAACCGAACTTGGTCCACGCTTTGGCATCGGGATATCCGTCCACGGCTGTGTCCGTGATGACGGCGGCGGCGCCCCGGTCGGAAAGATCGCGGGCGACGTGCCTGACGTTGGCTTTCGTGAGAACGATCCGACCTTCGAGTGTTCGCCGGGACTCATTCCGAATGGCCTCTGCTGTGTCGAGGATGGCCAGGGGGCCCGTCAGCCCTTCTGCAGGGGTGGCCGCACTCCACTGGATCACGGACCACGGGTTGCCGCTGTAGTTAAGCAGTCGCTGCCGAACAGGGGAGACCACGTCGGCGGTCGCGGACACGATGTCCGCCGTCTCTCGAATGACCCAGCGGCCCGTTCCGATGTTACCACCGCTCTTGATCGGCGTGACTTCCACGCCGGCGCCGGATGCTCGATAGCGGTCGACAATGGTCGTCGTGGTATCGTGGAACCGGTCGAAGGAGTTCCACCGATCGGTCCGACAGATCGTACGAACATCTCCCAAGATCCGATTCCCGTGCGTTTCGCGGATGAGTTCGGGTAACTGGCTACGATTGAATCGAGATAGACTTGACATAAATAATTATAAATTAGTAATTTAAGGTATAAAATTGAACTCAAGAACACGGAAAACAGGCCGATATACTTAATAAGTAGCACTAAGTATAACTCTCACAATTTTAGAGGAGGTCACCCGTGGGCTGGTTCTATCTGATGATCATCCTCCACGTGATATTCGGCCTGTCGTGCGCTTATTTCGCCTACGAATCACGTGTGAAGGCCGAGCCCTGGTTCCTTTCCGGCATGCTGTTCGGCGCGCTCGGGCTGATTTACTGCATCTTCAGGTTCACCCACCGGCCGTCGAACGAAACGATCTTCGTGGAGGGATCGTGAATCCCATCACTCCAAGCTCGACGGATCCCAACCTTTCGAGATGGGTCGATGATCTTGTGTCCGACTCTCCCCGGTTGGTGGACGATGTCGAGGCCCTGTCGTCCTCGTTCGATCGGTCGAACTCCCTCGACCTGGTCGATCGGTTTCTCGACCTCGGGCAAGGGCTGGATCTGACGGACCTGTCCAAAGAGGAACTGGCCGAGGCTTTCGAGGTGATTGCCGAATTGTTGGAGAGGGGCATCGTTGGCTACGAGGTTCGCGAGATCAACGGGGCGCCCCACAAAGTGTTCATCGATGTCGCCACCGGAAGCGACCTCCACCGCGCTCCGTTGTGGCGAAACGGTCGGGTAGATGGCTACCTGTAGGTTCCCCCTCTGATTTAGCGCTGTTCCTTCCAGTCATCGTAAAGTCGCACGAGTTTCGAGGCCCGTGATTGGATCGGGTCGGGCAACTCCGTGTCTTCAGACAAAGCCAGCCAGGCTCCCTGAGAGCCGTAGTGATCCTGGATGGCCTGCTTGAGTTCGTCGATTCTGTCTGCATACAGCTCGCTGAAACCGATGAGGGCGCCGGGCTGCTGGATCGAGAGATGGAAATCGATCAGTTCCTTAACGGTCACCTTTCCTCCGAATCCTGTTGTCCCCACCGTAGCGAGATGCCCTTATTCCGCACTCCAGCTGCTTTCCGGCACCCGTTTCCGAGGCGAATCATTTGCAACGGGCGAGGCCGAAGCAAGGTAGTGTCGGAATACCTGTGCGCAAGACCCTTCTGGCGGGCCGGGCCTTCTTGAAAGCAGCCCAGAATCGGGCAAATCGGTTGACAGTGTTGGAGGGGTCCGCTTAATTCCTCCACGCGCTAGAACTCTGGGAGGAGGCACTTTTTTGGCTGAAGTTGCGGTAAGGATGGGGCTGATCGGGTGTGGGGGTATGGGCCGCAGTCTGGCCGAAAATGCCGCGGTTCTATCCGGTTGCGAGGTGGTGGCGGTAAGCGACCCGGATGAAGAACGGGGACGCCCTCTCTCGTCGGACCTGGGGTGCGACTACGAGCCGAATCACGAGAACCTGATCCGCCGGGATGACATGGATTCGGTTCTGATCGCGACTCCCCCGTTTCTGCACGAGGCGCCTGCCGTCGCCGCTGCGGAGAACGGAAAGCACGTCTTTTGCGAAAAGCCTCTCGCCCCGTCGCTGGCGAGTTGCGACCGGATCATTGAGGCGGCCGAAGCGAATGGCGTGGCGCTCGGCGTCGGTCTGGTGTGCCGATATCACCCCGTCCACGCGGAAGTGGCGCGTCTCGTGAAGACGAACGACCTAGGGCCCGCGATGTGTATGTCTGTCCATCGTCTTTCGGGTGGGGACGGCGGTGCCTGGCAGGTGCCCTGGCGGCTGGAGCGATCGAAGAGCGGCGGCAACCTGATGGAGATCAACGCGCACGAGATCGATTTTATGCGAAACGTGATGGGGGATGCGGTTTCTGTCTACGCGGTGGGCGACACCTATCGGCAGCTGAATCAGGACTATCCGGACTTGGCGGTGGTCTCGATGACGTTCGAAAGCGGCGCGGTCGGATCTCTCCATTCAAGTAACGCCAACACAAGCGGGGGCTATGGCGGCCGTGTCGATTGTGTGAACGGATCGATTGTTTTTCCCAGCTTCCGGGGAGAGGGTGGCGGGTTGACGATCCAGGGTCGAGATGAGCCGAGTCGATTCATACCGGCAGAGGAGTTGAAGCAAGAGAAGGATCCCGTTGCGCAGGAAATCGATGCTTTCGTGAGAGCGATCCAGAGCGGTGAAACACCGCCCGTGGGCGGACGTGAGGGACGTGCAGCGACCGAAATCGCACTCGCCGCCTACACATCGATCGAAACCGGGCAGCCCGTCCAGCTGCCGTTGAGCGAGGAATAGACCCTGGCGCGCACATTCGATATTCCCGCCTCCTACCGAAGCCCCATCATCGGACGGGTGAAGCAGGCACGCCGGGCGGCCGATCCCCTCAAGCGCGATCTATCGCCCGCGATTCTGGATTTCGGGCCGGTCAGGTTTACGCTCGCGAGGCATTTCGGATTCTGCTTCGGTGTCGAGAACGCAATCGAGATTGCCTACAAGACACTCGAGGCACATCCCGACCGACGAATTTTCTTCCTGAGCGAGATGATTCACAATCCGGATGTGAACACGGATCTCGAGGATCGCGGAGTTCGGTTCATCTTCACGCCGGATGGCAAACAGCTTATCCCGTGGTCTGACTTGACGCCCGAGGACATCGTTGTGGTACCCGCGTTCGGCACGACTCTGGAAATCCAGGACGCGCTCAAGGCGATCGACATCGACCCCTACACTTATAACACGACTTGCCCTTTCGTCGAGAAGGTGTGGACGCGAAGTGAAGAACTGGGCCAAGCGGGCTTCGCAGTCGTCGTACACGGGAAAGCCAAACACGAGGAGACCCGAGCGACGTTTTCGCACAGTGTGCAGAGCGCGCCCACGGTGATCTGTCGGGATCTGGATGAAACAGAAACGCTGTGCGAAGTGATCCGAGGGAATGCTGAGGATGGGACGTTCGATCGGGTATTCGGCGGGAAGTGCTCGGACGGATTTGATCCGGAACAGCACCTTTCGCGTCTCGGGGTCGTCAACCAGACGACGATGCTGGCTGCGGAGACACGGGAGATTGCCCGCAGGATCCGTCAGGCGCTGGTCGACCGTTTCGGCGAGGACCAGATCGGGGAGCACTTCGCGGATACGTCCGACACGCTGTGTTACGCGACGAACGAGAATCAGAACGCGACCTACGCTCTGGTCGAAGAGGGTGCGGATCTATCGATCGTCGTCGGGGGCTACAATTCCTCGAATACGTCTCACATCGTGGATCTGTGCGAGCAGGCGATGCCCACCTATTTCATTCGGAATGCCGACGAGATCGTTTCAAGAGACGAGATCCGCCACTTCAATCTTCTAACCAGAGCGGTGGACACGAGCCGCGGTTGGCTCCCGCGCACCCAAGCTCGAGTTGCGCTGACTTGTGGAGCTTCGTGTCCTGATGCAATCGTCGACCAGGTCCTGAATCGGGTACTTTCTCTGTTCGACGATGCTCGTTCTCTGGAGGATGTGTTGGCTGATTACCCCGTTCAGGAAATCGAGGCTACCTGACGTGGCTGATGTCGACCCCCAAGATGCCGAACGCATCGAGACGTTAGAGCGGGAGCTGGCCCGGGCTCGGAAGTAGCTGGAGACCGCCAACGCACGTCTGCAGAAGCGAAGTCTCGAACGACAGCTGGCCGAGAAGGCGGCTGACGCGGCCTACGATATCGTCAAGGAGCAGAACGACGAGTTGATGGAACAGGTCAGCCGGTTCCGAAAGTTCGTGCCCGCATCCTTGTCGGCAATGCTGGACAGTAAGGGATTCGATGTCTCCTGTGGCGTGTCGATGGAACGGCACTACACGGTCCTTTCGACGGACATCCGGAACTTCACAAGTTTTACGGAGTCGATTCCTTGCCAGCAGTGCTTCAAGTTCCTGAATTCGTTTTTCACCGTGATGGAGCCCGGGATCCGAGAGAATGGCGGGTTCGTCTATCAGTACGTGGGCGACTCGATTATGGCGCTGTTCCCGCTCGTGGGAGGAAGGTACACGGACAACGCGGTACAGGCGTCCCTTCACCTGCTGGGAGAGGTCATCCCCAACTACAACGCAGGCCGAGCCCGAGCGGGATACGATACGATCCGAATCGGGATCGGGTTGAACACGGGCTCGGTTGCGACGGGGATCGCGGGGACCCAGGAACGGATGGACGCGTGCTGCTTCGGTAGCACGGTGAATCTTGCCGCCCGATGCGAAGGGCTGACGAAGGAAATCGGGGCGAACCTCATCATTGCCGAGGATACGTTCGAGAAGCTGCGGAACAAGGACGATTACGATTCGAACCGGCTTGGCGAGACGACGATCCGGGGGATGGAGCGACGGATCGACCTTTTCGATGTGACGTCCTACAGCGGATGATGCGATCCACTTTCAGGTGATCGAAGTTGACGCGGTGTCGTTTCGGATTGACGGCACCGCTCGTGTTTTTCGGGGCTGATTCGAGGGTGTTCGAACGGAGGTGGAGGTGTGAGTGAGACCACACCACAGAGCTGGGATTGGAGCGAGGCTGGGCAGCGTAACGTACCCCGTTTCGGTCAGGTCCACGTGTGGCTGGTCTGTCTGAACGATGAACGGTTCGATCAGAAAACCTGCCTGGGGGTTCTTCCGGAGCGTGAGCAAAAGAGAGCGCGGAAGTTTACGCACCCGGGCGCTCGGGAAGAGTATGTCGTGAGCAGGGCCTTGTTGAGAGTTTTGATCGGTGGATATCTCGACACGGATCCCCTGGCGCTCAAATTCGGGAGTGGCGAGCGGGGCAAGCCTTTCCTTCGGGAGATCCCCGGGCGATCTGTACCGCAGTTCAATATGACGCACGCTAACGGGGTGGCCCTCTATGCTTTCTCGATGGAACAGGCCGTCGGCGTGGACATCGAAAGAGTGGATCGGAAGACCCGAGTTGAAAGGGTCTCGAAGCGATACTTTACGGAGAGAGAATCCGACGCGATTACGAATCTGAATCCGGAATTTCGAAAGGAGGCGTTCATACGGACGTGGACCTGTAAGGAGGCGTGTCTGAAGTGGACGGGCCAAGGTCTGGCCGGGGGACTAAAGACGCACGAGATCGTTTTTGCAGACGCGTGGACAGCGCCGATGGCGTTCGGAAACGGACCCCAGCCCTCCCTCACGATGCTCGATCCCGGAGCCGGCTGGATCGGTGCGCTTGCAGTCGCTCGTCCAGATCCTGAGGTGGTATGCGGGGTTTGGAGTGGGTCCACAAACGGTGTGGGTCCTCTTTTTACATAGGGCCTGGTGTCATCGCCCAGAAAGTGGCCCCGGGGCCACTTTCTGGGCGATGAGGGTGAAGTGGGCGGAAACCCTTGCCGGTTAATGAGTGAGGGCAAGTTCGGTTCGAGGCCCGAGTGCGACTAGTGCGGGTTCCCCATCGAGGGGATAGGACGACAGATAGCGGGCGATGGTGTCCGCATTCACGGCTCGAATCTCTTCGATCTGCTCATCGAGTGTTCGTAGAGGAGCTCCGCAACTGAGGTCGTCTACGAGTTGGCTGAAACGATGGAGACCGTGTTCACCGGCGCACACGACTGACGTCGCGGCTTTGGTTTTCGCCCGGCCAAGTGCGTCGGTGTCTATATCGCCGTGAAGTCCCCGGCATTCCTGGAGAACCACCTCGATCGCCTCGTCGGTCCGGGCGGGATCGACGGAGAGGTAAATGTAAATGAGGCCCGCATCGCTGAACCCGGCGAAGTCGGCGGTCGCCTCGTCTGCGAGGCTGTTTTGCACCACCGCCCAGTAGAGACGGCTGTTCGTCGAGGCGCCAAGATAGGCGGACAGCATTTCGGCCGTGATGGCTTCGGTGCTCGCGGCCGAAGGGGCGGGGAAAGCGAGCGTGACGTGCTCGCGAGTGACGTTGTCTCGCGGGAAAACCCTGGTTTGTCCGCTGAAGACAGGGTTTGGCTGGTCGCGACCGGATTCTCCGGACGTCCAGTCGCCACAGGAATCTTCCACGGCAGCGATGATCTCGTCGCGGTTGAACCTCCCCGTAACGATGAAGGTCATATTCTCGGGGGCGTAACGGCGGTCGAAGTATTCGATCATCTGTTCGCGGGTGAGCGCGCCGACCGTCTCTTCCGTTCCCAGGACGGATTGACCCACGGGGTGATCGGGATAGGCGGTCCGAATCAGGTGATCGAAGATGAGTGCGTCCGGGCGATCGTGATACATCGCGATTTCTTCGAGGATGACTTTCTTTTCTGTGTCGAACTCGTCGGCTGGGATCGTCGACCGCATCATATCTGCCAGGATCTCGATCGATTGTGTCGCCCGTTCGCTCTGCGCCCAGTGAAAGTAGGCCGTTCCCTCCCACCACGTGTAGGCGTTCCAGGTTGCCCCGAGATCGTCGATGTCGAGGCTCAGCTGGCGCCAGTCCCGCTTCGCGGTCCCCTTGAAACACATATGTTCAAGAAAATGAGAGATGCCGGCCTGTTCGGGGACCTCGTCGCGCGATCCTGTGTTTGCGAAGAACCCGACGGCCGCCGAGTTGATGCGTGGAATGGCCTCGAAGATCATCGTAAGGCCGTTGTCGAGGGTGTGTGAAGTGAAGGGACTCATTGACGACCTGCCGTATCGAGGGGTGAGCTTTTTCTGATCACGGGCCGCCGGTAAGCGGGTTGGGGCCCAGGATGACGACGGTCTGGGGGGTCGGGGGACAGGTTTGGAGGTATCCCGTAATCTGATCGAGCGTGACCGCAGAGACCCCATCGGCGATTTCCTGGAGGGTCCGGGTGTTCCCGTCGAGAAAGAGATCTTCCACCAGGCTGCCAGCCCGTCCTTCCGGGAGGTCACCCGTCGTGAACAGGCCTCCCTTGAGAATCGTTTTCGACCGCTCGAGTTCCTCTTCTGTGACGTCCTCGGCCAGTCTGTCGATCTCATTTCGACAGACCTTGAGAGTTTCGTCTGCCCGCTCGGCGGTGGTACCTGCGTAGAGCGCGATAAGGCCTCCGTTGCGTCGGGCGCGATAAAAGGCCGAGACACTGTAGGCCAGTCCACGCTTCTCCCTTACTTCCGTGAACAATCGGCTCGAGCCACTCCCCGAAAGGATGGCGATGGCGACTTGCGCGGGATAGTAGAGTGCGTGTCCGCGGGCTACGGACCCGAAGACGATCCCGATGTGCGCCTGCTCGGATTCCTTCTCGTGGTGAACGAGGCGATCTGCAATCGTCACGGTGTGTGTTTCCTGTTCGAGGGGTGGATCGCCTCCCCATCCTCCAAAGAGGTCTTCGATTGTACTTACGACGGTCTCTCGATCGATCCCTCCGGCGATCGAGAAAATGAGCGACTCGGGTCGACACTGTTCCGTCCAGAATCGGCGGACCCCGGCCGAGGTGATCTGCTCGAGGGTTTCCGGTTCTCCCATCGGCGCGCGGCCAAGGGGTTCGCCGAGGGCGGCCTTGAAGGTGAGCAGCATCGCTTGCTGAATCGGACTATCCTCGAGGCGCTTGAGTTCCTCGAGGGTGAGGGTTTTTGTGATTTCGACCTCTGCGTCCGGGAACGACGCCGTACTGAACGTTTCTTCATAGAGCTCACAGACGGAACGGAAGTGTTCGGGAAGGAACTGAGCCTGGAACTGCGTGTGCTCCACTTGGGTGGTGGATCCACGACGAACACCGAGTGTGTCGAATGCGTCGAAGACTTCGCGGGCATCCCTGGAGGGAGTGCCTTTAAACAGCACATCCTCCGCCACACGGGCCATTCCTAAACGATCGAGCGGATCATCCTTGGCTCCGAAGCCGAACCGCATTGCCATCACGGCAGACTTCGCCCCCTCCATCGGCTCGATGACGACCCGGATGCCATTATTCATTTCTACTATATCGACAGCCATCATAGCTCCAGGATGAACCACCAAGACACGAAGACACCAAGAAAAGCACGATCAGAGGACCACTCGTTGGACGCCAGCTTTGAAGAGCGGGACATTAAAGTTGATCAGAAAGCCGAGACGTTTGCCGGACATCCTGAGATAAGAAAGAATCTGTGCTTTGTAAACCGGGTGCATCTCGACCACAGCTTTCAGTTCACAGATCACCAGATCTTCAACCAGCACGTCGAGTCTGAACCCTTCGTCAAATGTAAGGCCGTCATACTCGATCGGAACCGGAACCGGAACCTGACGACGAATAGACATGCCTCTCTTGCTAAGCTGGTGGCAGAAGCAAGATTCGTAAACGGTCTCCAACAGTCCAGGCCCCAGACTTTTATGCACCTTGAAGACTGAGTCAACGACCGCCTTCCCAATCCGATCCTCTTCTTCCGACATAGGTTCGAAGTTCATCCAGATTCAGTTCCTATCAGAGTTCCATCGTCCTGGTCTCTCTTGGTGTCTTGGAGTCTTAGTGGTTCAAGCCTTCGGACTCCTGAGTTCTTCCAGGTCCTCGAGCGTGCGAGGCCAGTCCTGTTTGAGCAGCCGGGAGAGGCCGCGGTCGGCTAGGACTTTGCCGTCGGTCTGGCAGGTGGCGCAGTAGTTGCACTCGTTCTGTGCGTAACGGATGCGTTGGACGGGAGCTCCACATTTGGGACACGGCTGGTCGTACTTACCGTGGACGGCCATCTGTTTGTGGAACGCCGTGACCTTGTCCGGGAATCCATCGCCGACTTCCTCAGCGAGACGATCGGTCCATTTGGTGAGAACGTCGCGCGTGGCCTCGTATAGACGTTCAATCTCGTCGTCGGTCAGTTTCGTAGAATGCTTGAGAGGTGAGAGACCCGCCCGATGAAGGATTTCATCGGAGTAGCGTTGCCGATGCCGGAGAACAGGCGCGGATCGGTCAGAGATCGCTTGAGGATGTGGTTCTCGCACTTGAGCGAATGGTCGAAGTCTTCGATCGAAGAGTCAAAGACTTCAATCCCACCCCGGTCGAACTCAGCCACAGCGTTACGAACCCGGACAAAGTGGATCGAGGCGCGTTTCTTGGTGCCGGCTTCGGTGAAGCTGAGGCTGCCGTCGGAAAAATCGAAAGCGGCCAGTCCGACCTTCCTCGCGAGCTTGCCCCCGCGCTCCTTCCAACGAAGTCTCCCCGCGATCATCAGATGGATCACCAGGTGGAGGTCGTCGTCAACACCCAGAACGATGCGTTTGCCGAGGCGATCGACAGTGAGGACGTGTTTGTCGACGATTTCGCTAAGGGGCGGATCGTAGGTGCGAACGACAAAGGGGCTGGCAACGCGCGCGTCTTCCACGACTCGATCGACGATGTGTTGTCGGAGGCAGCGGACGTAGACTTCAACGTCGGGGTACTCAGGCATTCGATCGAGAATCGGAGATCGAGAATCGAAGAGAAGCCAAGAGCGGGGGTCTTGTCGCCCGAACTTCGGTCATTGCTTTCTCCAGGCGACGGCCAGGTTGGGTTGGAGGGACTGGAAATTGGCGCGTGGTTCGTTGATGAGGCCGAATGTCTGCTCCGTGCCCAGGGCGGGGAATACTTTCCTGAACGCACGTCGGATGTAGTCACGGTTGGACAGGTGGACGTCGTTCGTGCTGGTCAGGACGTAGTCGATTCCCTCTGCCTGCGCAGTCTGGATAATCTGGTGCATCAGGACTTTGACAAAGCTTTCGTTGTCCATCCGCAATCCGCTGAAGTTGAGGACGTCGAGGAGGAAGGCCCGTTCGTTGCGTCGGCGCAGTTCGACAAGGGTGAAGTAACCCTTCCAATGGCCGTCGGCGATAATCTTGAAGAAAGACCCGTCCGGGCACAGGATCTGTTTGATGTCACCCGTGTTGCAGTCGTTGCCGGGCCAACTGCGATAGATGATGCTGACGTCCTTGTTCGGGACACAAAGAATCTGGTGCGAACCGACGACGACCTGACGCAGCTTCGTGATCTCGGACTGTACGGTCTGGAGACGGTCGGCGAGGGCTCGCTCGAGTACGAAGTCGGACATCAGTTTGGTGAGCTTGCCGAGCTCCTTGCGGGCGTACTTGAGATAGCCCTTCTCGGTCGCGTAGGCGGGGCGAGTGGGCTCCGACGGATTGTCGCCGCCCTCCAGACGGGTCGACTGTTTCTCCTTCGTGGGGTGTTCGCGGCTGGCGTAGGAGATCGTGTCTTGAAGGATCAGATAGACTTCCCTGTAGATTCGCTTCAGCTGGCACAGGTTCCTCACCCGGAGGATCGCATCGTAAACCTGGTGGAACTCGCGATGGCGGGCGTGGGTGGATAGGAGATCACGGTCTCGTGATTGGCCGGCGGCGCCCTGTGGCGCGAGGACGACGGCGACGAGACGGGCCAGATTGGTGTCGAGCAGCGCGGCGGCTTCGTCGTCCGTGATGTCGTAGTCTTCCATCGTTTCGATGGTGGTGTCGAACAGGTCTCGCTGTCGCCCATCCTCGACGTAGCGATCAAGCTGCTTGACGGTCGACCGCCATTGGGAGGTGTGGAACTTCCCGAGCGTATCTTTGTGCCGGTCGAGCAGCTCGGGGAAGACATCCTCGGACAACTCCTGCTCGGCTTCGTAGACGCGGTCCGTCAGCAGATCGTTCAGACCGTCGAGGATGAGATCGATCTCCCCACTGTCGAAGGTTTTCCCGATCTCGGGATGGTTGATCATCGCGAATTCGAGGGCGTAGTCAGCGAGGGGGCTGAGGACGCCCTCGCTTCGGTGATTCATCCGCACGCGCATCAGAACGGGGTAGACGACGAAGGGGACGATGCGATAGGCGGAGTCGAACTCGAAATCGATACCCTCGATCAGAGCTTCCGTCCAATCCTCGACCGAGTTGAAAGGACTGACATCGATACCGATCGCATCGCTGAGGCCGTTGATCAGGCGGTTGCGCTCTCGTTTTGCGAGTCCGCTCTCGAGAATCAGTTTCCGCAGACGTTCCGCACGCGTCGTCTTCTGGGGGAGGCCCTCGATGAGCGTACGAATACGGTCGCGATCGACAGTGCCAACCTCCTCGATTCGGTCCCCCGATATGCTGAAAGCCTTGCAGTAGGACTTCATCGGTGGGAACAGGTGGCGGGCGGCTTCGGCGATGTGGGTCAGGTAGCGCGTTCGATCGGGCATCCTGGGGCTTTGCTGCAGCAGGTAGAGATAGTAGATCTCGACGTCGTTGGGATCGCGAATGTCCAGCCGAGCTCCGCTGCCGAATTCACGAAGCCGCGCCAGGATGACGTGCTGGGGGATCTGATTTTCTATCCGGACGAAATTCTCGAGGAAACGTGCATTCTCGCGGGACACGAGGGGGAGGAGGCCCGGATCTTCGAAGAGGTTCTTCTGCACCGACATCCGAAGGAAGTAAGTGCGAGAGCCCGGGGCGCAGTCATCGATCAGCTCGACGAGGCGATCGACGTCCGCCGGGTCGGGGTAGAGCCCCATTAGCCGACCGTAGAAGACGATCGAGCGCCGTCGATCCCATCGCGAGAGGTCTTCGAGCCGCTCGAACGCATCGACGTTGAGGTAGTGCGACAGCATCGCGATCTGTGATGGGTCGGATGATGAGAACGCAGGTCCATAGTGCTGGGAAAGCCGGCTCAACAAACGCTCGAAATCGATGTCTGTAGTCGTGTCGTGGCGGTTGAACATTCGTCGTACGAACGTCTCGTAGTGGGCGTCCGACCCCAGCCGGTTGATTACGGTGTTGAGCGCGGGCCTGCCAATGGTGTCGAGTGCCCATTCGGTCAGGCTGCGGTTTCGACAGAGGTGCGGGCTCAGCAGCAGATCGACGAGGGGGTCGATTGCGGCCGTCATCCGGTGGGCGCCGAGGAAGTGGATGGCGGTCTCCTGCACGCCACGCTCACGACTCCTCAGGTTTTTCAGAATGCGCTCGGCGATCCGCGTCGTCTTGTCGGGGTCGATGAAGTCGACGGCGATTCGCTGAGTGGCTCCTCCGTCGTGCGTGAAAATCCAGTCGAGCATCTCAGGGAGAAGACGATCTTCTTCGAGGAGCAACTGGAGGATGCGCTGACGAATCAGTGTCCCGCTTGCGGCGTCGGACCTTCTCTTTCGTCCGTCTACGAGACGCCCGCTCGTGACGGTCGACCTCTCCCATCCGGCGCGCTGACGGTTGCAGAACGCCAGAGTCAACGCGTGGATTGTGTCGTCGAGATGCGTTTTAAAGAAGGCCTGGACGTTTTCAACGACGTCGAGTGACGAGGCCTGGAGCATCGCGATCATTGTTCTGACGAGCTCTTCCTTCAACCGCACCCGCCGTTCCTTGACGAACAGCTCCTCCAGGAATCGGATGGCATTTCCTCGAGCAACGTCGTCGCCTCCGCCTTCAACGAAGTCGCGGACGACGAGGACGAGGGTTTCGAGGGGGCGTACATCCGCAAGGTTTGCGGCCAGGTGGGTTAACGCCGAGGTCAGGGCACGTTGTACCTGGGGGACCTGGTCGACGCGAAGTCCGCGGGTGTAGGCTTCGACCACCGCATCGAGGAGGTCGGGGTCGCCGGCACGGGGCGCCATCGCGGACAGATGAGAAAGGGTGTTCGCAAGCGACGGCCCCGGCAGAGTGTGGAGGCTGCGGGCCTGGGCGATTCGCTCGGCGAGGAAATCGGGAGTGAGGGGGATCTGTTTACGTACCCCCGTCAGGTTGCCGATGGGTTCGTCACCATAGACGCTTCGAAGCTCGAGATCGGTGCGATCGAGACGCAAGAACCGCTCTGCGGTGGCGATCATCCAGCTGGTCTGACGGGTGAGGTCCTGGAGTCGCAGATGCTCGTGCGTGGTATGGGCGTAGCGACTTCCCGAACAGAAGTCTACGACGAGAGCCCCCAGGGGCGAGAGGCAGATCGTGTCACCGCCAACGTAGCCGTCTTCGGCGTAAAGAATCATGGGCTCCGGGCCGACGTCGCGAGCCGCGGCTCGGATGAGTTGCTCGACGGGATGTCCGCGATGGGCGTGTAGTACGGCCATAAAGGCCGTCTCGTCGCGCTCTACACGAACGGGTGGATCCATACTGAAAACCAGATGGACTCCGTTCAGGATGCGTGCGGGACGTTCTTTATGCCCCGCCACCCTCGTTCCTCTTGTACGGTAAAAACGACGCGGATGTTGCCGTGTGGGACGCCGCCATCGACGATGTACCGAAGCGTCGCGAGGATGGCGGAGATGCCGGCTTTGTCGTCAGCGCCCAGGCTGTTTCGGCCGTCCGTGCCGATATCGCCCGATCGGTGAAGCACGGGCGTAACGGGGACCGTCCCGCCGGGGTAGACGCAATCCATATGCGCTGTGAAAAGCAGGTTGGGTGCAGTCTCCGATGTGGCCGGAAGCTGGGCGATCAGGTTGCCCATCGGGTCGGTTTCGGCCGTGAAACCGACCCGATCCAGTCGAGGGCGAAGCAGACGTGCTACGGGTTCTTGCTCTCCAGATGGGCTTAGCGTTCTGGCGAGGTCGAGGAAGGTGCGTACCAGATCCTGCGGGTCGGTCCAGCACGGGGTGGCCGAGGCGAGTGAGAAATAGGCTTCCTGACTGATCGGGCGATCGTTGTCGGTTTTGCCACGCAGGTTGACCAGTTGGTCGATGCCCCGACCCTTCAGGCGGCCCTCCGCGGCGAGGAGACGGAACTCTCCAGCCGAGTAGGTCTTGATGGCGACGCCCTGATCAGGAGTCGCCACGGTTTGGGCCCTCGAGTTGTGGGGGAGGAGCGGGCAGGGCGTTTGGCTTGAGGCCGCTTAACCGGTCACGCGAGAAACGTGGGTCGTTGGTAATGAACCGGCCTCGTGAAGGGTATTGGCGGACACCAGGGGGCAGGAAGCCGACTTGCTCGATTTTCCCAGTCTGATAGTGGCTCACCGCGAACACGAGCGGCGGCGGAGCCCCTCTGTTATGGGCCAGCGCCTCGATGGTGGCCTGAACGATCCCATAGACGTCGTCGTCGATCCGCCCCCGGGCCCGGGTGGCCTGGCGTGCGATCTCGGCCACGAAGGTGTGCGGTCGCCCCCGAAGGGCGTTCATCCTGCGAATGATCGCCGCGCGCTCGCGTTTCGACAAAGCGGCCGGAATCCGGCGCGCGGGCAGGATGCGAGGGTTCCGTTTCGCCATCGGTCAGGGTGCCCAAGACGCGTAAGTGTTTGTCCCGTATCAAAATATGGATGGGTGTAGGGAGGGGGGCAACCTGAAATTCCCTCCAGCTGGTTGCCGGCCGGCGTGGGGGCCCCTATCTTCGAGGGCTTTTCATCGTAATCCGGGAACCGTTTATGCGCATTCTTGAGGAACATCTTCGAGGCCTGTCGAACCGGGTTCTGGAGGATCGCGGTCTGAGTGACGAGGATGCCGGCATCGTGACCGACATTCTGGTCGAGGCTGAACTCCGGGGTCGGGCCACGCACGGGATGATTCGCCTGCCTGGGATCGCCGACCGGATCTCGGTAAAACCTCGCCAGGCGATGAAACTGTCCCGTGACGGAGCAGCCTACGCGCTGATCGACGGCCAAGAAAATCTGGGTTACCTGGTCGCCCATCGGGCCGCCCGTACGGCGATTGGGCGGGCGGATCGATCCGGCGTAGGGCTGGTAGGGGCGCACAACACGAGTCACTGCGGGATGCTGGGATACTACGTGTCGATGATCGCGGATGCGGGAATGGTGGGGATGGCGATGTGTAACACGAATCCCCGCATCGTCCCGACCGGGGGCGCCGAGCCGGTCCTGGGAACGAACCCGATCGCCGCCGCGTTTCCCTCTGCATCCGGTCAGATCCTGGTCGATCTTGCGGCGGCGGCGATCACGAACGGCGAGATCCTGCTTGCCATCAAGGACGGCCGTTCGATCCCGGACGGCCTGGCGGTGGGGGCCGATGGTCGCACGACGACGGACCCGGAGGCGGCAAGGACGGGTGGCGCGTTGCCGTTCGGTGGGCACAAGGGCTATGCGCTGGCTGTAATGATCCAGATGTTCACGGGTGTGATGATGGGCGGGCCCCCCGTTCCTGAGCCAGGCCAGGACTACGGGCTTTTCGTGATGGCCATCGATCCTCAGATTTTCCTGGACAAGGCCGAATTCGACACCGCAGTGGTGGCGCTCGTGGATCGAGTGAAGTCGAGCCGCAGAGCCGATGGGGTTGCGGAGATCCTGATCCCCGGTGAACGCGCTTATCGAGAGAGGGTGCTGCGCCAGGAGGAGGGTCTGGACATCGACGACGATGTGATGGCTCAGATCCAACAGCTTTGAAGGATCCGCGCCTCGTTCTCTTCGATATCGACGGGACTCTTCTTCGGACGGATGGTGTGGGCACTGTCTGTATCGTGCAAGCCCTCGAAGAGGTATTCAAAATCTCGATCGACACGGAGGGCTATCAAACCAGCAGGAAGACGGATACACAGATCTGCCTCGAGCTGATGCGTCAGGCTGGTCGTTCGGACGACGAAGTGCTGAATTCGTTGGACGCGATGAGGTTGCTGTACTTGCCCCTTCTCGCGAAAGAGATCGCCGAAGCAGGGATCGAAGTGTTCCCCGGTGTACGTGAGCTGTTGGATCGCCTTTCGGGATGCGAGAACATTCTGGTCGGTTTGCTGACAGGGAACATCGAACGTGGAGCGCGGATGAAGGTCGAAGCGACCGGGTTGGGCGATTACTTCAGCTTCCGGGCCTATGGTGACACGGCGGTCGAGCGGAAGGAGCTTCCACAGCGGGCCGTGAATAAGGCCTTGGTAGAAACGGGGCGGACTTATGGGGGAAAAGAAATCGTGATTCTGGGGGATACGCCAAACGACGTGGAATGTGGACGAAGCCTTGGTGTGACGTCCATAGCTGTGGCGACGGGTAGCTACACGCGCGAGGAGCTGTCGAAACACGACCCCGATCATCTGTTCGAGGATTTTGGCGATACCGAGGCCGTCTTGTCGGCAATCCTGGGAGAAGGACAGCTGTGACGCAGACCTCCACCGGTTTGGTTCTCCAGAGGGCGCGGGCGGTCATCGACATCCTGCACACGATCAGCAGCGAGCAGTCGCCTGAGACGACCGTCGTTCGGATTCACGACGTGCTGACTGAGATGATTCCGTGCGACCGATTCACGTTCGGGCTTCAGGTCTGGGGCCATCGCTACCGTGTCGAAGAGGGCCGGGTCGAATGGACCCGGGTCTGCAGATCGTACACGAGAAATACAGTGAGCCCGCGCCCGATGGCGAAGTGGTCGCTTCGACGGGCCGATCGGCCAGCCTCTGGGTGATCCAGAACCGTCAGCCTCTGCTTCGGAAAAACATCTCCGGGGAGCTGCGATTCGAACCCGACGATCGTCGAGTTGCGGAGGGTATGCTGTCGGATCTGATCGTTCCTATCGTGGTGGGTGACGGCGTGGCTGGTAACTTCAACTTCACGAGTCGCGCACCCGACATCTATACGGAAGAGCATTTGGAAACGGCCGTCGCAGTGGCCGATGGTGTTGCGGCAGCCGCTCGGCTGTTCGAAATCCAACGGTCTAAAGACTCTCTGGAGGAGCAAGTCACCGCCCGGGCTTCGGAACTGGAGCAGGCGAACCTGAAGTTGAAAGAAGAAATCGCTCAGCGGGCTCAAGTTGAGGAGGAACTTGGGGACAACGAGCGTCTGTTGAGGTCGACGATCGAGGCCACAGGAGATGGCATACTCGTCGTGGGTGCGAACGACCGTGTGATCCTGTGCAATGACCGGTTCAAAACGCTGTGGCAGCTCCCCGATCATCTCTTCGGGTCGGACAGCGAAAAAATGCTAACGTTCGTGAAGCCTCAGATGAAGGATCCTGAAGCCTTCGAGAGGAGATTGTAAGAGATCTACCGCACGGACTAGGAGTTCGTCCACCGACTCGATTTCAAAGATGGGCGTGTGTCCGAACGGTGCTCGTGGCCGCTCTTGCGCGAAGGGAAGCCGGTTGGCAGGGTCTGGAGTTTCCGCGACGTCACGAAACGCGAACAGACACAGCTGGAATTGGTCCGTCTCGAACGACTGCGCGCTCTGGGCGAACTGTCCGCGGGAATCAGTCACAATCTGAACAACATCCTCATGGGGATTCTGGGCCCGACTCAGATCCTGGAAGAGGCAATCGAAGACGAAGGGATGCTTCGACACCTCGATATCGTCTCGCGCGCATCCCGACGGGCGAGAGACCTTGTTCAGCGCTTGCACCTTTACGTGCGAGGTCTGAAGGATGAGGCGGTGACACCGGTTGACGTGAACCCCATCGTCGAAGAAGCACTCCTCACGACTCGTCCACGGTGGCGGGACGAACCCGAAGCCCGGGGCGAAGCGAGTCGGGTGGTCAAGCGGCTGTCGACGGTGCCCGCGGTTGCGGCCACGGTTGGCGGCCTACACGACGCGATTGTGAATCTGATTCTCAACGCGGCCGATGCGATGCCTCTTGCAGGAACGTTGACGATATGTTCAGACGAAATCGATGGGGGGCGATTGACGAGTGAGGACACCGGAGTGGGGATGAATCCGGAGACCGCATCACGCGTGTTCGAACCGTTCTTTACGACGAAGAAGGATGTGGGAAGCGGTCTGGGGCTGTCGACTGTCTACGGCACGATTACGGGGTTCGGCAGTCGGGTTCACGCCGATAGTGAGGAAGGCAAGGGCACGACCTTTACGATCTGGATGCCGGGGACAAGGGCACCCGTAAAACGGGCGGAGCGGACGGACGATCGACTGGAGACACGGGGCGGTCGGGTGCTCGTGGTGGACGATGATCAGGATGTGAGAGCATCACTCTTGAGTCTGTTGCGAGACGGGCACGAAGTTGACACGGCGTCAGACGGAGTAAGTGCCCTGACCGCACTCAGGGAATACCGCTACGACGCTCTGATGATCGATCTCGGTCTGCCTGGAAACCCGGGGGACGCGATCGTGGGAGAGTTCAAAGTCCTCGATCCTACCGTGGCCACGATTCTGATTACAGCCTGGAATCTGCAGGAGGAAGACGAGCGTTTAAGGTTGTTCGACTTCCATCTGTCCAAGCCGTTCTTCGACTTGGACAAGGTCTACAACACCGTGGCTCGTGCCGTGGACCTGACAGAATCCAGGAGACAGTGAAACGGGAAAGCGCTTGACCGTGTCTATGGGGGTAACTACTTTGAGCCCCTCGTTCAAGCAAGGGTAGAGGCGCGGGCCCACATCAGTAACCGACGCTGAGGGCAGAATCTGGCGTCAGGCCAAAGGGTGAACCCGCCGAAGTTCGATTTCGTTCTGCCACGGTATCGAGCTGGTCCAGTGGATAAGATCCTCTGGGCTGTCACGACGGGAAGTCCCGCGTGGAGCGCTCTCTTGTGTTCGGGCGCGTTTCTGACGCTCCCTTATCCATAGAGCGGCCACAGCCGGCGATCCTTCTCCGAAGGATGCCGGTTTTTCATTTCAGGTGAGGAGTACGCGATGTTCAAAGGATGCTATACCGCATTGATCACGCCCTTCGACGCCGACGGCCGTGTGGATGAGGCGGGGCTTGAGAAACTCATCGCTTTTCAGGTGGAGCAGGGGGTCAGTGGGGTTCTGGCGGTGGGTACGACCGGTGAGAGCCCGACGTTGACCTGGGAAGAGCACAACACAGTGACCGAGCGGATCTGCGAGCAGGTCAACGGCCGGGGGCTCTCGATTGCGGGTACGGGAAGCAACTCGACGGACGAGACACTCAAGGCAACGGAACACGCCGCTCACGCGGGAGCGGAGGCTGCGCTTCTGGTCGACCCGTACTATAACGGACCGAGCTCGCTCGAGATCCGGAAGGAATACGTGGAGCCGGTTGCCAAAGCCTTTCCGAACATCCAGATGATCCCTTATGTGATCCCCGGTCGAAGCGGCACGCAACTCCTGCCCGAGGATCTTGGGATTCTGCATCAGGAGTATCCGAACGTCCAAACGGTTAAAGAGGCTACCGGTAGTTTGGACAATATGGCGCGGACCCGAACGTGCTGTGGGGAGGGCTTTGCGATTCTGTCCGGGGACGACGACAAGACGTTCGATATGATGACGGACGACCGGATACGGTCGTCCGGGGTCATCTCCGTAATGTCCAATGTCGCGCCGGGCGCGATCCAGAAGATGGCCACGGTCTTGCTGGAGGAGGATCGGGACGAGGCTCAACAGTTGTGTGACGCAATGGGTCCGCTGTTCGGGATGGTGGGCGTGGCGTCCGAGGAAGAGACGCCGTTCGGGTCGACGGTCGTCAAGGCGCGCAACCCGCTGCCGGTCAAATCGATGATGAACATTCTAGGGATGCCCGCAGGGCCGTGTCGGCGACCTCTGGGCAAGATGAATCGTGCCGGACTCGAGGTCGTTCTCGACAATGCACGGGCGGTTCACGAGAAGGATCCGTCGATCTTCGCACCGATCGAGTCGTTCTTCGGGGTAGACATCTCCGCGCGGCTGGCCGACCCCTCCGTTCTCGAAGGGCTGGCCTATTCATGAGCACGAACGCGATGACTCGAGTGGCAATCGTCGGGATCGGCGGCCGGATGTGCGGCAGGATCGCGCATCTGACCCAGGCCTCGGACGATCTGGATCTAGTTGGCGGTGTCGAGGCTCAGGGCCATCCGGTTGTTGGGCGGGATGTGGGTGAACTGTCGGGTTCGGCGCACACAGGCCACCAAGTCGTGGACAACCTGGAAAACATCGTCGGCACGACGGATGTCGTGGTCGCGTTTACGGCGCCCCCTGACCCAACGCTGGCGGCGGCAGAAATCTGTTCGGGTGCGGGCAAGCCGATGGTGGTGGGTACGACGGGGCTGAGCGACGCGCAGCTGGAGACGTTCAGAAACACGTGCTCGAACATTCCGTGCGTGTTCGCCCCCAATTACAGCGTCGGGGTGACGGTGCTGACGCGGCTCGTCGAGGAAGCGGCCCGGATTCTGGGCGCTGAGTACGATGCGGAGATTGTCGAGGCCCACCATCGATACAAGACGGACGCCCCCAGCGGTACCGCGCTGGCACTTGCCGAGGCGACGGCACGCGGGTTCGAGCGCGACCTGTCGAAAGTGGGCGTCTACGGGCGGCACGGAGATACCGGCGCCAGGACGGCGGCGGAAATCGGGGTTCACGCAATGCGGGCGGGCGACATCGTGGGCGAGCATACGGTGATGTTCGGCGGCATCGGGGAGACCGTCCAGCTCGCACACCGCGCCCAGAGCCGGGATACCTTCGCCACGGGTGTTCTGCGGTCGATCCGCTACATCACGGGGGCCGATGCGGGGATGTACGATATGTTCGACGTTCTCGGCATCGCGTAACTTGGCGCCGCGGGGGACGATGGCTATATTGGGCCGCTTGGTAAAAGTCACGCGCTACGGGCGTCGATGGTGATGATTTCAGCAACGATGGAGGCATAAGAAATGAGTCGGATTACAAACGGCGTCGCGGAGGCCTTGAAGGACGGGCAGAGTCTGGCCGTGGCGGACCGCGTCCTGATCGATCCGGAACCCGGGACCCTGGCTGGTAAAGTGGATGAACTCGTCGGCGCCGTAACGGGGAACGGGTCTTCCGCTGACGAAGTCTGCCGCACACTCGTCCGGCTGGGGATGAATTTCGTCGGGCGCGATGCCGAGATCGTCGGCTACAGCGCCGATGAGGCCGAAGCTGCCCTGTCCAAGGTCCAAGAGACGATCAGCGGCCTTTCGGGTGACGAGGCGTCGGCGATGGGTGGGGTGGTCGAGGAATTCCTGGCCGACATGAAATCCGTCAATCTGGCCGACAGCCTGTCGGGCCTGTTGGCCGAGAGGATCGAAGGCGCGATCGACAGCGGGAACCCTGGTGGATCCTTCCTGTCGGAGCTGAAGACGCAGATCCGCAGCGGCGTCTACTGGCAGATGATCGGAGAGGACTACTGCAAGTTCGGAAACGACTTTGCGCGGGGGCTCGAGTACCTGCGTCATTACGGATTCTGCCAGGTGTCGACGAACCCGGTGCTCGCAGCGAAGGCGTTCGATGAGGACCCGGGGCTGACGGAGGAACTCAAGAAGGAAATCGCCGAACACGACGACTGGAAGGCGAACCCGGAGGGGCACGCCGATGAAATTGCGATGGCGGCGACGCTGATCGCCCTCTGGCCGAATCTCTCGATTTTCCGACCCCTCGCCCTGCACACGGAGCTCAAGGACTATATGGTGAGCTTCCAGCTGAACCCGAACATCGCGGAGCAGGCGGACGAGAGCATTGAAGACGCTCGAAACGCGTTCAAGGTCGCCGGGAATTTCCTCGGCGACTACGACAAGCTGCTCGGATTGGGCGACCGGTCCGGCGCGCTCGCGCCCAACCTCGTATTCAAGGTTGCAGCGAGCCACGAAGCCGCAAGAAAGATCACGACGGTACTCAACGGCGACGGCATCGGCTCGAACAACACGGTGGTCTACACCGTGGCCCAGGAAGTTCAACTGATACTCGATGCTTTCGAGGGGAAGGCGGCGGCCGCCAAATCAGGTAAGGATGTCGTTCGCACATACGAAACGAATATGGGCGGACGATTCTCGAGTCATTTGAGAGAGGTCGAGGCCGAGCGCATTTTCATGGACCTGGCCCAGAAGGCGGGAGAGGCGAAGGCTCACGAAATGCTCGACGCCCTCGCGGCCGATCTGGGGGTTGACGCGGTCACGGGCGAATCCGTGGCCAGCCGGGCCGAACAGATCTGCGTGTTCAAGCAGATGAAGTCGATCGCTCATCCCATCGTTATCGAAGCGGCCGTAGCGGCAGGACGTTCGGCCGAGTCGGTGGAAGTGCTCGAAGATGACCTGAAGAAGTCGGGTAACCTGGTGGCGCGACGCGTCAACTGGGTGTTCTATGCGCCCGAGAATCGACCCCGGTGGATCAGCTGGCTGCAGAAGACGTACGATGTCGATGAAGCCCAGGCTACGTGGATTCTGAACTCGATGGACGTCCTGCCGGCGTCGAAGCGCATTCCCGACGATACCCTGCAGGCGCTCGGTGCCAATATGTGCCACACAGAGTTCCCGAATCATCAGCGGGCAGTCCAGTTGACGTCCGAAGAAGACGGCTTCGACCTTCCATCCCTTCGAGAGTCGATTTTGGATACGTACGATCCGGGTGTCTCCCAGAGGCTCTATGAACTGCCCGACTATCAGCGGGGCTTCGATCTGACGCCGGAACTTAAGGCGGTAATCGAGGAGGTTGGGGTCGATTTAGGTGGCTGGCAGACGCGCGGAATGGAACCAGGCGACTGGCCTGGCTTCGGATCGGTGCAGAAGACGAGTGGAGAATTCCGGGCGGCCTACGACGAGTTCGCGGCGAAGTGCGTGGATGTGGCGAAAGAAGTGGCCGGGTAAGCCCCCCGGGACAAGAGATCTGAGCAGGCGGCTCGTCCTCGGACGGGCCGCCTGCTTGCGTACGGGCAGCGACTCAGATGGCGGCCGCCTGACTCGTCTCGATCCTGATCTCTCCGGAGAGGGTGCGGTGGACGGGGCACCGATCGGCGATTTCGAGCAGACGTGTCTTCTGGTCTTTGGAAAGCGGGCCTTCGAAGGCGATGGTCTTTCGAATGACGTCGACCCGGCCCTCTTTGGTTTTGCAGTCCTCACAGTCTTCTGCGTGGATACGGCCGTGTCTGAGGTGGACGGTCACTCCCTCCAAAGGCCACTTCTTCCGATCGGCATACATTCGCAGGGTCATTCCGGTGCAGCTTCCGAGCGACGTCAGCAGATAGTCGTAGGGGTCTGTGCCGCCGACGTCGACTGGCTCGTCGGCGACCAGTCCGTGATTGCCGGCACGGATGTCGGTCTTGTAACCTTCGGCCCCTGTGTGGACGACGACTTCGTCTTCGTGGTGGTCGGCGGGAGAGGCGGGCGTCGGGGTGTCGATATACTTCTGCGCCCACGCTGCGATGACGTGTCCAGTGTATCGTGCGTCGGGTTCGGCGGACAGCAGGTGATCGGCCTGGTCGAGGGAAACGAAGCTCTTGGGATGACGCGCGGCCGTATACAGCGCGGACGCGTTCTCGATTCCGACGGTGTTGTCGATGGGGCTGTGGAAGATGAGGAGCGCTCTCTTGAGCCGAGAGACGGTATCGGTGAGTGCCTGGTCCTGGAGGTCGTCGAGGAACTGCTTCTTGATTCGGAACGGCCGGCCCGCCAGCTTGACGACCGCTTCACCTGCGGACTCGATTTTCTCGCGGGAGCTTTCCAGAAGATGGGTAACGTGGGCCGGGTCCCCAGGTGCGCCGATCGTGGCGACGGCACGAGCGGTCGGGATCGATGCGGCCGCTTGAAGAACGGCAGCCCCTCCGAGGGAGTGACCGATCAGAATCGTGGGTGCGTGGTGATGGGCTCCGAGCCAATCCGCGGCGTTGACGAGGTCGGACACGCTGGACGAGAAGTTGGTGTCTGCGAAATCGCTTTCGCCCAGGCTGGTGAAGTCAAAGCGCAGCACGGCGATGCCTTCACGGGTGAGCGCGTCGCTGATGTGACTGATGGCCCTGATGTTCTTTGTGCAGGTGAAACAGTGTGCGAAGAGCGCGAATGCGAACGCTTCACTGTCGGCGGGCAGATCCAGGCGGGCGCTGAGCTCGAGTCCTTCGCTGTTGGTGATTCGGGTCCGTTGTCTGGGCAAAGGTTCCTGAGCTCTGTAGGGTGAAGTCCACGGCGATGGGGTCGTGGTCCGACAGCTTTCCGTGGTCCCGCAGGACATCGTAGAGCACTGCGGGACCGCCCTGGACGGCGCTCAGGTCTTTACCCGCGAACCAGTCGAGTTTGAGTGCGCATTTACCGTCGTGGTTGCGGAGAGCCCATTTGATCCAGGCGAAGCACCACTGCGGCAGCCAGTCTGCCATTCCCGAGTTCTGCGCAAGGTCCACGATGTCGTAGGTGAGAGTGCATCCGCCAGGCACATTCAGGTTTCGAAAGTCGAATCCGCGTCGTTCGAGGGTCCTGAAAAGGGCACGTTCGAAGTAGCGTTCCGGGTAGGGGTAGTGGTAGGTCAGGACGTGGCCGACCCCCATCGCGACACGGCGGTAGAATCCGAGGATCGAGTAGACCGCACGACGGGAATTGCCCGTCGAGGTGTTCCAGTCACCGCCGATCAGCGTCGGCAGGTCCGGCTCGGTGCCCTCGAGGTGATCGAGGATGATCTTCATCTGCCGGTGTCTGTGACGCTGCGAAGAATGGGCATCGAGGTGGACGCTCACCGCCCGAAAGGGGCCGGCGGGATGATCGATCGTCGCCACGACGGCGCGCTGGCTGCCCAGACGCTTTTCCCTGCCCCGCAGCTTGTCCTTGCCGTTCGGTAGCACGATGCTGTGGGCATCCTGAATGGGGTGCGGGGAAAAGATGGCATTCCCGTGCAGGGCTTCGCGGTTATCGCCCGACGCTTCCACCTCGAGCCCGCTGCCTTTCATCAGGTTGATGTAGCTGGGCGCGAACGCGTAGTTGAGGTTGGCACGGGTGGCGATCTCTCTCGGAATGTCCAGGTTCCCGGACCGTGCCATTCCGATGTCGAGTTCGGTGAGGAGAAGGACGTCGCTCGACCGAAACCGGGTGTGCTGCGTGAGGACTTCGACGAGACCTTCGAGTTTTCGACCGCGTTCCAGGTTCCACGCCACCGCGGACACCTCGGTCCGGCCGTCCGGAGCGGTTCTGGAAAACCGGCCCTCCGCGATTCCGTCCAACACCCGGTCGATCTCTTCCTGAAGCCTGGCGTAGAGGTCGGACCCCAGGAATGCGCCGATCGTGGGATACGTCCCGATCTGATCGAAATGGCCGTTCAGATCGTGCGAGAGGGGGTGGGGTGTGTCTTGTTCGAGAGGATCTGACATAGGGGTAAGGATCGAGTGAGGACGGCGAACGGATCACTAAAGTTAAACGGGTAGGAGAGATCGTCAACCGGCCCTGCCGCGAGGAGGCGGTGTTGGCTACATTACGGAGTGTCCGTTCCCTGGATACGAAAAACAATGACCGAATCCCGCACCATTCTCCATCTGGATCTCGACGCCTTCTTCTGTGCCGTGGAAGTCATCCGGGATCCATCCCTCGAGGGCCAGCCCTTCGCCGTAGGGGGCACTCCCGAAGACCGGGGTGTCGTCGCCTCCTGCTCCTATGCGGCGAGAAAATTCGGGGTGCGCTCGGCGATGCCGATGGGGCAGGCGCTGCGACTGTGCCCGGGGCTCAAGGTGGTGAGCCACCACGGGGGATATGGATCCTACTCGAAGAAGGTGATGGTGCTACTGGACGCCGTGACACCCTACGTCGAGCAGATCTCGATCGACGAGTGCTTCATCGACGTGACCGACATCGACGCACCCGCGAACACGGTGGCCAGGCGAATCCAGCGCCGAATTCAGGATGAGCTTCGCCTGCCGTCGTCCCTGGGAGGTGCGACAAGCAAGCTGGTCGCAAAGATCGCAACGAATGTGGGCAAAGACCGTGCACAGACCGATGGGTGGCCCAACGCGGTCCTGATTGTACCACCGGGCGAGGAGCGCGCGTTCCTGGCGCCGTTGCCGGTCCGCGCAATGTGGGGTGTCGGGCCTAAAATGGCTGAGCGGCTGGAAGCGCAGGGGATCCGCACGCTGGCCGACCTGCAGTGCCTGGGGGACGATGCCCTGGTGGCGAGATTCGGGTCCACCGGGCGAAAATTTCACGCACACGCGTGCGGCATCGACGAGAGAGGTGTGGAGCCGGGAGGCGAAGCGGCCAAGTCGATCAGCCACGAGACGACGTTTGCCGAAGACCTCCACGAAGCAGGTCGGCTTCACGCGGTCCTCCTTCGGCTGAGCCAACTCGTCGGGCGTTCCCTCAGGGACGGTGGCTTGACCTGCCGAACGGTGACGATCAAACTGCGATGGTCGGACTTCAAGACGATTACCCGACGGGTGACGTTCCGAGACGGGACGGATCTGGATCACGACCTCTATCGTGCAGCGAAAAGATTGTTCGACAACGCGTGGCAGCCGGGCCAGCGTGTCCGCCTGCTGGGCGTGGGGGCTAGCCAGCTGTCGGACGGTGGACAGCAGCTCTCGCTGTGGCAATCGGGTGACGATCGCGACCATCGAATTCAGGCGGCGCTGGACACGCTGCGGGACCGGTTCGGGGGCGGAAAGACAAGGTGGGGGCAGGAACTCAACCAGCGCGGTTTCGTGGCCGAGGAAGACGACGATGCCTGGTGGGAGGCCGATGCTTAACATCCTCAGGATGAACCTGGCCTCTCACACCCCGCAGAAGGCCGACGCGAAAGGCCGTCAGGCCTCGGTCGCCGCGGTTGTGTGTGGCGAGGATGGGCTCGACCTGCTGTTCATCCATCGGACGGCGCACGAGGGGGACCCTTGGTCCGGACACCTGGCCTTTCCGGGCGGCAGGACGGAGCCGGGCGACGCGGGTCTGAAGATGACGGCGGAACGGGAGACGCGAGAGGAACTCGGTCTGGATTTGACCGAAGCGCGATGTCTTGGGCAACTGGACGACCTGACGGGGGTGACGATCCCGGTGTGCGTGTCGGCTTTTGTTTACGAGCTCGACGCGAAGCCACTTCTCGATCCAAATGACGAGGTGGACGACGCGTTCTGGTTTCCGCTGGAAGATCTGGCCGATTCGGGCCGGCGGGTGACGGGGACGTTTCTGGTCGACGGATGCGAGCGCGAGTACCCGGGGATCGACTTTCGACTCGAGTCGAAGCCCATCCTGTGGGGACTGACGTTTCGGTTCTGTCAGCAGATGGTTGCCTTGGCGGGAATCTCGGGAGACGGGGAAGATCGGAACTCCGATTGACGATTAAGAAGCTCCGAATGGAGAAAGGGTTCCTTCCCCCATTTGGAAATCGGCAATTCTTGATCGTAAATCCACTTTTCTCTACTTCCCGAGGTTGGCTTTGTACTCAGTCAGACGGGATGCAACATCCGAATCGGTCAGCGCGATGATCTGGGCTGCGAGGACGGCCGCGTTCCGTGCGTTGTCGATTCCGACGCAGGCAACGGGGACGCCGGGAGGCATCTGAACGATGGCGTAAAGGGCGTCGAGTCCCTGAAGCGCGCCCGAAGCGCAGGGGACGCCGATGACTGGGAGAGTGGTATGCGCCGCGACGACCCCGGGCAAGGCAGCAGCCAATCCGGCCCCAGCGATGATGACCTTCAGGCCGCGTTCGGCCGCCCCACTCGAATAGGCGGCCGTTCTCTCGGGATTGCGATGGGCGGAGCATACGGTCACATCGTAGGGAATCCCGAGTTCATCCAGAATTGCGGCCGCTTTCTGCATCGTGGGATCGTCCGACTGACTTCCCATAATGATGCCGACGATTGGGTCTGCCATTGCGTAGTCCTCAGTAGTGGTTGTTGACTGTGGAATTCCTGTCGCTGCGGACGGAGTTCCCGTTAAGTCGCGGGCTGCACCTCAGCCTGCCTGTAAACGCCTGACCCTCGCAGGCGTATGATCCTCTTTGGTCTCGATCGACATAATCTTCAATGCGCGGTCCTCGACCGGAAGGTCGACGCGGACACCTCCCCGCCGATGCGACTCACGGAGGGCGATGGCGATCTCCAACGCGGCGCGTCCGTCGTGAATCGAGGCGCGTGGACGTCGATCCGTGTCGACGCTGCTGAGAAGGTCGCTGACGATGGTGATCCCCATTCCCTCGACGGTGGCCGGCAGGGGGATCGTTGCGTGAGCGGGCACTCCCCGTCCGCGAGGACCGCCGGGGGCAAGATGCATCCACTCGACTTCCTGACAACCCGCCAGGGTGCGGACCCGACCCTCTGTACCGATGACGTCCGTTTCCCAGTTGGCCACGCCGCAGGGTGTGGCCCGCAAAAAGCCTCGGATTCCGTTGTCGAAAGCCACGTAGCCGTTCCCGCTCAGGTCATCGTCGCCGGCAGCCTCTTCGTCCGACTCCATCTCACCAAAGACCCAGGTGGCGTTCCCGTTTCGCGCCAGGTATCGCATCGTGTCGATTGCGTGGCTGCCGTTGTGGGACAGCCCGCATTGGGCGTGAATGTTCACCTGGAGGACGTCGCCGAGTTCACGGTCGTCGACCATCCGACGGATTTCGGAAAAGTAGGGGTTGTAGCGGCGGGCAGTGTTGACGGCCACCTTGACGCCGAGGTCGTCGCAGACGTCGACCATTTCGTCGGCTTCGCTCAGACTCAGGGCGATCGGTTTCTCTGCCCAGATCGCGCGCGCACTCGAGCGAGCGACATCGAGGAGGATCTGATGCCGCACTCGGGCGGTCGTACAGATGCTGACGATGTCCGGCTTCTCCGCCTCCAGCATTTCCCGGTAGTCTTCGTAGAGATGATCGTCGGAAACGCCCCATCGTGCTCCGTAAATCGATCGTTGCTCTTCGTGCGGGTCGGCGCCGGCGACCAGCTCGGTGAGTGGCGAGGCGACGTAGGTGGGTGTGTGGCAGTAAGGTAGGAAGATCGGCCCGCCCTGTTCCATTTCGTCGTCGAA
The DNA here is from genome assembly GCA_002433075.1 of Latescibacteria bacterium UBA6620. Lineage (GTDB taxonomy): Bacteria > Latescibacterota > UBA2968 > UBA2968 > UBA2968 > UBA6620. The sequence continues at coordinate 132,803 of DJHM01000058.1, forward strand.
CGTGCTTCCCATTCTGCCCAGGCCGATGACGGCTGCCTTGAGAGCCATTTGTTGCCTCTATGATGTAGTTGAAAGCCGATCCAGCGCTTGGAACCCGATGTCTCGGCGTGTGTATATATTCTCGAAGGAAATGGTGTCAACAGCGCGGTAGGCAAGGTCGATCGCGTCTGGAATGTCGTTCCCAACGGCGCTCACTGCGAGCACCCGGCCTCCCGCGGTGAGAAGTTGTCCGTCGCGCCGGTCCGTGCCCGCGTGGAAGACGATGACGTCTCCGAGCGCCTCGGCTTCGTCGATGGCATAGATGGGAAAGCCCTGCTCGTAGGAGGTCGGGTATCCGTCGGAGGCCATCACGACGCAACAGGCTGATCGATCTTCGGACTCTACCGTCAGTTCGCCGATGCGACCGTCGACACCTGCCTCGAGAATGTCGACGAGATCGGTCTTCATCAGGGGGAGGACGACTTGGGCTTCCGGGTCGCCGAGACGGCAGTTGAACTCGATGACCTGCGGTCCATTTTCCGTGACGATGATGCCCCCGTAGAGGATGCCTTTGAAAGGATGTCCCTCCGCAGCAAGAGCGTCGACCGTCGGCTTCATGATGGTGTCGTAGATTTCGCGTTCGAGATCGAGTGTGACGACGGGGGCGGGTGCGTAGGCTCCCATCCCGCCCGTGTTCGGGCCGGTCTCTCCTTCACCTATCCGCTTATGGTCCTGTGAGGAGACTGCGTAGACGAGGTCCTGGCCGTCCGTAAAGCCGAAGATGGACGCTTCCTCACCGTCGAGGTACTCCATCACGACAAGCTTTGCGCCGGCCTCTCCGAAGCTTGCGTTTACGAGAATTTCCTCCACGCCGACGATCGCCTGTTCGATCGTGTCGCAGACGATCACTCCCTTGCCGGCGGCGAGACCGGCCGCCTTCAGGACGATGGGCGCGCCCTGCTCGCGGATGTAGGGAATTGCCTCATCGGGGTCGGTGAAGGTCTTGAACCTGCCGGTGGGGATTCCGTAGCGATGCATCAGGTCGAGAGCGAAATCCTTGTCGGTCTCGATCCGGGCTGCTGCCGCGTTGGGGCCGAAGGTCTTGAATCCCTCTTGCTCGAAACGATCGACGATGCCGGCTTCGAGGGGATTCTCGGGTCCGATGACGACAAGATCCGCTTCAACTTCCTTCGCGAAGGCGATCTGGCCGTCGATATCCATCACGTCGATGTTGCGGCAGATCCCGTGGCGTTCCATTCCGGGGCTGCCCGGAGCGCAGTAGAGTTCGGTCAGCCTTGGGCTTTGCGCGATCTTCCATGCGATGGCGTCTTCGCGCCCCCCCTTCCCTACGAGCAGGATCTTCATTGCGTTCTCCGCTTTCCTCTCCCGAACGCGCCGCTAGGTCTCGAGCACGTCCTCCTGGATGTTTGCGATCAGCGTGCCGACGTCTTCACCCTTGATGATCTTTGCCATCGATCCTTTCTGGTCGAAGTCGAAAGCGTGAATCGGAAGACTGTTTTCCCTGGCCAGAATCACCGCGCTTTGATCCAGAGCGCCCAGGTCTCTGTGCACGACGGTACTGTAGTTGACCTCACGATACCGCTTGGCATCCGAATTTTTGTTGGGGTCATCCGTGTAGATTCCGTCGGTGCGGTGCTTTGCGAAGAGAATCGCGTCGGCTCGAACCTCGAGGGCCCGTTGGACCCCGGGGTAGTCTGTCGTGACGTAGGGGTTGCCGATTCCGCCACCAAAGATGACGATGTAGCCCTTTTCCAGGTGGTGAATCGCGCGCAGGCGAATGAAGGGTTCGGCGACGGCGTTGATGGGAATGGCCGTCATCACCCGGACCTCGGTGTCCGTTTTGGCGTTGAGGGCGCCTCGGAGCATCAGGGCGTTCACGATGGTGCCGAGCATCCCGATGTTGTGGGCCTCAGCCACTTCGATCCCCCACTGCTCGCCCCACGAACCCCTGAAGATGTTTCCACCCCCAATCACGATCCCGATCTGCGCACCGGTGTTGTGGACCTGGATGATTTCGTCGGCGATGTATTCAAGCGCAGCCGGATCGAAGCCGAACTCGTCGTTGCCCGAGACGGCTGCTCCGCTGAGTTTGAGCAGAACCCGCGAGTATCTCATTGGATGGATGTGATCTCCAGTTTGGTGCTGGATGACGCCGAGTTACGGGGAAGTGCAGGGGGAGGCTGACGGTCGTGAGGAACCGGTCGCGGCGGGGGACGGCAGGGGACCGGGGCTGTCTCAGGCCGGGCGTAACTTACTCCACCGTGGGATCGGAAGCAAAGGGTTTCGCACAGAAGACCCCCGTGATTGCTCCTTTCGCCCCGCATTCTCTGCTGGATACCGCACCTGCCGTGGACTGAATCCCCTGTTGACAACAAGAGCGATTTCGGTTCCTTTGCAACCCCCCGAGGTTGTCTCCACTCAATAGACCGTCGGAACACGCGTCCCGTTTCGAGTGGGCGCTTTTCGACCCATCTTTGCATCGATCGTGAGGTCTGGCTTCGTGAAGGTCCTGGTAACGGGTGTGTACGGTCTGATCGCCTGGGTAGCCTACAAACGGCTTTCGGACAGGGCGGACCTGGCGGTTTCCGGCCTCGCCCGAAGGAGGACGCCGTTGGAACGGGTGGCCGAGGACGAGTCGATCGAGATTCCGGAAGAACGCTTCTATCTCTCGGATTTGACCGACTACGACGGTGTGAGGGCCGCGGTCGAAGGACAAGAGGTGGTCGTACATATGGCGGCCGATCCCCGCCCTACCGCCGACTGGGAAGACATCCTCGACAGTAACATGATTGGCGCGTATCACGTCTTCGAGGCGTGTAGGGACGCGGGTGTCAGGCGGGTCGTCTACGCGAGTTCGATTATGGCGAACTGGGGGTACTGGGACGACGAGCCATATCGCGCGATTCGTGAGGGTCGCTATGACGAGGTGCCAGAGACGCTGCCCCTCATCACATACAGGGACCCTCCCAGGCCGACCGAACCCTACTCGGCGAGCAAAGTGTGGGGAGAGGCGCTTGCGCGAACCTATTCGGACGTACACGGCGTATCGTGTATCTGCCTGCGGATCGGGTGGGTGAACGCCGAGGATGAACCCTACAAGTCCGAGGTTGCACCGGTCTGGTGCAGCCAGCGAGACATCGTCCAGTTGATCGAGAAAAGTGTCGATGCGCCAGCCGATCTGAAATTCGACATCCTGTACGGGATCTCGAACAATCCCTACTGCTGGGTGGATGTGGCCAGAGGCAGCGAGGTGGTAGGCTACGTGCCGCAAGACGGGGGGGGCGCTTGAAAAAGGTGATGGTGACCGGCGTCTACGGCCTGATTGCGGGAGCGGTCTACAATCGACTGAAAGGGCTGTCAAACGACTACGAAGTCTACGGATTGGCACGAAGACGCCAGGATTCAGACCGTGTCGCGCCCGATCGCGTCATCGACATTCCGGATGAGCGATTCACGCTGTCGGATATGCAGGATCTGGATCAGATGACGGCGGCCTTTGAAGGGATGGATTGCGTCGTCCACATGGCGGCCGACCCCAGCGGAGGCGGTGGGTGGGAGAGCGTGCTGAAGTCCAACGTGATCGGCGCCTATCACACTTTTGAAGCGTGCAGGCTCGCCCACGTGGATCGGATCGTGTATGCGAGTTCGATTCAGGCGTCGAGCGGCTACCGCGCCCACGTCGAACCCTATCGCTCGATTTCGGCCGGCGCGTTTGACAGCGTGCCGGATCCGGTCCCCTTGGTCGATCGCGATATGCCGACCCGCCCGCAGAATATCTACGCGTCTAGCAAAGTGTGGGGAGAGGCGATGGGCCGAATCTACGCCGAGCAGCACGGTGTTTCCTGTCTCTGTATCCGTATCGGGTGGGTGGTCGCCGAGGACGCGCCGCCACGGCCGAATTCGGGCGACATCTGGTGCAGCCAAAGAGACATCGTCGAAATCACGGAGCGATGTGTCGACGCGCCGGATTCGGTGCGATACGATATCTTCTACGGAATGTCCGACAACCAGTACCGCTGGGTGGACATCGAGCACGCACGGACGACACTGGGCTACGTCCCTCAAGACCGGGCGGAGGATGGGCAGGAGAGTCGGGCAGATGCCTGATCTTTCTGCATTCTCCCTGGAGGGAAAGACGGCAGTACTGATCGGAGGAGCGGGGGCGATTGGATCCGCAGTGGCCGAAGGATTGGGGAAGGTGGGTGCGAACCTCGTCATCGCGGATGTGAATCGGGAAAAAGCGGACACCGCAGCCGAGGTCCTGCAAGGGTCCGGCCTGTCTGCGAAAGGCGAAGTCGTGGACGCGCTCAACCGGGGTTCGATCGAGTCTCTCAGAGATCGCCTCTGTTCCGAGGAGGCGCCGATCGACATTCTCGTGAATCTGGCAGGGGGCAATCTCCCGGAGGCGAGCACGTCGGAGGAGCGGCGGTTTTTCGATCTCCCGCTGGACGCGTTCGAGCGCGCGGTTGCGATCAATCTCTTCGCGGGCGCGATCCTTCCCACCCAGGTTTTTTCGGAGACGATGGTGAATCAACCGGACGGGGCGGCGATCGTGAACACGGCCTCGATGAACGCCATACGGCCGTTGACCCGGATCCCGGCCTACTCGGCGTCCAAGGCGGCGGTGGCGAACTTCACCCAGTGGCTCGCGGTTCACATTGCCCAGGAATACACGCCGGCCGTTCGTGTGAATGCGGTGGCTCCCGGGTTCTTCGTGACGGATCAGAACAGGTATCTTCTTTACGACAGGGAAACGGGTGGATTGACTGCCCGGGGGAAGCAGGTGGTGGATCACACACCGATGGGTCGTATGGGCGACCCAGTGGACGTGGCGGGTGCGGTCTGTTTTCTGGCTTCACCCGCAGCGGCGTTCGTGACGGGCATCGTTTTGCCCGTCGACGGAGGCTTTTCGGCGTTCGCGGGGGTATGATCGTTCGGAGACAGTCTTTTGGCTGATGTACGAACCGATGTTCGGGACATTCTGTCCTACGTAGAGGACCACCTCTACTACAACCGACCCGATCTCGAAATCGGTGGGGAACGTTTCAACGCGTCTCTGCTGATGAGCGTGCTGACCGGACTGGTCGGAGGAAAGGCGCTGATCGTCGGGGAACCCGGGTTGGGGAAAACCACGTCTGCGGAGTACGTGGGAGCGCTTCTGTATCGGTTGCCGCTTGGAACGGTCTGGGAGGCCGAGGTGTCGGGTCATCCGGAGCAGACTGAGGAAAAGATCATCGGACGGCCCAACCTTGGTGAACTGAATCAAGGCCGGGAACAGGTGGTCTGGTCCGCGTTCGCACAGCTTCCGGTAAAAATCGTGGACGAGATCAACCGGCTGCCCGAGACGAAACAGAGTCTCATCCTGAACGGGGTTGACCGCGGTCACTGGACCTATCTGAACGCGATGTTGATCAACGAGGAGTTTACGCTGTTCGCGACGGCGAACTACCAGGATCGGGGAACGAACACGCTGGTTCCTCCGTTGATGGATCGTTTCGACGTTATGGTCGAGTCGAAACATCCGGGCCCCAATCTGTCGTGGGCCATCGGCACCGACTCGACAAGAGAATCGGCCCTGCGAGACACCCGTTGCGAGTCGGCGATTCAGGAATGGCTGGGCGGGACCGGGCCCCCATCAGAAATAGAAACGTTATGCGACGGTTTCGGGGAGCGAGTAAGTTCCTCTCTCGACTTGCCTACGTTGGGTCGGGAGAGGCGGAGACAGGCGCGGGAGGAGATGGCGACGCTGGTTTTCGATACGGACGCAAGCGCGCTGATGAGGACCTACCTGGCTGAGCTGACGTTCTGCTGCAAGTACGGTCAGAAGCGCTCGAACGAATTCTGCGGAGAAGGTTGTCACTACACGGGATATCTGGGATACGGCGTGAAGGGGTGCCTGTCGAATCGATTTCCCGTGTCGGTGAGACAATATGCTCAAGCTCTTGCGTGGCTACTTGGAGACAGCTCCATCACGGTCGAGCATCTCCGGCTGGTTCTGCCATACACGTCCGCCCACAGGATTCAATGGCGCGACGACGGAGAGACGGATGTGGAACACGGTCCTCGGGGCGACGCGTATCTGATCCATCGGGCGCGAGAAGCGGTTAACGACGTTGTCCGCCGATATACGGAGCAGAGCGGACGGATTCGGGAAGCGCTGGAAGTCGCGAATCGGGCGTTCTCCGGGGAGAAGGTGGTGCCGGTGGATGGCGAACACCCGATCTACGAGGAGATCAAGAAGGATCTCGGCCACGAGACAGGCAGGGTCTTTTCGTGAAGAATCCGTTCGCCGAGTTCGCGGGTAAAACTCCCGAGCCGGTCAGGCGGCTGCCGATGGAAGACATTCTGGCCGAACACACCGATGCGCTGGACAGTCTCAAGGCCGGGTTCAAGCGTTTGATCGAGGATGAGGCGGGCGATGGTCTATGGCAACCGGACGGCGACTCCATTGTTCGTGTCTACGAGAAGGCCTGTGACATCGGTACCGACGTGCGGGTCGAGCCAGGTGACATCGAGGTGTTCGCCCACGTGGCATTTCGGAGTGAGGATCCTGATTTCTACCTGATGGGACCGTTGGGACTTTACATTTCTGCTCTCTGCAACGCGTCCGATCGTGCCGAGATCACGCTCAATTTCGGGGGGCAGGATTTACGATTGCCCTTGCTCGGCTACCGCTTTCCGGAGGGACGGCGGCTGGATGTCGAAGGTCATCTCGGGGACCTGACGGGGATTTCGATGACGGGGGGCGCATTGAACGTGAACGGTCACGTGGGGCGCTACCTCGGGGCGGGGATGGCGGCAGGGTCGATTCGGGTCGAGGGGGATGCAGGGCGATTCGTCGGCGAACAGATGGTGGGTGGCGAGATTCGAGTGGCTGGGCGCCTCGGTGGGGTGGGGAAGCCGGTAGGGGGTGTTGTGTATCACCGACGGCAATGTGTCTACGGCGACCCCGAGGCGGCCTGATGGACTGGGATGATCTACTGCGTTCAGCCTGGCCGCAGGCACGAGCCCGGCATCTCTACCCGGAGATGCCTGAGCCGTCGATGACAGACGGCGACGAATCGGTGGCTATCGATGCCCGGGCGAAACAGATCCGTCTGTCCACCTCCTTCGCGGATTCGGTGGCCGAAACGGTCCCACCTGAGGCGGTCGTCAACGCCCTGCTCGATCACGGGATTGCCCACCACACGGTTTGTCCTTGGGACTACGACACCTATCTCGGCCTCTACGCCTCGTTGAAACCGATCGTAAAAGATGGCGCGATGATACGGCGCGTGCTCGACCTCTTCACGGATGTGGTTGTCGATACGCATTGTGTGCGCGACCACGATTCGGCCTTACCCGACATCTACGCCCGTCGCCCCGGTGAGGGCGGCTACGAGGTGATCCGGTCGCTCTACGAACGTCTCTGGGGCGTGGAACTGGGTGTGGAGGAAGACGCCGCGCGCGAAGCGGCGGTCAGCCGACTTTCGCGAATCCCCTACCTGGACCGGATGGAGTGGAAAGACAGCGTGCGCGCCTTCGCGTCCGTGATGACCCCGTTTCTGCGTGAGACTTCGGAAGATGGACCGGGAGATGGAGAAGGCGGAATGCTCGGCGGTCACGATTCACAGCATTCGGCTGCGGAGATCGAGAAGGCCCTCGCATCGTTCGCAGAGCAGGGTTACTACGCGTTCCGGGCGATGGTGGATGACTTCCGAGACGTCCTGGAAGATGCGGGCGTGATGCCCGAAAAAGGGATCGGTCAGGGCAGGGGCGAACCGACCCAGGCAGATCTGCTCTATTATATGAAGCGCTGCGAACGGTATGGACTCACGATCAGGCAGACCCGTATGGAACGTGTGGGTGGGCTGTATCCCCACGCTCACGCACCGTGGGAGATCGGTCGTCCAGTTCAGGACATCGACATCTGGACGAGCTTCGGGAAGATCATGCCCGGTGTGTCGCAGGTGTGGGAGCGTCGTGAGGGTGAAACCCACGGCACGGAGTCTGGTACGCCGGACTGTGTCCTGGTGGTCGACTCTTCGGGCAGTATGACCAATCCGTGTGAAGAGCTTTCGTTTGCCGTGCTGGGGGCAGGGTGTGCGGCCGATGCGTATCTGAAGCGGGGGCGACGCGTGGCGGTCTACAATTTCAGTGACGCACCATCCGGTGGGAAGCTATGGATCGACTACACGCGCGATCGCACGGAGATCTTTCGAGGTCTTTGCCGCTACTTTGGCGGCGGGACAGAGATCGACACGAAGGATTTCGCGGTGATCACGAATTCAAACACCGACTATTTCCTGATCACCGACATGCAGATTTCGAATCTCCAGAGCGTTACGGATTATCTTTCCCGCGTAGAGGGACGGGTCACCGCTGTCCACGTCGGACGGATGCAGGAGGCGGAGCAATTCAGAAAGGCGACGACCGGAGACGGGCACATCGTCGTGTATCCCGTAGAGACGCCCGAAGACATCCCGGCCATTGTGATTGCCGAAGCCGAGTCGAGATTCGATACGGCCTGGGGTTGAGGACAGCAGTCATTTTATCAAGGAGCATCGATGGGCACCAGAATCGTTATGATCGCAGTGATCTCGAGCTTGTTGTCGTGCCAGCAAGGTGAGTCGGTTTCGGTTGAAACCCAGAAAGAGCGTGAGAGCTACAGCATCGGCTACAGCATGGGCAGGAATATCAACCAGGGACTGGCGCAGTGGGGGGACGACATCGACATCGATGCGCTCCTGGCGGGCATTCGGGCGGTCCTGGAGAACGACTCCTCGCCGGCGATGTCCGGAGAGGAGATCCAGGAGGCGATCGCCCAGATGAAGGTGCGCAAACAGGCTGAAGGGGATTCGCTCAGGGCCGCTGCGAATGCTGACGGAACCACCTACCTTGCCAACTACGCGACAGAAGAAGGTGTGGTGTCGCTTGAGAGTGGCATTCACTACAAGGTTCTGAAGACGGGCGACGGCGCCCGACCGAAGCTGACGGACACTGTGATCGCACACTACGCTGGCAGGTTGATCGATGGTACGGAGTTCGACAGCTCCTACAAGCGAAAGAATCCCTCAGAGTTTCCTCTCAACAGAGTGATCAAAGGATGGCAAGAAGTCGTACAGTTGATGCCAGTCGGATCAAAATGGGAGGTGGCGATCCCTTCCCGGCTAGGCTACGGATCCCAGGACATAGGAAACATCCCACCGAATTCGGCGCTGATTTTCGAGATCGAGCTGCTGGGGATCAAATGAAGGGGACGCTGGCGTCCAGGGATCGTCGAACCCTCAAGCAGGCCGCACACGGCCTGGATCCGGTGGTGATGGTGGGAAAGGAAGGGGTATGTCCCTCCCTGCTCAAGGCCGTCGATGCCGCACTCGAGGCACACGAACTGATCAAGGTTCGGTTCGTGGAGTTCAAGGACGAACGCAAACCCATGACCGGACAGGTTGCGGCAGATGCGGGCGCAGTGGTCGTCGGCGTCATCGGTCATGTCGCGATTCTCTACCGCCCTCGCGAGGATCTGGAGAAAAGAACGTACGGGATCACGTTGTCGTGAACGAGGTCCTATTTCGGGATGACCACTACATCGCTGTCGACAAACGAAGCGGGCTGGTTGTCCACCCAACGGCGATGGCCCGGGACGCGACAGCCTTGCTCCCGATCGTGAGGAAGAAGGTCGGGGGATGGGTCTATCCTGTTCATCGTCTCGACCGGGGAACATCGGGGCTTGTTCTGTTCGCTCTGAGTCAAGAGGCTGCGCGACGTATGGGAGGGTTGATCGAATCCCGTCTCGTCGACAAGCAGTATCTGGCGGTTCTGCGGGGCTACCTCGAGGATTGTCGCGTCGACCACGCCTACGATGATGGGGAGCACGGCGGCGATTCGGTCGATTGCGTAACCGATTTCTATGCCGAAGCTCGTGTCGAACTTCCGTATGCGGCGGGCCGGTATGATACCGCTCGCTACAGCCTGGTTCGCGCCCGTCTGTTGACGGGGCGTCGCCACCAGATTCGAAGGCACGCTGCTCACGTGTCCCATCCGGTCATCGGCGATACGACACACGGCGATGGAGACCACAACCGGCTCTTCCGAGACGTGTTCAAGCTTTCGCGACTGTTGCTGATGGCGACGTCTATGAGGTTCGAGCATCCGTTTACGCAGGAATCCGTTACCATCGAAGCGCCGATTCCGTCCAGGTTACAGCGCGTCTTCGATCGCTTTTCGTGGCCTGCTCCGACCCTGTGGAAGGAGCTGATCCAACCCGAGGTGGTACACGCATGAAAGCCGTCGTTGTCGATTCAGAATCTCACGCTCTTTCGTGGTCCGAAGTCGACGATCCCTCTGCTGCTCCGGGAGGGGTCGTGATGTCCGTCCGAGCGACCGCTGTCAATCGCGCCGATTTGCTCCAGCGCGCCGGTCAGTACCCGGTGCCGCCCGGCGCTTCGCCCTACATGGGACTCGAAGCTTCGGGGGTGATCTATGAGATCGGGGAAGGGGTCGAGGGCTGGTCCGTCGGGGATCGCGTCTGCAGTCTCCTCGCTGGGGGAGGCTACGCGGAGCGGGTAGCGACACCGGCATCGCTGCTTGTCAGGATCCCGGATGCGTGGTCCTTCGAGCAGGCTGCTGCGGTTCCCGAGGTTTTTTACACCGCCTACGTAAACCTCTTCGTAGAGGGGCAGTTGGCGGAGGGCGAGACGTTGCTCATTCACGGGGGTGCGAGCGGTGTGGGAACGGCTGGAATCCAGATGGCGACTCGTGCCGGGGTCCGGGTGATCGCCGTGGTTGGCAGAGAGGACAAGGCGGCATTCTGTTGCACCCTGGGGGCGGATGTTGCGATCAACCGGCACGAGGTGAACTTCGCCGACGCGGTCAAGAAGGCGGCGCCCGACGGCGTCGACGTGATTCTGGATATCGGGGCTGCGGATTACCTCTCACGTAATCTCGCGTGCCTCCGCAATCGCGGGCGACTCGTGATCATCGCCCTCCTTGGTGGCGCGATCGGAGAGGTCGATCTGGGAGAGGTCATGCGAAGGCGACTGCGGATCATTGGATCGGTCCTGAGATCCCGGTCACTGGAAGAGAAGGAAGCCATTCGAGAGGGCTTCGAGGATCGCTTCTGGAAGGATCTGGTGTCCGGCGCGATCCAGCCGGTCATCGACCGGACTCTGACGATCGAAGAGGTCGAGTCGGCGCAGGAAGTGCTCACGAGAAACGAGAATATCGGGAAAGTCATCATGACGATCCCGGTCTGATCGCCCGGGGACTCATCCCCTTGAGGAGGAATTGAGTGTCGAGCAGCAGGACAAAATCTGAGGAAATTCACGCCCGGAACCGGAACGTCATCCCTGGCGGTGTGGTGTCCGTCAACCGAGCCGTGAAACCGGAAATCTCGTTCTTGCGAGGCCGGGGGAGCCGGGTCTGGGATGCCGATGGAAACGAGTATATCGACTACCACGCGGGGTTTGCGCCCTATATCCTGGGACACAACGACCCTGATGTGACCGACGCGGTTCGTCGTGTACTCGACGAAGAGGCAACGTTGATGGGGGCGGGTACGAATCTGCTCGAGGGGCGCGTGGCAGAACTGATTGTGGAACACGTGCCATCGGTCGATCGAGTGATGCTTACGAACACCGGATCGGAAGCCACCTACCACGCGCTACGGATCGCTCGGGCGCACACTGGACGGGCGGGCGTGGTCGTGATGCAGGGCGGCTACAACGGGTGGCACAACGACGTGGCCTTGAACGTGATGACGCCGCTCGAGGCCGTGGGGGAGCGTGTGGAGCGGGGCGAGTACCCGAAGGTGCCGATCACAGCGGGGATCCCGGAGGGCGCGCTGGACGAGGTTCACGTCGTCAACTACAACGACCTGGAATCGGTGAACGAAGTCGTTCGAACCCGGAGCGTTGCGGCCATCATCCTGGAGCCCATTCTCCAGAATATCGGTATCGTCAAACCCGTCGAAGGTTATCTGGAGGGATTGCGCAGGTTGTGCGACGAGCACGGGGTCGTTCTGGTCTTCGACGAAGTAAAGACCGGGTTCCGTCACGCGATGGGGGGGTATCAGTCCTTGTGTGGTGTTTTGCCCGATCTGTCGGTCTTCGGAAAGGCGCTTGCGAACGGCTATCCTGTGGGCGCGATCGGAGGCGCGCAGAATTTGATGGACTATTTCGTCCACGAGGATGCTGCGAAACGGGTCCTGATCGCAGGGACCTACAACGCGCACCCGATTCCGTGCGCTGCAGCGATCGCCACGATGGAGAAACTGGCGGCTGACGGCGGGGCCACATTCGAGCGCCTCTACGCCAAGGGGGATCGCATGTCAAAAGGCCTCGGCTCGATCCTTGATGCTGCGGGCCTGACCGCGATGGTTGCGCGACAGGGCTCGGCATTCTGTGTCTATTTCGCAGATCACGCCCCCCGGGACTGGCACGACGTGGCGGAGCACCACGATTTCGAATTGGATACACGCTACCGAGCCGCCCTGATCGATCGTGGCGTCTACCACTTTCCCCTGGCGACGAAGCAGGGCAGCATCTCGCTGGCACACACCGAATCGGACGTGGATGAAACGTTGTCGATCACAGAGGACGTGGTATCGACACTGAAGGCTTAGAGGGTGACGATGTTCACGCGTGTTTCGTGGGACCCGTCCTCACGCGCGTACTCCTAGTAGTAATGGATTCGGTCCGTGAACTGGAGCGTGTCCAGATAGCGCAGACACCCGGATGCGTGGGGCGAAACGAGACGGGGGCCTGCCGGTGACAGGGAACGAAGCTTTCGGATGTCGGTTCCGGATGCGAGCCCGGTTCGCTCCTCGTAGTTGCCCGAGACGTCGCTTGCTCCATCGTAGAAGGCCGTAAAGACCGGGGGCAGGTAGACGAGCGAGCAGATTCGAGTGCACCAGCCGTCCCAGCCCTATGAGCCGGGCGAGAAGATGTCCCCTTCCCAGGAGAACGTTCGACCGTCCGAACTCGTGGCCAGGCCTGTTCTTGATACGGTCAGTCCGGTGTTGTATGCGTCGGCCGTAGCGTGTAGATCCCCTTCCTGCTTCCTGGTGAGATTCCCCGAGCGTGTAGCTTAGCAGCATGTAATACTCGTGCCCCAGTGTGAACAGGAAGGGATCCTTGATGCCCTCGATGTTTAGATCCACGGGATCGAACACGGTGTGCCGACTCGCCGGTTCGGAACGATCAGGTCGGTCGGCCTCCATGAGATCGACACGCCACATCTGGTGATCCGGGTCGACGTAGCTCAGGTAGAGGCGCCATACGTTGTCGAGCCCCTTGAAGAGGGCCGCGCGATCCACGGAGTCCGATTCGAAGGCCGTCTTCTCCGCTCGCCAGATCGGGTTGAAGTTGATGCCGTCGGTGCTCTCGACGATCACGCACTCGCCACCGCGGTCGAGCTCGACCCCTCTCGGACGCCGAAGTCTGTAGTAAAGGTAGAATTTGGCTGTTTCGTGGTCCCAAACGGCGCTGGGAGCCCCGGCCCACCACCCGCTTCTCGAGTCGAGAGGCTCGACGACGGTGTGTCCTTCCTCCGGGTCGAACAGCGGTGGAAGTCCGTCGTGCCGCAGAGGGAGACCAAAATCAAGATCCATGTCGTTTCCCGTTCCGCTACTTCTGAATCAGAAACAATCCCCCCACGAGGCTGAGGGCGCCAGCGACTCTCGTGAAGGATACGGGTTGCACAGGCACGTCAAACCACCCGAAATGATCGATCAGGATGGAGACGAGCAGCTGACCGACGACGGCAGATGCCAGGACGTTCAGCACCCCGATTCTGGGAACCAGGATCAGGACCGTGCTTACGAAGATCGCACCGAGGACCCCGCCCAGATAAAGACGTGGAGGGATGGCGGCAAGAGCGCTCGGCGTTGGCCAGGGAGCACGCACGGCCAGACACAGCACAGCGAGTACCAGTGCACCCACGACGAAGTTTGTCAGGGATGACTGGAACGGGTTTGGAAGAACTCGTCCGAGACGGGCATTCAGACTTCCCTGAATCGGCATCAGGGCGCCGGCGGCAAGCGCTGCGGCGATGAGCAGGTAGTGCATCGTTCCTCTTTTCAAGAAACCGACGTGATATAGGTCCGAGCGGCGACTTAATGTAGGGAGAGCGTGTCGTCGCGACAACGCAGTCCCAGATCGTGGAAGGAAAAGCGTTGGAGATTAAACTCGCCAGTTTGCTCGAAGGTGCCGAATCGGCCCAGGGCACGGTCGTTATCATCGATGTTTATCGGGCGTTCACGACCGCCGCCGTAGCGTTCCTCCGGGGCGCGAAAAAAATCATCCTCGTAGCCGAGGTCGAGGAGGCGATTGCCTTAAGGGACGCGGGCGTCGGCGATCTCTGCGTGGGCGAAGTCGACGGGAAGAAACCCGAAGGGTTCGACCACAACAATTCCCCGTTCGAGATCTGCCGCGCCGACGTTGCAGGGAAGACGTTGATTCAGTCGACGCGGGCTGGTACGGTCGGGGTCTGTGCGGCCACGGGCGCGGACCGTCTGTATGGCGGATCGCTGGTGGTTGGCCGGGCGACAGCGAACGCAATTCTGGCGGAATCGCCCGAGGTGGTCACGTTAGTCGCAATGGGGTGGGCGGGTTCGGTCAGAACCGATGAGGACGAGCAGTGCGCACTCTACTTGCGAAACCTGCTCGAAGGACGCTCACCTGACCTGGATGCAGTCCGAGCCTTGGTGGAAGCAGGAGCCGAATCGACCAAATTCGGCGACCCGGAACAGCCTCATTTTCACATCCGTGACAAGGAGATCGCTCTTCGAATCGATGCTGCGCCATTCGCTCTTGCAATCGAGAAGGAAGACGGGCTGTGGGTGGCCAGGAAGGATCCGATGAGCGGAGAGGAACCGTCGTGACGAATCAGCTGGAACACGCTCCGTATCCAGCGAGCAGGGTGATCACGGCTGTGAACTGGGCGCCACGAGAAGATATCCGTTGGGAGGCCCGGGGGAAAAAGGGAAAATCACGATACGATGGGAGCGACAACTGGCCGATCGCCTGGGCGGATGACGGACACCTCTATACGGCCTACGGCCCCGGATTCGACCCGATCATCGATGTCAAGCTCGGCCTGGGGTTCGCCCGAATCGAAGGTGGAGCTGATGATTTCAAGGGTGTGAACATTCGATCGGCGTCGGGTGAGAACACGGGACACGGCCCCAACGGGAAAAAGGCAAGCGGAATGCTGATGGTAGGGGGCGTGCTCTATATATACGTCCGGAACGCAGGTAACTCGCAGCTGGCCGGGTCGACGGATTACGCTCGTACCTGGACCTGGGCAGACTGGGTCTGGTCGGAAGGATTCGGCTGTCCAACAATCCTGAATTTCGGGTCCAACTACGCAGGAGCACGTGATGCGTTCGTTTACGTCTACTCACCCGATCACGACAGTGCCTACGAGAACGCCCACCGGTTCGTTCTGGCTCGAGTGCCCATAAAACGAATACGGGAGCGGGAGGCCTACAGTTTCTGGACGGGGGTGGAAGAAGGGAGCGTTACGTGGACGGCTGACTACGAAAGTAGCGGAGGCGTCTTCGTAAAGCCGGGCGGGTGCTCCCGATCGGGGATCAGCTGTAACGCGGGGCTGGAACGGTATCTGTGGTGGCACCAGCACCGGGTTCCCGGCGACGACAACACGCGGTTTCGCGGGGGATTTGCAATCTATGATGCCCCGGAACCCTGGGGGCTGTGGTCAACTATACCGACCTGTGGGATGTGGGCCGAGGAGACCAGGACTTTTTTCCTACGAAGTGGATGAGTAACGATGGCAGGACGTGCCATCTGGTCTTTTCGGGGACGATACGTTTGCGGTGAGTTGAGTTCGGTGTGGCGGAGGGTTAGTCGGTGGAGTCACTTTCTGTTTCTTCGGTGTACTTCACGATCGTGGCTAGGAGTTTCTTTATCCTGAACGGTTTGGCCACGTAATCCGTCGCTCCCCGGCTGATCGCGTCGGTGACGGTGTCCAGGCTCGTGACCGACGTCAGCATGATCACGGGCATCTGCTGAGAACGAACGTCCAGTCGGATGTGCCGGAGGGCTTCCAATCCATCCATGACGGGCATCCGAATGTCCATCAGGATGAGATCGGGTTGCTCTTTCCCCGCGAGTTGAACGGCCTCTTCACCGTTGAAGGCGATGACGACGTTGTAGCCACGCTTGCGGAGGAGGGACACGATGGCCGTGCGAATGGCTTCGCTGTCTTCGGCAACCAGGATCTTGTAGTTCTTTCCGCTTTCGCCATCGTCGCTGGGGCCCGAGCCTTTGAGGAGTGATGTGCCGCATTCACCGCAGAACTGAATGATGGAAGTCGACGCGCACTTCGGGCACTCGTCATAGAACTGATCCACGGTCTGTGGCTCTTCTTCCTCGGTTTCGGACTGGAAGAGAGACTGCACACTGTGGATTTCTTCGGGCAGGCGATCGAACATCGTGTCGATCTGTTTCTGGGTCAGCTTCAGATAAGGGGCCGCCCGTTTGACACGATCCTGATACCGATCGTCATCTGATTCATCATACAGCGCATCGGTCAGCAGGTTCGAGAAGTTGATGATCCGGATCGCGTCTGTGTAGCCGTTGACGGTTTCGGGATCTGGGTCGTCGCCGAACTCGGAGAAGTGGTGGTGACGGATTGTGGCCTGGATGTTGGATGGAAGATTCCAGTGCTGAGCGAGATGAGCCCCGACCTCAGCGTGATCGGCCCCGAGAACTTCCCGTTCGGTATGGATAGGATGGATGTCTCGTTCGCGCGCCATGCCCATCGCGTTTCCGTAGGCCAGGGGCAGATGTTTGACCATGATGCACGTGCCGATGTCCTGGAGCAGAGCCGTCGTGAACAGCCCTTCCGACTTATCGCCGATCTGACTCGCCGTCATCGTCGCCGCGACCGCGTGACCGACGGAACGATGCCAGAAGTCCTGATAACTGAAGCCGAAGATTTGCTGTTGGGGAAAACTGCTGACGACGGAGATACCAAGGGCGAGGTTTCCAACTTGCTTGAATCCCATCAGGCCCACTGCACCGTTGACACTGTCGATTTCTCTCGTGAAACCGTACAGGGAGGAGTTGACGACCTGGAGGATTTTCGCAGAGAGTGCGAAGTCCTTCTCGATCAGGTCCGAGATTTCCTTGACGGAGGCAGTCTCGTCCTGGGCCGCGTTCGCGACCCGGGCGGCGACTGTCGGAAGCGTCGGGAGATTCTCGAGGTTGTCGAGGAATTCTAATGGTTTGGCGGGTGCAACCATTCTGCCTTTTGGTTGACGTGATATAGCTCACACGCGGACTGGGGGCACTTGGCAAAGACCGGACCAACCGGGTGCCCCGGCCCGAAAGAATCTTGAATCGATATGAAAAAATCTTTTAAATCAAGGAGTTGTAAAGTCAACATTTCTTGGGGTATTCCGGGATCTGACACGGATTGGTCACGTTTTAGGATAAGAGATGGTTGCAATGCGTGACACCTGTGGCGGATATAAACCAGAGGGCCGCCACCGGCGCAGTCACCGATCGGCTGTGGTGTTGATTCCGCCGCAAGCCGTATGGGAGCCGATTCAGCAGATTCGAAAGACGCGGGACCGACAGATACGGCGATGGATGCCGCACATCACTCTTCTCTACCCGTTCTACGAAGGCGTGGATCGAGAAAGCGTCCGACCTGTGTTGTCTGAGGCGTGCCAACGGGTTCAGCCGTCCGACGTGACGTTGAGCCAATTTGGACACTTCCGACACCGCCCCAGAAACTCGGACCCCACTGGAGCCCGCGACCCTCATACGGTCTGGGTGAGCCCCGAACCTCTGTCGACGCTCCAGATTTTGCACGAGGCACTTATGGCGTCGTGCCCGGACTGTGTGGAGACGGGCAGGCATGCAGGTGGCTTCACCCCGCATCTGACCGTGGGGCAGGTCCGCGGCGTGGAGCCTTGTAACTCCCTGCTCAGGACATTGCAGAACGGCTGGTCCCCGATTACCTTTCGTGCCGATCGGATATCCGTTATCGCTCGCGGGGAGCCGCCCGAGGATGTGTTTCACGTGCTCTGGCAGATTGCTCTGGGTTCAGGTGAGATCACGGAGGGGGATGGATTGGAGGCTCAGGCGTGTTGACGAACGATGAGAAAATTCACTTCAGGGAAGAAGGATACCTGGTTTTCCCCGGCGTGATTCCGGAAGAGCGAGTGGTCTTTTACCGTTCGGTGTTCGACGAGATGGTGGAACGAGCACGGAAAATGGCGGCCGCCGAGCCTCACTGGTCACTTGAACTGGATGATGAAGGCGAGCCCATCCCCGGGCTTCTGCACAAGGTGCAGGGGGTCTGTGTGGTCGATTCTCGAATATTGGAGTTGGCCAGGGAGCCCGCCGTTCTGGATCGGGTGGAAGCCCTCGTGGGGCCGGAAATCGACGTTTTCGGCACGAAGTTCTTCCCCAAGCTCCCTGGAGGAGGATCCTCGGTGTACTGGCATCAGGACAACTTCTACTTTGGGACGAACTCTGACGTGATCGTGAGCTGCGGCATTTATCTGGAGACATCGGACGAAGCCAACGGATGTCTGACGGTGGTTCCGGCCAGCCATCTCTCGGGTGAGATCGCAGAGCACGAGAAGCGGGTAAACAGCCACGGGAGTTGGATGCAGGTCGATGAAGCCCGCGCGATTCAGGTGGAAGTTCCACCGGGATCCGTCGTGCTTTTCTCCGCCAATTTACTTCACGGGGCCCTCGACAACACAAGCGAGCGTTCACGCTACAGCACCGCGTGGCACTACGTACCGGCAGCCTTTGTGTCGGATCGGTTCATCAAAGGTGAGTACGAGGACCGTCATACCGTACGGGGTGCCTGATTGGCCCGCATCCGGATCGACCTCCCAGATCGCTTCAACTTCGAAACCATCCTTCCTGTTCGTGTGACGGATCTCAATTACGGCAACCACGTGGGCAACGATACCGTGCTGTCCTTCGCGCACGAAGCCAGGGTCCGGTTCCTGGAATCCGCAGGTTTCTCGGAAAAGGATGTGGGGGGTGTGGGGCTGACGATGGCCGATGCGGCGGTTGTCTACGGTTCACAGGGTCGCTATGGTCAGCACCTCAGAATACAGATCGGAGCCGTCGAGTGGTCGCGAGTGAGTTTCGACCTGGTATACGTGATGTGCGACGATGAAACCGGTCGAGAGGTGGCTCGCGTCAAGACGGGAATGGTCTTCTTCGATTACGATCATCAGAAAGTCGTGGCCATGCCTGCCGATTTCAGATCAAGGCTGGGTGGCCAATAGGGAGTGCGGGGGTGTTCACAGAAGAAGCCCCGGGCGTGTTCAGCGTCGCAAGCCGGTTCGTCGACGGAAAGAACGGGGTTGTGGTGGGTTCACGTGCGTCGGTTGCCATCGACTGTGGCAACTATGTGGACGAAGCAGAAGCTGTGGCGGATCTGATCCGGGAAAATGAGCATTCCGTGGGTCGAGTGGTGCTGACACACGGGCACGGGGATCACGTGCTCGGGGCAGAGCCGCTGATCGGAGGGGAGATCTACGCCCATCGTCTGACGCCGACGAAGATCGACTCGTAGGTGGCGACGTTTGCGAAGAAGTTGGGAACAGACGAGGCCCATGCCCGGACCCGTCTGCCCTGGCCGACGGTGACCTATAGCGAAGAGATGTGGCTCGATCTGGGAGACAAGCATCTCTGGATGTTCCCGACGCCCGGGCACAGCGAGGACGGAGTGTCCATTTACGTCGAAGAGGATCGCCTGCTGTTCTCGGGAGATTCGGTCGTAAACGGAATCGTGGCCGCCATCGGGGATGGGGACAGCCGGATCCTCGAAGCTTCCCTGGGAAAGCTGCTCGAGGTGGACATTGATACCCTCGTGCCGGGTCACGGCTACACGATCAAGGGTCGGGCCGCCGTTCGGGACTGGCTGAAGTGGCAGCGCGGCTATCTACGGGCGGTGCGCGATCGCGTCGACGAGGTGCTCGCAGCGGGAGGGGACGCTGAGACGGCTGCGGAAGCCGTGACGTTCGACGCTCCGTCGTGGACATTGAAGCCCTGAAGCGAGTGGACGCGGGCGACCTGCGCTCGTGCGTCGAAAGAATATTCGGTAGCCTGCGGCATGTCGGCGACCGATGCCGCTCGCCTGACAGATCAGCTGGTCGTGGCAGATCTCGGAGGCACGCATTCACACGGCGTCCTGCGTGTGAGGGAATACGTCGGGAAGCTTTGCGACGACGGAGTGGACCCCACTGCGGTCCCGACGATTGCGAAAGACAGCGGCACCTGCCTGGTCGTGGATGGACGGAACGCGATGGGACAGATCGCCGCCCACTTCGCGATGACCGAAGTGATTCGACGGGCAAGTGAACACGGAATCGCGGCTGCCGCCGTTCGTGGAAGCAATCATTGCGGAACGATGGCCTACTATGCGACGATGGCGCTCGACCACGATATGATCGGTTTGGCGACGACGAATGCGCTGCCAACGATGGCGCCGTGGGGGGGGTGCCGAGAGACTGCTCGGGATTAACCCCCTGGGTGTGGCGATCCCTGCAGGAGAAGAGGAGCCGATCGTCTACGACGCAGCGTTCAGCGGGTCCTCTCACGGCAAGATTCGAATCCACGCACAGAAAGGGCTTCCGTTGCCGGGCGGATGGGCGCTCGATCGAGAGGGTCGTCCCACGACGGATCGCTACCATAGCGATCGAGGGCCTCTTGATGCCGATCGGTGGCTTCAAAGGGACCGGGCTGGCCCTTGTCACGGGCGTGCTTTCGTCGATGCTGTCTGGAGCATCCTACGGCACCGAGCTGGGGAACATGGAAGATGGCCCGGAAGCGGGTCAGGACGGTCATTTCCTGGCGGCCATAGGGGTCGATGCATTCGAGGATGCCGAGCGGTTCAAACAGATAATCGACGGGGCGATCCTGGAGATACGTTCAAGCCGTCGAGCGAAAGGTGTGGAAAGGATCTACACGCCGGGTGAGTTGGAGCATCTTCGATGCGAGGAGTATGAGGCGCAGGGGATTCCGTTGAACTCGCAGACCCTTGTGGACATCGCGGCGGCCGCCGAAACTGTCGGCGTGTCGACCGACGACTATACGTGGCTGGAGGGCGCGTGAGAGTGGCCATCGCCGGTGTCGGCTGGGCGGGCACCCGCCACGTCGAGGCCATCCGAGAACTGGGTCGAAAACTGACGGTCGAGTGTCTTGTCGATTACGACGCAGACTTTCTCCGTGAAAAATCCGCCGAACTTGGTGTTGAGAAAACGTACGGATCGGTCGACGACGCGATTTCCGATACGAATGTCGACGTGATCGCGATCTGTCTGCCACATCGCGATCACTGCGAGGTGGCTATTGCGGCGGCCGAATCCGGGAGGCACGTCCTGGTCGAGAAGCCGATGGCGACGACGGTGGAAGAGGCGACACGAATGATTGCGGCCGCCGGTCACGCGGGGGTGACGCTGTTCGTCGCCGAGAACCTGCCCTACACGTCGATGTCGGCTACGCTTCGGAGGATGGTGGAGAGTGGCGATCCGATCGGTGAAGTGGTTTCCGCATCGATCGTGACCGGCTTTCGCGCCGAGCAATATGGCTATCCTGGGCGGCGAGCGTGGCTGTCGACGCCGGAAGCGGGTGGGGGAGGACAATGGCTTCTGAACGGAATTCACATGATCGCTCAGCTCCGCTACGTGTTCGGCGAGATTGAGGATGTGTATCTTCGTCATCATCACTCCAGTCGGGTCGACCGAACGGACGTTGAAGCCACGCTCACGGGGACCCTGACGACGGCTGCCGGATACTCCATCGCTTTGATGCAGTCGCATGAGGTCTACTTGAGCGGCGGACTCGGAGGGTTGACTGTTTTCGGCGATTGAGGCACGCTCCGGGTGGACCGGGAGGGGTACGAGTGTTTCAATGCCGACGGGAGTACTGGGGAATGCGCGTGGCCGGATACCGCATTGTCTGACTATGCGCTCGAAATGGAAGCGTTTGCCGATGCGGTGGCCGGAGACGATTGGGGCCGGACGACAGCTATTTCGGAACGTCGCAGTCTGGCGGTGGTGATGGCGGGTTTCGATTCCGTCCTACGGGGCGAGCGAATCCGGATCAGCGAAGCGTACGAACTCTAGAGAAAGGACCAGGATGCCTGCACCGATCGCACTTCAGCTCTTCACGTTAAGGGAGGCCGCTGCCGAGGATTACGAGGGGACCGTGCGGAAAGTCGCCGAAATCGGCTATGCGGGTGTCGAGCCAGCGGGGTTTCCGGGTACGACACCTGAAGCGGCCGCGCGTCTGTTTGCGGATCTGGGACTCGAGGTTTGCAGCGCTCACCTGCCGATGCCGGTCGGGGAGAAGCAGCAGGAATCGCTCGAGACGGCGGAAGCGCTTGGGATTGATAGGCTCGTCGCGGGTCAGGGCCGGGACCAGTTCGGCTCCAAGGACGAGATCAAGGCCTCGTGTGATCGATTTAACGAAGCGGCCGATGTGTGCCGTTCGAATGGACTGACGTTCGGCATCCACAACCACTGGTGGGAGTTCGTAGAAATCGACGGCGCTCGAGTGTATAAACATATGCTCGATCATCTCGAGGATGGGATCGAATTCCAGATCGATGCTTACTGGGTGCAAACCGCGGGCGCGGATCCAGCCTCCGTGATCGGTGAGTTGGGACCACGAGTGCCTCTCGTGCACTTAAAGGATGGACCGTGTACCCGCGAGGCAGATATGCAGGCTCTGGGAGAGGGCGCGACAGACTTCGACAGCATCGTGAAAGCCGCGGGTGATCACGCCGAGTGGTGGATCGTCGAGTTGGACCGTTGCGCAACGGACATGATGGAAGCGGTCGTAAAGAGTCACGCCTTCCTCACGGAGAACGGATTCGCCCGAGGTAGGTAGGGCGAACGTGGATCGATACGGATATTGTTAAACGCCGTCCTTCTCCCTTTCTTACTTTTCACTTCTGATGCGGGGTAGACATTATGGAAAAGAAAGCCCTGATGACCTGGGGCGGCTGGGAGGGCCACGAGCCCAAACAGACGACAGACATTTTCGAGGCTGTTCTGGACGAGGCGGGGTTCAGCGTCGAGGTCGAGGACAACCTCGATGTATTTCTGGATGGCGACCGGCTCAGCGACCAGGATCTGATCGTGCCGTGTTGGACGATGTCCTCGATCGAGAAGGAACAATCGAACGGGCTCAAAGAGGCGGTGGAGGGGGGCGTCGGCCTCGGTGGGTGGCACGGAGGCATGGCCGATGCGTTCCGCCAGGATACAGGATATCAGTGGATGGTTGGTGGCCAGTGGGTGGCCCATCCGGGTGGGGTGATCGACTACCGGGTCAACATCACAAATCATGACGATCCGATTACGAAGGGTCTGGGCGACTTCGACATGCATTCCGAGCAATACTACTTGCACGTCGACCCGTCGAACGAAGTGCTCGTGCACACGACGTTCAAGACGGGCGACCTGGCGCCCTGGGTCAACGGATGTGTGATGCCGGTGGTGTGGAAGCGGATGTACGGAAAGGGAAGAGTGTTCTACTCCTCGCTCGGGCACAAAGCGGTCGATTTCGATGTCCCCGAGGCCAGGGAAATCCAGCGTCGCGGCCTGTTGTGGGCTGCGGGTGCTCTGTAAAGCGTTTCAGGGTCTGGAGTTGACAGAACGAAGCTCCACCTGTAGCTTTTCAAGCAATAAACCTGCATTTATGTAGTCTCGGAGACACGGCACCGTAGCCAAGTGGTAAGGCAGGGGCCTGCAAAGCCTTGAGCGGCGGTTCGAATCCGCCCGGTGCCTCCAAAACGAGAGCGAGCCCAATCACGGAACTGTGATGGGCTCGCTCTCGTTTTGGGGAGTCCCTTCGCTTGGTGGGCAGGTTACAGCTGTAGCCGGGCTGGCCGGTCCGCATTATCCATTGCTTCGCGTAATCAGGTTGCATTACTTCCCAATGCCGCACATCCATCTATTCGTGAGCATGCATTGAACGCCGTCAATCTGTTTCGGGGCGAAGAGGGCTCGAAAGTCTACGAGCCTGGGGACACTGTGTTCACCTCCGGGGAAACCGGGGAACACATGTTCGTTGTGCTCAAAGGGAAGATTGATATCAAGATCGGAGACCGCGTCGTAGAGACGGTCGAGCCGGGCGGTATCTTCGGCGAACTGGCAATGGTCGACAAGTAACGCTTCACCTTCCTGGTTCAAAGTCACCCCTTCTTCGCGCTCTACGTCTTGAAACTTCTGGCCGAGCGTCTGCGACGCTACACGAGTTAGTCAGCGGCGAAAGAGCAGGGCGGTCTTTCCACGCGAGATCGCCTCCTACGTACCCCTGCCCCGCTAGTTGACCCCTCCGTCAACCCCCTCTATAGTTCTTCAACAGGTTGATCTCTTGGTGCCCGGGTGGCGGAATTGGTAGACGCAGGAGACTTAAAATCTCCCGGCCTTCGG
>DJHM01000061.1:0-133489 GCA_002433075.1 Latescibacteria bacterium UBA6620
TACAGAGATGAGGCCAGGTCAACACATCGTAGTTGTCTTCTCCGCTCCGTTGGGACCGATAAACCCCGTCGCACATCCCTGCTCAACCACGAGGTCAATCGGACCGAGTTCAAAGGGGGGGAAGCTTTTCTTCACTTCAATCAACTCGAAAGCCGGCATGTTTCCTCCCTGGGACACGCTTCACGAAGTGATGGTAGACTGCTGCTTGGCGTTGTCCGGAATCTCGACGAACGCGCGTCGAATTGCCGTTCCTGACATCCCTTCCACCACCGCCGTCTGCACAATGGGACCTAACGCTTCTTTGAGTCGGTCGAACGCCAACCGATGACGATCGGGGGCAGAGACCGCGTTGACGTAGAAACCCTTCCCTCTTCGTGATCGGATGACACCTTCGTGCTCCAGCGTTCCATAGGCGCGCTGAACGGTGATGACGCTGACTTTTGATTCGCGCGCGCGTACGGATCGAAGGCAGTAGTTCTCCCTCGCTAAGACTGCCGGCCAGAATGGCCGCCCTGATCTCGCAGACTGGCGTGCGAGCCTCTTTGGTCCCATCTTAGCGCCGTTCCGACCTCAACACCCCATTCGAAGAACCTCACTCCAGGAGCCTCAATGAGTTCGATCCGGCTGGCCATCGTCGGGTGCGGGGGGATGGGCCATCGTCACCTCTACGGCCTTGGTGAACTCCACCGGCAGGGCCTTTCCCCTTTCCGTCTCGTCGCCGCGTGCGACCCCAACCGGGGCAACGCGGAATCGCTCGCTGACGATGCCGCGGAGCTGTTCGACCACCGGCCCGCGGTCGTGACCGATCTCGACGCCCTTGCCGAGGTCGGCGTGGACGCCATCGACACGCCCACGCTTCCGCGGGTCCACCACGACGTGGCCATCGGGGCGCTGGAACGCGGCTGGCACTGCATGGTCGAAAAGCCCGTCGGCCTGACTGTCCGGGCGTGCAACCTCATCGCGGCCGCGGCGAAGGACCGGCCACAGGTTCTCAGCGTTGCGGAGAACTATCGACGGGATCCCATGAACAGGCTCGCCCGGGCGCTGCTGGACGCCGGTGTCATCGGGGATCCACGTCTCCTCATCCATCACTCGATGGGTGGGAATGGAAACCGCATGCTCATCTCCGTCTGGCGCCACCAGAAAAATCAGAGCGGTCTGCTTCTCGATGTCGGTGTCCATTTCACGGACATGATGGAATACCTGCTCGGCCCCATTACGACCGTCTACGCCCAGACCCGTCTGCACGAAAAGGTTCGCATCAATCCGGCGGCCCGGGGGGATGCATCCGCCAGCAACCCGGCTGGCGTCTACGGCAAGTGGCAGAAGGAGATGCCCGCCGAATTCGAAGCCACCGCCGAGGACGCCGCCTACGCCACGCTCGAATTCGCCAGCGCCGCCTCCGGTCAATACATTGAAGATCATGCCATTCACGGCGAGGGCAGCTGGCTCCGCCAGATTCAGGGATCGATTGGATCGATGAATCTCCCGCCCGACCGTCGTGGCGCTCCCCTTTCCCTGAACATCGAAGGCAAGGAGATCGACGGCGAAGGCGCGCTCGAGCTTGTCCCCGACTTTCACCTCGACGAAGCCACGGCCCAATTGTTCGGCGGCGAACGGTTAAGCCGGTATGATTTCGAATTCCCGGAAATCGACCGCAAAGTCATCGCCACGGAATACGCCGACTTCGGCCGCGCGATCCTCGAGGGTCGGCCCCCGGAGGTCGGCATCGAGCAGGGAACGCGTTCCGTCGCTGTCTCTTACGCGATGATGGAAAGCGGACAGTCGGGGCAGATTGTGACCATCGACGACGTGATTGGGGAGCGCATCGATGGCTATCAGGCGGAGATCAACGACGATCTGGGTATCTAGGAGTCCAACGGCGTAGGGCCACGGCATGCCGTGGCCCTACCATATTTCGTTTTTGCGTGGGGCAGGTGATGAAAAGAGAAGTTCGATGGGAACGCATGTTTCCGGACGAGCTCGAAGCGGCGTCCGAGGACTTCCCGGCCGCCTATCTGGCTTATGGTCTGTGCGAGCCCCACGGACCCCAGAATGCGCTGGGCAACGACGGGATTCGCTCGCACGAAACCCTCATCCTCGTGGCGCAAAAACACAGGGGCATCGTATGTCCACCCTATTACTGGCACTGTCACGAAATCGCCGGCTATGCGAAGTGAAGCGAACGGGTCATTGCCAACAAACGCACGTGGATGACAGCGATTCCGCCGTGGCACTTCCTCAAGAGCATCTGCTACCACGTTCGGGCGATGGATGCTTTGGGATTCGAGAGCACCGTCCTGTTCTCGGGCCATTCAGGCCCACATCGCCAGGATGTCCCGATCGTGCTCGACATCCTGCAACAACACGTTGACACGCGGCTCTCTCTTCATCAGCAGTGACACCGACGCCGATCACTTCGGTGACGATCTCGGAACGGGCGGTCACGCCGGCCGCGGTGAGACGTCGCAACTGTGGGCCGTAGCCCCAGACTGTGTGGACCTCTCGCGACTGCCGGAGTCCGACGCCCCTGGCCCGCACTTCGCCATGGGTGGCCACGTCCCCCTGTCCAGCCGGCGAGCCGGAGAACGAATGACGGCGGATGTAATCGACCGCATCGCGATCAAGGCTCGAGAAGGGATTGAGGCCTACGAGAAAAGGCGAACGTCGGTCCTGACCTATGGGGATGTCGAAGCGATCTGGTCCGAAGAGATCTCTCCCCGACTAAGTGATCTCGCGTCCCTGACAGAGCCCGAAGATGCGCCTGCGGATGATTCTCAGTGGCGTGCCAACTGGCCGGTGCCCGATCTGAGCCGACTCTAGCAGAAAACGGAGAAGTGCCCGCGGTAGCACACTGACGAATCGACACACCGCGGCTCCCGGAACAGGAACACCATGCCCCCGAACATTATCTTCATCCTCACCGACGATCAGGGCTACGGCGAACTCGGTTGCCACGGCAACCCGGTGATCAAAACACCCCATCTCGATCGACTCCACCGCGAGAGTGTTCGCCTGACCAATTATCACGCCGGCCCGACGTGTGCGCCCACGCGAGCGGGGCTGATGACCGGACACTTTCACAACAGTACGGGCGTCTGGCACACAATTGGGGGACGTTCTTTGCTCCGTCAGGACGAGTTCAGCCTCGCCAACGCCTTCTCCGATGCGGGCTATCGGACCGGGCTCTTCGGCAAATGGCACCTGGGCGACAACTACCCTTACCGACCTCAGGATCGAGGCTTCCATGAGGTCGCCACCCACGGCGGCGGAGGCATCGGCAACACGCCCGACTACTGGGGCAACAATTACAACGACGATCACTACGCCGTGAACGGCGACTGGACCCCGTTCGATGGATACTGCACCGACATCTGGTTCAACGAGGGGTTGAAGTTCATCGAACGGAACAGGGAACGGCCGTTCCTTTGCTTCATCACCACCAACGCTCCTCACGGACCCTTCATAGTTGACGACCGGTACAGCCGGCAGTACGACGACCAGGTTCCTACAGAGAGCCGTGCGAATTTCTTCGGGATGATCACCTGCATCGACGAAAACGTCGGCGCGCTTCGCAGACGCGTCGACGAGCTCGGTCTCACCGAGAACACACTTCTCATCTTTATGACCGACAACGGGACCGCGCACGGATGCGCGACGGGGGAAGGTCAATTCATTGAGGACGGCTACAACGCCGGGATGCGAGGCGTTAAAGGATCGGAGTACGAGGGCGGCCATCGCGTCCCGTTCTTTCTCCATTGGCCGGAAGGCGGTCTCAACAACGGTCGTGACGTCCCTGAATTGACCGCGAACGTCGACATCATGCCGACCTTACTCGATCTATGTGGAATTCCATCCAGCCGGGAGTTCGACGGCGTCAGCATCGCCTCGCTCCTCCACGAGAAAACAAGCGCGTGGCCTGACCGGACACTCGTGACGGACTCGCAGCGGATCACCACACCGGAGAAGTGGCGAAAAAGTGCGACGATGACACAACGGTGGAGACTGATCAACGGCGTAGAGCTGTACGATATCGAGGCGGATCCGGGGCAAACTTCGGATGTCGCAATGGACCACCCAGATGTCGCTGCCCGCTTGCGGGCGGACTACGATACGTGGTGGGAGAAAGTTTCCCAGCAGTTCGATGGCACGATTCCAATCCCGATCGGTCACGACGACGAACCGTCGATGCGGTTGAATGCCCACGATTGGCGAAATCCCGAGGCGGAATGCGCCTGGAACCAGTCACAGGTTCGTGCCGCGCATTTGTGCAATGGATACTGGGAAATCGACGTTGCGATGGGCGGTTCCTACCGCTTCGAGCTGCGAAGATGGCCGCGAGAGGAGAACCGCCCGATTGTGGCCGGGATCGACGGGAACCTGAAGACATACGGAGAAATCAAGGACGGCTACGGCGGTGGTCTCGCCCTGCCGGTAACCCACGCAAAGCTACGGGTTGGTGACTTCGAGGCCGAAGCCGATGTCGGACCAGATGACAAGAGCGCGATATTCACAGCCGATCTGAACGCCGGCGAGACGAACCTGCAGACATGGTTCCATCTCGCAGACGGTTCGACCCTCGGAGCCTACTACGTCTACATCGATCGGCTGTAACGATTCTCGCAGGGTCACGGCATGCGTGACCCTACCCGTACAAACTATCACCTGGTAGGATTCAATGCCCCCGATTCGGTTCGCCATCATCGGCGCGGGAATGATCAGCCACCTTCACGCCCGTGTCATCCGGGACCTGGGTGACGCAGAGCTCGCGGCAGTGTATTCTCGTGATCCCGTTCGTGCGAAGGCCCTTACGGAGGGCACCGGAGCGGATCCAATGACGGACCCCGATGCCCTGCTCGCTCGGGAAGACATCGACGCCGTTTCCGTCTGTACGGCAAGCGGCGAGCACGCTTCTTTCGGGATCCCCGCAGCCGAAGCCGGCAAGCACGTCCTGGTCGAGAAACCGATCGAAATCCATCTGGACCGGGCGGATGCGCTCATCGCCGCGTGCGATCGCAACGCGGTGAAACTCGGCGTGATCTTCCAGCTCCGTTTTCTCGACAACTCGGTCGAAGTCAAACAGGCGATGGATCGGGGCACGCTTGGTAATCCCGTGATGGCCGACTGTTACATGAAGTTCTACCGTCCACAGCAGTACTACAGTGACTCCCGTTGGAAGGGGATGCAGGCACTCGACGGGGGCGGGGCCCTCATCAACCAGGGCATCCACGGGCTCGATCTTCTGCTCCACCTCGCTGGCGACATCGCATCCGTCCAGGCCTACACCGACGTAAGAGCTCACGAGAACATTGAGGTCGAAGATACGTGTGTGGCAGCGGTGAAGTACACCAATGGAGCCCTCGGCGTGATTCAGGCGACGACTTCCGTTCACCCGGATTTCCAACAGCGGATCGAACTCCACGGATCTGAAGGCACGATCGTCCTGGACGGCACGGAGGATGTCTGGATCAAGCATTGGGAAACCTTCAAGGAGGGCGCTCGAAAAATCGAAGAGCGGGCCCCCGTGGAACACTCCGGCGCCGCAGCGGTCCTCGAGGAGGGCGGCGAAGCTCACGCCCGTCAGATCCAGGACTTCGTCGACGCGATTCGCGAGGATCGTCAGCCTTTGGTCAACGGCCCGGAAGGGCGGCGATCGTTGGCCGTGGTGAGAGCGATTTACGAGTCCGCCGAGAAAGGGAAAGAAATCAGGCTGTAGATTTGTCGTAGCGGAATACACATGCGTAGGGCCACGGCATGCCGTGGCCCTACCCAGTCAACGAGGGGACAGATGGGAATGATTTTCGAAGATTCATTCACAGATGGGCTCGGAGAAGGATGGAACTGGATCCGCGAACACGATGGATACTGGCGGATCGCAGATGGAGGTCTTGAAATCCGGGTCGAACCCGGTGTCAAAGACACCGTTCGAAACGCCCTTGTGCGTCCGGCGCCGCCTCGTCCCTATGCAGTCGAGGTCACCATCACCAACCACACCCATCCAACGACGCAGTACGAACAGGCAGGCATTACGCTCTACAACAATGGAGAACCCGTATTCAAAGAGGTCAAGGAACTGATCGACGGAGACCTTTACATCATCCCAGGGAAGAAGCCCATGCCCACCGACTCCGTCCGCCTTCGACTCCTCGTAAACTCCGAGGGTTGGGAGGCGCAGTTCCGTCCGGAAGGATCTACATCGTTCGAAACGGCTGCGTCAGGCGAACTTGCGTCTGAAAACGAAGATCAGGTCAGCCTTCAGTGCTACAACGGACCGGAAGAGGGCGAGCACTGGATTCGCTTCGAAGGTTTCCAGATCACCACGGGAGAACAAGCATGATCGACGTCGGCACGCAGCGTCAGCTTTTCCTGGACAAGCTCTTTTTTGACACGCAGGACGGCATCGAGCTTGTCGCGCACGAACCCGAACGACGGGAGGTGTCTGTCGAAAGTGATCGGTCCTGGGAGTCTGGGGGTGTGCATTACTCGAGCGTCGTTCAGGATGGCGACCGGTTCCGAATGTGGTATCGCGCCGACACGGGCGGCGACCCGGCCAACGCGATCGATTCCGAATCGTGGGTCTGTTACGCCGAAAGTACGGACGGCATCGCGTGGGAGAAACCCGAACTCGGGATCGTCGAATCCGTCGAGGCAGGTCGAAACAACATCCTGTTCCCGGATAAGGCATCCGGCATCAATCCAAGCGTGATCATCGATCCATCAGCGTCCGGCGACGAGCGCTACAAGATGATCGCGAGGGGCTCCGGACCGGCGAACGTCCTCGGGTATACATCCGCCGACGGGATCGCGTGGGAGCCTGTGGCGGAAAACCCGCTCCTTTCAGAACCCGGCCCCTTCGACAGTCACAATGTGCTCGCCTACGACGACGAAGCCGAGCGTTACGTCATTTACTGTCGGGGTGTCGACACGAATCGTCCGGGCAACTTCAAAGACGGCATTCGGGCCATTCGCCGTGCGGAGTCGAAAGACTTCCACACCTGGTCCGACATGGAAATCGTCGTCACAGCCGACGACGACGATCCCTCCGACCTGCATCTCTACACCAATGCCGCCTATCGCTACACCCGCGCTCAACGAGCCTGGATGATGTTCCCCATGATCCTCTACGTCGACCGAGAGGGGAACGCAAACAGCTACCCCGGTCTGTCGGATGCGCAGTTCATCGTCAGCCGTGACGGCGTGACCTGGGACCGGCGTTTTCGACGCCCGTTTCTCTCCCCAGGCCGGGACGAACGCGACTGGGTCGACCGTAACCCCATTGTCGGCATCGGCATGCTACAGACCGCGCCGGATGAGCTCTCCCTCTATTACTCCGAACTCCTGCGGTGCGAGGATTGTCGCTTCAGCCGCTGCTCGATCCGGCTCGACGGTTTCGTTTCCGCCCGGGGTCCTTACGATCGTTGGGGCGAGTTCAAAACCCCGCCGCTGAAGACGTCAGGCCACGCCCTCGAACTCAACTTCAAGACGACAGGCGGCGGTGTCATGGAGGTTGAAGTCCAGGACGCTGACGGCACGCCGGTGCCCGGATTCTCGTTCGACGAATGCGACACGTTGTTCGGCGACCACATCGAAGCAACCGTGACCTGGAACGGCAACAGTCGTTTCGACCTCCCGGGTGAAGTCGCCCGGCTTGGGTTCCGACTCAGAGACGCCGACCTCTTCGCCTTCCGGTTCGCTACGTAGCCGGGTTTCGCCGTCACCCGGATACCCGGCACTCCGCAAAATGCCCAAAACCATCCTTCTCCGATCGGGCTGGCAAACCGTCAACATCGGCGACATTGCTCACACACCGGGCGCACTGGCTCTGATTCGACAATACATGCCCAACGCTCACGTAATACTCTGGGCCTCGCGTAGACTCGATCGGGGTGCCGGTGATCTCCTTCGTCGGACCTTCCCGGATGTCGAGATCGTCGACGCTGGCAATGAAGTGGCATTGAACTCAGCCTTCGATCGAGCCGACCTCTTTATCCACGGGTCGGGATCGAATTTTCCCGGTCGGCTGCAGGCCAACCGGTGGCACGAGGCAACGGGGAAGCCATTCGGCCTGCTCGGCGTGACCGTCGAGCGCCCTGAGGAATCCGTCGATCTCCTGAACGCCGCAAGCTTCATCTTTACGAGAGAAACAGCCTCCCTCAAAGTGCTCGGTCGTGAGGGCATCACGTGTCCTATCCAGGCATTCGCCCCTGACGCGACCTTCGCGATGGCCATCCGTGACGACGCTGGAGCGCGGTCGCGGATGGCCGAACACAGCCTCGAGCCGGGTCGCTTTCTCTGTATCGTGCCCCGAATGCGCTACACACCCTACCACCGGATTCGCAAAAATCACGGCTGGGATCCACAACGCATTCAATTCGTAGAGCAACATAACGCACAGCATACTCCGGACGACGTCGCCAAGCTCGCGCGTGTGATCGAGCGGTGGGTCGAGGAAACCGGGGATCGGGTCTTTCTCGTCCCCGAGATGACTTACCAGACCGAAATGTTTTCGGCCATCGTCGATCCCTTGCCGACTCACATCGCTTCACACGTGGAGCAGCTCAACGGGTTCTGGTTGCCCGATGAGGCGGCTTCCCTCTACGACCGTTCCAACGGCGTTGTCAGCAGCGAGTGTCACTCCCCCATCATGTCCCTCCACGCCGGCTCGCCCGCTCTCTACGTCCGACAGCCCGAAGACACGATCAAGGGCCAGATGTATCGCGACCTGTGGCTGTCCGATTGGATTCTCGAGATTGATGGTGTTACCGGGGACACGATCGCCGACCGAATCCTCGTCGCACACGGCGATCCTGAAGGCGCTCGCACGAAAGTGTCCCGGGCGATGAACAGAGCACGCCAGCTGCACGATGAAGCGATGCACACCATTGCCGATCTCGTGCAGTCCCTGTGACACGGTCTCGACAAAGTACCCAAGATGCCTGTTCCCATTCCGCTCACGATCCACGAGACACTCGAAGCCTTCGAGCACCGGGTCACCTCCGAGCACCTCACAGAAACCTGCCTACAACGCATCACCGAATCCCAGCCCCATCTCAACGCCTTCGCCGTCGTCACGGATACGCTCGCGCACGAGGCGGCAAGGGCTTCCGATCGTCGAAGAGCACAGGGCAAGACGCTCGGTCCACTCGATGGGATTCCCATCGCCGTAAAAGACCTGTTCGACCTCTCCGGATTCCCCACCGCTGGCGGTTCCCGCGCCTACGCAAGCGACATCGCTCCGAAAGATTCGAATGTCTGCGCTCGATTGAAAGCTGCTGGCGCCGTCATCGCCGGCAAGACAACCACACCCGAACTCGCCAGTCAGGCTACATCCTCAGCACTCGACTTGAGAATCGGCGTCGTTCGGTCCGTTGCAACTGCGGCCGAGAAAGACGTCAGGGATCGATTCGAAGAGTCTCTATCCCATCTGAGGAACTCGGCGCCGATCTCATCGACGTCGAGCCGTTTGAGGGTATCGAGCTGAAGAAACCCGTTGTCAATCCCGAGTTCGCAGCTGCACACGGCGAACGGTTTCGCCAGAGCCCAGATCTGTTCGGCGAGAAGGCTCGCCGTTACCTCGAGCTGGGACTCGAGACGGACGAGACCGTCTATATAGAGGGACCCGAACAGAGGAAAGCACTCCAACGCACCGTTGAGTGGAGAATCCAGGGCATCGATGCGATCGTCTGTCCCACGAGCCTCACTACGGCGAAACCGATCGGGGAAGACACCCGTGCCAAAGAGGACGCAAACATCACGATTCCGTTCAACATCGCTCGGCTTTCGATGGCTGCCCTGCCCAACGGCTTCTCCGACGGACTCCCTACATCCCTCCTCATCGGTGCCGACAGCGGACACGACGGGACCGTTCACAACATCACCCGTGCGCTTCAGCGTGTAACCGACCACCATCTGACCTCACACCCTGGGATCTGAAAGGAGCCACCGTGCCACGGACCGCCGTAAAGGCTCTGGGAGAAATCGCACTTCGGGTAAACAGCCATGCGAAGCTTCTACGAGGACACCTTCGGGCTCGAACGAATCGGTGACCCGTCGGACCGGCTGGTTTTCTTCAAGATCGCGGACGGCCATAACGGACACACTGCGGTGCTCGCGCTCTTCCGTAGGGACGCGGAAGTGAGCCAGGAAGAAACGATTGGAAGGGCTGGGGCTGGAGGTCTCCACAGCGGAACATGGATGGGTCCAGTGGCGATCTCTCTATGTCCAAGACCCCGAGGGCAACCGAGTCGAACTGGTCTGTTTCGATCCAGCTATCGAGAAGACGTAAAGAAAGGCGCCCCCCGCAGGTAAGCAGGGGCGCCTCGTTTTTTCCAACGACCGATCAATCAGTGCGTCTCTACAGGAATCCCTTTCAGCAGTCCTTTCTCGTGCATGTCGTTCCAGGAATCGAGAAAGACCTTGTTCCACTGATCGGTGAGGGGATGTTCGAGCATATCTCGATAGACCGTCCACATCGTCACCAGCTCGTCGGCTCCATCACGGAAGGCCGCGTGCGCCGTTTCCACGGACCGGACGAGGGCTGCCATGATGAAGGGCCGGTGCGCCCAGCCGCTGAACATCTGCGCGCACTCCCGGATCAGTTGTGTCGGATCCCCGCCCACCTGCCTGACGGGATCACAGAAAGGCAAAATGTGATCGACGCCGGCCTGCGCGACCGCCGCTGCCTGCGTCAGTGAGAATACGGTCGTACAGAACGTCTCTACGCCCTCGTCCCGAAGGGCCACGAACGCCTTCAGGCCGTTCGCCGAACACGGGATCTTTAGAATGATCTGATCTGACAAGCGCGTGAACACCTTCCCCACCGCCATCAGCTCATCCAGTGAATGCCCGTCGATCTCGACGACCACAGGCTTGTCCGTCAGTTCGAGGTATTTCTCGACCACCGTGATCGCCGACCCGTGATTCTGAGCGTATTCGTTGTGGACGACCGTGTTCAGGACGATGCCCGCAATGCCCATCGGCATCCATTCCTTCAGGTCGTCGGGATCACCAGCAAGCCAGATCGTCGGGCCACGACCCTCGTTCCGTGTCGCGGGTACCCGTCCAAGCGCGGCAGCAGCGCCGTTCGATCGTGTGTCTTGTTTCGCCATAGTCAGATCCTCCAATCAGGTTGCGTAACAACCTAATACCCCGACTGATTTACTCAAGCACAAATCGTCCCGGACCCTACTTTGGCGGCAGGGTACTGGTGAAGACCGTCGCCCGGTTCAACCATTTCTTCAACCGCGCACCCGACGCGTGCCCTTCCGGCAGCAGATACACCATCGAACGAATAGGTTTCCCCGTGAAGTCCATCGGAGCGATGAAATCCTCATCCAGGGCCTGTTCCGCGCCCTCGTTCCCCAATCGGAGCACCACCAGGTCGTCCACGACTCCACACGCCATGTTGCCGTTCAGGAGGTAAGCCAGCCCCCCGAACATCTTCCTGATTTCCAGACCATCCCTGTCGCCAAGCAGGTTTTCGACGCGCTCCGCCAACCGGGTGTCGTACGCCATCTTTGGACATTCCTGAACTGAGGGTAGATGAGACCAAACGTGAATTTCCTATCTTACTCAGTATGACCGATCCGGACCAGACTCCACAGTTCCTCGATACCTACGATGTCATCCTCCTAGACCAGGGCCGAACCTTCATGTTCGAGCTCGACCGATTCGGTCCCGACCAGGATTTCCACAGCACCTACCTGGAACTGGGTGGAGGAGACCTGAGGCAAGATCAGGTCCAGGATCTCCTCGTTGAGTGTCTATCCCTGCTGCGATCGGCCTACGACGACCCCTCCAGGCAGGACGACGTACCCACGCCAGCCGAGATCCTCGACCGCCTCGCACCGGACATCTCCCTCCCTGAACGCATGCGATTGGTCGATGTCGTGGGCTGGCAGGAAGCGGGTACCATTTCGGACGCGCACGCCGCAACGATCCGGCGGTTGGCCTCGTCTCATCCATTGGGCATCGTCTCGAACGTATGGGGCCCAGCGCACGTGTTCGAGGAAAACCTCGCCAGGCACGGAATCCTCGACTGTTTCAGAATCCGGACGTGGTCATCAGACCATCGTTGCGTCAAGCCAAGTCACCGTCTGTTCGAACACGCCTTGCGACAATTCGACGCGCCTCGCGATCGCATCGTCTATGTCGGTGACGATCCCGGGCGAGACGTGCCCCCGGCGAAGAACCTTGGAATGGGCGCCGTCTGGATCGACCACGGCACCGGAGAGCGACCGCCCATGGCGCCAGACCTCGTCATCCACGACCTGAGCGAACTGCCCGATGCCTGAATCCATGCCGTTCAGATCGATATGACCGGAACCTAGACAACGAATCGCCCGAGTTGGTCGCCCCGCGTCCCCCGAAACGTGATTCAGCGGCTCTACGAACAGGACGCGAAAGGCATTGTCGACGAAGATCTCATCGACGAGGTCGGAGTCTCGTTTCTCGCGCGCATTCAGAGCATCGAGCGCGTGGGCGACGCTCTTTCAGGCCAGGCTCACTGTCCGCATTGCGACGAAACGATCGATCACCCGATGGAGAAGGAGGCGTGGATCGAGTGCGAGCCCTGTCGATGGAGAATTACGTGGGATGACTATCACCGGTCCTTCCGCGGGAAGTACCTCGCCGCATCGGGCATCAAGCCCTTCCTCCGCGAGTTCGCCGATTCCTATCCTCGCGCCCAAACCCCGCGGCAGAGACTGATCCTGATCGACAACCTCATCCATCGATTTCATTGGGAACTCGGCAACACGCCAGGAGCTACTGGAGCGAAAAACCTCATCGGCGGAAAAACCGACGACCTCTTTAATTTTCTCGAGCAACTTGCCTACGGTGATGCCAGCACTCCGGAGCTTGTAGAGACTCGCGAGAAGTAGGTGGCCACGCGGAATGAAAGCCGGGAAATCCGACGAAAGGTGAGAGAGAAAAAGGGGGCGAGGGAAAAAGAGAAGCTAAACGCCCTCAAACGTCAGGTGCGCCAGGAAGCTCTCGCGGAGCGACGCGCCTCCCCTAATTGAGGACCGGTGCCGGCTGGTTCCTCCTGTTGCCATCCTCCGGCTGGATCGCGATCCTGGTAGTTCACAGACCGTGAGCGAGAAGACTCATGACGACCCAAACTGAAGCCCGATCCGCGCTTCGAAAAGAGTACGACGAAAAAGGCTATGTCATCGCACGCAACGCGATCGATGACGACCTGGCCGCGGAGATGGTCGATCATATCCACTGGCTCGAGAAAAAGCATCCCAATGTACGACCCGAAAGTCTGCACCACAGTCTGCTCGCTCACGATCCTTTCATGTGGCGACTGACGGGTGACGATCGACTTCTCGACATTGCAGAGCAGTTTATCGGTCCAGACATCGCCCTCTTCGCCGCCCATTACATTGCGAAGCCGCCCGGCGACGGAAAGGCCGTTCAGTGGCATCAGGACGGTTCCTACTGGTCGCTCGAACCGATGGAAGTCACCACCCTCTGGGTCGCCGGCACACCCTCCACAGTTGAAAATGGTTGTATGCGCGTTCTGCCTGGAACGCAGAACCGGAAGCTTCTCAAACGAAGAGACCTGATCGAACTGGACAAGGAGAAGTTCGTTCTCGGCGTCGGTATCCGTCCTCAGGACATCGACGACTCCGAGGCAGTCGACCTCGAACTCGACGCGGGTGACATCTCGATCCACAATCCCCAGATCATCCACGGGTCAAACGCCAACACCTCCGCCACCTGGCGTGTGGGATTGACCCTTCGCTACATCCCGACCACGACCTGGGACACGGAACCCTCACGGGAGAACCTCCTCCTCCGGGGTAAGGCCGTTCAGGACGTCGACAACACCTACGCCAAACGTCCAGAATACATCGCCGGCGAACATATGCCGTTCGCCGGTTGCGAATCCTGGAACGGAGCAGTCTGACCGGACCAACGAAAAGGAGTGTTCTGTATGTGTCGCAACATCCGCACGCTCTTCAACTTCGAGCCCGTCGCATCGGACGAAGAGATCGAAGTCGCCGCGCTGCAGTACGTCCGCAAGGTCAGCGGCTTCACGAAGCCTTCCCAGACCAACGAGACCGCGTTCAACGAAGCGATCGAGGCCATCGCCGCAGTCACACGCGATCTAGTCCACAACCTTACCACAACCTCGCCCCCGAAGGACAGGGAGGTAGAAGCGGAAAAGGCGCGGGCGAGAGCGGCAAAACGCTATGCGACGATGGCCTGACTCACGGACCGAGGTCCCGGATTGAGAGAAGACCTCCTCGAAATTCACCTCACCACATCCTAGGTGTGCGATGCATCGGGAGACCTCGTCACGTCGAACGAGCCCCCCCCTGCCCACCGCGGTCCCGCGCCCCCCTATCAATTGACTTGGTCTACCGATCGATGGCACCACCGCTTCCGTGGAGACGTCGGGTCCTCTGTCAGAAGGAGCATGACGGACCTCGTCCAAGCGCACTGGCCCTTCGACGACCCTCGCGAGCCGGTTCCGTTCGACGAAGCCCGCGATCTTCTCGGTGATCACGACCTCACCCGCCCCAAGTGCGGGCCGGCTTGGTAGCTCCCCGAAGGCGCCCCATCCACGGGAGCCATCGCCCTTACCCCGGACAACAGCGACCTGTGCGCCCAGACGTTCCCGTCTATGGTCGACGACGTCCACCACGAACGGCCGTGCTTCGTCGTCGTCTCGGAAGGCCGTGCGGTCAGTCTCTGCACAACGGTTCGCCGCTCCGATGTGGCTGCCGAGGCTGGTGTCGAAACCGTCGAGACCCACCGGCGCCGGGCCTACGCGGTCGAGCCCACGCGCGCGTGGGCGTCCGCCCTTCACGAGGAAGACCTGATTCCGCTCTACAGCACCTTCTGGGAAAACGCCGCATCCCGACGTGTCGCGGAAAAACTGGGAGCCGTCCACTACGCCAGCGATTATCGCCTATCTCCCTGATATCAGCTCGTGGCATCGTCACTCAACAGGTGCGCACTGGGCCATCACCTATTATCTTGGAGCCTTCGACCTCGAATAAGAGCCGGTCCCACACAGATGAAAGCAGCCCGGGCGGCTGCGTGTGGCAACGCTCGGGATCAATGCACCGGAGGAAGCATGGCAGACGAAATTGGATTTGGAGTACTCGGACTTGGTATGGGAAAGGGTCATTGTCGATCGGTGACCGAGGCCGTGGGCGCGAAACTCGTCGCCGCCTGTGAGTTGGATGCGGAACGGCTGGATCCCATCGTGGAAGAGTATGGCTGCAAGGCCTACACCGATTACGACGAGATGCTCCAGGACGACGAAATCCAGGTGGTCAACGTCACAGTCGAATCCGGCAAGCACGCCGAAATGGCCATCAAGGCAGCTGAGGCTGGAAAACACATCATTCTCGAGAAGCCGGCCGACATCACCACCGACAAGATCGACAAGCTGATCGCAACGGTTCGCGACTGCAAGGTGAAGGTCGGGTGCATCTTCCAGGCCCGCACCGACGACCTCAATCTTGCCATCAAGGACGCCATCGACACCAAGCGGATCGGCAAGCTCATCGGCGTCCACGGTCATCTGCCCTGGTACCGCGCCCAGAGCTACTACGAGGGTGCACACGGTTCGTGGAAAGGTACGTGGGACATAGACGGCGGAGGTTCACTCATGAACCAGGGCGTCCACACCGTCGATCTCATTCAGTGGCTGGGCGGCGGCGTCCAGTCCGTGATGGGCATGTACGGCGTTTTCGGGCACGACATCGAAGCGGAAGATCAGACCGTCGCGCTTCTCAAGTTCAAGAACGGCGCCCTCGGAACGATCTACACCACCACCTGTTGCTACCCCGGCTACGACCAGCTCATCACCATCTACGGCTCCGAGGGCTCGCTCATGAAAGACGCCTCCAAGCTCATCGGCTGGCGCATGAAGGGCGAGAACGAGGATGGCGAAGAGAAGGAAATGATGGCTAAGTTCGGCCCCAAGGACGAAAGGGAAGAGAACGTCTCGGCCGATCCGACAGCGCTTAAGCCGCGCGGCCACACGCTCATCATCCAGGATCTCGTCGAGGCCATTCACGAAGACCGGGATCCCTTGATTCAACTTGAATCCGCGCGTCATCCGGTCGCTATCATCAACGCGATCTTCGAATCCAGCCGTAGCGGACGTGAGGTCCAGATCGACGGATAACGATCGTCATCGAAAGAAATCAGAAGGGCCTCGATCCTCGGATCGGGGCCCTTCTTTGCACAAACCGCACCGTAAGACGACCCGCGCCCCATCCACCCGACCCCTGGCCTCCAATGCCTGCCTACACCCGGGGATGCATCACCGAACACGCTGACTTTGCCCCCCGTGACGGGGCGGGTGCCCTCGTCTTCGAAGACCGCATGTGGCTCATCGGTGGATGGAACCCGCGCGACCCCGATCACTTTCCCAGCATCTGCACGAACGATGTCTGGTCATCGACGGATGGCAGCAACTGGACCTGCGTCAAACCCAACACATTCGGTACGGAAGCGTTCGATCCCGCCACCAACTGGGAGGGAAGACACACCGCGGGCTAAGCCGTTCACGACGGCCGGATGTGGATCGTCGGCGGAGACTGCAATCAGGGTCACTATCAGAGCGACGTCTGGTCGTCCGACAACGGCATCGATTGGACCTCACACACGGACTCGGTCCCCTGGGGCCCACGGGCCCTTCATTACACGGCCACCCTCGACGAGCGGATTTTCGTGCTGGGCGGCCAGACCCTCCCTCACGTCGCCCCCGCCATCCAGGCGTATTACGCCGACATCTGGACCTCGGAAGATGGCGCAACCTGGCAGGAAATCGAGCGAGCCGAACCCGCGTGGACGCCTCGTGGCATGATCGGTGGGGCCGCGGTCAAGGACGGGCGTATCTGGATTTTCGGGGGAGGCACCTACGACACACCGCATCGACCGCAGCGGCTTTTTTACAACGAGGTCTGGAGTTCGGAGGATGGGGTCGATTGGCTCCGTCACGCGGACGAGACGCCATGGCATCCTCGTCAGTATCACGAAGTCGCCGTTTTCGACGATCGATTGTGGGTCCTGGAGGGCTACCACGAGGAGGGAGGAAATCGAAACGACGTCTGGTACTCAACCGACGGTGTCGTCTGGGAAGAGGTGCCCGACACGCCGTGGGCGCCACGCCACGCGGGGAGCGTGTTCGTGTTCGAAGACGCGCTTTGGATGGTCGCGGGAAACAACATGGAAAGCGATGTCTGGCGTCTGACCAGAGCCGACCCATGACCCGATCGTTCACCCTGACCGAGCGAGACGGCTTTCGCCGTGGAGCTTTCCCGGCCACGATTCCCGTGACCTTCAATCCTGGCGACCTTCCAACCCCGGCCGAAGCCCGTCTTTCCAACCAGGACCGGGAAGAGATCGCTCTGCAGATCGATGTCGACCAGACCTGGGACGACGGCTCCGTCCAAACCGCCCGACTCGTGTTCGGAGCTCGCGTTCCCGCGCTCGGCTCGGAACGATTCATCCTCGAATACGGTCCGGGCGTCGCCCCGAACGTGGATCCGCCCAACCCCGTCACGGTCGAGTCCACCAGTGATGGGTGCATCGTACGTCAGGGCCCGCTTACCTACACGGTCCTTCTCGAACCCTACACCGTTGTTTCACAGGCCACCTGCGATCGCGACCAGCGAAAAGGTAAGGGACCGCTCGGCCCCATCCCGCCCGGGCTCAAACATTTTCTTCGGACTGGATCGTCGCCGCCTCATTTGGTTTTCGAAGATGGTGATTCGGTTGCTGCGAGCGCGGGAGAGATCGCGATCGAGACGGAGGGGCCGTAGGCAGGTCGTCTGAGAGTCGACAGCGTCTTCGGCACGATCGCCTTTACC
The DNA here is from genome assembly GCA_002433075.1 of Latescibacteria bacterium UBA6620. Classification (GTDB taxonomy): domain Bacteria; phylum Latescibacterota; class UBA2968; order UBA2968; family UBA2968; genus UBA6620. The sequence continues at coordinate 17,844 of DJHM01000061.1, forward strand.
CAATGGATCACGTTTTATTCGCGCGTTTCGTGGTGCAAAATCGACACCGCATTGACCGGGAAGGTCAGTGATGGGACGCGCCTTCAAATCGACACCGACCTGGACCTGCGCGTCAATCCGGTCCAAGTCGCGTCGGGTGCCCGGCAACGGAATGACGGGCACCCGACCAGCTGGATGGTCGTCACCAACGACGAATCGACCGTCGACATTGCGTCGATGGACGGATGGGGCGAGACCGGGGCCGTTCGCTTTGAGTCCAACGTCGATGCTCGCATTCGCGTCCTCCTTCCTGCTGCCGGAGAAATCCCCTCGCTCTAGTACCATTACCTCATCACGCCACCCGCCGATCACCACCACACCCCGGCACCCGCGATGCCCACTGAACTCGAGGTACGTTTTGAGTGATCCCACCCACGATGCGACCATCACCGACGCCCTCACACAGGTGTCCGGCGAACGCCTTCAAGAAAATCTTTTCGCTCTCTCGAAATCACCCCTGCCGATGAGAAAACTGAACCACCATCGACCCGGCGAATCCCGCAGCTCGCTCGACGAGGCGGACGCTTACATCCAGTCCAATCTCGAGTCGTGCGGCTACGACGTGACCCGTGAGCCGGTTCAGGTTCAGGCGTTCAGATGCGACGAGACAAAGCCCAAAGCTTCTCAGTATTCGAGACCGGAACCGGAAGATCCCTGGTATACCGCCGAGAACCTTTACGCTGAACGGACGGGTTCGACCGATCCCGCAGACATCGTCCTTCTTCTGGCGCACTAGGATTCTCAGAGCTGGGTCGATTCTCCCGGTGCGAACGACAATGCGAGCGGGGTCGTTGTCCTTCTCGAAGTAGCACGGTTGTTGGCCGACCAGGACCCGACCCGAACCGTCCGATTCCTTTTCTGCAACGAAGAGCACCGCCCCTGGACCAGCGTCACCGCAGCGACCAAGGCAAAGGAACGAGACGACCGTCTCGTCGCGATCATCAACACCGACAGTGTCTGTGGTGTCCGGGAAGAAGATCGTCTTGCGGGCCGTCACCCCGGCGTCACCTTGTTTACCGAACCCTCGGGCGAACCGTTTGCCCGGCTGATGGAACGTCTCAACCAGCTTTACGACATCGGTCTGGACCATCGCGTAGAGCAGCGGGAACGTCCGGGGGACGATGACGGCTCATTCGTCAACGCAGGCTATCCGCACGCGATCATCAACATCGGCTCCTGGCCTTACGCCGACGCAGCCTACCATACCGAACAGGACATCCCGGAACGCATCGACATCGAGCACCTCACGAAGGCCACACGTCTCCACCTGGCCGCCGCGCTCACCCTCGCTCGGACCGAGCCGCTTTCCTGATACTTGCTCGAGGACTATCTTGAGGCTTGCGCCTCGCGTCTTACTCGCTCCTTACAGGGAGACTCAAAGAATGGACCCACGCTGTCTCGATTACCAGCTCACTGAAGCAGAAGCCGTTCAGTTCAAGCAGGATGGCTACTTCATGGTCGAGAACGCCCTCGAACCCGAGCACGTGGCGCGACTTAAGGGAGCATTCGACCGCGTCGACAGCGAAGAGCGGGCCCGGCTCGGACACGGTCCGTACGATCGGATCAACCACTACGACTTCATCGGAAAAGACGATGCCTTTCTGGAGCTTCTCGACTGGCACAAGACTTTCCCCAAGGTCTGGGGCATCCTTGGCTGGCACGTCCAGCTTTACCACACTCACATGACCTGCACCCCTGTCGAGCCGGATGGGAAGACCCTCGAACAGGATGGGCTCGACCTCGGCTGGCACCAGGACAGCGGTCAGCTCAATAGTGACTTCGAAACCGAACCACGCCCGATGGTCTCGCTCAAAATCGGCTTCTTCCTGACCGACACATCCGAGCCGCACCGTGGGAATTTCCACGTCGTACCGGGAAGCCAGATTCGCAACGACTTTCCCGGCGAGGATCGCAAGGACCTGCTCGACGGCGCAACGCCCGTCCTGGCACCTGCCGGCACCGCCGTCTTCTTCGATCGACGCATCTGGCACTCGGGCAGCGCCAACTACTGGCTCGAACCTCGACGCGTCCTCTTCTATGGTTATTCCTACAGGTGGTTGAGGCCACGAGACGACATGACGGTCGATCATTACCTCGACCGGTGCGACCCGATCCAACAGCAGCTTCTCGGTGTCACGCATTCCGGTGGTCGCGGCTACACGTCACCACAGCCGGAGGATGTGCCGCTCAAGGCCTGGATCGACGAACACATCGGCGAGGGTGAACCGGCGTAATCGGAGCGTCTACAGGTAGGACCGGCCGAATCTGACCCACGGAGATCAACTATGGACCCCAGATGTCTCGACCATCTGCTGACTGAGGAAGAAGAGATCCGCTTCAAGCGGGATGGATACTTCACCATCGACGATGTGCTGCCCGACGACCTCATCGACGAACTCGTTCCTGTTGTGGATCGTGTCGACGGTGAATACAGGAAGGAAATCGACGGGGGTCCGAACGATCGCACCAACCTGCTCGATTTTATCGGACGCGATGAAGCGTATGTGCAGCTTGTCGACTGGTACAAGACGTTCCCCAAGGTGTTCGGCCTGATGGGCTGGCACATCCAGCTCTACCACACGCATCAGATCGTGACACCGTGCGAACCGGAAGGTAAAACGTTCGAAAAGGACGGACCGGGCGTCGGATTCCATCAGGACAGCGGCCGTCTCAACATCGACATCGAAACGCAGCCTCGGCCGATGATATCCCTCAAAGTCGCGTTCGTCCTGAGCGACACCTCCGAAGTCGGCCGCGGAAACTTCACGTGCATCCCCGGCAGCCAGCTGTGGAGTTCGTTCCCCGGCGAGGACCGGAAGTCCATTCCCGACGGTGGCGTCCAGGTCTGCGCGCCTAAAGGATCCGCCATCGTGTTCGACAGACGAATCTGGCATTCGGGAAGCGCGAACTACTACCGCGATCCCCGTCGGGTCCTCTTTTACGGCTACTCCTATCGCTGGCTTCGGCCGCGCGACGATATGACGGTCGAGCACTACCTGGACAACTGCGACCCCATTCAGCAGCAGCTTCTGGGCGTCAGCCAGACCGGTGGGCACGGCTACACATCGCCAAAACCCGAAGACGTCCCGCTCAAAGCCTGGATCGAAGAAAACCTCGGCGAAGAGGCCGTCGTTGCGTAGACGATGATCGATCTATGCTACATCACGGGGGAAATGTCCGACGATTTCGATGAGGCGCTCGCGCTCGGAGTCGAGGCTGGCATAAGAACCGTTCAGCTGAGAAAGGGTCTCTACGGGAAGACCATCGAGCAGCTGACGGATGAGGAGGTCCTGCGCGTCAAGGACGCGCAGGCCAGGCACGACGTGAATGCCGGGATGCTTCTCCCACCTTTCGCAAAGTGCGACATCGAAGACACCGAAGCCGTCTCGCGCCAGCTGGACATCCTCGTCCGCACAACCGAAATCGCCCACACCCTCGGAACCGACCTCGTTCGGGCGTTTCCCTTTTAGTCCGAGGTCGGAGAGCGTTGGAAACCGCCGCCCCTCGAGCAGTTTATCGATCGCATCGTTGAGAACCTCGAACCTGCCGTCAGGCACGCCGAAGCCGAAGGCATCACGATGTGTATAGAAGTCAACGGGGGAACGATCGGCATCACCGAAGCCCACACGCGACAGGTCATCGACGCGCTTGGATCCAGCTCCGTTCACGCCATCTGGGAAATCGACTCGGGCGCACACCTCGGTCAGCCCCCCACCGAAGGCTATCGCCACCTCAGAGGATTGATTCGGGGCGTTCACGTCAAGTTGAACACCCACGGAGAGCTCGACCCCATCTGGGACACTGGCGAAACCCACGCCGACGTCGTTCGATGTCTGGTCGAAGATGGCTACGACGGAATGATGACCATCGAGCACTGGTTCGACCGGGAAGGCACCCTCAAGGGTCTCCGCCAGCTCGGTGCAGTTGTCAACGAAGTAAAACCCACCGTTTCGAGCACTTCCAGCACCACAGACTGACAAGGAGTTCCGTGTGATCCCCTGCTACATTACCAGCGAAATGTCCGACGACTTCGAAGAAGCCCTGCGTCTGGGCGCGGAAGCCGGGATCGAAACCGTCCACCTCAGGAAGGGCCTGTTCGGGAAGGACATCGAGCAGATCGGTCAGGAAGAGATCGACAGGATCCTGACCACACTCGACAAGTTCGGCATGCGAATCGGCGTTCTGATGCCGCCGTTCGGGAAATGTGACATCAACGACCCGAGTGTCGTTCAGAAACATCACGAAATTTTCGAACGGATGGTCGACATCGCCGGCGGCCTGGGAACGAAACTGATCCGGTGCTTCCCGTTCACTGGACTCGAACCCGACGCATTCGATGCAGAATTGGGCCGGATCGCGAACACCCTCAGGCCGGCGGTCGAACGCGCCGAGGCAGCCGATGTCCTGATGTGCTTCGAAGTCGTCGACAACACGATCGGGCGCACAGCCCAGCACACTAGGCGTGTCCTGGACGCGCTCGACTCTCCCGCCGTGGCCGCAATATGGGAACTGATGACCGCCGCCAACGTAGGTGAGACGCCTTCCCGGGGTTATCCCCACCTCCGCGGCACGATTCGCGACATCCACATCAAACCGAACGCCGACGGCACGATGGACCCTCTCGTCAACACCGGGGAGAACCTCACCGACGTCGTGACCACCCTCGCCGAAGACGGCTACGCCGGTATGCTCACGATCGAGCACTGGCACGGCACCGAGGGCACGCTCGACGGTCTCCGCATCCTGAGCGAGGCCCTAGATCACGTTCAGGTCTGATATGCCTACGGTCGCCTTCCTCGAAGCCTACGCCGAAGCCTTCAATCGGCACGACATCGACGCCATCATGAGCGCGATGACGGAAGACACCGTCTTCATCCCATCCGGCGACGCCCGAATCGAAGGCTAGGAGGCTGTGCGAGAAGTCTTCGCCGACATCTTCGCCTCCTATCCCGATGCCCGCTGGGCGAACGACGTTCACTACGTAAGCGGATCCCGCGGCCTGTCCGAGTGGGTGATGACCGGAACCGACGTGGAGGATGGATCGAAAATCAACGCGCGTGGGTGCGATATGTTCACCTTCGACAACGGTCTCATCGCCGTCAAAGACTCGTATCTGAAGTCTACGTAGGCCGCAGGTCCTTAGCTCGTCCTCTCCCGAGGAGCTTCCGATGTCCTATCCCGTCATTCTTGCGCACGGATTCGCCCGGTTCGACGCCCCCATCGGCAAGGGTTACTGGGACGGAATCCCAAAATGGATCGAGGCCACCGGGCGGAAAACGCATCGAACGAACGTCGACTGGGCGGGGCCCATTGCGGTGCGTGCTCAGAATCTGCGCGATCAGGTGCAGGCCTACGTGCGGGCCGAGAACGTCCGGAAGGTCAACATCATCGCCCACAGCGCGGGGGGGGCTGGACGCGCGTTACGCCATCGCCAAACTCCAGCTGGGGCCGAAGGTGGCTTCGTTGACTACGCTCGGCACACCCCACCACGGTACGACGTTCGCTGATTGGGCAGTACAGAACGGACTTGCTGGCACCGTGACAGCCGTTCTGGGACTGCTCGGGATCGATTTCTTGGGATTGGAAGACCTCACCACCACTGCCTGCCGAAAACGGAATCGGCTTCTCGAAAACTACGAGAACAGAAACTCGAATCGCATCCTCTACCAGACGTACGCGGGCGTCCAGGATATGGACGATGTATTCTGGCCGCTGCTGCCATCCTATCGCGTGATTCGAAAGATGGAAGGAATCAATGACGGCCTCGTGGCGGTCGATTCCGCAAAGTGGAAGGACGCGTACTTCAGGGGCATTCGTGACTGGGACCACCTCAATTTCCTCGGCTGGTGGGAACCGGCAGAACTCGACCTCCTGGGCGGACGAGCGCCCCGCACCTTCCGGCGTCAGGCCAGGACCTTCTACCAAGATCTCGCCCGCGCCCTCCCCTGACCCGCTTCACGAGAACCGAGACTGATGATTCAGCTCGCCTGCAATGCGATGATGCGCGATCCCGCCGATCCGGATCGCTGGTTATCCCTCGAGCCACTGATCGACCAGGTGAACGATCTCGGGTTCGACGCGATCGACTTCCAGTTCGATCGGGGTCCAGCCTCCCACGAGCCGGCCTACCTCGAATCAATCCGCCGAAAATGTGATGACTGCGACCTGCCGATCGGTTTCTTCGGCGTCGGCGGAGGGTTCGTCGGGGCCTCTCAGGATGGGACCGGTCGTTATATCGGGATTCCCCTTTCGGACGAGGAGACCTATCGACGGATCGAGGAGGCGAAAGCGGCGATCGACGCATCCGCCATCGTCGGCGCACCCCTGATTCGAATGTTTGCGGGTGGAATCCCAGAAGAGACGGAAGACAGAGACCGGCTCTGGAAAGCCCAGATCGATTCGGTCCGCCGGTTGTGCGACTATGGAGCAACGAAGGGTGTGAAGGTCGGTCTGCACAATCACCCGCCCGCAATTCCCCCGACGGGAGACGACATCCTGCGCTGGCTCGCCGACGTCGATCACGAGTATGTCACCCACATCCTCGACACGGGTCAGTGGCACGGGTCTCCGGGAACCAACCGGGAAGGACACACGATTCCGGGTGTCGACTACTACGGCTTTATGCAGCAAACCGTCTCGCACGCGACTTACGTGCGGACGAAGATCTATCGAATCCAGACAGGTGTAGAGGAGTGGCTCGACTACCACCGAATCGCCGACATCATCCTGCACGCCGGCTACGACGGAGTCATCTCGATCGTCTTCGAGGATCGCGGGAACGCCTGCGACTACCTCGAGTGCTGGCAACTGGGTGCCGCTCATTTGCGCCAGTGCTTCCGACTCCCCACTTAACGAATCTCTTCGGCAGGCGCGACAATGAGCAACGACAGACCTCCCAACATCCTCCTCTTCATCACAGACGGTCAGCAGGCGCGAACTCTCTTGCCCGGAAGCGACTGCATCACCCCCACGATCGATGCCTTGATCGAGCGAGGTGTCCACATCACAGGCGCCTACACTCCGCTCCCGACGTGCTCCCCTGCCCGTGCCAGCCTGATGACGGGCCTCCTTCCGCACAACCACGGTGTCCTCGAAGTCGAACACGGCGTGGACGAAGACCAATGCGTACTCCGCGAGCAGCACCCCCACTGGGCCCAGCGACTCCGCGAAGCCGGCTACGCGACGGCCTATTTCGGAAAATGGCACATCGAGCGCACCGGCGAGCTCGACCGTTTCGGATGGGATACCTTCGAAGCGCGTGGCCGGGTCTCACACGCCAACACGTCCCAGAAGGGCCACGACGTCGACGACTCGCTCGACCCTTCGACCGTCTACCAGTATCAGGGCCCGGAAGGCTACAACGACACGTTGAAATACGCCGTGACCGACGTGCCTCCCGAGGACCGGCAGATCGGACAGCCCGCAACGCTCGCGTGTGAGTGGCTGGAGCAGGCTCCCACAGATCAGCCGTGGTGCTGCGTCGCCAGTCACTACGAACCGAATGAGGCCCTCATTGTCGGTCGAGAGGCCTATGAACGATACGACGTAGACAACCTCGCCCTGCCGGAAAACCTGAACGACCCGATGGACGACCGTCCCGGAATCTATCGACGGGATCAGCAGATCTGGAAGGACTTCACGGACGCGCAGTGGCGGGAAACGCTGGCCTGTTATTACGGACGCATCACCGAACTCGACGGCCAGCTGGCGAGGATCCTCGGCACGTTGGAGACGACCGGGCAACTCGACAACACCGTCGTCATCTTCACGTCCGATCACGGTCGTTACGTCGGCGGCCACGGGTTGGAAGCCCACAACTTCGGCGCTTTCCAGGAGATCTACGCCGTTCCTCTCGTCGCGGCCGGTCCGGGCATTAAACAGGGCGCCGTGACGGACGCGCACGTCGGGTTCCACGAACTCTGCCCAACGCTTCTGGAACTCGCCGGTCTCGATCCATTCGACGCGCTCGATTCTCGATCCTTCGTCGACCTGCTGCAGAATCCCTCCGAGGCAGCGCTCAATCATCGCGAGGGCTATGCGGAGTATCACGGAAGCCGCTTCCGCCTGACCCAGCGTGTCCTCTGGCAGGACGAATGGAAGTTCGTTTTCAACGGATTCGACTTCGACGAACTCTACAACCTCGCCGACGATCCCTGGGAGCTAGCGAACCTTGCTTCCCGTCCCGAACACGCCGATCGGGTCCGCGAAATGATGACCGCCATCTGGCGCCGGATGCACGAAACAGGCGATACCACGCTCCTCAACTCTCACTACCATTCGATGCGCTTCGCCGCGATTGGCCCGAATGCCGGGGCCCTCTGACCCTCGTTTCTTGAAAGGCTCGACCTCTATGTTTCGTCCCCTGCTGCTCGTCGTTTCACTCGTTGCTCTGCCCGTGCACGCTCAGGATCCCGATCCCGAAGTGGGCCAGGCGCTCTACGGCCAGGTCTGTGCTCAGTGTCACGGGGTTCGTCTTCAAGGCGGAAAGGCGCAGAGCCTCGTCAATGGCATCTGGCAATTTGGGGCACGCGACGGCTACATCAAACGCAACATCAGGAACGGAATCACCCACCTCGGGATGCCCGCTTTCGGCGGTGTACTGACGGAGCACCAGATCGAATCGATCGTTTCGTTCCTGAGAGCGCGCGAGCAACAGGCCGGCATCGAGCCACGGCCGATTCCCCCGAGGCTTCAATCCCAGGACTACCAGAACATCGAAGTCAGCATCATCGCGGAGGGTCTGGAAATCCCGTGGAGCATCGATTTCTTAGACGATGATACCGTTCTGATCACGGAGCGGGGTGGGCATCTTCGGGTCGTAGAAGATGGAAATCTCCTCGCCGAGCCGATCGCCGGGGTCCCGGAAGTGGTGGTTAGAAGCCAGGGTGGCCTGCTCGACGTGGCCATCGATCCGAACCACCACGACGAAGGGTGGATCTATCTCGCCTACAGTCACGGTCTTTCCGAGACAGCCCCAGACGAGGACAGGCCCGGAGCCATGACGCGGATTGTCCGCGGTAAGCTGAGGGACCACGCCTGGGTGGACGAACAGGTCCTCTTCGAGGCGCCCCACGAAACCTACCTGACCACGCGGCACCACTACGGTTGTCGCATCGTGTTCGATCCAAAGGGCGACCTTTACTTTTCAATCGGAGATCGAGGTCGAAGACCCCACGCGCAGGATCTCACCCGTCCCAACGGAAAGATCCATCGGATCCATCGGGATGGCAGCATCCCAGACGACAACCCCTTCCTCGACGTGGAGGGCGCGCTCCCGAGCATCTATTCCTACGGCCACCGCAACCCGCAGGGACTGGCCATCCATCCGGAAACGGGCCGGCTCTGGATCACCGAACACGGCCCGATGGGTGGAGACGAGCTGAATCTCGTCACCCCCGGCTTGAACTACGGTTGGCCGGAAATCAGCTACGGTATCCACTACAACGGGGAGATCATCACCGACCTCGAGACTCTACCCGGAATGGAGCAGCCCAACTGGATCTGGAAACCGTCGATCGCCGTCTGCGGTCTGGATTTCGTGAAGGGCGATCTGTTCACTCAGTGGAAGAACCATCTGCTCGTCGGCGCCCTCAAATACGAAGAAGTCCAACTCCTCACCATCCACGAGGATCGCGTCCTCCACTTCGAAACGATCCTGAAGAACACGGGTCGGGTGCGGGACGTTCAAACCGGCCCTGACGGCGCCGTCTACGTCGTCCTGAACGAACCCGGAACCATCCTCCGACTCGCCCCGGCAAAACCCCCTACATCGATCGACGAGCTTGCGTTCTAACGGCTTGTGCCTTCTGCGGACTGTACATAGAAAAGGCCTCGCGAGTTGCGAGGCCTTTCTCCGTCTGTGCACCCTTGAATGTCACGTCGCAGCTGGAAAGCCTGCCCTGAGCCCCTCGCCTTCGCTCGGGATAAACTCCGTCGAAGAGCTACTCCTACCCTTGATCTCCCCCCTATGACAACCGGAGGATCCGGCCTCTTCATCTCCGTCGCGCCCCAACGAGTCACCGATCCCTTTTGTCATTGGTCATTGGTTACTGGTCAATGGATACTGTCCCCTCGCTCCTCCAACGGCGTCCATCCCCTCCCCGGCCCTCGATTCTGAATCGTCGCACGATCCCAAAGCTGTCTGAGCGTTGCAAACTCATCCGCATCCGTCAGCTCGCTTTCAGGACGTTTCGGATCGCGGATCACGAAATAGGCTTCCCCGGGAAAACACGCCATCGTCACCGGGTCGCGTTCGGGGGTATAGTCCTCTGGCACCTCTCCAAGGTTGCTCGGGACGCTTGGATCCTGATACCGCAGATCGATGCTCCACCTCGTCACGTCAGTCTTGTTCACGAACGAGGCGTGAGGCGTCATTGCGGTCATAAACAGGACCGACCCGGCTGACATCTCGACAGGAATCGCACCCTCCGGCACATCTTCCGGCGCGATTTCGAGGAACCCCGAGTGTCCGCCGGTGTAGTGCTGAATGATTCCGTCGTCCTGGACCTTCGGGATGACCCACAGACACCCGTTATCGACCGTTGCGTCGACCAGCGGGACCCAGCAGGTCACCATCATATGCTCGTAGCAGTGCGTCAGTGAATACCCCGCGTCCTGGTGCCACGGAACTTCTCCACGCGGATAGCCTGGAACTTTCGGTCGTACGCGGTAGATGGACGTCGCCACGATCTCCGGACCGATGATGTCCTCGACACAGTCGATCAGCAGAGGATGCCTCAGGGCGTGCAGCATCCCCGCACCGTGGAACCGTCCCGACCAGATGGCCATCAGAACCTCGTGCGCGGCGTCGGGACCGTGCCGGTGGAGCTTTGTCAACCGCTTCGCGAACGAGGCCTCCGCAAAATCGCGATCCAGCTTCCCGGCGGCCATCAATTCATCACAGGATTCCTGAATGGCGGCCGTCAGTCCCACCCGCAACGGTTCCAGGTCCCCGTGCGAGTAAACGCCCTCCTTGACGACATAGCCGAGTTCGTGGAACTGCTTCACTTCTGCTGGTGACAGACTCATTTCTTCTCCGTAGACAAGGGGTGCGCAAAGATCGGAAATTTTCTTCGAGGAGGCCATCCTGGAGACCGACTCCCCGGTGAAACTTCTCGATTCATCCGCTCCAGTTCATTTCTGTTTCTTTGTACCTCCCAGCGGGTTATCCTGCAACGAACCCGAATCCCACGATGAGAGAGCTATGACCGAAGTCGAAAAATACCTGTTCGACATCAACGGCTATATCGTTGTGCGCGATGTTCTGTCCGAAGAGGAAGTCGCGAAAGCCAACGAGGCCATCGATCACCACGCCGATCAGATTAGAGAGCGCGACCTTTCGCTGTCGAGAGACTCGACGACCCTCAAGGGCGTCACGGGTCGTGGCGATCTGGGGGGGTTGTTGGCGTGGGAGAGACCGTGGCGCGACCCCTTCCGGGCGATGATCGCTCACCCCCGCATCGTCCCTTACCTGCACGAGATCCTCGGCCCCGGATTCCGGATGGATCACAACGCGGGTCTTATCACGATGCGTGAGGGAGCCGAGGGTCACACCTTTCACGGCTCGTCAGGACCGGGATTCGACCCTCACCAATACTACCTGTTCAAGAACGGCCGAATGCACAACGGTTTGACCGTCGTCTCCTGGCAGTTCGCCGACACGAACGAAGGGGACGGAGGATTCTGCCTGATTCCCGGCAGCCACAAGGGCAACTATCCCTGCCCGCCCGAGATGAAGAAATACGAGCAACATCAGGAATTCATCAAGCAGATCACCGCCAGGGCGGGAGATGTCGTCATCTTCACCGAGGCAACGACACACGGGACGCTTCCCTGGAAGGCGAAGCACCAGCGACGATCGCTCCTCTTCCGCTATTCACCCAACTGCCTCGCCTACGCCAAAAGCTATCTTCCGTGGCCCGACGGCATGCTCGATGACCTGACCCCCGAACAGCAGGCCATCCTCGAGCCACCCTACCACACCCGTCTCGACCGACCGATCCTAGATGACGCCGGTCGCCTCCCAGGAGCTTGAAATGAGTATCGCCGATCTCTCACTTCCGATCGACGCGCGTCTCTACCGTTTTCGAAACGTCCAAAGCGTATTCCCGATGCCCGATTGGGGTACGCTCGCCCAGTGGAAGAGGAAACGCCAGGCGATTCGCCAGCATTTATGGCTCTCGACAGGTATGAACGATCGAACGTCCGCCTTCAGAGCGAAGGGACGCGTAATCGATACCTTCGAACACGAAGGGATCGTCGTCGAGAACATCCGAATCGAGACGCTGCCCGGACTCTATGTGATGGGCAACCTCTACCGCCCGAAGAATCCGAAAGGGAAGCTCCCACTCGTCCTCCATCCCCACGGCCACGGGATGCATTCGAGGACCGAGCCACTCGGACACGGTTCCGTCCCCCATCGGGCGATGAACCACGCCTTTCACGGGTTCGCTGCCTTCGCCTGGTCGATGATCGGTCTGGCCAACGACGTGATGCAGCTGGAGCACCGCGCGCTCCTGAGCGGGAAGGACAAGCACATCTGCAATCTTCTCGGGTTGAGTATGTTCGGTCTTCAGACCAACAACAGCATCAAAGTGCTCGACTACCTGCTCACCCGCAAAGACATCGACGCTCGACGCGTCGGTTGCACCGGCGAATCGGGTGGTGCAACGCAGACCTACTTCCTCTCCGCCCTCGACGACCGCATCAAGGTCGCAGCCCCGGCGGTAATGCTCTCCGGCCACTACCAGGGTGGTTGTGTCTGCGAGAACACCCCTCTCCTCCACCTCGACTACAGCACCGTCGACTATGCCGCTCTGATTGCGCCCCGACCACTTTTTCTCACCGGTTGCACCGGCGACTGGACTCACCATATGAGGGAACGGGAGCTGAAGAGCCTCAAGGAACTCTACGCACTCTACGGGCAGGAAGATTCAATCGACGGCTTCTACCAGGATGAGCGCCACAACTACGATCGCCGTTCCCGTGAACGCGTCCTCGCGTGGATGGTTCGTCACCTGATCGATCCCTCCTTCGCCGATCGCCGGGTCCCCGAATCTCGAAAGCCGATCCCGACCCGAAACCAGCTCCTCGTCCACGACACACCCGTGCCACCCGTTACGAACACAGTGACCTCGCAAAAGGCCCTGATCGCGACGTGGCGGGACCTTCACGCTCGTCCGGACCGCGAGAACAACATCGCCGACACACTTGGACTCACAATGCCCGCTCGCGACGACCTGCTCGTCCGCAATCAGACGCCGGCCTACGCCTGGCCCGAAGGTTCACTGGCCGACAACCGGATCACCTACGGCCGGTTCAGCGAGGAAAGCGGCATCAGCTGCCGATTCGTGCTGCCCGGGAAGCGAAAGACCCTCCTCATCCTGCGGGCGTGGCGAAGCGAGGGTGCCTGCAATCGATTCGTCGCGAACCCACCCGCCGCCGTCCAACGAGCGATCGGCAAGGGGTATGGGATCGTCGTGCCGCTCCTGTTCGGACAATCCGCGCCGGACGTCGTCAAGGCATACCGCGAACAGGTGGAAGAGGGCTACCTCTCCACAAGCTATAATCGGACCCGACACCAGCACCAGGCGGGCGACATTCTGACCACCGCCGCGCTGATCGAGCGGAACCTCGGGATTCCGCTCAAGGATGTGATCCTCGTGGCCGAGCGGGACATCGGACTCGTTTCTCTCGTCGGGTGGTCGGCCATCGAGGGGGCAACGAAGTCGGGCCCTATCGTAACCGACCTCCGCGGCATCGACCTGGAGAATCCCGCACACTGGGCCCGACACGCATACTTCCCGCTCATCCTTCGCGGCGGGGGCATCCCCGACCTGGCTCGCCAGTGGCGGGGTCGCCGAGGCGAAATCAGCGGCCTGGGTGCAGCGAACCGGCGGATGTTTCCGTGGGCGATCAAGACCCGAACTGCACCACGGAGCCTCGATCAACTCGTGTCCGTGGCCGCACGATAGGACCGGCTGATGACAGAACATCTCACACCCGAACAGATCGCGTCGTTCGAACACGACGGCTATCTCATCGTTCCATCCGCAATCGACCGCGACATCATCGAACGGCTTCTCGAAATCGCCCACTCCGATCCGGAGCTCGAGGCGGATTCCAAATACAACCAGAACTACGACGACGAAGGGATCGACACGCGACTGGTCTATCGCGGGGGATTTTCAGAAGATGCCTACAGTGCGGTCGGCAAGAGCGAGTGGCTCGTACAGCCCGCGGCCAACCTGTGGAACGACAGCGTATGCCACTTCTACCATCTTAACACACAGAAGAACCCCAACACGGGTGGCTGGCAGTATCACCAGGACTACGGCTATCACTACAGAGAGTTTCTCTACCCGGACTTTCTCAGTGTGATGGTTGCTCTCGATCCCGCAACGAAGGAAAACGGTTGTCTCAAGGTGCTTAAGGGGTCTAACCATCTGGGGCGTCTCGAACACCGTCAATCGGGATCCCAGCTGATTGCGGACGAAGCCCGTGTCGCTTTCGCGGTCGACGCCTTCGAGGAAGTCCATTGCGAACTCGCTCCGGGCGACGCCCTCTTTTTCCACGGAAACATCCTCCACGCCTCTAACGCCAACCTCAGCGACACGTCCCGCTGGGCGATGATCTACGCCTATGTCGCCGCCGGCAACACGTGCGTCCTCGAAGAGCCACCCGCTGACCTCAGCGATCCGATCGAGCCCCTGTCGGCGGGCGAAGTCAGACACACCGTCGAGGCCCACGCAGCATCGATGACCGCAACCTGAGAAGCGACCTCCGGCAGAGCCTTTTCGCCGAAACGACGCCGCCTGGCCGTCGTAAGAAACCTGTCACCCCGGCCTCCGGTCCAAGTAGACCGTCATCCACAGCCACAGGAGGTCATCGTGTCCGTTTCCTTCCTCGAGACATCCACCATCGACGTCGATCCACGACACTTCCCGGAATCGGTCGGCCGCATCACCCGCACGTTCGACTTGCGCACACAGGACTCGGGCAACGTCTCCTATATCGTCGAGGTGGACGGATCCTGTTTTTTTGTGAAAACCGCGGGCGATCCCGAACACCACGATCCGGTGCGTGAATTCGATCAGCGCGTGAAGTGGCTCAGGAATGCGGCCGAACTTCGCACAAGCTGCGATCACCCCTGTCTCCCGATCCTCCACCACACGATCAAATCGACCCACGGCCCGATGCTCATCTACGAGTATGTCGAAGGACAGCTGCTCAACAGCTCCCGAACAGATCCCACTTCGCCCTACAATCGTTTCCGGTCGATGCCGTCCGAGAAAATTCTTCGGGCGCTCGACTTGATCTACGAGGTCCACGCGCAGCTCAGCGGACTTGGATGGGTGATGGTCGACTTCTATGACGGCGCCGTCATCTACGACTTCCAGACTCAGGTGATCCACCTCGTCAATCTAGATATGTACAGTCGTGGTCCCCTGACCAACACCAGTGGACGGTGGTGGGAGTCTTCACGATTTGTGGCGCCGGAAGAGTTCGAAAAAGGAGCCCGCCTCGACGATCGCACGTCCGTCTACACACTCGGGAAAACCGCGGCAGTCTTTCTCGAGAACACCACCCTTTCGCGATCCGCCTTCAGAGGATCGGACGCCCTCCACAACGTCGTTTCTCGTGCCTGCAGGCAGGATCCCTCCGACCGATTTCCATCCGTCATCGACTTCAGCAGAGCCTGGCTCGACGCCAGAGGAGCTTGACCCGGCAAGCCTTCGCTACCGATCTTGGTCGCTCACGTCCAGACCCCGACCGAGCGATGACCACAGACACCCTCGACACCGAAATCACCACCGCGATCTCCGAAGCGATAGAGCACGGTGTCGGTATCCTTCCGAACGTCCTGACCGATCGGGAGGTCCGTGAGGCTCGCGCAGACTTCGATCGCGCCTATCTCGACCTGGGAAAGGGTCCCGGAGAACCAGGAACCCGTGACAGCCTGTGGGGTGAACTGCTCCTCGAATATCCTGGGATCGCCCACTGCTTCAGTCATCCCCGTATCGTCTCGGTCGTCACCGGTATCCTCGAAGAACCCGTCCCCTTTCTGGAGAAGGTGAAGACCAACCGATACACGCCCGAACATATCGGCGTCGGCAAACACGCCGATATGTTCGAATTCGAAGTCGTCCCTGCCTTCAGCGAGGTCGCCACACAGGTGTTTCTGGATGGCATCTCCACCGGGTCGGGCGCCGTCCTCTACGCATCCGGCTCCCATCGCCTTCACTTCGAATCGGACGACGACCCCGGCCGAAAATCGCCTTCCCAGGAGGAAATCGAGGCTGGCGAGTACGTGCCCGCTGAAGTCGAGGCCGGAAGCGTCATCTTCAGAATCCCCCGGGTCTGGCACGCCGTCGACCCGATTCATCGACTTCGCCGCTACGTGACCGGCTCCTACGCCGCGCGCCGAATTCATCTTCGCGCATACCAGCTCGACCGTATCCTGGGATGTCGCAAGACACACCGAGAGTCTGACCTGACCCTCATTCCCGCTCACATCCAACCGCTGTGGCATCCGGATCCCTGGAACGACTGATGGCCCACTTCTCCAACCGTACGGCGCTCGTCACGGGAGGCAGCCGGGGGATAGGACGTGCGATCTGCCAGATGCTTGCCGAGGAGGGGGCCCGCGTAGCCATCAACTACCGAGAGAACGCGAAAGCGGCGGAGGAGACACTCGAACATCTTTCTTCCGTGGGCGCGGAGGGATTCCCTGTTCAGGCTGACGTGTCACAGGCCTCCGAGGTCGATCGAATGATCGAGGCCGTACGCGATCGATTCGGGCCGATCGATCTTCTCGTCAACAATGCCGCGATCGGCGCGGTTCAGAATCACGATGAATTCGGCTACGAAGAATGGCAGCAGATGTTCCGGATTAACGTCGACGGCCCCTTCCTCACCACGTGGGCGGTCAAGGACGAGATGCTCGAACGAAACTTCGGCCGCATCGTCAACATCTCCTCCCTGGCCGGGATCGCCATCAAGGGGGATATGATTCACTACGCCACCACCAAGGCAGCCCTCATCGCCTTCACCCGCCACTGCGCGAATGCGTTCGCGCCACACGTCCGCGTGAACTGCGTGGCCCCGGGTCTGACCGACACCGAACTCGCCCGCATTGCCGCACCTGAGCTGATTACGAACATCATCGACGCCACACCCCTCGGCCGGATGGCCGTCCCGGACGAGATGGCCGCCGCTGTTCGCTTTCTCCTGTCGGATGAATCGAGCTTCCTCACCGGTCAGACGATCGCCGTCGACGGGGGGAGAACGTGATCCACGTAAGGGGATCCTGAGATGCCCATCGACCACGAACTCTACGAAGCCTACCGCGCCGCCCGACCGAAGTCGGCCGCCCTGTTCGCACGCGCCGAGAAGACACTTGGCGGAAAGTCGGGACACGATCTTCGCCACTTCGCCCCGATGCCCATCTATGTCGAGCGTGGCAAACGTGGACGTAAGTGGGACATCGACGGCAACGAGTACGTCGACTTTCTCCTCGGCAACGGTGCATTGTTGCTCGGCCACGCCCCGACCGAGGTCCTCGACGCGATCGCTTCCGTGTCGGGCCAGGGCACCCACTTCGGAAACGACCATCCGCTTCACATCGAATGGGCAGAGCGTGTGCAGGAACTCGTACCGTCAGCCGAGCGGGTCCGGTTTGTCAATTCCGGCACCGAGGCCACACTACTTGCTCTCCGCCTGGCCCGGGCCTTTACATCGCGTTCGAAAATCCTTCGCTTCGAAGGTCACTTTCACGGATGGCACGACGATCTCGTTCACGGATTCCAGCCTCCGTTCGATGCGGACGGATCTCTCGGCATCCCGGCCGGCGTTCAAGATCACACCGCGCTCGTTCCGGACGGGGATATCGAAGCGGTCAAAGCCGCCCTCGACCGCGACCCGGATATCGCAGCCGTGATTCTGGAGCCGTCCGGTGCGTCCTGGGGTCGCGTGCCCGTCGACCCTGAATTTCTACGTCAACTTAGAGATCTCACCACGCGCCGGGATGTTCTCCTCATTTTCGACGAAGTCGTCACCGGCTTTCGCTACAGCCCGGGCGGAGCACAGCAACTCTTCAACGTCCTGCCCGACCTTTCCTGTTTCGCGAAGATCCTGACCGGTGGAATGCCGGGCGGAGCGGTCGTGGGCCGGGCGGACGTGATGGCCCTGTTCGACCAGACCGGCGACTCTCACCACGATCGGTTCGAGAGAGTCGTCCACCTCGGGACCTTCAACGCATCGCCGCTGACGGCCGCAGCAGGTATCGCCTTGCTCAAACAGGTCGCCACGAGAGAGCCCATCGCAAAGGCGAACTCCGTTGCCGAAGAACTGCGTGCCTCGTTCGATTCGGTCCTGGAAACCCGTGGCATCGCCGGATACGTCTACGGCATCAGCTCGACCTTCCACGTCTATTTCGAGACCGACGAAGATCGAGTCGCGAAGGCTTCGACACGCGCGGATCTTAAAACTCGTGATGCAAAACGGCTCAAGGGAATGCCCGCGGATCTGATCGACGAGTACCAGCGCAACCTGAGGTTTCACGGCGTGGACATTATGAGTTCCACGGGCGGCGCGGTCTCTTCAGCGCACGACGAGAGAGACATCAAGAAGGCGACGGACGCATTCGAAAAGACCGTCATCTCACTCGAGACGCACGGTCTAATTCACACAATCCCTTAATAGAAGAACGAACCCGACCGGCGCGGATTAATTCAGACTTCAACCCCAAACACCGGACACGACTCTTGAGCACCGACCTTTGCTACCTGACTGCAACCGACCTCGCACACCGTATTCGTTCGAAAAACGTTTCCGCTCGTGAGGTGCTCGACGCCCACCTCACCCAGATCGATCGGATCAACCCGAAGATCAACGCCATCGTCAGTAGCGTCCCGGAACGCGCAAGAGCCGCCGCGGAAGCCGCAGACGAAGCGCAGGCCGGCGGGCAAGAACTCGGTGTGCTGCACGGCCTGCCGATCGCGCACAAGGATCTCGTCGACACTGAAGGCATCCCGTCGACACAGGGTTCGCCCATCTACGCGGAGCATATTCCTGACGAAGATGCCCTGATCGTCGAACGCCTCAAGGGTGCCGGAGCAATCACTCTCGGCAAGACGAACGTTCCCGAATTCGGGGCCGGTTCCCAGACCTTCAATCAGGTCTTCGGGGCGACGCTCAATCCATACGACACGACCAAGACGTGCGGTGGCAGCAGCGGGGGTGCCGGGGCCGCTCTGGCCTGCCGGATGTTGCCCATCGCCGACGGGAGCGACCTCGGGGGATCCCTCCGCAATCCCGGAAACTTCAACAACATCGTCGGTTTCCGGGTCAGTCCCGGACGCGTGCCGGGCTATCCGAACGGAATCGGCTGGTTTCCCCTTTCCGTCCAAGGGCCGATGGCCAGAACCGTCGACGACACCGCCTTGATGCTCAGCGCCATCGCGGGTTTCGATTCGCGGTCCCCGCTTTCGATCACGGAACCTGGTGATCGTTTTCTTCAACCCCTGGAACGCGACTTCAAGGGTGCGCGCATCGCCTGGAGCCGCGATCTCGGCGGTCTGCCCGTCGACCGGCGCGTCACGGACGTCCTCAATGCCGGGCGCCAGGTTTTCGAGGATCTGGGATGTACCGTCCGGGATGCCGAACCCGATTTTTCAGGGGCCGACAAAGCGTTCAAGGCAATGCGAGCCTGGCGGTTCGAAATCGCTCAACGAGACCATCTCGAACACCATCGCCACAAGGTCAAGGACACCGTTATCTGGAACGCCGAAGCCGGACAGAAACTGACGGGCCCGGAACTGGCCACCGCCGAACAGAAGCGCACCGAGCTCTACCATCGTTTCCGCATGTTCTTCGAGGATCACGACTTTCTCGTCTGCCCCGTCAACCAGGTCCCACCGTTCGACGTCGAGACCCCTTACATCACAGAAATCGAAGGTGTCCAGATGGAGACCTACATCGACTGGATGAAGTCGTGTTACTACATCACCGTAACCTGCCATCCGGCCATTTCGGTTCCCTGTGGGTTCACCCCGGAAGGATTGCCCGTCGGGATCCAGATCGTCGGTCGCTACCACGATGACTTTGGTGTGCTTCAACTGGCCAAAGCGTTCGAGTCAGCCACGGAAACCTGGAAACGTCTTCCACCCGTGCTGGAGAGTTGAAGGATCCTCATCTCTACCGAAAACGAAATGCTTCCCTACGCTCAGGATTCCGTGAATGCACCCTCAAACTCGCATCAAGCTCTCCGACGAACCTAGGCAGCGTATCCTCGACGAACTCGTGAAGCTCTACCACACCGAATTCGACGAAGAACTCAGCGCGTTCCAGGCCGAGCGCATCCTCGAGTTCTTCCTCAGAGCGCTGGGCCCGCCCGTCTACAACCAGGCTATCGCGGATGCCAAGGCTTATGTCGCCGCCAGGATAGAAGACCTCGACGCGGAGTTCTACGAGCCCGAGGATCGGCAATGATCGACCTGGCCAACGACCAACTGACCGTCACTTTGCTCGACCCTGAATCCGACCGCGACCGATTCGGCACGCGGTACTGTACCGGCGGATACATCTTCCAGATCGCTGACCGAAAGGTCGGAGACCTGTTGTCCGGCCCGACCTATCCGGAAGACTTCAACACATTCGACGGCCAGGGCATCCCCGACAGTTTCAACCAGCAGCCCTTGAGAGATCAGGATTCCCCCGGATCGGAGGCCCTCATCGTCGGGGTCGGACGGTGCAATCTGGAAAAGGACGAAGTCCTGGCCTTCGATGAATGGACGGTCTCTGCAGAATCGGACCACGTTCTCTTCTCCACCACACAAACCTTCCAGTCGTTCGAACTCGAGCTGAAGCGGCGGGTGTCGCTCCACGGCCGGACCATCCGGTCTTCCACCACCCTCAGCAACCCGGGAAAGCGCATTCCCCTACGATGGTTTCCTCATCCGTTCTACCCTCATCCCGACACCGACGAGCTCTGTCGCTTCAACATCGCAGTCTCCTTCCCTGAGAACGAGGGCTACGCGCTTTCGGAGAGCGGCTTTATCCGCCGCAGCCAGAGCCCCTGGGAATCCGGATACTTTCAGGCGCTCGACCACGACGCTACCCAGCCACTCGTCGTGCTACAAAAGCATCCCGGTATAGGACTGGTGGGCGCCACCACGAGCTACGTCCCGGGGTTCTTCCCCATCTGGGGAAACGCCAACACGTTCTCCTGGGAACCCTACCTCGAAAGGACCGTCCCCGCTGGTCAGACGATGACCTGGTGGATCGACTACGAATTCTGAGCCCGTACGGGTTTCTGCGCGGACGGCCCGTCGATGATCTACTTTGGTCTTCGATCGATCTGAAACGAAGCAGGAACGAAAGGAACCGGAGATGAACACGGAAGACTGTATACTCTTCAGTGGCGGCGCGTCCGGCGCCGAAGGCGGCTTCGGCGAAAGTGCAGAAAATTTCGGCGTGGAGGAAGTGAACTTCACATTCGAGGGCCACCAGATCGTCCGGGAAAGAGGACGAAGGGTGCTGAACCGGGAAGAACTGAAGAAAGGCGACGTCAGCCTGGAGTACGTCTCCCGTCTGATGAATCGTCGCTACACGGAAGGCCCTCTGTTCCGAAAAGTACTCCAGAGCATCTGGTATCAGATCAACGACGGTCAGGAAATCTACGTCGTGGGTCTGATTCAGGAGGACAAGACCGTCAGAGGCGGAACCGGATGGGGCGCGGAATTCGCGAAGCTTTGCAACAAACCTCTCTACGTCTTCGATCAGAGCGTGTCGGACTGGTTCCGCTGGTCGGGCTCCGACTGGTTAGGCTGCGCCGAGGCCCCTGTTATCGGCCACGCCCATTTTACGTGCACGGGCACACGCAACCTCGAAGACGCCGGCCGTGCCGCCATCAAGGAATTGTTTGAACGTTCATTCAGTTGAGCCCCGTCCACTCGCATCGTTGGTCACAAAAAAAAGGAAATGGCGAAGAGGGCCGCACCCCATCTCCGCCATTCCACCAGACCATTCAGGGGCTTGGCTACTGCTGTTCCATAATCTCGATCTTCGCGTTGTCCGGCCCATTGACGAACATAATCCGAAAACCGCCCGCATCGGTCGGACCGCTCCAGATATCGATGCCCGAGTCCTTGATGTGGGCGACCGTTGCGTCGAAGTCGTCGGTCGTAAGCGCGATGTGGTCATAGGCTTTGAGACGAGACAGTTCGACGTCACTGGACTCACGATCGGTGATCGTGATCGTCACATCGCCCAGGTGGGCACGGATCCAGGTCGCCCCGCCACGCTCGTAGGGATCGTCCAGCGCGGCGCCAAAAAGCGTCTTGTACCACTCGGCGGCGGCGTGGGGGTCGGAGGACTCGTGATGGACGTGATTGAGGGAATAGTTCGGCATTCTCGGCTCCTGTTGATGATGGACTTCTCTGTCTGATTCTCCCGCGAAGGCTACAAGTTAATCATCAGGTCCCTCCCACCACAATGACTATGAACAGGCCGGCGAACCAGGAAGGTCCTCCGCACACTCCGACACGCCTTGCCGACAACTGGTGGCAGAGGCCGGCCCACTGAGGTTTCTCTCCGATGCCCACCTGGACCACAGAAGGTTTCGATGCATTCCGCGCCGGCGATTTCGGTAACGGGGGCCAGAATCTCTATGTCTCGAGGGCCGGTGTCCTCCAGCGAATCCACCACTTCGACCTCGACCAGAACGGGTTTCTAGACATCGTCATCTGCAACAGCCAGGCGCACTACGAGATGCCGCCCGCCGGCGTCTACCGTGACCCGCTCGGCGACTGTGTGCATCAGGAGCTCCCAGCCGACGGCGCACGATCGGCCGCCCTACTCGACCTGAACGGCGACGGGTACGACGACCTCGTCTTGGGAAACCGTTACAACGGAGTCGACCCCTTCGTCAACGCGACCGTCTACTACGGTGGACCGGAAGGGTGGGGCGAACGAAGAATCCAGCGACTTCCGGCGCCTCGCTGCACGTCCGTCGCGGCGGGGGACTTCAACGGCGACGGCCGTTCGGATCTCGCCTTTCTCTACACAGATCTCAAGACGGGAAGCAACAAGGTCCGATTGTTCTACCAGTCCGAACTGGGTTTCGAACCCCGGCGCTTTGTCGACCTGGACATCGACGGCGACCAAATCGGCGCCGGAGATCTCGATAGCGATGGGGTCGCCGAGCTTCTCGCGCGATCGGAAGACGGAGAGATTTCCATCTACTGGGGATCGCCCAAGGGACTCGACCTGTCGAGGTGCACGCCCCTTCCGATTGCGGGCGAGCAAGTCCAGGACACGGTCAGCGACCTCGACCGAGCGTCCAACGAATACGTCCAGGATGCGAAGCCCCTCGTGCAGGTTCTTCAGTTGGCCGATCGGACCTTCGTGTTTGCCGCCCTCGCGGACAGGGCGTTGCTCGTGCCCGTTGGAGCCGATCGATCGTTCGGGGACGCCCTCGAGTTCGAATGTGAGCTTCCATTCGCCGCTGCCGTCGGTGACATCAACGGCAACGGGCATCCTGAAATCGTCTTCGCCTGCCGTGAACCTACCGAGAAGCCCGACGAGGAGCGCTCGTGGGTCTACTGGGGTGAAACCGAGGGCTTCAATGAAAGTCGCAGGACGGCCCTGTCCACATACCGAGCCTGCGACGTCGCGCTCGCCGATTTCAGCGGGGACGGATGTGACGACATCCTCATCTGTCAGTGCCACACCGCCGACTGGAACACACGGGACTCTCTCCTCTTTCGGGGAGCTTCGGAAATCGCTGAGCCGGTCGGGCTGACCGCTCACGACGCCCGACGCGTTTTCGCCACCGGCGCAAGTGGGACCGGGACGACCGACGTCGTCTTCGTCAACCATCAAGGCCGGCAGAAAACAGAGACCGTCGACATTTCGATCTATCCAGGCAACGCCGAGGGCTATTCAGAGGACCGACGTCAGGATCTTCCGGGATTCGGAGCCGTCTGTGCGCTCTGCTGCGATTTCGAAGACAAAGGCAGTGCGGATCTGCTACTGGTTAATTCGGCCCACAATACCCCCTCCCACGACCCAGGTTCCTTCCTTTACAAGAACCACAGCGGGTTCGAGACGCCCCACTCGGTTACCCTCGCCACAGAGATGCCCCACGGGGCCTGCTGCGCTGATTTCAATCGCGACGGCTACCTCGATCTCGTGTTCAGCTGTGCGTCCAAGCCCGAGATTCACATCTTCCACGGGGGTCCCGAAGGGTTCCCATCGTCCCCCGAACGCATCGTCCTCGACGAAGAATACAGCTGTGCGCTCTTCATCTACGCTGTCGACCTGAACAACGACGGCTGGCTGGATCTCGTCCTTCCCGAAAGCAAGACCGACCGCAGCCTGATCCTCTGGGGCGGTCCCGATGGGTTCTCTTACGAGCGATGTCAGCATCTTTCCGTATGGAAAGCGATCTGCGCCCGGGCCGCCGACCTGACAGGGAACGGCTACGCCGATCTGATTCTGGGCAGTGCCCCACCCTCTGTCGGCGAACCTCACGACTGTTTCGTCACGATCTACTGGAACGGCGCCGACGGCCTTCGCGAAGATCGGAGAACGTTGCTCCCTGGCAACGGCATCGACTCTGTTGCGGTCGGGGACTTCAACAACGACGGCCTCCTGGACCTTTTCGTCCCCTCCTACTCGGACAGCAAAAATCGCGACCTCGATTCCCTGATCTACTGGAACACCCACGAGCAAGGGTTCTCTGCCGCGAACCGGACGCGCTTGTTCACACACGCTCCTGCCGGCAGTCTCGCTGCCGATCTGAATGAGAATGGCTGGACCGACCTTGTCGTCGGAAACCATAAGATCGAAGGAGATCACGTCGGGTGGTCGGCCGTCTACTGGAACGGCCCCAACGGATTCTCGGACCGCAACACCACCCACCTTCCATCAGCCGGTCCCCACGGGATGTTCTGCGTCGATCCCGGCGATGTGCTGGATCGCAGGGACGAAGAGGTCTACACGTCGGCTACGAGGCACCTCCCAGGGATCACACGCGCAACCGACGTCACCTGGGATGCAGCGCTGCAGCCCAAGACCTGGCTGAAGGCTCAGATCCGGTCCGCGGCCAGTGAGCCTGCTCTCGACGAGGCAACGTGGAAAGGGCCGGACGGTCCCGATTCGTGGTTCGACGGCCAAGGCCCCGGTAACCTTGAGACCGAAGGCGAATGGCTTCAGTATCGGTTGGTCCTGGGTGCACGCAACAGCGGCTGCACCCCTCGTGTGACCGCCATTCACCTGGAATGGGAATGATCGACCACGAGGATGTCGACCATCGCCCGATTCCTCCTGAGGATCGCCCCGTGAGCCTCGATCACGCGTTCGAAAGCTTCCTCGATCCCCCTCGGGAGTTAGGCCTGATTCCGTTCTGGTTCTGGAACGACGACCTTGAGGAAGACGAGCTGATTCGACAGCTGCACGCCTTCCACGAGGCGGGGTTCGGAGGGGTGATGCCCCACGCGAGGGTTGGACTGTCGCACCGGGTCGGCTACCTGACCGACGAGTTTTTCCGGCTGATGCGAAGGGTCGTCGAGGAAGCCGCCTCGCTGGAGATGAAGGTGATCCTCTACGACGAGGGGTCTTATCCCTCGGGGTCCGCGTGCGGTGCCGTCGTCGCCGAAAACTCTGACTTCGCCTCCCGCGGTATCCTGCTGTGGACCCGCGACATCGAAGGTCCTCACTCAGGCTTCTGGAGACCGAACACCGGCCGTGCGATGGAAGATCGCCACGTCTGTACCGTCCTGGGGCGCGTCGACCCGAATGGCAGAATCGAAGCGCGTTCGGTCGAACGACTCCAACCGTACGACCACAACATCTTCAAAATCGACGTAGCCGACGGTGTCTGGAAAGCAATGAGCGTGTGGGACGTCGCGAGCGGAGGGATTATTCGCGGTGTCTACGAGGACCAGGAAGACGGACACGCAACCGCGCCGCCAGCTGGTAACATCCTCGATCCGGAAGCCGTTGCGTGCTTCCTGCAGCTCACTCACGATCGATACTTCGAGGAGCTGAGCGAGTATTTCGGGAACACCGTCATCGCGATGTTCACGGACGAACCCAGCGTCCTGGGTAAAGGGCCGAAGCGACAGGGCCGCGACAACGGGGCTCGGACCACGATGAAACCCTGGACGACGGGACTCGACAACGAGCTGGCCGAGAGATGGGATGAAGATCCAGGGGCCTGGCTACCCGCGCTCTGGCTCGATTATGACGAAAGAACCGAGGCTTTTCGGCAGCGTTTCAACGACACGGTCCAGAGTCGCCTCAGCCACGTCTTCTACGCGGCCCAGTCTGAGTGGTGCGAGAGACACGGCATCGAGCTGACTGGGCATCCCGCGGAGAGCAACGATCTCTCGTCGCTCCGTCTGTTCCAGATGCCCGGACAGGATATGGTCTGGCGCTACGTCGAGCCCGACCGCCCAACCGCGATGGAAGGCGCCCACAGCGTCGCAGCCAAGGCCGCCACCAGCGGCGCTCGTCTGAGCAACCGACGCCGGATTCTGACCGAAGTCTGCGGAGCCTACGGTTGGCGGCTCACCCTCGACGAAGTCAAGTGGCTGTTCGATTGGCATCTCGTCCGCGGCAACAACCTCGTCAACCCACACGCCGTGTTCTACTCCATTCGTGAACGACGCGCGTGGGAGAGTGAGCCCGACCTTGCCCTTCACAACGTGTGGTGGCCCTACTTCCCCGCCATCGCTCACTACACTCGCCGCATTTCCTGGCTCCTCACCGACGGAGAACACATCTGCGATGTCGCCATCCTGGGCGACGGCAACGACCTGCCGTGGAAGGCGGCGAAACAGCTCTACGAGCGGCAGATCGATTTCCTCTATCTGGATGACGTTGCCGTCGCCGGCTCATTCGTGAAAGATGGGCGTCTGTGTGTCGGCCCACAGCAGTACCGGGTCGTCGTCGTGGACGACCTGCCCGAGATGACCGAAAACGCACGAAGCCGCCTCGATGCGTTCGCCGCCACGGGCGGAACGGTTATTCAGTTCCCGTCCGAGTCTGCCTTGCCTGAAGAAATCGACCGAGCCGTGGCGCCCGATGTCCGGCTCAGCCCCGCCGATCCCGCCCTGCGATTTATGCGCTACCGCAAGAGCGGTCTCGACTTCTATCTTCTCGTCAACGAAGGCGAACGACCGATCCAGGGCGAACTCCAGCTGTCTCTGCAGGGAAGCGTCCACGTCTGGGATCCACTCAACGCCGCACGACTTCCGGTCTGGGGCACCTCCACCTCGGACGGCCTCGCCATCGACCTCAACCTCGAACGTCGGGAAACCCGGGTGATCGCGGTCGACCCGTCCGGCACGTTCTCTCCGGACCCGGATCCGGTCCGCACATCGAGATCTTGCACACCGGTCGATTCAGGCTGGGTTGTAAAATCGTTGGATGGACTTCGGGTATTCGACCGTCTCGGTGACTGGTCCCGGAAGGAAGGATGGGAATTGTTCTCGGGAATGATGACCTACGAAACCGACCTGCACGTAGAGAAGGACGGCCGGGTAGAGCTCGACCTCGGTCGCGTGGGTGACATTGCCGACGTGCGCGTCGACGGGAAGTCGGCGGGAACACGGATGTGGGCGCCGTATCGCCTAGACCTGGGAACGCTCACTGCCGGCCGGCATCAGCTTGAGATCAGGGTCACCAACTCGATGGCCAACGCCTACGAAGGAATACAACTCCCGTCAGGCCTGATGGGCCCCGTCACGGTGGAAGTGGAAACGTGAGTCTCTCAAGGGACGGCACTCGCCGAGAGGACATTCAGCCGGGCGCCCACGTCCTCATCGTCCTCAAGAAAGATCAGCGTACCGGAAAGACAACCGAAGGCTTCGTCAAAGATATCCTGACCCGATCGCCCCGTCACAGCCGTGGCATCAAGGTCCGGCTCACCACGATGGCCGTCGGACGCGTCCAGAAGATCCTGCCTTCACATCCGGGCGGGTCACCGAAGGCACCACAACCCGACCGAGGACAGGACTCGACTTGAAAGTCATCATCGTAACAGGCGGAAGCAGGGGCATCGGCGCAGCGACCTCGAAACTCGCCGCCGATCGGGGATACGGTGTCTGCGTCAACTATCGCGAGGACGCCGGGGCGGCGAACGAGGTCGTCGGAGAAATCACCCAGACAGGAGGGCGCGCGCTCGCGGTCCAGGCTGACGTATCGAAGGAAACCGACGTCCTGGGGATGTTTGAAGCCACCGCCGATGAGTTGGGTCCACCAACCGCGCTCGTCAACAACGCGGCCATCCTCGGTCCTCGCATTCGCGTCGAGAATCTGACGGGTGACCGGATCGACGAAGTCTTTTCGGTAAACGTGAAAGGCAGTTTTCTGTGCGCGAGGGAAGCTGTTCGGCGGATGTCGACGAGGCACGGCGGGCGCGGTGGCTCGATCGTCAACGTCTCGTCGGGTGCCTCCACCTTCGGATCGCCCGACACCTACGTCGACTACGCCGCCACCAAAGGCGCCATCGACACGATGACCATCGGTTTGGCGAAGGAAGTCGCGGAAGACGGCATCCGCGTCAACGCCGTACGCCCGGGTTTCATCTACACCGACATCCACGCCACCTTCGGCGAACCCGACCGCGTGGATCGAATGGCCCGAACCGTCCCGATGAAACGTGGCGGCCAACCGGACGAAGTCGCGAGCGCGATTCTGTGGTTGTTGTCGGAAGAGGCCTCCTACACGACGGGGGCCATTGTCGATGTATCAGGAGGCACGTAAGGCTGGTGCGGAGACGGGGAGAGCAGGAGTGGCTCCCTCTTTACAGAATCCGTCGGGCGAAGCCAGCGACACCGCTCACCGTCCACCGCACTACCGCACACACCCCTCGAAACTCTTCCCACTGATCGGGTAGTACTCCGGCCCTTCTCCTCCCCCCGTGTACGTCGACCTGGCCGACATATACGACAGGGCGATGGCTCGCCGCCATCGGTCAGACTGGTTCGGCGCGGTATAGTGGGGTAGCAACGAGTGGAAGAACAGTCCTCCCCCCGCCGGAATCGGTGCCAGGATCATCTCGTCGAAACTGTATGCATTCTCGTCGACCACGAAGTCGTCGGTCACCCGAACGTGCGGAAGCGGTCCTCTCTTGTGCCCTCCAGGCAGGACGCCCATACAACCGTTCTCCTCCATAGCCGTATCCACCGCATACCAGCAAGAGCAGAGATCCATCGGGGCGATCGACCAGTAGGGTGAATCCTGATGCATCCCTTTCTGAGATCCGACTTCCGGTGGCTTGAGCAGCATCGCGTTCCGGAACATCTTGATGTCCGAACCCAGAATCTGCTGAATGACCCCCACGATATTCGGGTGTTTTCCCAGATCGTTGTAGAGATCGTCCCCTTCCACCAGACCACCGATCTTCCGAATCCCGTCTCCGGGATGGTCCACCTTCATTTCCCCCCGGGTCACGCGTGGTTCTGTCTGAATCCACAGTTTTTCCGTTGAACGATCCCCGTGTGTATATTCACGAACGCGGTCCTGAAGTGCGGTCACTTCCGCGGGCGTCAGCAGATTTTCCACGATGGCGAATCCGTCCCTGCCATACGCCTCCAGCTCTTCCGGCGTCAGAGGACGGGGGTTTTCCAGACGGACCATAGTTGCGCTCCCGATGTGAACATCATTCAGACGATTGCGTTTGATGGCTACCCATAATGTGGGCCATCCACCGCCCGCAAACAATAGATCGACCCGTCACCACTCAGAGATTCGGAATACGATATGCCGATTAGAATCGCGATCGCCTCCTATGGCCAGGAAACCAGCAGTTTCAGCCCTGAGCTGACCACGCTAGACACCTTTCGTCAGTACGGTCTCCACGAAGGAAAGGACATTCTCGAAAACTGCCGCGGCGTTGCTTCTGTAGGCGGCTTTCTCGAAACCGTGGATGCAGCCATCGACTGGGAACCCCTGCCCATCATCCACGGTTGGGCGGGGGCGAACGGCCCCCTCACCCCCGAGACCCTCGAGTTCTTCCATCACAAGGTCGTCGAGGGCCTCAGATCAGTGGGCGAAATCGAGATACTCTACTTCGCGCTCCACGGCGCCGGCGAAGCGCAGAACGAACCAGACACCGAGGGTCATCTTCTCGAGGCAGCGCGCTCTGTTCTGGGCCCAGAGGTCCCCATCGTCATTTCGCTGGACCATCACGCCAACCTCACGGATCGAATGGTCCGTAACTGCAATGCGCTCGTCGGCCATCGTACCCAGCCTCATGACCAACCCGACACCGGCCGATTGGCCGGACAGATCCTCGTCGACATTGCCAACGGCCGAATCACGCCCACTCTGGCCCATCGGAAGATTCCCCTCATCACCCACCAGGAGCAGTTCCTCACCTCAAAAGGCCCGATGAAGCAGTGGTTCGATCTTGCACGAGAGATCGAGTCCCGCGACGGTGTCGTATCCGCCTCAAACTTTCCGATGCAGCCCTGGCTCGACGTTCCGGAAGGGGGATGGGCGACGGCCGTCGTCACCGACAACGACCCCGAGCTCGCACGGCAGTGCGTTGACGAACTGGCCCGCGCGGCCTGGGACCTGCGAGACGACTTTCTCCTCCAGGAATCGATCCCGATCGATGAGGCCGTCCACCGCGCTGAGGCTGCCCCCGAAGGACTCGTCATCCTGTCCGACACCGGCGACAGTGTATTCGGCGGAGCCAGCGGGGACAGCACGCACCTGCTCGGCGAACTTTTGCGTCAGAACATCCAGTCCGTCGCGCTCGTGCCGATGGTCGATGCCGCTGCTGTCGCGAAGTCGATCGAGGCGGGCATCGGAGCGACGGTTGACGTCTCCCTAGGCGGCAAGCTCGACACCGTGTTCTGCCGCCCCGTCGACGTCACGGCCACGGTTCAGGCCATCGGCGGCGGCCGAATCGATATGGAGGTCACCAGTCACGGATCGTTCGATATGGGGCGCGCGGTCCTGCTCGAAGCGGGACCCGTCAGAATCGTCGTCAGCGAGGAACGGGGCATCGGCGGTAACCACCCCGTGGTTTACGAGCACTTCGGGATCGACATCGCCGGTGCGAAAATCGCCGTCCTCAAAACCGCCAGTAACTGGCAGTACTATGACGCCTGGACCCGTGAAGTCATCCGCGCCGACACGTCCGGCGCAACGATGAGCGACATCGCAGGATTCGACTGGAAACATCTCCCGCGTCCAATCTACCCGCTCGATGCTGAAACCACCTTCTGATTTCCGTATCGTCAGATGACGATCTATGTCGATGCGGATGCCTTTCCCCGATCTTTGAGGGACATCCTTCTACGTGCGTCCAAACGTCTGACCATTCCGGTCACGTTTGTCGCCAACCGCTATATCCGACTCCCTGATTCGGATCTTCTCACCTGTATCGTGGCCGCCGAAGGTCCCGATCAGGCCGACGACCGGATCGCCGAATTGGCGACCGAAGGCGATCTCGTCATCACCGCCGATGTTCCTCTCGCCGACCGGGTCGTCGAGTCCGGCGCGACGGCCCTCGATCCCCACGGCACGCTTTACACCGAAGACAACATCAAGGAACGTCTCGCCACGCGCGACCTGATGGCAGACCTTCGCGACACGGGGCTCGTCACTGGCGGACCCGAGAGCTTCGGCCCCAAAGACGTCCAGTCCTTCGCCGATGGGCTGAACCGACTCCTCTCCTCCGTCGGATAAGACCTTTCCGCCTTGGACAGAAAAAGGCCCGCCGGATCTCTCCGACGGGCCTGAGCTCAGACTGTGCGGGCGGGGCTAACGGCTCACTCTACGTCCTCGGCCATACTTCGGCTTCGATGCTGAAGCCTCCTGCTCCGGGCGAGCCTGGTGCCGGCTCCGGGTCTTTCTTGCCGAGCCGTTTCGTTTTCCGCCCTTCGTCTTCGTCCCTTGTTTCGACTGTGACCTGACTTTCGGTCCCGACTGCTTCGCCCCGGACTGCATCGACGCGATCGCCTCGCAGTGAAAGTCGTGATCGTCCAGCTGCGCCAAGGGTTCCTTCGTCAGCTTCTCGATCTCCCTCAGAAGATCGATCTCGTCGTGAGCGCAGAACGACAGGGCCACGCCCGACGCCCCTGCCCTCGCGGTCCGTCCGATGCGGTGCACGTAACTCTCAGGCTCGTTCGGCAACTCGTAGTTGATCACGTGCGTAATCCCGTCGACGTCGATTCCCCTGGCCACGATGTCGGTTGCCACGAGAACCTTCGTGCGTCCTTCGTGAAACGAGTTGAGCGCTCTCTGCCGCGCACCCTGGGTCTTGTTGCCGTGAATGGCGTCGGCCTTGATGCCCCTCCGAGACAATTGGGCGGACAAGCGATTTGCTTTGTGTTTCGTCCGTGTAAAGACAAGGGCCCGGTTGAAGTCCATCGTCCTCAACACATCCGTCAGCAAGGCCCTCTTATCCGACTGTTCTACGAACATCACCTTCTGGTCGATCGCGCCGGCCACGGTCGCCGGGGGCGTCACCTCGACGCGGACCGGACTGTCGAGCATATTCGACGCGAGGTCGATGATCTCTCTCGAAAGCGTCGCTGAGAAGAGCAACGTCTGACGCTGCTTCGGGGTCGTTGCCACGATCCTCCGAACATCCTGAACGAACCCCATATCCAGCATTCTGTCGGCTTCATCCAGCACGAGCATTTCGACCTTGTCCAGTCGGACGATCTTCTGCTGCATCAGGTCGAGCAGTCGACCCGGTGTGGCGACGAGAATGTCGGGTCTTCTGCGAAGACGCTTGATCTGTGCGCCCATCGGCACGCCACCCATCACACATTCCGTGCTCAGCTTGATGTGGCGCCCGTAGGCACGGAAGCTGTCCTGGACCTGAAGGGCCAGTTCTCGTGTGGGCGTCAGGATCAGACCGCGGATGAATCGGTTCCCCTGAAGGCGACGGGTATCCAGCGTCTGCAGCATTGGAAGGGAAAAAGCCGCCGTCTTTCCCGTGCCCGTCTGGGCGGTGCCCAGCACGTCGCAGCCTTCCAGCACCGCGGGAATAGCATCGGCCTGGATCGGCGTCGGCGTATCGTAGCCTTCGTCGGACAAAGCCTTTAGGATAGACGGATTCAACGGTAGATCTGAAAACTTGGTACTCATACTACTCCTGTCTTGGATAGATCCCTTGGGGCTATCTCGTTACCGAGACTTGCAGCGGCTTTCTCTCGAGCGGGTACTAAAACAGGACCGGAAGCGAGGATTGACGCAGAAAATCTTCGGAGGGTAAAAGGTGGGTTACTTCACACCACGTAACCTATGGGTAAACCGTAGTTTAGACAAGGCCATAGTTTAATCTCCCCGAGATTACCAAAGACCGTAACATCGTAAAGTCCAATGTCTACTGAACCTACAGCAACCCCCTCGGCATCGGTTCCGCGAAGGTGGGGCAGATCAGTCGGGTCGATTCTCATCTGGATCCTGGTCCTCCCCTGGGTGTCGACTTCCGTCCGGGCCCAGAGTCCGGAACCGGACAGAAACCCCGTCTATCAGGAACTGCTCGTCGCTCGACAGACGTTCTATGACGCCGTCGAGGAGAAAGACAAGATCGGACTTGCCGAGGATCGGTTCGAAGGAATCATTGAGGCCCGTCCCTCACTCGCCGTTCGCGCCACCGCCTATCTTGGCTCGCTGAAGGGTCTCCGCGCCAAGCATTCGGTGATGCCCTGGAGTCAAATCGTCTGGGTGCGCCGCTGTCTGTCCCAGCTCGACGCAGCGTTGAAGCAGGCACCCGATGACCTTGAAGTCGTCTTCCTCCACGCTGTCATCTGCCATAATCTTCCTTTCTTCTTTGGAAGGCGGGATGACTCCGTCGCCGACTTCAGGGGGCTCATTGAACTGCTTCCCGAGCATCACACGGACTACGATCTCCGGATCCTGAACGACATCTTCAACAACATCATTGAAAGATCACGACTTTCGGAAGAGGAGATCGCTCGGGCCCGGCAACTCAGGGTTGACCTCGGCTACCCAAAGCTGAAACCGGAAAGACACGGGGACTGATGCGAGAAACCCATAAAGTGGCTCCGGGGCCACTTTTATGTGTCCTTCCTCCTGAATCGGACCGTGCAACGACCCGGTCCGCTGAAACACTCCGCTCGCTCCTGACGTCAGACTGAAAAGCTCAGAAATTCACCTGTTCCAGCGAGGTGTCCTATGACGTCGCGATCCCGCCTCTCGACCATCGGTCTGATCGCCCTCCCGCTCCTTTTCGGCTGCGCCTCGGTCGTCCAGTCGAGCAATCGAAGTTCCGTAACCCGGGCCAACGAAATCACCAACCCCGTCGGCAACGCGACCTCTCTGTCCGTCAAAACCCACAACTGATCGATCCGGATTAACAGGACCGGCGGAGATCGGATTCAGATGAATGCCGACATCAAAGTCAAGGCCCCTCGGAAATCCGTGGCCCAGGACCTGCTGTCGAAGACCCGGGTGAAAATGAACAAGTCCGGATCAGAATCGGTCATCGACGTTCAGCGTCCACGAACCCGTGATAATCAATCGATTCACATCGACATCGATATCGAGGCACCACGAAGACTCGCCTATCGGTTCAAAACACACAACGGCTCTGTCGTCGTTCATCTCGTCGAGGTCACCGGCCCCGTCTGCTCGATCGAGACGCACAACGGGAAGATCGATCTGGATGCGCCCGAAGACCTATCCGCACGTGTCAGTGTTCGCGCCCACAACGGCTCGATCAAACTCCGTTAACCCAGCCGAGGCTCAACCTCTTCGTCAGGACGTCGGGTTCCGCCCGACGCCCTTGCTATATTGGAGGGTCGTGAAACCGAACGGCAGCGCAGGGTGTCCAGATTGGAAGCACGGTGTCCCTCAAGTACACTCGCCCATATAATCCGAGCACACGTTAATGTCTCTCGAATTCATCACAGTCCGGAACGCCCGGACCTCGAAGATCGGCTGACTGAAGTCATCGTGTCCGCCTGGCCACCCTTTATGCTCAACGACCCCGTGGCCGGAAGACACTGGGCCCGACTCTCCAGAGATTTTCCCGAATACCAGCTCGTTCTGCTCGAGGGAGAAACCATCGCTGGCGCGGCCAACGCGGTTCCCTTCACCTAGAATGGCCAGAGCGACGACCTGCCTGCGGAAGGATGGGACTGGGGACTCGAGGCCGCGATGCGGGACGTCGATGCCTCCATCGACTCGGTCACGCTCCTTGGGCTGCAGATTGTCGTCACTCCCGACTATAGAGGACGGGGACTCAGTCACGGAATCGTTGACGTCGTGCGACAGGTCGCGATCGATCGGGACCTCCAGCGTCTGGTCATTCCAATCCGTCCGACCCACAAGCATCTCTATCCCCTCACACCGATCGATCGTTACATCGAGTGGGAACGAGACGGCGAGACATTCGATCCCTGGCTTCGCGCACACGTCCGGGCGGGAGCCAGGATCGTTAAACCTTGCTCGAGTGCGATGACCATCACCGGAACGGTTTCCGACTGGGAGTCGTGGACCGGGATGGTTTTCCCCGAGTCAGGTGACTATATCGTTCCTCAAGCGCTGGTCCCCGTCACCATCGACCGCGAAAACGATACCGGACGTTATGTCGAACCCAACGTCTGGATCGAACACTCGCTCTGAGGCATACATCGCCGCAACCTCTCCGACCCGAACCGCGCTCTTTCTCGACCTAGGCGACACCTTGGTACGCACGAAAGACAAGGAGATCGACCGGTCGCAGAAGGGACGGGTGTCCTTCCTCCCTAACGTCATCGACATCTTTAGAAGTCGCACTGACGAATTCGACGCCGTTTTCGTCATTACCAACCAGTCCGGGATCCACAAAGGCCTCCTTACCGTCGACGACTCGAACGCGATCATAAAACAGGTCGATCAGGCCTTGGACGGAAAGAGACGGACGCCTGGGCTTCCCCCCTTACCCAGTCCGACTATCGTAAGCCCCATACGGGGATGCTCCTCGGTCTGGCGGACAAGCACTATGTGGATCTGTCGATGTCGACGATGGTCGGGGACTCGGACATCGACCGGCAATCGGCAGGTGACGCGGGCATCGGCACATTCATCTGGGCGCACGAATTTTTCGGCTGGGATCCAGATCCAGAGGCAATCGAAATTCTGAGTCCGAAGAGCGTCCTGCATCACGGCGAGGTCTTCCGACGGGGCGATGTCGTCGTGCGAGATCCCGGGCCCTGGACCCCAGCTGTGCACGGCCTGCTACATCACCTGGGGGGGAGGACTTCCCCTCGTCCCGTTTGGCCGACCCCCTTCTCGATGAAGTCGAACGAGAACGACTCACTTTCGTCGAGGGCGACACGGAATGGAACGGCGCGCTCGAGCCTGAGGCCACCTTCGCGCTCGGCGAAATGATTCGCCGTCTGCACGAAGCCACCGCAACGTTCTCCGCTCCCACAGACGCCCGATGGTACGAATGGTGTGGACGTTCCCTCGGCGATTCGGAACGAATCGTCGGACACTGCGACCTCGCGCCGTGGAACATCGTCTGTCGAGACGGGATGCCGGTTGCCCTCATCGACTTCGATTGCGCCGGGCCCACGGCCCCCGTGTCGACCTCGCTCAAGCCTGCTGGACCTGCGCCAAGCTTCACGATGAGATCGTCGCGAAGGCCGAGGGTCTCCCGCCCCTACACGAACGGGCGGAAACCCTCCGGGCCATCGTCGTCGGCTGGGGCTTCGCGTGGGTATCTCGGTCGGCCGCCTGGATCCACCGGAACCGCGACGTGCTTCAGCGCACGATCGAATAAGCGGAGCCACGCTCGTTTGTGTGTCATCGTCCTTCCCTTATCTTGGTCGTTCGATCGTCCCGGTCGCTCGACCGTGGAAATCAGCCACCCGAACCGTGTCTGCTGATGAACCACAAGGTCTTCCTCTTCGGCACCCTCAAAAGGGGATGCCCCAACCACGATGATCTCGATCTAGGTCCCTGTTACGTCTCGGAGGCCCGGACGATCGACGCCTTTCCTCTCTACATCACAGACCGTTGGTATTCGCCTGTAGTTGTGGACGAGGCCGGTTCTGGACATCGAGTCTCGGGCGAACTCTACGAAGTGGACGACAAGATGCTCGCCCGATTGGACGCGCTCGAATCTGTGGGGCTGCCCCGAGGGTATCGACGGATCACGGTGCGGATCGATCGAAAGGGGCAGGAGGAGCCTGCACAGATCTATGTAAAGGACCGAGAAGACATCGAGGTCATCCACTCGGAGGAATCGGGGACTTACCGAGATACTCGCTACATTCATCATCGGGAAAGGACCCGGAACGGAA
Organism: Latescibacteria bacterium UBA6620; assembly: GCA_002433075.1. GTDB lineage: Bacteria > Latescibacterota > UBA2968 > UBA2968 > UBA2968 > UBA6620. The sequence continues at coordinate 55,172 of DJHM01000061.1, forward strand.
CAGAGGTCGTCAAGGACATCCAGTTCTTCGTCCACGAGCCGATGTCCCACGATGACGTGACCGTCCGCATCGACTCCACTCGCCCCGCCGATCACGGGCGCGCATTCGTGCCAGCGTATTCGATGGGGGTCTACGACAACGCGTGTCGCGTTCGATACGGCCAGATCAGTCTCCGGGTCGGTGAAACTGAAAACATCGTCCAGTATGCCGGCCATATCGGATACGGAATCGACCCGCCTCATCGGGGCCAACACCGTGCGGCCAAAGCCTGCCTCGCCATTCGACCGCTGGTCCGCAGACACTATCTCCGACTCATCATCACCACCGACCCCAACAACTATGCTTCACAGCGAACGCTCGACCGGATCGGCGCCCGGCACATCGAGACGGTCTACGTCGACGAGGACAGCCCGACGTTCCTGATCGAAGGCAGTCGTCGGAAGATGCGTTACGTCTGGGATCCAGACGAATGACACTCGACGACCATCTCGAAGCCTACAAGCGCGACGGCTTCACCGTCTTCAGGGAGTATCTCTCATCCGACCGCGTCCAGGCCTGGCGAGAAGCGATGGATCCCGAATTCTCACTTCTGTTCCCGAAGAAACCGGACGCCCCTCGCGCGAAGATCGTACCCCTCCTTGGCCATCAGAGTCTGGCTCCCCTCGCCCGGGAACATCTCCTGGATAGCCGAATGCTCGACTTCGCCGAGCGTGTGATGGGCCCTTTCGTTCAGCTCGACAGCTTCGAGGTTTCCGGCTTCCCTATCCGCGAGCACGCCCTGAAAGGCCGCGTCGACCGTTGGCATCGTGACGCGTTCAACGTCTCCCAGACCTGGGCGGGATACTCGTTCGAATACAAGCAGACACCACGACCTTACACACCCCCGCTCGCCTGCAACTGTCTCACCTACCTGCAGCCGATGAACGAGGAAACGGGCCCTCTACGTGTCATCCCCGGGTCGCATCTCGATTACACCCACATCCCCCAGGAAAACGAATTCGAACCTCACCCGAGAGAGGTCTTTCTCGATCTCGAACCGGGGGATATGGTCTTCACACACCACGAACTGCTTCACTCGGGCACGTGGAACATCTCGAACCAGATCCGCTACTTCCTGAGCATCTACGTCTGCAGGATCGGACTCCCCCATCGGGATTCCTTCAACTTGTCCGAGATCCACGACATCGTGACCCACGCCCGCCGGACCAATGATCTTCGGACGCTGAGACTGTTCGGAGAGGATCCGGATTTCCTGCAGCGGGATGAGGCCGCCTGGGCGAGCTGGGTCGCGGAAGATCGAGGTCAGATTTCGTCCGAAGGGAAAGCCGCTTGAGCGTCAGCTCCTCACAGCCCAATATTCTCATCATTCTCGCGGACGATCACGGATGGGGGGATGTCTCGTATCAGGGTGGGCCGAACCTTCGGACGCCCTCCATCGATCGCATTGCAAACGGTGGAATCCAGCTCTCGAACTTCTATGCCAACTCCTCCGTCTGCTCACCCAGCCGTGCCGCGTTGATGACGGGCCGCTATCCCGATCGCGTCGGGGTACCCGGCGTCATCCGAACCCACCCCGAGAACAACTGGGGCTATCTCGACCCCACGGCCGTCCTCCTCCCCACCGTCCTCAAGCGCGCTGAATACCACACTTCGCTGATCGGGAAGTGGCACCTCGGGCTCGACGCTGACAGCCACCCCTGTCACCGGGGGTTCCATCATTTCAAGGGGTTCCTCGGCGATATGATGGACGACTACCTCAGCCATCTTCGCCACGGCCACAATTATATGCGCCTCGACACGACGGAGATTCATCCCGAGGGTCACGCTACGGACCTGTTCACCGATTGGTCCGTCGAATACATCGAGGACCGTACCGACCGCGAACAACCCTTCTTTCTCTACCTTGCCTACAACTCACCTCACACGCCGATTCAACCGCCCGACGAATGGGTCGAACGCGTGCGGGAGCGTGAACCTGACGCATCAGAAGAGCGGGTACGTTACGTTGCCCTGGTCGAGCATATGGATGCCGGCATCGGGCGCGTTCTCGACAGCCTCGAAGCCACGGGGCAACGTGACAACACCCTCGTCATCTACACCTCCGACAACGGCGGCCAGATGAACGTCGGCGCCACGAACGGTCCCTACCGTGGGCAGAAGGGCGATATGTACGAAGGAGGCATCCGAGTTCCGGCCTGTGCGATGTGGCCTGGACATATCGACGCTGGAACAACGAGCGATCGAGTCGCCCTGTTGATGGACCTGTTCCCGACCGCCTGCGAAGCAGCCGCCGCGGAGTTCGATCACGACATCGAGGGACGATCGATCCTACCCACCCTGCTCGGTCAGCCTCAGGATTCCGACGATCGTGTTCTCTACTGGGTTCGCCGGGAGGGTTCACCTAATTTTTTCGGACTCACGCAGCAGGCCGTGCGGAAGAAGGATCTCAAGTTGTTGCAAAATCGTCCGGGCGAGCCGCTTGAACTCTTCGACATGGAAAGCGATCCTCACGAGGCCATCGATCGAATCACGAATGAAGACGAACGGAAGACGATGATCAGCTTGCTGCGCACGGAAATACAAAAAGCTGGTTCCGTACCCTGGCAGAGGCCGAACCTGGACATCACTTGAAGGCGCTCTACCCGAGTCCCTAAGCGACTGAAAGGGTAGAGTAAGGGCGCGTAGAATGGTCTCGATAAGGATCGCTCTAGGGGCCGCCCTCGCCGTGTCCCCGAGTGTGCCTGCCCATCGGGCAGGGATGTATCGAGGGGCACTCCCATTCGTGAATTCGTGGCCCTTCCTTCGATACAGAGCTGCGCTCCTACTCAGGACAGGCGTTTCACCCTCCACGATACGTGTAGGGCACACGGTAGGTCCTTTCGGAAGGAATTGCATACATACACGAGTCCGCGATGACAGTCCGTCATCTGGCCTCATCTCCCAAATGCGAGGTTCCTAATGGGCATCCTCCACGGCACCATCGTCGACGCTGACACGAACCAACCGATCAACGCAAAAGTCCACGTCCTGACCTCGAGCGGCCGCTTTTGTCACCCGGATGACGCGATGCTGAAACGGGGTCCCGGTACGCCCTTCTTCTTTTGCGAGGGCTCGTTCGAAGTCACTACGAATCGTGGACGAACCGACGTCCTCGTCGAGCGAGGAACCGAATACGAGCCGAACCGTGTCGTCGTCGATATGCCTGCAAAGGGCGCAAAAGACGTCGAGATCAAGCTGAAGCGCTGGTATCACCCGCAGGACCAGAACTGGTATCCCGGCAACACGCACATCCACTACGACGAAAAGGAAACACGTCCCGACGACCGGCTTGCCATCGACAGCAGCGTCGAGGGCTACAACGTCACTGTCGTCAGCGTCCTCGACCGACGCCAGCTCCCTTACGCCAGCAACAAATATCCCATCGGCGTGATGAACGAGTTCACGACTGCCCACCACGTCCTCGACATCGGAGAGGAGAACCGACACTACGGCGAGAACTCTCCCTGGGGGATGGGCTACGGTCACGTGATGTTCCTCAAGCTCCGCAACCTGGTCCAGCCCGTCAGCCGTGGTCACATCCTGACCGCACAGTTTGACCCGGACTACCCGCCTCTCTGTTTCTGCTGCGACGAAGCGCGTGAACAAGGCGGCATCGTCATCTGGTGCCACAACGGCAAAGGGTTGGAAGCCCCGATTGCCGCCGTCCTCGGCAAACTCGACGCCTTCAACCTGTTCGACCCCTTCTGGGCTGACCCGGAATACGAAATCTGGTACAAGCTCCTCAACTGCGGCATCCATCTCCCCGCATCGACGGGCACGGACTGGTTCGTGTGTTCGAACAATCGGGTCTACGTGAACACCAAAGCCGAATTCTCCTACGAGAGCTGGATCGACGGAATGAAGTCGGGCAACACCTTCATCACCAACAGCCCCGCCCTCGACCTCCGTGTCAACGATCACGAAATGGGACAGACCGTCGATCTCGGTGGCGCGGGCGGCCTTGACATCGAAGGGACTTTCACCTCCTACTATCCGATCCATCGGATCGAAGTCATTCACAACGGCCACGTCGTCCACGCCGAATCCTGGCCTGAAGGAAAGCGCGATGGCAACATCCGGCACAAGCTGAACGTCGAACGAGACGGCTGGATCGCCGTCCGCGCCTGGGGCGACCACCGCGACAGCTTCGACCAGTCGATCTACGCCCACAGCAGCCCCGTCTACTTCGACTGCGGCGTCCAACCCGCCGAGCGGGAAGCTGCGGTTCAGCATTTCCTGAAGGGCATCGAGGATTCGCTCAGCTGGATCGACGACTACGGCCGCTACAGCAACGACCAGCAACGCGAAGACGTGAAGGAGTTGTTCCGGAAGGGAAAGGAAGCCTACAGTGCACTCTTATAGGCGATTCACACAGCCCTCTTTTGTCGTTGGTCAGTGGTCAATGGTCATTGGTCAATGACAAACGTCATCTGGCTCTTTGGCGATCAACATCGCGCCCAGGCTGCGGGGTATATGGGCGATCCTAACGCACGCACGCCTCATATCGATCGAATGGCCGAGGAAGGGGTGCCGTTTCGCCAAGCCATCTCCGGCTGCCCCTGGTGCACGCCCTTCCGGGGTTCTCTCATCACGAGCCGCTACACGCATCGCGCGGTCCAGCGAACACCTCAGGCACTGGATACCAGCCTCCCCACGATCGCCGACGTCTTCAACAACAACGGATACCGCACCGCGTGGATCGGGAAGTGGCATCTCACCGGCGACAACGGGATGATCTACGTCCCCCGCGAAGCGCGTGGTCGATTTCAGACCTGGATCGGCTACGAGAACAACAACGCTCAGTACGAGTGCTGGGTACACGGCCACGACGAAGACGGCCGCGACGACACGGATCCTCTCCAGGAAAAGCTCGACGTTTACGAAACGGACGCCCTCACGAACCGATTCATCGACTACATCGAAAAGCGAAAGGACGGCGACCCGTTCTTCGCCGTCCTCAGTGTCCAGCCGCCTCACAACCCCTACGTCGCTCCACCGGAGTTCGAGGCACACTTCAATCCGGATGAGATCCAGCTCCGTCCCAACGTTCCGGACCTTCCCCGCGTCGTCGACACCGTTCGAAAGGATCTTGCCGGCTACTACGCCCAGATCGAAAACCTCGACTGGAACGTCGGGCGCATTCTCGAAACGCTGGAGCGATTGGGACTCGACGACAACACCCACGTCTTCTTCTTCAGCGATCACGGAGACTCGCACGGCTCCAACGGCTACTACAAGAAGAGTAACCCCTTTGAAGAATCGCTGCGGATTCCCTGTATCGTTCGACCCGCAGGCGGACGAAGGGCCCACGCCTACAGCGACGCAGCCTTCAACACCGTCGACTTTACCCCCACGACCCTTGGGCTATGCGGTATCGACACGCCGGACTGGGCGGAAGGCACCGACTACAGTCACCACATCATCAACGGTCGTCCGGAACCTGCATCCGAACCCACGTCCGCATACACACAACAGTGTGTCCGAAAACAGGCGGACTTCGATCGAACTTGGCGTGGGATCCGTACGAAAGACGGGTGGAAATACATCTGCATTGAAGGCCAACCCTTTGTTATGTTCGACCTGAACGAAGATCCCTACGAAACCGTCAACCTCGCTTTCCAGCACAGTTATCTGGAAAAGCGAAAGGGACTGCAGACCGAACTCGCTGACTGGATCGACCGCACCGACGACGACTACGTTCTGCCCGAACTGTAGGGCCCGCCTTCGCCTCTCGGCTACGGCACGGCAGGCCCGCTTCAGGTTACTCCCATTTCCTGGAAGTATAAATGAACCTCATTCTCACCTTCTTTCTCCTGTCGTCCTCTCCCATCTGGGCCTGGAACGACACCGGCCACCGTCTCGTCGCCCTCGTCGCATGGGATCGCCTGTCCGTTTCCGGCCAGGAGCGTATTCTCACTCATCTGCGCGCGCATCCGCGCTTCGCCGAAGATTTCAGGATGCCTGATGAGGTTGCGCGGGCGGACGAGTCCTCCCGCGCACGGTGGATCTTCGCCCACGCTGCCGTCTGGCCCGACATTGTCAAAGGATTCGAGGGCGAACTCCGCCAAACCTGGAACAACAGTTCCTGGCACTACATCAACCTCCCGTACTACCTGACGGATGCGGACCGAAAGGAGCTCGATCCCGATCTGCCCATGAATCTCGAGCGCGCCTGGGACCCGAATGTCCACGGCGCCGGTCGGCTGAACGTCATCCAGTCCATCGCCCGGTCGCGACACGTCCTCACTGAGGGCGACACCTCCTCTTCCGACAGGGGGCTGGCCATCAGCTGGCTACTCCACACCGTCGGGGACCTCCATCAACCCCTGCATTCGACCGCGCTGTTTACGAGCCGAAGATTCCGGAGAGGCGATGCAGGAGGGAACGGCATTATGATCGTCGGAGCCGAGGATCTCCACGCAGTCTGGGACGATCTGATTCCCGATGTAGGGACCCTTGCCGAGCACGATGCGCTAGTCGACCGTCTCACCTCGGACGAAGGAGTAACCCGCCATGCCACGACCGGCGCCACGATGCTCAACACCGAAGACTGGCTTTCGGAAAGCCACGACCTTGCCATCGAAGTCGCCTACAACGATCTTGTACTCGACACAGTCGCTGCAAACGAAGCTGTCTACGATCCTTCGAAATCGTGGCCCGACCAACCGTATCTCCCCGAAGTCCAACTCTCCGATCGCTACCTTGCCCGCGCTCGCCGAGTCGCCGTCCGAAGGATCGTCCTGGCCGGCCATCGTCTCGCCGCCGTCCTGAAGGAGTGCGGCTTCTAAACCGACGATCCTCCGACACCGAAAAACCCTCCGTGCGCCCGACACGACACCCCCTGTGTTTCTCGCCGGACCGATCGCCGAGGGCATTGAAGACGTCACCGCCGTCGTTCGCTGGCGTCTCGATGAACGGGCAGAGGGCGTGGTCGACGTGATGACCGACGGGGCGTCCATCGCGACGATCCCCTCCGAAGCAGCACTCGTTCACGTCGTGCAGCTCCAGGACCTGATGGCCACGACCACCTACGAGGTCGTCGTCACCGTTACGGACGGATCCGGAAACGCCGGCCAGAGCGACCCCGTCCCCTTCGTCACCCTGACGACGCCAGATACCCAACCACCGCAGTCCGTACGACGACCTCGGGCAGACGTAACTCACGTCAGTGCCACAATCACCTGGTAGGTTGATGAACCGGTCGTGGGCGCAGCTCGGTTCGGCCCCGCATCCGGCGATCGAGCAACCTCGGTTCAGGCAGAGATGGTTTCGCGCGTGATGATCATCGAGATTCCCGACCTCGAATCGGATACCGACTACACCTACGAAGCCGTTGCGACCGACCTGTCTGACAATGTCCTGACGAGTCCCGTCCTCACCTTCACCACACTGTCCGCGCCCGATGTCGCCTCCCCGATCGTCATCGGGGGACCCGCGGTCAGCGGGATCTCCCAAACCCAGGCCACCGTTTCCTGGAAGACGGACGAACCTGCGTTCTCGCGCGTCGTCTACGACTCACTCGACATCACCCTCGCCTCGTTCCGTAGCTCCTTGGGTGAAGAACCATCGACCGTTCACATTCGACGGCTCACCGGTCTGACCGCAGCCACGACCTATAACTTCCAGGTCGTCAGCATCGACCTCGCTGGAAACACCAGTCAGATCGACGGCGAATATTTCGAGACGCTTGCCGAGCCGGATACGACACCCCCGCGATTGACCGCGACTCCAACCATCACATCGTTCCTGTCCGATGGGCTGACCGTCACATAGGAAACGGACGAAGCGGCTACATCGGATCTCGCAGAAAACACCGTCGATCCTAACAACCCGGAGCCGGAGGTTCGAGAGATCAGCGAAGACCTCATCCAGATCCATACCGCCTCCCTCACTGGATTGACCCCCGAAACCGAGTACCGGCTCACGGTGCGGTCTGTGGACGGAGACGGCAATGTCTTCGTGACCGAGTTGACCGACATCGTCACGGTTGCAGCGCCCGACGTGCTCCTGACGAATCTCGAACCCGAAACCGACTATGGGTTCGCCACACAGTCCATCGACCGTAGCGGAAACGGACCCACCACGTCCCATGTCTTTTCATTCCGAACCAACGACACTGCTGACGAAATGCACCCCGCAGTGCCGGCCGGTCTTGCGGTCAGAACCGCCGAGGGCGAGGTCATTCTCTCCTGGAGTCTGGTTGACGAGGGGGACATCTCGGGCTACGACATCCTGCGTTCCAAAGGGGAAAGCGACTTCCAACCCATCGCCACACTCGTCCCCGGTCCCACGTACCGAGACGACGGTCTTGACCCCGACGTGGCCTACCGATACGCGGTCCAGGCCATTGATGGAGCATCGAACAGCAGTGAAAGATCTGAATCGATCGAAGCCGTCGCCGACGGCTCCGGCAGACCGACGGCGCCGGTACCGATGATGCCGATGGGTGAGGAACCCCTTCTTCAGGTGGGCAATGCCGTGAGCACGATCGACCTGACGTACAACTTCCAGGTCGCTGCCAACTCAGCCTTCACGGACATCGTAGCCCAAGCATCGGGGATCCCGGCGGGCACGGGAGGGTCGGAAGGTATCACAGGCTGGCGTGTAGACGTTGCGCTCGAAGAAGACAAGACCTTCTTCTGGCGGGCGTGGGCCTTCGACGGCATTCTGGACGGGGCCTTCTCGGTGATCGGCGAGTTTGTCGCCGGCCAAACCGCCACCGCCTTCCCCGGCGACATCGACGGCGATCTGGAAGTCGGGTTTACGGACTTCCTCGCGTTCGCAAACGCGTTCGGATCAGTCGCCGGCGACGAGCGCTACCTGGCCGTACTCGACCTGACATCGGACGGCGAGATCGGCTTCACCGATTTCCCGCAATTCGCGATGCTCTTCGGGACGGTTTATTCATAGGAAGGAAGATTCGCGCGAGCCGTTAGTACAGGCCACGGCATGCCGTGGCCCTACCCACAACCGCTGCCTCAGGCTCTGCTCCCACCGTCTACAGATCCGCCAACCGGTTCGCCTCGTTCGTCAACACCACGTCGATCCCCATCGCGACGTAGGATCGTGCGTCCTCTAGCTCGTCCGACCAGAAGAGATTGTTGACTAACCCCTCGTTGTGTGCCCGCGCAGCCCCGTCCTCTATCACCTTTCTCGAAAACTGAAGGCGCGCGCATTCGTAATTCAACGCGCGATCGATCTGCTCGTCCGGTGTGCTTTGGGCGCAAAGGCAACAGCGTGTCACGTCAGGCGCGTAGTCGAACGCAACCTGCAGCACATCTTCGACGCCCGCGATGTAGGCCAGCTCAGCAAGACCTCGCGACTGGATCTCGTCGCACACCAGCTTGACGAGCCGACCTTCCGGCCCCGGATCCTTGATGTGAATGTTGTGCCCCGCTCGATCGTTGACCATCTCCAGGACTTCCTCGAATCGAGGCACGCGCACACCCGACCAAAGCTCACCCGTCTTGACACCCGCATCCAACTGCCGAACGTCCGCCCAGGCCATCTCGGTCACCACGCCTTCCCCATCCGTCGTGCGGTCCACGCGGGGATCGTGACAGACCACGGGCACCCCGTCCGCGCTGAGCCACAGGTCGTACTCGACTTCGTCCACACCCAGAGCGAGCGCAGCCCCGAACGCGGGTAGTGTGTTTTCCGGGCACGCGTGACCCAGTCCCCTGTGCGCACAGATCCTGACGCCATTTTGCATTTACAAATCCTTTTCTGCCCTCACATCACACGTAGCCGAACTGAGCGCGAAAGACCGGACAAGTGAAGAATGTCACCCCGGTACGCTTCAAGGCCCGGGCCCATTTTGACTTTCGCGAAGATCAGAATGGATCCCGACCTGAACACTGCCGGGATGACAGCTCTCGTGTTGTTGACCGTCTGATACGTGTCGCCATCGTCCTGACGTCCCTTTCACGATTCAACCGCATGAGCCTTAAGGTCGTCCAGATCCGCGAATTCCAGAGCCGACACGTGCGTCGCCTCCAGCACTACCGGCGGGGCCATCCCCGCTTCGAGGGCTTCCGCCCAGCGTGTCACGCACAGGCACCAGCGGTCGCCCGGTTTTAGACCGTCAAAGTTGAAAGAGGGGACCGGCGTAGACAGGTCATTCCCCCTGCTTTTGCTGAACTCAAGGAATTCGGCCGTCATCTCCGCACACAGAATGTGCAACCCTTGGTCTTCCCCTCCGGTCCGACAACATCCATCACGGTAAAACCCTGTCATCGGGTCCGTGCTACACCCCTGCAGTTCGTTCCCCAGGACGTTTCTACCTAGACTCACGTTCAATCTCCTCTACCGAAAGGGGTGGCAATCGATTCCATTTCTGCCTCGATCCTTGAAGATAGGCTCTTCGAAACCGCCCCGAAACCGTCATTAGGGGCCGCAAACTGCGTCGTAGAGAATGAATGATCCCATCCTCGAATTCAGTGGGAAATTCTTGATCTAACACCTTTCAAAACCTTATATTACATCGATTCAAGAAGGACGCGTACCGTCCAATAGATTCGTCGGTGCGTTTTTTTTGGCTTCCCCCGTTTGAAAGGACCTTACCCTGGCCTCTCAAAGCCAAACACAGGAACTCACCGTTCCGCCCTTTGACCTGAGCAAGCTGTCTTTCGTCGTTGGTACCCACATCGCAGCAGCCATCGGCATCGTTCTCTGGGCGATGGGCACCATTACTGTTTCTTCGGCGACCCTATGGCTGGCCTTTGGAACATTTGCCTTCAGCTCCACAGCCATCACGGCCGGCTACCATCGCCTCTACTCCCACCGTAGCTACCAGGCGGCCTGGATTCTTCGCTTCTATTATCTGATCGGTGGAGCCATGGCCCTTCAAGGCTCCGCACTCCAGTGGGCAGCCCAACACCGAGACCACCACACATTCTGCGACGGTCCCAAAGATCCCTATAACATCAACCTCGGCTTCTGGCACGCCCACCTCGGATGGGTCGTGCGGCAGACCGACCCGGATTACGGTCGCGTAAAGGATCTTTCGGTCGAGCGAATGAATCGATGGCAGCACGATTACTACGGTACCGTCGCTTTCGTCACCAGCTTCATCTGGCCTGCGGCCATTGCCTCCCTCTGGGGAGAATTCTGGAGTGCTTTACTTGTCGCCGGCGCCATACGTCTCGTCATTCAGTGGCACATGACCTTCTGCGTGAACTCCGTCGCCCATTATTGGGGCAGCCAGAAGTACTCACAGAACCACACCGCACGAGGCAGCTGGTGGCTCGCCTTCCTCGTCTGGGGCGAGATGGACCACAACTATCACCACACCTTCCCGAACGATTTCCGTACCGGCACGCGCTGGTATGACTTCGATCCCGGTAAGTGGTTCATCTCTGTCGCCGCCTTGCTCGGGCTGGCCAAAGATGTGAAGAAGACCGACAAGGAACGCATCGAACGCGTCACCCTGGCTCAGACAGCCGACGACTGAGTTCGACCACCGCATCGTAAAGGAACCCCGGTCCATCTTCCGATGGTGACCGGGGTTTTTGATTATGTCGCAGTTTGAAGAGCTCGACTACGCGCAGACCCCGCTCGGGGAGCTGATTCTCCGACGCCGACGCACCACCCGCGGATCCGAAGTTTTCGAGGTGAAACTGAACGGCGAATTCCTGATGTCGAGCCTCGTCAACGATTCGGAAGTGGCCCTCGCAGAAGAAGCTCTGAACGAGTTGGACGGTCAGGACCACAGCGTCGTCATCGGTGGTCTTGGATTGGGTCACACGACCGCGGCCGCCCTCGCGTTTAGCACCGTTGCATCCCTCACCGTCATCGAAGTCCTTCACGAAGTCATCGCCTGGCACACGAACCGTCTCGTACCCCTCGCCGCCCGACTCGTCGGCGACCCGCGTTGCGCCTTCGTTCACACAGACTTCTTCGATTGGCTCCGGCTATCCCCCGAAGATCTCCACCATGCCATCCTCGTCGACATCGACCACACCCCCGAACACCTGCTTGCGGACACCCATCGATCCTTCTACGAGCCTGCGGGGTTAACCCGGGTTCGGAAACGCCTTCATTCCGGAGGCGTTTTCGCCCTCTGGTCCGGAGGCGATCCGATTCCAGAATTCATCTCCAAACTCGAATCCGTCTTCGACTCGGTGGAAGCCCGTCCGCTCATATTCCAGAACCCGCTGCTGGACATCGAAGATACGAACACAATCTACATCGCCCGGAAGCCTTGAACGCTTCCCACCAACCTCAGGTCAGGCCTGCAGACCCGAACGACGTGGCCGATCTCGCCCGCGTACACAGCGCCGCGTGGGACACCGTCTATCGAGGGATTCTGCCCGATCGAATCATAGAGGAAGCCGCTTTAGACCGGAGGATCCAGAACTGGAACCGCGCATTCTCCGACCCCAACCGACAGAATCTCGTCTACATCGAAGACGGCCGCCTCCTGGGATTCTTGTCCTATAGGCCTTCGCGGGACTCCGACGCAGGACCCGTTTCCGAGGTCATCGCCTGCTATGTCCACCCGGACGCCTGGCGCCGTGGCATCGGTCGTTCGCTATGGTCGGCAGCTCGAGAACGAATCGTCCAAAACTGGGACAGCGCACTCGTGTGGGTCCTGCGCGACAATCACATGGCCAGAGCTTTCTACGAATCCATCGATTTCGTATATGACCGTGAGAGCGACAGACCTCTCGCCTGGTGCCCCGACGTTATCGAGGTCCGACTCGGCGCTCACCTATCCGGTTTTTCCGAATGAACGTCACATTCTTCTGGGAGGGCGGTTCGGATTTCACGCTCGCCCACAAAGGGAATCCTTACGGGCCCTTGCTCGCGATGGGAAAGCTGGGCATCACATTCGTGCCCGGCGACTACGACTTTACGGGTGCGTGGTTGGATGCCAACGGGGAGCAAAACGATGTCCTCCACATCAATTGGCTCCACCATTTCTATCGGGCAGACAGCCGGGAAGCGTCGACGCATCGCCTTCGAACCTTCATCGACAATCTCGAACACGCAAAACAGATCGGCTACCGAATCGTATGGACGTTCCACAACCTCTACCCGCACGAACGTCCGTATCTCGAGAATGGCGAAACCGCGCAGACCGCGATGTGCGAACTCGCTGACGAGATCATCGCCCACTGCGGCTACGCGACGGAGAAATGCAGGGAGCTCTTCGGACGCAAAGATCGACTTCACGTCATCCCGCAAGGCAACTACATCGACGCCTATCCGAACGAAATCTCCAAGCCGGGCGCACGCGCATCCCTCGGCATTCCACGGGACGCGTTCGTTTACGCGTTTTCCGGCAACGCCCGGCCCTACAAGGGAATCGAACGGCTTGTCGACGTCTTCCTGGCCGTGGCTCGCCCTCAGGATCACCTACTCCTGATGATGAAAGAATTTCGCTTCAACCCCCAGTACGCCCGCGACTACGTCGCGCTCGCAGAAACCGCACCAAACATCATCGCGGTCTCTTCGCCCTACTTCGAACCGGAAGATTTTCAGCTTTACCTGAATGCCTCGGATGTGTCCGTCCTCCCGTTCGTCGACGTCCTGACGTCCGGATCGGCCATCCTCTCCCTCTCGTTCGGCCGCCCCACCATCCTTCCCGCATTCGGGTGCATGCCCGAGTTGATCGAGGAAGCATCTGGCCTCCTGTTCGACCCCACCGAACCCGACGCACTGGAACCACATCGCTCAACGAATAGCCGCACTCAGCCGAGGCTGAAGTCACGTGCCGTTCGAAAAGCCTTCGTACCCGCTTTTCTCGAACAGATCCTCGTAATCCTCTACTTCGATCAGCGTTCTGACGATCTCCCCTTGGGGGACATCCCGGACGAAGGCCCTGCAAATCTGACATCCCACATACCCTCCAACATTCGCGGGTCGATTCTGGTCACCGGGTGAGGGCCCCAGCCACCCACTCGCGTCTGTTCCTCGCATTGCGCCTCGAAAGGCCGCCCACACCTCCCGCTCGTGCGCATCTCCGTAAATGTGAGGTGCACTCTCGTCTTTCCGTCCCGTCACATGCTCGGTCACCAGGACCGCCAGACCTTCTCTGACAGACCTTGTTAGAAGAGACTCCGTCTCGTTCGCTGCTACCCGTGCCTGTCGATGAACCACTTCGTGGATCACGGCATCTGGCAACAGAGCCATCGGCCTAAGAAATCTGGCTTCCTCCGGCGTAAGGTCTTCCGACATCGTCCGATCGGTGAGTCCAAATGCTTCAGCTGCCAGGAGAATCCCACTGTCGATTCCCATCGTGAGGCACGAGAGTCGACCCATGACGCAGTAGATGTTCGGGATCTCGATCGGCGGATACAGCCTCTTCAATCGCCGATAGAAATGGCGGATCTCTCCCTCGAATTCGCGAAGTCGATAGATCTGGAAACGAACCGATCGATAGAAGGTGTCGTGACGCGAAACGAACGCAGCGAATGCCTCCGAGTCAGCCAGCGTCGAAGTCGCGAATTCTCGAAATCCGCGTGATCCCCGATTCAAGTACAGATCCTCATAGATCCGAACCTGATTCTCTACCGGCACGCCTTCGGCAGCGTCGAATGCGCGCCAGAAGTTCTCGATGTCGAGGGTGATCAGATCGGGCATGTGTCACGGAGAGGAACAACAGGATCCAACGGGTCAGACCACACTCTACGAAGATGGCCATGAGCATCACTCATATTCGCCTTCCGGCTTTTCGTTCTTTCAGGAAGAATGTATCTTCTTACCTTCATCACTCAACGAGGAGCGTTCATGCCGGACAGAATCAGAGTCGCCGTCGGCGGACAGGGCCGGAGCGGCTACAAGATCCACGCCAACCGTGTTTCTCAAGACGCAGAACAGTTCGAACTGGTCGCGGTCGCGGACCAGCTTCCGGAACGCCGCGAGGATGCCGAAGTCGAGTTCAAGGCTCGCGTCTATGACGACTGGCGCCCCCTTCTGGAGGAGGGCGGGTTCGACCTGTTCGTAAACGCCCTCCCCTCACCATTGCACGTCGACGCCACGATCGAAGCCCTGAACCGCGGCTACCACGTCATCTGCGAGAAGCCGATGGCTCGCACCGTTTCCGATTTCGACCGGATGGTCGATGCCGCACGAAAAAACGATCGAAAACTGTTCCCCTTCCAGAACAACCGGGTTCAGCCCTTTTTCGAAAAGATCCAGGAAGTGGTCGCGAGCGGTGTTCTGGGCGATCTCGTCCATATCCGGTCGGCCTGGAGCGGATACCGCCGGCGCTGGGACTGGCAAACCCGTCAGGATCTCTGGGGCGGCAGCCTGCTCAACACCGGTCCCCACGCCATCGACCAAGCCCTCTGCCTGTTCGGTTGGGAAAATACCCCCGAAGTGTTCTGTCGCATGGATTGTCGCAACCCGTTTGAGGGAGACGCGGAAAACCACGTCACCGTGACCCTGTGGGACCCCGAACGAAAGGCTCCGCAGATCGACATCGACATCAGTTCGCTCGTCACCTTCGGAGAGCCCTACACCTACAACATCAGCGGGACCTGTGGCGGACTCATCGGCGGCGCCCGAGAACTGAAATGGAAATACTTCGATCCCGACCTCGCGACCCTTCACGACATGTGGCTCTGGTCGGTCGATCGACAGTATAACCGGGAAGAGCTCGACTACACCGAGGAAACCTGGACCCTCGACGAAGCCAAGACCGAAGGCTCCGTCGGATACACACTCGAATCGATGCAGAGCGGCCCCGAACGGATCTACAACAACATCTACGACGTCCTGACCAACGGCGCCGAACTCATGATCAAGCCGGAGCAGTCCAGGAAACAAATTTCCGTGCTGGAAGAGGCCCACCGCCAGAACCCGTTGCCCAGAAAGCCACAGAGTCTCAACTTCAAGCTCTAACACGTATCGTTCGCCCACCTGTAATCCTCTCCGGTCCGGTCGCAAATTATCGTTTTGGACGCGGCCTGGACCTCTGCATCTTTAGCCTATGAGACGGAACAGTACGGTTCTCCGCAATTTTCAGAATGCAGCAAACCGTCAAAAGCCCCAGCTCGAGTGGAAAGCGCGGACACGGCGCGATCACGGGGTGTGGCGGCGGAAATTCCGGACCCGGCTGCGGTCCCTCGTCGGTCGAATGCCGGAACGGGTTCCGCTCCAGGTCAGGGAGACCGAGCGGACCGATCTTGGCACGGTCATTCGCAAAAAAATCTACGTTCGGTCCGAAGCCGACTACTGGATTCCCGCCTATTACTTCGTCCCCAAGCTGAATTCGGGGCCCTCCCCCGCGCTCATTTGTCTCCACGGTCACAGCGGGATTTTCCCCTACATCCGCGAAGGCGACGCCGCCCAACGGAAAAAGGGGCGAGATCACGACCTCGATTACGCCGTCTATCTCGCCGAGCACGGCTACGTCACGATCGCGCCAATCCAACGGGGCTGGAATGAAACGGCGCTCGAACAGGACCAGGCTCGGGGAACGCACAGCTGCTACCGTGTGACGATGGATGCTTTCCTTCTTGGGTCGACGCCCGTCGGCCTTCGCTGCTGGGACGCCGCCCGATTGATCGACTTCCTCGAAACCGAGGATCGTGTCGACGCCCGAAGAATCGGTGTGGCCGGGCTTTCCGGCGGAGGAACGGTGGGACTTTTCTTTTCTGCTCTGGAGGATCGGGTCAAACTCGCGATGATCGGCGGTTATTATTGCACGTTCAAAGAGTCGATCTATTCGATTCACCACTGCATCTGCAACTGCGTACCCGAAATGTTACAGTGGGGCGAAATGCGCGAGATCGCGGCCCTCATCGCGCCTCGGCCGATGCTCGTGATCAGCGGAACAAAAGATCCCATCTTCCCAATCGCGGCCACACGTCGCGCCTATCGCGATCTTCAGACCGTTTACAATCGTCTCGGAGTTTCGGACGCGCTCGACAAGGACTTCTTCGACGGGCCCCACGCCTGGAGCCATCGAAAAACGATTCCTTTTCTCAAGGAGCACTGGTCGTGAGTCAGCAGAAGGTTCCTCGCAGAACGTGGGGAAAAACAGGGCTTTCGATTCCCGTCATCCCGTTCGGAACACAGGGATTTGGAGACAAATTCGGACCCGTCACAGAAGACGAAGCCTGCGACCTGATTCGGCACGCCGTCGATCGCGGCGTCAACCACTTCGATTGCGCTCGCTGCTATGGGAACTCGATTCATAAGTTGGGTGTGGCCATCAAGCAGGGCGTCGTCCGTCGGGACGAAGTCATCATCAGCGCACGGGTCTGTTGCCATAGTGCGGCGGAATGGGGCGGCTACGGGGAGGGTCGTGCCGACTATTCGAAAGACAGGGTTCTCGCAGACCTGGAGGACCAACGGGACATCCTCGGTATCGAACGATTCGACGTCGTGTTCATCCACGACCCGGACGAAATCGAACCGACCCTCGAGTCGGGCGGAACCCTCGAGGGTCTCGAAGAAGCCCGAAGCCGGGACTGGGTCGATTTCATAGGCTTCGGCATGAAGCCTCACGACTTTCACCTGGCCGTCATCGATTCGGGGAGAACCGACGCGCTCCTCACCTTCAACGACTTCAACCTCTTGCGCCAAACCTCGGCCGAGGACCTCATCCCAGCCGCGGCAGAGAAGGGGCTGGGCGTCATCAACGGCTGGTCGATCATGCGAGGGTGGCTGACCGGAACGCCCGTGGAGAATTTCATTCCACGCGAAAAGTGGGGCGAAGACCATCATCGTGCCGAAGCCATACGCGCCTGGTGCGAGGAACGGGACATCAACCTTCTCTCGCTCGCGCTTCAGTTCTGTCTCCGCGAAGACCGCGTCCACGGCAACCCCATAGGCAGTCTGAACAAAGCTCAACTCGACGCAAACATCGAAGCAACTCTGACGACCATCGACGACCAGACGCTCACTGAATTCTCAGAAGCTCGGCTGTAAGAAATGTCTCAAGAGGAAACAGACGAGCCTGTCGATCTCTCCAGCATCTCTCTCGACCGTCGCAGTGCAACCCGTCAAGGCGCCGTCGATCGTAGAAAAGAAGATGTATCGATCGAATTCGACGTAAGGACGAACGGCGTGAGACCGACCGAAGACAGGAAGATCGTCGAGTCGCCTCGCGACGGGAGAGCAACGACGACGTCGAGTTGCCTGACATCGACTGGGATTCCGAGGGACTTCCCGTCGACCAAGACAAAGGAATCCGTCCCCGGTTGGCTACGATTCTGATTGCCGCCGCGGTCCTGGGCGCTTTGGCCCTACATTTCTTCGAGTAAAAAGCTATGATCTCTTCCTTCATCGGCCTCTACGGAGACGAACATCACGAGCATTTCGACGAGTTTGGCTATATCCGTCTTGGGAAGCTGGTCTCACCGAATGAGCTGCGTGACCTGTGCGACCGCGTGGACGACCTGATGATGGGCCACGTCACCTACGACGACATGAAATTCCAACTCGACGGAAACTCTCCCGGCTACAGTAAACTTGCGCCCCGAAGCGCCGCTCCTACGGAAAAATCTCTCAACTATCGACGAATCGACGGACTCTACAACGACCCCGATTTTCTGGTTTACTCACAGCATCCGGTTTTCCGTCGGATCACCCGGCGTTACATCGGAGAGCACGTCTCCGCGTTTCGTGCCATGATCATGAACAAACCTGCAGGGCTGGGAACCGAGCTACCGTGGCACCAGGACATCGGGGAGGGCTGGGGACTCGATCGTAATCCGACCGTGACGATCTGGACCGCCCTCGATCCAATGACCGTCGACAACGGGGCCATGCAGATCGTCCCTGGAAGCCACAAGCTTGGCATCCTGAACAAGGGCCACTATACGTCCGAGGCCGACATCGAGGCGCACGCGAGTGCATCCGACGTCGTCGATCTCACCGCCGAGGCAGGGGAGGCCATCCTCATTCACAACTGGATGCTCCACCGATCGGGCGTCAACGACACCACCGGTCCCCGAAGGGCCTACAGCATCGCCTACATGGATGCGGATACCGTCGCTGTCGAAAGTGGCGAGCCCTTTCCAGTCATCTTCGGCGAGAATGCACTAAGACCGGCAGTTTCCTGAGGAATGGGAGACCGTCTGGAAGGAAAAGTAGCCCTCGTCACCGGGGCTGCATCGGGGATCGGTAGAGCGTCCGCTGTGACCCTGGCCTCAGAAGGAGCGAAGGTCGTCGTCACGGATGTGGACGATCAGGACGGCGAGGAGGCCGCACACGACATCTGCCAGGCGGGTGGGGATGCCATCTTCCAGCCTCTCGACGTAGCTGACGCAACGCAGGTAGAGACCGCCGTCCGGCGCAGCATCGACCACTACGGTCGGCTCGACTGCGCCCACAACAACGCGGGCACGGAAGGTCCCGTCGAAAGCTCGCGCGGCACCCTGGAGACGACCGAAGCCGAGTGGGATCGGCTGATGGCCATCAACCTCAAGGGCATTTGGCTCTGCATGCGTTCCGAGATCCCACGCATGCTCGAACAGAATGGCGGAGCCATCGTCAACTCCGCATCGATCTCCAGCCTCGTGGGATCGACCAGCGGATTCGTCGCCTATTCCGCCAGTAAATCCGGCATCCTCGGCCTCACTCGATCGGCCGCTCTCGAGTTCGCTCCCAGGAACATCCGCATCAACGCCATCTGTCCTGGTTACATCACCACGCCCTTGTGGGAAAAGTACTTTGACGACGAGGCCGTAGAAAAGCGCGTCACCGGCCTGCAACCCATCGGCAGGATGGGGACTGCCGAAGAGGTCGCTGAGGCCGTCGCCTGGCTGTTATCCGATGCCGCCAGTCTCGTAACCGGGGTCGCGTTCCCTCTCGACGGTGGCTTCACTGCACAGTAAAACCGAATTTCCCGATTACGATTCGAAGATCGGCTCTGCCTTCCACGCGTACCGCCCGTATTCCTTGCGGTTGAGCGGTCCCGGGGCACTCTGCCCTTCGCTGCCGACTTCCACGTTGCCCGACATTCGATCGCCCTCCACCTCGCCCTCGAACGTGTAGACCAGGTGCGCGCCCTCGTATCGATGCTCGGACACGAGACGAATGTGGTTCCCATCTACACGACCCACGACCGAGTTTTCGTGAAACAGCGTCTCGTGATTTCCCCCGACGGTTCCGTCCTCCTGTTCCAGATGCATCACGTGCTCGGCCCCCGTCACGGGGTAGGAGATCGAAAACTTCCACGCTCCGTCCACATCGCACGCCCCACCCTCTGCTTCTGTGGAAGCGGATGTCCCTACGCGGCCCTCGAGAGCCTCCGCAATCCGGCGCCCCACGATTTCCGCCTCTCCTTCCTGCAAGGAAAAGGGTAGAATGAACACACTTCCATCGGTCGAAAACCGGTCGTCCAGCATGATTCGCGGTTCCGTGTCCAGCAACTGCTGACGCAGCTCTAGTCCGTGCACGGGCATCCGCGCCGCATCCCAACGGATCTCCAGTCGCGGAGTCGGAGACTTATCAGAACGGGGTGTCAGCACTTCGGCCGTGACCCCCTCCAGCGACGTCACGATACCCGAAATGGTCTCGAGATCCGACGCCCACTGAGCCTGTTCATCCTGATCCTGTCGCCCGGACGCCCAATACTCGATCGCGGCAAGGAGCCCCATGATCTCCTCCTTACCGACCTTCATCATCCGCCCAAACGTGTGGTGGGGCGCCGCGTTCGTCCACGCCGCTCTGAGCCAATCGCCCGCCCCCAGCAGCAGACCCGTCGGCTGTGGACCCCTCAGATACTTGCCGCCGCTGTAGGCCACCATCGTCGCGCCGGCCTCCAGATAAGGATTCGGACACTTCAGGTGTTCGGAGGCAGCGTCGACCAGGATCGGGATGTCGGGTCCCGCCAGCTGTGCGACCTCCTCCAGCGACATCCGTCCTTCCGCCTCGTCGGTTCCCAGCAGGGCAATCATCGCTACCCGCCCGCCCTCGAGCGCCGAACGCAGCTCTTCCTGTGACCCCACCTCGACCACCGTCACCCCGACCGATCGGATCGCCTGATCGTAGGTGAATCGACCGGTCTTCAGCATGACCACATGGTCCTTGAGTCCCTCGATCTGAGGCAGCCTCAGGATTTTCTCAGGATCTCCGCCCGTCACGGCCGTGGCTGCCGCAACGCACAGCGCTCCTGCTCCTCCCGACGTCACGATCGCTGCTTCGGCGCCGGTCAACTCGGCAAGGCGCGCGCCCACACCCTCCATCAGCTCGTCCATATTCACGAACCTTTTCGACGCCTCAACCATCGCTTCCCGAACGCACGGCCACATCAGCGTTCCACTGTGGATGGTCCGGGTACCGCAACAGTTGATGAACGATCGAACACCGATCCGACTGTATACATCCTCAGGCACGTTTCACTCCTCTGGACGTTTTGCAATGGCCGGTCCCCCCGGCTATCTTGCGGGCATCCTTCCACCCTAACACAGAAACGGACCCCATGGCGACCATCGATCGTGTTTCCCTAACCGAGTTTTCTTTCGACGTCCACGACATCGGCTTCGAGCAGGCATCGGCCGGCGTGGGCAACATGGCCTACGTGAAAGGGGCCGTGTTTACCGCTCGACGGTTTGCCGTTCGCATCGACACCGATGACGGCGCATCCGGGGAGTACGTCACCCACTGGGTTGGAACGCCCTCGTCCTTCGGGCAGGCTTCCATGCTCGCTCCGATCCTCCTTGGCCGCAACCCCGACCACCGTGAGCGGATCTACGACGATCTCAAGCGCGACATGCGGGCCTACGATCACATGGGCCACGGGCCGCTCGACATTGCTCTCTGGGACCTCGCAGGAAAACGATGCGGCGTGTCGGTTTCTTCTCTCCTTGGCGGGTACCGCGATCGGCTCCCCACCTACGCATCGACCTATCACGCGCAGGAAACACCTGGCGGTCTCGACACTCCGGAGGCTTTCGCGGACTATGCGGAAGCCTGTCGGGACCAGGGCTTCGCCGGGTTCAAGATCCACGGCTGGCACAATGGCGACGTCGATCGCGAAATCCGGAACGTTCTCGGGATCCGAGAACGGGTCGGTGACGGGTTCCGCCTCATGGTCGACCCCGCCTGCCAGCTTCGGACGTGGAACGACGCCCTTGCACTCGGGCGCGCGTGCGACGAAGCCGGCTACTTCTGGTATGAAGATCCTTACCGGGATTCGGCGGTATCGATCACGGGACATCGCCGCCTTCGCGAAAAGCTGTCGACTCCGCTGCTCGTCAGCGAACACATCCGCGGCCTCGAACAGAAGGCCGGATTCATGCTCGAAGGCGGATGCGACATGATTCACGCCGACCCCGAATACGATATGGGCATCACAGGCGGCATGAAAATCGCCCATTTCTGCGAGGCCCTCGGCCTGGACGTGCAGTTCCACGCCTGCGGCCCCGCCCATCGAGCCTGCGTGTCCGCCGTCAGAAATACGCACATGTACGAGATGGCCCTGATGGGTCCGGGCATGGCCAACGTCGTACCGCCTGTGTATACCTGTGGCTATTCCGATCAGCCCGAAGACCTCGGCGACGACGGGTGTGTTCCGGTTCCGGGCGGACCTGGTCTGGGTGTCACTTACGATCGAGACTTCATCGACGCACACAAAATCGACCACCGGGTCTTCGAGTAACGACAGTGACCCGCCTGGAAGAATTTTTCACGCAACCGTGCCTACCTTCATCTGCGTGGTCACGGCGCCAGAATCGTCCGGCTTATCCTCGTCCTTTCGCGCAGGGATTTCTCCACGAATCGCGGGTCTTCCCCACAGCCCAGCCTGGGAGTGGGCCAGACCGTGTCGAAATGACAGACGGCGAGGTTTGCCGCATCAGTTGGCCACGGCATGCCGTGGCCCTACCCGAAACCGGCTCCGTCTCCCAGATCACGTTTCCAACTTCATTCAGCTTCCCGCAACCGCTTCACCTCACGCGACGCCTCTCTCCACGACGGCTCGTGTTCGTATCTCTCCGCGTAACCCAGAGGCGTAAGCTCCAGGACCTCACCGCTGGCCTCTCGATGAGGATGGTACCCGGGGTAGAACACCTCCGCCTGTATCCGGGCAACCACGGCCAGATCGGGATCGAGTGACATGAAGTGCTCGAACAGATCGTAGCATCGGCCCTGGTTGTTCCCGATGACGTGGAACAACGGAGTCTCACTGCCGATTCCCCTGTCATCGAGTTCCGCCGTCGCGTTCAGATCCGCGCCCCGATCGAGCAAGTGATCCACGACCTCTCCTTCATTGAACTCGGCTGCCAGATGGAGCAACGTGACGCCCGACAACGAGAGATAGTTCGCGAATTCACAACTGCAGGAAGTCGTAGCGAGGCCCGCGTCCTCGTCGATGCGAGACGACAGACGACCCACGTCCCCTCTCATGATATCCAGAAACGGTCCGTCGTCGTACTCCGCCCCCTTTTCGAGCAGCACATCAAGACACGCGTGACGCCGATCCGTGCGGCGATCGTAGGTTCCCAGCACCATCTTGAGCCGGGTGTTGCAAGGAGTCTACGCCGTATCCCGCTCGGGAATGTTGACCCTCGCCCCCTGTTCCACCAGATATCGAATCCCGTCTGGGTTCAGGAACTCACACGCAGCCAACAGGATCGGCCCAAAGTTACCCCCGGGGTAGTCGCCACTCGGGTCTGCTCCTCGTTCGATCAACGCATCAGCCACCTCAAACCGGCTGTAACACGCCGCCCGGGCGAGGGCCAGCGTCAGATCCTCTTCGATGAACCCGTGGGTGCGGAGAACGTCGATCGCCTCCTGCTGTCGGTTCGCGTGAATGTGGTCGATCAAGACCTGGCGATGCTCCGTCTCCGCGACACGCGCCCCAAGCGCGCGCCAGCTCTGGAACCCGTATTCACGAACGGTCACGAGCTGGGCGTCCTGCAACCCGACACGATCGCCGAAGGTTTCCGGATCCGGATCTGTAAGGGATGGATGAGACGTACGGAAGCGCCCAATCGCATCGCTGCTCGACTTACGACAGGACTTCAGCAGGTCTTTGGCCTGGTTGCGAAGCTGATCGAGGTTGGAACGGGAAAGCAGACGTTTGGACATAGCAACCCTCTCTCACTGTGCCCGGTGTCCGCAAAATCGCGCGAAAGAAGGTCGATGGTTCAGCAGGCTGGAGAGGTGGACTCGGTCCTTACCGCGGACGGGCGGTCCCCTCTATAGCGACTGAGGTCAATATAGTTCGCAAGCCGGAGACCGATCAAGCTGGTTATCCAAATTTTCCGAGCATAAAGGCAACGTTGACCTTCACTCGAAGGAATATCCTCTACCGAAGGCCACCGTCCACAGTCCACCTGCCTACGCCAACCGCCTTCGCCAAGGCTATGGCGAGTCAGGAGGCTACGGCAAGGCAGACCGCCTACCGATTCCCCTGTAACATCTCCACAATCTCCCCGTGCCCCCTCTTCTCCGCCCACGCGAGCGGTGTCGCCCAAGCGTGATCGGACGGCAGATTCTTCGCTGCTCCTCGCTCGATCAGAAAGGCAACCACCTCCTCGTGACCGTAGCGTGCGTGCCACCCCAATGGGGTTGAGCACAGTTCGTCATCGCACGTATTGAGATCGGCTCCGCAACTCAGCAAGGTCTGCGAGAGCTCGATCATGGTCGACTGGTCATTGGACCAGCGACCTTCGCGTTCGTCATACGCGCCACCGACCCAATGGAGCAGGGTCGAGCGCTCGGGGCCGCGAATGTTCGCATCGATCCCGTAGTCCAGAATCAGCCGGACCGTATCCGACGATCCGCTCTGGAGACCCCACCGCAGACACTCGAACCAGTAGTCCGAGTCGAAGTCCGGCTTACAGCGCAATACCATGCTCACCACGTTGGCGTCACCGAAGCTCAGCCCCCAGCGCATGGCCTGACGGATCACGCCTTCGCTTCGATCCTGGGCGAGAAACCCGGCCTCCCGGACAGCCATGGCGCGATCGAGCAATTCGGCGATCACGCAATACTGTTTCGCTTTCATATAGGTCCACATCATCGGCCGGCCGCCACCCACGACCACGCGATCGATCAGATCCTGGTTCCCGCTGAGCAGTGCCTCGTCAGGTACCCCCAGCTCCGAATCGTTGGCAGGGGCGTCCACCGCAGCGCCTCGGTCAATCAGCAGGTTGGCCACCTCGAAATGCCCGCGTTCGATCGCGTAGGCCAGAGGGCCGGCGACGTGAATGAGTGCGCCCTGCCTGTGACACTTCCCGTCCGGATCCGCTCCGTGATCCAGCAGAAGCTTCACGACCTCGATGTGGCCTTCCCTCGCCGCCACACCGAGCGGGTAGGTCGACGCGTTCTTGTTGTTCACACGGCCACACCGAAAGTTCGCCAATTCCGCGTTCTCTTTCAGCATCCGCTCGACGGTTTCGGCATCTCCCAGCGCGCTCACAACCCAGATGTCGACCTCGGCGCCGTGCTCGATCAGCAGTCGCGCGATGGCAACATCACCCGGTTGATCCCGTAGTGGCCTGTTACTTCGGAACAGTGCGCGATGGAGCTCCTTTTCACCTTCGTGATTCCGGCGATCCACCTCGATCCCGGCCTCCACCAGCAACCGGGCAAGGTCCTGGTCGCCGTTTCGAGCCGCGTGGTGGAGCGCTGTGTTTCCCCCTCCCTCATCCGTTTCGTTGAGGACATCTCGATCCTCTTCGACCATCGCGCGAACACGATCGATATCGCCCTCCGCAGCCGCCTGACCCAACTGCTCGCCTCGCGACGTCGTGCCTCGACGTTGATGCAGCCATTCCTCGATGACGCGAACAACTTCGTCGTGCCCGCGATCCCGCGCCAGGGCCAGGGGACTCGACGCTTCGCGATTCGGCCAGAGCCCACGCGTCGGATCTGCACCCGCTTCGAGCAGAACCTCGACGACCTGGGGATGACCTTCCCGTGCGGCGTAATGGATCGGCCTTCGACCGAACAGCCGATGGCCCTTCACATCCACCAGTCCCGGCTGCTCCTGGAGCAACTCGAGTACCCGACCCGCGTCTCCGGTCTGGGCCGCATTGCAGATGTGGATCGCGTCTGAGAATTCGGCGTTCCGAGACGGTGCATCCCCGTGAGTGTGGTCTTTGCCATCTCCAGGATCCCTTCCTTGAGTTTCTTGCGTCCCGATCGCAAGCGATTCTGAACGGTGGACAACGGAACCTCGAGAAACCCGCCGATCTCGCGCATCGTGTGTTCGCCGAAATAGAACAGCGTCACGACGTTACGCTCCTCCTCCGGCAACGCCCCGATCACACGATGGACCGACGTTCTCAGGTGCTCTTCTTCCAGACGCTGGTCGGGTGTCGGAGCCAAAGCGAACACCTCTGGCGCCACATCGATGTCGACTGACACGATGCTTTTTCGCCGGAGTACACGATTCGCGTGGGTAAACACGATGCAACGCGGCCAGGATGCGAAGGCTTCTGGATGATCCAGCGGCCTCAGGCTCCGGTGCGCCCCCAGAAAAGCCTCCGGCGCAACGTCCTGGGCCGTCTGCAGGTCACGCAGCAGACTGAACGCGTAGCCCACCGCCATGTCCTGAAACCGTCGCACGAGTTCGTCGAATGCGTGAGGATCACCCTTTGCACCCGTGTCACGATCGGCGTCAATTCATCCATCTTTTATCCAGCATCGAGTTCTTCTTGCGGGTTTCTATAGTAAGAGAACCCGCAGGAGGCCTGTTTGTGTGCGTGAAATCGGGTCGGAAACAAAATAATTTGACGGAATCTCCCGCCGAACCAACCTTCGACCACAATTTTCGACTCTCGATCATCGATTCTCAATCCCAGAGGTTCCATGGAGTATACCACACTCGGAAGAACAGATCTCCGTGTCAGCGTTGCGGGTCTTGGCTGCGGGGGGTTCAGCAGGGTCGGTCAGCGAGCGGGCAAGAGTGAGGCCGAATCCGTCTCCCTCATCCAACAGGCCCTGGACCTTGGCGTCAACTTTATCGACACTGCCGCCGCCTATGAAACCGAGACCATCGTCGGTAAGGCCATCGCCGGTCGCCGTGACGAAGTGGTCATTTCGACCAAGGCAACGACAGGTCGAGGAGACAACCTCGCTTCGCCCGACGCATTCGTCGCAAGCCTCGACGCCTCGCTCAAGAAACTGGGCGTCGACTGCATCGACGTGTTTCAATTGCACGGTATCGCACCGGATGCCTACGACTACAACATCGATCACCTCATACCGGCCGCCCTCAAAGAGAAAGAGAAGGGCAAATTCAAGCATTTGGGAGTCACCGAAGTCCCCCCTCTCGATG
The DNA here is from genome assembly GCA_002433075.1 of Latescibacteria bacterium UBA6620. Taxonomy (GTDB): domain Bacteria; phylum Latescibacterota; class UBA2968; order UBA2968; family UBA2968; genus UBA6620. Next base: position 82,401 of record DJHM01000061.1, read on the forward strand.
CCCACCACGAGTCACTGTCACGCGCGATCGAAGAAGACTGGTGCGAGGTCCTCATGATCGCCTACCACGTGCTCCACCAGTCCGCCCGGAAGATCTTTACCGTGACTCGTGAAAAAGGCATCGGAGTCCTCAACATGTTCGCTGTTCGCGTGCTGTTCAGCGAAGAAGGCCGGCTGAAACGTGTCGTCGACAGCCTCGTGGCGGATGGTCAGCTTCCCCGGCAACTCGCGCAGGAGGAAGAGCCCCTTGGATTCCTCCTCCACGAAGCTGGAGCGCGCAACATCATCGATGCTGCCTATCGCTACTGTCGGCATACCGAAGGGACTGACGTCATCCTCTTCGGCACGGGCAACCCCGATCATCTGCGCGCAAACGTCGAGTCGATCCTGTCCCCACCCCTTCCCGCCAGCGATGTCGAACGGCTGAACACCGTTTTCGGATCGCTCGTCGATGTCGGGCTGGACGCCCCGGGAAACGTTAAACCCATCTGAAGAGCTGTGACGGATCGGTGAAGGGCCTGCTCGATCCCCTCGGGCTTTGCATTCATCCATCGTTTGCGTCGCGCCGGAAAGACAGACACCTTAAAACACCACACAAGTAGCTGCCTTCACTGATTTCCGGGAGGCCGACATGACCGAATATGAACCGATCGATCTGACCACCCTCACGAACGCGGGTCTCGACGTCCTGGCCGAGGGCCCGTCCGCCCCGACCGGGGAGCAGAATTTCCACGGCCTCCCTTTTATGATCGGACCCGGGGATGGGAAGTGTTTCATTGCGATCGAAGGCGACGACAGCTTCGAGATCCCGATCGGAAAGACGGCGCGTCACGTCATCGTTGCCCACCGTCTCTTACGGTCCGAGATCCTGGAAAGCGGCCCGATTGGGGAACCCGTTGCCGATTACGTCTTTCACCTCGAAAACAGCGATCCCGTCACGGTCCCGATCCGGGAGCGATTCGAGATTGCCACCGTCCCAAACACAGGGGGCGCCCCGTTCGATGCCTTCCCCGACCAGAAGGATGGCGTGCAGCCGCGGTATGAAGGGCGGTGGGAAGAGGCCGGCAGGCGCCAGATGGAAAGTTCGCGCGGTCAGTCTCGCGGGTACGTCCTCTGGGACTGGCAGAATCCACAACCCGACGCAAAGATCGAACGAATCCAGATCGTCCCCAAGGGTCCCGCCTTCATCATCGCCGCGATCACGCTCGGACATCTGGATGAGCGACCCTTCTCGGTGAACGCCCCCGGGGAGGTCATCATCACCCTGCCTCAGTCGTCCGATGCGGATGCGCCCTTCGACCTGGAGGTCGAAGTCGATCGTGGAATCGCCACCTACCCCTATCCCCTACCCCGAACATCGAGCGGCGACTTCGTCGACGACGCGGCGAAAGGTTGGGGTCAGGCTCGCAACGACCAGAACAGCCCCGCCTATGTCGAGGTCGCAGCCACGCCCTCCGCGACCGTCAAGGTCAAAACCTCGGAAGAGGACCTCGGCGAAGTCAACTGGGGCGAGCTTGCGGAAAAGGGCGAAGTCGAGGCTTCGCCCCGCCTGAACGTGCGACTCGTGAGCGGGGACCGAAATTGGGTCCACACGAAAGTCATCGACGACGACACCGGAAAGCCCGTGCCCTGCCGCGTCCACTTCCGTTCGACCGACGGGATCCCTTACGCACCCCACGGACACCACGCGCACGTCAATTCCGACATGGGGACCTGGCACATTGACGTCGGAGGGGACGTGCGTCTCGGTCAGGCCTCCTACGCCTACATCGACGGCACGTGTCAGGGCTGGCTGCCTCGCGGCGAGGTCGTCGTCGACGTGGCTCGTGGATACGAATACGAACCCATTCGTCGAAAAGTCGAGATCGCGCCCGGTCAGCGTGAGCTCGAGCTTCGAATCAAGCGCTGGCATCACGCGAACGAGTCTCGATGGTTCAGCGGGGACTCGCACGTTCACTTTCTGTCCACCCAGGGCAGCCACACGGAGGCACAGGGCGAGGATCTCAACGTCGTCAACCTCCTCCCATCTCAGTGGGGTAGTCTCTTCACCAACTCCGAAGAGTTCACCGGACGTGAAAGCGTCTCCCCCGACGGCAACAGCATCGTCTACGTCGGGTCCGAGAACCGGCAGCACTTCCTCGGACACCTCATCCTTCTCCGGCTGAAGGAAGACGTCATGCCCTGGTGCACTGACGGCCCGGGCGAAGCGGAGCTTGGTGGAACGCTGGAAGTGACCATGTCCGATTGGGCCGACCGCTGCCACGGCCAGGGCGGCACCGTCATCATCCCGCATCTGCCCAACCCCAACGGGGAACCTGCCGCCCTCATCGCCACCGGTCGAGCCGACGCCGTCGAAATGCTCCGTCACGGGATGTACAACCATCTCGAATACTATCGTTACCTGAACGGCGGCTACAAGCTCCCGCTCGTCGGCGGCACCGACAAGATGAGCAGCGACGTTCCGGTTGGGATCTACCGAACCTACGTTTACATCCCGCCCGACGAACCGTTCACCTACGAGTCGTGGTGCCGGAATCTCACGGCCGGCCGCACCTACCACAGCGGCGGACCGATTCTCGACTTCTCTGTCGACGGACATCGCATCGGAGACACCGTCACGCTTCCTGGCAACGGAGGCACGGTCGAAGTCAGCGCTACTGCCGAATCGATCCTGCCGATCCACACGCTCGAGGTCGTTCAGGAGGGACGCGTCGTCGCCTCGACCGAAAACGCGAGCGGAACGCGAAGGCTCGAGCTGAACGCGAAGGTTGATGTTTCAGGCCACTCCTGGCTGGCCCTCAGATGCGGTGGCCCTGGCTACACCACGTCCATCCCGCATCACGACGGCTGGGGCCGGGGACTCATGGCCCACACGTCCCCCGTCTACATCGCCTGCGGCGAGGAATGGTGGATGTTCAACCAGGACACTGCGCAGTACATGCTCACGATGATGGATGGGTGTATCACCTACATTCGCAATACCTCGCGCCAGCATCGCTCCGGTGATATCACGCATCATCACGGCGAGGACGACCACCAGGCCTATCTCGAGCGTCCCTTCATCGAGGCCAGGACCGCCATTCATAAACGCATGCACTACCTGGGGATTCCGCATTGAACAACTTGACTCCCATTTCCTTCACGACGGACAGCAACCTTTGAGGATCACGTCGCTTTCACCCGCTCTCGGTGCTGAAATAACGGGGGTCGACGTATCCGGAGCCCTCTCCGACGCCGACTTTTCCGCCGTGACTCAGGCCCTCCACGACCACGACGGCGTTCTCGTGCTTCGGGATCAAAACCTCTCTCCCGACCAGCACATCAAGTTCAGCCGTCGGTTCGGAGAGCTCTTCGGCGAAACGGAACCCTACCAGGACACCGTGACGAAGTACCTCCTGCCGGGCTACCCCCAGATATTCCGAGCTTCCAACAAGATCGTCGAAGGAGAACCCCAGGGGCGCACCCGGGCCGGAAACTACTGGCACTCAGATGTGTCGTTTCGACCCCGCCCTGCGATGGTCTCCATCCTCTATGCGATTGAAATCCCTTCGATCGGAGGCGATACGCTTTTCTGCAACATGTACTCTGCCTACGAACGTCTTTCCGATCCGGTCCAACAGTTCCTCTCCAGCCTGACCTCCCGCCACGATTTCGCCCGCAACACGAACATCGGTTTCAGCCACGAGAACATCTCGGCACAGGATCTCGAGGGTGGCAATGCTGCGGAGCATCCGGTCGTCAGAACCCATCCTGAATCCGGACGTCGTTGTCTCTTCGTCAATCCCGGGAATACGTCCAGAATCCTGGAGCTTCATCCACGTGAGAGCGACGAGCTCCTGGAGTTCCTGTTCAACCACAGTGTTCAGGAGGAATCGATCTACCGACACCGCTGGTCGGTCAACGACCTGATGATTTGGGACAACCGATGTGTGATGCATTACGCCATCGCTGACTACGACGAAGATCGGTATATGCATCGAACCACCGTCATGGGCGAAAAGCCAGTGTAACCGCGCGACGCGCTCTGCCACCAAGCATACTCGTCCCTGTGCTCTCGCACAGGGACGAGTATGCTTGGTCATCTTGTCAGCCGTACAGGAGCACGGAGCGATCGGTTGCCGGGTTACATTCCGTATTGTTTCAACGACCCGCGCACCAGTCGAGACAGTTTCGGAGCAGGGCCTGGTAGGAGGGGACGACCCATCCTTCGGGATTGTGGCCCGGTGTGAGGACGGCCACGCGACCGTTTCCTTCCTGTCGAGTCCAACCGGCCGGCTGTGTCCCATGTTCGGAATGGGTGTGCAGGAAGACATCTACGGCTGGATCGTTCATCTCCATCAAGTAGTGCTCGTCCTTCACGGTGAACGTGTCGCTCCCCGACGTCATCGTGTGGCCCGCCTTCGGCTCGACCGTGACCTCGCACTGCGGTGGATGACGAACGAAAATACCTCCCATCAGGTCCCGCAGGGGAGGGATGTCCGTGTAGAGCGCGGTCCCCGAATGGAGGAACAGGATCGCTCGCCCCCGCGAAACGTAATCGACGAACGCCTGCGCGATCTTTTCCGATGCCCAGGGCGTCTTGTCACTGGCGGAGGTCTGATTGGCCTTGGAAAAGACCACCAGGGGGAATTCCGCCATCCATCCAGCCGACCACGTGTTCGGATCTTCCACGAACGTGAATTCGTAGACGTGGTCTTCGAGAACATTGAGGCCATCGATCGTCAAAGATGCGGGATGCGCGCAATCTTCACATAGCACGAGCGCTTTCATTCAGTCCTCCCCTCGATTCTGTCGTGACCGTTGGACCTGCTGGAAACACGCCTCATCATCTCACGGAGCTTCTCGTGAACCAGACCACTCAGCTTCTGCTCAACCATCGAACCGTCCGTCGCTACACGGACAAGCCACTCCCCGACGGACTCCTGGAAGAGCTGATTCGTTGCGGGCAGCAGGCCAGCACCTCAAGCAACCTGCAGGCCTACAGCATCGTCCACGTCGTCGATCCCGACCGAAAGAAACGGATGGCCGAACTGTGTGCCGACCAGCTGCAGATACATCAGAGTGCCGCTTTTCTGGCTTTCTGCGCGGACCTCCACCGCGATCGCATCGCCTTCGACATGCACGAAGGTCAACGCTTCGACGACGAGTACGTCGAGGCGCTCCTCATCGCAACGGTCGATGCCGCGCTCGTGATGCAGAACGTTGCCGTCGCGGCCGAGTCGCACGGTCTCGGCATTTGCATGATCGGCGCCATCCGCAACAACCCGATCGAAGTCGGCGCTCTTCTCGAGTTGCCGGATCACGTCTTCGCCGTGTCCGGGTTCTGCATCGGCTATCCCGACCCGGAAAACCCCACGGCGATCAAGCCCAGACTTCCGACGAAAGCTGTCCTTCACCGCGATCGCTATCTCGACGACGAGGCAATGAAGCAGCATATGGTCGACTACGACCAGAAACTTGGCATCTTTTACGAGAGCCAGGGCATGCACGACCGGGATCCACGGTGGACGCGGGTCATGTCGGGCCGGGTCGGCCGATTTCATCAACGCGCAGATCTGGACGTCTTCTTGAAGCGTCAGGGTTACGACTGGCAATCCTGACGTCGCCGAACGTCCTCCATCGCTTTCCCGCACCCTCTTAGAGACCTATATTGCCCAATCCTGCCGTCACGCTTCGGCCAGACGACATCCGATCCAAGGCAATCCTACACTACATACGTTGGGCACCACACCGATGACGACGACACTCGACCAGCTCCTGTCCGATTACCGCGACCAGAACGGTGCCTCCTACCAGCTCTGGCGCAGCGCTCACGATTCCCTTCCTGGTGGAAACACACGCACGGGCGTCCACGTCGACCCCTTTCCCGTTTACACCCAGCAGGGAGAGGGCGTCCACGTCACCGATGTCGACGGCAACAGGCGGATGGACTTCGTCTGCAACGCGACGGCCCTGATTCTGGGCCACGCCCATCCCGACGTGGTCCAGGCGTTACAGAGCCGGGCCTCAAAAGGAACGGCATTTTTCGGCCCGACCCCCATCGAAATCGAGCTCGCCGAACTGATCCGGGAACGCCTTCCCTCCCTGGAAAAGGTACGGTATTGCAGTTCCGGCACCGAGGCGGTGCTGAACGCCATCCGTGTAGCCCGGGCCCATACGGGGCGCCCGCTGATCGCCAAGTTCGAGGGGGCCTATCACGGCATCGACGATCCCGCCCTCGTCAGCTACGTCCCTCCCGTGACCGATGAACTGGGGCCAGCCCATCGCCCCAACCCCGTTCTGTCCTCACGGGGGCTCGCTCCCGGCACGGCCAAAAACGTGCTCGTCCTGCCCTTCAACGACGCCGACGCTTCCGAGGCCTTGATTCGGGCGAACGGTGGCCAGATTGCGGCCATCATCGTCGATCCCCTGTCCACGGCCGCGGGTCTCGCCCTTCCCGACCAGGCTTTTCTCGATGCCTTGCGCCGTCTGGCCACGGAACTGGACATTGTGCTCATCTTCGATGAAATCGTCAGCTTCCGGGCCGGTTCGTCCGGCACCCAGGGCGTCTACGGCATCACGCCCGACCTTACCTGTCTGGCGAAGGTCGTCGCCGGCGGCACACCGGGAGGTCTGTTTGGTGGTCGCTCGGACATCATGTCCCTCTACGATCCGACCAACGGCACCCCTGCGATCCCTCAGTCCGGAACCTACAACGGGAATCCGCTCGTCGCTGCTGCCGGCCTCGCCACCCTCCAGGGCATGACCCCCGACGCCTATCGCCACATCGAAACCCTGAACAACAGAATCTCGGACGGGCTGCGAAAAGCCTTCGACCAATCGAACGTGAAAGGCTGCGTCGTCAACGTCGGATCGCTGTTCCGGATCTACTTCACAGAGAAACCACCCACCAACTATCGGGAAGCGGCCAAAGACAACAAATCGAGACATCGCTGGCTCTACTTCTATCTGCTCAATCACGGAATCGTCAGCCGTCAGGGTGGATGCGTGCCCGTGCCCCTCACCGAATCCCAGGCCGACACGCTCGTCGACACGGTCGCAGCCGGATTCGACGAGATGCCGGACGACCTGTAGTGTTCATGCCCATTCCCGACGGCCTCATCGTTCTCACCTTCGACGACGGCGTCAAATCGCAGTTCACGTTTGCCGCTCCCCTGCTGAAATCGCTCGGTTTCGAGGCCACCTTCTACATCACAGAAGGGTTGAATTTTCTGACCGACAAGTCCCGTTACATGACGTGGGACGAAGTCGCCGAGCTCGATAAGATGGGGTTCGAGATCGGGAACCACACCCGGGCACACGCCAGCGTCGCGAAGCAGACCCCCGACGAACTCAGATCGGACATCGATCACATCGACCGACGTTGCGAGGAGTACGGGATTACCCGACCCGTCACGTTCTGCTATCCTGGGTACGTTCACACGCCCGAGGCGGTCGCCGTCAATCGGGAACGTGGGTTCACTTTCGCTCGGCGAGGGACCGCCCCTGAATTCAGCTATGACAGCGAAGGTGGACGAGGTCCCGCGTACGATCCATCGTCACACGATCCCCTGCTTGTACCCACGACCGGCGCTTCGGGTCCCCATTGGGGAATGGACGACTTCAAATGGGCCCTCGATCAGGCGCGGGACGGACGAGTAACGGTCCTGACCTTTCACGGGGTTCCCGACCTCGACCACCCCTGGGTGCACACCGACCCGAACGTGTTCGAAGGCTACGTGCGGCATTTGCACGACAACGGTTATCAAGTCGTGTCGATAAGCGGCTGTTCCACCCATTTGGAAGGAGCCGATCGTACCGGCTGAAGCCGATCGACGGGGCGACGACCGTCGTCAGGGTGACCGAAGACAGGGTCAGGACCCGAACTACGAGGGCGAAGAACGATGCGGAGAAGAGAGAAGACAGGAAAGCCGTCGTTCGGGAGTCGATCGGTAAGCACCCCCTGCCCACGGCAAAGGATATTACATCGGGTGGGGGTTCGCAGTGGGTGTTCTACCTACGGTCGCCCTGTTGCTGCTGATCCAGTTCGACGAACGTCCAACCCTACAGGCGCCGTCAACATGCAGACCGAGGAGACCGAACATCGGGCGCCCAGGAACCCGGGCATCGGCAGCGAGGTCGAAAAAACCCGAAAAATCCCAGTCTACGGTGTTGACCGAAGGCCTCCTGAGCATCGCATCCGAACTCTACAACGGCGTCATCCTCCGCGGCAGATCCGGAGAGACGATTGAGGACTCGGGGCAGGATGACATCGATCTCGTCGACGTCGAAGGCATCGAAATTTCGGTCAAGGCGAGCGCGTGGGATCGAACCCCGCCAAGCGGAAAGGTCGCGATCCTGAAAAAGACGTGGGATTTCCTGACTCGCCGTTCCGAATCTCAGCTTCGCTTCTGACACTCACAATCACCTGAGGTAATGGATGGCACAGGCACTGGATCTTGTCGCATACGAAACGCTCGAGGAGCAGGTCGAGGCGATGTACCGAGACGGCTTCGCTTATCTTCCGGACGTCTTGAATGCCGACGAGGTCGCAGCCCTTCGGGCACAAATGGACGCGCTGACGCCGCGACCCGAGAGTTACGACAAAAACATGACCGCCGAGGAAGACGGCTTTATCAATCGGCACGTCAACAACGCCTTCAACCGGCACCCTCATTTCCTCGGCTTCCTCGATCGCGAAGCCGTGGTCGACATTGCCGAAGCCATACACGGCGACGATTGCCATTGCCTCGGCATGACCGCGTGGATGACCGGACCGGGAAGACCCGACCAGGCGCTTCACACGGACTGGCTCCCCCTCGAGCTTCCTCCCGACATCCTTGCCGATCCCCGGGTCCGGACCCCCATCTTCATCACCACCGCGCATTACTACCTCGACGACCTATATGAGGAGTTGGGCCCGACAAACTTTATCCCGGGGAGTCATCTGTCCGGTTGCAAACCCGACGGAGCCACCTCCTGGCAGGGCCAGGAAGAACGCTCGATCATGTGCAAAGCGGGCGACGTCGTGATCTTCCGAAGCGAAGTCTGGCACCGTGGAACCGCGAACACGAGCGACCGCACTCGCTTCCTTCTCCAAGTCCACTACTCGATGCGCATGATCACGCAGAAGTACCCGCCTTACATGGGTCGCTTCAAGTTCGATCCCGCCATCCTCGAGGCAGCCAACGAGCGTCAGTTGAGACTGATGGGGGATCACAAGAAGAGCAACTACGATTGAGTGCTCGAAACTTCTGCACGTCGCCGAAGCCAACGAACCCAGCGAAAGAAACCCATGCCTGACTTTACTCCCGTCGACGTCCCCGACTCCGTCCTCAACCGCTTCCGCGTCCTCCCGATTGCGACCGTCTGGAGTCATACGCAGAAGGATGCTGGCGTGCCGTTGCCGTTTATGGAAGGAGTGTATCCCTTCACGAAGGCGTGCCGGCTGGCGGCGCGCGCACGAACGATACGCTACCTCCCACCACGTCCCGACCTCGTCGAAGAAACCAAGCTCGGCGAAGACAGCCCTGAGTACCGTGCGATGGGGCGCTGTGGGAAAGGCGATGTCCTCGTCTGCGACCTGATGGGGTCGACCCGCCCTTGCGTTTTCGGCGATGTCAAAGCGATGCAACTCAAGATGAACAACGCCGAAGGAATCGTCACCGATGGCGGCATTCGGGACGTGGACATCATGGAAGAGGAAGACTACGGACTTGTCGTCTACGCGGGCGCACGGACGCCCTATGGGAGCGCGCCCTGGGCGGTTCCGGCGGAAGAGAACGTGCAGATCCAGTGTGGGGGCGTGCTCGTTCGCCCCGGCGACGTTCTCGTTGGCGACGGAGACGGCGTGGTCGTCGTCCCCTCCTGGTTCGCGGAAGAGTGCGTCAGCATCGTGGAAGAGCACGAAGGTGTGGAAGCTTACATCAAGAAGAAGATCGAGGCCGAAGGGTGCGCGCCCGGAAAATACTATCCTCCCACGCCAGAGATGTGGGAAGAGTACCGTACCACCCAGAAAACATGACCGATGAAGATCGAGAGGACATTTACGATCGGTCGGTTGACGGATGAGGAACGCGCCATCGACCAGACTGCCCATCTCAGCGGCGAAGAACGTTGGTCTCTTCTCGAAGACATCCGTCGCAGTGTATGGAAGATCCGCAGCGATGAATATCCACGACGAATTCCAAGAACTATTGAGTTTACTCGTCGGGGAAGGCGCTGAGTTCGTCGTCGTAGGCGGCTACGCCGTGGCCTTTCACGGCTTTGTCCGTGCGACACGTGATCTCGACCTCTTCTTCAGGCCCACGGAAGAGAACGCCCTGCGAGTAATCCGTGCACTGATCGCATTCGATCTGCCTTTGGATGAATCCTCAGTGGACGAATTTCTGGAGCCTGGCGCGATCATCAGAATTGGTTCACCGCCCGTCCAGGTGGAGCTGATCAACGCAATCAGCGGTGTGGACTTTCAGGAAGTCTGGAGTAAGCGGACGTCGGCCAAATACGGTGATGTCTCCATCCCGATCATCGGTCGCGAGGATCTCATCAAGAATAAGCAGGCATCTGGCCGACCAAGAGATCGGATGGACCTGGATGAATTGGGAGAGTAACCCCACACGCACGCTTTCAGGAACGGATCCATCCTATCCCGGTCCAGGCGTTTCTCCCCGATGAAAGGATCCCGTGCCAAGGCCTAACATCATCTTCATTTTCGCGGACGATTGGGGCTGGGGCGATCTCAGCTGTTACGGACACCCCCACGTCGACACCCCCAACCTCGACCGACTCGCTGCCGAAGGCACCCTGTTCTCTCAATTCTACGTGTGCTCCGGCGTCTGCTCGCCCAGTCGTGCCGCCGTTCTTACCGGTCGCTTTCCCGCCCACCACGGAATCCACGGTCACTTCGCCGTCCACGAGATGAACGCCCGTCGGGGAATGCCCAACTGGCTCGATCCGACGGTCACGACCTGTACGCGGCTGCTGCAGCGACAGGGCTACCGCATCGGCCACTACGGAAAGTGGCACCTCGGCAACGGTGAGGGTGCACCCGAGCCTTTCGCCTACGGCATCGACGAATGCCGCATCAATTCAGGCAACGGCCCCGATCTCAGTTTCCTGACGAACGATGTCGGGCCTGACAGAGCAAGCTCATCAGAAATCATCGTCGACGAAACGATCGGGTTCATCGATCGCCACAAGGACGGACCCTTCTTCGTCAACGTGTGGTTTAACGACACCCACGCCACGCTCGATCCCGATGAGAAGCAGCTTGAACCGTATCTGCGCTTCGCCCCCAGGGGTCTGGAGGAGAAACATCCGGGCGCCAACGCGATCTATTTCGCCGCCGTGACCAACGCGGATCGCCATATTGGCCGTCTCCTCGATCACCTGGACGAGACCAGACTGACGAGCAACACGATCGTCATCTTCTCCGCCGACAACGGCCCCGAAGATATCGCGATCCAGAACGCGTCCCACAGTGGCGTCGGCAGTCCAGGGCCGTTTCGAGGTCGAAAGCGAAGTCTCTACGAAGGCGGCATCCGCACGCCCTTTCTGCTGCGATGGCCGGACGGAGGCACCCCGGCCGGCGCCGTCAACAATGACACCGCACTCAGCGCCGTCGACCTTTTCCCCACGTTCTGTTCCGCCGGGGATTGTCCGATCCCCGGCGACATCGGGCTACAGGGCGAGAATATGCTCGACGTATTCCAGGGTACCACCCGCGATCGAGCGACACCACTGATGTGGGAGTGGCGTTTCCGAATTGCCGGACACGTCATCAATCGGAGCCCCATCCTGGCAATTCGCGAGGGGCGATGGAAACTCCTCGTCAACCCCGATGGCGATCGTGAAGAGTTGTTCGACATCCCGAGCGACCCGATGGAACTGTCCAACGTCGCCCCCGATCATCCCGACCTCGTCCGATCCCTCACCGATCGCGTCAAAGCCTGGCAAGCCGAGCTCCCCGACGGGCCGTTCGACGAAAACGCCGGCTCCAACGCCTACCCCTGGCCCCAATCCCTCAAGCAAAGCCCATAGCACTCTTGTCCCTGGTCACCCGCCTTCGCCGAGACAGGTTGGTTATTGGTCACTACAAGGTGCCATTGCATCCCGCCGTGCATCTTCGTTACGTGTGCGCGTATCCGTTTTTCACCGGCACGCTGATCTGTCGCGCCTGAAACGATTCGGAGTGTGTAAATGATCATCGATACCCACGTTCATCTTTACGACCCCTCCCGTCCCGAAGGCACCCCCTGGCCACCCAAGGACGACCTGATTCTCAACAAACCCACCCGAACGGACCGGTGCAAGGATCTGGCCGTCCCCGCCGGTGTAGACGGCGTCGTGGTCGTAGAATGCAGTGAATGGGTCGAGGACAACCAGTGGGTTCTCGATCTCGCCAAGGACGACCCCTTTATCGTCGGCCTCGTCGGCAACCTGGACCCGCACGACGATGCCTTCGAGTCTCATCTCGATCGCTTCTCGAAGGATCCCATCTATCGTGGCATCCGCGCTCGACTGTGGGACCCCGACGACATTGACAAGCTCCGCCTTCTGTCCGACCGGGACCTGTCACTCGACCTCGGCGGCGGCGAGCGCACGATCGAAATCGCCGACGCCATTCCCGAACTGCGCATCATCATCAATCACAGCGCCGGCATCAAGATGGACGGAGACGAACCTGATCAGGAAGCCGTCGATCTTGCAAGACGTGCCGCCGAACGGCCCAACGTGTTCTGCAAGCTCTCCGGAATGATGGACCTACGCTGCACGATCCGTCCTGCACCGACCGATGTCGGCCACTACGCTCCATATCTCGACATTCTGTTGGATGCGTTCGGCGAGGATCGGATGATCTTCGGCAGTGACTGGCCTGTTTCCGACAAGAGCGAACGGACCTACGGCGAGGTTCTTCAGCTCGCACAGGACTACGTCCATCCCAAAGGTGAGGCCCTCACCAGGAAGGTCTTCAGCGAAAACGCCAAAGCAGCATACAAATGGGTAGATCGAACTTAAAGCGGAACGCAGAGGATCGCAGAGCCAGTGGGGTGGGGAAGCTCGAAAGAGATCCCCAACTCCCTGGCCAACTGCCGATAGCCTTGTCAGTTTGATCCTGTAGCCTCAGTTCCAGTCTTTCTCTTCGTTGAAAGGTTTTCAATGTCCAATCCAATCCACCGAGTCGCTCTCGTAGGCACCGGAGGAATTTCCCGCGCACACACCGAGGCTTCTTTGCGCTCGGACCGAACCGAGCTCGTCGCGCTCTGCGATGTTTCTCAGGATTCGGTCGACCGGTATCGGGAGCGTCACCCCGAAGTGGAGGCTCTGGCTTATCTCGACATGAATGAAATGCTGGAGAAGGAAGAAATCGACATCGCCGTCATCTGTACCTGGGGGGCGTTTCACGCAGAGGTGGGGGCCGGCCTCGCTCGCTCCAACCGAGTCAAGGCCATCCTCTGTGAAAAACCGTTCACTCAGACGACCAGGGAAGCGGAGCATCTCGTGGCCGCCGTAAACGACAGCGACGCCTTCATCGCCGAAGCTTTCAAGTTCCGTCACCATCCGATGCACCTCAAAGCACGCGAGCTGATCGACAGCGGCATCCTCGGGGACCTGATGACCTTGCGAAGCACGTTCTTCACGGCCAACGGGCGAAAGGAACTCGACCCGGCCTCCAACTGGCGCTTCAACAAGGCCAAGGGGGGCGGTAGCATTTACGATCTGGCCTGCTACAACATCCATCACGCCCGGTGGACGTTCGGCGAAGACCCCGCCGAAGTCTTCGCAACGCATCGTCCGGGTCGCGAGGTCGACGAGTCGGCGATCATTCAACTGGTATTCCCGTCGGGCGGAGTCGCAGAAATCAGCGTCGGCTTCGATACCTACAGCAATCAGGAATTCCGCATTTTTGGGAACGAAGGCAGCCTGCACTCCGATGCCGCCTGGAACAACGAGAATCGTCCCACGTGGCTCGACCATTACTCTCCCAACCTCACGCAGCGCTACCACTTTCCCGCGTGTTTCCAGTTCCAGTTCCAGCTCGAACATATGTGCGACGTCCTGGAGGGAAAAACCGAACATCGCATCCCGCCTGAGAACAGCCTCGGACAGATGCGCACCATCGACGCCATCTACGAATCATTCGAATCAAGGAAGGCAGTCGTACTGTAGTCTGAGTTCCTCACAACCCGGACATCCCCATCGAACACGGTCTCAACCTCCCTGGCAGTTCATCGGCCTGGTGATCGGCAGGTCCTGGCCATCATAGGATACCGAGGCACAGTATGGACGATCTCGAAATCCAGAAATATCTCTTCGACCTGCAGGGCTATCTCGTGATCGAGAACGCCCTCTCGTCCGATGAAGTCGCGGAGCTTAACGAACTCTTCGACGCCCAGCAACTCCCGCCACCCCCTGAGTCGGCACGGTTCGGCAGCGCACCGGACGGATCCGGATTCCTCGACTACGGCAAGCCCTACTGCGACCTGCTCGACCACGAGAGCGTGATGCCTGTCCTGAGATTCCGATTGGGCGACGCCTTCCGTCTCGACCGCCTCTACGGGATACAGCAGGAGAAGGGGATGAAGCGTGGCCACCTGCACTCGGACTATGGCGCTTCCGTACATACGTCGGGGGCCCAACCCGGCGTCTTCCACCATCCACGAATGCACGAAATCGTCGAAGGGTTCGTCGTGGTTTCCTGGAACCTCGCAGACACGGGCCCCGAGCACGGCGGTTTCTGCTGCATCCCCGGGAGTCACAAGAGCAACTACAAGATCCCGGAGACCATCAAGGACAACATCGACGACTGGCCTCAGATCGTCCATCCGGAAGCTCCAGCGGGTTCTGTCATCCTGTTCACGGAAGCGCTTACCCACGGGACCTATGACTGGAACGCGGACCACCATCGGCGTTCGCTTCTCTACAAATACTGCGTTGCGCACACGGCCTGGAAGGCCGACCGCGTCGACCCCCCCGAAGGCATCGATCTCACTTGGCGGCAGGAGATCCTGTTCCGGCCGCCCGGCGATCCTCTCCGTTACTTCCCGTCGCTCTTCGAAGAACCGGAGGAAGTCGGAGCGGGGGAACGGGTGAAGGGGTGAGCGGGGGAGTCTCCTGAAAACCCAGTCATCCAAGCCGATACCCAGGAACCCGATAATCGAAACAACCATCGAATGCCCCGATTTCCTCCCCTTCGCGCAGGTTCTTCCCCTTGAGACTCGCCTTCTATACGTACAGCTACACTGACCGGCTCGAGATGCCGCTCGAGCCAGCGCTTGAGAAGATTGCCGCCACTGGTTATGACGGCATCGATATCTCGGGGACGCACGGCACGTCCGCCGATCCCCATTCCGTCACACCCGACCTTCGCGAGCGGACAAAGGCAACCGCCGACCGCCTAGGCCTCTCCATCGAGGCCATCATCACCCACGCCACCCTCGCCGACTCACTCTTGACCGACGCACCCCTCGATCTCGACGGATCCATCGACCTGGCTGTCGACGTCGGCGCCCCTCTCGTCGTTTTCCATATGGGCGGACCGACAGAGGATGAAGCGAAACGGACGGAAGCTTGGGGCCGCGTCGTCGAAACCCTGAAGCGATCGCTAGAGTACGCGGAGCCGAAAGGCGTCAAGCTCGCCGTCGACGGGGTGTGGAAGGACTGGCTCGTTGAGACACCCGAGTCGTTCCTTCAACTGCACGAGGAGATCGCTCACCCCCTGTTTGGCATCAACTTCGACCCCTGTTACCTGATGTTACTCGATCTCGACCCGTCCGATGTGGCTCGTCAATGGAGCGACCGTATTTTCCACGCTCATCTGAAGGACCACATCGGTACGTATCCGGACTACGAACACCGCATCCCGGCTCGAGGGGATGTGGATTACGTCATGACGATTCAGACACTACGTGAGATCGGTTTCAGAGAGGCCATCTCGATCGAGACGTTTACTTACATGGACTTCGAAGAATCGTGCGATGTAGGTTACAAAAGCTTGGCACCTCTTCTCGGAGATGGGAGCTGAGGAACGAATGCAACCACTCAACATAGAGTCCAGACTCGAGCTGTTCGTCGATGACCATCTCCTCGATCGACTGTCGAACGGCGCAACGCGGAGGCTACATACACCACAGCCGAAGGAGATCGCCCTCGTTTACGATCGCCCGTGGGAGGGGAATACCAGCGGATACTTCACGGTGTTACGGGATTACAACGGCTTCCGGATGTACTACCGCGGGTCTGGAGCCACCTACCTCCCCGACGGATATTTCGGTGGCGGTCAGGTCACCTGCGTGGCGGAAAGTACCGACGGAATCAACTGGGAACGACCGAAGCTGGACCTGTTCGAAGTCGGAGGACACCGACACAACAATGTCATACTAACCTCAGACGTAGCTGGAAAGGCTGTCCACAATCTGTGTCCTTTCCTCGATCCACGAAGGGAAGTCCCCGACGAGGAACGCTACAAAGCATTGGGAGGTGGAAAGGCAGATCTGCTTGCCCTCGCGTCACCGGACGGAATCCACTGGAAACAGATCGGTGACTCGGCCGTGATCACCGACGGCGCCTTCGATTCTCAGAATCTCGCGTTCTGGGATACGACAAGGGAAGAGTACCGCGCCTACTTCCGTGACTTTCGTGAGGGTCGGGACATCAAGACGAGCGCCTCTGCGGACTTCCGTGAATGGACGAAGCCCGAATGGCTGACCTACACACCGGAGCGGGTCAGCGAACTCTATACGAACCAGATTCAGCCCTACTACCGAGCACCCCATATCCTTCTCGGTTTCCCGACTCGTTACGTTCAGAGACCCTGGCAGCCTGCGACCGACTACCTTCCCCATCCGGAGTACCGAAGGATGCGAGCACGCATCTCCTACCGGGAAGGCACGGCGGTCACGGATGGCATGTTCATGTCAAGTCGAGATCGACAGCACTTCCACATCTGGGAAGAATCTTTCCTCCGACCCGGTCTCTGGTCCCGCGACGGCTGGTTCTACGGCGATAACTATCAGAGTCTCGGTTTGATCGAGACTGCCTCCGACCGCGATGAGAGAATCAACGAGCTCTCGTTTTTCGTCAGCGAGGGTAGCAACCAACCGACGCACGCAAGGCTGCGGCGTCACACCATTCGGATCGACGGATTCGTATCGGTCGCGGCCCCACTCCGGGGTGGAGAAGTGGTGACCAAGGCACTCCAGTTCGAGGGCCGGAAACTATTGATCAACTATGCGACTGGCGCGGCGGGCTCGGTGAGAGTCGAAATTCAGGATGCCGAGGGAGCAGCGATCGAGGGATACGCACTCGACGATGCTGAGGAGCTGTTTGGTGATTCGCTGGAGCAGCCGGTGCTTTGGAAACACGGCGCAGACGTTGGATCGCTGGAAGGCAGACCCGTAAGGCTCCGCTTCGTACTCGCAGATGCGGATCTCTACAGCCTTCGGTTTACCGATCCGGCCACGGAACCGTATGTCCCACGTTAATCGCCCGCTCGAAGACGCGACATGAACCCAACGCCCCTTTACTACCAGACGATTGCCGAGGTCGCGGATCGGATCGCAGCCAAAGAGCTCTCACCAGTCGATCTCACGACTGCGATGCTCGATCGCATCGATCAACTCGAAGGGCAGCTCAAGTGCTACGCGACACTGATGGCCGACGAGGCGATAGCGTCAGCCCGCCGGGCGGAGGAGGAAATCTCCACTGGCAAATACATGGGCCCCCTTCACGGCGTCCCCATCGCAATCAAGGACCTCTGTTTCACAAAGGGGGTTCGGACGATGGGAGGCTCGAAAGCCCTGATGGATCACGTCCCCGACTTCGACAGCACCGTCGTTACCCGATTCGCAGAAGCGGGAGCGGTTCTGCTCGGAAAACTCAATCTCACCGAAGGTGCGATGGGCGGCTACAACCCGGCGCTCGAAATCCCGAAGAATCCCTGGAACCCGACCCGCTGGGCCGGTGCCTCCTCGAGCGGCTCCGGCGCGGCAACCGCCGCCGGTCTTTGCTACGGATCGCTCGGTAGCGACACCGGCGGCTCCATCCGGTTTCCCTCTGCTGCCTGTGGGATCGTCGGGATCAAGCCTACCTGGGGGCGCGTCAGCCGTCACGGTGTCCTCGCGCTCGCCGATTCCCTCGACCACGTCGGCCCGATGACACGCAGCACGGCCGACGCCGCCATCCTGCTCCGCGCCATCGCCGGTCACGACCCCAATGACCCGACCTCCTTGCCCTCACCCGTGCCGGACTACCTTGCAGGGATCGACGAGGGCATCGAGGGTGTCCGCATTGGGTGGGCGGAAGACTACGCAACCCGCAACATCAATCCCGAGGTCGTCGAGGCCGTTCGGGCCGCAGTGGGTGGTCTCGAATCTATCGGGGCCCAGATCGTCGAGATCGATTTGCCCGACCTCGATCCCTACGTCGAGTCCTGGCCGGTGCTCTGTTCGGCCGAGGCGCTCGTCGCCCATCAGGACACTTACCCTGCGAAAGCCGATGACTACGGTCCGTGGTTCCGCGACTGGTTGGAGATGGGCGAAAGGGTGACTGGGGCAGATTACGCACGAGCGAACAATGCCCGGGCCGCCTGTGTCGGTCATCTCCGCACCGCATTCCAGAACATCGATCTGCTCGCCTGTCCTACAACGGCCTGGCCGCCCTACGAAGTCGTGGGGGAAGATCTCTACGGCCCTCTGCCCACGAAGCCACGGGACCCCAAGATGCAACGCTTCACCGCTCCCTTCGACTACAGTGGCGCCCCGACTATCTGCCTCCCCTGTGGACTGAACAGTGAGAATCCACCTCTGCCCCTGAGTTTTCAGCTCGTGGGAGAGCCTCTCAGTGAAGCGCTGCTCTGTCGTGCGGGCCACGCCTTCGAGCAAGCCACCGACTGGCACACGCTTCGACCCCCGATCGCATAAGGTCACGGCTGTACCAGGCACTGCGGTTCGCCAATGATCGTGCCCATCGATACAATCCTGCCTGTCGGCAGGATCACTCGGGGACACGGTGACCGCGAACACATCACGTTTAGCGACAAAAACGCAGAGCATTTTGGGATCCCAGATGAACGACGACGTCGCATACGGCCAGTCCACTCTTCCATCCGGCATTCGATCGCGTTTCATCGAAGACGTCAACGGTCTCACCCTCCACATTCTCGAGGCCGGTTTCGATGCGAACCGTCCGCTCATCCTGCTCCTCCACGGCTTTCCCGAACTCGCCTACAGCTGGCGAAAGCTTCTCCTCCCGCTCGCAGATACCGGCTACCACGTCGTCGCTCCCGATCAGCGAGGCTACGGTCGGACGACCGGCTGGGACGGCGACTACGACGGGGATCTCGCGTCCTTCCGCATCCTGAACCTCGTCCGTGACGCCATCGGTCGAAGCCGTCGTCGGCCACGACTTCGGATCTCCCGTCGCCGCGTGGAGCGCACTCCTTCGTCCAGATATCTATCGGTCCGTCACCTTGATGAGTGCCCCGTTCGGGGGCCCTCCGCCTCTGCCGTTCGATACGGCTCGGAATCCTGCGTCCGACCAACCCGTGACGACGATTCACGGCGATCTCGCCGCACTCGATCGGCCTCGCAAACACTATCAGCGCTACTACACCACGCGGGAGGCCGATCCGAATATGCACGGCGCTTCGCAGGGCGTTCACGACTTCCTGCGCGCCTACTATCACTACAAGAGTGCCGATTGGAAGCAGAACCGCCCTCACCCTCTTGAGTCTTGGTCTGCGCCGGAACTTGCGAAGATGCCGACCTACTACGTGATGGATCTCGACGCAGGAATGGCCGAGACCCTCGAGCCTCATATTCCTGCATCCGAAGAGATCGCATCCTGCGGCTGGTTGACAGAGGAAGAATTGAGCGTCTACAGCGAGGTGTTCCAGCGAAACGGTTTTCAGGGTGGACTGCAGTGGTACGGCTGTGGACAGGACCCACGTTTCCAGACGGAAGCCCAGACCTATGCGGGGCGCACCATCGATGTCCCCGCCTGTTTCATCGGGGGCGCCAGCGACTGGGGAGTTTATCAAAGACTAGGCGCGCTCGAGAGGATGGAATCACATTCCTGCACGGACTACCGCGGAACCCACCTCGTTGAAGGAGCCGGCCACTGGGTCCAGCAGGAACAGCCTGAAACCGTCGTGGGACAGCTGCTACGGTTTCTGTCAAACGGGTAAGCCTAGTCCAGAAAAATGTCATCCCACCCACGTTTTCCAGCCGCCTGTCCTGAGTTTGCCGAAGGGGGATCCATTCTCCGTTTTCGCGTAAGTCAAAATGGACCCCGGCCAGCGGGCACGCCGGGGTGATAAGGTACTGATCGAACCAAGCCATGTTCGTTTGCCGGATTCATTTCCGCTCGTAGGGTCACGGCATGCCGTGACCCTACCCTTTCAATTCAACTTTACCGGGTGGTTTCAAGGATCAAGCCAATGAATCTCGACTGGAAAGAAATCGACCGCTACCTCATCGGGGAAGCCTGGGCAGGATCCCGTGTCGCAGAACACGCACGCGTCCTGTGCGAAGAAATCGGCCCCCGTTGGTCTTCCTCAGAAGCCGAGGCCAAAGCCATTGACTACATCGAGACCCAGATGAAGGCCGATGGACACGACCACGCTGAGGCCGAACCTTTCGAGGTCCGCACCTGGGACCACGAAGAGGCGGAAGCAACCGTTGACGGTCAGCCGATCCACTTCGTTCCCTTCAATCGATGTCCGACGTGCAGCGTGGAAGGACCCATCGTCGACGTTGGATTCGCCACGCCTCACGCGCTCCAGGACGCCCGTTCCGATCTGAGCGGCAGCATCGCCGTGATGAACCTGGGGCACGAGCCCTTCACCACTCCGGTACCACACAACGACCGGCTGATCCAGCTGAGAGAAGCCGGGACTGCAGCCGTTATCTGCGTGGACACCAAAACCGGAGACCGGGCGGAATACCACAATGCGGGTGACTGGAGCAAACCCGAACGCGCAGAACCCCCCCTTCCGGTGGCCACCACCTCGCGAGAAGACGGGGCCCTCCTTCGACGACATTCGCTCGAAGGAAGAAGCGTCCGGTTCGTGGTGGAGAGCCGGTTCTACAACGCCCCGAGTGCCAATGTCGCTGGCCGAATCGACGGAGATCGGTGGCCGGACGAGCATCTCCACCTTGGCGGTCACCACGACACGGTCCTCTGTGCGCCTGGGGGAAACGACAACGCATCTGGCACGATCGCCGTTCTGGAAACCGGGCGCGTCCTTGCAGGACTCAAGCGCGATCTCGGCATCGGGCCGGGACGTCCCATCCGGTTCGTCACCTATTCGGGTGAAGAGCAGGGCTTTCAGGGCGCCATCGAGTATGTAAACCGACACTATGTATCCGGCGCCCCCCCTCGTCTGGCCGTCAACCTCGACGAGCTGTCGACCGGTCACATCAAAGGCCTCGTACTCGCGTTCCCGCATCTCCGGAATTTCATTCAGGCCCAGTTCGAACAGATGGGAGACGGTCTGACCTGTCACGTGATGGCCCAGCTCGACGCATCCTCAGATCATTTCCCGTTTCTCCGAAAGGGGATCGACGCCGCTCACTGCTGGCGCTGGCGTTTCCGTGGACGTCATCCCGATTCGGATTTCCACCACGAGACAGCAGACACGGTCGACAAACTGAACGTCCGTGAGCTCAAGGAGTACGCCGCTCAGCTGTCCCGGTTGTTGTTGCGGTTGTCCCATCAGCCTCCGGAAGCGTGGCCCGAAAACCCCCAGACGGAGGAATCGGTCCAGAAGCGGTTGGCAGAGGAGCGTGGGACCGTAGTTCGCGTCTATTAGTTGCGATGAAACCACCGATCCGTCTTGCCCAGACCGCACCCATCCCCAATATTGGGCAGCGATGATTGATCATCCATTTTTCAATATCGTAAAGCTACATCCCCGCAGTTGCTGCTAACATCGAGATGGCCCAACCATCGGAGTGACAGGTATGCCAGAAGGTGCAACGATCCTCGAAGTTTTGGGCGGTAAAGACGATGCGGTTGCGATCTCCGCGACCGATCGGCCCGACTTGACCTACAAAGACCTGCGCGATCAGATCGACCGAACGGTCGAGGCGCTCAACGGTTTCGGCATCGGACGGAACGACCGCGTTGCGATCGTTCTCCCGAACGGGTCCGAGATGGCCGTTGCCTACCTCTCGGTTGCGATGGCCGCCACGACTGCCCCCCTCAATCCAGCCTATCGAGTCGACGAATATGCTTTCTATATGGAAGACCTGAGCGCGAAGGTCCTCCTGGTCGAAGCCGGCAGCTCATCCCCCGCAGTCGAAGCTGCAGAGACCTTGAACGTCCCCATTCTCGAAGTCACCACCGACGATCAGCGTCCCGCAGGATCGTTCGACCTCACGGCCCGGACGAAGTTGTCCGGGACCCCCGAGGCCGGAGGTCTCGCCCAAGCAGACGATGTGGCTCTGGTCCTCCATACCTCCGGTACGACCTCCCGGCCCAAGATCGTCCCGCTCACCCACACCAATGTGTGCGCTTCTGCCGGGAATATCCGTAACACCCTGAGCCTGACACCCGACGATCGCTGTATGAACGTGATGCCCCTGTTCCACATCCACGGACTGATGGCGGCCATCCTGGCTTCGCTGAGTGCGGGTGCGAGCGTCTACTGTACCGACGGCTTCAACGCGTTACGATTCTTCGCGCTGCTCGAGGATGCGAATCCGACCTGGTACACAGCCGTGCCCACAATGCACCAAGCCATCCTGACCCGTGCCAGTCGGAACAAGGAAATCGTCGACAACGCCCGGCTGCGCTTCATCCGATCCTCTTCCGCTTCGCTCCCGGCTCAGGTAATGGGCGAACTCGAAGAAACTTTCAACGCGCCCGTCGTGGAAGCCTACGCCATGACGGAATCCGCCCATCAGATGACGTGCAACCAGCTGCCCCCCGGTGTGCGGAAACCAGGCACGGTGGGCCCTGCTGCGGGACCCGAAGTTTCGATTATGGATGAAGCGGGCGAGCTTGTCAGCCAGGGCACGATCGGCGAGGTCGTCATCCGGGGACCCAACGTCACCCTCGGCTACGAAAACAACCCCACCGCCAACGCCGAAAACTTCACAAACGGCTGGTTCCGCACGGGAGACCAGGGTGTGATGGACGAAGACGGCTACGTGACCATCACCGGACGACTCAAGGAGATTATCAACCGGGGCGGAGAGAAGATCTCACCCCGCGAAGTCGACGACGTGTTGATGGATCACCCCGCAGTGCAGCAGGTCGTCACTTTCGCGATGCCCCATAAATCCCTCGGCGAGGACGTCGCTGCCGCCATCGTGTTAAGGGAAGGTCAAGACGCGTCCGAGCGGGAGGTCAGGGATTTCGCAGCAGAAAAGCTGGCCGACTTCAAGGTGCCCCGGAAGGTGTTGTTCCTAGAAGAGATTCCAAAGGGCCCGACGGGCAAGATGCAGCGTATCGGGCTTGCGGAGAAACTGGGGATCGGTGAATGAAGATCTGCATCTTCGGGGCGGGTGCCATCGGCGGCTACCTCGGCGTCGACCTGTCACTGGCCGGCGCGGACGTGTCCCTCATCGCCCGGGGCCCGCATCTCGAAGCGATGCAGAAGAACGGCGTCAAACTCCTGATCGACGGTGAGGAGCGCGTCGCTCATCCGACCACGACCAGCGACCCGGCCGAAGTCGGGCCACAGGACGTCGTCATCATCACCCTCAAGGCCCACTCCGTCCCCGCAATCGTCGACACCATCCAACCCCTGTTCGGACCCGACACCGCCGTCATCACCGCCACGAACGGCATCCCGTGGTGGTATTTCCACCGGCTCGACGGGCCCCTGAAAGATCGGCAGCTCAAGAGTGTCGATCCCGGTGGCCAGCAGTGGGAAAAAATCGGTCCGGAACGGGCCATCGGTTGCGTGGTCTACCCCGCTACCGAAGTCGTCGAACCGGGTGTCATTCAGCATCTCGAAGGCGATCGCTTCAGCCTGGGGGAACCCAGCGGGGAGAAAACCGAGCGTGTCGTGAAGTTGAGTGAGATTCTGCGAAAGGCCGGATTCAAGGCGCCTGTTCGGCCCAGAATCCGTAACGACATCTGGGTGAAACTGTGGGGCAATCTCACCTTCAATCCCATCAGCGCTTTGACGCACGCGACCCTCGGCGTCATCGCGACCGAAGATGGCACGCGCTCCATCGCGCGCGGGATGATGCTCGAAGCTCAGACCATCGGTGAAAAACTGGGGGTGAGGTTCGGGGTCGACGTCGAGCAGCGAATCGCGGGTGCGGCCGCCGTTGGCGCACACAAGACGTCGATGCTTCAGGATCTCGAGCGGGGCCGGCCGATGGAAATCGATGCTCTGGTGTCGGTCATTCAGGAGATGGGTCGTCTCGTCGAAGTCGAAACGCCTACGATCGACATCGTCCTTTCGCTCATCCAGCAGAGGGCACGCGTCGCCGGGTGCTACTGAACCGGATCCCTCAATACCCTCGAGCCTTATCCGCGACGAACATCAGCTCCTCGCCCGCCACGTAGCGTCTCAGATTCTCTTTGAAGATTTCCTTCCGCCGCTCCCACAGCTCTGTCGTTTCCCCCGATACGTGCGGGGAAATGATCACATTCGGGAAATCCCACAGCGGACTTTCGGACGACAGCGGTTCGACGTCCGTCGCATCCAGTGCGGCTCCCGCGATCCCACCTGCCCTCAAAGCCCGGATCAGAGCACTTTCATCCACAATGCTTCCCCGTGACACCACCACGAGGTGGGCGGTCGACTTCATCCGCTCAAACTGAGCGGTCCCGATCAGACCGCGGCTCGCCGGAGTCCTTGGCGCCGTCACGACCACCCAGTCCGAAATCGCCAGCATCTCGTCCAGCCGATCCAGACCCCACACGGCTTCGACGCCCTCGGGCGGATCCGTCGGTTCCAGATCCACACCATAGATCTTCATATCGAACGCCCGGGCCCGTTGTGCCACGCCCCTCCCCAGGTCTCCCATCGCAAGAATCCCCACCGTCGTTCCGGTCAACTCCTTGATCTTGTAGCGATAGCTTTCCGTATCCCATCGGTGAACACGCTGGTCCTCCAGAAGGTCCGGGATGCGATGGGCGAAGGCCAGAATCATCGCCATCGCGTGATCGGAGATCGCGGGAACGTGGGTCTCCCGCATCAGCGTCATCGTCACTGAACTTTCCACGATCTCTGGAATCGAGTTCACGATGCCGTCGAATCCGATCCCCTCGAACTGAAACCACTTCAGGTTCCGAGCATCCAGGAACGCCTCCCTCGTGATTCCGCCGAACAACACCTCGGCATCCCCGATCTCCCGCAGCTTGTCTTCTTCCGTATAGGCCGTCACGATGTCCACGTCGGGGAACGACGCCCTCACCTCAGCGACAAAGTCTTCACCGAGGAGACCGGATGCAATCACGACTTTCATACTGAGCTCCTGAGATGCGTGTCCAGTTGCAGGCGTCAGCCCTTCACTGCCAGAACGGAGGTCTCTGCCGGCAGACTGATCGGATTCGAATAGTGTGTCACCGTCGTCCCGTTCACGCGTAGTGGCTGCTGTACCACAAAGTCCGCGAAGTCGGGTGCATTGTAAGCCACATACGCCGGTGACAGCCTTTCGATATGCAGGTTCACGTCTGCCGAAAAGTCCGGAAACGAGAGCGGTCCCGTGTCGACCTGGTAAATCGGCTCGATATCGTTGGCGTTCATCGTCTTGATCGGAAACTCGATCGTCGCATTAAGATCGCCGTCCCCAATCTCGACACGCCCCACGAGGGGCACGTTCCGCAACGACGCCTGGACGATCTCGTTCGTCCCCTCGAGTTTCTCAGCCTCTACATCCACCAGATCGAATCGAATCGCTTCGAACCGATCGCGCCACAGACCTTCCTCCCGAAATCGGTCTGTGTGTATCGAGTGCGTTCGGTAGATCACGTATTCTTCGTCAGAGAAGATCCCGAAAAAATCGTAGTTGTCCTCGATAAACAGATCCCGACGAGCGAATGTATGCTCGGACTTGCACGACGCGTAGAATACATAGTCCGTCGTATTTCCCGTCTCGTCGGTCAACGAACAGACGGACTCCACCTGCAGCCGAGCGTTGTTGCGTCGTCCCTCCGTCACAAAAGTGACGAATGATTTCCCGTAGTCGTGGACGGTCACAGGCTTCTGTCCCCTGTTCTTCTTCGCGTCTTCGAGCCTTCGTGTTGCATTTCCTTCATCCTGGTGGTCAACGCCGCTCGGGCCAGTCCAGATGCTTCCGCAGAAACGCCAGTGTTCCCTCAAGATGAATCTCGTGTCCTCCGACGAAAACCTCCATCTCTGTCCGATCACCGATCCCGAGCAGATCGTAGTGACGCTGGGTCTTCGCATACTCGTAAGCCACCGTCTCGTCTGGAGCCACGCCATCGTGATGACCACGTTCGACCATAAACGGCCGCGGGCAGATCAGTCGACTCATCTCCGCATAATTGAACGTACTCCCCAGGTCCCATTCGAAAATCTCGTACTCACCCTTGTC
The DNA here is from genome assembly GCA_002433075.1 of Latescibacteria bacterium UBA6620. GTDB lineage: Bacteria > Latescibacterota > UBA2968 > UBA2968 > UBA2968 > UBA6620. The sequence continues at coordinate 108,901 of DJHM01000061.1, forward strand.
GGAGTAGCTGTACGGACTGGAAGTCGAGGCGTTCTTCCACACCCATTCGTTGAAATCCGCGCAGCAGATCGAAAGACAGTAGTTGTCGACCAAGGGCGGCACCCGCATCGCCGTCTTCCCGCCGTAGCTGATCCCGTAGAATCCAATGCGATCGGAGTCCACGAAGGACAACGTCTTCAGCCAGTCCGTGATCTGCTGATGCTGCGGTACAATCATCGAGAACAGCGTCTTTTTCAGGGGATAGGATTTCCGCTGAAGGCTTCGGAATCGATCCGTGAAGATGTAAAGGTTCTGGGGTGCGAAAACCACGAATCCCTCTTTTGCCAGACGCGCCCCGAAATCGTGGTACGCGTCTCGAGTCCCCTCGACGACAACCTGTGCACGACCTTCCAGTCCGTGCTGGCACACCACGACCGGTCGCCGCTCGCCCGGTTTCATCCCATCCGGAATCCCCAGGATTCCGTAGGCAATCAGATCCTCATACACATCCAGGACGACCTCATACCCCATCCAACCCTCTTCTTCATAGGAGAGGCGGGTTCGAGCGTTGAACGGAAGCAATTCGTCCTCGAAGCGCCCGATCACGTCTTCAGCGAAGTAATCGCGATAGGGTTCAATCGTCGCCTCGAACGTCTCCAGCGAGGTACAGTCCAGTTCTTCGAAGAAATCGTCCCGCGTCTTCGCACACTCTACGAGCAACCGCTGGTTGTGACGATCCAGCTCGTGGACCTGACGGGCGTGACGCTCGGTCGTATCGGGCAGCTTGCCTTCCCCTTCGGGAGTCGCGTCGTCCCATTCAGGTGCCCCGTTGACACTCAACGCATTCAGGAACGATCGGAGCATTTCATCGGACCCAAACGAACCTTTACCGTCACCGCTTCCGATACAACTGAATATTGATGTATCCAGCCCGTTGATCAGTGCCTTCGCACGATCGAACTCTTCTCCCACCGTCTTCGGATCCGGGGTCGTGAGCGCGTAGGGCGCGCCCTTCCCCTCTCCCTCCGGCACGCACGAGTTCGGGGCTTCCGCCATCTCGACGATCAGGGCTCTCGGCGCAACGAGACTCGCCAGTTCTGCATCGCCGAATTGTTCAAGCAGACCGAACACGTTCCGATCGATCGGCTCCGACCACATCGTCTGTCGAGAGTTGAAGTAGCCGCTCACGGCAGCCGCATCGATCCGCTCATCGACCGCGGCCGCATACAGCGCAAGCATCCCGCCATCGCCCCACCCGATCGCACCGATCCCCTTCTTGGTACCGGATTGGGCAAACCAGTCGATGATGGACAAGATCTTCTGCAACTCGTATCCGATCACGTGGCGACCGAGCTCGTAGGTCGAGCGGTAGATCCATTCCCGGTTCGAGATCCCGTTTACCGCCTCCTCCCGGTTCAGAAGCATCGGAACCACAACGCAACATCCTGCCTCGACAAGGCGTCGTGCGTATTGCGATTCGGTCGGGACCCCCTCCTCCAGACCGACCAGTTGCTCCGGCGTCATCCCCGCATCCGGGATCGCGACGATGTCGGCTCCAGCTTCGGCATCCTCCGGGTGCAGAAGCAGTCCTTCCCCGTGCACGTCGTCGAACGCCGCCCAGCGAATCGCGTGGATCGTGTATCGGTTGCCTCGCCCAATCAGCGCGGGACGATGGGCCATCGTCACCAACTCGATCCCCGAGAAACGGCGTTCATCCCGAAGCCCGAGGATGTGCGCCAGCCGGTCGCGGTTCGGCCTTACCGACTCTACGTAGGCCTCGGGCGTCGACACGTCTCGAGACCAGTGATCCGCCCGTCGCGCAATCGACTGCTTGAGCTTGCGGAGTAGAAAACGATCCGCCCCATCCACGAGGTGCGACGGGATATCGCCATCCATCGTCAGCGGGTCTGTGCCTTCCAGCGGATTCCAGGTCGGGTCCGATTTCACGTGATCTCCGAATCGCTGCGGTATAGGCCCACACTGTGGGTGTGTCCCTGGATGTAGACCAAGCTGGAGGCAGTGTACATCACCAAAGGCCTCGATGCCACTCCGGATGTGGGTCATCGGGCAGCGGCGTGACGAATGACTCGCTCACCTCTTAAAAGTGGCCCTGAGGACACTTTTAAGAGGGATCGAGAAATCGTGGAGACTCCGAGCGTGTCACCGACTGATCGACAGCCCTACGCCGAACGATCGCCCGGCACCCACGTTTTCCCCCGAAAAATCGTATCGTAGCTGACATCGAGCCACAACCTGCCGGACAACTTGAGGGCTGCGTTGAACCCGATCTTGGTGAAGTCCCCCTCGGAAACCTGCATTGACATCGAATTCATCGCGGCCAGATTCCCGCCGCTTCCGACCAGCGTATTGACGCCGTCGAGCACGACTTTCAGGAACAGTCGATCGCTGGGTGTCGCGCCGACTTCGAGCACGTAAGGCACCTGGTTCGAAAACCTGCCCGACCGAAGCCGCATTCCCAACTCCGCGCCTACGTAGACCGGGACCGGATACAGGGAGCTCGAGGCAAGGATTCGCCCTTCGATATCGATATCCCCGGTACCCAGCGCCGGCACATCGGCTTCGTTATACCCTGCTGGGATCTTCAACTTTACGTAGGGAGCCACGACCAGGGGTCCGTCGGAAAGTTGATACTTTACGCCAATATCCAGGTCGCCGAGTGCGGTCGTCGTGAAACGAGCCGTCCCGACTTACGACGTCAGTCTTCCCAGGCTCGTGGCGCCGATGACGGTCAGTCGATCCCGCGCTCCGTATTCTACATACGCGAAAACCTGCCCCGAGTTGAACGATTCACCCAACGGGCTGGAATGGCGATTTCCGGCGCCGTCGAACTGCTCGTCTGCGGAACAGAAAATGCCGGACACTTTAACGTCGATTCCGTCTCTATCTCACCGCGTTCCCGTCAGATGCCCCAACCCCGGCCATCAGCACCTCCTGCACCGTCAGGTCGTGTGTCGGAGAATAATCGGGTTCCTTTCCCCCTTCGATGATGGCACGAAGTTCCCGCAAGAGCGACCAGTTGGACCCCGTCGCGCCCAGCTCCAGATCCTGCCAACCCTCGGCGTACTCGTCTGTGGCCTTCTCGAAGCACAGACTGAGATTGCCCGACCCGATCGGAGCGTGAAGCGCCGTACCTTCCGTGCCGTGGACTTCGATCCGCCGTGCGCTCCCGATCTGCATCCCTCCCATATCGATCTGCGCGAGACCGTCTTCGTATTCGTGAACCACCACCGCGTTGTCGACTTCCTCACGGTCTCCGTAATGCGCTCTCAGGAAGGGGTGGATTGCCTTCGGCTCGCCCATCAGCGCCACCATATTGTCGATCAGGTGGCCGGCCATCTCGAAGTAAATCCCACCGATGTAATGATTGTACTCCGTGTAGAGCTCGGGATGCCAGGACTTCGGCTTTGGAATGTGGCCACGGTAACCGTAGATCTGACCCAGACGCCCCCACTGCGTCAGCTTGATCGTCTCGTGAATCGCCGGATTGTATCGCCACATATAGGCCAGGTTGAGCGCCAGTCCTTTGTCGGCGGACAGTTTCTGGACTTTCTTGAAGTGATCCAGGTTTGCACCAGCCGGCTTCTCCAGCAGCACGTGCTTACCTGCCTCCAGGGCCTGCTCGGCATAGTCGAGATTCTGATAGACGTGCCCCTCGACGATGACTGCATCCACATCGCTCTCGAGCAAGGCTTCCGCCGACTCGAAAACTGTCAGATCATCGAAATATTCCGCCCAACCCTTCTTCCGCTCAGCAACCACCTCCGGATCGGGATCGTAGAACCCCAGCAGCTCTACCTCTTCGGGCCGTTCCTTCGCCTCTCTGACGTGCATCGTTGCGTGGCTGTGCCACGCCCCCAGGTACGCGAATTTCAGACGCATCCTCTCCTCCACTCCATAATGCTTGACGTCAACCTGTCTCACTGGCCCCTCGACCGTCCAGGCACTTTGTCCGAGGATCGGGTTCGACGGGGCGCGCTAACGGTACTCTCTCCCCCTATCTGGCGCAAACCCCCCTGACTTTGCCCTTTCCCTTTTTACTTTTCACGTCGGTAGGACTTACTTACCGCACACCCTCTCACCTGACTGAACGCGGAGTTTGTGTGGCTGAACGACGAGGAGACGCTTTTCAGGTCGTACGCGACAGCGCGCCTGCGGAAACCTATCGTGGGGCCGTCGTCGGTTGTGGGCGGATGGGCAGCACGATCGATGACGAACACATCGATATGCCCAACTATCCTTGGCCCTGGGCACACGCACCCGCGATCATCGAGGCGCGAGGGATCGACCTCGTGTGCGCCTCGGACAGCGACCCCGAAAAACTGGCGGACTTCAGGCGTCGCTGGGGCACGGAGGCGCTCTACACGGACTATCGCGAGATGGTCGAAAAGGAGCGCCCGGACATCGTATGCCTTACGACCCGTCCAGAACCGCGAGCGGAGATCACCATCGGCCTGGCCGAGATGGGTGTCAAAGCGATTTACGCTACGAAGCCGATGTGTCGCACATTGGCCGAAGCGGACGCGATGATCGACGCGTGTGCCAAATCGGGGACCATCCTTTCGATCGCCTGCCATCTCAACTGGTACAGCTACTACACGAAAGCCCGACAGCTCATCGCGGACGGCGTCATCGGACCCCTCAAGTCCGTTGTCTGCCACAGCGCCAGTCCACTCTCCAACATCCAGAGTCACAGCCTTGCGCTTATTCGAATGTTCGTCGGCGCACCGGCGAAATGGGTGATCGGCATCATCGACTCGGATGAGCGCGCGGCATCCGACGACGACATCCCAGGCTCGGGAATCGTGGTTTACGAGAACGGGATTCAGACGATTCTGAACGCACGCGTCGAGACGATCCGCTCGGGTTGGGCGATCGAATTCATTGGTGAAACCGGTCGCATCATTTCGCGACACGCCCATTCCCAGTTCGAGATCCAGTCGCCCCATCCCGTAACCGGGGCCCCCACGCGAACGCAGATCCCCGGCCCGTGGCACCCGCGCAGTTCGATGGTCGACGCCATCGAAGGCGTCTGCCGGTCGATCGAGAAGGGGCGTGAGGAAATTTGTCCCGGCGAGTTCGGTCGGGAAGCGCTCGAAATCGGGATCACCATTCGCGAATCTCATCGACGAGGCAACGTAAGGGTGGACCTGCCCCTCGAGGATCGATCTTTGAAAATGGGAAACCCCTGATCAGATCTCAGTCTGTTCGTCTCGTAGGGTCACGGCATGCCGTGACCCTACCCTATCAGAGGCACGATATGCCACGAATGAAACAGCTCGAGAAATTGCAAGGCTTCGGCAACGTCGAGATGATCGAAGTCGATCGACCCGAACCGGGTCCTGGGCAAGTGCTCGTGAAGGTCAACCGGAGCCTGATCAGCCGCGGCTCGGAGCTCTTCCATCGCTACGTGCTCGAGGAACCGCGGCCGCCGGAGGTGATGGGCTACTCGGACGCGGGGGAAGTCGTCGAACTCGGACCGGGCGTCTCGGAGTTCGAGATCGGGCAACGCGTGATGGTCAATGCCCCTCACGCCCAGTATGTCATCGGGAACGTCGAGGGTCGACGCAAGCGAGCCTTCGCCCTGCGGGACGACCTCCCCTACGAAACAGCGACGTTCCTTCCCCTGGCGACGAGTTCCGTGATGTGGATGCGAACCTCGCCGATCGAACCAGGCCAGTCGGCCGTCGTGCTCGGTCAGGGCATCGTGGGGAATCTTTGCGCGCAGATCATCCGGGAGAGGGAGCCCGGACAGGTCATCGTCGTCGATGCGCAGCCCCTCCGATGTGACATCGCCCGGAAGTTCGAATACGACACCGTCATCAACGTCTCCGAGGCGGACTCCGTCGAGAAAGTTCGAGAACTGACAGACGGCAAGGGTGCGGATCTTGTCGTCGAATGCGTCGGCGGCAATGCAGGGATCGAGTCCTTCAAGCAGGCCCAACGGATGCTCGCAGCGGAGGGCGCCATCCACCTCATCGCCAAATACCAGGGCGGTCCTCTCCCGCTCGACGGCGATCATTTCATGAACAAGCAGCTGGTCGCCGGGATCCGGATCGACACGCCTCGCGAAGAGTGTATGCAGGACGCCGCCCGAATGCTCATCGACGGTCGGGTCCGGATCGACGACCTCATCACCCATCGCTTGCCCTGGGACCAGACTCCGGACGCCTACCATATGCTCTACAATGAGCCCGACAAAGCCCTGGGCGTGATCCTCGAATGGGATTAGAGAGAACCACCCTGCCTGCGCCAAGGCTCCGGCAAGACACCAAGGCTCCAAGAAGTACACCGCGAAGAACGTGTCTATCGATATAGCGTGGCCCTCAGACGTTGGTCCTGCGGATCAGGACTGGCTCCTCCCCGAGTAGGGCCTCGATTCCGACGGAGCACCCTTCTGTGTTCATCTGCCAGCCTTGCCGTAGCTTAAACGAAGGCAGGTGTTCATTTGTGGTTCCCCAGTTCTGTAGGAGACCATCATGAAAATTCTTGTCACCGGTATGAGCGGACTCATCGGAAAAGCCATCCGCAAGGAACTCGAGGGAGACTACGAACTCCGTGCCCTCAACCGCAGTCCCGTCGAAGGCATTGAATGCGTGCAGGCCGACGTATCCGATTTCGATGCGATCCGACCCGCTTTCGACGGTGTGGACCAGGTCGTGCATATGGCCGCGATCGCTCAAGGCAACCCGGAGTGGGACAAGCTGCTGCCGTTCAACGTCATCGGGACTTACAATGTCTTCGAGGCCGCCCGGCAGGCGGGGGTTCAGCGCGTCATCTCGGCCAGCAGTGGATCGGTCATCTCGGGAAATGAATCGGTCGACCCCTATCGAGCCCTCGGCGAAGGTCGCTACGACGACGTCGACGAGTGGGATGACCTGACTCATCTCAGTCCGCTCCACCCGAAGGGCATCTACGGCTGTTCCAAGGTCTGGGGCGAAGCACTGGCCCGCCACTTCTCCGATACGACGGAGATGTCGATGATCTGTCTCCGCATCGGGGCGGTGAATGAAGAAGACCGCCCTTTGGACACCCGCCAGAAGTCGGTCTGGTGCAGTCAGGGAGACGTCGCTCGAATGGTTCGCGCCTGCATCGAGGCGCCCGAGCCCATCGACTATGACATCTTCTTCGTCGTCTCCAACAACAAGTACTCCTATCGCGATATGTCCCATCCGAAAGAGGTTCTGGGATTCGTTCCTCAAGACAGTGCCGACGATCGCTAGGCGTGGATTTACAAGCAATGACCTGTAATCGAATCCTTCCGTAGAGAGGAATCAATGACAACCTACACCGTGGGCGTGATCGGCTGCGGCCGGATCGCTAGCCTCCTCGAGCAGGAGCCCGAACGCGGCACCCCCAATACCCACGCTGGCTGCTATGATCACGTCGACCGTTCGAGGATCGTTGCCGCAGCTGACGCACACGACGAACGACGGATCGCCTTCGGCGCCCGTTGGGACGTTCCGTCGATGTATGCCAGCTGGGAGGAGATGCTGGACAAGGAGCAACTCGACATCGTCAGTGTCTGCACCTATCCCGTCCCCCATCGCGATATGGTTGTGGCCGCCGCGGAATCCGGGGTCAAAGCCATCTTCTGCGAGAAGTCGATGGCCGTCACCCTCCGTGAAGCGGACGAGATGATCGAGGTATGTGAGAAGCACGGCGTCCGGCTGAGCATCAATCACGGGCGACGGTTCGACTGGCAGTACCGCAAAATCGGGGAGCTTCTCAGCGATGGGACGATCGGAGACCTCCGTGCGATGTCCCTTCACTACTCCGCTGGCCTCGCCAACAACGGAACACACTACTTCGATATGCTCCGCTACTTCGCCGGGGACGTCGCCTGGGCAATGGGGCGTCTCGAAGATCCGACCGCACTCGATCCGAGGGGCAGCGGCTACTTCTCCTTCAAGAGCGGCGTCGAGTGCGTCGTGAATGGCGTCACCGGCGCCAACGCCCAGTATCTATTCGAACTCATAGGAACAGAAGGACGCATCGCCGTCACCAATGGCCGTGGGCCCGGTTTCAAGCTCTTCGTCAAAGGCGAAGAACAGTCGTTCCCTGCCGTTCCCGACGACCAGAAGCTGAACACCTTCGGAAACGGACGATGCGTCATCCCCCTTTCCGTCGAGGACATCGTCACCAGCCTGGACAGGAACGAAGACACCGTATCGACCGGACAGGACGGTCGAGCAGCGCTGGAGATGGTCCTGTCGTTCCACGAATCCGAGAAGGCGGGGAACAGTCGGGTCGACTTCCCGTTGGAAAACATCGACACGCCCGTCCTCGTCAAGCAGGCCGATTTCGTCAGTGCAGTAAGGCCGGAGTAGGGATTCGTCTCTGGCGTCCCCGTGCAGAGCACCGGGGACGAGGGTTCGCAAAACACATAGACGAGCCCGGCCTTTACGATTCCCAAAGGACCGGGCACCCGACGATACCCGGCGAACGCTTGCCCCTGTGCCTGTCCTGAGCGGAGTCGAAGGGCTCCGCACGGGGGCACAGAGCCTGACGCCGTGCCACTCCCACTGTGCTCCAAACAGGGACCTCCCAAATGAACTCAGATTACCAATGACCAAACTGAGACTCGCCGTCGTTGGTGTCGGCGCGTACGACAGCTCCCGCGCCCGCGGTTACATCGACGTCATCAGCAAACTCGACGATCGATACGAACTCTGCGCCATCTGCGATCGGAATCGAACGCCACTCGATGAGGTCGGCGATCGACACGGCATTGACGCACGGTATACCGACTTCGTCGAAATGCTCGAGGCGGAAAAGCCCGACGCCGTCTTCGTCCTCGTGCCGACCGACGGTCAGACACCCCACGCACTCACCGCGATCGATCACGGTTGTCATATCCTTACCGAGATTCCCTACGCGCTCACGCTCCCGATGGGAGATGCCATCGCCCAGGCAGCCGCAGCGAAAGGCGTCCAATGGGAGGTCGCCGAGAATGTCTGGCGGTGGCACAACGAGCAGCTCAAACAGGCCATCATCGATTCGGGCATCATCGGGAAGACGACACACGCCAGGCTTTGCTACACGCACGGAAGCTATCACGGCTTCAACGGGGTCCGATCCGTGCTCGGAAAGCGCGCGCGTCGCGTGCTGGGCTACACGCAACGCATCGACGTCCTGCCATTCACGAACTACGGCGGGGAACCTGAAACCACACGTGTGTGGGACAGCGGAACAATCGAGTTCGAAGAGGATGTCGTCTGTCTCTACGAGATGCCGGCGAGTCCCAGTCCGCACGAAATCCATTGGGATGTCGAAGGAACGCACGGTTATCTCGCCCATCGTGAGCTCGTGGTCTTTCCAGATGGTGAGCGAGTCACCTACCCGATCGAGGAAGGTTACGAAAAGATCGTCGGGGACCAAATCCTGTCCGAAGTGCGCGTGGAAACCGACCCGCCCATCGTGTGGCACAACCCCTTCAAACAGCACCGCATCTCTTCCACGGACGACATCGCCAAAGCCGAAATTCTGACCAGTCTCCATCGTTCGGTCACCGAAGGTGCCGATCTCGTCTATGGTCACGCCGCGGGACGGCAGGATATGGAACTGTGGGTCGCCGTCCACGCCAGTCACGAGCGGGGCAGCCAGTGGATCGATCTGCCCCTGCGTGAGGAAACGGCCGTCGAACGCCGCATCCGCGAGGAATACGTCCGTCGCTATGGCGGCGATCCGGTCTCCGACTATCAGGTTCTGCTCGGGGCCTCCTTCGGACGACTGAGTGTGATGTGGACCGTCGCAGGCTGGCTGTAGAGTTGGGTGGGTTCCTCTTCATTCTGCTGCTTCAGGTCGGCTGGATCGACGCGCAGCCAGCGGATTCCACTTCGACCTACGAGCTGGAGGATCTCGTTGTTACGGCCACACGCGCCGATCTGCCCCGGAGCGAGGTTCCCGGTCAGATCACCCTTCTCACCGCCAGCCAGATCCACAATGCCCCGAGCACGACCACCGACGACCTCCTGCGTGGCATTCCCGCCTTCAGCCTGTTTCGACGAACCAGCAGTGATGTCGGCCATCCGACGACGCAGGGTGTAAACCTGCGCGGGATCGGAGGCAGCGGAGCCAGCCGGTCTCTCGTCCTGCTGGATGGATTCCCGCTGAACGATCCATTCGGGGGCTGGGTCTACTGGAGCCGCATCCGCCCCCGCTCGATCCGACGGATCGAGGTCCTCCGAGGCGGTGGCGCGCACCTGTGGGGAAACTATGCGTTGGGGGGCGTCATCCAGTTGCTCACCCGCGAACCTGATGGGATCGGACTGTCGATCGCTGGGGGGAACGGCGAAACGTGGTCCATTGATGGTCAGCTTGGAAAGCGGTTCCCCAGGGGCTCCATCAACTTCGAGTTCGGTCACTACGATACGGGTGGCTATCCGGTCGTCCGCAGGGACCAACGGGGTGCGATCGACATATCCGCGAGCTCTCGATCAACCTCCGCGGCGATTCGGTTGACGAAGACTGCATCGGGGGGGAAGGCGTTCAACGTTCGGTCCGGTTTCTTCCTCGAAGATCGCGTGAACGGTACGCCTTTGACCGACAATCGCACGGTCGGAGGCAATGTCGCGGCGACGTTTCGCGCACCCCTTGCACGAGGTCAGTGGACGTCGCGTGCCTTCGTTCAGCTGCAACGATTCGAGAGTCGCTTCTCTTCGCAGGCCGGCGATCGGTCGATCGAAAATCCGGCGCTCGATCAGTACAGAGTCCCGTCGTGGGCGACCGGGATCTCCATAGAAGCACTGCAGACCTTCGCCAACCGACACCTGTTCACGTTCGGTGTCGACGGGCGGGTCCATTCGGGTGAGACCAACGAACGATTCAGGTTTCTCGACGGGGCCTTCATCCGCGAGCGGGAAGCCGGTGGCGAGCAATGGCTCGTGGGAGGCTACATCCAGGACGCGATCGACCTAAACGACCGAGTGAGGTTGACGCTCGGAACCCGGATCGATTGGTGGGCCAGTCGATCTGGCCGGCGTCACGAGCGAAATCTGACGGACAGATCCCCATTCCGCACCGAAGAACCCGCAAACCGGTCCACAGGGACGTTCAGTCCAAAAGGCGCCCTTCACCTGCGCCTCGCGAAAGACGTTCGTGCGTGGACCTCCCTGTATCGTACGTTTCGCGCGCCGACGATCAACGAACTCTACAGACCGTTTCGAGTTCGGAACGATATCACCGAAGCAAGCGCGTCGCTCGAGATCGAGCGCCTCATCGGATGGGAAACCGGCTTGCGTTACGAGGGCCGCGAAGCGAGCCTTCAGGGCAGCATCTTCTGGAACCGCGTGAGCGACCTGATTCTCAACCGTCGAATCGGCGACGGCCCCGGAGTCGTCTCGCCGTGCGGGTTCGTGCCGGGCGGGGGCTCCTGCAGCCAGCGACACAACATCGATCGCGTCAACGTCCGCGGCATCGAACTTGAGGCCAGCCTCCGTCTCGCCGGATCTCTCACGATGTCGGGCGCCTATACATTCAGTCACGGCCGGATCGCCCGGGCGCAGTTCGACCCCGGGTTGGAAGGTAGCCGTCTGCCCCAGGTTCCCGATCACCGCATTTCGGTCGGGCTTGGGGGACGGGCGGATCGCCTGCACGGCGTGCTCAGGCTACGCTGGACCGGATCGCAGTTTGAAGATCAGATGAACACGAGATCGCTGTCCTCGTACGCGACCCTCGAGGGGTCGATCGCTTTTCGGCTGAGCCCGTTCATTGAGGCAACGCTGCAGGCGGAGAACCTTCTGGATCGAACCTACTCGGTCGGCCTGAATGCAGCCGGTCTCGAAACCATCGGAAAACCACGCCGCGTCACACTGGGCATTCATTTCATCAAGGAGAATTAGATGTCGAGGAGACAAGGATCAACTTCGCCCCTCTTGGGGAGGCGCTGGATTCCCGTAATGATCGGAATCCTGCTGCCCACGCTCTGTGCGGCAAAGGATTGGCGCTCCTACGGTTCCGATATCGCCAGCACGAAGTACTCGCCGCTGACGCAGATCGACGCCACGAACGTTCAAAACTTGAAAATCGCTTGGCGATGGACTTCCCCCGACGAAGCGATCCGCGAGGGCAAGCCGGATCTCAAGACCTTCGTCAACGAAGCCACCCCGCTCGTCATCGGCGGCGTGCTCTACACGAGTACTTCGATGAGCCAGGCTGCCGCCCTCGATGCCGCAACGGGTAAAACGCTCTGGGTGTACGATGCGAAGACCTACGAGAACGGGACTCCGGCCAACGTCGGATTCGTCCATCGAGGGGTTTCGTATTGGGAAGACGGGGACGATCGGCGCGTCATCTACGCGACCGGCGACGGATACCTCATCGCCCTGAATGCCAAAACGGGCAAACCGATCGAATCGTTCGGGAACAACGGCCGCGTCGACCTCACGAAGGGTCTTCGTCGCCCCGTCGATCGAGCGCTTTACGCCAGTTCTTCGCCGCCCGTCATCTGCCGTGACGTCATCGTCCAGGGCTCGACCGTGCTCGACGCGTTCGCCATCAACCAGGTTCCACGTCGTGTGATGCCGCCCGGAGACGTCCGCGGCTTCGACGTCCGAACCGGCGCACAGAAGTGGGTGTTCGAGACCGTCCCACAGGAAGGGTCCTTTGGAAACGACACCTGGGAAGGGGATTCAGCCGAACGCACCGGAAGCACCAACGTCTGGACCCTGATGAGCGCCGACGAGGAGCTCGGGTATGTCTACCTCCCCATCAGCACCCCCACGAACGACTACTACGGTGGAGAGCGAAAGGGCGACAACCTCTTCGCCGAGAGCCTCGTCTGCATCAATGTCGAGACCGGTCAGCGTGTCTGGCATTTCCAGATGATTCATCACGGCCTCTGGGATTACGATCTGCCTGCGGCGCCGAACCTCATCGACATCACTGTCGACGGGCGCAGCATCAAGGCCGTCGCACAGGTCACCAAGCAGGCCTTCTGCTACGTGTTCGACCGAGCCACAGGCGAGCCCGTCTGGCAGATCGAAGAACACATTGTCCCACCCTCCCAGGTTCCGGGTGAAGCCGCGTCCCCGACTCAGCCAATCCCCAGCAAACCCGCGCCGTTCGACCGCCAGGGCCTGACGGACGACGACCTCATCGACTTTACACCGGAGGTCCATCGCCTCGCGCAGGAAGCCGTCCGTCCCTATGATTTCGGACCCATCTACTCGCCACCTACGCTTCGGGGCGTCATTCAGGTACCTGGGCTCGTAGGTGGAGCCAGCTGGGCGGGCGCAGCCGTCGGACCGGGCTCGGGGATCATCTATATCCCGTCCTACACCAACCCCGCGATCCTCACTATCAAGGAAGCCAAACAGGGATCTCCTTTCGCCTATACCGGTTCGTATGCGTGGGGACCCAGCGGCCCGGACGGTCTGCCAATTCTTAAACCACCCTACGGACGAATCACGGCCATCGACCTGAACACGGGTGAACATCTGTGGATGACCCCTGTCGGCCAGGGCCCCACGGATCACCCCCTGCTCAAGGACCTCGACCTTCCACCCCTGGGATGGAACCGTCGCGTCTTCCCCATCCTGACGCCCAATCTGATCATCGCCGTTCAGGCGGGGAAGGCCAGTGAGGCCGGGGTCTCCAAGTGGAAAAACGCCTCCCTGTTCAACACCGAGTACCACCATCCCTATCTCTTCGCCTTCGATCCCCGGACGGGCGAGCAGATCGCACGGGTCGAGATGCCCGGGAACTCGTTCGGCGCGCCTATGACCTACGAGGTCGATGGTAAGCAATACATCGCGACTCCCATCGGTGGCGGCGACCAACCCGCCGAGCTCGTCGTCTTTACCCTCCCGTAGTCTGCGGCCTTGTCACTGTTCACCGACTTAGCACCGTAAACAGGAAGGCCCGGTGAATTTCCTTCACCGGGCCTTCCTGTCAATAAAAGAGGGGAAGTACACTGTCATCCTGCCCGGCTTCCCGAGCAGTGCTACTGCGGAGGGGGGGGGACAGGGTTCCGGGATCCAGCTGCGAAAGGCCAGAATGGACCCCGGCCAGGAAGCGTACCGGGGTGACAATCTGAGCTCCGTGGGCAGGAGGTCATCACCAACTGGCTACCGACCGCCGATGTACCCTTCTCTTCCTCTGCGCTCTCCGCGCTCTCCGCGCTCTCCGCGGTAATGCTTCTAACTCAGTCCGTAAATCCTCCCAAGGTTCCCCCCGAAGATCAACTCTTCCGCCTCGCCCCCCAGGTCCAGCCGCTGAATCGCCCGCTTCACCTGGATGGGTCGATACTCCGGCAGGTTCGATCCAAACACGACCCTTTCCGCGCCTAACTCTGAAACCGCTTCCCGCACGCCACCCAGAATCGTCTCTTCCGGATTGTTCGCCCAGAGTTTATGGAAGCGCAGGAGCGTCGTACCCATATACGTGTTCGGATGATCCCGGCACACCTGCATTGCGTCCTCGAAATTGTCTGGGTAACCCATATGATCGATGATCATCGGCGAGTCCGGCACGCGTTCGGCCAGCTTCGAAATCCGATCGGCGCTGCAGTTGTCCTTGCCGGAATGGACCGAGATCACGATCCCCAGTTCGCCGGCCGTGTCCACGAATGGAAATACCATCGGATCGTCGATCTCGTATTTGTGAACGGCCCCCATCAGCTTCATCCCCTGCGCCCCTTTACCGACCAGATTCTTCAGCGCTTCGACCCCCTCATCCCCGCGCTTCGGGTCCATCAGCACACAGGGCAAGGTGTGTGGATTTCCGGCCGTCTTCTCGACTAGCTCGTCGTTATCGGGCACTTCCTTCGTCTGCGGCATCACGACCGCATAGTCGAACCCCGCCTCGGCCTCGGCTTCGAGCAACGCCGTCACCGTAATCTGATGCCCATACCAGTTGTCCGTCAGATAAGCTTCAAAATCACCCGTGATGGCCACGTTGGACCTCCTTCGTTGGGGATGAATGACCGACCCGAGTCCGCTCAGCAAATATACTTCGCCCGAGGCCTTCACGAAACTCGCCCCGTGCCCCGTCAATAAACGCCGTACTTTGAGACCACGCCCATCATCGATATCATGCCCTCTGCGTCCTTTCAGACAGGCAATCCATTCCCGATCAGGGTTGCTTCGGCGTCCGTGTCTATCTGCCTGCCTTGCCTTAGCCCAATGGGCGAAGGTGGGTGGTTCCAAACTCCTCCACAGGGAAAGCCAATGAGCCCTTCCACGGTACGAATCACTGTCGTTAAGAAGACCTTTCACGAGGACCTGGTTGAACTCTACACCGACGGCTGCTCGTTTAAGCCCAGCGGGTGTTGCCACGATCTGGAGATCGGTCAGTCCTTCGAGACCACCGGTCACGCCCCCGAAGGCCTCCCCGACTGGGCGTGGTGCGACATGCAGAAGTATGTCATGGTCCTCGCCCGGGGCGGAAACTTCCTCGGCTGCAAGCCGGGGGTCTTCGTCACCTGTTGCACGGACGGATTCAGACCTGTGTTTTACAAGCTGGAGAGAGTGGATGAGTAGTCCGGAGTCACACCAGACGGAGCGGGGAAGCGGGAGAGGGCTTCTTCTGCGAGTGAGGAGCGAGCGGGAGAGCAGGCGTGGCAATCCCGGTTGCGACGGCGTCGTTTCGATGTCTTTTGCTTACGTGGTCTCCGTGGAGGTTTTGTGAGCATCCCCACGACTCAACTCGGCACCACCAACCTCACCGTTACCCGATACTGCCAGGGAACGGCCTTCCGTCATCTCCCCCGGCGTTCCGACGAGCCAGTGGCCGAGCAGGTTCTCCATCACTGTCTGGACCGCGGGGTGACTTTCTTCGACTCCGCCCAGGCCTATGGATGGGGGGGCGCGGAAGAGCTCCTCGGTAAGGTGCTACAAGGGCGTCGGAGCGAAGTTGTCGTCTGCACGAAGGTCCATCCGACGTTGCCTCCCGAGACCGAAGGTCAGCCAGGCACTCCGACCCCCTTCACCTCGTCCTATCTGGCGGACCAGCTCGACGTATCGCTCCGGCGACTCCAGACGGACTATGTCGACATCTACCTTCTCCATCAACCGGATCCCGGAACGCCCGCCGAAGAGATTTGCGCATCGATGGATCGACTCATCCAGTCGGGCAAAGCGCGCTTTTGGGGCGTGTCCAACTTCAGTGCGAGCACTGTGACCGAATACCTGGAGATTGCGAATGCTAGCGGGAGTGCGCCTCCATCCGTGCTCGAGGACTATTACAACATCAGCGGCGCCTATTCCTTCACCGACGACGGGCAGTCGAGGATGCGTCTCTACGAACGAGAGATGTTCCCCGTCATTCGGGACCACCGCCTTGGGACGATGTTTTTCAGTCCGCTCGACGCCGCTCAACTGGCGACCTCCTGGAAAGCCGATCCCGGATCACCCCTCGAAACGCTCCACGCCGAAATCGATGCCGTGGCCCGGGACATCGGAGCGGCCCGGGCAGAAGTTTGCATCGCCTGGGTTCTCGATCATCCTGAAACGTCAGCCGTACTGGCTGGGCCAGAGCATCCGGACCACGTCGACGAAATGCTCCGAGGTGTCGCGCTCGACCTGCCCGCTGATGTGAGAAGACAGTTGGATGAAGCGAGTCTGGCGTTCAGTAACGTGGTCGAAGATTCATTCTAGTGGTGTTGCGGAAGTCGCACGTAGATATCGGTCAGCAGGGTCACTTCGAGCGGAGTCGAGAAATCCCTTTTCGCCCACCCCAACGGGCGAGTCTCGACTCCTGTCGTCCCTCGCAAGCGAGCTACGGCAAGGCAGGCCCGCTCGAACTAACGCCGCAAGAAACGACGTCTGAGCGATAGAATGCTCTTGTTACGACCCGCCGCATTTCACCTATAGGCATTCGACGGATCGGGACCTCCAATGCTTCGTTACAAGAAGAAACTCTGTCATCCCGGCGTGCCTGCTGGCCGCCTGTCCTGAGTCTGTCGAAGAAGGATCCATTTTCCAGGCCTTCTGATTCTGCTGAGGCGGCCACTCAATGGACCCCGGCCAGAGACCGAACCGGGGTGACAATACTCTCGATATCAGGTCACCTATGAACCTCACCAAATCAGGTCACCTATGAACCTCACCAACGAACATCTCGATCGTTTCACCACCGATGGCTACGTCGTCGTCGAAGGTGCGCTCTCGGACGCGGACATCGACCTCGTCATCTCCGACTACGAGACCGTCGTCGACGATCTTGCCCGCGATCTCTACGCGAAGAACCGGATCGGCTACCTCTACGAATACGAACCGTTCGAAACCCGTCTCGCCCGTATCTGCGACGAGGATGACACCACCTACTTCGACACCGATGACGCACTCGACATCGGGCGGGTTCGTGGACGGGGCACTTTTCACTTCATGCGATGCCCGAACCTGCTCGACGTCATCGAGGGCCTGATCGGTCCCGAGATCTGCTGCAGCCCCATGACGCACATCAGGGCCAAACTGCCGACCGACGCCGAGGCCGGCCGGGAATCGAACGTCGTCTTCTGGCACCAGGATGCCATTTTTCTGCACGAAGAGGCCGACAACGTGTTCTTCGTGACGACCTGGATCCCGCTCTGCGACACTTCAGAGGAAAACGGCTGTCTTCGTGTGATGCGGGGCGTTCACCGGAACCGGACCGTCTACTGGAACAACGAAATGCCGGACGGGGAAGTGGTGTCCGTCCCCATGCGCAAGGGCGACGTCATCCTGATCCACAAACTCACCCCCCATTCATCCGGCCCGAACCATACCGACCGGATACGTTGGAGCATGGACATCCGCTATCAGCAAAGAGGTACGCCGACAGGCAGATCCTTCTGGCCCGCCTTCGATGCCCGCAGCGTCACGAACGTAGAGAACGAAACCGCCTACGAGACGTGGCGCGACGACTGGGTCAAGGCCCTCCACACCTTCCCGAAGAAAGTTCCCCGCCAGAACCGTCCCACCCAGCCACTCCCCTACCTCGGGGATATGGGTCCGGCCGCGTAGCCACCTTCCCACCGTGACACGACGCGCCACCCTCATTGGCATCGGCCTGGCCGCCTTTATCACGTTCTGGCCGACCTACACCAGCCAGATCGTTTACTCGTTGCGGGGCGACTACGCGCATCTCTCCATCGGTTTCCTCATCCCGTTCGTGTTTCTCCTCGGCATCAATCACCTTTTGCAGCGCCGCGGCGGCGGTCTTACGTCCTCCGAGCTGGTGGCCATCAGCTGCATCGGCTTTCTGGTCGCGTGGATGCACGGAGAGGGCATCCCGGCTTTCTTTCTCGACGTGATAACAGTCCCTACCTACTTCGCTTCGCCCGAGAACCAGTGGCGCGAGGTAATGCTCCATCACATCCCCAACTGGACCATCGTATCCAGTCTCGACGCCACCACCGGCTTCTACGAAGGTCTTCCCGATGGACGCTCGATACCCTGGCGAGCGTGGATCTCACCCTTCTTCTGGTGGGGTACGCTCTTTGGTGCCGTCCTCGTCGTCAACATCTGCGTTTCTGTCATCTTTCGAAAACAGTGGATGGAGCACGAGCGATTGTCGTTTCCGGTCGCCACCGTCCTGTTGGAACTGACGGGCGCGTCTGGCACGTCCGGCACGATCGCAAGCCTGGTTCGATCGCCCCGTTTCTGGCTCGGATTCGGAGTCGTGTTCGGAGCCTACGCGTGGAACGCTGCAGGATGGTTCCTCACCGTCATGCCCCAGATTCCCATTCGAATGCCTCGAAATCTCTGGATCGCCGAAGGATTCCCTCCAATTATCTTCAGCGTCCACCCGATGACCATCGCATTCGGATACTTCACCAAATCGGAGGTTTTGCTCAGCATCTGGGTCTTCAATCTGCTCGCTATACTGCAGGTGGGATTGCTCAATCGGCTGGGTGTGGAAATGGGGAGTCCCGACATCTACTGCGGCTTCCATCCTGCGACGGCGTGGCAGGGTTTCGGCGGCATGATCGTGTTCGTGGGTTGGGGCGCCTGGGTAGGGCGAACCCACTTGAAATCCGTCTTTCAAAAAGCGCTTGGCCGAAACGATGACCTCGACGACTCCGAGGAGCTACTGTCTTCCCGAACGGCCGTCTGGCTAATGCTCGTCTGCGGATCATACATCGTATTCTTGCTCAATCGCGCCGGACTCGGCTGGGCCCCGCTCCTCGCCTTCGTCTTCGCGACAGCTGTTCTTTACATCGGACTCGCACGAATCATGGTCGAAAGCGGACTGGTATATCTGCGCGGCCCGGTCACAGCCCAGGCATTCGCGTGGCACCTCTTCGGGATTAACGGAATCGGGCCAGCGGGTGGCATCGCCCTGGCTTTATCCTACACCTTCTTCTGTGACGCCAGGACACTGGCGATGACCACCATGGCACACATTCCGAGGCTGGGCATCGCGATCGACCGAAAGAATCGGCGCCGGCTCGTTCCGACGTTGTTTGCCAGTTGCCTCATTGGCCTCTCCGTAGCCATCTGTTTCATGCTTTACCAGGGTTACCACGCGACCGGAAGCTACAACTTTGGCATCCCGAGGGTAGGTCTCAACATCTGGCCCTATACGGCAACCCGCATCCAGCAGATCCAGGGACCCGACTGGACGCGCCTCCAGTTCCTCGGGATCGGCGCTGTTTTCACCGGGGGGCTACTCTATTTGCGAACCCTCTTCCCCGGCTTCCTCATCCATCCACTCGGGTTCACGATCTCGGCTTCCGCCCCGACCCGGACCAGCGCTTCTTCGATCTTTCTGGTCTGGCTGATCAAGAAATTATTGCTGAAATTGGGGGGGCTGGAGCATTATCGGCAGATGACGCCCGTCTTTCTCGGTGCCCTCCTGGGCTTCCTGATGGGCCTGACTCTGGGCGCCGTCGTCGACATCATCTGGTTCAACGGAAGCGGTCACCAGCTCAACGGATCGTAGCGAGACACCCCAGGCCGGAAGCTTCACCCGCTTTGATCACCGGCCCTCGCCAACCGCCTTCGCTGAGGCTGCGGCGTGTCAGGAGGCTACGACCCGGCAGGTTGGTTAAGGGTCACTTTGTCATTGGTAAACCATATGGCTATCACACAATCCCAAATCGCCACCGGCCTCTGCGACGTAGGTCTGCAATCGGGCGACATCATTCTCATCCACTCGGCCATGCGCACCCTCGGCCGCGTCGATGGGGGAGCTGCGACCGTCGTTGACGCGCTCCTCGAAGTCATTGGCGAGCAAGGAACACTTGTCGCACCCACCTTCACCTTCATCCACGAGCCCGAAGACGACCCCATCATCGATCCCGCGACTGACAAGAGCGAAATGGGAGCAATCACTGAAGCCGTTCGCCTTCACCCGGATGCGCTCCGCAGTACTGCCTATCGTCACAGCTTCGCCGCCATCGGCCGACGGGCGGTGCTCATCACTGACGTCGACCCGAAGTATTCCGTCTTCGACGTCCGCTCTTCCTTCGGTGTTATGCTCGCGCTGAACACGAAAGTCCTGCTCCTTGGCGTCAACTACAGCAACTCGACAAGCCACCACTTCGCAGAATGGCTCTGCGAAGTTCCTTATCGCCACACGATCGACATGAACGTCAAGGTCAAGCAACCAGATGGCACAATCGTTCAGCAGCCCATGATCGACTACCAACCGTTCGGTTATGGGGGAACGCAACACACGGATTTCAACCGATTGGGTCAGATCCAGGAAGATCGAGAGACGGTGTCGATCGGGGCCATCGGCAACAGCATCGTCAGACTCTTCTCTCTACGAGACCTCGTCGATATTGCACAGGAAGAGGCCGAGAAGGATTACAACATCTTCCGTAACCCGGAAGGCGAACCCGACTCGATCCTGACAACCGGACTGGGCACCACGATCGACAGCCCACCGATTCTGGACGGCGCGGGCCGACCCGGTCACTGCCAGTGGTGCGTCGTCAACGAAGCCGACGTGAAGCTCCCGGAGTAACTCCGTGTCCAGGACCACACCCCTGAACGAAGACGAGCTAACCCCGATCCTGGACGACTTCTATCGGAATGGCGCCACGATCGTCCGCGAAATCCTGTCACGGGACGAATGCGATCGAATGATCGAGCGTCTCGATCAGATCTATGCCGAGCCCTACTTCGCAGACATGCGGAACGTCAAGCGCAAGTCCGACCACGATGGAAAGGCCCCTATCGTCGTCCACCGCCTGTTCGAATGCGATCGAATGTTCCGCGACCTCCTGGTCCGCGAGCCGATCATCTCGATCGCTGAAACCGTTCTCGGCGAACACTGTCACAGCATCGCCCAGGGCTGCATCCTGAATCGCACGGACATGGGCATCAACCGCTTCCACGTCGACGATGGTCTCGAGTTCCCGATCACGAACGACGAGGTCAAGCGTCACGACCCTCGCATTCAGATCCCTGTGTTTCGAATGTCCGTCCAGATCGCCCTCACGGATCAGGACGAAGACCAGTACGGCCCCAGCCAGTTCGTCCCGGGCAGCAACTATGCCGGCCGACAACCGGAGGATCCCGAGAATCCCACATTCGAGGGAAGGGGTCCCGTCTCTCTCCTCATGAAGGCTGGCGATCTCTACCTGCTCAACGGTCAGACCTGGCATCGGGGCGCCCCCAACACCTCCGACCGTGTGCGCTACCTCTTCCACCAGGTCTACGGCCAGCGCTTTGTCGCGCAGCGTTTCTGGCCATACCTCAATTACCATATGCCCGACTATGTGCTCGAGGGTGCCGACGAAAGGCTGCTCCGCGTTCTCGGCAAGCATCCCGAAATGGCTTATGGCTGACTTTTTGCGGTGGATCAAGGAAGACGGTCCCCGCGTGGAGGGCACACGAGATCTCGACCGGTCGAAGGTGCAGGCGCCCGGCATCGTCCCCCTGCCTGACGGGGGGTATCGTCTCTATTACACGGCCGTCGGTCCCGGACGGCCATCCGAAGAGTGCCAGGGCTATATCCTCAGCGCAGTCTCCGACGACGGTCTGCACTTCCAAGTCGAGCCCGGCATCCGCGTCGCACCCGATCCCGACATCGAGCACGGCAGCCTGCGATATCTGGCCCCGACCGTCACGCAGCTCGCAACCGGTCGTTGGCGGATGTACTGGGAATCCCGTGGCGCCTCACACATTCCGCAGGTCGTCGCCAGCGCGATCTCGTCAGATGGAATCGATTGGCAGCTCGAACCGGGCCCACGCCTGCAGGGGTTCGATGGTGTCGGCGCCCCGCGTTATGTCTCGCTTCCGGATGGACGGGGCAGGATCTACTGCACCGCGGCGGAATACGACGCCGGCGGACGCACTAGCGGGAAGAGAATCTCGCAAGGCGTAATAAGCGCGGTGACGTCGGACGGGCTGAACTTCAAGTTCGAGGAGGGCTATCGCATGAACGATGGGCAGTCGGAGTTCGAGGCTCTGGGGATCACGGCCGGTGACGTTCTACCCCCATCATCGGGGGACGAACCCTGGCGTATGCTTTACTCGGGATGGCAGGACGCACCGCCTGGCTCGGTCATCCCGCCCCACCCATCAGACCCGAATGCCGATGCAGCCATCCTCGAGGAAGACTTCGCCGCCGCCTCGATCAAGTGCGACCTGGCCGGGTTCCGGTCGCGAATCTTCGCCGCCCACTCAAACGACGGCATCCATTGGATCCGCGATGGGATCGTCATCGAAGGCGGTGGTCACGACGCCGACGACATCGACGCCGTACACGCCGAAGACCTGTCCTTCATTCGACTGTCCGATGGTCGATACCGCGCCTACTACGCGTGCTGCGACCGCCACGGCAAATGGTGTGTCGCCAGTGCCGTCACAGCAGGTTGAGCTCGATGGCACGACCCGGCAAGCCCAACATCCTCTGGATCTGCACCGATCAGCAACGCTGGGACACGATCCACGCCCTCGGCAATCCCCACATCAGAACACCCAACCTGGACCGCCTCGTCGACACCGGCGTGGCGTTCGACCATACCTTCTGCCAGTCGCCGATCTGCACGCCGAGCCGGGCATCCTTCCTGACAGGTATGTATCCCAGTACGGTCCATAACACCTCCAACGAAGTCGATCGATGGAGCGGAGCCGCACCCCTCATCACGAAGATCCTGGCCGACGCCGGATACGACTGCGGCCTGGCCGGAAAGCTTCACCTCTCGGACGTCGTTGACCGGGTCGAGCCCCGGCCCGACGACGGTTACCGCGAGTTTCACTGGTCGCAGGTACCGGACGATCTGGCCGAAGGCCATCCTTCAGACTACGCCGACTGGCTCGACAGCCGCGGGCAAAGCGCCAGAGAACTCTTCGAGCGGCACGGCCACATCCCCGTGGAATACCATCAGACCACCTGGTGTGCCGAAAAAACGATCGATTTCATACGATCCCATCAGCAAACCGACGTTCCGTGGCTCTTCAGCCTCAACACCTACTATCCGCATCCCCAGGGCGCAGGCGGGGATCTCTACCCACCGAGCAAGTTCCTCGATCGATTCGACGTGGATGCGCTTCCCGGACCGGCCTGCAGGGAGTCCGATCTTGCGTCCCAGGAAAAACTGAAGGACGCCAACTTCCAGACCCAAGCCAGGACCTACGACGAACGCGAGGCCAGGCTTCATCAGGCCAGGTACTGGGCGACCGTCGAGCTGATCGACCAGAACGTCGGTCGCGTTCTCGAAGCCTTGGAAGAAACCGGTCAACGGGAAAACACGATCGTCATCTTCATGTCCGATCACGGGGAGACCCTCGGCGACCACGGGCTTCGCGCCAAGGGATGTCGTTTCTACGAAGGCCTCATTCGGGTACCTCTCATCGTCTCCTGGCCAGGGCAGTTCCTGCGCGGGCTCCAATCACCCGCACTCGTTGAACTCACGGACATCGCGCCCACGTTATTGGAGGTGGCTGGGGTCACCGTTCCAGACAGGATGCAGGGCAAATCCCTCCTCGGAATCCTGACCGGATCCAAGGAACCGGGAGAACATCGTGCGTATGTGCGTTGTGAATATTACGCGGCGCTGGGCCGCCGGTATCAGATGGGAAGTGTGCCCGAAGGAGAGCAGGAAACGTGGGTAAAGCAGAACCACCCGCAGTGGGCGGCCATGCCTCATCAGGAGTTCCGGTGGAAGAAGGGAGCCCAGAGCTACGCATCGATGATTCGCACGCGAAGATTCAAGCTCATCAACTACCACGGCCTCGATTGCGGCGAGCTCTTCGACCTGGAAACCGACCCGAACGAATTCGACAATCTCTGGGACGACCCGAACTACGCGAAGACCAGGTTCGACCTGACCGTGAAAAACTTCGACGCCCTCGCCTTCGCCGTCGATACGGGCCGTATGAGAACGAGCAAGTAAGGAAACGTGCGAATGGAAGCGTCTGTCGGCGCTTTCCTCAACAGTCGGTACTGCCCCACACCCAGCCACGCAGTTACCTGTCATCCCGAGGCACAACGCAAGAAGGCGAGATGATCCATCGAGATCCTACTTGAGGTGCCGAGGGATCTCTTCCCAGCGGCAGACCTGCTGACTCCGCCTTGCTCCCCGGCTCCTCCAGTAACAGATGAGGGATCCCTCACGCCATCGATGGCCTTCTGCCGCTAAGGCATTCGGGATGACAGGAGTGAGCGTGGAATAAGGTCAACGCTCTGGTCATTGGTCACTGGATATTGGTCA
>DJHM01000061.1:133805-141031 GCA_002433075.1 Latescibacteria bacterium UBA6620
TGGTCACTGGATATTGGTCACTGGTCAATGCCGCCGAAGGCGGTTCCTCCCCATTTTGCAATGTCCACTTTTCATTTTCCACTGAGAACCCCAAGCCTCTCCAGCTCCTCCCTCAGCTCCGCCACGCCTGTCTCACTACAATCCGTCCTCGGCGGCCGCACCTTCCCGCCTTTCAACCCCACCAGATCCAGCGCTGACTTGATCACCCCTTCGTTGTGGCGATTCCGCAGCCGTTCGAGCGGCGCCAGCTGCGCCTGAATCTCGACCATCCGGTCCCAGTCCTTCCGCTGCGCCGCCTCGAACAACTCCAGTTCGAAGTGGGGAGCGAAATTCGTGAACCCCGCCGTAAAGGCTTCGATCCCCATCTGGAAGCGCAGATGCAGCACACCTGGGTCGTGACGCTTGTTCCCGATCCACACGAATCGATCCCCCACCAGCTGCACTGCCTGAAACAGATTGTGAGGATGCTGACACGGGTCCTTGATCCCGATCACGCTTTCGATCTCGGCGAGCTTCGCGAAAAAATCAGCCGTCCACCCTTGCGTGTTGTAGGGCATCAGCGCCATCCCCGACAGACCCGCGAGGATCTCGTAGTAGTGGTAAACGCCGTTCAGATCCTCCGGAATCAAGTTTCGGACGAATGGCGCCATACCCAGCGTGATCCGGACCCCAAGCTTCTCGTAGCGTGGCGCCAGCTCCGCCGCTGCGCCCAGGTTGTCCGGCAGAGCGGGCATCACGAGGGCACGATCCCCCGCAACTTCCAACGCGTGTCGCGCCATCGTTTCCAGTTCGTCCACCGTCAGCGAGTTCACCTCACCCGTCCCACCTCCGACAACGACAACTTTCACCCCTCGATCGAGCATGAACTCGATATTCTTCCCGTAGTTGTCCAGGTCGACCGTCAGCAGGTCGTCACTGAACGGTGTCACCGCATACGCGTGCACGTTACGAATCTGATCTTTTAGGTCTTCCATCTAGTTGCTCCAGTTATCTGATGGTGTCCTCGTGCAGAGCACGAGGACAAGCAGTCTCCATTAAATGATAGGCCCGGTCCTATAGTGCCGCCGATACCGGGCCCGACAAAAACAATACGCGCTTGCCCCTGTGCTCCGCACGGGGGCAGAGATAGTTTCTGACGTTACTTGTAGAGCTCCCCATCCGCCGGGACCACACGTCCATCAGCCAGCCGGTATTGAACGGCCGCCTTCATAGGTGGAGTCTCCGGTTTCGGTCGAGCAGCCGTGTCCGACTCTCTCTGAGCATTCAGTTCGTCCCACGTGCCGATACGCTCGACTTCGGCCACCAGATCGGCGACAGGAGCCTCGCTCGGAGGATCCGAAGCGAGATCGGTCAGCTCCTCCGGATCGGTCGCAAGATCGAAGAGCCGAGACTTCGACGTTGGAAAGTCCACGTACTTCCAACGTCCGTCGAACACCATCCGGAACTGTTGTGCTGGGTTCGGTCCGAGCATCTCCGAACGCGCGATTCGCTTCTGCCGACGGGCATCCTCTCCATTCAGCAGTGGGGCCAGACTCTCGCCATCCAGACCCTCAGGAGCGTCCACACCCGCCCAGTCACAGAAAGTCGGAAACAGATCGACCAGCTCGACGGGCGTTCGGTCGCGCTCCTGTTTCCCGATGCCGGGTCCCGTCACCAGCAACGGAACCCGCGCAGAACCTTCGTAGTACGTCCGCTTCCACCACAGCCCGTGTTCGCCCGCCATGTCTCCGTGGTCCGAGGTATAGACGACATAGGTGTTGTCCAGACAGCCTGCCCGACCGAGTCCCTCCACCAGCGAACCGATGCAGTCATCCACATAGTCGACACAGGCGTAGTAGCACGCCACCGCCCGGCGATGCTCTTCGGGCGAAAATTTCAGAAGATTGAAGTCCTCCACCGTGAACCGATCGTGAGGGTGAAGGCCGTCGGGAAAGTCGCCCGGAGTTGGCGGCGTCTCGAGGTCGCTGTCCAGATAGCGGCGAACATACCGCCCAGGTGCCGTCAGCGGAAAGTGAGGCCTCGGGTAGGACGCGTGAAAGAACCACGGCTGCTCCGCATGTTCGTCTGTGTGTTCGAGGAGCCAGGCGAGACTTTCGGTGGTAACAACCTGGTCCATTGTCAGACTCTCGGGAATCCGCGTGGGTCCAGTGAAGGGGAACCTCCCAACCGAGTGGTCATTCCATCGTCCGTCGGCCGACTCCGGAGGATCGGGCTGGTGCGCAGGGAACGTGACAGATGCGAGATCGCCGTACGGGCGATACTGATACCCGTGGGTCTGGTCCCCACCATTGATGTGCATCTTGCCGACCATGCACGTCACATAACCGTGCTTGGACAACCACGACGGAATCGTCTCCTGCCCTGGATCGCGAACGACACTGTTCGCCCACCCCCCACAGTTCGAGGCCCATCGCCCCGTCAACATCGACAGCCGGCTGGGCGTACAGAGCGGCGTCTGGCAATAGGCGGCATCGAAGGACACGCCGCCCTCCGCCAGCCGATCCAGATGCTGCGTCTGAACGGCAGGATTCCCCGCGTACCCAGCGATGTGGGGGTTGTGCTGATCCGTCTGGATCAACAGAATGTTTGGTTTGTCATACAACCTGAACCACACTTTCTTGATTTCGAGGAGGGATCAGATCTCACCGCCGACCCTGAAGGGCTCTGAGCCCCCAAGCCCCGGGCTTCAGCCCGGGGAATCACGCAATCGACAACCACACGCGAGCCCCATCGGACTCCCTGAGTCGAAGGAATGGGATTCCTCGCGTCTGTCACGGAATATCTAGATATATCCAACGACCTCAAGTCACAACTACAAGGAAAGCGAAATGTCCACCGACATCATTCCCATGACCGACGAGCAGAAATTCTTCTTCGACATGCGTGGCTGGATCCTGTTGCCCGCAGTCCTCACCGACGTTGAGATCGAGGCGATGAAGGCCGAGGCCTACGCAGGCGCCAAGCAAAGTTACGAAGGAGCCTTGCAAGAGCTCCTCGATCATCCCGCCATCGTCGGCATCCTGTCCGAGATCCTCTCTGAAGATCCCTTTGTCTTGGATGAGTGCTACAGCTTCCGATGCGAAGGCTCTTTCATCACGGTCCGACCGCCCGGCTGGGATAAATCCGAGCGCGGGGACAACGGGCTGCCCCACGTCGTCCGCCCACCGCAGCAGGCGAATGCCATGCGCTATCAGGTCGCTGGAGGGAAGATCTTTTCGGGCCTGACGCGGGTCGTTTGGGAGCTCGAGGAAGTCAAGGCTGGCCAGGGCAACACCTCGTTCCTCAGCGGATCGCACAAGGCGCACTTCCCCTACGGTGGCCCCGACATCTGGCGGCCCAACATCAGCGATTCCCCTTGGGAGCAGTCGATGCGCGATGTCATGGACGGCTATAGCTGCCCCCCGGGCTCAGCCGCGATCTTCACGGAGAGCCTCGTTCACGCAGCCAACGACTGGACGAACCCGGACAACCCTCGCTGCGCCGTCTTCAATTGCTACAACTCCCTCTGGGCCCAGTGGCACAAGATGAATCTCGATCACGAGATCATCGAGAAGATGCCGCCCAAACGTCAGACGCTCTTCCGAGGAACGTGGCAGCAAGATTGGTCCATCGGTGGCAGGGGCGCCGGAAACCGTGAATACACCGAAGAGAACCGCGCACTCTGATACGATGAGTCAGATTTACCTGACATGGACGGGATGTGGAGGTTTCGAAGTTCGAACCGACCTCGTCAATTTCGCGTTCGACCCCTACAAGTTCGGCGAGGACCTGGCCACCGCCACGCCAGATTTCGATTTCATCTTCATCTCGCACGAACACTTCGACCACTGCCACCCCAAGACCCTCCAACACCTCTGCCGTGGCGACCGAATCAAGCAGGTCCTCGTCAGCCCGGGTTGTTGCAACCCCGACGGGCCCGTCGACGAAAAGTATGGGGATGCCGCTTTCGCTCGTGATTTGCCCGTCACGAAGCACATCGACAAACGGTTCGTCGATGTCGCTTTTCCGAAGTACCTCAGTCACATCGGCGGCGAGGACCGGATCTTTCCCGACACGGGAACGTGGGATCTGGGTCCGGTCCAGGTCGAAGTGATTGAAAGTGGAGAGAATCAGCGTCCCGATCTTCCCACGTGCGGATATCTCGTCACCCTCCCCCACCTCGATGTCTCGTTCCTGCATACTGGCGATCTCACCGTCCCCTACAGGGCGTTGGAGAACCTTCGCGGCAGAGTCACGTATCTCATCCACACGAAGATGGGACTCTCCGAGCACGGCGCCGAGGATCGGTCAGAGCATCTGGTCGAGTGTGTCGATCTCATCCGCCCCGAATACCTGATCCCCACACACTACCGGACGGACCGCGTCTCTGATCCGATCCCTCACGGAACCTGGCCTCCAGACGTCACAGATGCGAACGCCCTCATCGAATGGATCCGTGCCAAAGTCGGAGACCGGACGCAGGTGCTCCCCTTCACGGCCGGAATCACCTACAGGATCGACGCGCCCTCGCGACAGGTCGACTGGAAGTGGAACTGGAAGAAGACCTGGGACGTCCCGCCGTGGCGGAACGACGTTCACCATCAACCGGATCCCCAATGAACCTGAACCGTCGAAACTACCCACCCGAGCACGGCATTCGGATCCCGTTCGGCGACCTCAAGAAGCTCCTCGTCACGCTGTTCGAGAGCGTCAACACGTCCTCCGAAGACGCAAACCTTCTCGCCTCCATTCTCACCCGAAACAACCAGCGCTGCCTCTACAGTCACGGCACCGGCCAGGTTCCCTATTACCTGCAGAGAATCAAGGATGGCGACGTCAACCCGAGACCCAACGTCACCGTCGTCCAGGAAGCGGCTGCGTCTATCGTGATGGACGGCGATGGCGGTCTCGGCTACTTCCCGTGCTATCACGGCACAATGAAAGCGATCGAAAAGGCCAAACAGGGCGGCATCGCCGCCGTCACCACGCGCAATCATCAGCACGTCGGGTCAGCCGGCAACTACACGCGTCTCGCCCTCGAACACGACTGCATCGGGATCTCCGCCTCCTCCCATCGAACGCATTTGAATCCCGATTCCTTGATCTTCAGCGTCGTCGACTCGTCCCCGAGCAGCATCGCCGTCCCCGCCGGCGAACAACCCCCGCTCGTGATGGACATGGGCGGCGGCCTGGTCCGGTTCGAGGAAGAGCTGTTCGAACGCATCCCGACCACATATTTCAAGGTCATGGCTTTCACCGCGGCCGTGAGGGCCCTCGCCGGCGTCTTCCCGGGCATCTACAGACAGGAATTCGTGGATTCGCCGTGGGAAGCCAACCAGGGAGCTTTCATTGCGATTGTCGACGTTGCCCACTTCATGCCTCTCGAAGAGTTGAAAAGCGAGATGGATCGCTTCATCGCCGAAGCCAGAGCAACCCAACCCCTGCCCGGCATGGAAACGGCCGAACTCGCCGGCGGAAACGAATGGACCTGGGCGAAAGACAACGAAAAGAACGGCATCCCCATGAGCGACGACCACGTAATCCAGCTTCAAGACGAAGCTGACAAGCTTGGCGTGGAAACACCCTTCGCGAAATTCGAGCACACGCGTTTCTGAAAGCAGAGCGGGAGAGGGTCTCCTTTTCGAGGAGAGGAGAACGGGAGAAAGTGTTGCCTCCCACGCTCCACTCCTCCACTCGGCTACCCGCTGTCATCCCGAATCGTAACAGAAGTTCCCTCATTCACTTTCGCAACGGGCATCGACACGATGAGGGATCCCTTCGGGCGTCTGGAGAAGCCTGTGGGAAGCCTCGGACGCCGTTGCACGCCGAGAGAGATCTCTCGGCACGTCTCATCGTCTCCCGCTGCCCCTTACTGGTGATTCCTCAATGTGCCTCGAGATGACAGGTGGGGCGTAGAATAGGAACTTGGAATGGAATACAACCAATGGACCACCGCCATCTACCTCGGCCCCGACACCATCCTCAACCATCCGGACTATGTCACCCGGCTCCGCGACGAGATCGGTCTCAACACCGTCGTCCTCTCCTTCACGGGTGAGATGCCGGACGAAGTCCTCTCCCTCAGTCCCTTCAAGGGACGAGTCCCAACCGACGAAGAGCTTGGTGAGCTCGTCTTGCGCCATTTCGACGGGAGACCGATCGATCCCCTCGAATACGAACGCGCTCGTGAGCTCTGCGGCCCTGGTGCGCCGCTGGCCGGGGACGACGCGACGTTACGCCAGGCCGTCGCTCAGCTGAAATCGGAAGGCCTCAAGGTCTGGACCTGCGGCGGCGCGTGGACGATCCGTCGGCTGATGTTCTGCCCATCCCGCGAAGATGTGGCCGACTGGATGGAGGCCGCTTGCGTGCATTGGGCCTCCGACTACGACGTCGATGCCCTGGACATCACCCACTTCCGATATCCAATGGGAAGCTTTCCGCTCGGCCTGTGGGGATGCACGTGCGCATCCTGTGAATCGGCCGCGCAGAGCCTCGGCTACGATATGCCCGGCATGGTCGCCGACCTCAAACAGGCCCGAGAATCGCTCAGGCAACTCGATGGCCGGCGTCTCGGCGAGGTCGCTCGCCTCGGCCTCGGATTCTTCGACATCGTCCACGCGCTGGGCATGCGTTCCGGCGTGCTGGACTGGTTCCGATTCCGGTGCGACCTCGTTCACCGAAACCTCACGCGGTTCCGCAGCGCCGTTCACGCAGCAGCGCCGGGAAAAGCGTTCGGGACCGACACGTATCCCGCATCGATGGCCTTGATGGCCGGCCACGACTATCTGCGATGGGACCAGATGTCGGACTACGCCAGTCCCCTCGTTTCACACATCTCCGCCTTCATCTGCAACACCTTCATCGAGTGGGCGCGCTTCCTGCAACAGGAAGTCACCGACCTCACCGAGGAAGACGCCCTCCGGATCGTCTACCGGTTCACTGGCTACGACGGTATGGGCCTGCCGGATACGATCGACGCCTACCAGGCGGACGAAGCCGCCACCCTCGGCTACCGCATCCCCACGGCCGACCTCGTCCTCCGCGACATCTACAAAGCGAAGCTTCTGCTCCCCGATGGCGTCCCCTGTTACCCCATCATCCACGGCGAAGGCTGGGGCCGGGACAACATCGATCGCATTGTGGATGAAACCCGGGCGATGGGCTGCAACGGAGTCGTCTGGCAGGGCACGGCTGAGCTGATGGACTACAAATTGGAGTGATCTGAGCGGGGGAACGGGGGTAGAGGG
>DJHM01000061.1:141386-145114 GCA_002433075.1 Latescibacteria bacterium UBA6620
CCCTCTACCCCCGTTCCCCCGCTCCGCATCTTCCTGCTCCGGTCTTCTCCACTCCCTTTGACCTCGCACCTCCTCCCAC
This sequence comes from Latescibacteria bacterium UBA6620, assembly GCA_002433075.1. Lineage (GTDB taxonomy): Bacteria > Latescibacterota > UBA2968 > UBA2968 > UBA2968 > UBA6620. Next base: position 141,466 of record DJHM01000061.1, read on the forward strand.
TATATTGGTACCGGCTTCCGGGACGCCACCAGGTCCGCGCAAAGGGCTGAGCCCACTCGATCCTACTTCGCTGTAAATACGACCTTCTTTCACCTGTCGGCTGCGGATCCACAGGTGTGTTTCGAGAGGAGGTTGCTGTGCCCGCCAGAGAACTGCCCCCGAATCCCAACCTCGAGCAGCTCAAGAATCAGTCTCGCGAACTCCTGCGAGCTTTCCGCAGCGAGGACCCCCAAGCGATGGAAACGCTTCGTGAATTCATCCCTCGCTTGAAGAACGAGCCGGACCTCCCTTCCGTCTCAATCCGTCTGGCTGACGCCCAATCCGCCCTCGCTCGCCAGTATGGTTTCGAAAGCTGGCGAAAGCTGCGCCAGCATATAGAGGCGCCATCCTCACCGGACCTTTCCGGTGACCTCATCAAGGCCATTCAGAACACCGACCTCGATCGAGTCACGATGTTGCTCGACCAGGACCCTTCCCTGATCGATGTCGAGAACGACGCGGGTCTCTCCCTCTTCCACACCGCAGCGATGTATGGATATTCCCGCCGTACGGAAGAGAACAAACCCATCGTCGACCTGCTCCCGGAACGAGGTCTCGAACCGAACATTTTCGCGTGCGCGTATCTCCGAAGACACGAAGACGGCCAACAGCTGATCGCGTCGGATCCCGCGTGTGTCCACGAAACATCCGATCGGGGCCTGACCGCCCTGCATTTCTCGGCGGAGAGCGGCGATCGATCTTCTCGACGCACGCGGTGAGACCCCCTTCTCAAAGCACTCCACGCCGGCCCCTGGAAGCCGGAGCCCGGGCCAGCGACCACGTCGCAGCAGCCATGGGCGACCTCGACCGCCTCCGAGCGGCCTTCGGTGATTCGCCCGACCGCATCGACGCTGAATGGCGAAACAGCCGTGTCCACTGCAACCTTGCACACCCTCTCGCAGGAGTGCGATCTTGACATGCTTCAGGGCCTCGTCGATGCGGGCGCCGAATACGCCATCCGAACCGCAATTGCCCTGAACGACCGGGGACGGGTCGACGCACTGCTCGATGAAGATCCGAAGCACGCGAACGACCGAACCGACCACGGCCCGATTGACTACGCCATCCACACTTGGAAGCCCGACATCATCAAACTCCTGATCCAGCGAGGATGTGAACTGACCGAAAAGGAGATTGGCCACGTCGAACGAATTGCCGCAATGAAGGGTGTCACAGTTGAGTCGATCTTGAATGCCTGAGGAGTTTCTTCATTGCGCCGTCTCAATGAACGCCGAACATGGGCGGTTGTTCTGCATGGATCACCCATCACCGGCGCTCACTCATGTTTCTCTCGAGGCCAAGGGCTGCCGCCCCTTCAGGCCGCAACCCCGTTTCTATCTCTGCGTGCTCCGCGTGCTCCGCGGTGAAAGGTTTTCATGCAAGCCATCGATTTTCCCAACTCATATCTGAGGTGGCGCACCGACTGGGACACCGTTCCCTCGAAGACGGCGTCAAGCAAGCCCCACTTCGCAATCAACAACGTGCGCATTCCGCTCGACAGTCGGTGTCGGATCGAGGAGAAGACAACCGGTGAGGCCCGTGAGTTCGTTCTGGGCGTGAGCTGCAAGACCGAACGCGTGGGTGCCCCCAGAGACATCTGGACGCAACCCAACGCGGACTTCATCCCCGTTTTCTCTCGGGATCAGTACTTGATGATCAAAACGTTCGATCGGGTGGGTCAGCGCGTGCAGCTCTACCCACCGACGCTCGGGGAGCAGTCCGAACGCCAGGTCGGGCGTTGCGAGGAGAACTTCGCCAGCATGAAGCTCGACCTGACCTGGAAGGAAGGGACCGTTCTGGACAAGACGGAGGACATCGTCCAGGCCGTCCTCGGGGATCGTCCCCTCGTGGCCCGCACCGAGTATGAAGACGATCGCTACGCCGTCATCCTCGACTATCCGATTAAGACCATCAACGTCAACGAACGCGACATTTTCTACCAGACGGACACGGGTCCGCATTTGTACCCTGATCTGTCGCGGGACCCGGATGAACTGATCGAAGGAATGGAGCTCGCCTTCTCGGCATTCAACACACCGGACTGGATCGAATTCATCGTTCGCGTTCCCACACCCTTGACCGATGACATCAGTGTGTATCACTACTCCAAGTCTGTTCGCGTCGACACCAAAAACACGGTTGTTGGACTCTAATGTGGAAGCGCTGTCCACACTGAAGACGGATCGACTGGGGGATGTCGGCATCACGTCCTCGGATCTCGAGGCGATGCAGGCGGGCGAATACATCCTGCACGCACGCAACGGATCTCTCTTGAAGCACCCTGTCGAGAAAATTCGACTTCCCCTCGATCCGGAAGGCCACGTTCAACGACTGGGTCTCGTCCAGGCACCTGACGGAACCCTCTACGCGACCCAACAGACCCTCTTTCATCGATCGACCGATGGTGGCAGAACATGGGAACACCTCGAGCGCAGCCTCGAGGGGCTCGACGGGTGGCGGCTGCAGTTTCACCCCGATGGAACGATGCTCAACGTTGCCCGTCGGGGATCCGACCCACCGGGCGTGTGGGCGTCGCGGGACGAGGGCGAGACGTGGGAGTCCGTCGGACGGATCGACATCGACTCGGACGGGGTTCTGGCGATGGGATTCAGCGTCACTCGGCTCACGGATGGAACGTTGCTGATGCCCGTCGCGGTCGATTCAGACCGGATCGGCAACGCGGAGGCGGCCCGTGAGGGTCCGGCTATGGGTCGCGTCTACCGGTCGGGCGATGGAGGCTCGACCTGGCCCGAGTTTTCTGTTCTGGGAGGCTGGTGCTGCGAGGTGAACATCCACGAACTCCCGACCGGTCGCCTGGTCGCGGCCATCCGGTATCAGCGACCACTCCTTCCGGGTGACGCACCCGATCTTCTGGAACAGACGGGTGCGGCCTCGATCGATCAGGGCTTCCCCTTCAAACACGCATTCGTCGCAAGTTCCGACGACGGTGGACACTCGTGGTCCACGCCGAGTCAACTCACGACCGTGCCCGGTCAATGTTATTGCGCCGGCGTCGGGTTATCCGACAATCGTGTTGTCGCGGTCGTGGATCATCGCTATCCGCGCGAGATGGGGGGCGGTCGCGCGATGGTCAGCCACGATGCGGGTGAGACCTGGGAAAACGAGGTCTACTACATCAGCCACGGCCGCGCCGCCGGCTATGCCGCCACCATTACCCTCGACGGGGAAGAAATGCTGACGCTTACAGGGTCGTGCTATGGTGACGTCAGCGGCTGGGACAAGTGCATCGGGAGGACGGAGTTCTCGATCGTCAGGTGGAAGCTGGCGCAGTCGTAGAACCATTGAGGCAGAAGTCGGTTCTTCGGGCAAATCAGAGAAGCACGAAGAGCGATCTGCTTGAGTCAGACATGGTATGTCATCCCCGCAATCCTCAGGCCGCCTGTGCTGAGCTTGTCGAAGGGGGATCCATTTTGACTTGGCAGACGGTGACACAGAGGCGGAAAATGGACCCCGGCCAGGAAGCGTACCGGGGTGACAGTTCCCCTTACACGGTAAAGAGAACAAACCCCTTCCAGGGCTAAACCCCGGTTTATCTCTGCGTGCTCCGCGTCCTTCCTGGCTTGCCGAAGCCTTGGCGAAGGCAGCTGCG
>DJHM01000061.1:145426-146017 GCA_002433075.1 Latescibacteria bacterium UBA6620
GAAGCCTTGGCGAAGGCAGCTGCGGTGAAAGGTTTTCATGGAATACGCCGAATCCTTCGACAACGGCCCCGGTGGCTGGTACGGCTGGATCAGCAACGCCGCAGGCCCTGCCCGGCTCGAAGTCAAAGACAGCTGTGCAATCAGCCGAAGCCCCTGGTGGATCGACTACAATCACGCCCCGCCAGGCGCCGGTTACATGCATCTTCTCTACATGCTCAACACCACACCCCGGGCGAGCGAGCATCAGCGGGAAATCGAAGGGACGAACCACTTCGCCCTCGGGGGGTTCCCAACCGACTTCACCAACGCCCGAATGACCCTTCGGCTCAAAGGCGAGATGAAGTGGAAGGACACGCAGCTTCTTCTTCTGTGTCAGGGATCCGTCGACGGGCTGACATCAGGATGGCTGCTGACCGGTCAACCCATCGACGTGACCGAAGACTGGAGCGAACAGACGATCGAATGTGTGCCCGACTTGAACCAATGGACCTGCCTCGGCGTGCGCCACGATCGCAGCGACTTCTACGGTGAGCTTCCATTCGAGACGATCCTGTCAGATGTCAACGTCGACATCCTTCTTGTCCTGTATCC
>DJHM01000061.1:146351-146624 GCA_002433075.1 Latescibacteria bacterium UBA6620
TTGACCATCGCACCGATGGGATCGATCGGCGGTGATCCCCACCTCTTGCGACCGGAAAAAGACTACCCTGTCTGGCGCCACGCACTGCCCGAAGGCTTCGTATTCCTGGATGAAGTCCGAATCGACTTCCCGTGAAAGTCTCGTGACGAAGTCGGCGATGACAGAACGGAATGAGGATCAGCCTGGAGGGCAAGCGGAACGGAAAGTGTGGCAGGTAAGTGGCTCGAAATCTACAGTCAGGATTCTCGCGACCTACCACCAGCGATCGGCAGG
>DJHM01000061.1:146959-218481 GCA_002433075.1 Latescibacteria bacterium UBA6620
CGAGCCACAAGGAACTGAGCGCGAAGTTCAAGGACGCTCACGGGACTCGCGGATAGCGCTGACGATCTCTTCGACAGACAAACCGAGCGAAACTCCCTCGACATCGAGAGGAGAGATTTTCTTCAGAATGGGCTTCACGACGAATTCGTCCCCGTCCTTGCGCTTGATCCTGACCTCACCCTGGGACTTGGCCTTGGTATCCGCAATCACGACACCAACCTTGGTCGGCATCCTTTGTGGTTCTCACTTCTCGCGCCAACGCTCGAGTTGATCCTCGTCCAGCTCAACTCCCAACCCGGGCCCATCCGGCACACACGACACCTCCGGCCCAAGCGACAGCGGTTCCGTGATCATATCGGCTTCGTGATACAGCGGACCCAGAAAGTCCCCCGGATACGTCTCACTGTCCATCGCCCTCGTCGCCACGCCCACGTGCAGCATCGCCGCCGTAGCGATCCCGAGCTCCAGATTGCTGCCCATACAGCAGACAATCCCCGCGGCCTCTGCGACGTTCGCAATCGCCATCGTCGGCAGAATCCCTCCGTTTTTTCCAGGATAGATACTCAGGATGTCGACCGCCCTGCGTGACGTCAGATCGTGCGCGTCCGATAGGGTGAAAACGCTCTCATCGGCCATCATCGGAATCGTCGTCGCGTTTCGCAGCTGATTCCACGCGCCCGGATCTTCGACCCCGATCGGCTGCTCGGCGAACAGAAGGTCGTATGGCTCCATCTGCACCAACGTCTTTCGTGCCGTCGTGATGTTCCATCCACAGTTTCCGTCGACGCCGACCGTGATGTCAGACCCGGCCAGTTCTCTCACCGCCTTGACGCGCGCCAGATCTTCCGCCGGATCGAGCCCCACTTTCACTTTCAAATGGTTCACGCCCCAGTCCAGGAACTGCTCTGCCAGGGCCACGGCCTTCGGCACCTCGAACGCGCCCACGACCATCTTCATGGGCACGTTCTCCCGCACTTTCCCCCCGAGCAGCCGATAGACCGGAACGTCCGCAGCTTTCCCTGCGATGTCCCACAACGCCATCTCTACGGCCGCCTTCGTGAACGGATTTAGCTTGATCACGCGGTTCATGCGATCGAGACACCCGCTCACATCGCACGGGTCTGATCCCTCGAGCGCGGGACCGATCAGCTGCTCGATCGCGGCGCAGCACCCCGGGCTCGTCTCCCCGCTCCACCGAGGCGCGACCGTCGCTTCACCCAGCCCGACAATGCCTTCGTCCGTGTGGACCCGTGCGATGACATAGGGCGAGTCGATGTGTTCGCCGTGCGCAGTTTTCGTCGTCAGTCCCTGCTTGAGGGGAACGAGGATGGGGATAGGTTCGATTTTTGTGATTTTCATATGTTCTCTTTCGTTGACTCAACGCTCGATGATTCTGTCATCCCGGCATGCTGGCCCCATCCCGCCGTAGCCTTGGCGAAGGCGGAAGGCCGGGATCCATTTTGCCATCACGATCAAAACACAGAATGGACCCCGGCCAGAAAGCGTACCGGGGTGACAAGGTCTCCCACGATAGGATGGTCCCCCAGTCGTGGGCTCCTGCCCGCGACCTGTACGAAACAACTGCGCTTCGCTCGCCCCCGTGCTCCGCACGGGGGTGCAGATTTTCGTCATCCACTTAATCCAGGAACCGCCGAATCACATTTGCCGTCACCCTCGAAACCTCTTCACTCACCAGCAGCGATGCCGCATATGTAATCGAACCCGTCGAGAACACAGCGCCTCCCCCATCCGGCTCGTGAATCACCATCTCGGCCCCACCATCATCTATGTTCGTCCCCTTCGCGAGCAGGTGCGTGTTCGACGGTGTGTGCTCATTCATCTTGTCCGTCTCGTGCCCGGACGCTCCGCCTGGAATCCGCTCGTGCTGGCATTCCGACCCGAACAGGTCATCGGTCTTCAATCCCGTCCCCTCGAACACCCAATGGGCCGCATCGATTGTACGATAGGGTGCGCTCGTCATGATTCCCGTCTTCGTAAACTGGACGCCCAGCAGGTTGGCCTCCGATTCGTGACGCGCAGCGAATCGGCTTTCCAGTCCCCTGGCCTGCAGCTTCTGTCCGTCCTCGTTGTGGACGGTCATGCGGCTCTCATCCGGAAACGTAACCTCGCAGTTCAAACCATTCCCGCCGAGATACAACAGACGTCCGCCTCGCTCGAAGACCCACGACTTGAGCCCGAAGTACATGTCCGTCGACCAGTACTCCGGATGAGGTCCCAGAATCAGGACCTTGTAGTCATCCAGATTCAGCTGTCCGAAATGCAGCTGGGTCTCGGAGAAAACGTCGTAGTCGAATCCTTCCCGCTCGAGCCACGCCAGAATCCGCCATTCCGTGGGGGCCACGTGGCACGCCGCGCGCCCTTCGATCGGATCCGTCGCCTCCACGTCTTCCGGCACGTGGTTGATCGGTTCCGGGCGATCGAAGGACAGGGGTCGGTAATCCTCGTCGTGGTAGTTGATGTGCGTGGGATCGGTGTAACGCTTGAGCTCGAGCCTGGCATTCGTCGTGGGCTTCGGCGGAAGTTCGTCAGGGTGGATGTAGTTGCTGCGCCCCCCGAAGTTGTTGTAGGCGTTCCAGTTGATATCAGACATCAGGACCGCGATCCGTGCAGCGGGCTCCGCAGGAGCGACGACCCACGGGAACGAGAAGAACTGGCCCGACTTCCCCGTCGCGTGCATGTAGTAGAGTCCCGACCGTTCCGGTGCCTCCACATACTGCTTATGCGTCGGACTCGTGTATCCGAATTTGTTCCACTGGACGCCTGCCTGCGTGTAGTCGCCGTCGGGACTGATCTGGACCGTCGCCCTCGGACCATGCTCATCGTACCACCCGACGGTCCTGATTTTCTCCTTTTCCGCACCGTAGCGGTAGAGTTCCAACTTGAAGGCTTCGTCAGAATGGACGCGAAACTCCGACCGTTCCCCCGACTTCACCGCCTTCGGCCACATATATCCGAGCAGACAGTCCTTGAGCAGCCTGAACGAATACGGCCGTCCTTCTTCTACGTCGACCTGAACGATCTTCGATCCGTAGCCGTCCCGGGCCAGCGTCACCTGCCATGCACCGGGCTCCACATCCGCGTAGACACCACCCGATGCCGTAGACCGCGTCGCCACCACGGCATCATCCCGCTTGAACTCCAATGAAACATCCGCCAGCGCGATGTACCGTTCGTCACTTACGTATCCGACTAGCATCACAGATTCCTTTACACATCAGTCAGAAGATCGCACCGTCACACTGAGCGGGCTGCCGTGCAGAAGCGCCTTTGGCGCGAAGGCAGGAGTCGAAGGGCGGCCAAGTCGCGCAGACCGACACTTCGACTCCGCTCAGTGTGACGGTGCTATTCGGGCGATAACCATCACACGCACCGGCATGGGATCGGTGCCCACATCAACACGCCTGCCTGCCTCGCCGTAGCTCCCAGAGCGAAGGCGGACTCTCCTGCTCGCGCTCATTTCTCTCTTCCCCCGCTCACCCGCCCTCTTGTCACTGGTCACTGGTTATTGGTCACTTTTTCCCGGCCGGAGCCCGGTCCTACCCCAATGCCCGGAGGCACTTTGCACTTTGCAGTTTTCATTCTTCACTAACATCACCTTTACGCCTTACCGAGCAGGATGCCAACAATATCCCCCTTCCCTTCACTCTGTGGACTGCTCGTGAACACCCAGAATCTTCCATCCCCGGCATCGACCGAATCCGAATACGCATAGCTGCCCCTGAACGCCGGCTTGTCGATCGTCATCTTTCCCCCCCACGTGCGGCCACTGTCAGAGGAGAAGTAAGCCACCGTCTCGTGCGCCTCGATATCCCGTCCGGTCACGATCAGCGTGTCGGAATCGAATGGCCTCATCCGGGGTGCCCAGAGCTTAAGTTCCGTCTCTTCGACGATCGGTTCCCACGTCTCAGCCAGGTCCGTGCTTCGACGCGAAAAACAGTGATGGACCGGCGGCGTGGAATACGCCATCGCCAGCATCGATCCATCCGGACAGACCACCACGTGCGGATAGAATGGGGGTCCGGCCTCCTTCAGAAGCGGAAACCTCTCATCGTCGTTGGGGAAGATGGTGTTTCTCTTTGTCCATTCGAGACCCCTCTCGTCGCTGACGTAAAGAGCGTTGCCGTGACGCGACCAGACGCCGGCATAAAAAACGCCTTCGTGCAGCGTCGGGCTTCGAGCGAACATGACCGCATGCGTATCACTGTCGTCCATGGCCCCGACTTCCTGCCACGAGTGCCCGTGGTCATCGCTCTTCTGGATCCACGATCCGACGATTCCCTTGTTGTCAGTCAGAATCTCACGACGCTGGACAACCATCACGAGCCCGCCATCTGAAGCCAGGCCATAATCTCCGAACAGGGAATCGAAACCTCGAGTGCGCCAGTCGGCCACCGGCCCCTCATCCTCCCAGGTGAACCCGTTGTCCGTACTGCGCCACTGGTGGGTGAATCCGTCATTTCCACGGTGCTGGACGGAATCCTGATGGGAAAGCAACAGGTCGCCGTTCCCCGCCCGGATCACACAAGGTCCATGCAGATCCCGCTCCGGGTCGGCATAGACAGTCACTCGATCCACGATCTCAATCATTCCATCCACCTGACTGGCCCGTAGGGCCGCTCTCCGCTGGTTTGCCGATCACTCATCCAGTGGTATCTTGACCATCCTTCACCCTGGAGATGACCATGGCACCGTATCGTGTTGGCGTCATTGGTTGCGGTCGAAAAGGTACCGGGCACGCACGCGCCTACGCCCTCTACCCTGACACGGAAGTCGTCGCCGCGGCCGACTCGGACCCCGACAACCTCGCGCTGTTTTGCGATCGTTTCAACCTCGAAAAGGGCTACGGCGATTACCGGGAGATGCTCGAGCGGGAAGACATCGACATCGCCGCCCCGATCCTTCCCGTCGTCGCGCACCCCGAAGCCGTCATTGCCTGTGCGGAAGCCGGCGTTCGCGCGATTTTCTGCGAAAAGCCAATGGCGTGCAGCCTGGAGGAAGCGGATCGGATGGTCGAAGCCTGCCGGGACATCCCCTTCGCGGCCGGGGACGCGTATCGAAGTTTCCCCCAGCTGTGGGATGTCAAAGCCCTCATCGATGCGGGCGAGATCGGCCCTGTCCGCACGATCAATCTCTACCAGCCCACCGACGAAATCTCAGGGGGCGGATGTCAGGGCCTCTGCGTCATGAACCTCTTCGCCGGAGACGGCGACATCGACTGGGTTTCGGGATGGGTGCGGGACGATCCAGCCACCGACGCTGACCAGGGCATGGGAGGGTGCGTCCGCTACAACAGCGGGATCGAGGCCTTCGTGCATTGCCAGCCCTCGGCCAGGAACGGAATCGAAGTGATATGCGCCAGCGGCGTCTTTTTCAGCGACTGGTACACCTTCCGCCTCTGGCGAACAGCGGACGGAAACAAACCGACACGTTTCGACCAGCTGGAGGAAGATGTGGGCCGCTTCCCCGATTCCGGCATCGGAGATCGATCTTACGATGCCGACGGCTGGCGCGTCCCGGGATTCCGCAATCAATCGGGCGTGCAGTCGATCGTCGACGCACTCGACAACGGAACGCCCCCGGCGTGCCCCGGTTCTGTCATGCGCGACGCCCTGGAAGTCGCCATCGCCTTCCGTGAGTCGCACCGGCGTGAACACACACCCGTCCATCTCCCATTGAAGGACCGAAGTCTGAGAATCGTCCCGAAGGACGCCCGAATGTACAACAAGAAGGAAGTCCAGGGCGCCGAATGGTACGCGGATCAGATTGGCGGCTGGACCCGGAGCTGACGTGTTCCGACCTCGTCTCATCTACTACAGCGACGCCCATCACTTCCACGCGAAGCGTCTGGAGCCCCCTCTCAGCCGCCACAAGCTCAACTGGCCCGTCGACGAGCTCGTCGGAACCGGGGTTGACCTCCTCGTCTTTGGACTCGGGTATGGCGACGCTTACTTCCACGACACGAAAATCGGCCGCATCGTCGGCGACGAGAAGGAGGTATGGGACACCCTCATCGACTGGCGGATTATGCGAATGGTTGAAGAAGCGCGTCGTCTTGGCACCGACCAGCTGCGCGCGGTCGTCGAACGCGGTCGCGAACTGGGCCTGAAGGTCTTTCCCAGCCTCAAGCTGCAGGACGGAGCCGAACCCGAAGCCGAGCGTTGTGGCTGGGTGAAGTGGAAGCACGGCCGCGAAGTCTGTCTGAACGAGAAAGACGACCGCCATCCCGGTTTCGAATTCGCCTACGACTTTGCGAACAACCTCGTCCGGCAGGACAAGCTCGCCATCCTCCGCGAGGCGCTCGAAGACTACGGCGTCGACGGCATCGAGCTCGACTTCATGTTCTTCCCCGCCTATTTCAGGAAATCCGAAGTCGAGTCCAACATCCCGCTGATGAACGACTTCGTTTCCCAGGTCCGCGCCCTCACCCGGGAGGTCGGCCAGAAACAGGGACGAGATATCCCCGTTTGTGCGCGCGTCCACCACCGTCGTGACGAAAACCTGAAAATCGGTCTCGACGTCGAATCCTGGCTGAACCGGAAGCACGTCGATCTCGTCGTCGCCCAGACATCGGACACGCTGTTCGACACGGGCATCGACGTACGATGGCTCTCGGACGCTGCGAACTCAGCGGGAGCCGCCGCCTACCTACGTCCAGCCCTTCGGGTCTACGACGAACGCAGCGGATGGCCCGTCATCGAAAACTACCGGGCTCTCGGCCAGACGCTGCTCGAACAGGGGATGGCGGGGATGTATCTCGGTTACCTGCCCTGGCCCTTCAGCGAGACGGAGTATCAGATCCTGAGGGAAGTGTCACACCCCGACGCCCACGGCCGATCCAGCAAGCGCTATCTGCTTCAGCCCCGGGAAGGCCAGGGCACCTTCACTGCGCCACCGGAGCGTCATCTTCCGGCGCCACTTCGTGCGGGCAAGACGATTCGGCTGCCCATTCGAGTCAACGACGACCTGGATGGTGCTCGCGAAGAGGGAGAGATGCGGTCACCCCAGCTCACGATTCGCTTCGCCGATCTCTGCATCGAGGATCGATTCAGCATTCGTTTCAACGAAACCGACCTCCCCGTCGCCGATGCCGAAGTGACGGACGAGCGCGCCACCCGGATTCCCGTCAGTCTGCGGACGGACGTGGATGCGCCCCTGGTCTTCGCCGGACACTGGTTCCGCTACAGCCTGGACGTCGACCTGTTGCGCAGAGGCGAAAACGTGCTGGAGATCGACGTCACCCATCTCGACAGCCGCGCGAGCTGGGAGCGCTCCGTGAACGGCGTGGAGATCAGGACGCGATACAAGGACTTCGAGCGGCCACGCGGGATCGAGGATGTGGAGCGCGTGAAACCCTTGTCGCCTTGAAGAACCTCTTGAGCATTGACCACTGACAGGTGACAAATGAGGATCTTCGCGGATTCGTGTGGGTCGTAGTCGACAACGAGCAGGACAGGACCGTTTGTCATCCCGGGCGAGCAGCGTGACAATAGGCTCCTCAAAGGCTGACATTAGCCTTCGGCGCAGCTCTTGTCCTATCAGGAGATTGTCAAGCAACCCCATCGTCGGCTGTTGCCCACACTTCTGCGTGAAGAACCACAGAATCACAAAAGGAATCGGAAGTGAGCTACGTTGAACGACTGTTTTCACTGACCGGTAAAACGGCGCTTGTGACTGGAGCCAGCCGCGGACTGGGCAGGGGCATCGCCAGAGCGCTGCTCGAGGCGGGAGCGGAATGCATCCTCGTGTCGGCGAACGCCGAGCGACTTCAGGCGGCTGCGGACGAACTCTCGGGCAGTGGCACCATCGCAGGAACCTTCCCCTGCGACCTCACCAGCAGAGACCAGATCGGCGGCCTGATCGAGTCGGTGAAAGACCGTTGCGAACGATTGGACATCCTCGTCAACTGCGCGGGAACCACGGGCGGCTATCATACTTTCGACTACCCGGAAGAAGAGTGGGATCGGACCCTCCGCATCCACGTCGATGCGCCTTTCTTCCTCGCCCGCGGCCTTGGACCCCTGATGGCGGAAGGCGGCGGTGGATCGATCGTCAACATCACGAGCATCAACGCAGAGCGAGGATTCCCGGACAATCCTTCATATGTTGCAGCCAAAGGCGCCCTCAAGCAGTTGACCAAGGGGCTTGCCGAGGATCTCGGACCTCACGGCATCCGCGTGAACAACGTGGGCCCTGGCTATTTCCGAACCGATATGACCAGCGGAAGCTGGGACGACGCTGAACGTCGCGCACAAAGGTCGAACAAAACCATTCTCGGCCGCTGGGGCGAACCGGAGGACCTTGCGGGAACGATCATCCTCCTCGCGTCCAACGCCTCCTCCTACATCACGGGTCAGGACATCTACGTCGATGGAGGATGGCTGACGCGGGGGCTGTAGCGTTGTCTTCACGGCGTCCCCGTGCGGCCACCTTCTGAGAATACCGGGGCCGATCGTCTATCCACGTGAAACACTCGCCCCTGTGCTATGCACAGGGGCGCAGAGAGGAACCGCATGCCCAAATACAAAGCAGCCGTCATCGGAACAGGTCGCATGGGTGGGCTCATCGAGGATGAGCTCGATCCCAACCAGTGGACGATCCCCTACGGTCACTTCAGCGCCTACGGCGCCATCGAGGAGACCGAGGTGGTCGCCGTCGCCAACCGGGGCGAAGAGCGGCTGAAGCGCTTCGTCGATCGGTTCGGCATCACGAATACGTATCTCGACTATCGTGAGATGATCGAAAAGGAAAAACCGGACATCGTCAGCGTCACGACGCCTTCCTTCGCCCGTGCCGATCCCATCATCTTCTGCGCCGAAAACGGTGTCCGCGGCATCTACTCCGAGAAAGGTCTCTGCGCGTCGCTCGAAGAGGCGGACCGGATCGCTACCGCGTGTAAAGCCAACGACATCGCCTTCAACTGGGGCGCCATGCGACGCCACCACGACGGCTTCAAGCGCATGCGCGATACGATCCTCGCTGGCGACATCGGAGAACCTCGCTACGCCCTGATGTTCTCCTACACCGACATCATCAAGCACCACCCGCACACCATCGACCTCGTCGCCATGCTCCTCGGCGACCCAGACCCGCGCTGGGCCGAAGGACGATTCGCCGATCCCAACAGTCTGCTGGCAGGGGATGGAGCCAAACAACGTCCGCGCGCCTATCCCGACTACGATGCGGAAAAGCACGCCTTCATCCCGCCGGAGGGTGAAGAAATCGCTGACCCGATGGTTGACTTCTTCCGGGTCGGCTATGGTAACGGCGCCGAGGGGCACTTCATCCCCATGTCCGGGCTCTTCGACATCGAGGTCTACGGGACCGAAGGACGCGCCTACGCCTGGGACAACGGGGACGTCATTCGAGTCCGACGGGGCACGCGCAAGGAAAGTGCCGTCGACGAACGAACCATCAAGCCGACCGGCGAAAGCCCCACCGTCTCGACGATCCGGAACATCATTCAGCAGCTGGAGACGGGTGAACAAACTTCCGGCAACATCGACACGACCATGCGGGCCGTGGAAACCCAGTTCGCTGTCGCTCATTCCCATCTGCAGGGGGGCACGCGGATCGATGTGCCCGTCGAGGACCGCTCCCTCTACATCCCCGGCGGATAAGCTTCACATTGCTCGAATCCCAAAGAGCCTTATGTTTTTGGTAGGCTCGCCCATGACATCTGGGTCCAGTCAAAGGCCACCCTGAGCGCGCCTGCCATGCCGGCCCGTCTTGCCTTTAGTGGCAAAGCCACGAAGGCAGAAACTCGCTTGCGAGCGAAGGCAGGAGTCAAAGGGGGGCCTGGCTATCGAGAAATCATCCTCTCATTTCTAATCTGAGCAGCAGGAGCCGTCATGCTGAAGGAAATCGTCGAAGACAAGCACGGGGACGACCCCTACGATCCGTCCCTCTACACGCCCACCGGAAAAGCGATCACGGTCGACGGCTTCGAAAACGTCACGGACGCCGAAATCGATCGATTCAAGGCGGACGGATACCTGGCCATCGAGCGTGCGTTTACACCGGATCAGATCGAAGACGCCGTTGTCGCGGTAGAAGAGATGATCGACGGGAAGAACGAGAAGTTCAACGGAAAGGGCGTGCTGTTCGAGCGAGGGGTCAAACAGAAGGTTATGGATGCACCCGAGGACGATCGAAAGACCTTCGTCCGCAAGCTTCAGAAGTGGATCGGTTTCGACGATCGGCTCGACCACTTTCACGTCAACCCCGACCTCCTCGACGTGCTGGGCCGCATCATGGGCGAACCGGCCAAGCTCTACAGTAACCAGGCCATGCAGAAGCCCGCCCACATCGGTCGAGAGAAACCCTGGCACCAGGATCACGCTTACTTCAATCTCCCCATGGACACGGAGATTGTCAGCGTGTGGATTTCGCTCCAGGAAGCCAATCACGAGAATGGCTGCATGCACGTCATCCCCGGGTCGCACCTCGAGGGCCCCGTCGTCCACTTCCGTGTCCGCGACTGGCAGATCTGCGACACGGATATCGCAAAAAATCGCGTAGTCGAAGTCGCGCTCCAGCCGGGCGGCATCCTCCTCTGGCACGGCCGGGTGCACCACGGCTCCCCCGCGAACCGTTCGGACAAGAGCCGCCGATCGCTCCAGATCCACTACATCCCCGAAAGTGTCGACCCGAACATCGTCACCCAGGAAGAGCGCCTCGCCGTCTATGGGTCGGAGGGCAAAGACGTCAGCTGTTAAAGGAAACACGAAGTCGCGAAGAAAAGCACGCAAACGGTGGGAGCAGCCTCCGAGCTGAGAACTACGGGCGAACGGGTAGGACCGGCCTCCGGCCGGGAACGTGAACCGACAAAAGAAAGGGCGGCTGATATCAACAATCAATCAGCCGCCTTCGCTCGTTCTGCCAGCAATCGAGTTCGTAATCCGGGCAAAGCCGCTCAAATCGTGATTGCGAATCCCCGGCCGCCGTCTACTGTCCACCGTCCACCGTCCACCGCCCACCTTCTCGAGAACGTAGGTGAACATCCGCACTCCGACGCGCCTCACTCGATCCTCACCACCCGCTCCCCCCTCGACGCCAGCGCCGCCCGATTCACCTTCAACGCCTGGACCGCCTCCTCCAGCGGGCAAAGGACCGGCTTCTCAACCGTACACGCCTCCACCATCCGCCTCGCCTGGCGACGGAACAGATCGTCCCGCTCCTGCAACAGCGGGTCGCTCCACGCCCACTCCGTCTCGCCCAGTCGCATCGTACCGTACCGATTGTTGTCTGACTCGAATCGGACGCTGCCGTCCTTTGCGTTGATCTGAACGGACGTCTCGTTCGGCGCACCGAATTGATTCAACGTCTGGTTCACCATCACGTTCCCCGCCCGAGCGGTCAGGTGCACCGTGTCCTCCACATCCACACCCTCGAGCGCCTGGTGCGCGTAGTCGCAGAACACCCATTCCAGCGGTCCCACCAAGTGCTGAATCATGTCGAAGGTGTGCGTCGCTCCGTCCTGGATCGCGCCGCCACCCGTACGACGATCCGCGTAGTAGATGTCGCGATAGGCCGGACGGAACGTGGGAAAGTGCTGTCCGCCCGATGCGATCAGCTGCAGCGGCTCCCCATACGTCCGATCTTCGATCGTCTTCCGCATGGCCTGGAGGGCCGGATGGTTCCGGAACACGTAGGCGATGTTCAGAACCCTGCTCTGGGACGCTTCCCTCAACTCGTCGATCCGATCGAGACTCGTGCTCAACGGCTTCTCGATCATCCAGGCCTTTGTGCAATCCCCGAAGGCCAGTGCGTGCTCGATGTGCAGGTTCGCAGGAGTCGCGATGATGACCAGATCCCAGTCGCGCCGAACCGCCTCATCGATCGATGCGAATCCTTCGACCTCGTAGTCCTTCATCAGCCGTTCGCGCCGTTCGTCCAGCGACTCACAGATCGACACCACGCACGGCTCTGTCTGCTGGAAACAGCGCAGATGCCGTTCACCGATCGAGCCTCCACCCACACACAACACGTTCATCGAGGGGCCCCGTCCTTCATTCCTCACTCAGCTCTTTCACGTGTTGGGCCGAGGTTGCAAGGTATCTGGCGTAACTCTCTTCGTCCCTCTCGCAGCTCTCGCCCTTCATGACCATCGCGAAAGCTCGACGGTGCCTCGTCGTCGACGTGTTCGGATCCGCCCTGTGGATAATGTTGCCGTGATGCACGGACGCGTCTCCCGGGTTCAGGATCATGGCCACCTCATCCGCTTTCTCGTATTCAGCGATGTGCTGCGAGAATCCCAGGATAGACGACCGGGTATGCGACCGCACGCCGTCCTTGTGCGAGCCTCTTACGTAGCGTAGACACCCGTTCTCCTCATCAATCGGATCCATCGCAACCCAGATCGTCAGCACCTTCGGCGGAACGAGGTTGAAGTAGTAATTGTCCTGATGCGGGGGCGTCACGTGTTCCGTGTTCGGCGGTTTGTTGAACCATTCCGGCTCCCCGGCCTCCGCCCGTTCCCCCAGCAACGTCTCGGCAAGTTCTACCCACGCAGGTGTCTTTCGATAGGCTTCGAAGAACGGATCGTGTCCCATGTTCTGCAATTGCTTGAGCGTCTCCGGCTTCGACCGATCCTGGTAGTAGGCGTCTCCCTGCCCAAGTGTGGGGACAATCTCGCGAATGTATCGGTCGAGATTTTCAGCAACCTCCGTAAACGCGTCCCCCGTGAGAAACTCGGGAACGACCAGGAATCCATCCTCTTCGAATCTCTCTTTCAAAGCTCTCGCGTCATCCATATCTCGCCTCGTTGTGTGAGGTGACAGCCTTACTCCATCAAATTCGATTCTGGCGTCCTCGTGCAGAGCACGAGGACGAGCAACCGCTATAGGTGGACAGGGGGCCGGTCCTCGGGGAGGCTTCGATACCGGGCCCCTCCCTGTGTGAGAACGACGTATTGTGCTCGCCCCTGTGCTCTGCACAGGGGCGAAGGGTGTCACGCAAGAAATTTCGTATACAGAATCCACACCGCCAGACCCACCATCAGCAGGAAGCAGAACCACAGCAGCGCGTCCGCCTTCCACCCCGGCGCAATCCGTGGATCGAGGTGCCGGTAACGCAGATAGATCGTGCCACCGGCCATCAGCGGGTATTTGATCGCCTTGAACAGTTGCCCGACCGTCAGCATCCAGACCGGATTCTGAAAGTAGAAATACGCCGAAGCCGTCACCAGCGGCGTCACGACGGCCCAGACCCGAAGAATCTTCACCCGGGTTGGATAGTCGTTCTTTTCGATCAGCCCCATTACGACCATGCCGTCCGCGAACACACGGACGTTGGCGCCAAGACCTGACACCGCGGTCGAGTAGAGTACGAAGAAGGCGCCGACAAGAAACAGCCAGAACGCCCACTCCCCGAGTGTCTCCGTATACATGTTGGACAGGATCGAGATCGTCTCGAGCCCATTCGGACGCGCATTGAGTCGGTAAAGCACCCCCGACCCAAGCATGTAAAATGGGATCGTCGCACAGGTCAGCAGAAGAAGCGTGAGCTTCACGTCTGTCTGCATCACCTTGATCCAGCCCTTCGCTCGGCTCACCCAGGCATCGGAATCCTCCGACGGGCCCGTGAATCGGGCGTAGCCCTTCTCGGCGCACCAGTAGGTATATGCCATCTGCTCGGACGTACTGACTCCCGTCCCCCCGAACATCGCCAGCGCTGCCACGATCGCGAACGCCGGGAATCCGAACGTCAGCCCTCCCTGAACCTCCTCCCACGTGATGGCATACGGCGTCATCTGTAGAAGAATCGCGCACGTCACCGTGATAAGCGTGAACGTCACGACCAGGGTGGTCAGGAGTTTCTCGAGAAACTGATACGTGCCTGACAGGATGATCGTACAAGCCAGGGCCGCGAGAATGACCGTCCACCATTCTGAACCCAGGAAAGGCGCTGCGGAATGAATCGCCTGACCCGCACCCCCGTAGACGCCCCCGCCGACGAGCAAGTCGGGAATGATCCAGATCAGCCAGAAGTAGATGTACCAGGAAACCCGCTTCCCCCGAAAGGCCGGAAACTTCCCGGGCAAACGGTTAAATGCGTGGAGGAACGGCTCACCGGATGCGACCGTGAACCGACCCAGCTCTGCCTGAACGATGTTCTTGCTCCAGCAGCTGACGAGCACGAACCACAGCATCGAGAATCCCACGATCGATCCGAGCGTCGTCGTCAGAATGATCTCGCCGGATCCGACAACGCCCCCGACCAGAATCAATCCCGGACCGAGAAACCGGAACCGTCCCTTGAAATCCGCCGGGGGTTCTTGAATCGCCTCGGTGGTGAGGGCGTAGGGATCATCCTCGTGGTGTTTGACAGTTTCTGTTGCTTCAGCCAAAGTCCCTCCTGCTCGATCCTGCGGCGCACCACCCATCCGGCCACATCTCGTCGCTACGCAAGGTCGCCCAGACTGTGGCGCTCGTCAACTGGCGCACCCCAGTGCTCGGTAGTCACCCGTTTCCGCTTTCCCTTGCCTCCTCCGCGATCTCTGCGTTCCCTGCTTGAAGCTTTGTTCATCTACGGAAGGATTCACGATGGAAGCCGCCAGAAAACTGATGGCGAAGGTCAATCAGGGGGAGATCACTACCGGCCTCCTCGCCACCGATCAGCTATGGCCCGAGTTGGTCGAGTATCTCCAGATGACCGACACGGACTACCTCGTCATCGACCAGGAACACGGTGCGCACAACAACCACCTGGTGGCCCGGGTCTGCGCCATCGGTCGGATGGTCGATTTTCCGGTCCTCATCCGAACCATCGACACGGCCTACTCGACCATTCGACAGGCCATCGACCGTGGACCCTGTGGCTTCCTGCTCCCCAGCATCGAATCTGCAAAGCAGCTGGACGATGTCCGCGACAGCATCTACATGCCGCCGCGTGGCCAGCGTCGACCCGGCGGCCCCGGCAACTACTGGGTCCCGGACTTTCACTGCGAGACCTGGAAGCGGGAGGTTGAAGACAACTTCATCGTCCTCCCGCAGATCGAAACGCAGATCGGACTCGATCACGTCGACGAAATTGCCGCCCACGAGATCACGACGGCTGTGGCGATCGGTCCCTACGACCTCTCCGCCGATCTCGGGGTGTGTTTCGAAATGGATCATCCGAAAGTGCAGGATGCCGTCGAGCGAATCCGTCGAGCGAGCGAGAACGCGGGCAAAACGATGTGGCGGATCGGCGATGGAGAGACGCTCGCCCGGCAGGGGTATCACTTCCTCTGCATCGGAACACCCGAAGGAATCTTCCGCAACGCCCTGTCTCAACTCAACGCAGCCACGAAAGCTGACGGGAAGTAAGAGAGGAACACACGACCATGTTGACACCCGAACAGCTCGAAACATTCGACCGCAACGGATGTCTCGTCATCGAGGATCTCTTCACCGAATCCGACCTGCAGCCGGTAAAAGACGAGTTCAGCGCTGTCGTCGAACGAGAAGCGCAGAGGCTTCTGTCGGAAGGCAAGCTGAGCCATCTCTACGCAGACGAGTCCTTCGAGACACGGATGGCAAGGATTGCGACCGAAGCACCGGAGGCCGCAGCCGCCTTGCAGACAAGAGCCCACAAAGGGGACGCCCTCTTTGCCTTCCTGAAGCATCCCAAGATTCTGGATCGCGTAGAATCACTCGTCGGCGGGGACATTCTCTGTCACCCTTCCTACAACCTGCACCCGCGATTGCCGGGCGGCCAGACCATCCCCCACCAGGACGCTGCCTACTATCTGTCCGACGCGGACGACACGCTCATCGTGGCGTGTCTGATTCCACTCGTCGACACGACCGAGGAGAACGGCTGTCTGTGGGTCGCCCGGGGACGTCACCGGGAAGGCGTGCTCCGCTACGAGTGGAGGGACGCGCTCTACATGCTCCCGGAGGAAGTGCCCGAGTCTCAGCGCGAGCCTCTTCCCACGCGTGCGGGCAGCATGGTCTTGTTCACGAGCATGGTGCCCCACGGATCCCTCGTGAACAACACCGACACGGTCCGATGGAGTATGGACCTGCGTTACCAGGCGATGGGACAACCGACCGGCCGGTGGTATACGCCCGGCTTCGTCGCGCGATGTGCGTCCGATCCCGAAAAGGAAACACCCGACTGTGCAACATGGGTCGCTGGCGTCGAACACGCCCTGGCAGAAGCGGATAAGCAGCCCGACCGAATCCGAATCCGCTGGGAGGGCGGCCCCAAGAACCTGAGGTGAGGATGCCATGAAACTCGGAATGGATCATATCGGGCCGATCACCGACGAGAAGCTTCGGTTCCTCCAGCAGATGGGCGTGGAGGGAATCATGGCGAGCCCCGACATCGGTCCGAACAGCAAGGGGTATCACGAGTACAACACGCTCCTGCATCTCAAGACACGTGTCGAAGCATTCGGCATGGAGCTTGGCTGCATTGGAGGCAACACCCCCTGGGAATGGAACTACAAATGGATGCTCGGGCTCGACGGCCGAGATGAGCAGATCGAGAACATCCAGAACACGCTCCGGAACATGGGCGCCGTTGGGATTCCAGTTTACACCTACAACATCCACGCGCTGCGCTTCTATCGTACCTCGTCGAGCACGCTCGTCCGAGGAGGCGCCCAGGGGACGAGCTTTGACGTCGATCTGGTCAAGGATGCACCGCTCTACGCGTCCACCGGCGCAAAGGTGGAGCTGATCCCGGAAGCCAATCGGAAACCCATCACCGATGGTGACCTCTGGTCGAACCTCGACTACTTCCTGAAGGCCGTCCTGCCGGTCGCCGAAGAGGCAGGGGTCAAACTCGGCCTGCATCCTGACGATCCCCAGGTCCCCGTGATCGGCGGCGTTGCTCGCATCATGCGCAGTCCTGAGGCGTTTCGGAAGGTCATCGACACCTACCCCAGCGACAGCAACGGTCTCCTCTTCTGCGTCGGGTGTTTCACCGAAATGGGCGCCAACGTTCCGGAGGAACTCCGCTACTTCGCAGAACGTGACAAAGTCCACTGGGTCCACTTCCGTAACACGACCGGCACGACTGAAAAGTTCGTCGAGACCTTCGCGGACTGCGGAGATACGGACATGTACCAGGCCGCCAAAGCGCTTCACGAATCCGGCTACCAGGGTTACCTGACCCCCGACCATCGCCTGCGTGTGGAAGGCGACAGCGACTGGGGACATCGCTACTGGGCGTACGGTCTCGGCTACAACAAAGCCGTGATCATGTCTCTGCGTTCGGAACTGGGCTAATCAAACGAAATCATATAAACCGATCGAAAAGATTGACCCGCTCAAGGAGGGAAACATGAAGAAGATCTCGATGACGATGATTGCCTCAGCCCTCGCGCTCGGACTCTTCACGTTCGGCCAGTCACAGGCGGAATGCGGCCCCGAATCGTGGAAAGACTGCGCGGGCAAGCCTTGGGTGGACGGCGACAACATGGAAACCCCGCTCGGCAGCAAGTGGTGGCCTAATCCTCTCTGGGGCGAAGGCGACGAAGCCGGCTCGACAAATTGGTACACCAACCCCGAAGTGGTCCGGCGCGCCCTGGCGCAGGTAAAAACCGGAAAGGTCTACGGCCTGGCGCATCCCTATCACGCAAAGATGCCCCTGTTCGGAGAGCGGGGCTTCGCCTTGCGTATCCCGGGCACCCCGTCGGGCGGGCCCTTCGGAGCCAACAAACTCGTCTATCACGACGACTACCTCGCCACCGAGATCAGCCAGGTCGGGACCCAGTTCGACGGGCTCGGCCACATCGGTGTGCAGATCGGTGCGGACGGTGATCGCGACAACATGCGGTGGTACAACGGCTTCACGAACACCGAAGTCGGCTCCGCTTACGGAATGACGAAGCTGGGCGCCGAGAAACTCCATCCCATCGTCGCCCGCGGCATCCTGATCGATCTTGCCGCCGTGCTGGGTGACATGGAAGCCGGCCAGGCCGCAACCATGGAAGATGTTCGCGCTACCTTGAAGAAACAGGGCATGGAGGACTTCGAATTCGCCGAAGGGGATGGGATCTTCTTCCGCTACGGCTGGGAGAGAAACTGGGAGGATCCGGAAGCCTATAACGTCGGTTGTCCCGGTGTCGACATGAGCGTGGCTCGATGGGTAGCCGAAGAGGTCAAGGCGGGCGTGACAGGTGGGGATACCTGGCCCGGCACGGACCCCGTGCCGTATCCTGGCGAGGAAGCCTGCGGTTTCTGCATCCACACGTATCTGCAAACCCGTCACGGCATCGTCAATCACGAGAACCTGGCGCTCAAGCAACTGGCCGATGCGGGTGTCTACGTCTTCGCCTACATTTTCAACCCCGCCCCCATCGTCGGAGCCACGGGGTCGATCGGATCACCGGTCGCCATTCGATAGAACGCACCAGGCACAACTGCGACAGAGGGCCCTCGTGTTGTCACCATCGGCAGCACGAGGGCCCTGGCTTTGCCGTAGCCCACTCGCCCGGTCACCAGATCAGAAGCATCTGCTTCTACCCTGCAACCGCATCGCGCAGCAGATTCACATCCAGATGTACAAGCAAAAGAATCGGGCGTTAGAATAAGCCATCAGGAATGGCCGGCTCCTTCGTCCAAAGTGACACGACCCTTGGCAAGCCGCGGCGAATACCCACTGGCAGTTCGCGAATCCTTCCTGATCTGGTTGCGTGTGCGACGTACGTCGCAGATAGGTAGTTAAGGGAAATGGGAGCAACGCTTCACACTGATTAACCCCTACCTAGAAGGCACAATGGCTGACACAGACCTCACACCAGCCCAGCAAGCCATGATGGACACACTGGCTGAGCACGCAAAGGCGGAGCTGGGCGACAGAGACCTCGATGGCACGCTCTCCACAATGACGAACAACCCATACATCCTGTTCGTTTCGTCTCTAACTGGCGGAGATGATAGAGCTGGTGTAAGGGAGTTCTATCGTGAATTGATGGATCAATTGCCAGATGACTTAAAGCTGAATCCCATCGCACGCACGATCGGCAGCGACCGGGTTGTCGGTGAATGTATCCTTACCTTTACGCACAGTGTTTCCATGGACTGGTTACTGCCCGGACTCCCGCCCACGGGCAGGAAGGTTGCGATTCCCTTGGTTGTAGTTTTCACCTTTGAGAATGGGATGCTTGCAAGTGAGAGGGCGTACTGGGATCAGGCTTCCTTATTGCAGCAACTTGGGCTACTCGAGCGTGGAGGGCTGCCGATAGCAGGCATTCAGGGGGCAGAGAAACTACGCCAATTGACGGGGGCGAAGATTTATCCCCTCTGGTCTAAGAAAACAAGATTTCTTCAGTCTTCGATATGGTCCCACTTCCCTTAACTCACCGTGCGCTATATGACATTGGCTCTTGCCATGACCGAAAAGTACAAAGGCTAAAGTGAGGTTTGCGTGCATTCACCAACAAGGAGAAACGGGATCCAGATTGGCCGCATCTTCACAACCATCTCAGGCTTATTGGTTACACAACTGTGTCTTCTTCCGTCAGTGAGGGCACAGCAAGCTATATCTGATAGCACTATTCAGCAGATCACAAAAAGAACGGGTTGAAACAGGACGTAATCCCGGAATCGTAGTCGGCCTTATTGATAAACAGGGCCCTCGCGTTTTTTCCTACGGGACCTCATGACGAAGCGATGTCGTACTTGATGGAAATACAGTTTTTGAAATTGGTTCGGCTACGAAGGTGTTTACGGCTATTCTTCTCGTTGAGATGACCGGCAGGTTTCCCAGGGAGAAATCCATCATGGAAGCTAGACCTTCTCGTTCGATAGTCCCGCTTCCCGTGAGCCAAATAGGACAGGCGAGTGATCTGATAGCACGGGCATTCTTTG
This sequence comes from Latescibacteria bacterium UBA6620, assembly GCA_002433075.1. Lineage (GTDB taxonomy): Bacteria > Latescibacterota > UBA2968 > UBA2968 > UBA2968 > UBA6620. Next base: position 166,786 of record DJHM01000061.1, read on the forward strand.
ATGATCCGATAGACGTATACATGGAGCCAGATGAACAAGTACGTGCGCGTATGGGCCGCAGACACCTGGAGGCATTCGTCAGATACTGTCATCTCGCAGGAGAGGTATGGACAACAGAAGGAAGCATCGAGGGTATTGCAGGTTGGCTTCGCCCAAGGAGTGGTGAGGTCTCCCCCAAACTCGAGGTCCAGGCAGGCATGGATGCCATCCCTTCTCTTATTGGTACCGAACAATGGGAACGTATAGCGGCAATAGTCGACTGTCTTGAGACTCTGCATGAGCAAGACATACAGATGCCGCATTGGTACCTCATGCTGTTGGGAACAGAACCCAACGTACAGTGCCGGGGTATTGGGAGTCAGTTGCTGCAGCCAGTTCTAACACGCGCCGATGCTGAGGGAATCCCGTGCTACGCGCAAACCAGCAATCTGAGAAATGTCCCTTTCTACTCAAAGCATGGATTCGAGCTTCTAGTGGAGGTAGACGAACCCGAGAGCGGCGTAAGAATCTGGACGATGTTGCGTGAGCCGCGGGGTGGGAAGACGAGTTGATTCAGCCTGGTGGGCCCTCCCCGTTACTGCGACAGCCGATAACACCGGAACCGCGAACGCCCCGCCAACCGGTTTCACCCACACCGCCTCTCGGCGGCGGCGCGGTCACCTCAAACGTTAGGCGTAACCAAAAAAACCTGAGACAATCAGACTCCTACGTCCGAGTTACACTATAGGAGGGTTGGTTTCTGACCTCCAGAACCAAAAGGAGCAGACTTGGAACGGGTCTTCTCGAATCTCTACCGCATCGGGGGCGAGTCCGACAAGCGCGGACAAGATGAGCAACCGTAAAAAAGGAGAACCATTGCTATGTACATCGGATGTTATGATGCTTCCGTTAAAGATCTGGGGAATTACCGTTTACGACTCGAGGAATTGGCGCGTCTCGGATTCCGCAGTGTCGGATTAGCTATTAACTGGGAGGAACACCCGGCGAACCTTGGGGAAGATGAAAAGGCAGGCATTGACGATCTGGTGAAGACGTATTCCCTGGAGGTGAGATTGCATCCAGATCTGGCTTATGTGTGGCAACTGGCACAGCAAGAAAAGATAGACCTGCTGGTATGTGCTCGCAGGGAGCTCGAGCCGGTCATCGAATGGGGACTCAGGCTCAACGCCTACTCCATTTGCTGCGACAGCATCCGTCCACTACTGAAGGAAACGGTGGAGGTATTCAAGTTGATGCTCCAGATGAGCCGGGGGACCGATCTCAAATTCGGTGTCGAAAATAGTCAGAAAGGGGTGATCAATTCCCCCGAGCGACTTAACCAGGCGGTGGAGATGGTTGACGACCCACGGATGGGCGTACTGATCGATACCGGTCATATTAACACAACCATTACCAATAGATGGAACTCGTGCACGAGTCCTGAGGAGTTTCTCTCTGCGCTTGATGTGCCGATCTGGGATACGCACTTGCAAAACAACAGTGGGAAGACTGATGGAGGTCTCACTGTGCGCGATTCTGAAGGGACGATAGATATGCCCGCCCTTTTACGGGCTTTCCATGCAATCGGCTACACGGGGGGCCTCCTATTCGAGTGTAAGCGTGGGAACCGGACATTTCAGCAGATCGAGAAGATCCTCGTAGAAGATAAGATCTACCTGGAGAGGATCATTCAGGAAATATCTTCTTAGCAGGAAGCTTGAGATCCCCTTCCGAGCCTTCCAGCGGAGAACGACAACTCCGGAAAGGATCGCGCGAGGATGGGTTGTACTGCCTCGGTGAAGAAGAGTCGGCAGAGGTCTATTTATACCCTTCAGAAATTCGGTCATCCGCTACGTTCTCTTCCTGGATGCGCTTGCGCTTAACGAACAAAGGTTTGCGACGCGCGGTAGCCACGTGTGCGAGGGGGGGCAAAAAGATGCCGTAGATCAGCCTTTGATAGATACACTACAGAATCCCTACTCTCTCCTGCCCGCATGGAAATTCGGCGCATTCTTCGTGGGTGTTTTCTTTCTTACCAAAGTTGCAACAGTTCATCTTGGGGAACAGGGTATTTATCCGGCCAGTGCCATTGCAGGACTGGCAGATGCCAGCGCTGTTTCCCTTTCAGCTGCAACCATGGTAAACCACGGATCTCTGTCTGTTCCTGCTGCAGGGCGGGCTGTCCTGGTTGCTGTTGCCATGAATGCCCTTGCAAAATGGATTATGGTACTAATTAATGGCAATAGGGATCTCACTTTTTGGTTGGGAGGCGGCTTTGTGACCATGACAGGAACAGGCGCAGTGTTGATGAGACTTCTCTATACTTCTTAACGCTCCAGAAACTTGTGGTGGATGACTTGGAAAATGTCCAAAGTGTACGGGCCGTTGGAGGTACGTCGATGAAGTACCATAGTATCTCTTCAAGTCACATACCGAAAAGGCAAGCCGCTCGCTGCTTATCTATACCTGGCAAAACCTGGGCAGAAGAGCACGCGGACTGAAACCATTTCTGAGGACCTTGTCATTGATTACGGCAAGGATAACACACCTCTTGGTATAGAGATTGTTTCGCCCAGCCTCCAAGAATCCCGCGTCAGATAACTACCCACCCAAGAGCCCGACCCCACCCCTCCCCCATACACAGCCGCGTGATGATTTCAGCCACGCGGCTTTCGCGTACGCACTCTGCACGAATGCAGCAGCGTCGTGGGTGTTTGTCCGTTAACCGAAATTCCCCACCACCCCTGAACAACGTGTAAGGCAGGCAGATTCACGGTCGCGCAAAATCTGATCCTTTCGCGGACATAAAGGGAGATAACCCATGGCGAGTATTGACGACTTACTGCCGCTCGATGCTCTGGCACAGGCAGAGCTTGTACGAAAAGGCGAGGTTCAGGCAATTGAGCTGGTGGAAGCAACTATCGCAGGTATCGAACGCGTGAATCCGCAGTTGAATGCAGTGATTACACCTATGTATGATCAAGCGCGCGAGGCTGCTAAAGGCAAGCTGCCCGATGGCCCCCTCGCGGGGGTTCCGTACCCTCTCAAGGATCTGGTTGCATCGTATGCCGGCGTACGGCTCGCATCGGGTGCAGAAATACTGAAGGACTACGTTCCGGATCACGACAGCGAACTGGTGATCAGACTGAAGAATGCAGGGCTCATTATCCTTTGTAAGACGAACACTCCTGAGATGGGGTGTAATGTAACGACCGAACCTAGACTGTTCGGTCCCTCACGCAATCCCTGGGATACCACACGGACGACGGGCGGATCAAGCGGCGGGTCGGCGGCATTGGTAGCCGCTGGTGCGGTTCCCGCAGCGCACGCCAACGATGGGGCCGGATCGATCCGGATTCCGGCTTCGTGCTGCGGCGTGTTCGGCCTCAAACCCACCAGATCGCGTAATCCATGGGGGCCAGACGCTGGCGACTGGGCAAGCGGTCTGGCCGCAGAACACGCCGTGACGCGTTCGGTGCGGGACAGCGCAGCTCTCCTCGATGCCACCTCGGGACCCGATGTCGGCGATCCTTACTGGGCACCCATACCGGAAAGGCCGTTTCTTGAGGAGGTGGGGACCAGTCCTGGCTCTCTCCGCATTGCCTTTACGACCAAGACGCTCAAGGATGATGCTGTTCATTCCGATTGCGCCGATGCCGTACGAGATGTAGCGAAACTCTGTGCTGACTTAGGGCACGAGGTGGTAGAAGCGTCTCCCGCCATTGACGGCGAGATGTTCGAGCAGGCCTTCAGCACTGTGTTCACTTCGGGAACTGCAGGGGTGGTAGATTTGATCGGTCAGCTCAACGGCAAGACATTTACTGCCGATCAGTTGGAACCACTCACTGGATTCGTGTATGAAATGGGCCGTGGGCACAGTGCATCAGATTATCTGGGCGCTGTAGGGACGATTCAACTTCTGGCGCGTGAGATTGCGCGTTTCTTTGTCGATTGGGACGTCTGGCTCACCCCAACGTTGGGTGAACCACCAGTAACCCTTGGAACCTTCGAGGTTTCATCCGACCAGTCCCCACAGGAAGCCCTTGACCGCGTTTGGCAGTTCATTCCCTTTACGCCCCTGTGCAATGCCACCGGGCAACCAGCGATGTCGGTTCCTTTGTACTGGAATGATGAAAACCTGCCTATAGGGCCCCAATTCATCGGTCGGTTTGGCGATGAGGCGTCGCTCTTCAGGCTCGCAGCACAACTCGAACAGGCCCGCCCCTGGGCGGATCGACGACCACCTGTGTCAGTGCCATAAATAAAGAGAATTGTCTATGGTGCCTGTCTATTGCTGCCCTGAACGTCAGAGCCGATTGAGGCAGCCCCTCCCAGAACTTCAGTCAACACGGCACCCCCGGCTTCGCTTCGATCCGCAGAAAACCGCTCCGCGGCTTCGGGGATGCCGAGGACGTTAAGCAAAATGCCGTTTCGAAGATCAGAGCCACCAGTTCGATGAAACAAGCAAGCTGGAAGCCGCTCAGATTGTGGGAAGCGTCGGCACATCTGATCGGGAACCGGAGGATCTAAGGATGAATGACGAGATCGGAATCACGTTCATGCGCCACGGTCGATCCCGGGCTGATGATGAGGAAGTCATCGAGGGGAGATACGACTCTCCACTCACTGAGGTAGGCCGTGAACAAGCCGTCCGGCGAGGCGAAGAACTAAAGAAGAGAGGCATCGAGTTCGATGCAATCATTGCCAGCACGCTTGTCCGAGCTTCAGAGACTGCGAGAATCGTCGGGGAGATATTGGGGATTGAAGTCGAGCCGGACGCTGACTGGATGGAAAAGGACTATGGCCCTCTGGGGGCATGTCGTTTGCAGACGCACAGAGAACATATCCCGCGCCGGACTTCCACAATCCATTCGAGCCGCACGTTGTAAGTGTAAACGCGGGTGAGAGTTTGTGGGATTTCTATGGCCGTGCGGGAAGAGCCTTGGAGAAGTTGATTCGCCGTGGTCCGGGACAATACCTGGTCATCGCACACGGTGGGGTTCTAAACGCTGCACTATGGTGCATCTGTGGGGCACCGCCACAACCGACCGGCCAAGGGCTCAGCTTCTCGCTTGGAGATACAGGATATATCAGGACGCGATATGCTCCCGGAAGGCACCAGTGGGGAATCTATGAACTGAAGCCAGGTGCATAGGGTATTGAGAGTAAGAATCTGACATGAGAGTGCTTGTGTAGAAGACGGAACGGCGCTCGGCCGTAGTTCTCGTCGATGCGCCGCACATCCTCATCAGTCAGCGTCGGTGCGGACCTGAGTTGAGATGTCTTTGACATTTCTTCGAACCAGACTAATCTGCCTGTCGATCTAAACCTGACGGAAACACCTTTTATCGGATAAAGACGTTGTCCCACGAGCGTCTGCTTTCTCAGTCGAGCGGATCGAGGTTGGCATGAACTGGGGCCGCGGGCAACCCGGCAGGATAGCCAAATAGCGTCTCGATTAGACCCACGGCGATGCCGCCTGCGCTCTCGGGCACCGTGTAAACCTTGGTCAGCTGGGATAGCTCGGGATTGATTTCAATGACCTTGATGCCCAACTCGTTGCTGCCGGTCCTGGTCGACGTGTGGGCAAGTGGAAAGCTCACCAGGTACCCGTACGGCATCTTGGGTGCACCGCTCAGCCCTCCGCTCTTGATGCGATCAAGGGTCAACGTGCCGGGATCGACCTTCGTGCCGTTGATGTCAATCTCAATGCGGTGCTCGAGCGTCAGATTCGCAGCATAAAAGCGAAGGTGGGGGCGCTGGTCCGCGTCCTGTGGGTCCTCCGGAAGGAAAAGCTCGAAAGTCTTTCGCTCGCCCTTGTTGATTAGTACAGGATCGTCAAGGTAGACGTGGTATCGACGCGGTTTGGCGCCCAGGGCACTCGGATTGCCCAAATCCGGGACGGTTTCCCAACTGACCTTGTCATTATCCCAAAGATTGTAAAGCGCGATTCCATCGGCCCCGTGCCGGTAGTAGCTGTGTGCGGCACCACGATAACTCGCCCGCGAGACATACGGCGAGTCGTAGGGCTTGACGGGCCATGCCAAGTTGCGGTGAATGGTCGGGTGGAGTGAGCAGTCGGTGTCTTGAGTCAGCTCTCGCCATTGGGCCATGTGCGCGATCATGTCCGGCCACTGGTTCGCCAAGAATGCCATGGGACAAACAATATTGACCAAGCCCTCTTTGATCCACGTGGGTACATCCAGTCCAACTCCGAGACATTCCAAGTCCCGGTGTCTCACGGGTGCGTTGATGACTTGGCCCCGGCCAATCTTGATCGGAACGCGAACGCTCAGCAACATCGACCTGTTCAGCCTCTTTCCCGCCTCATCGAGGTAGGCGCGGATTTCTTTAACAAAGGCCGTCATCAGGGGCGTGTTCGCCTTAACCTCATCACTTTTGAAGAAGACGGGCCAGCGCTGGAAGTCCAGGTCCAAACCGTCGATGTCGTAGCCCTGGCACACTTCCCTTGCCACGGTCAATACGTGCTCACGGACGTCCGACACGCCGTAGTCCATTGCACGCTTATCAATGCGCCATTCGGGGTGGTCCCGACGAAAACTGCCGTAAATCGCTTGGTTCGGCTCGAAGCCATGCTGGTCGTTCAGCCGAAAACAGGGCAGGAAGCGCATGCCATGCTGATGGCAGCGGGCTGCGAGGACTTTCGGCGGGTCGTTACCATCGGCGATCAACCGTCGCAATGCGGTGAGCCAGTGCCAGTAATGAACGTGTCGCCAGGGCTCGACACCTTCGGGCGTCAAATCGCCGGCCACTTCCACGACCTTGCTGTCGTAGTAAGCCTGGAACCGGCAGTGAATGCAATGACTCAACGCATTCACACCGGCCCGCGCGTAGATATCGATCACGTCCTCAAGATCCTTGGCCGTCGGCCGCTCCCTGGCGTAGTATGAGTAGATCACCGAATCATCTGTCATCTGGATGACTTGGGGATTCTTTGTCTTCATCATTTGACCTTTCATCGCGTATCTGCAAATGACTGGGTGGCCCAAGGGCCCCCCCCCATGAGATGTTATCTCATGAGCCCATCAACGCCATTTTTAGATCGCCCAATCCTTCCACATATTTGCCGGGTCAGGTGGCTCATCCTCGCGAAACTTCCGCGTGTCCACATGGAACTGCTCCTGGCATCTCATCGACTCATTCCAACCGCCCAGGGTATGATCGTCGAAGAAAGTCCGCGGCTACGAGGGGCTCGAGTCCTTCTGGAAGTCGCAGACCAGCATCAATCGGCCGCTCTCGCGCAGGCGGTTGGGGCTGGCAGAGTGGGCAAGGCGGTGATGCCAGAAGCACACGTCCCCAGCCCGGCCATCAAACTCCACGGGCTGCACCTTCGCGGCAATGTCAGAGAGCGCCTGCTTCACGGTCGGGGAGCTCATGTGACCCCCTGGGCCGAGCGTGCTAAAGTTGGTGATGTCCTTCGGAAAGTTGCCCTGGGAGGTAGTGAACAGCGGAAAGAGCCTGTGGTGGCTGGTGGGCCAGAGCGTGAAGCAGCCGCCGGTGGGTGGGCAATCCTCAAGCAGCACCATCGCGCCGAGCTGGTGGCAGCAGGAGTCCCAATGTATGCCATTTTGGATGGGCGGGTAAGGGGGCGGTGTTGGGAACCTGGCGTAAACGCCACGGGTGCGCCGGCTCGGGCGGACGGGCGAACCGATCAGTGCTGCCACCACCGCCTGCACCTCCGCAGAATTGGGCACCAGCTGAAGCATGAATGGCTCCGCACCTAGCCCGGTCGGCCCGGAGCTGAGCAGTTGCCAGATGCCGTTGTCCCCCCGGGCGCCGCTCCAGTGGTTCTGGTCGCCGCCGGGCTCGCCGTTCACCGTTGTCCGCTCCCAGAGGCGGTGGGCGTGCGTGTAAGACGAGGGGTCGTCGCGGCTGACGCAGCTGGGTGCTCGTTGCCAGATGTAGTCGAGGGCGGGCTGGAGCGATGCCTTTTCCAACAGGCCTCGCTTTATTAAATACCCGTGCTCCTTGAAGAACGAGGCTTCGCTCGCCGAGACTTGTTGGCCGACCACCTCGTCAGGCATTTCCAGGAGGCTGGAAGAAATCGCGTCCCCCTGGCTGCCGTGCGCGGCTGGTACTTGGTCGATGTTCATGGGTGCTCACCCTCACGATCCCAGCCATAATACCTTCAAGCCATGACACGTGCGATGCGGATTGTAGGAAATATAGAAGGTCCTTTTGGTACGTCGTACTCGCACGTACGACTCGCTACGATGCGGCCGCAGAGGCTCTCACCCCGTCTGAAGGCACCTGAACGGTACCGTCGAGCGAAGCAAGACAGGGAGAGGGCCCTGGCTGAAGCGATCGAAAAGATCACGCCCGGAATAGAAAATATCTAACTGGAAAAATACCATGAGCAAAACAACCTCTACATCTTTCGACGAGATCCTTGCGGGCCAGATCTTCACCTCGCCCGAGCTCTGGTCCAATTTCGAGATACTCTGCGACGACATGGGCTGTCGCTTTGCCGGAACTCCGGAGGAAAAGGAAGCGGCCCGATTTCTGGAAGGCAAACTGCGGGAGTACGGGCTGGAAAATGTTCACGCCGAGGAATTCGAGTACAACGGCTGGACGCGCGGCAAAGCCCGGTTGTCTGTAACCTCACCTCTGCACCGGGATCTGGATTGCCTGTCCATGCCGATGTCTCCTCCCGGTCGAGTCCACGGCCAGATCGTGGACCTGGGCGCCGGCGCCCCGGAAGCCTTTAATGCCTCAAACCTGGAGGGCAATGTTGCCCTTGTCACCAATGTCAATCCAACCTCCGAGGAGCGCTGGATTCAGCGAACGGAAAAGTATAATCGTGCCATCCTCGCCGGGGCCGGGGCCTTTATCTTTGTGGGAAACACGGAAGGCGTGGGTCCGATTACGGGAACCCTCGGATTCAACCGGTGGGGCCTGATCCCCGGGATCATGGTATCGAAAGAAATCGGCCTCTTTCTGAGACGACTCACCCGCAGGAACGAACAGGCAGAAGTCGAGATCGAAACGACCGACACGCAGGCCAGAAAAACATCCTGGAACATCATCGGCGATGTGAAAGGATCTTCCGACCATATGGTGGTCATCGGGAACCACTACGACGGCCACGACCTCGCACAGGGGGCCGAAGACCCCACCTCGGGCCTGGTTGCGGCGCTCGAAATCGCCCGCGTCCTGCCCCGGCTTTCCGGCCGGCTCGAATGCACCGTGCGCTTTGTCCTCTTCGGCGTGGAGGAACTCGGCCTCATCGGCGCCCACGCCTACGTCGACTCGCACCCCCGGGATATTGCCAACACCCGGATCATGTTCAACCTGGATTCCTCCGGAAGAAATGCGCCACTGGGCCTGATGCTCTACGGTCCGGACACGAGGGCGTATTTTCGCGATGTGTGCAAGGACCTCAACGAAGACCTTTTCGTAGACCAGGAAACCTCCCCCCTGCGCGAACCCGAGCACCTTTCCGCCGACCACTACCCCTTCATGGCGCAGGGCGTCCCCTCCTGCTTTCTTCGTGACCCGGAAAACAGTCTCACCAGGACCTTCTACCATTCGGCGCACGATACGGTGGACAAGGTCAGGGCCCTGGACATAAAAGAAGCCGCATTCCTCTGCGCACGGCTGGCCTGGCGAGTCGCCAACGAAGATCGATGGCCCGTTAAAAGGCCCAGTCAGGACGAGATTGCGCAAATGCAGAGCGAATACGACAAAGGTGAGGTTGTGCAGATCGAAAAAGCTGTTGAAGTCTTGCGACGTAAGTGGCCCCAGCGTTAAAGGACTTCACGAAATAAGATTCGATTCTTCCGGAAAAATGGTGAACAGAATCCAGAGCAACCACCGATGGACACCGATCAGAACCTGCGTGAACTGAGTATCTGAATCTTTTTCGCTTTGATCTGGTGCCCACCTTCCCTGGCGGGCACCGCTAAGAAGGGTGCCCGACCCGCTAACCCCGGAGCCGCGGACACCCAACCCAGCCCACCCACGCCGCCTATCGGCGGCGGCGGCGCTCCTAATCCATTAGCAGGTATGCCCCCCAAGCACACGTGAGACAACAGCCAACCCTGGCCACCGCAAGTTGCAGTGTTTTTTCGCAGACGTTTCGGGCTTCGCTGCTGATGCCCGCGGCCATCTTGCGGTTGTATAAGCGGCACAGTCTGCTGATCCGCACGGATTCTTGCGGACCGCGGCGCATTGGCTGACCTTCTGCCGGATGGAGAACTGCACGACATCGAAGACATGAAAGAGCTATCCGGCCCGTCACACCGCCGTGCGCGACAGCAGAGGATCAGCCAGATCCTCGCGAGTTTCCTTTGCGATCATTTTTCCCCCGATCGATAAAGGGAGCTTGATAAACCAGCCAGCCAGGTATGATCTTGAAACAACACGAGAGGCGCTGGCGGATCGGCTGAAGCAGGAAGTCCAGATCCTGAGACGACCAATACCAACTGGATGGCTCCCAAGTGAAGCGTTTCCAAAAAACCATCCACGAACACTCGTCTGCGCCACAGTGCCGCCAGCCTCATTCATTAGAGACACGCCGGCTGTGAAGAGAGGAAACCCATGAAAGGCATCATCCTGGCGGGAGGCGTTTCGAAACGTCTCTTTCCGTTGACCATCTCCGTTTCAAAACAGATCCTGCCGATCTTCGACAAGCCGATGATCTACTATCCGCTGTCAACTTTGATGCTGGCGGATATTCGGGACATCCTCATCATCTCGAGTCCCGAGCACATCGACCTCTACAAAACGCTGTTTGGAGACGGCCAGCGACTGGGACTGAACCTGGAATACGCGGTCCAGCCCCGACCCGACGGAGTCGCGCAGGCGTTCCTCATCGGCGAAGACTTCATCGGCGGTGACCCCTGTGCCTTGATATTCGGGGACAACCTCCTCTACGGACACGGACTTTCCGAACTGCTGGAGAACGCTTCGAAGCTGAAAGAGGGCGGATTGGTCTTTGCCTACTACGTCAACGACCCGAAGAGATACGGCGTCGTCGAATTCGACTCATACAGGAACGTGATCGGGATCGAAGAGAAACCACGTTCCCCCAGGTCGAATTACGTGATCACCGGGCTCTACTTCTACGATCAAGACGTTGTGGATATCGCGAAGACTCTGAAGCCATCGAATCGTGGCGAGCTGGAGATTACGGACGTTAACAATGAATATCTACGTCGAGAAAAACTCAGGGTGGAAATCCTGGGAAGAGGTTTCGCGTGGCTGGATACGGGAACGCACGAGAGTCTTACCGAGGCCGGAAACTTTGTCCAAACGATCGAGCATCGCCAAGGGCTAAAGATCGCCTGCGTGGAGGAGATCGCCTTGAGGAAAGGATGGATCTCGGAAGAGCAGATTGTAAACATCGCCAACCATTCGGATGACAATGCGTACTGCAATTACCTGAAAGGCTTGATTGGACAGGATTAATCGAACCGAATGCGCTAAGACGCCTTCGCATTTCGAACTGCACCGATCACAGCATCTAATTGCTTCGTGAGATACGGAGATAACTTTCCCACTTTACCAACCTCCCTCATCAGAGGAAAGGCGTCCTGGCCGAATTCTCCTATTGGATGCCGCCGACCGTTCATCCGCGTCTCGAGCTGGTGTACCAGGAGGTCGCACGGAAGGCTACGAAGCGGGGCAAGTCGAGTGGCAAGTGGACCAACCTCGAGAGCTGGCCCATCGTGCAACACCTCGATCACATGCGAACTATGGATGGATATGGGTACACGAAGGAAATCTGGTTCCATCAGGAGATCGACGGAACTTCAGACGAATTCATGGGATTGGTGAGGAGTTACCGCTGGATCGACCGTGCTCTGAAGGCGGGCGCTACGGAGGCCGAAATAGGCTTAAATGCCCTGAAGTCTCTGTCCGACGAAATCATCGGCCCAGAGGGATGCGCGTGGATTTTTGGCTATCGACTGGTCGTGGGTGTCAGAGATCTCTGAGTGACTGTATCCACCCATCCAGGAACGACGCGTCCGTAAGTACGGATCACTGTCATCGAGCTCACCCGCTCTGCGGGAACGCCGTCCCGTCCTGCGGTTCGTAGCCCAGAACCTGACGCGAGATCTCCACGTCCAACCGCCCTCGCCAGTGGTTGGAGATCCCGTTCACGATGGCGAAGTCGACATCCTCGACGTCCACGCACCGACCGATCAGTTGAGCGGCATCCCGATGGCTGAGTCCCGATCTCAAACCATCGGGGTCCCAGTCGCCGTCCTGCCTGAAATTGGGATTGCACAAGCGAACGCAGATGCAGGACAGCCCGTGCGAGTGCGCATAAACCCGGCCGAGGGCTTCGCCCCAGCACTTCGTCGCCCCGTAGACGGTCGTGGGACATACGGGTTCGTCCCACAGCACGTCTTCCTCTTCCGCATATCCTCCGACCACGTCGATCGTGCTCGCGAACACCAGTCGACGACATCCTGCCGTATGCGCCGCGTGGAAGGCGTTGTAGCAACCGATGATGTTCAACTCGAGAAGCGTGTCGTAGAACTCGGCTCTCCCGCCGGGGAACGCGGCTAGATGAACCACTGTGTCGACACCACGGCAAACGTCGACGAAAGCATCGACCTCTCTGATGTCCATCTCCACGAACGTCTCGTGAGACGCTACATCCTCGATCGGTTGGATGTCGGCCAGTTTCAGATCGTATCGATCCTGCCAGTGGGATCGCAAGATCCCACCAAACAAACCGGCCGCGCCGGTGATCAGCACACTGCGCCGCAAGCGATCCTCCTCTCGGCCTCAACTCGAACGAGTCAGTAGCGGCCTCAGGTGTCTGCACCCCAACGCAAACCCCTCCAGTCCAGGCGCCCCTCGATCTTCGTTCTCCACACACAGCACATAGTCGTAGCCGGATTCGGTCAGCGCACCGATCATGGTCCCCCAGTTGAGCTGGCCGCGTCCGGGAATGCGATACTGCCACCACCAGTTTCCGATGATCCCCTGACGGAACAGCATCTGCGGGCTCACTTCGCAGTCCTTGATGTCGGCATAGACCCATTTCCCCGCGAACGCACGAATCACGTCTTCCGCCGGCATCATCCCCATCCACACCCAGTGAGACGGGTCGCAGGACAGTCCGAGACGGTCCGATGGGACGGCCTCCAAGATGCGCTCCCACATCTCCGGGTTACACGCGATGTTTCCCATCCGTACCGCATTGTCGAGACCGATCACGACCCTGTTCGCTTCCGCCGCCTCGATCACCGGCTCGTACATCTCGCGAAACCGTTCGACCAACTCGATAGATCGATCGGTCGGATTCCCGGGCGGATGTGAATACGCCCCGTAAAAGTGGTGACTCACGGGGCTTCCGGCGTGCGTGATCACGATCGGAACGCTCAACTTTCCCGCGACCTCGATCGCCTCGATCAGACGTCCACGGGCCGCTTGGCGCTCGTCCGGGTCGTCATCCAGCAGGTTGTTGTGGGCAGTCAGCGCGGCAACGTAGATCCCGTGGGGCTCAAACGTGTTCGCAAGACTCTCCGGCGTTTCGTGCGCCACCCCGTCGACGTGAGGGCGGATTGCGTCGAAGTCGTTTTCTCGCGCCCACGCCGCGCATTCCGAAAGGCTCCAGCCCTTTCCACCAACGTTTGTTGAGAAGCAGATATCCATCAGACCTCGTCATCATGCGATCGATGTCACTGCATCATGCGCGTAGGGCCACGGCCCTACCATACGCAGCCCAGATCACGATTTTTAGGCGGCGGCTCCCAGCACATCCTTCGCTGCTCCCATCGTCTCCCTCACCTGATCCACCGTCCCCATCCCGAACATGGACGCGGCGACACCCACGTCGTTGAACACGTAGTCGAACGCCTGATGGCCCAGGTAGCGGCCTCCTGCCATCGGCTTGATCGCGATCACAGGTTTACTGGCGTTCTTGATCGCGTCGATCGCGTGATCCCGCGTCGGAAACATAAACGTACCCGGCTGATTGACCGTCGTCAGATAGCCGTCGACCGGGATGTTCTCCTGTTCGAGCAAAGGAAGGGTAACGCCGGCGTGGTGAACGCTCGTGATCACCGTCCCGAATCGCTCGCGCAGGAATCCAACGTAGTCACGGATCAGGTCGAACCGCCCCATCATCGCGAGCAAGTCGATCTCGGTTCCAGGATCGGCCACCAGAATGTCACAACCCGCGAAGAAGCCCAGGTATAGCTCGAGGATTCCGTAGTCGATCTCGAACCGGCTCGCCTCCTCCTCCGTATATGGCTTGACGGTTTCGGATGTCACCAACTCCCCGTCCCCGATGTTGTACCGCACGATCGGATCGGTTCGAATGTGTTCCCTGAACGCGTCGCCAGCCATCCGTTCGTTGTGAGCGTAAAACGTCGCGTGCGATCGAGGAGAGAATGTGGTTTGTTCGCCGTCCAGCATCACCGGAATCAAGATAAACGCAACCAGCCCGATCTCGGTCTGCGTCGCCCGCTGGGTTTCCCAGACAGCCTGCAGGTGCAACCGATCCAGAACCGGCAGCATATGGTCGACCTGCACAGCCGTGACGCCGCCTTCCTCTACCGCGCACCGAATCACATCGGAAACTGCAGATACCTGGCTGAACGCGCGCCCATTCTGGGCATCTCGATCCGGGTTCTGGTAGGAGCATCCATCGTAAGGGTGAATGCCCATGATGAGTCGGGGCACTTCCACATTTCCCACCCGCCTTGTCGGTACGCCACACCCTTCGAGATAGGTCTTCATGTCGCTCTCCTGGTGAGCCATTCAAGTGGCTATATCGTGAACTGCACCTTAGAGAATTTCTTTACGAGTTTTCGAACTCGATCGCCAACCTCTTCCTTGCCGGACATGCCGTCGACGATACAGTCCGCGACCGGTCCTGCGTCGTCCGGCGTCATGCCGAATCGAGTCACCTCCTGAACGCCGATTCGAAGACCGTGCGTTCCATACTCTTCCGGGACACCCGTCCCTCCCACAATGATCCCACAGGCTTCAAGACGATCGGCCACCGCCTTCGCTTCCCCGAAGGCGTCGACCACCGGCAACAGCGTGTGGGATTCCGTGTATCCGTATTCCGCCCCGACGACGGGAACGACTCGCTCTTCCAGCGCACGCGCCAGCGCTTTCGCATTCTCCACGATCGCGTCCGCATACGCGCTGCCACAGGCCTTCCACTCCAGAAATGTCGCCGCCAGCGCCGGAATCCGAGCAAGATGGTGGTTCGCGACGATCAAAGGCGCCGTCGCTGTGGCCATACGCTCCGCGATCGACGCGTCGTTGGTCAGGATCATCCCGCCCTGAGGTCCTGCCAGCGTCTTGTGGGTGCTCGTGATCAGCAGGTCGGCTCCCTCGGCCAACGGCTGCTGGAACCGCCCTCCCGCGATCAGCCCCATCACGTGGGCGGCGTCATAGATCAGATAGGACTCGGGACAATGGGCGTCCATCGCATCCCGGATCTCACGAACCGGCTGTGGAAACAGAAACATCGCCGATCCGACCACCACCAGCTTCGGCTTGTGCTTTTCGATCAGCTCCGAGGTCTTCGGAAGATCGATGTTGTACGTCTTTCCGTCCCACGGAATGGCAATGGGATTCAGATCGACCTTCAGACCTGAGGTATTGAGCTTGTAGGCATACTTGTGCGCGTTCTGTACCTCGAGCACCGTGTCACCCGGGCTCCCCAGCGCGAACATGGAAATGATTCCAGCCACGTTTCCCGACAGCGATCGCAGGTCGACGTACTTCGCGCCGAACAGGTCTCTCGCTGCCGCCTGCGCAAGCGCCTCGATCTCGGCCACGTGATGGGTGCCCTGGTAGTGCTGATTGCTCGGATTGCTCCCGGAGTAGAATCCGTACCGACGGTTCAACTCCTCCGTGATCATCCCCTCCACAAAAGGGGAAGGCGTGTTCTCCGACGCGATCAGATTGAGGCTGTCCGCCCGGTAGGCCCTTTGTTCTTCAATCAGCGACTCGAGTCGCTTAATTTCGCTGTTTACGTTCATGGCGCGCCTTGATTCAAGTCCTTAAATGCCAATTGCCAATCTCCAAACGGAAAAACAGCAGCCCTTCCCCCATTCGGAAATTCTTGATCGTCAATCGGACATCAGTATCCCTTGCCGCTAAGGTTCGCGGTCCCCTCGACTGCGCTTCTAAGGAACTTGGTATTCACGAACGGTACCCATTACCGGCGCAAGCCTTTGGGCTATAACACTTGGTCACCCTGAGCGGAGTCTATAGCGATCCGAAATTGTTTGAATAAGATCTGCCCAACCGGTAAGACTGTGGCCAAAGTTCCTTCGCCCACACCCCCGACCAGAAACGACGGGGCCGTTGCTCGGGAAAGGCTCCGACCGCTCCCACCAGCTCAGTTGCTGTGTTCCAGCTGCTTTGTGGCCTGTTTCACGATGTCCATCCCGACCAGGTCGCTCCAGGCCGTAAGAATCTGCTTCGTGATCCGTCCGACCTTGCCATCTCCAACAGAAAGTCCGTTGAACTTCGTCGCCGGCATGATGCAATACGGCGTGCTCGTGAAGAATACTTCGTCCGCCGTATAGAGATCATACGGCTGAAGGTCCGTCTGCTGCGTCGGAACACCCACCGTCTCCGCCAGCTCCAGCACAGTTTCTCGGCTCACACCGGCCAGACTGTTTTGCGCAGGTGGTGTTCGCACCACGCCATCACTCACGGCGAAAATGTTCCCACCCTTGTTCTCCGCCACGTTGCCGTCGGCGTCCAGGATGACCCCCTGGGCTTGAGGATCGACCAGCTTCACTTCCATCTCCGCCAGTGTATACGCCATTCGGCTCCGGTTCTTGATCCGTGCGTCCAGGGATTGCGATGGGATAATCCGACTCATCGACGTCACCGCATGACAGCCTTCTTCGTAGAACCTGGCCCATCCCGTCAAATCCATGGGCAGCGTATGGATCATCACCGTTGCGCCACCCGACCGAACGGTCGGGTCCGGACCCGGCATGGAAACGCCCCGCGAGATGTTGTGCACGATCCAAAGGTCCTCGTCTTCTCCGTACTCTGGAAGGTTGGCCTCCAGCACGTTCATCGTAATCTGCTCCATCTCCTCCGGTCCGCATCCCGCGTCGATTCGTGTCACTTTCAACGACTTGTAGAGACGCTGGATGTGTCGATCGAGCTTGAAAGGAATGTGTTTGAACGTTCGAGTCGATTCGGTGACGGTGTCGCCCAAAGTCACTGCGGTATCGAAGATCGAAATCTTGGCTTCGTCTTCAGGGACCATCTCACCGGATATGTAGACCTGTCGCATCGGAAACCTCCTTGGACCTTCAAGATAAGCAAGGGACCTCAGAACACACAGCCTTCAGAATGTTGTTCGATCTGACCTCGCCCGCGCCCGTTCTGCTACTGCGTCGCTCTATCCGGACGCTATATTGTGGCTATGGCCCTCATCGACTGGCTTGTCATCGCCGCAATCAACGGAGGCATCGTCCTCTACGGATTGACCCGATTCCGGAAGGAAGCCAAGAGCTTCGACTGGTATCTTGCCGCCAAGTCCATGCCCTGGTGGGCTGTCGGACTTTCGGCCTTCGGAACTGCCGTCGACAGTGGCGACTACGTGGCCATCGTCGGAGGTGCGTATGACCTCGGTCTCTCTCAGCTCACCCAGTGGTGGCTGGGCATCTCCGTCGGCTGGTTCGTCCTCAGCTTCTACATCATTGTCCCCATGTATCGCTCAGGCGTGTTTACGAACGCGGAATGGCTCGAGTTCCGCTTCGGGCCCGCGGCTCGCTTCATGGCGGTGCTGATCAATATCCAATCCCGGACCAATGTCCTCGGCAACATATTCTATTCCCTGTTTCTCGTCCTGAATCTCGTCGCCGATATCGAAGCGCGATTCTCGTGGGCCATCGTTGTGGCCATGGCATTCGCGGCCGTACTCTACATCGTTCGTGGAGGCCTGAAGGCGGGGGTCTTCACCGACGCGCTTCAGGCCGTCGCCATGATTGTCGCGTCATTCGTACTCTGGAGTATTGTCTGGTCGAGCACTGGTGGATGGTCCGGGCTAACGGACAAGCTGGCCGCAATCTCGCCCGACCTCCCCGGCTCTCTGCTCAGGGTTGGAGGATATTCTCCCCCCGGCGTACACCCGATCCTGGTCGCCCTGGGTTTCGTCGTCGTCCTCACGACCTACGCGGTCATCAATCAGTATGAGGCCATCCGCTTCCTCGGGGCTCGATCCGAGTGGGATTTCAAGATGGCTGCGTTGGTTGCCAGTGGCGCCACGGCCGTCTGTCTCTGGTTCAACGTCTCCCTCGGACCCATGGCCCACGCCCATTTCCCCGGCCTGGAACTCAGCGACCAGGCCTACCCCCTGCTTGTGCGCGAATATCTTCCCGCAGGCCTTGTCGGCCTCGTGCTGGCCGGACTCATTGCCGGAGGCTTTTCCACCTTCGACTCTGTAGGGATTGGGATCTCCAGCCTGTTCGTGCGAGACATCTACGCCCGTTTCATCGTCAAGAATGAGTCGGACGAACATTACACGCGGGTGGGGCGCATCTCTGTTCCCTTTATCATCGCGATCGGTTTCGCCTACGTGCCGTTCCTCCAGAAGGGAATGCTCCTCTTTTACCTCCGTCTTGCTGGCGCCATTGCCGTCCCGCTCATGACGGTCATCCTGATGGGCATCTTCACCCGCGTCCACAGAGCGACCGGGATCATCGGCCTCGCCGTGGGGCTGATCTACGGGATGTCCGCGATCCTCGCCGAGGCCTACGCCTGGTCCCTCCCGGTTTGGTATACCAATACCTGGTGGGCCTACCTGTGGAACCTGATCCTTCCCGCCACATCCATGGTGGTTGCCTCCAAAGTCATCGACCAGTGGCGGGGACCCGCAACAGACCAGGAAATCGCGGGACTCGTTTATGCGCGCCAAGAACAGATCGACGTACGCGCCCTCATGGGAACAAGACTGGGCGCGCTCGATGGAACGTGGTTGCAGGCCACGCTCAGCAGGTCCCCGGTTCGCCCCGAATACCCCTTCGACATCCCTGACAACGGGCTGCCTATTCACAAGCGCCCTGGCGTCCTTGCGAGCGGCTACATCATAATCGCCTGTTACCTGCTCTTCGTATTTCTCTGGTAGCTGGAATATGTTCAACGTCCCCGAAAGGAGGAAGAATGAAAAACGGTGCGCCAGTCCTGTGGATGGCCCTCTTCGCTCTGCTGGCGATTGCCCAGAGCCCCGCACCCGCCGGCGAAAGAATCGAATCCCAATCCACGCACATCAATGTCGTCTCCCGCTTCGACACCCTCCGGGTCGACGACGACCAGGGCCGCTTCATTGCCATCATCCGGGCGAGCGGCGCCGGACGACGCGTCGAAGGACCGGAAGAACCACCTTACACGATCGAAATCTGGGGAACGGGCGATTACAAGAACGATGGGACAGGTGACGAACATGGCTACGGAAAGTTCACGTTCGCCGATGGTTCGTCGTACTTCGAAGAATGGACCAGCAAAGCGGCCGGCGGAAAGGGCGTCGGGACCGCCGTCTACTACGGAGGGACCGGGAGGTTCAAGGGCATGACAGGTGGGAGCAGCTTCGACTGCACAGCCCTGGGAGATCGCTTCAGTTGCGACGTAAAGGGCTGGATCGAACTGCCCTGATTCGTCGGTTCGATCCGTCGGGACGCACCGTAGGTCTTGCGGTTCCGCCAGAGTAATCTTTAGTTGTGTGCCCCCGCGAGTCCTGACGATTCACGGGGGTCGTCGCGTTACCCCTTTGGAGTCGGTGAACATGTGTGGAATCGTTGGATGGATGGGCAAGAACGGACCGTCTGCGGATCTGGGGCGAACCGTGCTCCGCATGCTGGCCGCGCTCGATGAGCGAGGACCGGATTCGGCAGGCGTCGCTCTCTACGGAAACCCCTCGGAAGGAGAAATGGTCCTTCAGGTCAAGCTCGGCGATCCTCGCGGAGCCGAACACGAGGACTACAGCGCCGTCGAAGACGCCGTCAGCGCTTCCGTTCCGAACGCGCGCCGTGCGGAGTCGACTGCCGAATACCTGAGGCTCGTCGTAGATGCCCCCGATGATGCCGTGCACCTGGAACGGAGCATTGAGCAAGCGCACCCGGACGTCGAGGTCGTGAGCATGGGCCGCGCGCTGGAGATCGTCAAGCAGGTAGGATCTCCACGAAACCTAGATGAGACCTACGACATCGCCAGCTTCCAAGGCACGCACGGTCTCGGTCACACGAGACTGTCCACCGAATCCCGAATCGACCTCAGCCACTCCCAACCCTTCTGGGGTCACGGACGTCCCGATCTCGCCATCGTCCACAACGGTCACATCACCAACTACCACATCCTCCGCCGGATCTACGAACAACGCGGCATCCGTTTCTACACGGACAACGATTCGGAAGTCATTGGCATTTACCTCCGCGAGCAACTCGACGGAGGGATGGATCTTCGAGAAGCGATGGAAGCTTCCCTCGTCGATCTGGATGGTTCGTTCAGCTATCTGGCCGCCACGCCGGGCGCCATGGGATACGCCAGGGACCCCTTCGCCCTCAAACCTCTGCTGTGGGCCGAGAGCGATGCATTCATCGCAGTCGCCACAGAAGAGATCGCCATGCGCGCCGCTCTGGAAGGAGACTACGAAGTCCGCGAGACCGACGCGAGGGAGGTTCGGGTATGGCAACAGTAGCGTGTGACGGGCAGACCGTTCGGGAAATCAACGCCGAGATCAAGCGTCTGTCTGCAGCAGGAGAGAAAGAGATCACCGTCACCGATCCAGGCGCCAGACACAATCTCGGGGTAGCCGTACTCCAGGATACCCGGCTCCGTTTCGAAGGCAGCGTCGGATACTACTGCGCCGGAATGATCGACGGACCCACGGTCGAAGTTTCCGGAAGTGCGGGTTGGGGACTCGCCGAATCCATGAAAGGCGGTCACGTCGTCGTCCACGGAAACGCCGGGAACGGGGCCGCTGCCGCCATTCGCGGGGGCACGGTCGTCATCCACGGAGATGCCGCCGCCCGGCTGGGTGTCGCGCTCAAGGGCGGGACGGTCCTCGTCGGCGGGAACTCCGGCTACATGGCCGGCTTCATGGGCCAGCAGGGCAAACTGATCGTATGCGGCAATACGGGAGAAGCTTTCGCCGACTCCATGTACGAGACCGTGTGCTTCGTCGGGGGCGAGATCAAGGAACTCGGCAACGACGCCGTAGTCGAGGAGCCTGACGAGGAAGACCGGGCGTTCCTGAGCTCGACGCTTGAGACCCATCTCCCCGGGAAATCGATTGACGGCTTCAGGAAAATCGTGGCAGGTCGAAAGTTGTGGACGTTCGACAAGAAGGAGCGCGCACTCTGGCGCGAGGCGCTCTAGCGATGAACGGGAGCAACAGATGAACGAGCGCGACGCTCGTGACGGAAAGCTGATTCAGGCAAGCGGCACGTTTTCACCCGCCGCGATCGAAGACATCCAGGTCAAGGCCGAACTCGGGCGCTACCGCATTCGCGGGTTCGGCACCCTCCGAGAGCGGCAGTGGGCCACCTTCGACGACCTAACCTTCATCCCCTGCTCGCTCACCCGCATTCCTCTCGAAGGATATCGGGAACGGTGCTCGACGAAGACCGTCCTCGGAGGAAAGCACGTCGAGAAACCGATCGAGCTCGACATTCCGATCATGATCACCGGCATGAGCTGGGGCGCACTATCCTACAACGCCAAGGTGGCCCTCGCGAAGGGCGCCGACATGGTGGGCTCTTCGAACACGACCGGCGACGGCGGCATGCTGGATGCGGAGCGAGAGCACAGTCGCCATCTCATCTACGAAGTCCTGCCCTCCCGCTATGGCATCGACGTTCACCATCTTCGGCAGGCCGACGGCATCGAGCTTACCCTCGGGCAGGGCGCGAAACCGGGAACCGGTGGATTGCTCCTCGACGCGAAGATCCTGGACGACATCGCCCGGCAGAGGAATCTCCCCACGGGTGTGGATCAGCGATCTCCCGCCCGACATCCGGACTTTCTCGGGCCGGACGACATGATTATCAAGATCGAGGAGCTGCGGGAAGCCACCGACTGGAAGGTACCTATCTTCGTGAAGATGGGAGCCACCCGCGTCTTCGACGACGTCCGCCTGGCCGCGAAGGCGGGCGCCGACGTCATCGTCGTCGACGGGATGGAAGGCGGCACGGGCGCGTCGGCCGAGATCTGTCAGGAACATACCGGCATCCCCACGCTGGCCGCCGTCTGCGAAGCCCGGGCCGCGCTCGAAGACATCGGCATGTACGGCGAAGTCAAACTCATCATCGCTGGCGGCATCCGGCACGGCGTGGACGCAGCCAAGGCCATGGCCCTCGGGGCCGATGCCATCTACATCGGAACCGCCGCCCTGATGGCCCTCAACTGCAACAAGCCCATCCACGTCGAGGACTATCACGCCCTCGGAACCGAACCTTACCACTGCCATCACTGCCACACGGGTCGATGCCCCGTCGGCATCACCACCCAGGACCCGGATCTCATGCAACGGCTGGACATCGAGGAGGGCGCCGAGCGCGTGGCCAACCTGCTTCAGGCCATGACCTCGGAAATCCAGATCCTCGCCCGCGCCTGCGGCAAGGCCGACGTCCACGACCTGGAGCCGGAGGACCTTCGCGCGCTCAACGCCGAAGCTTCCATGATCTGCGGCATCCCGCTCGCCGGTACCGACCGCGTGTGGGGAAACGGACCCGGGTGGAAGGAACGCAAGTAAGGTGTCCTTCCACCTCCTCCGCCAGGCCCTCGACTCCCGACCTCCACCAAGAATGTGGCACGACCGTCCGCTCAAGGACGGTTACGACGTCGTCATCATCGGCGGCGGCGCGCACGGACTCGCCTGCGCTCACTACCTCGCAAAAGAACACGGCGTCACCGATGTGGCCGTCCTGGACAAGAGTTACATCGGATCGGGTGGCAGCGGCCGAAACACGGCCATCGTTCGAAGCAACTACCTGACCCCCGAAGGCGTCCGCTTCTACGACGAAAGCGTCAAACTCTACGAGCAGCTCGCGGCCGAACTCGAGTTCAATGTCATGTTCAGCCAACGGGGACATCTCACCCTTGCCCACACTGACGGCGCCGTCCGCACCATGCGTCGGCGCGCGGAAGTCAATCGCCTCCAGGGCGTCGACTCACGCCTCGTCTTTCCCGACGAACTCGCGCACATCTGTCCTCAACTGGACCTGAGCGAGCACCCCCGCTACCCCATCATGGCCGCCCTGTATCATCCGCCGGGTGGGATCATCCGTCACGACGCCGTCGTCTGGGGCTTCGCCAACCACGCCGACCGGCGGGGCGTCCACATCCATCAACAGACCGAAGTTACCGGAGTCGACGTCCGCGACGGGAAGGTCAGGGGCGTAGAAACCTCCCGAGGCTACGTCGCCGCCGAAACCGTCCTCAACGCCACGGCCGGATGGGGGTCGACCATCGCCGCCATGGCCGGTCTCGAACTCCCCATCGCCACCGCCCCCCTTCAGGCGTGTGTGACCGAACCGCTCAAGCCATTCCTGGACGTCGTCGTCGTATCGGGCAGTCTGCACGTCTATGTCAGTCAATCGAGCCGGGGCGAGCTCGTCATGGGGGCGAGTGTAGATCCCTTCGGTTCGTATTCCATGAACTCTTCGCTCGACTTTGTCGAGGGCCTGGCCGGTCACGTCCTGGAGCTGTTTCCTTTCCTGAGCAAAGTCAGGATTCTCCGTCAATGGGCCGGTCTATGCGAGATGCCCCCCGATTTCAGCCCACTCATGGGTTTCACGCCCGTCGAGGGGTTCCTCCTCGACGTCGGCTGGGGCACCTACGGTTTCAAAGCCTCTCCCATCTGTGGCAAGACCATGGCCGAATTGATCGCGACGAACACCACGCCGGACCTGATCTACCCGTTCCGGCTTTCGCGTTTCGCCGAGTTCGATCTCGTCGGTGAAAAAGGCGCCGCCTCGGTGGGACATTGAATGATGGGGGGGGGGGTTGTCGACAGGGCACCGGGGGGAATCGGATTAAAACGTCGTCTCATGAGCGACGGTGCCGAGTCCACATCCCCGCGTTCGATCCGGGGGCTCACGCCCCCGGCTATTGACGGTCGCCCCTCCGGGGCTAAACCATTTTCCTCCCCGAGCTCTGCCCCCTCCCTGGCTTGCCGTAGCCTCGGTGGAGGCAGCTGCGGTGAAAGGTTTATGCCTTGTTAGTCGTGCCATGCCCGAACTGCGGTCCCCGTAACGCATCCGAATTCCGATACGCCGGTGAGTATCGTCCCCGACCCCATCCTTCACAGGATGTGACGGACGACGAATGGGCGACCTATCTCTACACAAGATCGAACACCCTAGGCGTCCACACCGAGTGGTGGTTTCACACTTCCGGTTGCGGCCTCTGGTTCCTGGCCGAGCGGCACACCAAGACCAACGCGTTCGTAAAGAGCTACCTGTGGGGAGCGACTTGAGTTGAGTGACCCGACCCCCACGCGTCTTCCTGAGCGACCCGGCGAGATCATCGATCGCACGCGCCAGGTCTCGTTCACCTTCAACGGTGAGATCTATCCCGCCCATCCCGGCGATACCATCGCCTCAGCCCTGAGTGCGGCTGGTGTCCGAACTTTCAGTCGATCGTTCAAGTATCATCGCCCCCGAGGCCTCTTGTGCGGCGCCGGCCACTGCCCCAATTGCTTGGTACAGGTGGGCGATGAACCCAACGTGCGCTCCTGCCAACGAGCGGTCGAGCAGGACATGGACGTCAATCCTCAGAACGCGTGGCCTTCTCTCGACCAGGATGTGATGTCCCTGGCAGGCCTGGGCGATCGCTTCATGCCCGTAGGCTTCTACTACAAGACGTTCATGAAGCCGAGCCAGCTCTGGCCGCACTACGAGCAGGCCTTGCGCAACGCCGCCGGTCTGGGCGTGGTCGATCAGGGCACCCCGTGGGGAGCGTACGACAAGCAGTATCTCCACGGGGATGTCGCTGTGATCGGCGGAGGGCCTTCCGGCATTTCCGCCGCACTCGAGGCCGCGGAAGCAGGGGCGAACGTCCTCCTCTTCGACAACGGCCCCCAGCTCGGCGGCCACCTTCGGTGGCGCTCTGATTCCGATGATACCTCACGGAAGGACTTGCTTGAGAAGGTTCAATCTGCCCGAATCGAAGTCTACACCGATACCGATGTCCTCGGCTGGTACCAGGACAACTGGCTTGCCGCCGTTCGAGGCGACCGGCTTTTCAAAGCCAGAGCGAAAGCCATCGTGTTCGCGACCGGAACGATCGAAGTGCCCACGCTCTTCGACAACAACGACCTGCCCGGTATTCTCCTTGGTAGCGCCGTCCAACGTCTCCTCAACCTCTACGGCGTCGCGCCCGGTCGACGCGTTGTCGTCGTCACTGCCAACCGTCACGGGTGGGACCTCGCCGCGGATCTGCTCGCCGCGGGAGTCGAACTCGCCGCCATCGTCGACGAGCGCCGTACCCGTGACCATCCCGCATCGGTCGACTTGGCTGCGGCCGGCGTGCCGATTTACAACGGTTCCGCTCTCACCGGCGCCAGAGGAAGAAAAGCCGTCTCTGCCGCCGTCATCTCCGAGATCGACGATAGCGGCAATCCCATCGGGCCCGGGCGCGTACTGTCGTGTGACACCATCGCATTGAGCACGGGATGGGAACCCGCGCTCGACCTCCTCTACACCGCCGGAGGCAAGTCGGTCTATCAGGAAAATCGGGCCGAAATGTCCGTCGATCCGGTCCCCGACGGTCTCTATGTCGCCGGAAGCGCGAACGGCGCGGACCTCCTGCAAGCCCGTGTGGAGGACGGACGCGTAGCAGGACGACTCGCTGCCGCACACCTCGAGTTGACCGAGCCTCCCCCACAGCAGGAGCTTGATAAACTCGCTCTCGAGTTATCGAAAGAGGAGCGCCGCACCTCCGACCGAATCTCTGCGCCGGACGGAAAAAAGCGCTTCGTGTGCTTCTGCGAAGACGTCACCGACGTCGATGTGGATACCGCCATTGCCGAAGGCTACGACAGCGTCGAGCTGCTCAAGCGCTACAGCACGATTTCCATGGGACCGTGCCAAGGCAAGATGTGTTCGGTCAACGCACTTCGTCTCTGCTCGCGGATCAAGGGACAGTCTGTCCAGGAAACCGGTCGAACCACCTCTCGTCCGCCGACCACACCGGTCTATCTCGGCGTATTGGCCGGACAGAACATGGAACCCGTTCAGGTCTCGTCCATCCACGACTGGCATCTCGACCGGGGCGCGAGCATGATGGTCGCCGGCCTGTGGCTCAGACCCGAACACTACGGGGACGCAACGGCCGAGGTGAACAACGTCAGGAACCGAGTCGGTCTGATCGACGTGAGTCCTCTCGGCAAGTTTCAACTCACCGGACCGGGCGCACCCGACCTGCTCGAGCGACTCTACATCAATCAGTGGCGTAACCTGCGTAAGGGTCGGGTACGATACGGCGTGATGTGTAACGACGAGGGGGTCGTGCTCGACGACGGCGTCTGTGCGCGCGTCGACGACGACACCTGGTATCTGAGTACCACTTCGACCGGCGCCGGCACCGCTTTTCAATGGATCCAGTGGTGGCTGCAGTCCGGGTGGGGGGGCAATGTCCACCTCACCGACATGACGGAGATCTACTCAGCGTTCAATCTGGCCGGGCCACACTCGCGTGAAGTCCTGCGGAAACTGACGAAAAGAGACCTGGGCAACAAAGCGTTTCCCTACATGCGGATCCGTCGGACCCGGGTCGCCGGGGTGTCGTGCCGCGTCTGGCGAATCGGCTTCACGGGCGAGTTGTCCTACGAGATCCACGTTCCCTCGTCGGCGGGTCTTCACGTCTGGGAAGCGCTAATGGAGGCCGGGGGAGAATTCGGCATCGCACCGTTCGGTGTGGAAGCGCAGCGCGTCCTCCGCCTGGAGAAAGGCCATCTCATCGTCGGCCAGGATACCGACGCGATGTCAGACCCGCTCGGCGCAGACATGGCCTGGGCGGTCAAACTCGAGAAACCCGACTTCCTCGGAAAGCGATCGCTCGAGCGCATCAGCGTGGACGGACCGCATCAACGCCTGGTCGGATTCGAGATGACAAGAAAGCACATCGTCCCCGAGGAAGGTCTGCAGATCGTAAAGCCACAGGAGAACGGAAAACTCAACATCATCGGCTGGATCAGTTCCTCTCGCTTCAGCCCGACCTTGAAAAAGTCGATCGGGCTCTGCTGGTTGCCGTCCGACATCGGCAGTGAGCCCGGAGCGACCTTCACCATCTATCAGGACGGACGGCTCGAGGAGGCGCGCGTGCATCACGGCCCCTTCTTCGATCCCGGCGGCGAAAGACTCAAGAGTTAAACGTGCCGGAATCCTCAATCAAGCTGTCGCCCCTCCATGAGATCGCTCGGGATCTGGAAGCGACTTTCACAGACGTCGATCACTGGCGTATGCCGGAGCGGTTCGCTGGCGTGGAGATCGAAACCACTTCGGCAACGACCGGCGTCGTTCTCTTCGACGAAACCGCGAAAGGCAGAATCCAGGTCGAAGGCGACGCTTCCGACACCGTGTTGACCTCAGCCTTCACGCTCCCGAATCTGGAAGTTGGGGCGGGCACACACCACGACGGAACGAACGTGGTGCGCCTTCGCCAGGATCTGTTCTACCTTTCCGTGCCACCGGGAGCCGAAGCAGAGACGATCGAAAAGGTAAGAGCTCAAGCTAACGGGTCACTCGTCACCGCGACCGACATCACGGACGGCCGTACGGCGATCCGAGTCATCGGTCCCGATGCGCCCACGCTCATGAGCAAAGTATGTGGGTTGGATTTCTCCGAGCCCTCGTTCCCTGACGGTCACGCGCGACAGAGCAGCGTCGCCAGGACCAACCAACTGATTATTCGTAACGACCTCGGGGGGAACCCTGCGTATTCCCTCGTCGGGTCACGTTCTCTGGGCGCCTACCTCTGGTCGGTCCTGATGGAAGCCGGGGCTGAATGGGACATCCGACCGATCGGGCGATCCGCTCACCACGAGTTGGAAAAATCGACCACATAAACGGGAGGCAACGATGAACCTCGATCAGGTCAAGGCACTGGCGAACGAGCAAGGCATCGAATTCTTCCTCTGCTCCTTCGTCGAAATGGGAGGAGCCCCGAAGGCCAAGGTTGTACCGGTCAGCAATCTGGATGAGATGGCCACGGAAGGCGCCGGCTTTGCCGGATTCGCGGCTGGCGAGATGGGACAGGGCCCGCACGATCCGGACATGGCGAACATCCCGGATTTCCGTTCGCTCACAAGAGTGCCGTGGCGTGACAACATGGCCTGGGTGGCCGGCAACATTCAGGTCGAGGGAGAGCCTTTCAACTTCTGTCCCAGGACCATCCTGCAACGACAGCTCGAGAAGGCTGACGCACTCGGTTACACGTTCAACGTCGGGGTCGAACCCGAATTCATGCTCCTCCACGCCGACGAGGACGGAACCTACCGGCCCTACGACAAACTCGACGTGCTCGGAAAACCGTGCTACGACCTGCTTACCCTCAACCGCAACCTCGACCTGATGACCACCCTCATCAACCACATGCTCGCGATGGGATGGGGCCCTTACGCAAACGACCACGAGGACGCCAATTGCCAGTTCGAGATCAACTGGCACTATAGCGATGCGCTGACGACCTCCGACCGACACACCTTTTTCAAATGGATGATCAAGGTTGTCGCGGAGGAGCGTGGACTTCGTGCGACCACCATGCCCAAGCCCTTATCCCATCTGACTGGAAACGGCGCGCACTTCCACATGAGCCTGTGGGAGGGCGACCGAAACATCTTCCTGAACGAGGACGACGAAAACGGCCTGTCCCGGGAAGCCTACTGGTTCATGGGCGGCATCCTCGATCACGCCAAGGCCCTCGCCGGCGTCACCAACCCGATCGTCAACAGCTACAAGCGCCTCGTCCGGAGCGCGCCCGACTCCGGCGCTTCCTGGGCTCCGGTCTACGTCAGCTACGGCGCGTCGAACCGAACGCAGATGGTCCGGATTCCTGGACCCGGGCGGATCGAGAACCGAACCGTCGACGGCGCCGCGAATCCCTACCTGGCCTGCAGCGCGCTCCTCGCAGCCGGTCTGGACGGCATCGAGAAGAAGAAAGACCCCGGATCGCGGAACGACGAGAACCTCTACGAGCTCTCCGCGGCAGAGCTGGCCGATCGTGGGATCGATTATCTGCCCTCAACCCTGAAGGAAGCGATGGATCATCTGGAAGCGGACGACGTCATCCTCGGGGCCCTGGGCGAGGAGTACGCCGAAACCTATCTCGCAGTCAAACGAGAGGAATGGCGGCAGTACCATCAGAGCGTGAGCGCCTGGGAGATGGACACCTATCTGCCCGTCTACTGATTTCGCGCCCAGGATCCAACCGTGAGTGACCTGCAGTTCACCCTGGCCTCCGAAGTCGCCGACCTTGGTGTGGTCTGTGCGTGTCTGCTGATCGAGGGGCTTGAGAACCGATCGAGTTCACCTGCCTTCGATCGGTTTCGCCAAAGTCGCTTCGAGCGGGCAGCAGAACGATACACGGCCGAGACCGCAATAACCAATTCCACACTAAAGGGCTTTCGCGACCTGCACGACAAAGTGGGCCGTTCCAATCGAAAGTTTCCCAATTCCTCCGAGCGCCTGCTCGAGGTCTTCCTCCGACGGGGCGCGATTCCTTCGATCAGTCTCGTCGTCGACATCTACAACTGCCTGTCGCTCGACACGCTCCTTTCTCTCGGTGCTCACGACACCCGGGAGATCGAGGGTGATATCACTCTCCGGATGACGGATGGAAACGAGCGCTTCAAACCGCTGGGAAAAGAGGGATTGGAATCGGTACCGGCGGGTGAGTATGCCTATATCGATTCGGGCAACGAGATGCTCTGTCGGATGGAGGTCAGGCAAGCGGAGAAAACGAAGGTCCGGCTCGACAGCACGAGCTGTGTCTACATGGTTCAGGGAAACGCGAACACCTCTGTCGACTTCGTCAGGCAGACGGCGGATCGACTGGTCGAGATGACCAAAGAGTATTGCGGGGGGAAGGAACGAATGTTGTGGGTCGGGTGAGGGATTACAGAAGTGGGCACCCTGAGCGAAGTCGAAGGGCGACCATCTCGCGAGTACCGACACTTCGACTGCGCTCAGTTTGACGGTGTTCTATAATCTCATACGCGAAACTGCTCTACTACCTCCGGCTTCGGATCAAGCGCCAACCCAGGCGTTTCCGGTAGCGTGAGCCACCCGTCTGCGGGCTCCGGCAGATTCTGATACACCGTGCGATATTCCATCCAGTGTCGGTAGTGGAATTCCACGCCCCACCCGTTCGGCATCCCCGCCTGAAGGTGCATGTTGTGGGGACCGGACCCATTCCCGTTCGAGATCGGCCGATTGAAGGCCAGCGCCATGTCTGCGATCGCCTTCGACTCAGTGATCCCGATCTGCGCCACGTTCGGCTGGACGAAGTCGACGATCTCGTTCGCAAGAAACTCCCGGTACACATCACGCATCCCCGACGGGTTCGCTGCCATCGGGATGGTAGTCTGCGCCCGAAGGTTCGCGAGCTGCCGGGCATCGTTGCCAATGACCGGTTCTTCGAAGAACTCGATGTGATACGGTTCGCATAGCTTGCACAAACGCAGGGCGTCGTGAAACGACATGTTCTTCCCCGCATCCATCATCAGCATCACTTCCGGGCCCAACACCTCCCGAAGCGCCATCATCCTCTCTGCGTCGGCATCCGGATTCGGGACCTCGTAGCGTCCGACGCCCGTCTTCAGCTTCGTGTGACTCCCCTTCACGAGGAGCATCGCCTCCTCGACCAGCTCTTCCGTCGTATAGGCGGGGACCATCGACATGCTCGTGTTGGGACCCCCGAGCCCGAACGACACGTAGGCACGAACACGTTCCTGTGCGCCTCCCAACAGCCGCCATACCGGCACCCCGAGCGCCTTTCCCTTGATGTCCCACAATGCCAGATCGATCCCGGCCAAGGCGGCAGTCGCGCCACCGAACGTCTGCGTCAGCTGATGCCAGATCTGGTCCGTCAGCATCGGATCTTCGCCTGCCAGGAAGTCGGCCAGTCGACCGTTGATGAGTTCGACGGACCCACCCGTCCTGCCATAGCCGATGATGCCTTCGTCCGTCTCCACCTCGACGATCGTGAGGTTCGCGCTGTTCGGAAGAGGCCGCATAGGGGGCGGCTCCGTCGGGACGTTCGCGAGGTGTATCGCTTCAACGCGAGTGATTTTCATCGTTCATTCCGGGCAAACATCTCAGAGGGTGATTGAGGTTGTCAGAGCAACCGGATGTTCCGTAATCCGTCCTTGAGCTTCTCCATCTCTGCTTCATTCAGGTTGTAATAAGGCGGGGGGCGCCAGCGCTGACTGATGCCGAAGATCTCAAGGATGCCGTGGATTGCCGCGTCGAAACTGCCGGGCGACCTCATGATCAGATCGAAAAACGGGATGTCGTAATCCCGAATGATCGCTTTTGCCGCCGGCATGTCGTCCGTCTCGATCGCGTTCCAGTACGCTTGAGCAATTTCGGGCTTGAACGACATCATCGTCGACATGTAGCCATCACAGCCATAAGGGTGGACACGCAAATGGTCTTGCTTCTGCCCCGCGGTGAACACCGCCCACTGGTCGTGAACCAGAAGGGCCATCCTCGTAACGAACCGGCCGTGCATGTCATCCTTGATGGCCACGACATTCTCGACAGTGTCTGTGACCATCCGAAGCGTTTCAAGACCGAATTCCTCTCCACGCGGGATGAAAACGCCCGTCACGAGCATCACCGGGATGTGCTCCGCCACAGCTGCGTAGTGATCGCGCAAGGTCTCCGGTGTGCACGATCCCGCCCAGTCCGGCGGCAAGACCATGTGCACGTCAGACCCAATCTCCGCCGCGTATTTTGCGAACTCGACCGCCTGCCGAGTATGGAAGTGTCGATCCGCCGTCACCACCATCGCGCGTCCCGCCGTGTGATCGACAACGGCTTTGGAAACGTCCGCAATCTCCTGGTCGGACTGGACGATGAGGTTACTGTCGCCCGCCGTCAGCAACATCGCCTTGCTGCCCGCGGCGATGTTGAAATCGAGTATGCGACACAGACTCTCATAGTCGACGCTTCCGTCCATGTTGAACGGCGTCGCGATCGACGTGATGGGGCCCGTCAAGGCCTCTCTGACTCTGTCTCGATCAATCATGGGGTTCTAAATGGGAAAACACTTCGGAGAACACGAAAGCACATCACAACCACGGACTCGCAACGTATTCGACGCAAGCATTCTCCCTACCAAGTGCTGCAGTTATGTGTAGTTGCGTTCCCACGCGCCAAGCAGCATTGATCGCTGTGCGGCCCTTGAGAGGAGTCGCCGAGTCATCTTGGCCACGGCTCGTTTGCATTTATCTCGTTCGGCCTAAGAGAGGTCCTGCAGACTGCCTCTACGAAGGTTATGCACGAGCCATCCGAATCCCCATCCGACAATGTGCCAGTAGGCAAACTCAAAATCACACGAGTGCCCGCCAGTGTACCTGTAGGTTTCGCAGAACCTCCCAAAAAGACGTTCGTCGAAATCTGTGTCACCACGGATACTCCACATAAGACCGGTACTCATCAGATCCACGCTGTAGTAAGCCATACACGCCTGCTCCCAGTCGATCAAGCAGGGACCATTTCCGGCCCACAGAATGTTGTCCGGATTCAGGTCAGTGTGACTCAACTGGGTAGGCTCCGACCCTTCGTGATCTTCCGACAGATGTGCATTGATCTCTTCAGCGAACGCTCTTATTCGCGACTTTTCTGCGCTTTCTTCGAGTAGATCATTCAGCAGGGATATATCCACTTGCTCAGGCTTTTGAGGCCCGCGTTCGTCGCTTGTGAGGTTGGCGTTTTGAATGTCGGCTAGTAATCACTAGTCCGACTCTCGGAGCTTCCGATAGCTACCTGCGTGCCGTCCACCCAGGGGTACACGACGTAGAGCTCCCCATCGAACTCAGACGTAACTCCTGTTTCGGTTCGAATCGCACTCACAGTGGATACACCGAGGTCCGCGAATTGCCCTGCTATCCTCTCGGTTGCCTCATACCGATCAATCCAAGAGGGACTCTTGGAGTTCAGCTTCTTGACTGCATACGATCCGTTATCAGTCGTAAGACGCCACACGGAATGCTGAGACTCCGTAGCCTGGGAGAGGTCAACCGTCTGCGTTCCCAGACCGTACGAACGTCGGATGTCTTCAATGATCTGGGAGCCCATACTCATCCCTTGGGATACCGGCCCCGCGTATGTTCCCTAAATCAATTCACGAAGATGCGCAACGGCGCGGGTCATCACCTGCGTATCGTCGCAGTCGTTGACGTCCTTCCCTTCGAACACGACGGAAACCGGACCATTGAAGTCAGCGGCTTTTAGAATGTCCACGATGCGAACGTAATCGAGCCACTCCTCTTTGCCAGAATCGATCTTGTAGAACTTAGCACGTACGTGGGACGCGTGGGACACGGTCTGCTCCATAAACCCGTACGTATCGATTTCGGGATCCGGGATCCCCTGGTTGCGAGCCGGCGATCCAACCCACTGACCCGTATCGAGAATGTGGGTGAAGTTGTCGCGCTCGGTCTGCTCGAGAATGCGAAGGACATCATCACCCGTGGACGGATGGTTCTGCAGACCGACCGCGATGCTCTTTTCCGCAGCGATGTCACACGCCTGCTGGAACGAGCGGATTTCCCTCGCCTGTTCTTTCGGATCCTCGAGAGGCGTCCCACAAAACACACGAATCATCGGAGCCCCCAGAATCTCTGCGACATCGACATCCGCACGAACCTGGGCGAGCTTCTCTTCCAGTTCCGTGTCCGTTCCGACGAAGTGTCCGCCCGACGCCACGTAGCCAATCGACAACCCGTAACGCAGGCACTGGATTTTCACGTCCGTCAGATAGGATCGATCCGTCGACTCGAACCCGCGGTTCCCGCGGAAATCGATCAGATCGACCTTGAGGGCGTAGGCCAGTTCAATGTAGCTCTCGATACTCTCCAGTGTCGGAGGGTCGTCCTTGCCAAACATGGATGCGTAGATTCCGATTTTCATTTTTGGCCTCTTTTCATTTTTCACAGACCACCATGTCACCCCGGTTCGGTGCTTAGCCGGCGTCCATTCTGGTTCTCGAGATTCCCTGGCACGACTGCGGCGCGGAAAATGGATCCCCCTTCGACAGGCGGCTCAAAACACTGCAGGGATGACAATTGGGGTCACGTGCCTACTTAAGATCCTGCCGCTGCGAGATCGGGCCCGTATTCCCGAATCCCAGTTCGATTGCTCG
This sequence comes from Latescibacteria bacterium UBA6620, assembly GCA_002433075.1. Lineage (GTDB taxonomy): Bacteria > Latescibacterota > UBA2968 > UBA2968 > UBA2968 > UBA6620. The sequence goes on from DJHM01000061.1 coordinate 201,100, forward strand.
CTCCATCATCTTCAATCGGCGAGGACCCGCAGTACTGATCAGTCGGTCACTGTAGAATCGTCCCCATCCCCTCGTTTCACCCGCCAGAAACTTCATCAGCCAGTCGAAGTGCGTCTGATTCTTCTCTTGGGACGTGTTTTGAACGCAGTTGATGTGGATCGCCCGTCGTCCGTACCGCTCACCCAGCGCCGAATGATACACCTTGTGGTTCATGAAGATTACGTCGCCGGGTTCGTTGACGAGCGGGTAGCGGCCAGGAATATCTTCCGGCGCAAGACCCAGGTCGTCGAGTGAAGCCTTCAGCGTCTCCCCGAATTCCTTGAAGTGGCTTCCCGGCACAACGTTCAGGCATCCATCATCAGGACCCAGGGGGTCGAGATACATGGCTGCCCGCATGCTGAAAAACCCATCCGGCGCCATGGCGTCGTGGTGCCATCGTGTTCCGCCCGTGTGAAGAATGCCCTCGCTCAGGGTGAAGATGAAATCCTCTCCCAGGAGTGCGTCGAACACATCGAGAATGCGTGGATCGTCAAGCAGCGGGTAGAACGTGTCCGGATCGAAGTCGAAAAAGGGGATGATCTGCTGCCGCTTCACACCCGATTGAGGCGCCTCCGCACCCCCCCGCGCCTCACGCATCGCCGCATCGAACGCGTCGGACAGGACCGTCGTTTCTTCGGGAGAGAACAGGCCCTTGAGTTGAAGAAAGCCGAGCGTCTCAAAGTGCCGGATCTGCTCTTCGGTCATCTCGCAGCCTCGGCCGTTTCCTGTTGGAACGCCTCGTAGAGTTTCGCCACGCCGGCCTCCTCCGGATCCCCGTCGTGGGCGACCACCCGAATCCCCAGATCCACTTCTTCGCCACGAGGGATGAACGTCGCACCCTTCCGGAACGGATTCACACGAATCGTCCCATAAGTGCCCGCATACCACGCGCAGTTACCCAGCGAGGGATACTGGAAGACCGCGAGCCCGGCCGTTCGACCCTTCGCATCCGTTCCGTAGAAGTCGACCCAGTCCGCGTGCTGCCAGCAAACCTCCTCACCCTCTCGCCCCTCTGAGTCGATCAGGCGACCGCCCTGGGCGATCCCCGCGGGATCTACGACCCGCAGCTCGTCGGTCACACGAACCGTAAAGTATCCGTGACGTGACGGTCCCAGTCGGATGTCGCGGTCCGTCGGACGAAGCTGCGATCGAACGTCGATGACGTTCGCCTTCTCTCCAGGCAGAACCCTCACGGTCCGCATCTCCTCCCCCACCACCCGCCTGTATTTCGGCGCAAACCCCTCCTCAGGACTTTGCCACTGCATCCTTACGATGAACTCCAACTCCGTTTCGCTCAGCTCGGTGCACTCGTTATGCACGGTCGCGACAATTCGGCCCTCACGGCGCCCTCGCATGTCGGGTTCGTTCGTGTAGAAGCACATCCCCGGATCTTCGAAGCGACCGGCGTTCGACGTCTGATAGGTGTAGAAATAGTCGTTCCCCACAGTGATCGATTGATGAAAGGCATGGTCGCTCGTCGGCCGTTCGTTCGTCACACACACGCCGGCTGGCGTCATCACCGGGTAGACATAACAGCGTCTCGAGGACTGGCAGAGTCCCGTGACGGATTTGCCCTTCCAGCTAACCTGAACGAGTCGTTCAGGATCGTCGTCCCACCTGTCGGGAACGCGGATGTCGCCGTGTTGGGCCTCGAAATACTTCATCTATCGGAACCAGTCGTAGTTCAGCCCCAGAGACCGATCGCTCAGGGGCAGGTCCACCCGTACGCCGCCCTTTTCAGACGATCGCTTGAGGCCGATCTCCACTTCCATGGCCGTCGATACGCGCCGACCGCTATTCTTCGGTTCTTCGAGCCGACCTTCCAGACAGTCGATCAGGTCGGCCAGACCGTAGACCGCGTTGTAGCCAGGCGCCAGGTGTGTCCCAGGCCAATCGATCTCGACTCGCTGCGTGCCGGCGACTGTCTCCACGTCCTTCCACAGCCGCCATCGTCCTTCGAGAATGATCTCACCAGCCGTTCCCGAAATACGCAGCAGGCCTGCCCCTTTGCGGAAGAAAACCGGCGTGCCGTCGGCTGTTACCATCATGCCCTGGCCGACAAACTCGTCGCTCCCCGATTCACGTCGCGGCCCATCGCCGCTTCCAACGACCCAGGCGGGAGCATCGTCGACGAAATACGACCAGTTCTGTTTCTGAGCGGAAGGGGCTCCGGCTTCGATCGACTGGACGTGCCCGATCTCGCCACGAAGCACAAGGTCCTTCGCCCCTCCATACGAAGGATGGTTCACCGGAATGGCGCCGCAACAGAGAGGTACGGCAGCATCGGCGCACGCGCCAACCATCCGATCCACTTCCTCGAGCGTATGCGCGATCGGCTTCTCGAGCGCAATCGCCCTGACCCCACATTCGACGGCAAGGCACGTCAGATCGGCGCGCCCCTTCGTGTTCGTCGCGATCGCGACAATGTCGAGCTGTTCATTTCTCAGCAACGCTTCGGCGCGGTCGTACGTCGCCACGTCCCCAAACCGTTCCCTGAAAACCTTCAATCGCTTCGGGTCCCGCTCCGCGCCAGCCACGAGTTCCACATCGGGGCGCTGATGCATGACCTCCGCCCAGCTGTGGGGAACTTCGACTTCACCTGGGCCATCGTGAAAGTGAAACTCCCGGTGCACATCCAGCTCGGGTGTCGGTCGATCGACGTCATCCACGTGAAATCGATCGGGAGGACGACGTCCGAGATCCGACAACAGTCCCATCCAACCCAACCCGATGACGCCGGCGCAATACGTGCTCAAGTTCAGGCCCTTCCCAACCGCCTATCTTCGTCCACGTACCACTCGCGAAAATCACGCCGGACGGGATCGGGCTCGCCCAGACCGTTTTCCTTTCTCCATTGCAGGAGAGGATGACTTCGACGCTCTTGCGGAAGTGCGACACGCTTCCCATACGCCGCCGACTCGAACACGCCCATCAGCACTTCCAGCACGTGAAGCCCTTCGGCTCCATTGCATTCGTGGGGCCGCCCCTCATCGAGCGCTCTCACATATTCATCCACATAGCAGTATTCGTCGAGGCTAGCGTCGTCATCCGGATTGAAGCCTTCCGGGACAATCGGATCGATCGGCTCCCAGACGTCTTTGCCTTCCCCGGGGATGTAATGGGGATGGGGCAACGCCCAGGCCGCTTCCCACCGGACGATCATCCGTCCCTCGGTCCCGAACAGCTCGATCGCCGAAAGCTTCGTGTCGTTCCTGGGCAATCGGTGCTGCAGCAGCCCCCCCGTCACATCGTTGTCGAACTGAAGCGTCGCTGTGATGTACTCGCCCGCAATGGTACCCATTCCGAGCGGGGAAGTGACCACGTCCTCCGGCTGGATCAAACGACCGTCCGTCGTCGCCACCGCGGAAACACTTCGCACGTGGCCCGCGAATTTCAGCATCGTATTGACCTTGTGCGTCGCGATGTTCATGATCCCCAGCCCGCCGTAGTACCCCTTGTCCCTCGTGTAGAGGTAGAGCAGCTTGCCGATGCGTCCCTCCGTGTAGGCTTTGTGCGCAGCCACCACGCCCGCGCCGACGCGACCCTGGTGATGAACGGCGATCTCGACATCTTTCTCTTTGGCTTTGGCCACCACCTCATCGGCCTGGTCCAGACTCGTGCAGAGCGGCTTCTCTATGTCGATGTTCACACCGTGTTCCAGAACGCGCAGGGCGAGCTCGTGGTGGAACTCCGTACCCGTCGGGATCGCCACGACATCGGGCTGCGTTTGCTCGATCATCTCGTCCAGGTCGGTGAAGCGAGCGTCTACGTCGAACATCTCGCCCATCTCGTCCAGCCTCTCCTGAACGAGGTCACACAAACCCACGATCTCCGTCCGAGGGTGTGCGTGGTACGCCTGTCCTCCTTGGATACCCCTCGCTCGACACCCCAGAATCGCTACTCTATAGGTCTTCATCGGGTCCCCTCAATTTCGGTTGGCGGTGAGGGGAATCATGCAGGAGTTTACGGGGGAAAGCTACTCTCCGGCAAAGTGCGCCGGAGAGAGTTCAGAGTGCAAAATGCAAAACGCAGAATTCAGAGCGAAACCGAGGCAATGAGATGGCGTTGACGAACGGACAGAAGGCGTTCTTTGAGGACAACGGTTACCTCCCCTACGAGCGGGTGTTGTCTGACGACGAGCTCGTCCAACTGAGACAGCGTTCGGAAGACATCATTGCGGGGCGGGTCGATCACATTCCGGAACGATATGTCCAGTTCGAAGCCACTTTCCGAGACGAACAGGACCCCGGCCAGGATCGGTTGGACCAGGTCCGCAAGATGACACACCTCTGTTACTTCGATGACCTCTTCGAAGCGGTCGCTCGAAAACCCGACATCGTGGACGTCATCGAAGATCTGCTCGGTCCGAACATCAAATTTTATTGCGACCAGCTGATGATGAAGCCGCGATTCAACGGCACCGTCACCCACTGGCATCAGGACTCCGTGGCTTGGCCCCAGTTCGCGCCTCAGAATCACGTCAGCTGCTGGGTGGCGCTCGATGACGCGACCGTCGAAAACGGGTGTATGACCGTGCTCCCCGGAAGCCACAAATGGGGGCCCATCGAACGCCGTTGTAAGCAAGCCTTTCTCGAGAGCTCGCGTGTCCCCGAGCCCGTGCCTGTGGAGGTCAAGGCGGGCCATTGCATGTTTCATCACGGCCTGAACTTCCACCGGACCGGCGCAAATCCCACGCCCAACCGCCGGCGCGGACTGGCCCTTCACTACATCCCGTCGGAATCGCTCTATCTCGGCGCCAGAGACGAAGAAAACCGAATGACGATGGAGTGCGGGAAATCGCCCGGCGAGTTTCGATTCATGCTGATCAGAGGGCAGGAATTCGAGGGGTGCGTTTAACACATCCACTAGTCGTGAACACCAGGAGGATCTCGTGCTGACGGCTCGCGAACAGACGATCAAGAGCAGGCTTCTTCAGGAATTCGATCTAAACCATCTTGCCAGAGCGCTCGAACCGGATAGCGGAATCGATCCGGCATGGATGGAAAATCTGGCGAAGCATCTCCGATGGCAGAAATGGGGTTACATCCTACCGATGCTGATCGGACTCAACGGATTTTCCATCGAGATCTTCACGCAGTCAGAGATAAACTGGTGGGTCATAGGAGGTGGGATAGGGATAATCGCGGCGGGGCTGTTGTTCCTTGGCAGGGTCAACAGGCAGCGATCGATCTCCAGGATTCTCGAGGAGTTCGTCGAAGAAGAAGTGGGGGTCGAGGCCCAGACAGGTTGAGATGCCGTCGAAAAGTTGAAAAATTTGCGTCCTCGTGCTCAGCACGAGGACGAAAGAGTTGGCACCAGATAACCATTCCATGAACTATCGCGTCGAACATAACGGCATCGTCGCCCGTCCCCCCGCCTGTCTGCCCACTGTCACGAAGACTGCGGTGGACACGCTGGTCTGCGCCCTGTCCACGCGGTGGGAGCCGTTCCCCCGCGGTGGGGAAATCCAGACGACCATCTCTTACGACGAGGGCCGGACCTGGACCCATCCCGAAACGATCTGGCGCTCCCCCGACCCACGTGTCACGCTCAAAACCGACGGATACATGATGACGCTGGCGGACGGGAACATCCTTCTTCCCGTCACGTACCATCTCGTTCCAGTGCGCGACGACGCGCCCGGGACCCCGCCTACCGGCAACCACGACATCGATCTCGAGCGTCTGTGGATCGACACCCACGACCTGCGAATCGGCCACCGTCAGCACCACGTCCATTGTCTCCGGTCTGGAGACCACGGTCAGACATGGACGAACGTCGCAGTGGGAGACATGCCCCAGGAGAGCGGATTGCTCGTTCAGTTCGGACGCCCCATCGAGCTGGGTTCGAGCGACGTCCTGATGCCGACCTACACCGTCTTTTCAGAGGAAGCGCGCGCAGACGGGATGGTCGACACTCCCGGCTTCTGTCGTTCGACGGATGGCGGATGGTCGTGGGGTCCTCACGAATCGATCGACATCGGGTGGAGCAGCGAAGCCAACCTCCTCAACCTCCAGGACGGCAGTCTGATCGCCATCGTTCGCGACATGCCGGATCAGCCATTGCGACGCACGTTCGGCATCACGAAGTCAACGGACGGGGGACGGACGTGGTCCAAGGCAAAGCCCCTGGCTGTTCAGGGCAAGATGCCAGATCTGTGGGAAGAACCCGACGGGCGCTTACTTCTCGTCGTCGGTGCGGAAGGCTGTAACCGGGGGCGGGAGATCTACTACCAGCGGGACCGTCGAAGCTTCAACGTCCTGTTCATCAGCGAAGATGGTGGCGACACGTGGCGACGGGATCTTGAGTTGCCGCCAATCGACAACGAGACCCAGATCATACCGTCGGACGATCCGGCGATGGTGCCGATGGGCCACGGTCGCTACTATGTCGTACATCAGTCGATCGATATAGGCATCGAACGGCGCGGACACCCGATCGACTTCGAGGCCTACGCCTGGCTGCAGGGAACCATGATTGCTCCCGCGTGAAGGGCGCCTCTCCATGACGAAACTCCGCTTCACGATCGGGCATCCCGATTTCTTCACCCGGACCCTGGCATTCGCGTGGCCCAAGGCGAACACCGCTCGACGCCTCGACGCAGCCGTCACCGTCACCCAACCCTACGGATTCAGCCTGACCCTCAAGACCAGAGCCGTACGTTCAGGCGATACGGGTGAGATTCAGCTCGACTACCCGCTCCTTGACGAGGGCCGCTTCGCCTCCCGTCCGTCCAAAGATGCGGAGGGGCGAGCACCGTGGGGGATGGGTGTCTACCGGTTCGAGATCCGGCTCACCTCTGCAAAGAAGTCCATCGCGAGCGGCGTCCTCAACCTCGATCCGAACACCTTCTTCGGGAAAATCGGCGGGATGCGTCTCGCCCAGGTCGACTCTCTCCACCAGTTCATCGAGTGCGCCCCCACACGACCGGCGTTCATCGACACCTCCAAGCTTGCCTTCACCATCCGCACCCTCTCTTCCCGTGTGAAAACCTGCGACGTCGAAATCGACGTCGTTCGCCCACGAAAGCCCGATGTTCTCATCGATCCGATTCGGCTGTCCCTCACCGGGAGAACCCGGCGGTTCACGATCGACGCCACCGGCTGGGCGCGTGGCGAATACTGGCTGCGCGTTCGACTCCGACGGAAGAACAAGCTGGTCGGCCCCTACCTCGTCCGCCAGGTTTACGTCGAGACCCCTCACATCGCGGCTCGGCCTCAGAACCCGCTTCGCATCGGCCACGCGCCCCAGTATCTCGTCGACGACTGGGTCTTCTCCACCTCGACCGGGCTGAAGCACGAGCCGGACCAGCTCGAGCTCGTTTCCGACGGCCCGATCGCCCACATCGATCAGCCGTGGGAACAGGGCCCCGACCACCTGCCCCTCGAATCCTTTTCCTACGACGAGAAGGCCGGTCAGTTCCATGCGCTCTACCACGCCGGCCCCCTGAGCCAGGACAAACGTCTGTGGGAAATGGGCGTACGATCCACGCTCACCGCCTTCTCGACGCGCTATCTCTGTCTGGCCGTATCGAGCGACGGCGTCCGGTGGGATAAACCCGATCTGGGCCTCATCGAATTCAATGGATCGAAGAAGAACAACATCCTACGCGACAAAGCCCGCGAAGGCTACTTGCTCTCGGGCGAGTTCGACAGCTTTCCGGTCCCCGTCAAAGAGCGACCCATTCCCCGAAAGTATCGCTACCGCTACTACGACCCGAAAACCGACGGTCCGATCGATATGGACAACTTCGTGTTCCGCGTCTTCCTTGGCGAGAGCATGGAGCCAGACGACCAATTCGAAGGCGACTTTCGGCCCAAGCACCGTGAATTCTGGGGGCTCGAGCGTCGGGGCGACACATTCCTCGCCCTCACCAGACGGCCTGTTCTCCAGGGTGCCCGAGGGATGCAGCTCCAGTACACGAACGAGCGCGCGTCGAGCTATCCCTTCGAAGGCGACCCCATGGCGCTCTATCAGCCGAACGGCCGGTCGACGTGCACGTACTACCATCGCAAGAGCAAGACCTTCTACTACTATTACCGGCCAGACTATCCCGCCTATCCGCCGAACGGTCTTCCGTTCTACCTGTGGCACAAGGTGGCCGCCATCCGGACACGCGCCGTCTTGTGGACGCAGGACGGCATCCACTGGAACCGTCGCTACATGACGATGCCCGACGAACACGATCCACCGGGGACCACACTTTACGGATTCGGATTTCTGAAACCGGAAGGGCGCGAGGTCAGCGACACCGACGATCAACTCTACCTCGGCGCACTCCTCAACTGGGACCTCACGACCCAACGCCATCGACAACACCTGATGTGGAGCCGAGACCTCGTCAATTGGGACAAGTTCGGGAGCAACCGGAAGCCGATCCTCGAGCCCGGTCCTGTCGGAAGGTGGAACGCAGGCACGAGCGGACTCTCCCACTACCAGCCCGTCACGAATGCAGACGGTCAGGAGGAGTGGTTCTTCACGTTTACGGGAACGAGCTGTCGATACATGCTCGGGGGCGGCAGGGAGTGCGCATCCCTCGAGGAGTACAAGGCTCAGTTTCCCTACCACGCCATGGCGCCCTTCTTCACGACCTGGGAAGAGCTCTACGAGGAAGCCACAACATCGCGCGTCCTTACCGGCGTGGCAAAGTGCAAGGCCGGAAGGCTCGCCCACGTCGAGCCGAGCAAGAAACGCGGCGAGTTCACGACCCTCCCGATCGTCGCAGAAGGAAGCCGGCTTCTGATCAACGCGTGTTGCGAAGCAGGGGGGGCAATTCGTGTCGAGGTCCAGGACGCAGAAGGAAACCCGCTTCCGGAACTCGGGATCGATGACGCTGTGGTCGTCAAAGGCGATCGAGTCGACCATGAAGTCCGTTGGAAGAGAGCGCGATTCGAAGAAGTGAACCGGCGGGTTGTTCGCCTACGGTTTGCGTTGGTGGGTGCGAAGCTCTATTCGTTTCGCGTTGATTCCTAGCGGACTAAGAAATGTCACCCCGGTACGCTACTTCGCGAGCCTATCCCGAACGCAGGTGAGGGAGGGTCCATTCTGGGCCGGCTGTTTGATGGTCGACCGAGGGGGCGAAATGGATCCCGGCCCATCCACCTACGCCAAGGCTTCGGTGGGACAGAGAAGCAAACCGGGATAACATTTTGCTGTTGTTTGCTGTCATAGAGGAAACCCATGAAGATCACCGAGATCGAGGTCCACGACATCACCCTCCCCTACGTGGACTGGATCGCCTATCAGCTCAACCACTACTACGGTCCCACCCGTCGCACGGTCTACGTCGCGCACACGGACACGGGTCTGATGGGGCTGGGTGAGAGCGGCCGAAGGGAGCCGCAGGAAACGATCGGTCGCTACCTCGGCACCAATCCCTTCGACCACGTCGGTGATGAAGACTCTCTCGGTCTCGGAACCGCGATGTATGATCTGATGGGGCAGGCCGCCGGCGTGCCTGTCTACAAACTCATCGGACAGAAGTATCGATCGTGGGTTCCCACCGGGAGCTGGACGGTATCAACACACCCGGACCGGATGGCCGAAGCCGTTCGCGAGTACAGCTCGCAGGGCTATACGTGGATGAAGTATCACCTCTCACCGTTCGAGAACGTCATCGATCAGACCGAGGCCATGCAGGCCGTCGCGCCCGAAGGGTTTCGTATCCACTACGACTTTACGATGCACGGCACCGACGACCACATCATCGAACTCCTCAACAAACTCGCCGAGTACCCGATCGCCGGCTGCTTCGAAGACGCGCTCCCTGCCGAGGACCTTCCTGGGTATATCGAACTCCGCAAGCGCTCCCCGCTTCGTAGCGTTCTCCACCACTTCCCCCTCGGCGCCTCCTACGACGTTCTGATGGGAGCCGCAGACGCCTACATGCTCGGCCACATGAAAATCGGCGATGCCATCCGCCGATCCGGTCTCTTCGCGGCGGGCAACATGCCCTTCATGCTTCAGAACGTGGGCGGCCACATTACCCAGGCCTTGACCACGCACATGATGGCCGCGTTCCCCTCGGCGAATTTCCATTTCTTCTGTGACAGCGAGACCTGGTCCGATGATGTCGTCGAGGAACGTCCGCCCATCGTCAACGGGTTCATCCGTGTATCGGAAAAGCCGGGGCTCGGCGTCACGCTCGATCGCGACGCCCTCGAACGTCTGTCTTCGCTCGACCTCCCCGAACAGCCGCGATGGATCATGAAATCGCGCTATATGAACGGCGCCCGGATGTACAACCTGATCGACACGAGCAACTCCCTCTTCCTTGTCCGCCCGGACCGTACCCGTCACATTACCCTCAGCTACGATTCGCCCATCGAGTCGGAATACTGGGATGACGATGGGTCGGAAGAATTCAAGGCGATGGTCGAAAGGCTGGAGGAGGAAGGAACGGTTCTGGAGAGGTAGGAGGTTTTGTCTGGTGAATCCCGTTGAGCTAATTCAATTGTAACCGATAGTTCGATGACCCTCGACAAACTCAAACAACAGCGCCGCCATGCCGCCCATCGCGACCGACGTCTCATCTTCAACGACGACGGATGTCCGATGGTCTACAGTGTCAAGGAGCCGTCTGCCGATGCGTTGCTGGCGGAACGAACATCCGATCTCGTGGGGTCCCACGTCGGGTCGATCTTCTATTGCCCGTGGACCGCGGGCCTCGGCCACGTCACTTACCCGAGCGAAATCGCGGAGCCGTTCTACGCGAACACCGGCATCTTTGCCACGAACATGACAAAGGCGTTCCACGACGCAGGACTCGATCCCGTCCAGATCATGATCAACTTCGCGCGTCAACACGACATCGAGATCTTCGTCTCGATCCGGATGAACGACATCCACGACGGCTATCCCCAGTGGCGCGAGATGTTGCCCCGCTTCAAGAAGGATCACCCCCATCTGCTTCACGGCTCCGAGGAAAATCCACCCCTTTTCGGATTCTGGAGCGGACTGAACTATGCGGAACAGGCCGTTCAGGATCGCTCGTTCGCCATTCTCGAGGACATCTGTCAGCGTTACGATCTGGATGGGGTCGAACTCGACTGGCAACGACACCCACCCCACTTCGCTTGCACCACTCGAGGTGAAGATTGCACGACAACCGAACGCGACCTCCTCACCGGTTTCCATCGACGAGTGAGGGACATGACCGAGCGAGTCGGCATCGCACGTGAACGCCCTCTGCTGACTGCCGTTCGGATTCCGGCCTCGATCGCGTGCTCCGAAGCCATTGGGTTGGATGTGTCCAGGTGGGTCGAGCAGGACCTTGTCGATCTGCTTTGCCCGGGTGAGTGGGAGCTATCGCCGTGGGACGAATGGACCGCGCTCGGCCACCAACACAACGTCCCCGTGTACCCAAGCATCAGCTGGTCGGGTTCTCGAAAGCGGCAAGGTCCGATCGGAACGGCAGACGGGATGGGCCTCCGGAACTTCCGCGCCCGCGCCATGAACATCTGGCACTCTGGTGGCGACGGCATTTCGACCTTTAATCTGTTCGACCCGAGGAGTGCGTTCTGGCGGGAGGCCGGCGACTCGGAGACGCTGGCACGGCTCGACAAAGACTACTTTCCGGACGGTCACTTCCGCTTCCTCCTAGGTCGGGACGTTCGCGATCTGCTGCGATTCTGCACCCTCCCGACGATCCTCGACCCCGAGATCCCCGTCCCGCTCGAGCCGACCCGACCCTTTGATGTCTCCCTGACCATCGGTGAGGACCCCGGTTCTGACCCGTCCTCTACCACCACGATGAGCGTCAGCGTCGACGGCCTGACCGAGAAGAACGGCCTCGTCGTTCGATTCAACGATGACAGCGTGGAAGGTGGAACACAGAAGGGCAGATGGGTCAGCTACGACATCGACTCAAAGCGGGTACGAAAAGGCCTCAACACAATCCGCGTCATCAACCGCGAGCCGACGTTCAAGCGGATCGTGCTGAACGACGTGCACGTGGGGATTAGGTATGAGAAGGAATAGGAATCCGCCTTGTTCCCAGGCTCTGCCTGGGACGATCTTCCTGGGAAGATCCGCTCTGCCCGTGCTCCGCACGGGGCAGACGTCTACGGATGATCAACGCCCCAGCGCAGAGCACGGGACGCATGCCGCTCTTGGAAAAACAGAATCCCCGAACGTTCGGGGATTTGACACGTGGCTGCTGTCTACTTGAGGCGACACCCTTCTACAACGTCTTCGGGTAGCTTCCGTATTCGACTACAATCTCCACATCCTCCACAACCACCCCACCCCCCATTCCCTCGGGACGCTCGTGCAGACAGACCGTCAAGAGGTTCGGTCCTCCTGTCGGCCGCGATACGTTCAACTCGTACTCCAGCCACTGACCTGCATAGGGATCTCGCGAGCGAATCGAGCTGCGGCGACACGTTCCCGGATGCAGAGGACTGCCGTTCAACGTGACCTCGAACTGGTCCCGGGAAACAAGATTCGTGACAGCGATCCTGAGCAGGATGCGTTGCACTCGATCGTCCTGTGGATCACCAGCGATTCGGAACGGGATCTCAAACGATCGCTCCGGGTCAGCCTCGGCGATCTCGAGCGGGAGATGGGCTGGATAGTCGTAGTCCTCCGCGTCATCGCACCGCCTCCGCAGGAAGTAATGCTTGTCCGCCTCCTTGATGAGATCGGGATCGCCGAGCTCCGTCAGCGTGCTACGCTCGGTGTCCCCAAGGGGCCACGGGAGGAACCACGTGTAGAGCCCGTCCACGTCGAGCTCCCAGAAGTTGGAAGCCGCCGCTCTCACCATCTCCGGCGAGGCGTTTTCCGGTTGGTGGAACCGCCGGCTCTCGTCGTGCCGGTAGGGCTGCAGCATCGCGTAGACCGACGAATCGACATCGTGTGCGGCATCGACGAGCCAGTCGATCGGCATGTTCGCGTCGAGAATGAAATCCCGGTAGAGCATGGGGACTACGAAATCAACCAGTCCTTCCTGTAGCCACGTTTGCACGTCCAGACCCGTCTTGAGGTTCAGCTCCTCCGTCGGGTAGACTCGCGCTCCGACTTCCACGCCCTGTCGTTTCCGAATCCTCTCCGAAGCTTCTCGCACGAACTCCGTCATCAATCCGACGTTGCCCGCCATGTCTTCGGCTTTCAGCCAGAACGGCGAACCTCCGGGAGATGCCGCGAAGTCCAGTTCCACCCCTTCCACCCCATACTCCGTGCCCAGCTCCTCGAGGACATCCAGCTGGTGAACGTAGACTTCCCGTTCGAGGAAGCCTTTTCCCCCAGTTGCCGCGGCGTGATCAGGATCGATGCCTCCGTAGGCGCCCATCCGAAGACTCGCGATGAACTCCATTTCCTTCTCGTGCGCGCGATCGATCAGCACGGTCAGGGGATCGAGTCCCTGGTCGATCAGGCTTTGCATGTTGTACCAGCTGCGCCAGTCGTGGGAACGCTCTCGCGTTTCCAGATCCTCGGTAAACCGGATGCCAATCTTCGATGGATAGAACAGTCCGTCCGCGCGCGACACGCCGTACGAGAATGTATCAACCGCCGTGCCCGCCACCTCGTCCACCGGTACCCACGCATCCTCCATCCGCATCGGCGGTTCGAACACGAAGAGGTAGTAATGACGCGCGTCGTTGAAATAGATCGTTCGTTTCTTTCGCATTGTCTATGTCCCAGCTCTGTGCGAGGGCCTAAAGGCCGCTTCCACCTTCGCCTTTGTGGCTAAGCTTAGGAGAAAGCAGGCTAACCATGTAAGGAGCAGATCACTGCGACGTGGTCATCCTGAGCGGAGTCGAAGGGCGGCTTGGTCGCTGATAGCCGACACTTCGACTCCGCTCAGTGTGACGGCTGTATCGGCGACAGGGAATCCTACCCGGCATTCTCTGCGATCTCTGCGTCCTCCCTGGCTTGCCGTAGCCTCGGCGAAGGCGGTTGACGGAGGCAGCTGCGGTGAAAGGTTTTAGCCTACGGCTTCGCGGGCTCCCAAGCTTTGGGGAGCCAGGGATTGTCCGCGGGTTCCTTCCCCCCATAGAACCAGCTCAAGGGAAGCACCTTCAGCTTCTGATTAATGCCTCCCTCTTTCCGACTGCTATAGATGAGCTCGGCTTGTTCCGGATGTTCTTCATAAACCGAATACGTGTGCGCGATCAACACCCGGTCTTCCATCACGAACACCGATGGGTAGGACCACCTCCCGTGAAAATCGACCTCGCGAACATGCTCAACTTCGCGCTCCGGCGCGGGGCTGCCCGGGGGAAAGTAGGTCTCCGCCGGACGAAGCGGTCGGATTGGCCCCGGCTCGACACGCGTGGCTTCGTGCATCGACTCGACGTTTTGAAAAAACTCCCAGATCCCGCCCCCGTTCCGACTGACCGCCGATGAGATCCGCGTCCGGTTGAAGCCTCGCTTGACGTCTTCTTCCGATTCCTGATTCCACACGATTAGCAGATGTCCATTCGGCAGCGTTCGAACCTGCGCCGGTGTCGTCGAAGACGCAAGCGCCGTCGGTTGAGGCCGCGTCCACGTCTCCCCGTTGTCGTTCGACCAGGCCTGATACAGACGCCCGAGACCGGTGCGCATCATCATCAGAAGCCGTCCCGGAGCGACTTCCGCCAAACTCGGTTCGTTCGTGTAGCTGTAGGTCGCGTTCCAGTCGTTGAGAATGATCAGTTCCCCATCGGCGTTACGTTTCCAGGTCAGGCCGTCGTCATCGGAGTAGCACACGTAGGAGCACGAGAAGTGAGGATCGAAAAAGTGTGCCGCCGTCCCCACCCATTGGCCGTTCACGAGTTTCCCGGACACCGGCGGTGTCACATCGTCCGGACCGGCGTTCTGTCCAAGTGACACGTAGACGGGCAAGATGATTCGGCCGGACTCCGTTCGTAGAAGCACATCCTGGTACGCGTAGGTCCGGATCGACGGCGACGTCACGACGATCGGTCGCGCCCACGTCTCTCCAGCGTTTTCGGAACGCCAGAACAGCAGGTGGATCTTCTTCTCGGAAACCGTCCCCCGTGGCGCTCGCCACATCGCCGCCAGACCCACGCCCCCATTCGACAGATTCACGAGAGACGTACCGCCCCCACCAACCGGATTCCCGTCTTCGTCGTCCCGGCTGAAAGGTTCGGACCACGTCAGACCCCCGTCTTCGGACGTGGTGAACGTCGTTCCTGCCGCGTGAAGAATGCGCCCGTCATCCAGCTGAACGAACGTCGAAGAGTGGAAAAAATCGGTTTCGTGAATGGCCAGCGCTTCGTGGGGTCGCGTCATCGGAACGTTGCTCATGGCACTCTCCAGAGTCTGTGCTCGGGAAGCCTTGCATGTGGACGGTCATGGACGGAAAATACGTACACCGCTGCACGGTCGTGAACGGAAAAATGACGAGGAGCGTATGAACACCAACGGGGTACGTGAGAAACTGCGGGCCGGAGAGGCGACGATCGGGAGCTTTCTAGGACTTGGCAGTCCGAACATCGCAGAGCTGATGGGTCACGCGGGATTCGACTGGCTTGTCATCGAATCGGAGCACAACGGCCTGGACTCCGCCGAGATCCAGCACATGCTAATGGCCGTGGGAAACACGAACGCGGTTCCGATCGTGAGAATCCCCTCGTCGAACCCCGTCTACATCCAGAAAGCGCTCGATATGGGAGCGATGGGCATCGTTGTCCCCTTCGTCAGAACGGCTGACGAAGCCGAAGCCATCGTCGCGGCCACCAGATTTCAGCCAGGTGGAACCCGAAGCTGGGGCCCCCTGCGTGCATCGGCTTACACGATGGACACCGAAGACTACCTCCACCGAGCCAACGACAACATTCTCGTCGTACTCATCATCGAGACGAAGGAAGCCGTGGACAACCTAGAAGCCATCTCGGCTGTCCCCGGCGTCGACGTGTTGAACCTTGGACCCTGGGACCTGTCCCTGTCTCTCGGTCTCGATCCCCTTCAGCTGCCACTGCCGGAAGTCGATGCGATCACCGATCGCGCGGTCGCGCTCGGACGGGAACACGGCGTCGCTGTCGGGGCCGGTTGCGGGTCGCCCGACGCGGTACAGGGACTCATCGATCGGGGAATCCGGTTCATCAGCTACGGGCCCGATTACGGACTGATGGTTAACGCCGTCAGAGGAGGAATCGAGGCCTTTCGGGAGTCAGCATCCAGGCGCAGGTAACCATACCTCCAGTGCCTGGCACTACGGCTTGGGTCTTGCGTCCTCGTGCAGAGCACGAGGACGCAAGATCGCCAGAGGATGGATAGGGGCCCGGTCCCAGGGGTACTGTGAACACCGGGCCCTGTATAGACAACCTCGCTCACTGGCCCCCGTGCTCTGCACGGGGGCGGAAGGTCAGAACCGTGACCTCTCGAACCGGTCGAACGGCGCGTCCACCTTCATCTCCTCCGCCAGCTCACTCAGTCGCTTCTCGTTCTCAGGCGCGACTGGAACCCCCTGTTCCCGATTGTCCCGCTCCCACTCCCACTCGACACCCCCTGCCAGATCCGCACGGTCCTGACCCGGAATCGGCTTCGCCGCCCGCGCTTCCCCGATATATCGATCCATCTCGGCTTTGAATGTCGCCACGTCCGCGAATCGCTTGATGTCGAACACCGAGATAAACGCGCCCTGATGAGGCGCCGCATATTCCCCTTGCCCCGAGTACTCGAAGCCTTCGTTCCAGATCCCGGCCAGAATTCCTCCCAGGACCTGAAAGACGCTCCCGAGGCCCAGCGCTTTGAAGAACACTGTCGGGAACATTCCCATGAGCTCGTCCTCATGACGGAGAAACGAGGCCGACATATCGAGCACAAGCGGCGGCTGGTCCCCTGTCGGAATGGCGATACTCATCGGCGAACCTCCTGACGCGCTCATCACCGTCGCGTCGGGTTTCGGGCGATACCGATGCGAGGAGAGCGCCAATCCGATACAGTCGTGGGGAAGGGCCATCCGCGAATAGATCCCAGCCGCCCCGAAGTGAAAATGATTCCGCGTCGTCACCGTCGCCGAACCCGCCTCCAGCGCTTTCTTTATTGCCACCTCCGTTCCGCGATGAGCCGCGAAGTAGCCCAATCCTCCATCGCCGTCCACAACGGCCGTCGCTGGCGACTCCGTTTCGACCGACACCTCCGGGTTCGGGTTCGCTTTCCCCTCGCGAATCTGAGGAACGTAGGCGCACGCCTGCGATGTCCCGTGGCTGTAAACGCACCGAAGATCGTTCGCCGTCAGCGTCACACCCATATGGGTGGCTCGGTCATCGGACATTCCCGCGGACTTGAAGAGGTCCCGGATAAACGACTCCATCTCGGCGACCGGAATGCGGATGCCGGTGGAAGGAAGGATGTTACGACGGGCGTTGTCGGGTCGGGCTTTCATAGAGACTCCGG